>NZ_ALJL01000022.1 GCF_000287675.1 Lachnoanaerobaculum sp. ICM7
TGCATCAGGAAGTAATTGAAAACCTAGAAAGTATCCATGGTGCGTTATTACGAATGAACCGTTCGATACAAGCAGAAGGCACTTACGGAATTATGAAAAACGACCGTTGGTACAAGAGAATTGTCCGAAGAGGTATTCATTCAGTCAAACTGGAAGTTTTACTCGTGGCGATAGGACATAATTTATATAAATATCAGAAAAAAAAGATGAGAAACAGAACTGCCGCATAGATTCAAAAAAGAATTTCTATGGGGTAGGGGAAGTGCGCTTTTTTCGCGTATGATTTCAGTCAACTATACACAATAAATGTAAAAAGGGAGATGCGAAAAAACTTAATCGAGTTTTTTCACATCCCCCTTATTTTCTTGTTCATACATTATAAATATAGTATTATAAGTATTGGTTAAAACATTATGATCACCTTTGCAAGGCATTTTTATAGTACAGCATTTTATATATTATATAAGTATAAAATATTTAGGAGGCTGTTATGAAGCATATCGTAGTTGATTTGGAAATGAACAAAGTTGGAAAAGAGCATAGAAATCTTGGGTGTACTATGGAGACTATTGAAATAGGTGCTATAATGTTGGATGAAAACTTTCAGGAGATATCATCCTTTAGAACCTATGTAAAACCTGAGTACAATACAAGAATTACATCAATAGTGAGAGATTTGACAGGAATTACCTACGATATGGTTATAAATGCACCTAAGTTTAACGAGGCTTTGAAGATGTTTTCGAACTGGTGTCTTGGTGTAGATGATGATATTAAGATATATGCATGGAGCGATAATGACTACAAGCAAGTTTCAAAGGAGTTAAGACTGAAAAAATATGATATAAGCACTATTGAATCTAAGATATTTTCAAATGAGTGGAATGACTTTCAGGAAGAATTCGATACCGAACTTGGATTTGATAAACAGGTTTCATTAAGTCTCGCACTTGATATGGCAGGCATTAATTTTCTGGGAAGAGAGCATAGTGCATTGGATGATGCAAGAAATACAGCAAAGCTTTTCCATATTTTTAAAGACCGTGAATTGTTTGATACTACGCTCAGTAAGATAGCGGAGGCTATGAAGCCTACAGATTTCGGAACATCTCTGGGCAGTCTGTTTGATTTGTCAAGTTTTGCTGTTGCATAATATAGTGATGCCTACAGGTCTGAAACCTGATACAATTTTCTTGTAAGAGGATTCAGACCTTTTTGCGACCGAAGAAGGATGGAAAATGGAATTAAAGGAGCTGTTAGATTATATAAAAGAAAAACATAATATTGAAGAGTCCGACAGATGGGACAGCTCTTTAACTATGTCAAGGCTGTGCCATCCTTTAACGGGAAAGATGATAGCGCTTCTTATAAAGGAGTGGAATTTTGATACCGGAAGATGGATAGAGCATTGTGATTTGAAATATGAAGCAAGTTTATTTGATAGGATGAAAGAGTATATAGTTGATCCTTTGCGTATGCACGGAAGTAGCTGGATAGGCATATCATTTAATGATAAAACTGATAGAGATCATATATTTGAATTATTTGATAAGGCAGTATTACATGGGAATCCGCCTAAAGACATAGCTTTATCAGATACCGGTAAAAGTAATTCTGTATATACGGATACGCTTTTACCGTTTGCAAAAGGAAGTGATTTTCTAAAGAAAAAGGAGTATATTCCGGAGAAAATTACTGAAATGAGAAAACTATATAGATATGATGATTATTCCGGACAATTAAGAGCTAAAAACTTCTATAGGCAGGCCAAGTTTATGGAAGATTATGAGGATGATTATCATGGGCAGGTATGTGATATTTCGGGTTATTTTACCACATATCATGATTTGAGCGATAAACAATTGAGGACTTATTTTACATGGAGAACTGAAGTTAGGAATGGCGTATATAACAAAACCTTTACATCCTTTGTTTACCTATATATCTATGAGCTTCTTTGCGGTATAGGCAGTTCTTCATCTGTTGAGAGTTTGAACAAACTTAAAGAGTTTGAAGAAAAATTTATAGAAGGCAGTTTTTTAGAAGATAATACGCAGATAAAAAGGAATTTACATAGATGGTATTTGGAGTATTCACTTGTTAAAGCTTTTCCGGTGGATGAGGTAAAAAAATATATTGATAAAGAGATATTAGACAGAGATCATGCACTTGAAATTTTGAAAAAATCCGGAAATTATGATGATATAGAAGTATTTGAGGCAATAAGTTTTTTCGCAGGTAAGAGATTCTTAAATTCTATAAGTTTAAAAAAAGAAAGAGAGAAAAGTATAATTATATATGCCTATGTGTGGAAATATATTTTAAAGACCGGAAATATTGACGGCAAAAGTATATTTACACATTGCTTTGGGAGGTTGCAAAACAGAAGCATATATCCGTTATTGAATGCCGTTTATTGGAATGATAAAGAAATCCCGGATATCGACTATATAGTAAATGGAGTGAGGTCTTATCATTGTAAATCCGGTAGGTGGAAGGAGAAGTCTTATATAAGGGCATATTTTAATAGAAAGAAACTTACATCTATAGTTCATGAAATTGACAGATTGATCAGAGATGAATTTAGGCTTGGATATTACTTGAAACCAAGTATGGAAGATACCATGATTGCTTCGTATATTAAAGATGCTTTTGACAAGGCTGTTAAAGAGATAAAGCATAATGAAAGAAACCGAATAAATATAGACTTTTCAGCATTAAAAAAGATTCGAAATGATGCAGAAATTACAAAGACAAGTTTGCTTGTAGACGAAGATACAGATATAGATGAAAAGGCTGATATACAAGAAACTATAGAAAAGCATTGTATAAATTATAATGACGGTAATAAGAGCAAAACAGAAAACTCAGATTCTGATAAAATATCTGAGATATCAGACGATATAAATTTAAAGATTTTAAAATATATTATTGC
The DNA here is from genome assembly GCF_000287675.1 of Lachnoanaerobaculum sp. ICM7. GTDB lineage: Bacteria > Bacillota > Clostridia > Lachnospirales > Lachnospiraceae > Lachnoanaerobaculum. The sequence continues at coordinate 2,936 of NZ_ALJL01000022.1, forward strand.
AGGAAAAGATTATAAACAGCTGATAAAGTCAAATAATCTGTTTACATCAATTATTACAGACAATATCAATGAGACTTTCTTTGAAGATATAGGCGACAATATATTGGAATGTGAAGGCGGTGAAATATATTTGGTAGAGGATTACAGAGAAGATATTTTGGATATTATAGGAGAGATATATGAATGAAGATAAAAAGGTACCTAAGAGAATTGCTCAAACCTTGATAAATTCATTAAAGGGAGGAGTGGTTCCAAGAACAGGTTTGCCATATATTACGGTTGGCAGAAAAAATGAGATAGAGGCATTGCTGCATGATGTGGATATAGTGACGGAAGGTGGTGCTTCATTTAGATTTATTGTAGGTAAATACGGTAGCGGAAAGAGTTTTTTATTACAGACCATAAGAAATTATGTGATGGATAAGGGCTTTATAGTAGCGGATGCGGATCTTTCACCGGAAAGAAGACTGCAGGGAACTAAAGGACAGGGACTTGCGACATATAGAGAGCTTATAGGAAATTTGTCTACAAAAACAAAGCCTGAAGGTGGAGCAATAACATTACTTTTAGACAGATGGATAAATAATATTCAGACGGATTGTATAGAAAAAAATGGAGTATTACCGGGAAGCAAAGAACTTTTAGATGAGGTGGATAAGAAAATATATACTGTAATAGCAGGACTTTCAGAGATGGTCCACGGATTTGAGTTCGGCTCACTACTGTCTAAATACTATCACGCCTATATAGACGGGGATGATGAAACAAAGATGAAAATTGTTCGTTGGTTTAGAGGCGAATACAGCAGAAAGACAGATGCAAAGGAAGCGCTTGGAGTCAATATAATTATCACAGATGAGGACTGGTATGAGTATTTAAAGCTGTTTGCCATGTTTTTCAGACTTGCGGGCTATAGCGGAATGATGATCATGGTAGATGAACTTGTAAATATATATAAGATACCTAATGCTGTTACAAGACAATATAATTATGAAAAGATGCTTACAATGTATAATGACACATTGCAGGGTAAGGCAAAATATCTCGGAATTATAATGGGTGCAACGCCACAGACATTGGAAGATAAGAGAAGGGGAATATACAGCTATGAGGCTCTTCGTTCAAGACTCTCGGAAGGCAAATTTTCAAAGCCCGGTATGAGAGATCTGCTCTCGCCTGTGATAAGGCTTGAAGCACTGACTCCGGAGGAGATGCTTGTATTATGTGAAAAACTCTCAGATATGCATGCCGGACTCTATGGCTATAATATGAAACTAAGTGATATAGATCTGGGAGATTTTATAAAACTTGAGTATTCCAGAATAGGAGCAGCAGAAAACATTACTCCAAGAGAAGTGATAAGGGATTTTATTGAGCTTTTGGATCTTATATATCAAAATCCGGATTTGAAAATAAATGAACTTTTGGAATCTTCCGATTTCTCTTTTGCGAAGTCGGAGGCGGTATCAGATAATACCGATGAAAATTTTGTGGAGTTTACATTATGAACACGTATGAAAGATATGCCCCTTTTATAAGGGAATATATTTATAATTCGGGATGGGAGATGCTTAGAGGTGTGCAAAATGCCGCTGCAGATGTTTTATTTAATACTGATGAAAACCTGCTTTTAACAGCATCTACAGCTTCGGGAAAAACAGAGGCGGCATTCTTTCCGATATTGACTTTGATTGAGGAAAATCCTTCAAGCAGTGTGGGAGTACTTTATATAGCACCACTAAAAGCTCTTATAAATGACCAGTTTTCAAGGTTAAATTTTATATGTGAAGAAGCAAATATTAAAGTGACAAGATGGCATGGTGATGTGACTCAGACCGGTAAGAGAAAACTGTTAAAAAAACCATCAGGTATTTTACAGATAACACCTGAATCATTGGAATCATTGATGATAAATAAGCATATGGAAATATCATCTCTTTTTCATGATCTAAGATTTATAGTGATTGATGAAATACACTCTTTGCTTAGAGCAGACAGAGGATTACAGACATTTTGCCTTATAGAAAGGCTTTGTAAAATGGCAGGATGTAATCCGAGAAGAGTGGGGCTTTCCGCTACCATAGGAAATCCGAGGCTTGCCGGTGATTTTCTTTCATCCGGAAGCAAGAGGAAAACATTGATACCTGAGTTTGACAGAGGCAAGGAAACCTGGAGATTATCAATGGAACATTTCTTCAATACAGATCCGCAAGCCGCCTGTTATGAGGATACAGCAGAGGAGTTAAATACCGGATACGCACCGAAAGGTGCAAATCCGGGACTCGCATATATATTTGAACATACAAAGGCAAAAAAGTGCCTCGTATTTACAAACTCAAGAGAAGAATGTGAGATTGTATGCCAACAGCTTAGACAATACTGTGAAGCAAATCATGAATCCGACAGGTTTTTAATACATCACGGCAATCTCTCCGCATCATATAGAGAGAGTGCGGAAGAGGAGATGAAGGATGATGATTCCTTGATATCGATATGTGCTACTGCGACACTTGAATTGGGAATTGATATCGGAAGACTTGAGAGAGCATTTCAAATAGATGCTCCTTTTACCGTATCAGGATTTTTACAAAGACTCGGAAGAACCGGAAGGAGAGGGGCACCTTCGGAAATGTGGTTTGTTATGAGGGAGGATCATCCTGAGCCCAGGGCAATGATGCCTGAGATGATACCATGGTATCTTATACAGGGAATAGCTTTGGTACAGCTATATGTGGAAGAAAAATTTGTGGAGCCTCCAAGACTTGACAGGCTTCCATACAGTTTGCTCTACCATCAAACAATGAGCACATTGGCTTCAATGGGAGAAATGACACCTGCCGAGCTGGCAAGCAGAGTCCTTAGTCTGTCGGCCTTCAGAAGAATAAGTCGGGATGATTTTAGGCTTTTATTGCTTCATTTGATGAAAACAGATCATATAAACAGGACTGAAAATGGCGGACTTATAGTGGGGATTTCCGGTGAAAGAGTGGTAAATAACTATAAATTTTATGCTGTTTTTCAGGAGAACATAGAATATTCCGTACGAACAGAGTCACAAGAACTTGGAACTGTTGTGAGACCGCCGGAAAGAGGGGGTAAGGTTGCAATTGCAGGCAGAGTGTGGATTGTGGAGGAAGTAGATCATAAAAGAAGAGCTATATATGTAAGTTTGGTAAAGGGAAATATTCCGGCTTATTTTGGAGATGTGGCAGGAGATATACATACACATGTACTGGAGAAAATGAAAGAAGTACTCAGCTCATCAGATACATATATGTACTTGATGAGTCATGGTAGAGGCAGACTGGCACAAGCCAGAGATTGCTTTAAAAAGGCTGAGTTGCTAAATAAGCCGCTTATACATCTTGGCGGGAATATGTGGGCCTTATTTCCATGGCTTGGAAGCTATGCATTTTTGGCGCTTGAGAGATTTTTAAAAGTATATTGCGCAAAAGAAATCGGACTTAAAGGTTTAAATCCTTCAAGGCCGTATTTTGTACAATTTACTATGAATGTAAGTGAAAAAGAATTTTATAAGACAGTAAGTGAAAAAGCGTCCGGCGAAATAGATCCTATGTCTTTGGTCTATGATAAGGAAGTGCCTGTATTTGAAAAATATGATGAATTTGTACCGGAAGAACTTGTAAGAAAGGGTTTTGCCTATGGAGTACTGGATATAGAGGGAATGAGAGAGCGGGTAATCGGTTGGAAGGATAAATTATCATAGTAATACATTTACTGATAATTGAAGATAAATATAATTTATGGCTTTTAATATAAAAAAATGTTATCTTAATATAAAGTAAAAAAGGTGGATATAATAATGATAAAAGCGGTTTTATTTGATATGGACGGTCTGATGTTTGACACAGAAAGACTGTATGGAAGAGCATGGCAGAATGCGGCCCTACTACAGGGGTGTAAAATAAGTGATGAAGCTATACTAAAGATAAAAGGTGCCAACAGAGCTTTGGTATATGAGATTTTAAGAGCTGATGCAGGCGATGAATTTGATATTGAAAAGGGCAGAGATGCCAGAGAGGAATATATTGTTTCTCATATAAGAGAGAATGGACTTACAAAGAAAAAGGGACTTGATAATTTACTTAAATATTTGAAGGAAAACAATATTAAGTCCTGTCTTGCGACATCAACCAAGAGAGAGGTAGCAATAAAATATCTTAAAATGGCAAATGTATATGACTATTTTGATGATTTCACATGCGGTGATGAGATAGAAAACGGTAAGCCGGCACCGGATATATTTTTAAAGGCTGCAAGCAAGGTGAAAACAGACATAGGACAAAGTCTGGTACTGGAAGACTCTATAAACGGGTTAAATGCCGGAATTGCAGCAGGTGCTAGGGTAATAATGGTTCCTGATACAATAGAACCGACAGATGAGATAAGAACAAAAGTTGATGATGTAAAGGCTGACCTTGATGAAGTGATAGATTGGATAAGTAAGGAAAACAAGGAAAATGAAAGATAGAAAAATAAATATCCAATATATTTTATTGCAAGGGCTATACTGGATGATGTTTTGTCCAAGTGCCGGGTTTATTGCGTTTTATTTACAGGGCAACGGATTTGGCAACAGTATGATAGGCGTTATTACAGCTGTATTTTGTTTGGTGGCAGTAATATTACAACCTATGGCGGGAAATTTATGTGACAGAATAAAAATTCTTACATGGAAAAGAATGATTATCTTATTGGGATTACCATATGTACTTATATGTATTATGATGTTTATTGTAAAAGAGAGGTGGCTGATTGCAGTTTTGTTCGGCTCGATGTATATAATAGCAAGTATATATTTGCCGATGATAAATACAGCACTGTTTGCATATGAGAGAGAAGGGATAAAACTCAATTTTGGAGTTGCCAGAGGTACAGGTTCCGCTATGTATGCAATTATGGCGCTGCTTATCGGTAATATGGCACTTAGATTCGGGACAAAAATAATACCTGCTTCCGGCCTGATAATAATGGTTTTATTATTATGTGTTGTAAGTACAATGCCACCCACAAAGAAATCTGTATTTGAGAGTGAAGAATATAGGCAAACAAATATAATCAGCTTTATAAGAAAATATCCATATTTTTCTGTAATGCTTTTGGCAGTGCTTTTTATTTTCTTCTCACATAATATTATAGGAACATATCTTTTGCAAATTGTACAGTATCTTGGTGGTAACAGCAGTAATCTCGGAACGGCAATGTTTATTCAGGCAGTAGTGGAGATTCCTGTTTTGTTTACATTTTCCTTTATTATGAGTAAGATAAAAGTGGGAAATCTTATGATTCTTGCATGTGCAGGATATATATTAAGAGCGGTACTTTATTTTGTGTCAATTAATATCGGAATGATATATATTACTCAGCTTTCACAGATATGCAGCTTTGCAATAATAGCTGCAGCATCAGTATATTTTACCGGAACAGCAGTAAGAGAAGAAGACCATGCAACCGGACAGGCGTTTATGACAGGAATGATGTCGGCCGGTACAGTGCTCGGATCATTATTTGGCGGAGCAATACTTGATTATGTGGGGATGAGAGCGCTTTTGAGTGTGAATATCCTGCTTAGTGTTATAGGAACCGGGATAGCGATATGTTCGGTGAGAATGATGAGAATAAAGAAAAATTTTAATCAAGTATAAAAACAATAAAGTGAAGTCAGGTAGTAAAAGTATAGTCTACTTGTTTATAATACTAAAACATTAAAGTAATTATGAAAGGGGGTAAACTTGGAAATTTCAGTTTTGATGTCTGTTTATATAAAGGAAAGGCCGGAGTTCTTAGAAAGAGCATTGGAGAGTATATTCAACCAGACTCTAAAACCAAAAGAATTTGTATTGGTAAAAGATGGGACACTTACCAGAGAACTTGAAATGATACTGCATAAAGAAAGAAAAAAGTTCGAGGAAAATAATATAGCTTTTATCTGTGTACAGTTGGAAAATAATATGGGTTTGGGAATAGCACTACAAAAAGGGTTGGAAAAGTGTAGGAGTGATTATGTTGCAAGAATGGACAGTGATGATATAGCGGTAAGAGATAGATTTGAAGTTCAAGCGGAATATATGCAAAAAAATACTGATGTATCAGTGGTAGGTGGATATATATCTGAGTTTATTGAGGAAGGTAAATCTTTAAGAACAAAAACAATGCCTTTAAATCATGATGAACTTTATAAGTATGGAAAATACAGGAACCCTTTAAATCATATGACAGTTTTCTTTAAGAAGAAAGACGTGTTGGAAGTGGGCGGATATCAGCCGATGCCGGGTTTGGAAGACTATTATCTCTGGAGCAGAATGCTTGCCCAAAAATATAAAATCGCTAATATAGATAAAGTTTTGGTAAATGCCAGGCTTGGAAATTTTTCAAATAGAAGAGGTGGTTTGGGATATTTTCTTACATATTTCAGATTAAGAAAAATTCAAAATAAGCTTCATTATACAAACATATCGGAATTTATAATAGGAATAATGTTTACTGCTTTAATCACTTTGGCACCCAATAATATAAGAGGTGGATTGTACAGAGTGCTTAGAAAGAAAAAATATAGTCTATAAGACTATTAAGGATTTAATTTCAATATCTATAAATTTGAAATATTTCATATGAAATGATAAAATAGTCTGAAGCAAACAGATTTCAGTAAAATGAGGGGTTATGAAAGTTGTATTATTAGCAGGCGGACTCGGAACAAGAATTTCTGAGGAAAGCCATTTGAAACCAAAGCCAATGATTGAGATTGGCAGTCAGCCGATTTTATGGCATATTATGAAGTATTATTCAACATTTGGAATTAATGAATTTGTTATTTTGGCAGGATATAAGCAGAATAAGATAAAAGAGTATTTTGCAAATTATTTTGTATACAATTCTGATGTTACATTTGATATGAAGCATAATAAGATGGAAGTACACAGAAGAAATGCGGAAGACTGGAAAGTCACAGTACTTGATACAGGTCTTAATACAATGACAGGTGGAAGAATTTTGAGAGCAAAAGAGCATTTAAAAGATGAGCCTTTTATGCTTACATATGGTGACGGAGTTGCAGATGTGGATATAGATGCACTACTTAAGTTTCATAAAGGTCATGGAAAGACAGCCACAATAACCACGGTAAGTCTTGCGCAGCAAAAGGGTGTACTGCAAAAAGATGAATCGGGTCTCATTACATCTTTCAGAGAAAAGAGCGAAGATGACTCTGCCATTATAAACGGCGGATTCATGGTATTGAATCCGAATATATTTGATTATATCACAGAGGGTGATGCTACGATATTTGAGCAAAAACCTATGCTAAATCTTGCCAAGGATGGCGAACTCATGGGATTTGAACATGACGGCTTCTGGCAATGTATGGATACACAAAGAGAAAAGGAAAAGTTGGAAAGTCTGTGGGCAAGCGGAAAGGCTCCATGGATGAGGTGGACTGAATAAATGAATTTTGAAGAGTTAAAAAAGTTTTATGGCGGAAAGAGAGTACTTCTTACAGGTCACACAGGTTTTAAAGGTTCTTGGCTTTCTAAGATACTTATAATGTGTGGTGCAAACCTTACCGGATATGCTCTTAACCCACCTACTGATACTAATATCTTTGATATTTTAGGTTTGGATACAGAGATGAATTCCGTTATCGGAGATATAAGAGACCTTGAACGTTTAAAGAGGGTATTTGATGAGGTAGAGCCGGAATATGTAATCCATATGGCGGCACAGCCTATAGTTAGAGATTCTTATGATAGACCTGTTTATACATATGAAACCAATGTTATGGGTACTGTAAATATAATGGAATGTGTAAGACTCTCAAAAAGTGTAAAAAGTTTTTTGAATGTTACAACAGATAAAGTATATGACAATAAAGAACAGGATAGAGGATATGTGGAAGATGATTTCCTTGACGGTTATGATCCGTATTCCAATTCAAAGTCCTGCTCGGAACTTGTTACACATAGCTATAAAAAGAGTTTTTTAAATGAATTACCTGTATCTACAGCCAGAGCCGGTAATGTAATAGGTGGTGGAGATTTTGCAAAAGACAGGATCGTTCCTGACTGTGTTAGAGCGGCAATATCAAAGAATCCCGTTATAATAAGAAATCCGAATTCAATAAGACCTTTTCAGCATGTACTTGAGCCACTCTTTATTTATCTTGATATAGTTATGAGACAGGCAGAGAACAGAGAAAAGTTTGAGGGATATTTTAATGTAGGTCCGGATGACAGTGACTGTGTAAATGCAAAGACGCTTGTAGAAAGTTTTAAAAGAGCCTGGGGAGATGGGTTTGATTTCAAAATTCAATCAGACGGCGGTCCTCATGAGGCGGGATTTTTAAAGCTTAATTGTGACAAATTAAAAGCGGTATATGGATGGGAACCGGGGCTTGATGTTCATGGAGCCATTGATTTAAGTGTGGAATGGTATAAGGCATGGAACAATGGAGAGGACATGAATACTGTCACTGAAAAGCAGATAAAATATTATTTGAATAAATAGTATATAGAATTTGGAGGAAAGATGTTCGAAAATAAAACACAGGATGATGCTCGTAAAGAGATATTGGAGTTGGTAAAGGAGTACCACGACAAATTTCATAATATAAAAAAAGAGTTTAAAGAAGGAGATAGAATAACCTATGCTTCAAGAGTGTACGACTCTGAGGAGATGGTAAATCTGGTAGATGCTTCTTTGGAATTTTGGCTTACAGCCGGAAGATATTTTGATGAGTTTGAAAAAGAGTTTGGAAAGCAGTTCGGTACAAAATATGTATCACTTGTAAACTCGGGATCAAGTGCCAACTTGCTTGCATTTATGACTTTGACATCACCGCTTTTAGGTGAAAGACAGGTAAAAAGAGGTGATGAGGTCATTACTGTAGCATGTGGCTTCCCAACAACGGTTACACCTATTATACAATACGGTGCAGTACCTGTATTTGTAGATGTTACAATACCACAGTATAATATAGATGTTACTAAGCTTGAAGAAGCTTTGTCACCAAAGACAAAGGCCGTAATGGTGGCACATACTCTTGGAAATCCTTTTGATCTTGAGGCTGTTGTGGCTTTTTGTAAAAAGCATAATCTTTGGCTTATTGAGGATAACTGCGATGCACTTGGAAGCACATATATTATAGACGGTGAGAAGAAGTTTACAGGTACCATCGGAGATATAGGAACATCAAGTTTCTATCCTCCACATCATATGACTATGGGAGAGGGTGGAGCTGTATATACTTCTAATCCGGTTCTAAGTAAGATAATGAAATCCATAAGAGACTGGGGAAGAGATTGTGTATGCCATTCAGGACAAGACAATATGTGTGGACACAGATTTGACCGTCAGTACGGTGAATTGCCTTTAGGTTACGATCATAAGTATGTTTATTCACATTTTGGATACAATTTAAAGCCTACAGATCTTCAGGCGGCAGTTGGAGTGGCGCAGTTAAAGAAATTCCCAAGCTTTGCACAAAGAAGAAGAGAAAATTATAAGAGATTATATGAGGCACTAAAGCCGGTAGAAGATAAGATTATACTTCCGGTTCCTGTAAAGAACGGAGATCCAAGCTGGTTCGGATTCCTTATTACTTGTAGGGAAGGTGTTGACAGAGCGAAACTTGTAAATAAGCTTGAGTCAAACGGCATCCAGACAAGAATGCTCTTTGCGGGAAACCTCACAAAGCATCCATGTTTCGATCAGATGAGAGAGGCTAAAGAAGGATACAGGATTGTCGGAGAACTTACAAATACAGATCGTATTATGAATGATACATTCTGGGTTGGTGTATATCCCGGAATGACAGATGAAAAAATTGATTTTATGGCAAAGATGATTATAGAAGGTGTAAAATAAAAATCGGCTGAAATATCATAAGTTTTACATGGTATTTCAGCTTTTTTGTTTAAGTGAAAGCTTATCAACACCACTCCCATATTTGCTATGCAACCTTAGATATGATATAATAATGAAAATGTCGCAGAAAGTTTTGTGTTGGGAGAAAGTATGCTAAACGAAGAGAAAATAAAGCAGATGACGGAATTAGCATTATTAAAAAAGAGGAAGGGCGAGCAGATGTTTGAGATAGATAATTATTTCAAAGAGGATTATGTGGGTAAACAAATGCTTAAGTCCTTTTTTGTTTATACCTTTTGCTTTCTTCTTATAATTGTTTTGGCCGTTCTTTACAATTTGGAAGAGTTGATGTCCGGTATAACTACAGTCGGAGTGTTTTCGGTAGTTTACATTGTTATATATATTTTGGGATTGATTGCATTTGAGCTTATTACATATAGATTTTTTTCAAAAAAGTACGATGAGGCACAGAGGAGCCTTAAAGTCTACAATGACAGATTGAACTATTTTGAAAAAAAGTTTGAAAACAAAGATAAGACACAAAATATCGGAGGTTAGAATGCTACAGCTATATGTATTTAGAAACAGCCTGAAAGGTTTCTATGCAAAATATCATTCCATAATAGATAAGGGAATTAAATATATAATATTATTTACAGCTATGATGCTTATAAGTATAAATTTGGGTTATCAGAATAAAGTCTCTGTGATTCAGGTTCCTATTGTATTGTCTGTGATAGGTGCTTTTCTGCCTTATATGGCGGGCGTATTAATAGTTGCGGTTTTTTTAATGGTAAATCTGTTTACGGCATCCTTTGAGCTGGCATTACTGGTAGGTATTATACTGATACTTACATTATTTTTGTACTATGGATTCGGTAAGAGAGACAGTGTTCTTTTGATTCTTGTACCGATACTCTTTGCCGTAAAGATACCGTATGTTATACCTCTTGTGGTGGGACTTATGGGAAGCGCGGTAAGCATTGTTCCTATTACAGCCGGAATACTTATATACTTTACATGTATGTTTGCGAGGCAGAATATAGGTGTTTTGACAAATACACAGTCTGTAGATATTACACAAAGATATTCACAGGCAATAAACGGTATATTTTCAAATAAAACAATGCTTTTATTTATAATAGTATTTGCACTTACTACCTTTATAGTGTATATGGTGCATAAGCAGAATATGGATTATGCATGGCAGATAGCAATTGCTGCCGGTGCTATTACAATTTTGGTCGGTATATTTGCCGGAGATTTTATTTTCGGTATATCCACTCCTCTTTTGGACTTTATAATAGGACTTGCAATATCTGTGATTATTGCATATGTGTATAATTTCTTTGTTTTCTCGGTGGATTACAGCAGGTCCGAATATGCTCAGTTTGAGGATGATGATTATTATTATTTTGTAAAGGCTGTTCCTAAGATTACGATTACAGCTGCAGATAAGAAGGTACAATCGTTTAGTACAAAGGGAAAGAAAAAGAATAACAAAAATAATGGGGGTAGTGAATGAACATAATCACGAGGCTGATGCGTGATGGGCTTTCATATTTTCCACATATAGATGTATTCAATATAATTGAAATTCTGATTATTGCATATATTGTATATGAAATAATGACATGGATTACAAAGACCAGGGCATGGACATTGTTAAAGGGTTTGCTTATTATATTGGGATTTACAATTATTGCATATATACTGCACTTTGATGTTATATTGTGGATTCTGGGAAGGATTGCAACCATTGCGGTAACTGCGCTTATTATAATATTTGCGCCTGAGCTCAGAAAGGCTCTTGAGCAGTTGGGAAATAAAAATTTAATGAAGATTTTTGCTTTTGACAATAAAGCAATTACAGATGATGTAGGTGAGAGTACGATAGAAGAGCTTGTTAATGCGGCTTTTACAATGTCAAAACCGAAAACAGGAGCTTTGATTGTTATAGAGAGAAAAGAGAGTCTTGTAAATATAGAAAAGACCGGAATTTTGATAAACGGTATTGTATCAAGTCAATTGCTTATAAATATATTTGAACATAATACACCTCTTCATGACGGTGCGGTGCTTATAAGGGGCAATACAATTGTGTCGGCAACCTGTTATCTGCCTCTATCGGAGAATATGAGAATCAGTAAGGATCTTGGAACCAGACATAGAGCGGCTATAGGCATAAGTGAAGTTTCGGATTCCATTACCATAGTAGTATCTGAGGAGACAGGCAGGGTTTCAGTGGCACTTGGTGGAAATTTGATAAAGGTAAATGACAGTGAGGAACTGAGAAAGGAGCTCTCCGTTTTACTTGAAGATACAGCGGAGGAGAAGAAGAGCTCTTTATGGTCAAAGTTGTTGAAAGGAAGAGGTAATGAAAAAGACAAATAATCTTGTTTTGAAAATCAGCTCTTTGGCTATAGCATTTTTTGTATGGATAGTTGTAATCAATATTTCAAATCCTGTTGTTACAAGATCTCAAACGGTTAATCTTGAGGTTTTAAATGCCGATGTTATTACCGATGCAGGTAAGACTTATTCTTTAATGGGAGCAAATACGGTAACTGTAAGTTATGAGGTACGTTCAAGAGATGAGAGCAGGATATCGGCGTCAGATTTTAAGGCTTCAATAGATCTTGGAGATATGTATGACATAACAGGTGCGGTACCGATATCGGTTGAAGTGTTAAATAATAAAAACCTGATTTCAGGTGCGGTTACTTCAAAGCCGAGCATTGTCAGAATAAGTATTGAGGATTTGCAAAGAAAAGAATTTACTATGACTACTAAGATTACCGGTACTCCGTCAGACGGTTATTCTGTGGGTGAGGTAAAGCTTGATAAGAACACTGTAACAGTCACAGGTCCGGTATCCGTTATCGGACAGATCAGTAAAGTCGGTGTAGAAATCGATGTTGACGGAATGGACGGTAATGTAACCGGAAAAGCTGAACTGAAGTATTTTGATGCCAACGGAAATGCTTTTATAATATCCGACAGTAGAGTAACTAAGAGTTTTGATACGGTAAATTACAGTATTGTAATGTTAAACGGAAGAACTTTGGCACTAAACTTTGAAGTAGGTGGAGAAGCGGCCGAGGGTTATATATTTTCAGGTGCAGAGAGCAGTACAAAATCTATACAGGTACGTGGACAACCTGAAGTACTTGAAGGACTTGATGCTGTCACAATACCTGCAACGGCGCTCAGTGTTGAGGGAGCGACAAGTGATGTGATTGTAGATGTCGATGTGAAAAATTTTCTTCCGGAAAATGTGTCGGCAGTGGGTGATACAAATATTAAGGTGACATTGAAAGTGGAGGCCCTTGATAAGAAGTCTGTGACTTTGACAATAGGAGATTTGGAGATAAAGGGATCAAGAACCGGAGTTTCAACAAATATTATACCTGAGAGGATAACTGTTGTAGTTTCAGGTCTTAGCGCAAATCTTGAAACTGTATCAAATTCAGATATTAAGGCTACTCTTGATGTAAGTAAGATGTCGGCAGGAGCCAATAACGGAACTCTTACATTTGAATTGCCTACAGGTCTGAGTGTGGATTCATATACTCCTTTTGAGGTTATGATAGGAAGTCCGGCAAACGAAAGAAATGAAACGACAACTACAGTAGAGCAGAGCAGCAGTGAAGAGAACAGTTCTGCTGCTGAAAACTAAGGGAGGTTTTTTAGGATGGTTTCAGAAGAACTTAAGGTGATAAACCCAAGTGGCTTGCATTTAAGGCCGGCAGGTAATTTATGCAAAGAAGCATTGAAATATGATTCTAAAATAAACATTATATTTAAGGATGCTACAGCAAATGCCAAGAGTGTTCTGAGTGTGCTTGCGGCATGTGTAAAATGTGGTGATGCCATTAAGATAACATGTGACGGCAGGGATGAGAAAGAGGCTTTGGAAGCTTTAAAGAATTTGATAAATTCAGGTTTTGGTGAGTTAAAGTAAGTAGAGGTTTATAATGAAAATTTATGGCGTAGGAGCTGCCGAGGGCATCGGTATCGGAGTCGCAAAAGTAGTCAGAGAACAAAATGTGGAAGTTGTAAAGAAAACTGTTTCAGACAGTGAAACTGAAGTTAATAACTTCATGAGAGTTCTGGATATAACTAAGGCTGAGACTGAAAAGATGTCGCAGGCTTTAGAAAAGAATGCTTCAGCGAAGGAAGCGGAGATTTTGTTTGGACATATTATGCTTATGTCCGACCCTATGCTTGTGGATGAGATAGTTAATCGCATAAAAGGTGAAAGTGTTTGTGCGGAGTATGTGATAGAAGAGGTATGTAATCAGTATGCCGCAGTATTTGCTTCAATGGACGATGAACTTATGCAGCAAAGAGCTACCGATATGATTGATATTAAAACAAGACTTATAAAGAAGGTACTCGGTATAGAAAATACCGATCTTTCTAAACTTCCTTATGGCAGTATTCTGGTTGCAAAGGATTTGACACCTTCTATGACGGCAGGACTTAATCCCGATAATGTTCTCGGAATAGTTACACAGTTTGGAGGAAAGACTTCACATTCGGCTATTCTTGCAAGAGCGCTTGAAATACCTGCAGTAGTGGGACTTTCAAATCTTCCTGAGGATATAAGTGATGACACGGATATACTTCTTGACGGTGAGAGCGGAGAGGTCATTATACTGCCGACAGATAATGAAAAGTCGGATTATGAGAATAAAAAGAAAAAATATGATGCAAACAAGGAAGTGTTAAAGAAGTACAGAGAATTACCAAGTATTTCTAAGGACGGTAAGAAGGTGGAAATAGCCGGAAATATCGGAAGCCCTGAGGATGCAAAAAAGGTAATTGAAAACGGTGGCGAAGGTATAGGACTTTTCAGAACCGAGTTCTTATTTATGGACAGAGACTGTATGCCTACTGAAGAAGAGCAGTTTGAAAGCTATAAGGAAGTGGCGGCAGCCATGGAAGGGAAGCCTGTTATTATCAGAACTCTTGATATAGGAGGTGATAAGGAAATCCCTTATATGGGAATAGTACAGGATGAGAATCCTTTTCTTGGATATCGTGCCATAAGACTTTGTCTTGACAGAAAAGATGATATTTATATACCGCAGCTTAGAGCATTGCTTCGTGCAAGTGCTTTCGGAAATATCAAAATAATGTTGCCGTTAATCACTTCAATGGATGAAATAAGAGAAGCTAAGGCGCTTATAAGTAATATAAAGAAAGAACTTGATGAGAAGAATATTGCATATAATAAAAATATAGAAGTCGGTATCATGGTGGAGACCGCAGCTGCATCATTACTTGCAGATATCTTTGCAAAAGAGGTGGATTTCTTCAGCATAGGTACCAATGATCTGATTCAATATACTATGTCCGTAGACAGAGGAAATGTAAAAATTGCAGGCTTGTATTCTCCATTTTCACCGGCAGTACTCAGAAGTATCAACAGAATTATTACAGAAGGTAAAAAGGCGGGAATAATGGTAGGAATGTGTGGTGAGGCTGCAGCGGATCCTTTACTTATTCCTGTACTTTTAGCATGGGGTATGGATGAATTTTCAATGTCGGCTTCAAGTATACTGAAGTCAAGACAGATAATTTCCGGGTGTGACAGTAAGGACTTAAAAGCTAAGGTGGATAAGGTGCTTGAGATGTCAACAGAGAGTGAGATTAAAGAGTACTTAAAGAAATTGACAGAGGAGATTGGATGTTAATATACACTGTTTGCAGTTTATTAGCGTATGCATTATCCCGGATGGAGCACTATGCCCTGTCCGGGTTTGTTCTAATTTTGGCGGCATTATATCTGTATATTAAGGAATACAGATACTCGAAATCATTGGTAAATCTTAGAGGTATTTTTGCACTGGCTTTTATCGGCGGTGAGGGCCTTGCAGCTATGAAGTTTTCATACCTTGCAAAACCATGGGGAGACAGTACGTGGATTTGTCTTGCTCTGGCCTTCGGATGCTTTTATATTGTATTTGATATATTGAAGGCAGTTAAGGGTAATCCTTATTCAAACGGAGAGAGAGTGCTTGAAAGAAGCAATGAGGATATGATGTATGCATGTATCATTATACTTGCACTTACATCTTTGACAGCTTTTAATATTGAGGCCATTGTACTCGGGTTTATTCCTGTTTTTGAAAAAGGGGTTCCTCATGCATACTCTTATTTTCATATTTCAGGCGTGCATTACTTTACCGTAAGCTGCATTTTAGTGCCGGCTTTCAGTATTGTCTACTTGAATGAAGAGAGTAGGCTTGGAATTATAAAGGTAATATTTTTGGTTTTAGCCAATATTATTGCTATGGCTATACCGATACTTTGTGTATCAAGATTTCAGTTTATGTTTGCTGTGCTTCTTGCCTTTGTAACCTTACTTATATTAAAAAGGGAAAGGATAAGGCCTGTATATTTTGTGAGTGTTATAGTATTTATCGTTCCGGTGTATTTATTGCTTTCTGTGGCAAGAAGCCATAATGTGGAGTATCTTAACGGAATATTTGAAATGAAATATAATCTGCCTATTTTTATAAGTCAGCCATATATTTATATTGCAAATAATTATGACAATCTGGATACTTTGATAAAGGAGTTGCCGAAACACAGCTTCGGATTAAAGGGACTTTTTCCTCTTTGGGCACTTACCGGAATTAAGTTTATATATCCGAAGATAGTGGACTTCCCTATTTTTGTAAACAAAACCGAACTTACAACAGTGACATTATTTTATGATGCCTTTTATGACTTCGGAATAGCCGGAGTTGCCGTATTTTCCACGGGGCTTGGCTGTATCGGTTATTTCTTTGAGAAAATGATAAGAAGTACAAGGCATGCAACATTCTATATTATATATGCACAAGTATTTATTTATCTCGCACTTTCATTTTTTACCACATGGTTTTCAAATCCTGCCACATGGTTTTATTTTATAGTGACATTGTCAATATTTTTTATATGTGAGCAGAGAGGCAGGTAACTTATGGAAAATATGAATGCTTTAGACAGGCAGTACAGGGAAATGACGGAGACTCCTGTAGAAAAACTGATTTTAAGACTCAGCATTCCCACTAGCATAAGTATGCTTGTAACGAATATTTACAATATGGCGGATACTTTTTTTGTCGGAAAGCTTGGTACCAGTGCTTCTGCGGCTATAGGTATAGTATTCTCTTTGATGACGATAAATCAGGCACTCGGATTTATGTGCGGTCATGGTTGCGGCTCAAATATATCCAGAAAGCTTGGAAATAAGCAGGGCAATGAGGCCATAAAGTTTGCCTCGACAGGATTTTTTATGTCACTGGTTTTGGGTGTGCTTATAATGATTTTCGGCATAGTATTTATGGAGCCTTTGCTTAGACTGATGGGAAGTACCGATACGATAATGCCTTATGCAAAGAGCTACGGTATCTGTATACTTCTTTCAGCTCCTTTTATGACAGGAAGCTGCGTGCTGAATAATGTTTTAAGATATGAGGGTAAAGCCGCACTTGCGATGGTAGGGCTTACTCTGGGCGGTGTATTAAATATTATCGGAGATCCGATATTTATATTTGTATTCAACATGGGCACTTTGGGGGCAGGTATATCAACAGCAATCTCACAGGTTATAAGCTTTTTTGTATTGCTTGCAATGTTCGGTGGAGAAAGAACAGTTTCAAGGCTTAGACTTTCAGCAGTATCAAAAGATGCAAGGGATATTGTAAATATATTGGAGACAGGCTTTCCTAGTCTGATAAGACAGGGAATGATGAGTGTTTCAACTATGGTTTTAAACTATATGTCCATGCCTTATGGTGACGCGGCTATTGCGGCTATGAGTATTGTCGGCAGAGTATGTAATTTTATATTTGCCGTTGCACTTGGAATTTCACAGGGCTTCCAACCCGTATCGGCTTTTAACTACGGGGCAAAGAAGTTTAAGCGTGTGAAGAGGGCTTTTGTATTTTGCTGTGGACTCAGTATGATAATAATAGGAATTTTAAGTATTGTCTCACTTATATTTTCAGGACATATAATAGGTTTATTCAGAGATGATGCCGATGTTATAAAGGTTGGAACTTTTGCCTTAAGAGCACAATGTGTGGTTTTATTTTTATCACCTATTACGCTTGCCGCCAGTATGATGTTTCAGGGAGCGGGAGAAAATCTGGCTTCATCAATAGCTTCGTTTTTAAGAAGCGGTATTACATTTGTTCCGATGGTGCTTATATTGCCGAAGTTTTTGGGAATATATGGGATACAGCTTGCACAACCGGTGGCGGATATTATATCATTTATTATTGTAATGCCGCTGATAGTGAATTTTTTCAGGAAAATAAATGCATAAATTTTAGTGGTAAATGTTGACAATTTTAAGTTTTTACAGTATAAATTAATAAAACCGTTGATTGGGAGAAAAGAAATTAGTTACTAACAGAGAGTCGGAGGTGCTGAGAACCGATAGGGATGACGATTTTAATATGGACCCATGAGGGCGAGGTGAAAGGAAACAAGTAGCTAAGACGGGTGCTCCCGTTACCGGGCAGAAAATGTGTCGGCATTTTTTTAGAGAGAGTATTTTTACTAATGAAGGTGGTACCGCAGGCTTTGCTTGTCCTTTGGATAAGTGGGCCTGCGTTTTTTGTGTAAAGGTCACTGTCGGTAAATATCTCTATATCGGATGCCTTAAGGAGGAGAAAATGAATTTAATAAAGAAACTTGGAATTATTGCAATAGGTGCGATTTTGATGGCAGGATGTACACCAAAGGCGGATACGGCGCAGAGCGCTAATACCGAAACTACCGCAGAACAAAGCAGCGCTACCGAGAGTGCAAAAGCGGAGGCTACAGACAGCACAGAGATGAAAAAAATCGGAGTGATTCAGCTGGTTGAACATAAATCACTTGATATAATATATAATTCATTTAAAGATGAGTTAAAGAACCTGGGATATGTGGACGGTGAGAATGTTAAGATAACATTCCAAAATGCACAGGGTGATATGTCAAATATCACAAGTATAGTTCAGGGCTTTGAGGGTGATAAGCAGGATGTTGTAGTAGGTATCGCTACACCTGTAGCACAGGGAGCTATGAGTTTGACAAAGACAACACCTGTAGTTTTCTCTGCAGTTACAGATCCTACAGGTGCAGGAATACTTACAGATATGAATGCGCCTGACAAGGGAATGACAGGTACAAGTGATGCTGTACAGATTGATAAAATAATGGATTTGGCACTTCAGATTACTCCTGACGTAAAGAAGGTAGGCTTCATATACAATCCGGGAGAGGACAATTCTGTAACTAATCTCGGATTACTTGAAAACTATGTAAAAGAGAAAAATCTTGAGCTTGAAACAGTAAGTATTTCTACAAGTGCCGATCTTCAAACAGCAGCCGCATCACTTTTTGAAAAAGTTGATATGATATTTGTATCAAACGACAATACGGTTGCGGAGGCTATGCCTATACTTACAGCAGAGGCAATCAAAGCCAAGAAGCCTATATATGTAGGCGCAGACTCAATGGTAATGGACGGCGGTCTTGCTACAGTGGGTATTGACTATACAGATCTTGGAAAAGAAACAGCTAAGATGGTAGATGAAATACTTAAGGGAAAATCTGTAAATGAAATCCCTGTAAAAGTATTTAAGGATGATTTGTTTATCTATGTAAATACAGATACAGCTGCCGCACTCGGTATAGAGATACCTGAGAGCATCAAAACAGACAAGAAATTTGTCGATATTAAATCAAATAAGTAGGAGTAAAAATGACATTATCAACATTACTTGGCAGTATTGAACTTGGACTGATATTTGCAATATTATCACTGGGATTATTTATAGCTTTCAGAATTTTGGACCTGCCTGATCTGACGGTGGACGGAAGTTTTGTTACAGGCCTGGCTTACAGTGCTATATGGTCCGTAGCTAAAAATCCTGCTATGGGACTTTTGATGGGGGCCTTAGGAGGAATGATTGCAGGTATTGTCACAGGTATACTTCATACAAAATTGAAAATTCATGCTATATTGGCAGGAATACTTACAATGACAGGTCTGTATTCTATAAATCTCTTTGTAATGGGTGATAAGCCAAGTGTTTTCTTTTATGGTGAAAAGACTGTATTTACTCCTTTTGAAGAAAAGTTTTTTATAGGTACAACCGATATCGGAAAGTTGATTTTGTTGTTCATAATTGTTGTTGTTTTAGTAGCCGCATTAAAGTTATTTTTAATGACGCAAGTAGGACTTTCTCTTAGAGCTACCGGTGATAATGAGGCAATGGTCAGAAGTTCAAGTATAAATACAGATGCTATGAAAATACTGGGGTTTGCGCTTTGCAATCTTATAGTAGCTTTCTCAGGCGCAATATATGCACAGTATAATATGACAGCTACACATGGAGTCGGAACGGGAATGCTGGTACTTGGGCTTGCAAGTATCATAATCGGAGAAACGGTTATAGGAAAGAGAGGGATGCTAAGACACTTGATTGCGGTGGTAGTAGGTGCGATAATATATCGTATAATGCTTGCGGTGGCATTCGGACTTGGGCTTCCTGCAATATATTTAAAGCTCTTCTCAGCGGTAATAGTTGTTATCGCAATAAGCATACCTTTGATAAAGCCTACAATTGCAAGATGGAGAAAGATACATGCTGGAAATTAAAAATGTTAATGTAATATTTAATAAGGATACCGTAAATGAGAAAAAGGCCTTACGTGATTTGAATCTTAAATTAAATGACGGAGATTTTGTAACTGTAATAGGCAGTAACGGTGCAGGAAAATCCACTATGTTAAACGCGATAGCAGGCAATATAGAAGTGGAGAGTGGAAGAATATATAATAACGGCCTTGATATCACATATATGAAGGAGCATAAAAGAGCAAGATTCATAGGCAGACTGTATCAGGATCCTTTAAAGGGTACAGCACCTCATATGACAATAGAAGAAAATATGGGACTGGCATACAGCCGCGGTAAAAAGGTGAGATTCGGACTTGGAGTAAGAAGAAGTGACAGAGAGTATTTCAAATCTGTATGCACAAAACTTGGCTTGGGGCTTGAGCACAGATTGAAAAATGAAGTCGGAGGGCTTAGCGGAGGACAAAGACAGGCACTGACGCTTTTAATGGCTACCATGGAAACACCTGAACTTTTGCTGCTTGATGAGCATACTGCGGCTCTTGATCCCAAGACCAGTAAGAAGATAATGGAAATAACCGACAGGATAGTAACTGAAAATAATATTACAACTTTGATGATTACACATAATATCAAAGATGCCTTGCATTTCGGAAATAAAACAATAGTTATGAATAACGGAAGTATTTTAAAAGTTCTTGAAGGCGATATGAGAAAGAATATGACGGTTTCAGATATAATGGAATTGTATTCCGGAACGGATGCGGTATTGACCGACAAGATGATTTTAGGTGAATAAAAAAGTGAGCTCTACAAATTGTAGAGCTCATTTTTTGTTTGAATATTATTGTCCCGGCCCTATAAGTACCGGAGAACCTTGGCCTCCGGGGCCTTCGGTGGACATATGAGCACCTGGACCTGAACGTGGTGCTTCAGTGGTCGGAGTAACTCCGGGACCGTGTAATACGTCGGAATCATCAGGTTCTTTTGAAGAAGGACCTGTTTTTATAGGTGAGGCCGTAGTAGTTTCAGGAATTTTTATTTCTGAAGGCTGCCTCTTAGGTTTTGAACTGTTTGAGTTTGCCTTAGTCGGTGCAACAATTGTATTAGGTGATTGGCCGGATGAATTACTTCCCGGCGCCGCTCCGACAACATCACCGTTCGGTGCCACACCGACAGTTACATTATTTTGTTTCGGATTCACAATCGGATGATTTACACCGGCTCTTGGTGACACACCGACCCCTGCATCGTCTCCGTCATTTGCCGTAGGTGCATTAGGATCGATAATTTGACTCGGTCCGCCATGGATGGTGCATGTGGCTGTAGGCACCGCATACTGTGAATCATCGGTATTTGACTGTCCGCTTGGAACTATAAGTGCAACCTTTGTAACTGTAGTCGGGCAGTTTGCAGTAGGCAAAAGACCGCTTTCACTACATACTGTTACTGTAGTATGGTGATCGCATACTTCTGTAGGTACCGTTCCTTTGGCAAAATATTCCGTATATGTGGAATCGCCGCGAGGGTCGTGGTCACAAACTCCGGGGATAGGAAGTTTTCCCGACTTTCGGCAGACAACGGCGGTTTCAACGGAATCGGGAACGGGGAATCCTATATCCTCGGAACCCTCTGAAACTTTAGTCATTATCTTTCGCCATATATCCTTGTGGAAGCTTGTACCTCCATTGTCTGAAAGAGTTTGGTTTTCATCACATCCTGCCCATACTCCTGCAGTATAATATGGTGTAAATCCTACAAACCATACGTCCACATTCTTGGAAGTTGTACCTGACTTACCTGCTACACTCATATTATCGAGATGAGCTCTGGTAGATGTGGAATTTATATTTATTCCGCTGCTTGCAAACTTTCTGTTGTTCTCTGTAGATGCCGCCATAGCATCTGTAAGAAGGAATGCGGTTGAGTCTTTTATAACTCTGTGATTCTGTGGAGCAGTATTATCAATCAAGGTCTTTCCGTTGTGGTCCACAATCTTTGTAAAGAAGACCGGCTTTGTATATACACCTTGATTTGCTATTGTTGCAAAGGCACCTGTAAGTTCAAGGTTTGTAACACCTTTTGTAAGACCTCCGAGTGCAAGGGATGCATTGTAGTCCTGATCGGTAAGAGTGCTGATACCGAAGTCCTTGGCGTACTGTACGCCGACTCTCGGTGTTACGGTTTCCATAAGTGTTTTTAATGCAACTATATTCATAGAATATATGATACCGTCACGAATACTTGACCAGCCCATATATCCCTGCTTGTCATACCAGTTTTGGAAAGTTTTTTCTCCTATTGTATATTCGGCATCATAATAGGTTGTAGCCAAAGTATCACCGCTGGTATCAAGCGCAGGTGCAAATGATGATATCACCTTAAAAGTTGACCCCGGCTGTCTGGTAGTATTTGTAGCCCTGTTTAGAGAAAGAGAAGATGTTTTTTCACCTCTACCTCCGTTTATAGCTTTTACGGCACCGGTTTTTTGATCCATAAGAACAAAGGAAACCTGAGGCTCCAAAACAGTTTTTACACTTTCACCTACTACTGTATCGCCATCTTTAACCACTGTGGCTTTATAGCTTTCAGCATCCGCTTTTGCGGCATCCTCAGTGGTATAAAGTCCGTTGAAGCCGTCGTGAAGCACATCTGAATGGTATTTGTTAATATCCTTTTCGGAATAATTATGTGTGTTCTTTTCACTGTCTGTGACTGTAAGTCTGTATTCCAGTGCATACTTTGTATCAGGATAGTTTTCAGGATTGTTGACTTCGCTGTCTACAATCTGCTGAAGTGAAGGATCCTGAGTGGTATATATTGAGAGACCTCCGCTGTACAAAAGATTATGAGCTTGAGTTTCGGTATATCCCAGTTCATTTATAAATGCAGATGTAACCTGTGAAATTAAAGCATCTGTAAAATAGCTGTAGTGATTATTTTTCTCCTTTGCAAGCGTATTTATATTTTGGATTCTTGAATATACATCATCTGCAAGAGCCTCCTCCTGCTGCTCCTTTGTGATATACCCCTGCTCATACATATATTGAAGTATTATTTTTCTTCTTTCGGAATTTGCCTCCTGACCGGTAATAGGGTTGTACTTGGTAGGCCCCTTTGTTATACCGGCTATTACAGTGGCTTCAGAAAGAGTTAAATCGGATACTTCCTTTCCGAAGTACCTTCTTGCGGCAACTTTTACTCCCAGTGAGTTGCTTCCAAGGTTGATGGTATTCAGATAATTTGTAAGTATCAACTTTTTATCCATCTGTTTTTCAAGCTTTACGGCAAGGTACATTTCCTGAAATTTTCTTTCTACCTTTTCTCCGAAGCTTCTTTCTCTACCGCCGTTGAACACATTATTCTTTATAAGCTGCTGTGTTATGGTGGAGCCGCCGCCTGAAGAACTGTTTCCGGTTATTACACCGCTGACCGCTCTGAGTATAGCTCTGGTATCTATTCCGTTATGCTTCCAAAATCTGGAGTCCTCTATTGCCACAAAAGCGTCAATAAGAACTTTTGGAAGTTCGTCATAAGTTACCTCTTCACGGTTTGAACCGGCCATTACCAGAGTATCGGTAACCTGACCGGATGCATTGTATACCGTGGTGGCATATCCTAAAGGAACAATACTGTCAACATCCACATCAGGAGCATTGTCTATAATACCCTTTATCATGCCTACCGCCATGGCACCTCCAAGAACGGCCACTACAAGCAGTGCAAGAAAAAATGTCTTTACAGCCTGAAATATAAATTTGTTTATATATTTCTTTTTTCTTGATCCGGGTGACTTGGAGCTTTTCTCGGGAGTTTTATTTTCATTCTCTTTATTCATCACTTTTTCCTTTTCAAAATAAATTTACATAAATAATCCGGAGCTTTTGCCCTTATATCGAATTATACATCATTAATTTAATATAGGCTATCAGCTTTAAATAATCTTTATTTTTTATAAGCTATTATTAATAAGTAAAAAAAGGCATCCAAAAACGGATACCTTTATATATTATTGCTTTGACTTTATCATAGAACGTTTTCTAAGTGTCGGGTCGAGGATTTTCTTTCTGATACGAAGATTTTCAGGAGTTACCTCTAAAAGCTCATCGGTATCTATAAATTCAAGTGATTCCTCAAGACTCATGACTTTCGGTGTAACAAGTCTGAGCGCCTCATCCGCACTGGATGATCTTGTATTTGTAAGTTTCTTTGTCTTACATACATTGATTTCAACATCTTCAGCCTTACCGTTCTTACCGATAACCATACCTGCATATACCTTTTCGCCAGGACCGATAAATAAAGTACCACGCTCCTGTGCATTGAAAAGTCCGTAGGTAATAGACTCGCCGCTCTCAAAAGCGATAAGAGAACCGGTCTTTCTATAGAACATATCACCCTTATATGGAGCATAACCGTCAAACTCTGTATTGAGAATACCGTTTCCCTTGGTGTCGGTCATAAACTCACCTCTGTAGCCTATAAGACCTCGGGAAGGAATAAGGAATTGAAGTCTTGTATATCCGCCATGTGTAGGGCTCATTCCCTGAAGCTCACCCTTTCTTGATGTAAGTTTTTGAATAACCGCACCTGAGAACTCATCAGGAACATCTACAAATGCAAGCTCCATAGGCTCCTGCTTTTGGTTTCTCTCATCATAGTGATAAATAACTTCGGCCTTACTTACAGCAAACTCAAAACCTTCTCTTCTCATATTTTCTATAAGCACTGAAAGATGAAGCTCACCTCTACCTGATACTTTAAAGCAATCAGGAGACTCTGTTTCCTCCACTCTAAGGCTGACATCGGTATTTAACTCTCTAAAGAGTCTTTCACGCAAATGTCTTGAAGTTATATACTTTCCCTCTCTACCTGCAAGAGGAGAGTCATTTACCATAAAGTTCATAGAAATGGTAGGCTCTGAGATCTTCTGGAAAGGTATAGCTTCAGGATTTTCAACTGATGTCAAAGTATCTCCTATATGAATATCGGGAATACCTGAAATGGCTACTATTGAACCTATTCTTGCTTCATTTACTTCTACTCTGTTTAAGCCTTCATATTCGTAAAGCTTACCTATTTTTACTTTTTTCATCTTATCAGGGTCGTGGTGGTTTACCAAAGCAACTTCCTGATTTACTTTGATAATACCGTTATCAACCTTACCTACACCGATTCTACCTACATATTCATTGTAGTCGATTGTACTGATAAGTACTTGAGGATCCGCATCTTCATTACCTGTAGGTGCAGGTATATGCTTGATTATAGTCTCAAATAAAGGCTTCATATCCTCATTGGTGTCATTTACATTGTATCTTGCCCAGCCGCCTCTTGCACTGGCAAATAGGAAAGGACAGTCAAGCTGATGCTCATTTGCATCAAGATCAAGTAAAAGTTCCAGAATCTCATCAACAACTTCCTCAGGTCTTGCTTCTTCTCTGTCACATTTATTGATAAGGCAAAGTACTTCAAGGTCAAGCTCAAGAGCTTTTCTTAGAACGAACTTTGTCTGAGGCATAGCGCCTTCATAAGCATCTACTACCAAAACAACACCGTTTACCATCTTGAGAACACGCTCCACCTCTCCGCCGAAGTCCGCATGTCCCGGTGTATCTATGATATTTATCTTGGTATCACCATAGTGCACAGCGGTATTTTTTGATAGAATGGTGATTCCTCTTTCTCTCTCTATATCATTTGAGTCCATTACTCTTTCAGCCACTTCCTGATTTGCCCTGAAAACACCGCTTTGTTTTAAGAGCTGATCGACCAATGTAGTTTTACCGTGGTCTACATGGGCGATAATGGCAATATTTCTTATATCTTCTCTTTTTGTTATCATATATTCTTCCTCATAAAAATTTACAAATATTTATTATAACACTATTTAATTTGATTTTCCATAGAGAAAAAATCAGAATTGCTATTGAAATATGACGATAAAGGTGCTATATTAACTGTACTATGATAGATAATACAGTTAAAAGGAGAAATCTATGATTGTAATTGACTCAAGAGATAAGAGAGCCATCTACGAACAGGTGATGGACAGGCTTTCGGATCTTATGCTTATCGGGGCATTGGAGCCCGGCGATAAGCTTCCGTCTGTACGAAGTCTTGCCGTAGAACTCTCGATAAATCCCAACACTATACAAAAGGCATATATCGAGTTGGAGCGCCAAGGCTATGTATACAGTGTAAAAGGTGTCGGAAGTTTTGTAGCTGATATGGATGTTATAAAGGAAAATAAGAAAAGCATCATATATAAAGAGCTTGAAGAACTTGTAGACAAATCAAGAAAGATAATAAGTAAGGAAGAATTTTGTAAAAAAGTGGAAGAGTTTTATCCGGAACATAAAGCGAAGGAGGGAGCATGATAGAAGCAAAGAATTTAAGCAAGAGTTTTGACAATATAAAGGCGCTTGACAATATCAATGCAAGCATAAGAGACGGAGATGTGTTCGGACTTATAGGTACCAATGGTGCGGGAAAGAGTACATTTTTAAAAGTACTTGCCGGAATACTAAAACCTGACAGCGGTGAGATACTTATAGATGATGAAAATGTATTTGAAAATATAATGGCAAAAGAAAAGTTTTTCTATATTTCAGATGACCAGTTTTTCTTTTCAAATACCACACCGAAAGAGATAATAAAGTTTTATACATCTGTTTACAGAGACTTTGATGTTAAGAAATGTCAAGATATCTTGAAGGCACTTGATCTGGATATCAACAGAAAGGTAAATACTTTTTCAAAGGGTATGAAAAAGCAACTCTGCATTGCAATAGGAGTGGCTGCAAACACCAGATATCTGCTCTGCGACGAGACATTTGACGGACTTGATCCTGTAATGAGGCAGGCGGTAAAGAGTCTTTTTGCAAAGGAGATGGATGAGAGAGGACTTACACCTATAATAGCGTCACACAACCTCAGAGAGCTTGAGGATATATGCGATCATGTGGGACTTTTACATAAGGGTGGAATACTTTTATCAAAGGATGTATCCGATATGAAGTTGAATATCCATAAGGTGCAATGTGTATTTGAAAAAGACTTCGATATGGAAAGACTTAAAGAACTTGATATTATGCAGGTGAAAAACAGCGGCAGAGTGCACACAATCACCATAAAGGGAAGTGAGGAGGATATAAGAGAGAAAATGGAGTCCTTTTCCCCTGTATTCTATGAGATGATGGGACTCAGCCTTGAAGAGATATTTATAAGTGAAACGGAGGTGTATGGATATGACATCAAAAAGCTTATTTTTTAAATTGATGAAAGAGGACTTTAAAACAAGAGTTTGGACTCTGGCGATCAGTATTCTTATATTTTTCTTTTCGCTTATCGTGGCAACCGCTATGATGATAAGTTTTAATTTATATGAAGGTAGTGCATACTCTTATAAGGCTGATTTGGCATTAAACTTTATTTCCTATATAGATGTTAAAAATCCTTTTTTTGGAATGATATTTATAGTATTGGCTCTGGTTATGGCAATGTCAGGATTTTCATATCTCTATTCCAAAAAGAAGGTAGATATGTATCACAGTTTGCCGGTGAAAAGAGAGGTGCTTTATTTTATTAAGATAATAAACGGAATACTTATAGTTCTTATACCGTTTATTATCTGTGAAATAGTGGCAAGTCTTTTGATACTTGCAAATACCGGTGAAATAATTGTAATCACATCGGCATTGTGGTCTATAGCAGAGTGGACATTATTATTTATAATGAGTTATTTTCTGACAGTATTTTCAATAATGCTGACAGGAAATATGCTTATAGGAATATTGGCCTGCGGATTTTTCAGCTTCTATTTTCCTTTAATTTCATTGGTGTTGAAGGGATATCAAAGTACATTCTTTGATACTTACTACACATCAGGATTTATTATTGAAAATGTCCTGCCGAATATGTCAAGCTTTATGCTGATGTTTAATATATTTGAACTTAAATGGCTTACAAGAATTATTATAGTAATACTTGCAAGCATAGTATTCCTTTTTATAAATCTTTTCCTATATAAGAAAAGAGCCTCAGAGGCGGCAGGTAAAAGTGTCAGCTTTAATGTGATAAAGCTGCCCATAAAGTCAATGATGGTTATCTTTATGAGTATACTTATGTATCTTTTGGGATACGAAGTAATGAATGACAGCATTGGCTGGGGACTTTTCGGACTTATAGTGAGCGGAGTTATTACTCATTGTGTAATGGAAATCATATACAATCAGGATTTTAAAAAGATTTTTGCAAAAAAGATTGAATTACTTGTGCTTATAATAATTTCAATATTTATAGCGGCAGCTTTTCAGTTTGATATATTCGGATATGACAGCTATATTCCGAGTGCTTCACAGATAAAGAGCACAGCGGTGATATCAAATCTTTTGGAGAGCAATTCCGAACAGTATTATAATAAAGTTGAAATTTCGGACGGATATTATAATGACTCATTTGTTGATGTGGACTATGCAAGTGACAGTAAGATAGAAGCCGACCTGATAAAGAAAATGGACATACAAAATAAAGATGCAGTATTGGAGTTGGCCAGGCAAGGTATAGAAGCTGCAAAATATGATTTGGAGTTGTATGGAAATTTTGACAAAGTTCTAATCTCATATAAGCTTAAAAACGGAAGAACCGTAGGCAGAGTTTATTATGTGGATTTAGATCAAAGTACTTCAGGACTTTCAAGTGTTTATGCTGATGAAAGCTACAAAAAAAGCAGCTATCCTATACTATCGGAAAATCCTGAGAATATAGTAAGTGTGGATTTTAACGGTATAATGGATAATGATACTCATATAGTGTTTCATGACGATGAGTTGAAGAAAAAGTTTGTGGAAACTTATAAGAAAGAGTTGATGAATCTTGATTATGAAACAAAATTAAAAAGCTATCCTTTTGCATCTATAAGATTTAATAATGAGTTTATGGAAGATGCACTAAAAAAGTATGCCGGATTTAATTATACAAGTGACAGCACAACTGCTGTCAATTCCAAATGGGAGAATGTATATGCAAATTCGCTGGAGTCCGTAGGATTTTATCCGATATATCCGGAGTTTAAGGAGACTTTGGCTTTATTAAAGGAGATGGATGTCGAGGTTATATATAAGTTCCCGGCAGAGTATGTGGAAAGTATAGATGTGTCTTATAATGATTGGGAAAATAATGACCCGGATAATAATATCGAAGAAGTTGAGTCTTATTCAAGTGAGACTACGCCAAAGACCTTTACAGATAAAAAGGATATAGAAGATATTTTAGATAAACTGGTTATTTGTGACAGTCCTTATAAGGAAAATCTGAATGAGGATCGAAATTATGCAGCAATTATCAACACCGGAAATTTAGAAAGTTCGGCTTACAGAGGCTACAATTCATATGGGTTTAAAAAGGGAAATATACCTGATATAATAAAGAAGTAATATATATTATATTGGATCTTGTGAAGGGGGTATTAAGTTTATGAAAAGAGAAGCTAATATATTGGTAAGTATACTATGGGTCATAATCTTTATTCTCAATATAGCTATATTTTTCATAGATACATCAAATATGAGGGAGAATATTACCATGCTGGCACTTGGTTTGTATTCTGTTTGCATAGCGTATGATTCAATAAAATCGATTATTTTAGGGAAAGATTTAAGTAAAAATACATTGATTTTTAGAATGATTATTGGGATTATAAGTATAGTGTTACAAACCATTATACTTATAAAATATGCCGGTTTTATTTAATATAATCTATAATTAATTTAAATAATAAGGGGGCTGTCGGTATTGACAGCCCCTCACCATGTTTTAAGGTTGTTTTCCTATATATGCAAGTATTCCGCCGTCCACATAGAGTATATGTCCGTTTACAAAGTCGGATGCGTGGGATGAGAGGAATACTACAGGGCCTGCAAGGTCAGCAGGATCTCCCCATCTGTTTGCAGGTGTCTTTGCAAGTATAAATGAGTCAAAAGGATGTTTGCTTCCGTCAGGCTGTACTTCACGAAGAGGAGCAGTCTGTGAGGTTGCAATATATCCGGGTCCTATACCGTTGCATTGAATATTGTACTGTCCGTATTCGGAAGCAATATTTTTTGTAAGCATCTTTAAACCGCCCTTTGCCGCCGCATAGGCGCTTACAGTTTCTCTTCCAAGCTCACTCATCATGGAGCATATATTTATTATTTTGCCGCTTCTTCTTTTTACCATACCCGGTAAAACAGCCTTTGCCATAATAAAAGGTGCTATAAGGTCCACATCTATAACAGAGTTAAACTCATCCACACTCATATTTGTCATTGGAATTCTTTTTATGATTCCGGCATTGTTTACCAAAATATCAATTTCACCGATATTCTTTTCAATATCAGCTACCATCTTTTTCACATCGTCCTCATTGGTTACATCACATACATAACCGTGAGCTTTTATATTTTCTTTATTATATGACTCAAGACCTTTTTTCAATCCGTCCTCTGAACTGCTGTTAAATATTAACTTCGCACCGGCATCTGAGAGTGCCTTTGCCATTGCAAAGCCTATACCATGAGATGCACCTGTAACAAGTGCGATTTTTCCGTCAAGTCTAAAGCTGTTTAAAATATTTTCCATTATCTCAAGTCCTCATTCTTTATAACATCCATATCGTCAAATGCCTGATTTTCGCCACCCATTGCCCATATAAAGGTATAGTTTGATGTACCTGCAGCAGAATGTATACTCCATGAAGGTGAAATAACGGCTTCTTCATTGTGCATTACAATATGTCTTGTTTCATTAGGCTCGCCCATAAGATGGAAGATAACATTGTCCTTTGGAACTTCAAAGTACATATACACTTCCATTCTTCTTTCATGAGTATGTGCAGGCATGGTATTCCATACATTACCCTCATCAAGAACCGTCATACCCATTGAAAGCTGTGCAGTTTGAAGCACATCGGGATGAATAAACTGGTTGATGACTCTCTTGTTTGCAGTCTTATTGTCACCCAGCGGTTTCTTTGCCGCATCTTTGATTGATATGAAAGTGGTCTTATATGAAATATGTGCAGGAGCACTTACCATATAAAACTTTGCAGGATTACTTTTGTCAAAACTTCTGAATGTAACATTCTTTGTACCCTTTGTAATATAGAGACAATCTTTATAATCAAGTGTAAAGACTTCATCATCTGCTACAATTTCACCCTTGCCTCCTATATTAAAAATACCGATTTCTCTTCTTTCAAGGAAATACTTTGTACCGAAGTTTGACCATACATCAATTCCATTATCTATGGAAACGGTCTCATTTACAGGCATACATCCTAAAGTTACCATTCTGTCCACATGTGAATATACGGCAACTACCTTATCTTCCTGATAAAGGTCCTGAATAAGGAATTCATCTCTTATCTCATCTGTGGTGTAAAATTTAAAGTCTCTTTGGTTTGTTGAATAACGAATATCCATAAATTCTCCTTTTAATATGCTATAAACATTTCATCAAATTTTTTACTAAAAGCCGCATTGATTCTCTCAATACCGCCATAAAGATGCTTTTTAACTATTTCCTCTATCTTGGAGGTATCTCTGTTTTTGATCACCTCATACATCTGTCTGTGCTCAAGAATTACATGCTCATAATTTTCACATTCCAGCATATCCAACATGCAAAATCTGGTGTAATTGGAATCGGATTTTCTTATCTGCTCCCACAGATAGGTATGCCCGGTTTTCTTATACCATAATTCATGCATGGACAGATCTATCGCTTTGAATTTATCAGGTTTAAAGCTTTTGGTATTTTCATAGCTTTTAGTCAGCCGGATAACAGTCTTTTCAAGTTTTTCTAAATCACTGTCTGTAGCAATAGCTATGTAATCTTTTAGTACCATACTTTCCAGTGCAAATCGTTCATATATGATTTGTTTAACTATTTCCATATTGATCATGGATACTCTTGAACCGCTCTTTGGCACTATATCGACAAGTCCCGAGCCTGCAAGTCTTGAAAGTACAGAGCGTATAGGTGTCCTTGAAACATTATATTTAGTGCAAAGGCTGTTTTCGCTTATAAGTTGCCCGGGCTTAAGTTTAAGCATCAATATATCATTTTCTATTTCCGAATATATATTTTGAATGGTAGAAATACTTATATGCCCCCCCTTTCATATACAAATAAATCTTGTATGCAAGCAATATTTTATGCTATGATTAACTGGCTTATAAGACCATGATATAACAGAGATTTTAATAAGTCAATCGAAAACTTGTATCCAAGATTAAAAACAACTTGTATCCAAGAAAAAGATGAAAAATAAATACTTAAAATGATTTTGACAAGGAGAAATATATGGGCGGACTTTTTAATTATGACAATCCTATATGGAGATTTGTAGGAAGAATATGGGATCTGTTTATCCTGAATTTGCTTTGGGTATTATGTTCACTTCCTATAGTGACATTTGGTGCATCAACTACGGCAATGTATTATTGCACAATGAAGATAGCAAGAGATCGTGACAGCGGTGGAGTATTATCAATGTTCTTTCACAGTTTCAAGGATAATCTTTTGCAGTCAACAATTATATGGGTGATAATGGCATTTGTGGGCGGAATTCTTTTGTTTGATATCAGATTTTTCAGCTTCTATTCACCTATAGAAAATACAGTGTTAAAAATGATTATATTTACAATTACCTGCTTTTTGATTTTGCTTTGGCTGTTTATATTTACATACATATTTCCGATACAGGCAAAATTTATCAATCCGATAAAGCAGACATTTAAGTTGGCGCTTTTTATGTCTGTAAAACACCTTATAAGAACGATAATAATACTTGCAGGAAGTGTTTTGATACTTGCCGCAGTATATATCCTTATCATGAGGATGCCGGGAGTGATGTCAATGCTTATTTTTGTATTGGGTTCAGGAATTTCACTGTTCCAGGCAAGCCAGTTCAACATGATCTTTGATAAATATATTGATGAGAATAATGAATAAGAAAAAAGATTGTACTTATTTTTAGACAGTTTGTTATTTTATTAACCTGTCATAGTGCTTGTATTGTTGCTTTCTTTTTACTATACTATTATATATATGAGCTCTTATGAGCTTTTTATGTGCAAACAAGCACAGGATAGAAATTTAGCTATATGCTGTAAGAATGGAAAGGGATATATCATATGTCAATGATGGATCAACTGAAAAAAAGAGCAAGAGAGAATAAGAAAACCATAATCTTACCTGAGTCAATGGATAAGAGAATCTATCAGGCTGCTGAGGTAATTCTTAAGGATGGTTTGGCAAACCTGATAATAATAGGTACTCCGCAGGAAGTGGAAGAGTATTCTAAGGGCTGTGATATCACAGGAGCAACAATAATCGATCCAAATACTTATGAGAAAACTAAAGAATATGAGGATCTCTTCGTAGAGCTTAGAAAGTCAAAGGGACTTACTCATGAAGATGCAAGAAAGCAAATGTTAAGCGACTATACTACTTACGGATGTCTTATGCTTAAGGCGGGAGACGCGGACGGACTTGTAAGCGGTGCCTGTCATTCAACAGCTAATACACTTAGACCTGCATTACAGATAATAAAGACTAAGCCGGGTGCAAAGCTTGTTTCAGGATTCTTTGTAATGGAAGTTCCAAACTGTGAATTCGGTGAGAACGGTGTATTTGTATTTGCAGACTGTTCTATAGAGCAAAATCCCGATCCTGAAAAGCTTGCATCTATTGCACTTTCATCAGCAGAGAGCTTCAAGTTCCTTGTAGGAAAAGAGCCTAGAGTTGCAATGCTTAGCCACTCATCAAAGGGTAGCGCAAAGCATGACGATGTTACAAAGGTTGTTGAGGCTACAAGAATTGCAAAAGAGCTTGCGCCTGATCTTTGCCTTGACGGTGAGCTTCAGCTTGATGCGGCTTTGGTTCCTGAAGTAGGAGAGAGCAAGGCACCGGGTTCAAAGGTTGCAGGACATGCTAATGTACTTGTATTCCCTGATCTTGATGCGGCAAATATCGGATATAAGCTTGTTCAAAGACTTGCAAAGGCAAATGCTTACGGACCTATGTGTCAGGGTATTGCAAAGCCTGTAAACGATCTTTCAAGAGGATGTTCTTATGAAGATATAGTAGGTGTAGTGGCAATCACAGCAATTCAGGCTGCCGGTGAAGATAAATAATAAAAAAAAGAGGTGTGGTTCATTATGAAAAATGTATTGGTTATAAATTGCGGAAGTTCATCATTAAAGTATCAGCTTATTAATATGGAAAACGAAGAGGTATTGGCAAAGGGATTGTTTGAGAGAATTGCAATTCCGGGATCAAAGCTTACACATGAGCCTGAAGGAAGAGAAAAGTTTAAGATTGAAAAGGATGTAAAGAATCATACAGAGGCTATTGCTTTGGTACTTGAAGCTCTTACAGATAAAGATCATGGTGTAATAAAGGATGCAAGCGAGATTTATGCTATCGGACACAGAGTTGTACAGGGTGGAGTAAAATATCCTGAATCTGTAGTTATCACAGATGAGGTTAAGAAGGATATTGAGAAGTATTCAGATCTTGCACCGCTTCACAATCCTGCAAACCTTATGGGTATTGAAGCTGTAGAAAAGGCTATGCCGGGTGTTCCTAATGTAGCGGCATTTGATACATCATTCGGTATGAGCATGCCTGAGAAAGCATATAAGTATGCCATTCCAAACGAGTACTATGAGAACTACCATATCAGAAGATACGGATTCCACGGTACAAGCCATATGTATGTATCACAGGAGGCTATTAAGTTTGCAGGTCTTGACAAGGATACAGCAAGAGTTATCGTATGTCACCTTGGAAACGGTGCTTCAATTTCAGCATCTGTAGGCGGTAAGTGTATAGATTCATCAATGGGTCTTACACCGCTTGAAGGACTTATCATGGGTACAAGATCGGGAGATATCGATCCTGCTATAGTACAGTATATTTGCAAGAAAGAGAACAAGAGTGTAGATGAGGTGCTTGATATACTTAACAAGAAATCAGGTGTTCTCGGAATGAGCGGCGGAGTATCATCAGACTTCAGAGATATCGAGAATGCTGAGGCTGACGGAAATAATCTTGCAAAAGTTGCACTTGAGGCGTTCAGATACAGAATTATAAAGTATGTAGGTGCTTATGTAGCCGCTATGGGTGGAGTTGATGCTCTTTGCTTTACTGCAGGTGTCGGAGAGAATGATAAGATTACAAGACAGATAGTAGGAAATGCTTTGGGATTCATTGGCGCAAAGGTTGATGAAGAGGCAAACAATGTTCGTGGTAAGAGAACTATGATTTCAACACCTGACTCAAAGGTTAAGATTATGTTGATGCCTACAAATGAGGAGTTGGCTATAGCAAGAGATACTTACAGACTGGCTAAAAAATAATATTGACAAGTAAAACCTTTGCTATTATAATTATTAAAGTTTTGTGACTCGAGATAAGGAGGTGAAAGAATGTCAATTTGTCCAAAGAATAAAACATCTCGTGGTAGAAGAGATAAGAGAAGAGCTAACTGGAAGATGTCAGCTACAAGTCTTGTAAAATGTCCAAAGTGCGGAGAGTTAATGCTTCCTCATAGAGTTTGTAAGGCATGTGGTTCATATAACAAGCGTGAAATAGTAACAGTAGACTAATAGTCAGTAGCTATAAGTTTTGCTGATTGGAATAACAGGGTTGCCACTTCGTGGTGACCCTGTTATTCTTATATACACGATAAAAATACACAAAATGGAAAATAATTTAGTAGATGCTTTGATTTTACAATCCTTGTAGCGTTTAGCTGTGCGAAAAAAGCGAGACAGGATTAAGCTGCCGAGGACTTGTTTGAGTGCAGTTCGCTGTTTTCCAAGCGAACAAACGAGTTCCGCAGGCTGCGTAAAATCCTGCGAAGCTTTTAAGCATAGCTGCGTTTAGGATTGGAAAATCAAAATTCTACTTATGTTGAGGAGTAATTATATGAAGTGGGAGAAGTATACTCTTATTACAAAGACCGATGCGGTGGATATTTTGAGCGCATCACTTGGAGATATAGGTGTGGAAGGTATTGAAATAGAAGATAATGTACCTTTAACTGCAGAAGAAACAAAGGGAATGTTTATAGATATTTTGCCGGAGTTACCTGAGGATGAAGGAATAGCAAAGGTAAGCTTTTATCTGGATTCCGAGGCCGACAATACAAAACTTTTGGAAGATATAAAAGTCACATTGGATGAGCTTAAAGAGTTTTGTGATATCGGTGACGGTGTACTTATAAAGTCGGAGACTGAGGATAAAGACTGGATAAACAACTGGAAACAGTATTTTAAGCCTTTTTATGTTGGAGATATCCTTATAAAACCTACATGGGAAGAGATACCTGAGGATGCAAAGTATAAGACTTTGATACAGATAGACCCGGGAACTGCGTTCGGTACGGGAGCACATGAGACTACTAAGCTTTGTATACTTGCCCTTGAAAAATATTTACAGAACAGGGAAAATGTCAGAGTCTTGGATGTAGGTACGGGAAGCGGAATCCTTGGAATTGCCGCACTTAAGCTTGGAGCTGAATGTGTATTCGGAACCGATCTGGATGATATGGCTATAGATGCGGTTATGGAAAATATGATCAGCAATGAAATCGGAATGACCGAGTTTGTAGCGGTATGTGGAGATATTCTGACAGATGAAAATATAATGGAACTGGCAGGCTATGAAAAGTTTGATATAGTGACAGCCAATATTTTGGCTCCCGTTATAATAGAACTGATAAAGACTGTAGCAAAGCATATGAGAAAAGGCGGAATATTTATTACATCGGGTATAATAGATACAAAGGAAGCCGATGTAGTGCTTGCCTTTAAAAAGAGTGAGGATTTTGAAATCATTGAAATAAATCATCTTGGAGAATGGGTAAGTATAGTAGCAAAAAAGAGGGAATAAATGTATCATTTTTTTGTGTCTGAAGAGCAGATAAACGGAGAAAATGCGTATATAGAAGGCAGTGATGTCAATCATATAGCCAATGTTCTGAGAATGAAACCGGGAGAGGAACTTCTTATCAGTGTCAGAGGGGACTGGGATTATCTTTGTAAAATAGTTGATATAGAGACTGACAGGGTGAACCTTAAAGTGCTTGAGAGTATGGAACAAAGAGAATTGCCTGTAAATATTACCCTGCTTCAAGGGATTCCGAAGTCTGATAAACTGGAGATGATAATACAAAAGGCGGTTGAACTTGGTGTAAGTGAGATAATACCGGTAAAAACAAAAAGGGTTGTTGTAAAGATAGATGAAAAGAAAGTCGATACTAAAGTAAACCGATGGAATGCCATTGCAGAGAGTGCCGCAAAACAGTCAAAAAGAAGTATTATACCAAAAGTATATGAGCCTATGTCCATAGATAATGCACTTGAAATTGTAAAGGATTTTGGTGTAAAATTAATACCCTATGAGAATGCAGACGGAATAGATAAGACAAGAAGAATACTGGACAATATGGATAAAACAAAGAATATTGCAGTATTTATCGGGCCTGAGGGCGGATTTGAAGAGTCGGAAGTTGAAAGGATAAAAAACTCCGGCTTTGAAGTCATTACACTCGGTAAAAGAATATTAAGAACAGAAACAGCCGGACTTGCATTGCTCAGTAATATAATGATCAGATTGGAAGATGAATAGATGGACGTATATTTTGACAACTCGGCCTCTACAAAAGTAAGTGAAAAGGCCATAGAAATAATGCTTAAGACCATGAGGGACGATTATGCCAACACAAGCGGCAAGCATATAAAGGGTGTGGAAGCTGAAAGCTATGTAAAAGATGCGGCGGATATTATAGCAAAGACTTTAAAGGTAAAAAAAGGTGAAATTATCTTTACCTCAGGCGGTACGGAATCCAATAATATGGCGCTTATCGGTGGAGCAATGAGCAGGAAAAGATACGGAAAACATATAATAATTTCAGGAATTGAGCATCCTGCGGTATACAGACCTGCTGAATTTTTGACGGAACAGGGGTTTGAACTTTCAGTACTTCCTGTAAACTCTGAAGGGCAGGTGGACCTTGAATTATTAAAGTCTACTCTCAGAGATGACACTGTCTTGGTGTCCGTAATGTATGTGAATAATGAAATAGGAGCTATAGAGCCTGTGGAAGAAATTTCGAAGATAGTAAAAGCTAAAAATAAAGACATATTATTTCATGTAGATGCCATACAGGCCTACACAAAGCT
The DNA here is from genome assembly GCF_000287675.1 of Lachnoanaerobaculum sp. ICM7. Classification (GTDB taxonomy): domain Bacteria; phylum Bacillota; class Clostridia; order Lachnospirales; family Lachnospiraceae; genus Lachnoanaerobaculum. The sequence continues at coordinate 41,687 of NZ_ALJL01000022.1, forward strand.
TAGAATAAATCCGAAATCACAGGGGATTGATATGCTTTCAGCATCAGGTCATAAGTTTCACGGCCCAAAGGGAGTGGGATTTTTATACATTGACAGCAATGTAAAGATAAATCCGATAATCTTTGGAGGCGGACATCAAAGAGGAATGAGAAGCGGAACGCTAAATACTACAGGAATTGCAGGAATGGGAGTTGCTGCAAAAGAAGCCTATGACAATTTTGATGAGAGAATAAATAAGATATCTGATTTGAAATATTATCTGATGGATGAGCTTGAAAAGACAGAAGGTGCGATTTTAAATACAGGCAGAGGTGAAAATTTTGCACCTCAAGTTATAAGTGTATCATTTGAGGATATACGAGCGGAAGTTTTACTGCATGCCCTTGAGGATAGAGGGATTTATGTTTCAAGCGGTTCGGCTTGTTCATCAAATCATCCGGGTATATCAGGTACATTAAAGGCTATAGGTGTAAGAGAGAATCTTTTGGACGCTACTATAAGAATCTCTTTATCGGAGCTTAATAATAAGGAAGAGGCTGACTATTTCATAAAGAATTTAAAGGAACTTTTGCCGCTTCTTAGAAAATTTGTGAGGAAATAATGAAGTACAAATCATTTTTAATTAAATACGGTGAGATAGGTGTAAAGGGTAAAAACAGATATATGTTTGAAGATGCCCTTATGAAACAGATAAGAACCGCCTTAAAAGAAGTAGAAGGAAAGTTTAATGTATCCAAGGAACTTGGAAGAATCTATGTGGACATGGATGGCGATTATGATTATGAGGAAGCAATCGACAGACTCAGCAAGGTATTCGGTATAGTCGGTATTTGTCCTATGGTCAGAATAGAGTCAAAGGATTATGAAAACCTTAAAGTAAAGGTGGTGGAATATGTGGATGCGGTGTATCCCGACAAGAACTTTACTTTCAAGGTAGATACAAGAAGAGCCGATAAGAGTTTCCCGGGAACATCAGAGAGCATCAATGCGGAACTCGGAGAGGTGATTTTAAATGCATTTCCACAGATGAAGGTTAATGTAAGAAAGCCTGATGTACTTATAAAGGTTGAGATAAGAACATATATAAATATATATTCGGTTGAAATACCGGGACCGGGCGGAATGCCTATAGGTACAAACGGAAGTGCAATGCTCCTTCTTTCGGGCGGTATAGATTCACCGGTTGCCGGATATATGATTGCAAAAAGAGGAGTAAGAGTGGAGGCTGTATACTTCCATGCACCGCCTTATACTTCAGAAAGAGCCAAGAGAAAGGTTATAGAGCTTGCGGAGTTGGTTTCAAAATATACCGGTCCGGTAAATTTACATATAATAAACTTTACGGATATACAGCTTGCAATATATGAGCATTGTCCACATGATGAGCTTACTATCATTATGAGAAGATATATGATGAAGATAGCCGAAAGAATTGCTGTAGAAAACGGCGATCAGGCTCTTATTACAGGTGAGAGTATAGGACAGGTGGCTTCTCAGACAATACAGTCATTGCTTACTACAGATGCGGCGGCCTCTTTGCCTGTATTCAGGCCTCTGATAGGCTTTGATAAGCAGGAAATAGTAGAAATTTCAGAAAAAATAGGTACTTATGAGACATCTATACAGCCTTATGAGGACTGCTGTACTATATTTGTGGCAAAGCATCCGGTGACAAAACCTGTTTTGGAAAATATAGAAAGGTCTGAAGAAAAGCTTGAAGGAATCATAGATGAGCTTATGGAAAAGGCCATGGAAACAAAGGAAAGAATTTTGGTGAAAGCCTGAAATAAAAAATTCCGGCAGGTAATCCTGCCGGAATTAAAAAATAAATTATTTGATGATATATGGAGAGAGTGCCTCAAGTATCTGCTCTACATTATCCTCTGCGTGAATGTTAAGATCGATCGGCTTTGACAGATCCAAGCTGAAGATACCCATTATTGATTTTGCATCTATAACATATCTTCCTGAAACCAAGTCAAAGTCTACATCGTACTTAGCTAAGTCATTTACAAATGACTTTACTTTGTCAATAGAATTAAGGGAAATTTGAACTGTTTTCATATAATCCTCCATGAAAAAAATATTGCGATAAATGCAACAGATACTTTCAGGTATTTGCACATTTAAATCTATGTATATCCTATATAAATTTTTAAGTAAAGTCAATGACATTTGATAAGTTAGAAAGGTTTTTTATGAAAACTGTTGCGTTTCATACACTTGGCTGCAAAGTAAATACATATGAGACAGAGGCGATGCAGCAGCTTATGGAGTCTGCAGGCTATAGATGTGTCGATTTCACAGAAAGAGCGGATGTTTATATAATAAATACCTGTTCGGTCACAAATATTGCAGACAGAAAATCAAGACAAATGCTTCACAGAGCCAGAAAGATGAATGAGGATGCCATAGTAGTTGCGGCAGGATGCTATGTGGAGTCTGCAAAGAATAAGATAGATGAAGATCTGAGTATAGATATAATCGTAGGAAATAATAATAAGAATGATATTGTAAATATAATAAACGAATATTTACAGGATAAAATAAAGAATAAATTCATCATTGATATAAATAAAGAGACTGAGTATGAGGAATTTAATATACGAAAAATAAACGACCATACCAGAGCTTTTATAAAGGTTCAGGACGGATGCAATCAGTTTTGTTCGTATTGCATTATTCCTTTTACCAGAGGCAGGGTAAGAAGCAGAAAGATGGAAAATATACTTGATGAGGTGAAAAATCTCTCGGCTTCAGGATATAAGGAAATAGTACTTACAGGTATACATCTCTCATCATATGGAGTGGACTTTTTGGATGAGTCCTATAATAAGAGAATGGAAAAACTTACTCGTACTGAGGAAAGTGATGAGGAATTTGTTACCAAGAATGAGCTTCTTTGTCTGATAGAAAATATTGCGAATGTAGAGGGAATAGAGAGAGTACGTATCGGTTCTTTGGAGCCTAGGATTATACAGGAAAACTTTATTAAAAGTCTCAGCAATATAGATAAGTTTTGTCCTCATTTTCATTTAAGTTTACAAAGCGGCTGTGATAAGACTCTAAAAAGTATGAACAGAAAGTACACTGCCGATGAGTTTTATGAGGGAGTAAAACTTATAAGAAAATATTTTGATTCACCTGCTATTACCACAGATATTATTGTGGGATTTCCGGGAGAAACAAAGACGGACTTTGAAGAGAGTAAAGCTTTCGTAGAAAAGGTAAAATTCTATGAGACACATATCTTCCCTTATTCCATAAGAGAAGGTACAAAGGCTGCAAATATGCCACAGGTGGACGGAAATGAGAAAGCACAGAGAGCAAATATTCTAAATGAAATCAATCTTAAAAATCAAAGGGAGTTTAGAGCTTCAAGGATTGGAAAAGAAGATGAGCTGCTTTGTGAGGAGATTTTCATAAAAGACGGAGTAGAATATTTTACAGGTTATACAAAGGAATATGTGAAGGTTGCTGTTTTAAACAGTGATTTAAAGACTAATGATATAGTAAGCGGAAAGATAGTTGATTTTCTTACAGACGATATTTTATTGCTTGAGAAATCATAGATATTAATTCTTTATTTTTTAATAAGAAAAAATAATATTGCATTATAACCTGTAATCGTATAAAATCAATATTATTAGAAAAGGAAGCGTGACGGTATGGATGTTCAGAATACACAATATTTTAGGGCAGTACAAGAAAATAAAATGGATGTGAATGAAGTGTTAAAGCTTGTGTATGAAGCTATGACAGAAAAAGGATACAATCCGTTGAATCAGATTGTTGGCTATGTGATGTCAGGAGATCCGACATATATCACGAGTCATAAGAGTGCAAGAAGTCTTATCATGAAAGTAGAGCGTGATGAGATAGTCGAAGAGTTATTAAAAAGCTATATTGAAAAGAATCTTAGCTGAACTTTTTTGAGATAAAATCTCATCAAGCCGCGTGATGGACCTTCTGGGGCTGGGTCATACAACAAAACATATTTAAAAGTATGAGATAAGATGTATGAAGAAGTTTGCTTTGCCGGTAGACTTCTTTTTATATATTGAATTTAGAGGTGAATTTGAAAGAAAGAATCATGGGACTTGATTATGGTTCAAAGACTATAGGTGTGGCTATAAGTGACGCATTGGGACTTACCGCACAGCCTTTTGAAACCATAGAACGAAATGCGGAAAATAAACTCAGAAGATCTCTTGCAAGAATAGCGGAGATAGTCAAAGAGAAAGATATAAAGAAAATAGTAGTAGGTTTACCTGTAAATATGGACGGGGGCAGCGGTAAAAGAGTGGCTCTTACTTTGGAATTTGTAGAAAAGTTGAAGTCAAGAGTTGATGTGCCCATCATTATGCAGGATGAAAGACTTACAACAAAAGAAGCGGATGAAATACTTGACGAATCAGGTGTAAAAAAGCAGGACAGAAAACAGTTTATAGATCAGGTGGCGGCAAGTATTATATTGAAAGAATATATGGAGAAAGAAAATGGACAATAACAGCATACATTTTGTAACAGAGGATGGGGAAAATATCGATTTTACAATTATAGATGAAACCAAGTTAAACGGTATCAGCTATATATTGGTTACAGACAGTCCGGATGATGAAAGCGGAGACTGCTATATCATGAAAGATATTTCAAAAAAGGACGATGAAGAGGCCAATTATATTTTTGTAGAAGATGAGAAGGAACTGGATGCGGTATTTGAAATCTTTCAAAATATGATGGATGATGATGTTGAAATTATAAAATGAGTTACCCTTGTTCGGTAATCATTATGTGAATATAAGTACAAATAAGAAAGGAATAAAATTTGAACGAGAATGAGAAAAATCCGTTGCTGAATATGCAAAGAATTATGCAGGAAAGCAGGGAGTTAAGCGAAGCCGGTGCAACTGAGATGGGTGAGAGTGCATCGGAAAAGAAGGTTAAGAAGGAAAGAACCGTAAATGCAAGATTAAAGCATGAACAGGTGACAAAAAAGACTACAGGACAAAAAAAGAGTTCTGAAAAAGATAAAAAGTCTGAAAACGGTACAAAAACTTCAGAAGAAAATAAACCGGTTGAGAAAAAACAGACTAAAAAAACTGCAAGTAAAAGAGTAAAGCCTGCAGAAAGCACCAAAGAGGACGTAGTCCTTAATGACAGTCAGGTTTCGGATACAAAGAAAAATAAAGCAAGATATGTCGGACCTGCAGATAAGAATGTGCCTTCTTTGGCTGAACAGGTATCAAGTATTTTGATGGAAAATACAAATAAAAAGAGAAGAGGCAGAGTCGCTAAAAAGTCAAATAAAAAGGTGAAAATCATACCGCTTGGAGGACTTGAGCAGATAGGTATGAATATCACAGCTTTTGAATATGATGACAGTATTATGGTAGTGGATTGCGGACTGGCATTCCCAAGTGATGATATGCTTGGAATAGATCTTGTAATTCCGGATATCACATATTTAAAGGACAACTATCTTAAAGTAAAGGGCTTTTGTATAACTCACGGTCATGAGGATCATATCGGTGCGCTGCCATATATTTTAAAGCAGCTAAATGTACCTGTATACGGTACAAGACTGACCTGTGCTTTGATTGAAAAGAAACTTAAAGAGCATCAAATTGATGATACCGCAAAGCTTCATATAGTTAAATATGGTGATACTGTAACTCTCGGCGATTTTAAGGTGGAGTTTGTGAAGACAAATCACTCTATAGCCGATGCGGCATCACTTGCAATATTTACACCGGCAGGTACAATATTCCACACCGGAGACTTTAAGGTGGACTATACACCTGTATTCGGAGATCCGGCAGATCTTGGAAGAATGGCCGAAATCGGTAAGGCCGGTTGTCTTGCTATGCTTTCGGATTCTACCAATGCTACAAGACCGGGATTTACCATGTCTGAGAGAACGGTCGGAAAGACTTTTGATTTGATATTTGCCGAGCATAGAGACAGCAGAATAATAGTTGCCACCTTTGCATCAAATGTGGACAGAGTACAGCAGATAATAAATACGGCATATAAGTATGACAGAAAAGTTGTGGTGGAAGGACGAAGCATGGTAAATGTTATCGGAACCGCCGCAGAGCTCGGATATATTGATATTCCTGAGGGAACACTTATAGATATAGATCATCTGAAGGACTATCCGCTTGAAAAGACTGTAATTATTACTACGGGAAGTCAGGGTGAGTCCATGGCGGCTCTTTCAAGAATGGCTTCATCAATCCACAGGAAAGTGGAGATTGTACCGGAAGATGTTATTATAATGAGTTCAACCCCTATTCCGGGAAATGAAAAGGCCGTATCAAAGGTTATAAATGAGCTTTCAATGAAGGGTGCAGAGGTTATCTTCCAGGATACTCATGTATCGGGTCACGCATGTCAGGAAGAGATAAAGCTTATGTATTCACTTTTAAAGCCTAAGTTTGCACTGCCTGTGCACGGTGAATACAGACATCTTATGGCAGGAAAAGGACTTGCAGAGGCTGTTGGAATCCCAAGTGAGAATGTACTTATCATGTCAAGCGGTGATGTGGTCGAACTTAGTGAGGATTCATGTAAGATAACAGGTCATGTAGAGGCCGGCGGAGTCTTTGTAGACGGCCTTGGAGTAGGTGATGTAGGAAATATTGTGCTTCGTGATAGGCAAAGCTTGTCACAAAATGGTATAATAATAGTGGCAATGAGTCTTGAACATGGAACAAACAGACTTTTATCAGGTCCCGACATAGTTTCAAGGGGCTTTGTATATGTAAGAGAGTCTACAGATTTGATGAACGAGGCAAGCGCAGTTGTCAGAGAGGCTGTGGCGGATTGTCTTCATGCCAGAATCACAGACTGGTCAAAGATAAAGAATGTTGTAAGAGATTCTTTAAGCGAGTTTTTGTGGAAGAGGATGAAGAGAAATCCTGTAATATTGCCAATAATAATGGAGATACATTAGTAAATGAGCAAAGAAACTACATCAAAAAGGAAAACAAAGAGAAGAGTTGCTTCTTTTTTCGGAAGATTAATCATGTATATTATGATACTGGGATTGATAGCGGGTATACCGTTTGCCTATAATTTCGGACATAGTGTATTCTATGCCTCAAGTGTGGATTCACCACCGGGCAACAATGTTCAGGTGAATATAACGGAAGGTATGAATTTTGATGAACTTGCCGATATACTTTATGATAAGGGTGTCATAGAAAACAAGTTTTCCTTTAAGATACAGGCAAAGTTTTTTGAAATCAGAATGCATGCAGGGGATTATACATTTAACACATCACAGACAACAAGACAGATGCTTGAGATGATTGATGACGGAGTTTTGGAGAATAATGTAAATGATAACAAATCTTAAGGTTTTAGAATATTTGGATATTATTTCTCCCGTCAATTCACAGACTGTAGAGGAAATCAGGTCTGTTGCAAAGGAAAACTATATTCCGATAATAAAAAGAGACACTGAAAATCTTTTGAAATTTGTTTTGAAAATGCAAAATCCCAAGTCGATTTTGGAGATAGGTTGTGCTGTCGGGTATTCAGCCATAATTATGCTGGAAAACTCCGATGCGGATATAGTAACTGTTGAAAAGATGCCTGAGAGAGTGGAAGAAGCTAAAAAAAATATTAAGTATGCTAATCTGGAAGACAGAGCGAAAATCATTGAGGGCGATGCCGGGGAAATACTGGAAAGTCTTGTAAATGAAAATAAAAAATTTGATTTTATTTTCATGGATGCGGCAAAGGCACAGTATATTACATGGTTGCCAACGGTGAAAGCTCTTTTGAAGGATAAGGGAATAATTTTTTCGGATAATTGTTTGCAGGAGGGAGACTTGTTAGAGTCTTCCTTTGCAATAAGAAAAAGAGATAAGACCATACATAAGAGAATGAGAGATTATATTTATCTTCTTTTACATGATGAAGATTTGGAGTCATGGATATTTTCAATAGGAGATGGAGTTTTACTTAGCAGAAGTAGGAGGTAAATTGAGAGATTTAGAACTTTTAATACCGGCAGGCAATCTTGAAAACCTTAAGGTTGCGATAGATTACGGTGCCGATGCGGTATATATAGGCGGTGAGTTTTTCAGCCTGAGAGCAAAGGCAAAGAATTTTACAAAAGAGGATATGAAGTCCGGAATAAAATATGCACATGAAAGAGGCAAAAAGGTCTATGTAACGGCCAATATCCTTGGACATAATGATGATTTGGATGCGGCGAGAGGCTATTTTGAGGAATTAAAAGAAATAGGACCTGACGCTCTCATAATATCGGACCCGGGAATATTTACAGTGGCAAAGGAAGTCTGGCCTGAGGTGGAAATACATATATCAACACAGGCAAATAATACAAACTATGCTACTTACCTTTTTTGGTGGAAGCTTGGAGCCTCAAGAGTTGTTACAGCCAGAGAGCTTTCACTTGAGGAGATAAAAAAAATCAGAGACAATATCCCTGAGGAGATGGAGATAGAGACATTTGTACATGGAGCTATGTGTATGTCATACTCCGGAAGATGTTTGCTCAGCAATTTCTTTACAGGTAAAGATGCCAACCGTGGAGAATGTACTCATTCCTGCAGATGGAAATATTCCGTAGTGGAGGAAAAAAGACCGGGAGAGTATATGCCGGTTTATGAAAACGAGAGAGGAACATATATCTTCAATTCAAAAGATCTCTGTATGATTGAGTATATTCCGGAACTTATAGAGGCCGGTATAGACAGCTTTAAGATAGAGGGCAGAATGAAGACCGCACTCTATGTTGCAACTGTGGCAAGAACATACAGAAAGGCTATAGACGATTATTTAAAATCGCCTGAGACCTTTAAAGAAAACCTTGAATGGTATAAATCAGAGATAGGAAAATGTACTTACAGAGAGTTTACTACCGGATTTTTCTTCGGAAAGCCTGACAGTGATACACAGATTTATGACAGCAATACCTATGTAAAAAATTATATTTATATAGGAACTGTAAATGAGGTGGATGAAAAGAACAGAGCGGTATTTAACCAGAAAAACAGATTCTTTGTGGGAGACAACATTGAGATTATGAAAAAGAACGGTGAAAATATATCTTTATGTGTTGAGTCTATTGAAGATGAGAAGGATGAGAAGATGGAGAGTGCTCCACACCCTATGCAACTTTTGAAAGTGACATTTGATAAACAGCTAGCTGAAGAAGGAGATATATTACGAATTTATAATCCCGAAAGACAGTAGTGGAGGTATAATGTTTTTATTTATACTTGGAATATTATGCGGGATATACGGGACTGTAGTTATTTTTATGGCAGGCTTTTTGGAATTGCAAAATTACATATGGTATGTATTTGCATTTGTATTTTTTGCCCTGGGTAAACTTATCAAACTTTATCTAAATAAGAGAATTCCATTGTGGTCTGTGGTATCTGTCTGTACTTTGGCGACTCTTGGAATTCTTATTTTTGTTATAACGGTAGTTGTAATAAGACTTTCGGTGCCTAAGGATGATAAAAAATCATTAGATTTTTTAGTCATACTTGGTGCCAAGACAGATTTTGATAAGAAAGAAAGTGACTGCATATACAGACTTGAAAAGGCTATAGATTATATAAATGAAAATCCCGGTACAATTATTGTTATAAGCGGCGGAATGCAAAAAAACGGAAAAATTGAATCACTTGAAATGGCGGATTATCTTATAGAAAGAGGTATTGACAGAGATAATATTCTTGTAGAAGTTGAGTCACACAATACAAGAGAAAATCTGATATATTCAAAAGCTCTTATGGATAAGTACAATGAAGAGATGAAGATAAATACGGATTTTATAATCAGAAACGATATGGGTCCGGTTGAAGTTGTGGAAGCAAGACCGGAGACCATAGGTATTTTGACAAATGATTTTCATATATTCAGAGCTATGCAGGTGGCAAAAAAGCTTGGATATACACAAGTTTCACCTATAAGTGCAAAGTCCGGTAATATTCTTTATTTACATATGCTCGTAAGAGAGACATTTGCAATTTTGAAGTACAAGTTTTTAGGATACATTTAAATTTTACCAAGGAGGCAGATATTGAAAAATTATAATATTGATGAAGAGTTAAAACATATAAAAGAATTGTCGGCATATGAGATCAAAGATATATCGGATATCGAAGAAATCAGTGCAAAAGCGGTTGTTCTTGAACATAAAAAGACAAAGGCAAGAGTTTTCACCTTGCTTTCAGATGATGACAATAAGGTATTTACGATAGGATTCAGAACACCTTCAAAGGATTCTACAGGAGTTGCCCATATTCTGGAGCATTCCGTACTTTGCGGTTCTAAAAAGTTTCCTGCAAAGGATCCCTTTGTAGAGCTTGTAAAGGGTTCATTGAACACATTTTTAAATGCAATTACATATCCGGACAAGACGGTTTATCCGGTTGCATCCTGCAATGATAAGGACTTTGACAATCTTATGGAAGTTTATCTGGATGCGGTATTTTATCCTAATGTATACAATGAGGAGAAGATATTCAGGCAGGAAGGCTGGCATTATGAAGTAGTGGATGAGAAGGGTAATCCTGATGAAAACGGAGATATTATTTTAAACGGTGTAGTATACAATGAGATGAAGGGTGCTTTTTCATCTGCCGACAGTGTTCTGGAAAGATCAATAACAAAGGTGTTGTTTGAAGGACATTCTTACGGTGAGGAATCCGGTGGTGATCCTGACTTTATTCCTACACTTACATATGAGAATTTCCTTGATATGCATTCAAAGTACTATCATCCGTCAAATTCATATATTTATCTCTACGGAGATATGGATATGGCAAAAAAGCTTGACTGGATAGACAGAGAATATCTTGATAAGTTTGAATACAGAGAGGTGGATTCTAAGATAGAGGAAGTAAAGGAACTTGAAAGTGTAAAGGAAGCAAACTTTGAATATCCTATTACAGAGGCTCAGGGTGAGGAAAATGCCACATATCTTTCATGGAATACTCTTGTGGGCGGAGAGCTTGATCCGGTCGTTTCTATGGGATTTCATATACTTGAGTATGTGCTTATAGATGCACCGGGAGCATATCTTACTGATGCACTTATTGATGCGGGTATAGGAGAGGATGTATTCGGCGGATATGCAAACGGAATCTCTATGCCATATTTCACCGTAACTTCAAAGAATACAAATCTTGACAGAAAGCCTGAGTTTTTGGCCGTTATAGAGGGTACTTTAAGGAAGCTTGCAGATGAAGGAATTGATAAAGAGACTATAAAGGCCGCTATAAATGTATTTGAATTTAAAGCAAGAGAGGCTGACTACGGTTCATATCCTAAGGGACTTATGTACGGACTTTCAAGCTTTGATTCATGGCTTTATGATGCGGACCCTACAATACATTTGAGATTTGAAAATATTTTCAAAACTCTCAGAGAAGAGATAGATAATAATTATTTTGAAAATCTGATAAAGAATTATCTTCTTGATAACAAGAATACGGCGATAGTTACCATGACACCTAAAAAAGGTCTTACCACAAAGAAGGATGCCGATCTTAAGGCGAAGCTTAAAGCATTCAAAGATACATTGTCAAAAGAAGAGATAAAAAAGATTTATGATGATACTTTGGCACTTAAAAAGTATCAGTCTGAGCCTTCAAGTGAAGAGGATCTTTTAAAGATTCCTTTGCTCAGCAGAGATGATATAAGCAGAGAAGTAAAGATGCCTGAGTATGAAGAAAAGAGTGTAAAGGCTTCAGGAAAAGATATACCTGTAATTCATTCAAAAGTATTTACATCGGGAATCAATTATATGAAGTTTATCTTCAATATTGACTTTGCAAATGAAGAAGAACTTAAGTATCTGGCACTTTTAAAGGAAATATTGGGCTATATAGATACAAAGAAACAAAGCTATGCGGCACTTTCCACAAATGTAAATTTAAATTCAGGTGGAGTCGGATATGTTATTGAGGCATTTGCAATCGATGCAAATCCTATAGATTTTACCTTTGCATTCAGTGTAAATGCAAAAATATTGTATGGCAAAGAATCCTGGCTCTATTCCAATGTGGCTGAAGTACTCACGATGTCAAAGCTTGAGGATAAGAAGAGAGTTAAGGATATAATTGCAGAGGTAAAGGCAGGTAAGGACAGATTAGTTTCATCAGGTCATATGAGTGCACTTACAAGAGCGGGATCTTATATATCAAAGGAACTTTTATTTAACGATTTGACAAAGGGTATCGCTTATCTTAACTTCCTTGAAAATATAGATATAGAAAAAGACTTTGACAGAGTTTACGAAAACCTCTCAAGACTCTCAAAAACAGTATTTAGTGCGGATAATCTTTTGATACATACCATATGTGATGAAAAGGGATATAAGAATGCATTTAACGGAATAGAAAGTCTTACAGACAGTCTTTTCAAAGAAGGCACAAAGCCTGAAAAGGCCGTATTAAAAACGGAAATCAAAAATGAGGGATTTGTAACACCTTCAATGGTAAACTATGTTGCAAGATTCGGAAATTTTGTAAATCACGGATTTAAATATACAGGAGTTTTAAGAGTACTGAAGGTGCTTTTAAGTTATGACTATCTGTGGAACAATATCAGAGTAAAGGGTGGCGCATACGGATGTAGCGCAATCTTTGGAAGAAGCGGAAACTCAGGTTTTGTTTCATACAGAGATCCTAATGTTTTAAATACAAATAAGGTATACGAGGGCATAGTGGACTATGTGAAAAACTTTACGGCAAATGACAGAGAGATGACAAAATCTGTAATAGGTGCAATCAGTGAACTTGACACACCTATGACACCTTCAAGAGAAGGATTAAAGGGATTAAGCTCATATTACTCGAAAGTTAGACATGAGGATCTGGTAAAGGAAAGAGAAGAGGTATTGAATACAAGTGAGGAAGATATCAGAGCTTTGGTGCCGCTTATCGAGGCTGTGCTTTCAGACAAACTTATTTGTGCTATCGGTAATGAAGATTTGATAGAAAAGGATAAGGAACTCTTTAAAGAGGTAAAGCATCTTTATAAGGATTGATAGGAGAATATATGAAATCAGGATTTGTTGCCCTTATAGGGAGACCGAATGTAGGAAAATCAACATTGATGAATACGCTGATAGGACAAAAGATAGCTATAACATCAAATAAGCCGCAGACTACAAGAAACAGAATACAGACAGTATTTACAGATGAAAGAGGTCAGATAGTATTCCTTGACACTCCGGGTATACATAAAGCCAAAAATAAGCTTGGAGAATATATGGTAAAGGTATCTACAAGAACTTTAAGAGATGTGGATATGGTGCTCTGGCTTGTAGAACCGAGTACCTTTATAGGTGAAGGTGATGAGCATATCTTCGAGATTTTATCAAGTGTAAATATACCTGTAATACTGGCTATCAATAAAATGGATTCGCTGAAGCAAAAGGAAGATATGCTTGAGGTAATAGCCAAGTACTCATCAAGAATGCAGTTTGCAGAAGTAGTGCCGGTATCCGCACTTAAGGGAACAAATACGGATAAACTTCTTGATATTATATTTAAATATCTGTCGGAAGGTCCTATGTATTATGATGAAGATACGGTTACAGACCAGCCTATAAAGCAAATCGCAGCAGAACTTATAAGAGAAAAGGCTCTTAGATTTTTGCAGGAGGAAATACCTCACGGTATAGCTGTGGAGATAGATACCTTTAACTACAGAGACTCGGGAGATATGGTGGATATCGAGGCCGCAATAGTATGTGAGAAAGACTCACATAAGGGAATTATTATAGGAAAGGGCGGCAGTATGCTGAAAAGAATTGGTACTGCAGCCAGAAAAGATATAGAAGGTCTGCTTGAGAGCAGAGTGAATCTGAAGCTTTGGGTAAAGGTCAGACCGAAGTGGAGAGATTCGGATGTGCAGATGAAGAATTTCGGTTACAATCCAAAGGATTTATAATGTGAGAGATTTTGTTGAATTGACGGGCATTGTTATAAAATCAATGCCCATCGGTGATTTTGACAGGCGTGTGACTATCTTTACAAAAGAGAGAGGCAAGATATATGCTTTTGCAAAAGGTGCAAGGCGTATCAACAATCAGATGATGGGATTTGCCAGAATATTTGCATATGGAAAGTTTAAACTGTATGAGGGAAGAGATTCCTATAATATAGTCAATGCGGATATTGCCAATTATTTTGAAGAGGTAAGTGCGGATATTGAAAGTACCTGCTACGGCACGTATTTTCTTGAAATGCTTGATTATTACACGAAGGAAGCTTTGGTGGATATAGAGAGCTTAAAGCTTATATATTATACATTGCTGGCTTTAACCAAAAAATCCATACCGAACAGACTTGTAAGAAGAATTTTCGAGCTTAAGCTTATGACAATAAACGGCGAGTATGATTTGACTCCCGGACTTAAGGATAAAACCGCCTTATATACCTGGGAATATATAATATATTCAAAGCCTGAGAAACTTTTTACCTTTGTAATAACAGAGGAGGCACTTACAGAGATAGAAAAATATATGGATATCATGATAAGAAAATATATAGACAGACATTTTCATTCTCTTGATATTCTGGAGGATATTTTATAATTTTTTCTGGAGGATATTTTATAATTTTTTCTTGACATTTGAAGAAATTCTGCTAAAATGACTTGTGTTCGGCAAAGACGCCTATATAGGGAGTCTTTGCCTTTTTATATATATTTATGATTCAACCGTTTATTTAAGAGTTGAACGTCAGGAGTATTTTGAGTATTCAAAGTACCGACAAAGCCTAGGAGGTAAGAATTATGTCATACGTAGAAGAGATTTTAGAGAAGGTTGTAGCTGCAAACCCGAACGAGCCGGAGTTTCATCAGGCTGTTAAGGAAGTTTTGGAGTCATTAAAGCTTGTTGTTGATGCAAATGAGGAGCTTTACAGAAAGAACGGTATCTTAGAGAGACTTGTAGAGCCGGAGAGAATTATTTCATTCAGAGTTCCATGGGTTGATGACAATGGAAATGTACAGGTAAACAAGGGATATCGTGTACAGTTCAACAATGCAATAGGTGCTTACAAGGGAGGACTTCGTTTCCATCCTACAGTAAACCAGTCAATACTTAAATTCCTCGGATTTGAGCAGGTACTTAAAAACTCACTTACAGGTCTTCCTATGGGTGGAGGAAAAGGCGGTTCAAACTTTGATCCTAAGGGAAAATCAGACAGAGAAGTAATGGCATTCTGCCAGAGCTTTATGAACGAGCTTTATAAGCATATCGGAAAAGACACAGATGTACCTGCAGGTGATATCGGTGTAGGCGGTAGAGAGATCGGTTACCTTTTCGGTCAGTACAAGAGACTTACAACATTGTTTGAGGGTGTTCTTACAGGAAAGGGAATTCCTTTCGGAGGTTCTTTAGCAAGAACAGAGGCTACAGGTTACGGTCTTGTATATATTCTTGATGAGATGCTTAAGGCAAACAACAAGGAACTTAAGGGAAAGACAGTTGTAGTTACAGGTTCAGGAAATGTTGCAATCTATGCAATACAAAAGGCACAGCAGCTTGGAGCAAAGGTTGTTGCACTCTGTGATTCAAACGGTTATGTATATGATGAGAACGGTATACAGGTAGATATTGTTAAGGATATCAAGGAAGTTAAGAGACAGAGAATATCAGAGTATGCAAACAGAGTATCTTCTGCCAAGTATACAGAAGGTAAGGGAATCTGGAATATCAAATGTGATATCTACCTTCCATGTGCTACTCAAAACGAGCTTGATCTTGACGGAGCGAAGGCACTTGTAGCTAACGGCTGCTTTGCAGTGGCAGAGGGTGCAAACATGCCTACAACTCTTGAGGCAACAAAGTATCTTCAGGATAACGGAGTACTCTTTATGCCGGGTAAGGCTTCAAATGCAGGAGGTGTATCTGTTTCAGGTCTTGAGCAGAGCCAGAATGCTATGAGACTTTCATGGACATTTGAGGAAGTTGATGAGAAGCTTAAAGGCATTATGAAGGATATCTTTACAAAGGTTGACGATGCGGCTAAGAGATACGGTCAGGAAGGCAACTATGTAGCAGGTGCTAATATTGCCGGATTTGAGAAGGTTGCAAACGCAATGATTTCACAGGGAATTGTATAAAAAATTGTACAAAATTAAATACATAAGCATTTAAAAGCCCTTTTTTAAGGGCTTTTTTTTAATTCCTATTGACTTACTGGGAATTAAGCCTTAAAATTCCAATATAGTTAATAGAATACTGGTTTTCTATTATAGATTACCCCTAAGCTCAAGGGAGAGGTGAAAGGAAAAATCAATGTCATTATTAAATGTAAATAATTTAACAGTTTCCATAGAAGATGATGAGAATTTAAAGGAAATTCTTCATGGAGTAAATATAGAAATTAAAAAAGGCGAAACACATGTACTTATGGGACCGAACGGAGCAGGTAAGTCAACACTCGGCTATGCTCTTATGGGTAATCCAAGATATGTTGCAAACAGCGGAGAAATTATATTTGACGGTAAGAATATAATTGATGAATCAGCAGACAAGCGTGCAAAGGCAGGAATGTTCTTATCATTCCAGAATCCTCTTGAGGTACCGGGCCTTCCACTCAGCAGTTTTATCAGAAATGCAGTAGAGTCTGTAAGCGGCAAGAGAGTAAAGATGATGCAGTTTAAAAAGGACCTTGCAAAGAATATGGAAGTCTTAAATATGGACAGCGAGTATGCCAACAGAGCCTTGAATGTAGGATTTTCAGGCGGTGAGAAGAAAAAGGCTGAGATATTACAGCTTCTTATGCTTTCACCGAAGCTTGCAATACTTGATGAGACAGATTCAGGACTTGATGTGGATGCTGTAAGAACAGTTTCAGCCGGTATCAAAGAATATCAGAAGAAAAAAGATGGTGCTCTCCTTATAATCACTCACAGTACAAGAATACTTGAGTCATTAAAGGTTGACTATACACATATTATGGTAGACGGAAAAATCATAAAGACAGGAGATGCTTCTTTGGTAGATGAAATCAATGAGCATGGATTTGAAAAGTATATTCAGGAGAGCAAATAATGAAGGAAAAGACATATGTAGAAGACATTAACAGAAGTATGTATGACTTCAGAAATGAAGATAAGGACAACTTCAAAATAGCTGCAGGTCTTACACCTGAGTTAGTGTCTCAGATTTCAAAAGAAAAGAACGATCCTGCCTGGATGCAGAATTTCAGATTGCAGGCATTACAGATATATAATCAGATGGAAGTTCCGCCATGGGGTCCTTCTATAGACGGTCTTGATATTGACAATATTGTTACTTATGTAAGACCTAATACACATATGAAGACAAAGTGGTCAGAGGTTCCTGAGGATATCAAGGATACCTTTGAAAAACTCGGTATACCACAGGCTGAAAGAAAATCTTTGGCAGGTGTAGGTGCACAGTATGATTCAGAACTTGTATACCACAATGTAAGAGATGAAGTTTCACAGATGGGTGTTGTATATACAGATCTTGAGAGTGCAATGCATGGTGAATATGCAGATATGATTCAGAAGCATTTCATGAAGCTTGTAAAGCCGAACGATCATAAGTTTGCTGCATTGCATGGTGCGGTATGGTCAGGCGGTTCATTTGTATATGTGCCGAAGGGCGTTCATCTTGATATTCCATTGCAGTCATATTTCAGACTTAATGCAAAGGGTGCAGGACAGTTTGAGCATACACTTATTATCGTAGATGAGGGTGCGGATCTTCACTTTATTGAAGGATGTTCGGCACCAAAATATAATGTGGCCAATCTTCACGCAGGATGTGTGGAGCTTTATGTAGGAAAGAATGCAAGACTCAGATATTCGACTATAGAGAACTGGTCAAAGAATATGTACAATCTCAACACAAAGAGAGCTGTTGTGGAAGAGGGCGGAAGAATTGAATGGGTTTCAGGTTCATTCGGTTCACATGTATCATATCTTTATCCTATGAGTATATTAAAGGGTAGAGGTGCAAGAATGGAGTTCACAGGAATTACATTCGCAGGTGCAGGACAAAACCTTGATACAGGTTCAAAGGTAGTACATGCGGCACCTGATACATCTTCATTTATAAATACAAAATCAATTTCAAAGGGTGGCGGTATATCTACATTCAGAAATGCTGTAGTGGTATCTGAAAAAGCAAAGAATGCAAAGGCTGCAGTATCATGTGAGTCCTTGATGCTTGATGATATATCACGCTCGGATACAGTGCCTGCTATGGATATCAGATGTGCGGATGCCGATGTAGGTCATGAGGCAAGAATCGGAAGAATCAGTGATGATGCCGTATTCTATCTGATGAACAGAGGTATCAGTGAAGAGGATGCAAAGGCAATGATCGTAAGCGGATTTGCCGACAATGTATCAAAAGAATTGCCGCTTGAGTATGCGGTAGAGATGAACAATCTCATTCAATTAGAGATGAAAGGAAGTATTGGTTAATGAGAGATATTACTTTAAACAGAATACCGGTTCTTACCTGGAGATGGCTAAAGATGAATGAGACTGCTGTTTCTATACCAAGTGAAACAGGCAGTGCAAATATAAAAGTTTTAAATGAAAATGCAAATAATGAACTTTCAAAAGACATTATTGAAGCTATGAAGGCCCTTCCTACTGGAATGGGAGCAAATATGACAGAGCTTTGTGACTCTGAAAGTGAAGATATTATTATAAATACTCTTGCAGGTGAAAAGTCAAACAGTCATATAAATATATGCAGAGATAAGGAAAGTCTTGCAAAAGTAAGAGTTTATATCTATGCGGCTGAAGGCAGCGAAGCCAATGTATGGATGGATTACTCTTCAAATGAGGAGAATGCAGGTGCTTTGGCGGTACAGACATTCGTTTTTGCAGAGAAAGATGCAAAGGTAAAATTGTATCAGGTAGGACTTCAGTCAGACAGTGATATTTCACTTAATGATATAGGCGCAAATGTTGAAAAAGACGCTTCATTTGAGCTTGTACAGCTCTTACTTGGTGGAGAGAAGATATTTGCAGGTGCAAGAGCAAGCCTGGTAGGTAAGAGAAGTGAGTTTATATCAGATCTTGGCTACTATGGTAAGGCCGAGGAGCAGATAGATCTTAACTATGTGGCAGACCATATAGGAAAGTCAAGTAATTGCAAAATGATAGCCTCAGGAGTACTTAATGACAATTCAAAGAAGCTTCTAAGAGGTACTATTGACTTTAAGAGAGGCGCAAAAGATGCAACCGGAGAGGAGTCCGAGGATGTACTTCTTTTAGGTCAGAATATCCACAATCAGAGTATACCTGTAATACTCTGTGCCGAGGAAGATGTAGTGGGAACACATGGCGCTTCCATAGGAAACCTTGATGAGGAAATGCTTTTCTATCTCACATCAAGAGGTATGGACAAGGAAAGTGTTACAAAGATGGTGGCTAGAGCAAGAATAGATGCAATAAGCAAAAAGCTGGAGAATGAGGCACTTGAAGAGAAAGTAAATCTTTATCTTGGAGGCAGTGAAGATGAGTAAGAGTATATACAGAAATGATTTTCCGCTTTTAGCATCCGATGATGTTATATATATGGACAATGCGGCTACATCACAAAGACCGCAGGTAGTGTTGGATGCGATGAATGATTTTTATAAGCATCACAATGCAAATCCTTTAAGAGGAGTTTATAAACTCAGTGTGGAAGCTACGCAGGACTATGAGAATGCCAGAAGCAAAGTGGCGAAGTTTATAGGTGCAGCAGGAAGTGAAGAGATAATCTTTACCAGAAATGCATCAGAGAGTTTAAACCTTGTGGCATACAGCTACGGTCTAAACAATATAAAGGCCGGTGATGAGATAGTTGTAAGTATACTTGAGCATCATTCAAATATGCTTCCATGGCAGATGGTGGCAAGAGCTACAGGAGCTAAACTTGTATTCCTTGATTGTGAGGAAGACGGAGAGATTACAAAGGCTGAGATAGACTCTAAAATAAATGAAAATACAAAACTGGTAGCTTGTACACAGATATCAAATGTACTTGGAATACCTACACCTATAGAGTATATCATTGAAAAAGCTCATAGTGTGGGAGCTGTAGTTGTTGTTGACGGTGCACAGAGCATACCTCATAAGAAAATAGATGTAAGAGAACTGGATGCGGACTTTTTTGCATTCTCAGGTCATAAGCTTTGCGGACCAATGGGTATCGGTGTACTCTACGGTAAGAAGGCATTACTTGATTCCATGCCTCCATTCCTTAGCGGTGGAGAGATGATAGAGTATGTTACCAAAGAAAAAGCTACATTTGCGCCACTACCTCATAAGTTTGAGGCCGGTACAGTAAATGCAGAGGGTGCAGTTGGACTTGCGGCAGCTATCGACTATATAGAGAGCATAGGATATGAGAAGATAGAGAGTATCGAAAGAGAGCTGAGTGAGTATGCTATGGAGGTTCTTTCAAAGAACAAGTATGTCAGAATACTTGGTTCAAAAGATCCTGCTAAGCATAGCGGTATAATTAACTTTATACTGGAGGGAGTGCATCCGCATGATGTATCAACGATACTTGATTCAAAGGGTATTGCGGTAAGAGCCGGACATCACTGTGCACAGCCGCTTTTACAACATTTAAAAATAAATTCAACCACAAGAGCAAGTCTTTCTTTCTATAACACAAAGGAAGAGATAGATGCACTCGCAGCAGCTCTATTAGATATAAGAAAGGAGATGGGATACGATGAGTGAGAACAGAGCCTTTTATAATGAGATTCTGACAGAGCATAATTTAAGACCTTATCATAAACATGATCTTGCAGATGCCAATCTTATACTGGACGGTGTCAATCCAAGCTGTGGCGATCATATCACTTTAAAGCTTAAAGTAAATGATGAAGGCATCATAGAAGACGGTGCTTTTGTAGGAGACGGATGTGCCATATCACAGGCTTCAGCAGATATAATGCTTGATATGGTAATAGGTCTTGAAAAGGATGAAGCTATCAGACTCTCAGATATGTTCTTCCGTATGATAAAGGGAGAAGCGAGCGAGGAAGAGATAGAGGAACTTGATGAGGCTGGAGCCCTTAGAGATATCTCCCATATGCCTGCACGAGTAAAATGTGCAGTGCTTGGCTGGCATACAATGGAAGAGTTGTTGAAATAATAAATAATAAATGAAAACAGGGATGAAAGTCCCTGTTTTTTGTATGGAAAAAGATATAGGTAAGGGGAGATCTATAGTTATAAAAAGAGTAAAATAAAATTATAATAAGTATTTCGGGTTTACATAATTTATATAAAAAGTATAATAAAGTTAGATGTAAGAAAGGGTATTTAAGCTAAGATTATTTGATTAGAAGTTGATAATAGGAGGAGAAGTAATGAAAAGAAGTATATTTTATATAGCAGGTTTAATGTTAGCTATTTTATGCGGTTGCCAAAATAAAAATAATAAATTTGCATATGAAGTTGATAAAAAATATATAGAGTACAGTTCTTTGGTAGAGGATAATTCCGGTAGTTATGATGAACTGAGTACCGAAATGACAGATAGTGAAATAAATGAAATGAAAAGATTGGGATTTTCGCCACAGGAGTTATCGGACACATATACTTCTTTGAAAGAATGTAATGAAGAGGAATTCATTATAGAACTTGCAAACAAGAATTTTGATAAGGTATTTTTAAAAACCCCCAAAGAGAAAGCGACCAAAGAATTTATAGCAGAATATATTTTAAGAGTAAGTATGGAGGATGAGAGTGATAATCTTGAGAAGCTATTAAACTCTATGATAAAGCCGGTTGAAAATCCTTCAAGTTATCCTGTATATCAGGGTATATACACTTTGAGCAGCAAGCGGGCAAGGGAGTATATAAACATATTGTACAGCGAAACTACAGAACTATTACAAAAGAATAGTGTTGTACTACTATATGGAGATGTTGGTGATGAGAATAATTATAATTATCTTGTAAGGCGGAGTAATAATTTGCTGGGGTTGGCCACATTATTTGGAAGCATAAAATATTTGATAGATGATGTATACAAGGATTTACCTGATAAGTCATATATACAATTTACTCAATTATATATAAGTGAGTTGTATTATGATACACATTTAAATGAATCTTATTATCACCTAAATTATGAAAAACAGATGGTTGGGGCAAATAATAGAGGTGTAGTTCTGTCACCTAAAAAGGAGAGTTATAGTGAAGTTATTACAACAGATATATTTAGGAGAAGAGGTAATATAGACCTTGAAATTTTCTTGGAAAATTATAAAAAAGAAAAAAATTCAAATGAGAATATACTAAATGTTGCTGCTTTTAAGTTTGCTGATTTAATGAAGAACATGGCTAATGGAGTAGTGGATTATTTATATAGCTATAAAAAAGAGGATAGGATTATGTCAGAGCATAATCAAAGTATATTAACCCAAAATTATTATTGTGGCGGAACATTTAGTGTAGATAATTATAGGTGTGTCGTTGTTGCAGGTTTATTTGATCCTGATACTATAAAAAGGATAAGAATGGTTAATGAGAGCGGATTTAAAGAACTGTTAAGAGTGGAGTGTGGTATTGAAAATCCTACTTTTGAGTTTGAAGATGTAGGTAATGAAGAGTATCAAGAAATTATTAAAAAATTGTGGAACGGTGGATGTAATATTTTAGAAGAACCCGCAAAAAATTTTGATAGGATAATTTTTTTAGAAGATCAATATGATGATATGACAAAATCAAAAATATCGTTTATGGATATATTGGTAAATGGATCACAATAATTTGTGAGTATATAACTAAGAATAGACAATATATTGATTTTATAGTTAATATTTAATATATAAACTATAAGTTTATTAGCAAAGCAAATATTAAAAATAGTGTTGCAAAAGTCCTGACAGTAAATGAAAGCTTTTATTAAGAAGCTGATAATTATGGAAAAAAGATGGTAGTGGGGTGAAAAAATGAAAAAAAGTAAGATTTTTATAGGTATGTTACTTTGCCTGTGCTTATGTGCTTGTACTAAAAAAGAAGATAAGGTTGAGAGAGGAGGATATGATCTTACATATAAAACCGGTTATTATGCAAGTGAAATTAATGAAGATAAAGATGCATTATATGTAATGTATTTATATAATGGGATTGGTGATAATACGGAATGGGGAGGTGAGGATGATGATATAATCCCCAATAAATACGCTACAGATAATGACCTACAGGGAAGATATTTGGATACTTCTAGGGATGAAAATGGAAATCCTTTGGGATTTAATTTGAAAACTACAGAGCTTGATAAATTCAATGTTGATATATATGATATTAAAACAGGGGAAAAGCTTAAAACAATAGATGTAAAAAGTATATTTGATAATGATGATAATATAAAACCTGACAAACCATATAAAGCAATTGCATTAGAATATGACGGGAAACCATATATTAAGGTGTGGTCTGAAAAAACAAGCAAAGATATAGAAAATGGATATGAAGATAGGCTAAAATCTGTATTTATCAATATAGAAGATGAAACATATTTTGAAGATTGGGCAAGGGATGTTTCAGACAGATATAAAAAAAGTGAAAAGATAGCGTTTGTTAATAAACGGGATATTTTTAATGATATACTTTTAAAGCAAAATTCACTTTATTCATATATTACGGTTAGTTCATTCTCAGATTGGGAAGGTTTCATGGATGTATATATATATGATATAGGAAGAATTCCAAAAGAAAGTAAGAAACTTTATGAATTATTCCCACATTTAAGGGAGAATCTGGATAAACTTATGGCAAAAGGAGAAAGGGCTAAAGTGACCTTTATGTTATCTGACAGTATAAGCGATAAGGAATTAGCGGATATGTTCTTTGAGAATGTAGAGGATATATCGTTTGACGGGGTGATAGTAGACGGCAGGCATTCGGTAGACGGATTGCCGCATAAGATTAATAACTTTGATGATTTTAAAAAGTATATGGAGCCGGAGGAGATGGAAAGGTCGAGATATAAGCCTATACCTGATAACAGATAGATATATTGACGGAGGAGTAGAAGGATGAAGAGAGCCCTTTTATTATTTGTATTTTGCATAATATTTTGCATCGGATGTGGAAGTAAAGATAAAAAGATGGATGAAAATACAACACATAAGATTGTAGATGACGGTTACACAGTGACATGGGGAATAAAAAATAAACTGCACGGGCTTTGGATTAGTGAAGACGGAAATGCCCTCTGTGCGATACAGGATAATGATATAAAAGAAAGTGAAGACCCTGTAATAAGATATATGCTATATATACCTTTAAAATATGCCGTGGAAGTTAATATGACAGTGAATTCAAACAGAATGAGGGATGTAGATACAGATAAAACATATTTAGAAAGAAATATAGAAAATTTTGACGTAAAGGTTTATGGTATAGGAGGTTGGAAGATAAAAAATGAAATAGATGTTCTTGAAATTTTAAAAGAAAAGAATATGAATATAATGCCTACCGACTATACTATGTTCACAACAAGAATGTATGAAAATAAGCCCTGTCTTGTATTCGGGGCGGAAGATATAGTGCCTTCAAATGAAGATAAGAACAATAATACAAAAAGGATGATATATATTGATGTAGAGACAGGAGAGCTGTTTGAAAAAGAATATGAGGATATCATAGGTGATTTGGAAGATGAAAATAGAATAAACCTAATATACACATCACAATTTAGTAGGTTTATGGAACAAAATATGGGTAGGGTGCTGTGGTCAGATTTTGATGCGAACTATGTAAGAACATTAAGCTTTTTTGAAGGATGCAGGCAGATACATTTTACTGATATAGAAGATATCTCAGAAAATAATACAAAGCTGTTTAATATGTTCCCTAAACTTAAGAGCTTATACGATGGAATAAAAAATAAGAATGAAGATAAAGTAAGGGAGAATATTGCAGTGGATATAGTACTTACAGGTAATCCAAGTGAAGAGGAAATAATATCAATTATACTGCCTGAGGGTAGAGAAGTGTCTTTTGAAGGAGTTAAAATAAATGCTGAAAATTCAGTAGACGGAAAAGAGCATGATATTCATAGCTTTGATGAATGGAGAGAATACTGTAAACCCGCTAAGGATCCCGGTAAATATGCATCACCGGTAGTTAAGTAATAGGATAGTATGAAAAATTAATTATAAAAAGCTCCGACTACGTTTAAATCGGAGCTTTTTATATCGAACAAAAATACAATAAAAAATCTCTCCTACCTTGAAAATGAGCCGTTTTTGTGGCATACTTGTTTCTAGTGTCTTAATAAAAATTTGAATATTCTGACATAGTTTAATTGTTATACTGCTTTTTGGGCGGATAAATTTATATAGAAGAGGAGTGCTCATGAAAAAGGGATATTTGGCGGCTGCAGCGTTGCTGTTATTTTTGACAGGCTGTGGTGGAAACAAGTCATATTCATACCATCCTGATCAAAGCTCTATATTTATATCCGGGGACGGCACACTAAAGTCCGCCTTGGTTGAAGAAATAGATACGGAAGCGAAGAGCGATGAGCTTGAAAGCTTTGCCAACGCAGAGATAGAAGACTTTAATAAGTTAAATGCGGATAATCAGGTAAAACTTGAAGATGCCGCAATAAAAAAGAATGTGGCAAAACTGGTATTTTCATACAGCTCATTTGAATGTATGAAAGAGTTTGCAAAGTTCACTCAAGACAACAGCTTTGATTTGAATTCTGTAGAGGTATACAATCTTAAAGATATTGATGTATCGAAGATGGATTCAATAGAGATACCGGAGGGGATTAAAGGCAATTATATTGCGATAATAGACGGTAAGGCCGATGTGTATACAGAGGGGAAGATCACCTATGTATCAAATGATATCGAGTTTGATGATAATACTGCCAAGGTAGATGGCTTTAATTATATTATATTTAAATAAAGGAGAAATTCATGGAATATAGCATGGAAAAAATCATAGCACTGGCTAAATCAAGAGGATTTGTATATCCGGGTTCAGAGATATACGGCGGTCTTGCAAATACCTGGGACTATGGTAACTTGGGTGTTGAATTAAAGAATAATGTTAAAGCTGCCTGGTGGCAGAAGTTTATAAAGGAGTCACCATACAATGTAGGTGTTGACTGTGCCATTTTGATGAATCCACAGACATGGATAGCATCAGGACATTTGGGAAGCTTCTCAGATCCTTTGATGGACTGTAAGGAATGCCATGAGAGATTTAGAGCGGACAAGATTATTGAGGACTATATGCAGGAAAATAATGTTACTATAGACGGTAGCGTGGATGCATGGTCAAATGATGAGATGAAAAAGTACATTGATGAGCATGAGATAGCTTGTCCAACCTGTGGTAAGCACAATTTTACAGATATTCGTCAGTTCAACCTTATGTTCAAGACCTTCCAGGGCGTAACAGAGGATGCTAAAAATGTGGTTTATTTAAGACCTGAGACGGCACAGGGTATTTTTGTAAACTTTAAGAATGTACAAAGAACTTCAAGAAAGAAAGTACCTTTCGGTATAGGACAGATCGGTAAGTCATTCAGAAATGAGATCACTCCGGGTAACTTCACATTCAGAACAAGAGAGTTTGAGCAGA
The DNA here is from genome assembly GCF_000287675.1 of Lachnoanaerobaculum sp. ICM7. Classification (GTDB taxonomy): domain Bacteria; phylum Bacillota; class Clostridia; order Lachnospirales; family Lachnospiraceae; genus Lachnoanaerobaculum. The sequence continues at coordinate 68,306 of NZ_ALJL01000022.1, forward strand.
TGGAGCTTGAGTTCTTCTGTAAGCCGGGTACAGACCTTGAGTGGTTTGAGTATTGGAGAGGTTTCTGTAGAGACTGGCTTATAGCCCTCGGTATCAAAGAGGATCAGATGAGACTTAGAGACCATGACAAAGAGGAGCTTAGTTTTTATTCAAATGCTACAACAGATATAGAATTCCTCTTCCCGTTCGGTTGGGGCGAGCTTTGGGGAATCGCAGACAGAACGGATTATGACCTTGGTCGTCATCAGGAAGTTTCAGGACAGGATCTTACATATTTTGATGATGAGACAAGTGAGAGATACATTCCATATGTAGTAGAGCCTTCACTTGGTGCAGACAGAGTTACTTTAGCATTCCTTTGTGCGGCATATGATGAAGAGACTCTTGAGGGTGGTGATACAAGAACAGTTCTTCACTTCCATCCTGCACTTGCTCCTGTTAAGATCGGTATTTTACCGCTTTCAAAGAAGCTTAATGAGGGTGCTCTTAAGATTTCCGAGGAATTGTCAAAGTATTACAATGTAGAGTTTGATGACAGAGGAAATATCGGTAAGAGATATCGTAGACAGGATGAAATAGGTACACCGTTCTGTATTACATATGACTTTGACTCCGAGAATGACAATGCTGTAACTGTAAGAGACAGAGACAGTATGGAGCAGGTAAGAATTCCGATAGCAGAGCTTAAGGCTTACTTTGAGGACAAATTCAGATTTTAAAATTTAACTTATTTTTTGGTAGAGCTTTAACTTCACTTTTGTGGAGGGAAGCTCTAATCAACTTTAAACCGGTAGCGAAAGGAAGAGATTATGGCACATTATAATCATAGTGCAATAGAGAAGAAATGGAAGAAAAACTGGGAAGCAAACCCTGTAAATGTTGATGATGGAAAAAAGCCAAAGTACTATTGCTTGGATATGTTTCCATATCCTTCAGGTTCAGGACTTCATGTAGGACACTGGAGAGGATATGTAATATCTGATGTATGGAGCAGATATCAGGTGCTAAAGGGACATTATGTAATTCATCCTATGGGTTGGGATGCATTCGGTCTTCCTGCAGAGAACTACGCAATAAAGATGGGAGTTCATCCTGCAAAGTCTACAGCAGAAAATGTAGCTAATATCAAAAGACAGATAAATGAAATCGCGGCACTTTATGATTGGGACAGAGAAGTAAATACCACAGATCCTAACTTTTATAAGTGGACACAGTGGATATTTGTTCAGATGTTCAAAAAAGGTCTTGCATATGAGAAGGAATTCCCTATCAACTGGTGTCCTTCATGTAAGACAGGTCTTGCAAATGAAGAGGTTGTAGACGGAAAATGCGAGAGATGCGGAACACCTGTTACAAAGAAGAATCTTCGTCAGTGGATGTTAAAGATAACAGCATATGCAGACAGACTTCTTAATGACCTTGACAAGCTTGACTGGCCTGAGAAGGTTAAAAAGATGCAGTCGGACTGGATAGGAAAGAGCTATGGTGCCGAGGTAAACTTTAAGGTGGATGGACAGGACAAAAATATTGTGGTTTATACTACAAGACCTGATACTCTTTACGGTGCTACCTTTATGGTACTTTCACCTGAGCATGAGCTTGCAAAATCTCTGGCTACAGATGAGACAAGAGATGCGGTAGAAAAATATATCTTTGACAGCTCAATGAAGTCAAATGTAGACAGAATGCAGTCAAAAGAAAAGACAGGTGTATTTACAGGTTCTTATGCAATCAATCCTTTAAACGGCGCAAAGACACCTATTTGGCTTTCAGACTATGTTTTGGCTGACTATGGTACAGGTGCTATTATGTGTGTACCTGCACATGATGACAGAGACTTTGAGTTTGCAAAGAAATTTGATCTTCCTATAGTTCAGGTTATAGCAAAAGACGGTAAAGAAATTGAAAATATGACAGAAGCCTACACAGATGCTGTAGGAACAATGATAAATTCAGGCGACTGGAATGGTATGGAGAGTGCGAAGTTAAAGCTTGAAGCACCACAGATGATTGAAGAAAAGGGTTATGGTAAGAAGACTACCAACTACAAGCTTCGTGACTGGGTATTCTCAAGACAGCGTTACTGGGGAGAGCCTATTCCGATAATTCATTGTCCACATTGTGGAAATGTTCCTGTACCTGAGGAACAGCTTCCTCTTGAGTTGCCTAAGGTAGAGAGCTATCAGCCTACAGGAACCGGCGAGTCACCACTTGCGGCTATTGATGAGTGGGTAAATACAACATGTCCTGTGTGTGGTGCCGCCGCAAAACGTGAGACAAACACCATGCCGCAGTGGGCAGGATCAAGCTGGTATTTCCTTAGATATGTGGATCCGCACAATGATAAGGAGCTTGTAAGCAAAGAGATGGCAGATAAATACCTTCCTGTAGATATGTATATCGGTGGCGTTGAGCATGCCGTACTTCACCTTCTTTATTCAAGATTCTATACCAAGTTCTTAAATGATATAGGTGTGGTTGATTTTGATGAGCCTTTCACAAAGCTTTTCAATCAGGGTATGATAAACGGTAGTGACGGACAGAAGATGAGTAAGAGTAAGGGAAATGTGGTTTCACCTGATGATCTTGTTCGTGATTATGGCTGTGATGCCCTTAGAATGTATGAGCTTTTCGTAGGTCCGCCTGAGCTTGATGCCGACTGGGATGACAGAGGTATCGAGGGTGTATCAAGATTTTTAAATAAGTTCTACAAGCTTGTAATGGACAATAAGGATAAGAATGTAGAGGCTGACAGAGAACTTTTAAGAGTACGTGCAAATCTTATCTCGGATATTGAGCAAAGATTTAATGCATTCAGCTTAAATACAGTTATCGCAGGCTTTATGGAGTACAATAATAAGCTTAATGAGCTCAGCAAAAAGAACGGTGTGGATAAGGAAACACTAAAGGCATTTACAATATTGCTTGCACCTTTTGCACCTCATATAGGTGAGGAGCTTTGGGAAGAGCTTGGTGGAGAAGGCTCGGTATTCCATGCAGAGTGGCCTACATTTGATGAAAGCCATAAGGAAGTGGATACAATAGAGGTTCCTGTTCAGATAAACGGAAAGACCAAGCTTGTTATTGAGCTTGATGCCAATGTAAGCAAGGAAGACGCTATAGAGGCAGGTAAGAAAGCTCTATCAGAAGCCGGAAAGCTTGAAGGAACAATAAGAAAAGAAATTTATGTTCCAAAGAAGATTATAAATATAGTGGTTGGATAAATCAAAAAATCTTGGAATCGGCGTTTGCCGGCTCCAAGATTTTTTATTAAATAATTACCAATTAAACATTTCAATCGCCTTTATAATATCAGCAGATTTAGAAGGGTTTTCTTTAATCTCATTTATCAGCGATAAAAAGTCATTATGGAAAGTGCAGCTTACATCATTATAGCAACGATGAATCATCCATATATTATGAAATGTAGGATTTTTCTTTACCGATTCAATCAGTGCTTCTTCATAGCCCTTTTTATAAAACTTTTCTACAAAGTGGACCAACTCTCCGGGTGACCCGAAGTCAACACTCGGGTTTTGTGATATTATTTCCAAGATAGGCTTCACAAATTGGAATGAATCGGGATACTCAAGCATTGCATCTATTATTTCACTATTAATATAATACTCTTCATCGGGTACCACAGCTTCTTTTAGTGCAGTAATTATATCTTCTTTATTCATAATTCTCACATTTACAAATTATTGTAATCCCTTTTTAAAGAAATTCTTGAACTCAGCCACTTCTGCAGATGATTGAGTGATTGAAACTGAGTGTCTTGCACCGGCAGTTATACCGGGTTCATATGTCATAGGAACAAATTGCAGAGAAACTTCAGGATTTCCTACAAAACAAAAACCTAGAGATGTTTTTGTGAAGCTCTCATTTGCTTTATTAAATACCATTGCATCCCCATACTCTGTAAGTTCTGCATTTACAGGAATAACTACAACTTCGCCTTCCTTGTATCCTACAATAAAGTTACTATGTCTTGTAACCTGAACTATAACAGCATTGGTACAGTTTTCCATATGGCAATAAATCAGCTTGTAATCATCACCGTTTGCAACACTGCTGTTAAATATTTCTCTCATTCTGGCTTTATTTTTTCGATTTTCCTCGTCAGTTGCCCCCATAAAAGCCTTTTTAAATAAATCCATTAGCGCCATAATAATCTCCATTCCGTCATCACAGGTGATGGCATAAATATATTAATGTCTAAACCAGGGTATGACCCTGTTGACATGTTTACAATACTCTATATATTCCGATCCGAATTTATCAAGCAACCACTTTTCTTCAGTCTGCTTCATCAGTACAGTTAAGAATATATATAAAACTACCGGAATTATAAGCAAGTACACATTATGTGCAGTTATCAGAATACCTGTACACACACATAAAAATGCAAGATATATAGGGTTTCTGACAATGGAATATATTCCGATTGTTACCAGATGCCCGCTGCTTATCTCTTTACTGATTCTTTGAATGAGTACAGCATATATCCACAATGCAACTCCGATAAAAATGAGCATAAAGCCTATACGCATTGCTTCAGATTTTAAGCCGGGAAGATCTCCGCCATTTAGAAATCCTTTCTTTTTTAAGAAAAGTCCAAAGGCGGTTAGAAGTAAACAACTGACGGCATAAATAGGACCGACACCAAAAACAGGTAATGTATTTTTTTTCATATAAGCCCCCTTTATATAAACTGTTTATACATTAAATCTAAAGAGTATTACATCTCCATCCTGTACTACATATTCTTTACCTTCTATACGCACCAAGCCTTTTTCCTTGGCGGCAGATGTAGAGCCACAGTCAAGAAGATCCTGATAGTTGATAACCTCAGCTTTGATAAATCCACGCTCAAAGTCTGAGTGAATCTTTCCTGCCGCTCCCGGAGCCTTTGTACCTTTCTTTATAGTCCAAGCTCTGCACTCATCCTCACCGGCTGTAAGATAGCTTAAAAGTCCAAGCAGATCATAGCTGGCTGCAATAAGCTTATCAAGACCTGACACCGAGATACCGAGAGCATCAAGATATTCTGCCTTTTCCTCATCATCCAGCTGTGAAATTTCTTCTTCAATGGCTGCACATACAACAAATACCTTCGCATTTGACTTTGCGGCATATTCTTTTACCTTAGCTACATACTCATTTGAAGCACCGTCATCAGCAAGGTCATCCTCAGCCACATTTGCAGCGAAGATAACAGGCATATATGTGATAAGTCCAAGTGATTTTACAAATGCGACATCCTCTTCATCAGAAGATGTGTAGCTGCTTGCCATATTGTCATTTTCAAGTATATCCTTAAGTTCCAAAAGTATATCAAGCTCATGCTTTAAGGCTTTATCATTCATAGCAGCTTTTTTAGTCTTTGCAATTCTTCGCTCCAAAATCTCAATATCGGAGAATATAAGCTCTAAGTTGATAGTTTCGATATCTCTGATTGGATCAACACTTCCCTCTACATGGATGATATTTGAATCATCAAAGCATCTTACAACATGGATGATGGCATCACATTCACGGATATTTGATAAAAACTGGTTTCCAAGACCTTCACCCTTGCTGGCACCCTTTACAAGACCTGCGATATCTACAAAGTCTATAAGTGCCGGTGTTACCTTTTTTGTATTATATAATTTGCCAAGTTCCTTTAATCTGTCATCCGGCACCGCTACAACACCTACATTAGGGTCAATAGTAGCAAAAGGATAGTTTGCAGCAGTGGCACCTGCCTTTGTCAATGAGTTAAATAATGTACTCTTACCTACATTCGGTAGGCCAACGATTCCTAGTTTCATATAAAAAACCTTCTTTAAAATATTTTTGTATTGAATAATTATATTCGCAATAAAACCTGAATAAATATCAGGGTTAACCTGTTATATTTTAACATATAGGTATATAATTTAAAAGAGTAAAGCAAGGAGCTTTTGCAGAAAGGATGACCGGATGAAATTGCCGTATGGAGCAAATGAAGATGATTTTGAAAAATATAAAAAAATAGTTTCAGAATTTACAAATAATGACAAGAATTTAGATGAATCTACATTAGAAATAATGAATATAGCATATTCTACCGGGGGTGATTATTCGGATGAAATACTACTTGAGTATGTAAAAGCTTATTTTAATATGAACAGTACAAATTAGAATTTACCGAGGTAACATAGAATGAAAAAGATGAGAGCAATAGTGGAAAAAGGGCGCTCAGGTGTTCCAAGACTGTTGTTTTTGATTTTGATGACCATTTTTCTTCTGACTGGTTGTTTGGTAAATACTGCCGGTTCAGTGCAAGAGGTCGAGAGCTATCATCAGATCGATCAAGATATGGCAAAGCAGATGATGACCCGGGATGACGGGCATGTGATTGTAGATGCCCGCAGGCAAGATGAATACGATGCAGGCCATATTCCTGGCGCAATTCTAATTCCGAATGAGAGCATTGAAGCGGAGCGGCCGGAAGAACTCCCGGATCTGGATCAGATCATCCTGATTTACTGCCGAAGCGGGAACAGATCCAAGCAAGCAGCGCAAAAGCTTGCGAACATGGGATATACCAACATCTACGAATTCGGCGGGATCAACACCTGGTCCGGAGAGATCGTGACAGGAGAAACTACTATGGAGATACCGGAGGATATAAAAACAATCTATCTTGCAGGCGGCTGCTTCTGGGGAACGCAGAAGTTCTTTGATCAGTTTGTCGGCGTAATCCGAACAGAAGCAGGTTATGCAAACGGACCTGACGAAGCTCCGACCTATCAGGACGTCTGTAACAGCAGCGGGCATGCCGAGACAGTGCGGGTCGACTATGACCCTGCTGTAATTTCTCTGACTGATTTGCTGAATTACTATTTCATGGTGATCGATCCGCTCTCTGTAAACAAACAGGGCAATGATCGAGGCATCCAGTACCGGACGGGGATCTATTATACGGAAGAAGACCAGCTTCCGGAGATCGAAGCGGTTTATCGGGCGGAGGAAGAGAAAGCCGGAGCCAGGCTTGCTGTTGAACTGCTTCCGTTGGAAAACTTCTTCCCCGCAGAAGAGTATCACCAGAAGTATCTGGACAAGAATCCCGGCGGCTACTGCCATATCCCGCGCAGTTACTTTGATCTTCAGCAAAACAGCGCAGAAGAATCTGCAGAAGAACTTCGGGTGCGGATCGGCGATTTGGCCTTTGAGGTCACACAGCACGCCGCCACGGAGTACGCCTTCACCGGCGAGTATGACGACTTCTTTGAAAAGGGCCTTTATGTCGACATTGTCAGCGGCGAACCGCTCTTTACATCCATGGACAAGTATAGTATAATTCCGGGTGTGGCTGGCCGGCGTTCACCAGGCCGATCGCGGAAGATGCTGTCACTGAGGCCGTGGACACTTCACATGGTATGGTCCGGACGGAAGTGCGCAGCAGCGGCGCGGATTCCCATCTGGGTCACGTGTTCAACGATGGTCCCCGCGAGTCCGGCGGGCTGCGTTATTGCATCAACTCGGCAGCTCTTAGATTCATTCCCTACGATGAACTGGAAGAACAAGGGTATGGGGAGTATCGGAAGCTCTTTGAGTAAGAATAATCAAAAATCAATACAAGGGGGCATATAGCAATGGAAGAAAAAAGAATCTATGAAATGGACATGGTAAAACAAGAAGACAAAAAAGCTGCAAAGAAAACACCTTTTTACCAAACAGAATCTACAGGAGGGTCGGTGTGGGTGATTAAACCGGGACAAACCCTGCAGAAGCACCGTCACCACAATTCTGATGATATCTGGATCATTTTACAGGGAGAAGGAATATTCTATCCCGAACCGGATAAAGAGATTCCCTTAAAAAAAGGACAGGTTATCGTTTCTCCTAAAGGTGCATGTCACGGCGCAATGAACACAGGAACAGAGGATATAGTTTTTGTGAGTATCGTTGCACCGGTTCCGGCAGATTATGATCCTATAGGCGAATGAAATACATTTTTTTGAATGTGTTTTGATAAATTCAAGTTTGTTGAACTGAAAAATTGAATACTAAATGCGTAAGACGATAGAAAAGAAAAAAATCTATCGTCTTTTTTCATGCCTATTTTCAATTTATATTGCGATCAATAAATAGGGGAAACTCACTAATTAGCGAACTAGTATTTCAAGTACCTTTCACTAATATATACACGACAAAATGCTAATTCCCTTAAATATGTTAAAGACAATAAAGGAGATAATATGATAAGGATCAGAAGTCCCACTAAGAAAAAACTAAATAGTAAGAGTATCAGCGATTGGAAAAGTAATACTTCTGGTCGCTTTTTTTATTGAAATGAAAAGGAGAAATTTAAAAAGATGAAACAAGAAATGATTAACATCAACGCCAACTTATTGGCGGAACCTACTTTCTCAAACTTTGAAAAAGACGGAGAAACGGTAGAAGTTGCAAATTTTACGCTTGTAAAAAAGTACGGTAAGGGTAAGGAGTATATCAACTGTGCAGCTTATGGAGAAAAGACAGAAATAGCAAAAGCCTTTGAGAAAGGCGATTTGATTCATATCTTCGGCTACTTTAAGAAGCGTGAAAAAGAGGGAAAGACTTACAAAAACTTTGTAGTGAAGTCATATAACAAGATTGAAAAGAAGGAAGAAAACGAGGAGGAATAAATATGGATTTTTTTGTTCAGGCAGTCAATGTATTACAGATTTTGGTTATGGCAGTAGGAGCCGGACTTGGAGCCTGGGGAGTCATTAACCTTATGGAGGGATATGGAAATGATAATCCAGGAGCAAAATCCCAAGGCATTAAGCAGCTTATGGCAGGGGGAGGCATTGCCCTTATCGGATTAAAACTAATTCCGCTTCTTGCCAATGTGATTAAGTAAAAGGAGAGAGTATGTTTGAGATATTAGACAAGATAGAAGAGTTTTTCAGAGAGCTTCTACTGGGCAGTATCCAAGCAAACTTAGAGTCTATGTTCCTTGATCTAAACGATAAAGTTGGGTCAGTGGCAACAGATGTAGGACAAACGCCAATGGGCTGGAATAGTGATGTGTTTCAATTCATCAAAAGCATTAACGATACCGTCATTATTCCGATAGCCGGGCTAATCATAACAGCAATCCTATGTATTGAACTTATCAACATGATTATGCAGAAAAATAATATGCAGGATACCGATACTTTTGAGTTTTTCAAATACATTATCAAGATGTGGATTGCTGTTTGGTTAGTGTCTCATTCCTTTGAGTTTTCCATGGCAGTCTTTGATGTGGCTCAAAACATGGTCAATAAGGCGGCAGGAGTCATCAATACAACTGCTGTTGTATCAGGAGATGAAATTATCGCTATGGTGGATTCCATAAAAGGAAAAACCTTAGGAGAGCTTATAACAATTCTTTTTGAAATCTCCTTAATCAAAGTTGCCATGCAAGCAATCTCTATATTAGTCATGGTGATTGTTTACGGAAGAATGTTTGAAATCTATGTTTATGCTTCTGTCTCGGCAATTCCCTTTGCCACTATGGGAAATAAGGAATGGGGACAGATTGGAACGAACTACATTAAAGGCTTGTTTGCCTTAGGACTACAAGGACTTTTTATCATGGTTTGCCTTGGAATATACGCAGTACTGGTAAAAACAATAGAAATCACGGATATGCACAAAAGCACGATGATGATTCTTTGCTATGCAGTTTTACTTGGACTCATGATGCTAAAGAGTGGATCACTAGCAAAGAGTGTACTAAATGCACATTAGGGAAAGAGAGGGAAGAAGATGAACAAAAGAAAAACTGGAATTTTAGTAGGAACAATGGTTTTGGCAAGTTTGGCAGTTATCAAATGGCTTAGCCTAAATCAAAGACTGGAAGATTTAGAGGAGGTGAATGAGAGTCTAATTGCTTCTCAAAATAATCTCCAGCTAACGCAGGAAAGACAGAATAGAAGGACGGAAGGAGATATTGCAAGAATTCAGGAAGAAATTGGAACAGTATATGAGCATATGGAAGAATTATCCAAGGAAAGAGAAGAGAGGATCTAAGCCATGGCGTATGTACCGATTCCAAAGGATTTAAAGAGAGTGAAAACAAAAGTTGCCTTTAATCTTACGAAAAGACAGCTTATCGGCTTTTCCATTGCAGGATTGTTGGGCTTTTCAGCTTATATCTTTGTACGGAAACTGGTGCCAAATGATATTGCCGTCCTGTTTTTGATTACCGCTACCCTTCCAGTATTTTTTATTACGCTTTTTGAAAAAGATGGCTTGGTTTTCGAACAGTATTTTAAGCTCATATATCTTCATAAGTTTTATCAACCGGGGAAAAGAGTGAGAAAGGAGGTTTACCTTGCAGAACAAAAGAAGATTGCAAACAATCATTTTAAAGAAAAACAAAAGGGCATTAAAAAGAAGGCTACAGGAGAAAGACCATAGTAAGCTGACAGTTTCTAAAGCAAGCAAAGGAGTTTTAACGTCGGTTCTTGGAAAAGAGCTAAAGCGTTACACCGTAGAAGATACATTGCCCTATATCAGACTTCTAAAAAATGGCATTTGCCAGCTTGATGAAAGGCATTTTAGTAAGACTGTTTCCTTTCAGGATATTAACTACCAGCTTGCCTTAGATGAGGACAGAGACTTGATTTTTAATCAGTTTAGCAAGATATGGTTAAATTAGAACTTTACAAGGAGGAATTTTATGGATGTAATACAAGCGTTTCTTGACGGTGTTGCTATAGCGGCTATTTTTAACGGGGCGGTAGCTACCTTGGTACTCATTAATCCAAGATTCTTTTTTAATTCTTATCCAAAGGCCATACAAAAGGCCGCACCCGAACAAATGACAAAACAGGAGAAGAAGATAAACAGGATATTAACCGTTTTCATTGTTGGAATTTGTTTTGCCTATTCGACAGCAAGCGTTTTACACAAAGGGATTACCGGTTTTTGGAATGTGTTTTGGACGGGATATATTCAGTGGAGCATATTAAACTTAGGTGATTTTTTCTTGTTAGACTTTCTGTTGTTTCAGGGAAAGTATAAAAACAAAATTGTCATCCCAGGAACAGAAGGGCACAAGGATTATGAATTTAATAACTGGATGAAACATTTGGCAGTTGTTGAACATTTTCTAGTGATTCCTTTCTTATTTATTCCGGTTGTATCGGCAATTCAGGCTTTGTTTATTGGTTTTTTAGGAAGATAAGCAAGGAGCTTTTGTGGAAAGGATGACCGGATGAAATTGCCGTATGGAGCAAATGAAGATGATTTTGTAACTTTTTCAAGAGCACAAAAATATTTTATGTTAAAATGGTTTTGCTATATTGCAGTATAATGCATCACATTGAAGGATATATGATTTACAATGTGTGACATATATAAAAATTCATGATACTATACCATATATAAAGAGGTAATGAATATGGCTACAACAAATATTAATATAAGAGTAGATTCAGAATTGAAGCAATCAGCTGAAGAGTTGTTTAATGATTTAGGTTTAAATATGTCATCAGCTATTACGATATTTTTAAAAAGTGTTGTCAGTTATGACGGAATACCGTTTGAGTTAAAGAGAAATGCTCTAAATACAAAAACCAAAATTGAACTTAGCGAATATTAGAAACTTATATTGGAGGAGAATATGATAAATAAAAAATTAAAATTTGGTGTCGTAAAAGAAATTTTCAGTTGGGCATCTGTACTTGTTGTTGCTGCTGTAATAGCAACTGTCTTAAATCTTGTTATTATAGCAAATTCAAGAGTGCCGACTCCTTCTATGGAGAATACTATAATGACAGGTGACAGAATTATCGGATCCAGACTCACTTATCTTTTTAATGAGCCAAAGCGTGGAGATATTATAATATTTAAGTTTCCAGATAATGAGAAGAAGTACTATGTAAAAAGAATTATCGGCGAGCCGGGAGATATTGTGGATATTAAGAACGGAGAAGTGTATTTGAACAATTCCGAAACTCCTCTTGAAGAAAATTATATAAAAGAGCCTATGATTCCGGAAGCGGATATGCATTTTGAAGTTCCTGAAGGAGCTTATTTTTGTTTAGGTGATAACCGGAACGCCTCCGAAGACTCCAGAAGATGGGTTCATTCATATGTATACAAGGAAAAAATAATTGCAAAAGTAATATTCAGATATTTTCCGGGATTTAAAATGTTAAAATAATTACCCTGAAGTTTTTAGATATACTGAACCGTTAAAGGTGCTTCATATATAAAAGGAATTGTCAAAAAGAACAGGGATAAGTCAAGCTGATATAAGCAGACTGGAAAACGGATTGTAAAAAGCTAAGGGCAATATCGTACAAGTATATGAAGCTTAATATCAAAGATGAGTGTCATATTGATGATATGTTATATATACCATATAATTAAATAAAAAGGATAAGTGGAAAATGAGAACATTTGATGATATGTTGAATAAGCAGCTTAAAGATATAAATTTCAAAAAAGAATACGAAAACATACAACCAGAAATAGATGTTATAAGGGCTATTGTTGACACCGGAACATCGCAAGATCTTACACAAAAAGAACAGGAATAAATTAAGCTGATATAAGTAAATTGGAAAACGGTACAAGAAATCCAACGGTAAATTTGAAGGAGAACCTATCCATGAACAGCATACCAACAGAAAAATTATATAATCCCATATACGATTCTCTTTCCATATCTGAGAAACAAGAATTATTAAATAATCTTGCTGGTACCTATGATTTGGAAATGCTTTGTTTTAAAGAATTTGCAGCTTTTAATAAATCTACATATACAGCAGAGTTTCGCTCAAAAGATGGTATAGAATTTATATTTGTTCCCGGTGAGAGTGTTAAGCTGGGAATTGACTTTAAAGATAGAAAGCCTTCTGAGATTTTTAATGAAGAAAATTTATATTATCTCGCATACTCATTTATAGATGAGGATGAAGATGAAACAGACAGCCAAGATTATATTACTAGGATAAAAGAAAAGCTTTACGACAATGAATTTGTATCAACGATAGAAGACTATCTGAATAACAATTTCAGTAAGGAGGAGACTGTTTTAATACATCCTATGTTAGTCCAAAAGGACTATAGTGAAACTTGCTGGAAAAATATTTTGGATGAGGAACTTAAAGAAAACAAAGAATGGCAAACAATGATTGAAAATGCCGAAAAGAAGGGCATATCTGAAATAACAGTTCATAAGAGTATGTGTTTGTATAAAGAAAATGAAAGTTGGCATGGTAAAGTTTATAGAGAAACTACATTTAAGGAACTTTTACAGGATATAACAGATAATGATTATTTTCTTCCGACAAAAAGAGAGTGGGAGTATTTGGCAGGTAAGGGCTGTAGAACTATCTTTCCTTGGGGCAATAATATGGATTTTTCTATGAAGCTTAGACATATAGAGTTTATGGATGATGACGAAGAGTATTCCTTGGAGAAAGAAAACTTCTTTGGGATTTATATAGCGGAAGATCCATATTGCAGAGAGATTGTATATGATGATGGAGTGTTTTCATATAAAGGTGGAGATGGAGGCCGAAATATATGTGGAGGAATGGGGCCTGTATGGGGATATTTCCCGATTTCACCATATTTTGAAAATAAGGATGACGAGATGGGTGAGTATATAAATGGGGGCTATGACTTTTTTAGAAGAGTTATAAGGATTATGAAAAGGTAGGAAATCATTCTATGAAGACAATTATAAAAGAGTTATTGTACTTATTTTTGATATTAATTGTACAAATGTTGGTTTTTATGTATTTTATAAAACGAGGATGGACTATAAAAGAACTGGTATCCGACGATGTCTTTATAATATTTTGGAGAGCTTATGTGGTATACAGGATATTTGTTCATATAATAAGAATAAAATATGGTAAAAATAAGAAAGAATAATAGCTAAAAAAATTATATCATATAAAAGTAGACACTCTATGTAAAAACATAGGGTGTTTTTTGTAAAGCCTTAAATCGAAACTATTTTCTAACATATTTTTATAAGAATTTTCGCAGTGCCATATCCATTCTAATATGCTATACTATGAAGATATAAAAATACTTAGGAGGTTATGATGGATGTTGCTTTTCCACATTTAGGGATTTATATAAAACATTTGGTAAATCATATTGATGTATTCGGATTTAGGATTGCATTTTATGGAATAATAATAGGGCTTGGAATGCTTGCAGGAATAAATATTGCCTGTGCAGATGCAAAAAGAAGAGGACAAAATCCCGATCTTTATCTGGACTTTGCCATGTATGCAATAGTGCTTTCGATAATAGGTGCGAGAATCTACTATGTAGTATTTGAATGGGATATGTATAAAGACGACCTGCTTCAAATATTCAATCTGCGTGGTGGCGGACTTGCAATATACGGTGGTGTAATAGCCGCAGTAATTACACTTACAGTATACTGTAAAGTAAAAAAACAGTCATTTTTTTCAATGGCTGATACCGGGGTATTGGGACTTATACTAGGACAGGCTATAGGAAGATGGGGTAATTTTTTCAATGCCGAGGCATTTGGAGGATATACGGATTCACTCTTTGCACTGAGATATAAAATGGATATAGTAGGTGCCGGAATGTTAAATGATGATGTATTAAGCCATGCTATGGAGATTGACGGAGTAAAGTATATCCAGGTTCATCCTACATTCCTTTATGAGAGCTGTTGGAACTTGATTGTACTTGCTTTCATGTTGTGGTACAGAAAGAGAAAGAAATTTGACGGAGAGGTCTTTTTTATCTATCTTGGCGGATACGGTCTTGGAAGAATGATAATAGAAAGTCTTAGAACAGACAGCCTGCTTTTGCCAAACACCAATATTGCAGTATCACAATTATTGGCAGGACTTTGTTTTGTGGTTTCTATAGTGTGTATAACAGTTGGAAGAAAGAGAGTAAAGAATGCGACTAAATAAATTTCTGGCAAGTATAGGTGTCTGTTCCAGAAGAGAAGCGGACAAAGCTATAGAAGCCGGTAGAGTTATGATAAACGGACAGGTGGTAGAGCTTGGAGCCACAGTGGGTGATGAGGACCTTGTAAGCTTTGACGGCAGATATATAGGTATGGGCAAGGATGTAGAGAAGATAAAGCCTATAATAATAGCTTTTAATAAGCCTGAAGGCTTGGTATGTACCACCTCCGATAATGACGGTGCAATGAATGTGGTGGACTATATCGGAATGAAGGAGAGAATATATCCTGTCGGAAGACTTGATAAGGATTCCAGCGGATTATTGCTTTTGACAAACCAGGGCAGTCTTACAAACTCTCTTCTTAGAGCCGCAAATTATCACGAAAAAGAATATATAGTAAAGGTAAATAAGGATATAGATGATGCCTTTATCAATAAAATGGCAAACGGTATATATCTGTATGAGTTAAAAACCAAGACAAGAAAATGCAAGGTAAAAAAGTTGAATAAAAACACTTTCAGTATCGTTTTGACTCAAGGGTTAAACAGACAGATAAGACGAATGTGCCTTGCCTGCGGTGTGAAGGTTCAAAAGCTGAACAGAGTAAGAATAGTAAATATAAAGCTTGACGGACTTGCCCTAGGTGATTACAGAAACCTAAGTGATGAGGAAGTAAAGAAATTATATAAGGAACTTGGGATAAGGGAAAATGGATAAGAAAAAGAGAATTAAGGAACTGGTTGAAATACTTAATAAGGCCGCAAAAAGCTACTATGTGGATGCGGTTGAGATAATGCCCAATATAGAATATGACAAACTCTATGATGAGCTTTTAGAATTAGAAAAAGAAACAAATGTGGTTTTATCTAATTCACCCACTCAGAATGTAGGCTATGAAATAGCAGGTGAACTCCCAAAGAAAGCCCATGAAAGCCCTATGCTTTCACTGGATAAGACTAAAAGTGTGGAAGATCTTAGAGAATGGCTTGGTGATAACAAGGCATTACTCTCATGGAAGATGGACGGACTTACTATAGTATTGACCTACAGAGACGGTGAACTGGCGGAAGCCGTTACAAGAGGTAACGGAACTATAGGAGAGGTTATTACAAATAATGCCAAAAACTTCCAAAATATACCTCTAAAGATAGAATTTAAGGGTGAA
Organism: Lachnoanaerobaculum sp. ICM7; assembly: GCF_000287675.1. GTDB lineage: Bacteria > Bacillota > Clostridia > Lachnospirales > Lachnospiraceae > Lachnoanaerobaculum. The sequence goes on from NZ_ALJL01000022.1 coordinate 84,402, forward strand.
TTGATACTTAGAGGTGAGGCAATTATAAAATATTCCGACTTTAGGAAAATCAATGATGCTATAGAGGATGCAACTGCCAAGTATAAGAATCCGAGAAATCTTTGCTCAGGTTCTGTAAGACAGCTTAATCCTGCCATTACAAAGTCAAGGATGGTATATTGCAATATTTTCAATGTGGTAAAGGCTGACGGCATAGACTTTGAAAACTCAAAGGCAAAGCAGTTTGAATGGGCAAAAAATGAAGGCTTTGATATAGTGGAATACAAATTCACAGACAGCAAAAGCATTGCAGATGATATAGCCGAGTTTGAGTCAAAGATAGAGAGCAATGATATTCCTTCAGACGGATTGGTACTTTTACTTGATGATATCGCACTTGGAGAAAGACTTGGAAGTACTTCGAAATTCCCAAGAAATGCTATGGCATTTAAATGGAGTGATGAAAGACAGGTAACCAAACTTAAATATATAGAGTGGAGTCCGTCAAGAACAGGACTTATAAATCCGGTGGCTGTATTTGAGCCTGTAGAACTTGAGGGAACTACAGTTTCAAGAGCCAGCCTTCACAATGTAAGTATATTTGAAGATTTGATGCTTGGAGTCGGTGATGAAATTTCCGTATATAAGGCCAATATGATAATTCCGCAGGTATATGAGAATCTAACAAAATCAAATACTGAAAAAGTTCCGGATACCTGTCCGGCATGTGGAAGCCATGCAAGTATAAAACAGGACAATGAGTCCAAGGTACTTTTATGTACAAACCCTGACTGTCAGATAAAGCATATAAAACAGTATGCTCTTATGGCATCCAGAGATGCATTAAATATCGACGGACTTTCAGAGTCCACATTGGAGAAATTCCTCTCAAAGGGCTTTATAAAAAATGACAGTGATATATTTAAGCTGGATAGATATAAAGATGAGATTGTAAATATGGAGGGCTTTGGAAAGAGAAGCTATGAGAAGCTTATGGCGGCACTTGAAGAAGCAAAACATACAAATGTGGCAAGATTTTTATATTCACTTGGAATAAACGGAATAGGAAGTGCCAATGCCAAGATGATTGCAAAGTATTTTGACAATGATATTGACAAAATTATTACCGCCGGGAAAGATGAACTGCTTGAAATAGAGGGAATCGGTGAAGTACTGGCAAATTCGATAGTTGATTTTTTTAAGGATTCCAAGAATATAGAAAATGTAAAGAGCCTTAGAGAAGTCCTTATATTTGAAGCGGAAGAGTCTGCGGGAAGTGATTCATTTGCCGGAAAAGTATTTGTCATCACAGGCTCGCTGGAACATTTTACAAATAGAAATGAGTTGAAAGAACTTATAGAAAAGAATGGAGGAAAGGTATCAGGAAGTGTATCAAGTAAGACAAACTTCTTGATAAATAATGATACCGCATCAAATTCTTCTAAAAATAAAAAAGCTAAAGAACTTGGAGTTGAGATAATCTCGGAGGAGGATTTCTTAAAACTTTTAGAAGGATAATATGTTTATTTGTAGACAGCTTTGTCTACCGGAAAAGAGGTACTATGCCAATAAAAATACAAAAAGGACTGCCGGCAAAAGAGATACTTGAATCTGAGAATATATTTGTGATGGATGAGGATAGGGCTATTTCCCAGGATATCAGACCATTGCAGATTTTAATATTAAACTTGATGCCTATAAAAGAAGATACAGAGACTCAGATTCTTAGGGCATTATCAAATAGCCCATTGCAGGTAGACTGTTCATTTTTGATGATGAAAAGTCATCAGTCAAAGAATACAAGTCAAAGTCATCTGAATAAGTTTTATACATTCTTTGAAGATATAAAGAATGATAAATATGATGGAATGATAATTACAGGTGCTCCGGTGGAACTTATGGATTACGATAAGGTGAATTATTGGAGTGAGCTTTGTGAAATAATGGAATGGTCAAAGACTCATGTAACATCTACTCTGCATATTTGCTGGGCGGCACAGGCAGGGCTTTACTATCATTTCGGAATACCCAAATATGAGAGAAAAGAAAAGCTGGCAGGAGTGTTCGTACACGAGATCTTAAAGAAAAAAGTGCCTTTGGTCAGAAGTATGGATGATTTTGTAAACTGCCCACATTCAAGGAATACGGAAGTTAAATTGGAAGATGTATTAAAACATCCTGAGCTTCAGGTTTTGGCCAAGTCTGACGAAGCGGGAGTACTCCTTGTGCTTAATGAGTATGGCAGCGGTTCTCAAGTATTTATACAGGGACATCCCGAGTATGACAGAATGACTCTCAGTAATGAATACCACAGAGATGTTGCAAAGGGGTTAAATCCTGCATTGCCGAAGAACTATTTCAGTGACAATGATCCTTTTTCAAGACCTGTGTTGAGCTGGAGAAATTTTTCCAATACATTATATGGAAACTGGCTGAATTTCTATGTATATCAGAACACACCGTATGAGCTTTCCAACAATTTTGATTGGGTAATTTAGAACTCAAAAGGTGTCAAAATATTTTTTGATTAGAACATTATTTTGAGTAAATAAGTTCAAAAAATATGGATTTTATGATAGAATTGAGCTATATAAGTTTAAAGGAGTATGTTTATGAGCGGAAAGTATGTTGCCTATGTGGGATCTTATTCATATACAGGAAAAGCAAAGGGAATTACAATATATGATGTGGATACAAAGAAGGGCTGTTTTGTCAAAAAAGATGAAGTGGATGTAGACAACTCTTCCTATGTCATCAAATCAAGAGACCAGAAGACATTGTATTCAATTGCCGATGAAGGAATCGTTTCATTCAGAATTTTGCCTGACGGAGGTCTTGAAAGATTAAACTCTGTAAAGATAAACGGAATGAGAGGTTGTCATCTTTCAACAGATGTAAAAGATAAATTTATATTCGTATCCGGATATCATGACGGAAAAATTACGGTTTTGAAGCTTCACAAGGACGGAAGTGTGGGAGAGATAGTGGATGAGGTTTATCACAAAGGACTTGGCTCCATAGCTGAAAGAAATTTCAGGCCTCATGTAAGCTGTACAAGAACAACTCCTGACGGACATTTTGTTATGGCTGCCGACCTTGGAATAGATCAGGTGAAAATATATCATTTTGACAATAAAGATGAGAGACTCTCACTTGTCGATATGATTCCGTGCGATATAAATTCCGCACCGAGATTTTTTGAATTTTCGAGGGACGGAAAGTTTCTATACCTGATGTATGAGATGAAAAATGTAGTGGATGTATTTACCTATGAAGCTAAGCCGGGGTGCAGAATGCCTCAGATTGAGAAGATTCAAACAGTGCCTACAACAGGAAGCAATAAGCTTTCGGAACTTACAGCCGCAACCACACTGACACTTAATGCCGATGAGAAATTCCTATTTACAACAAATGCCGGTGACAATTCGGTATGTTTGTATGAAAGAGATGCCGAGACCGGACTTTTAAAAGAGAAGATGTGTCTTCCAATAAGTGGTGAGTATCCGAAGGATGTGGCGATTTTCCCTGACAATCATCATATTGCATCTATAAATCATGAGAGCGGAAGTATTACATTCTTTAAGATAGATTATTCAACAGGTCTGATTGTGATGTGCTCAAATATTATAAGAGTTAATCAGCCTAATTGCTGTGTCATAGTGGAGGTATAATGGCAGGTTCAAGTTTTGGAAAAAGCTTTGTAGTTACAACTTTTGGAGAGTCACATGGAGTAGCTTTGGGTGCTATAGTGGACGGCGTGCCGGCAGGTATAGCACTAAGTGAAGAGGATATCCAAAAGTTTCTGGACAGAAGAAAACCGGGACAGAGTACTGTTACCACATCCAGAAATGAAAGCGACAAATGTCGTATCTATTCCGGAGTGTTTGGCGGTAAAACAACAGGTACACCTATTATGGTGATGCTTGAAAATCAGTCTCAAAGGTCACAGGACTACGATGAACTGGCTATTACTTACAGACCGGGACATGCCGATTTCGGATATGACTCAAAGTTCGGTTTCAGAGATTACCGTGGTGGAGGAAGAAGCTCAGGCAGAGAAACAATAGGCAGAGTAATAGGGGGTGCCATAGCTATAAAGGCACTTGAAATGCTGGGTATCAAGGTACAGGCATTTACTCAAAGCATCGGAAATGTATATGCCGAAAACTTTAACCTTGAAGAGTGCAGTGAAAATGATGTATATATGCCGGATAATGAAGCTGCCGGTCAGGCGATAGAGCTTATAAAAAGAGCCAAGGAAGAGAAAGATTCTTTGGGCGGTATCATAGGATGTATAGCAACAGGTGTAATGCCGGGACTTGGAGAACCGGTATTTGATAAGCTTGATGCAAGGCTCTCCGCAGCTGTCATGAGTATCGGTGCTATAAAAGGAGTGGAGTTTGGTGCAGGTTTTCATGTAAGTACTATGAAAGGATCACAAAATAATGACCCTTTCTTTGTAGATGAGGATGATACCGGACTTCATATCAGAAAAAAGACAAATATGTCAGGCGGTATACTTGGAGGAATCAGTGACGGTTCACCTATTATTATCAATGCGGCAGTAAAGCCTACACCATCTATTGCCAGAGAGCAGGAAACTGTGAATGCGATAAATGAAGAGGTGGAACTTGAGATAAAGGGTAGACATGACCCTGTTATAGTTCCAAGAGCTGTAGTGGTGGTAGAGAGCATGGTTGCAATTACCTTGTTTGATATGGTACTTGAGAATATGAAATCAAAGATGGACAATGTGTTAAGGGTATATAAAAAATAAGATGTTATTAAGGGGCTTTTATTTACGGTATTTGTATTGCAAAAACTATAAATTCAAAAGCCTTAAAATATATTATAAAAATGAAGATATATGTTATAGTTGAACGACTGATAAAATAATTCGATATAATGAATTTAGGATTATGGTAAATATATGAAAAGTATAAGAATAAAAAATTTAAGAAGTTTACAAGATACAGGGGAAATGGAAATAAAACCCATAAATATATTAGTTGGACTTAATAGTTCTGGGAAAAGTACATTTTTAAGATTTTTTCCTCTGATGAAACAGTCGCTTAGAAGAAAAGTAAATGGACCAATACTTTGGTCTGGCGAAGATGATGATTATGTTGATTTTGGAAGTTTTGATGAAGCTTTAAATAATAATGCTAAAGAGAAGAAGATTAGTTTTAAGTTTTCTCTTAAAATGAATATAGTTAGGGAGTATAGTTATTTTTTTAATATTAAAAATCAAAGTGACTATAAGGATATTGATATAGATATAGAGATTTCATTATCTAAATGTGAAAATGATATTTTTGACTATATATCTGAATTGTTAATAAACATTTTAGATTATAAATTATTGGTGAAAATTGGGGATAATAGGAATGTAAAAGGGGTTGAGATTAATGACAAGTATTATCCTATAAATTTGAAAGAAAATGATACAGAAGTATTTATTAGGAAGCTTATTGAAGGTGATTTTAGTTCACCATTTGAGATTAAGTTGGATATATTAAGGCCATCAGCATTAAAATATATTAAAGATGATGGTGGTATAGAGATATTAGATAATATAGAAAGCATATTGTATAGACAAAGAACAATGGATTATTTGTTTTTAAAAAAAGTATTAGGTGTAGATGTTGAATCACAAGAAAGCATAATTTTGAATAATTCCCGATGTTTTGAAGAAGATTTTTTTAATATCGAAAATACGAAATATTCAACAGTAGATTTTAATGAAATTTTAATGATGTATCAGATTCCCAAAATATATAATATAATTTCGCAATATTTATCGATGTATTTTAGAAATATATATTATATAGCTCCAGTAAGAGCAACAGCAGAAAGGTATTATAGATTAAGAAATACAGCAGTGGATGAGGTTGATTGTAGGGGTAAAAACCTGGCTATATTTCTAAATAGTCTAAAAGAAGGTTCATTTATAAAATTTCAAGAATGGACTAATGAAAACTTGGGCTTTAAAGTTGTAAAGACTAGTAGTGAAGGACATGTCTCGTTAAAAATATTAAAAAAAAATAGTAAAAAGCCAATCAATTTATCTGATACAGGATTTGGTTATAGTCAAATACTACCAATTATAACTCAACTTTGGTATATAACTATGAAAAAAAAGGAATTATTTATATCGAATGTAGGATTGAGAGATATTAGATCGTTTAATAATATATTAATACCAATAACAATTACAATTGAACAGCCGGAGTTACACTTACATCCTAGTTTGCAAGCGAAGTTAGTTGATGTTATAGTGAAAGTTTTGAAAAGTACAAACAAAAAGGAAAAAGAAATAAACTTTGTAATAGAGACACATAGTGAAACTATAATAAATAGATTAGGAAATTTGATATATAAAGAAAAAATCAAGAATGAAGAAGTAGCAATATTTATTTTTGATAAAGATAGTGGAAGTAAGGATACTAGTATTAAGTCCAGTAAATTTGATGATGAGGGGTACCTAGATAACTGGCCAGTTGGTTTTTTTGAACCGGAGGAGGTACTTTAGTTTTGATTTTTAAAATAGATGAAAGTTGCTTAAAAGCAATAGATTTAGGCGATGAAGATGCTATTGCTGCATTAGAACAGTTGGCTTTATATAGAAGGAAGCAAAGGAATTATATATTTGCAAGGAAAAATGTTTTAGAGAAGCTGATGGTACAAGATTTTTTTTCCAAACCAGTACAATCTGTATTCTATTCACTGCTTAACAGGGGGGCAGAGGATAGGTCATATTTAGAAGGTGTAAATAAATGTATTAATATAGTATACAATAAAAAAAATGAATGTAATGGTAAGGAAATATCCATAGAATTAAAATCTATAAGTAATATAGATATTTGTGATACTACAGTACTTATAACAGAGAATCAAGAGGATGCATTGTTCTATGAGCTTATAGCCAAATATTATACCAAATATAAAGGATTTAAAAATATTGAAATTTCTTTTGAAAGTAAACCAGGTGGTGGTGATACTACTGCAAGAGTACTTGAACAAACTGTTAACAGCGGAAATAGATTATGTTTATGTATAGTTGATAGTGACAAAAAGTTTCCAAATGATTCAGGAGGTACTACAAAAATTCATGTAGAAGATTTTACTAATTGTAAAACTCAAGATACTTGGAAAGCTATAATTTTAGATGTCCATGAAGTCGAAAACTTGATACCTATAGGATGGATTGAAAAATGTAACACAGAAAATTATATACCAGATAAAACCATTTCTTTTTTACAATACTTAAAAAGAAATGTTACTGTGGGAGAAAACAATGCTCCAATCTACTATTTTGATATAAAAAAAGGAATAAAAAAAGATAAGTTTGTATGCGCAGATTCACAAGATAAGGATATACAAAAAAGATTTAATAAAAGTGAGTGTTTTCGTAATTATTGGAGTGAACATCTTAAAGATTATGGTATAGACTTAGATAAATTGGAAAAAATAGATGGTGAATATATTATACAAGGTGTAGATAAAAATATTTTAAATAAAATATTGGGAAAATATAAGAACGTAGATAATTATACGGTTAATGAGGAACATCTAAAAGATAAGTGGTTATCACTTGGAAGAGATATTTTTTCTTGGGGATGTGTAGGTGGAAGAATCAACTAAAAAGAAATATTTATAGAGTACATACAATAGAAAATAATAAAATTATTTGATAAAAATGGTTATTATTGGATATATAGCTGCTGGAATAAAATGATTTGTGAAATTTTATACAATTTATTTACAGGCAAATTGAAGATAATAATATAAATATAAAAATATATATTTATATTGTTGTAGATGGAATTTTATATTTGCTAATATATGAATGGAGATAATTATGAAATGGTATGATAATGCAGTATTTTATCATATTTATCCTATCGGAATGACAGGAGCACCAAGAACAAATTCACTTGAAATAAGTGAGCACAGATTAAATAAGCTTATGCCTTGGATAGGGCATATAAAAAAGCTTGGCTGCAATGCGATATATATCGGTCCGCTATTTGAGTCTGTAGGCCATGGTTATGAGACTGTTGATTATAAAAAGCTTGATTCAAGACTTGGGGACAATGAGGACTTAAAGGCCTTTATAAATACCTGTCATGAAAATGATATAAAAGTTATAGTGGACGGTGTATTCAATCATGTGGGAAGAGAATTCTTTGCATTTAAGGATGTAAAAGAAAAAAGAGAAAACAGTGCATACAAGGACTGGTTTAAAAATTTGCATTTTGATTGGAACAATGATTATAATGACGGATTATATTATGACAGCTGGGACGGGCACGGTACGCTTGTAAATCTCAATCATCAAAATCCGGCAGTAAGAGAGTATATGCTGGATGTGGTAAGATTTTGGATAAATGAATTTAATATAGACGGTATAAGACTGGATGCGGCTGACGTACTTGACTTTACCTTTATGAGTGAGCTGAGATCTGTGACAGATTCTTGCAAGCAGGACTTTTGGCTGATGGGTGAAGTGATTCACGGAGATTATACCAGATGGGTAAATGAAAATATGCTTCATTCGGTAACCAATTATTGGTTGCACAAGGCTCTTTATTCAGGACACAATGATCATAACTACTTTGAGATAGCACATACCGTAAAGCGCTGCACAGATATGGGAATGCATATCGCCAATGCTTTTTATAACTTTGTTGATAATCATGATGTGGCAAGAATTTATACAAAGTTAAATAATAAGAATCATTTTGCACCTGTACATGTGCTTTTATATACATTGCCGGGAAAACCTTCCATATACTACGGTTCAGAGTTTGCTATTGAGGGTGAGAAGAAACCTTATGCGGATGAAATACTTAGACCTGAGCTAAATTTTGAGGATTATAAGACGTCATTAGAATCAAATGAAAATACCAAACTGATTGCAGCTTTGGGAAATATGAGAATTTCAAATCCATGGGTTGGAGAGGCAGGCTATAGAGAGCTTTTACTTACAAACAGACAGTATGCCTTCTTAAGAGAATATGGAGATAAAAGACTTGTTGCCATAGTAAATAATGATGACAATAATGCAGATATTCATTTAAATATAAGTGGTGAATTTACAGAAATCTTTTCAGGTGAAAAAAGGAATTTTGACGGGAATATGCATGTGAATATCCCCGGAAATTCCGGGCAGGTATGGATAGGGTAAAACCTATCCTATTTTATAGTGAAAACAGAATAAAAAACTTGATAGATACAAATGAAATGTTTATACTGTTAGCGATTAATTTTGTATTTATAGAAAGTGATATATATTTTATGAAGAAAATAATAATCGGTATAGTAATAGTCATTGTACTCGTTGCAATCGGATGGTACTGCAGATTTATTCTGGGGCTTGCATCTCAAATAGCAACACCTGAGGTATCCACACTTGATAATGAGATATCTTGGGAAAAAGAACATGGATTTTGGGGAAATTATGATTCCTATGAAAAGGATGAATATACAGTAAAGGGCTATAAAGACTATGAACTTCATGTGACTCTTGTAAAAAATCCTGTAGAGACCGATAAATATGTTATTATAAGTCATGGCTTTAAATCAAACAGATATGGTGCTGTAAAGTATGTGGATACATATATGAATTTGGGATTTAACTGTATTATTTATGATTTAAGAGACCATGGTGAGAATGCAAAGGCGACATTAAGCCTTGGGCAATTTGAATCTGAGGACTTATATAAGCTTATCGAAGATACATATAACAGATATGGCAATATTAAGCTTGGACTTCACGGTGAATCTATGGGTGCAGCCACTTCTTTGATGGTACTTGCTAAAAAGCCGAATGTAGATTTTGTTGTGGCGGATTGCGGATTTTCAAACTTGTATGATCTGCTTCATGCAGCCTATGATGTGGCAAAGGTGGGCGCAGTACTTCCAAGCGTAAATATAGCAATGAAATTAAGATATGGCTATGATATGAAAAAGACATCACCAAGGGATGCGCTTATAGGAAATGAAGTACCTGTCTGCTTCATACATGGTGAGGCGGATACCTTTATTTTGCCTGAGAATTCAGAGATAAACAAGGCTGCTACAGCGGGGTATTCAGAGCTTCATGTGGTACCTGATGCCGCACATGCAAGATCTAGAGAAGTTTTGGGTGAAGCTGAGTACAGAAGCATAATAAGTAATTTTTTAGACAATATAGATTTTAATTAAATAGTTATTGATATTATAAAAAATATCCTGACAAGCAAAAGGCATTAGCGCTGTGACTTGTCAGGATATTTCTATTTTATTCTATGTGGATAAAATTCAGTGTTTCCCGACAGCCCTTCTGATTTTAGTTTTTTAGAGCTTCACTTAACAAAAACATATTGTTGAGATAATGTTTATACTCCGGCCCTTTTTTATTAAAGTCATCTTCGTTTATTCCTCTATAAACATAAATTGCAGTTCCAAAAAAGGATGAATTAGACATAAAATAATCTTTATCTGGTATATAAACTAATATAATCTTAGGAGAATCTCCGATTTTTACAAATCTCTCATAAAAATCCTTATAAAAGCGGGAAGTCGCTAAATTTTGTGGAAGTTGCCAAATATCATGAGTATGAATATTCCGGGTATTTTCAGGTTTGTTATAATTAATCAATGAGATAGCTGAGTCTGCTGTCATCCTGTCAAGTTCACTATATAATACTTTATTCAGTCCATATTCTTTGCCAAGCAGTAAAATTATATCATCCTGTGATTTTTTTGGTATAATGATATCATTTTTATAAAAGTTATAAACCGATGGCAAAAAACTGCTATCTGTAGTAGATATATCTCTGATAGTACGATAATTACAAATGTATTGGTCCATAAAGTTCTCCTGTATTAATCCAAAAATCTCTGTCATAGAAGAAAGCTCGCAATCCTTTTGTTTTGACCATCACTTTATTTACGCCGGAATGGATATTACAAACACCAACCTCTCTGCTACCAACATTACTGCTTAATCCATCGATAATGAATCCTTTTGAATAAAATGTCCTTGACTTTAAAACACTACCATTCGTTATGGATAAGTTTGAAGCTTTAATAGATTGTACATTATTAGTTCCACTCCAAAAAATTATCACCCCATACAGTCTATCTACACTTGCAACACCACCGGCTAATTAGCATGTAACAGTCGTTATACCGGATGAACCATGCAACATTATGCTATCAGAATAGTTATTTTCGCTTGTTAAATTGAATGTTACTTCAGGTCCACCGTATAGAATATAATTAGTACCATAAGCACTGTCCAAACTTTGAGACCATGCCATATATACAAACTGACTACTAAAAACTGATAGTATGAATAAAAAAATAAAACATTGTTGAATCCTTTTACACATATTCGTCCCCTCCATAGTTTTAAAATTAGTAAGAGGCAGGCTATAGAGAGCTTTTACTTACAAACAGACAGTATGCCTTTTTAAGAGAATATGGAGATAAGAGACTTGTTTCCATAGTAAATAATGATGACAATAATGCAGATATTCATTTAAATATCAGCGGTGAATTTACAGAAATCTTTTCAGGTGAAAAAAGGAATTTCGACGGGAATATGCATGTGAATATCCCCGGAAATTTCGGGCAGGTATGGATAGGGTAAAACCTGTCCTATTTCTTTAATTTCAGATAATCAACTAATATCAATCCGATATCCAAAACAGACAATAGAGAAAGTATTATCTGTGTGGTAAGATATGCCTGCATAAAGCTCAAATCACTGTAGTTGTTATGGGCATAATTATAAAGGAATATATTTGGTGAAATTGTATCCGCATTAAATATTAATATCAACAGTACAAGCAATATTGCAACCTTGTAAGCTATATATGTTATGCTGTTATCATCATTTTTATTCATAATTAACCTCCTGTAGTACGCGGTTAAGTAGGTATTACTAACATAAATATATATTATTTGAAGTAAAAGTTCAATAGTACATATATTATATATATATTACAGCACTAACAATAGGTAAAATACCAAAATAATCTAAAAAAAGGTCTGATATTGTTCTAAGCTTGGTCGTATTATTGTCGTTGTTATTATCTACATTATCAGTAGGCTGATTCAAATTATTATCAGTATTTGAATTGTCTGAGTTCTCTTTATTATTTAAATTTTTATTAGATAAATTTTTCCATTTCCATACTCCTCCTCTTATATATCTGTCACTAGAACAATTCAGAATGACTTCCCACTCTATTTAACATCAGTACAAGTATATCTTCACGAATTTCATATATAAGTAACCAATCCGGTTCTATATGACATTCTCTGGTATCTTTATAATTACCTGTAAGTTCGTGATCTCTATACTTTGCCGGTAACTGGTTTCCGTTTGCCAAAATCTCAATTATCTCAAACAGTTTATCGATATTCTTATTTTGCTTTTTTGCAAGTTTCAAATCTCTTTTAAACTGAGTAGTAAATTTTATAGTGTACTTCATACATCCAAAGCATCTCTCAGTTCTTTAATGCTGTTATATCCTTTGACAGAATCGTCATTAAAGAGCTTGCGTCCTTCTTCAATAGCAGCCTTTGTATTATTGTTAGGTGTGTCAAGCTTCAGCTCAAACGGTATGCCGTTTTCTCTGACTGCCGTTCTCAAAAACATATTTATAGCTGTTGTCATATTGAGACCAAGTTGGTTGAAAATTTCTTCAGCCTGATCCTTTATATTTTTATCTGTTCTTATATTTAGATTTGTAGTCATACATCTACCTCCAATATCTAAAATATAGTTTAAAATTCGTGCAATGTCAATACATTGTAATAATAATAAACAGTTTATATAAGCCATATTTATAAGCATATATTTTATATTGAAAACAGAATAAAAAACTTGATAGATACAATTGAAATGTTTATACTGTTAGCGATTAATTTTGAGTTTTGTATTTATAGAAAGGTGATATAAATATTATATGAAGAAAATAATAATTGCGATTGCAATAATAATTGTACTTGTTGCAATCGGATGGTATTGCAGATTTATTCTTGGTCTTGCATCACAGATAGCCGCACCGAATGTATCCACACTTGATAAAGAGATATCTTGGGAGAAGGAGCATGGACTTTGGGGAAATTATGACTCATATGAAAAAGAGGAGTATACAGTAAAAGGATATAAAGACTATGAGTTGCATGTTACTTTGGTAAAAAATCCTATAGAGACCGATAAATATGTGATTATAAGCCACGGTTTTAAGTCAAACAGATATGGTGCCGTAAAATATGTGGATACTTATATGGACCTTGGATTTAATTGTATTATTTATGATTTAAGGGATCATGGTGAGAATGCAAAAACAGCAGTGAGCCTTGGACAATTTGAGTCTGAAGATCTTGAAAAGCTTATTGAGGACAGCTATAGCAGATATGGAAATATTAAGCTTGGGCTTCACGGTGAGTCTATGGGTTCCGCAACTTCTCTGACGGTACTTGCTAAAAAGCCGAAGGTGGATTTTGTGGTGGCGGACTGCGGATTTTCAAATCTTTATGATTTGATTTATAAAGCTTATGATCTTGCTAAGACTCCCTTTGTCTTGCCGAGTGTAAATACAGCCATGAAGCTAAGATACGGATATGATATGAAAAAGACTTCACCAAAGGATGCACTTGTGGGAAATGAAGTACCTATATGCTTTATACACGGTGAGGCGGATACCTTTATTTTGCCTGAGAATTCGCAGGTAAATAAGGCCGCTACAGCAGGGTATTCAGAGCTTCATTTGGTACCGAATGCGGCACATGCACAGTCAAGAGAAGTACTTGGAGAGGCGGAGTACAGGGGTATAGTCGGTGATTTTTTGAATAATATAGACTTTAAATAAAGATTTTTGAGATTAAAAATATCCTGACAAGCAAAAGGCATTGGCACTGTGACTTGTCAGGATATAAACTCCTCTAGTAATGGAAATTTACATTATTACGCTTTAGTATATCGGTAATCAAATCAAATTTATCTTTTTTGTAAATCAATAATTCTTTAAAATATTGGTCGGCTATAATGCTGTCGTATATATTTACAAAGAAAAATGGGAACAAACTATCTTCTTTAAAGTTCATGATTTTTCTCAAATCAAACATACTTGTAGTCCCTTTTAATCTAATCAAAGATGGTTTTATCTCTATTAGCCTAAAGCCCAAATCAAATGCCAGATTTATAGTGTCAATTTCATTATTTAAGCAATCAAGTTCTATTTCCTTTTCTTCATATAAAAATAGTTTCAATACCTCAACAGGTAAATTTTTATCTTGCAGGTCATCAATTAGCAAGAAATTAACTGTTTTTTCAGCGGTACTATTTGATAAATCATTATTCATATATACACATATCTTTCTTACGATAGCAAATTAGTGAAATTCTACATTATGACGATTCAAGATATCTACAGTCAAATCAAACTTTTCTTTTTTATACACATAATTTTCTCTGGCATAGTGTTCAATGAATATTTCGTCCTTAATAAATAGGGAGAAAAACGGCAACAAATTTTCTTCTTCGTCTTCTTCTGTAGTTTGAATAAAACTTTTTAGACTTACGATTTTATCTAAATCGAGCATAACTGTAGTCCCACTAAGTCTGATTAAGAATTGCTGTATCTCAATTACTCTAAATCCCAAATCAATTGCCAGATTTATAGCATCAATTTCATCATTCCAGCAATTCAGTTCTACTTCTATTTCTTCATCTAAAAACAGCTTCAATACCTCAATTAGCCAAGCGTTGTCCTGCCAGTCATCAAGCTCAAAACTATAGTATTTTAGCAATAGTTTAATCTCCTCTATATAAAATAAATTATCTCTTATGAACTTCAATATATCATAGCAAGTATTAAAATACAATTTAAATAACATAAAGAAAATGATAAGAGCTTATTTTTCGGTTTAATATAACTTTACAGATTTATTTATGCATAGTGCTATAAAATTTATTTAGGAAGTTAGTAAAAAATAAAATAATGAATAAAAATAAAGTGCTTGACAGTTGCTTAAGATAATGTATAATATTCTTTGTTTAATAACACTAAACTTTTTACTTAGAAATAGTGTGCAACACAAAGAAAGGCTTTTTATGGAGATCGGTTCAAAACTAAAAAGACTCAGAGTGCTTGCGGGACTTACACAAGAAGAGCTTGCTGATAGAGCGGAATTGTCCAAAGGATTTATTTCGCAGCTGGAGAATGATCTGACTTCACCGTCTATAGCAACTCTTCTTGATATTTTGCAATGCCTTGGAGTGGAAATAAAGGACTTCTTTGATGAAGAAACCGAAACGCAGGTGGTTTTTACTGAAGAAGATTACTTTATTAAAGAGGATAAAGAACTTAATAATACCATCGAATGGATAATACCGAATGCACAAAAAAATATGATGGAGCCTATACTTCAGACTATTGAACCGGGAGGTATGACATATCCTGACAATCCACATGACGGAGAGGAGTTCGGATATATTCTTTCCGGAACTGTGGAGATACATAGGGGAAATGATGTGTATTTGGCAAAAAAAGGAGAGGCTTTTTATTTTACATCCGATAAAAAGCATTATATCAGCTCAAAGCGAGGTGCAAGACTTATTTGGGTCAGCACACCGCCTAATTTTTAAAAATTGGAGGAAGTATGTCAACATCCCTTATTGATTTGGAGCATATCTCAAAGAGTTTTGACGGAGAGATTGTTTTAGATGATTTAAATTTATCAATTAAAGAAAACTCATTTGTAACTTTACTCGGTCCTTCGGGATGCGGTAAGACTACCACCCTTAGAATAATAGGTGGATTTGCACAGGCGGATACCGGAAGAGTGATTTTTGACGGTAAGGATATATCAAATCTGCCACCGAATAAAAGAAATTTAAATACGGTATTTCAAAAGTATGCATTATTTCCTCATATGAACATTGCGGAAAATATAGCCTTCGGTTTGAAGATAAAGAATAAATCAAAGGCATATATTGATGACAAGATAAAATATGCGCTTAAGCTGGTAAACCTTTCAGGATATGAAAACAGAAATATAAACCTGCTCTCAGGCGGACAGCAGCAAAGAATTGCAATTGCCAGAGCTATAGTAAATGAACCGAAGGTACTCTTACTTGATGAGCCACTTGGAGCACTTGATTTAAAGCTGCGTCAGGATATGCAATATGAGCTTATCAGACTTAAAAATGAGCTGGGTATCACTTTCGTTTATGTTACACATGATCAGGAAGAAGCGCTTACAATGTCCGATACCATAGTAGTCATGAATCAGGGATATATACAGCAGATGGGTACTCCTGAGCAGATATATAATGAGCCTGAAAATGCCTTTGTAGCGGACTTTATAGGTGAATCAAATATAATCGGCGGAACCATGGTACAGGATAAGCTCGTAGATATATTCGGAGCAAAATTTGCCTGTGTGGATGTGGGATTTGGTACCAATAAGCCTGTAGACGTTGTAATAAGACCTGAGGATATTGATCTTGTAGAGCCTGAGAAGGGAACTTTGGTAGGTAGAGTTACTCATTTGATATTTAAGGGTGTGCATTATGAGATGGAAGTCACTACTCCAAACGGATATGAGTGGCTGGTACATTCTACAGATATGTTCCCGGTAGGCAAGGAAGTCGGCATCAGTGTGGATCCTTTTGATATACAGATAATGAACAAGCCTGAGTCTGAGGATGAGGAGGCTGTGGGTGTAAATGAATAAGGATTTAAGAAAAGTACTTGCATTCCCGTATATTCTTTGGATGATAGGTTTTACAATAATACCTCTCTCACTGATTTTTATATATGGACTGACTGATAGGAACGGAAGCTTTACACTGTCAAATGTGCTTTCAATATTTGCAAAAGACCATTTCAAGGCACTTTTATTGTCCATAATATTATCAATTGTAAGTACGGCTATTTGCCTTGTAATGGCATTTCCGCTGGCACTTACTTTGAAAAGCAAAAAGCTTAACAAGGGAAGCCTTATAGTATTTATATTTATTTTGCCTATGTGGATGAACTTCTTGCTTAGAACTCTTGCATGGCTTTCACTTTTGGAGAAAAACGGAATTATAAATACGATTTTAAACTTCTTGCATCTGCCGAGTTTAAATATTATCAATACGCCGGCAGCTATTATACTCGGTATGGTTTACAACTATCTGCCTTTTATGGTACTTCCTATATACAATGTACTTGAAAAGATAGATGACAATACAATAAATGCCGCAAGAGATCTTGGTGCAAATACAATGCAGACGCTTACAAAGGTAATAATACCTCTTAGCATTCCGGGTATTGTCAGCGGTATAACTATGGTATTTGTGCCGGCACTGACAACATTTGTTATCAGCAATATCCTTGGCGGAAGCAAGGTGCTTTTGATAGGAAATGTAATAGAGCAGGAGTTTACAAAGGGAAGCAATTGGAATCTCGGTTCCGGACTCTCACTGGTAATGATGATTTTTATACTTATCAGTATGGCATTTATTGCCAAGTATGATAAAGATGGGGAGGGCATGAGCGTTTGATCTATTCAAAGATAAGAAAAGTACTTGGTGATTTTTACCTGGTATTTATATTGATTTTTTTATATGCCCCTATAGCAACCCTTATGATACTAAGCTTTAATGCTTCAAAGTCAAGGAACAGGTGGGGTGGATTTACTTTTGACTGGTATGGTGAGCTTTTTAAAAGCGCCACAATAATGTCAGCCTTTAGAAACA
The DNA here is from genome assembly GCF_000287675.1 of Lachnoanaerobaculum sp. ICM7. GTDB lineage: Bacteria > Bacillota > Clostridia > Lachnospirales > Lachnospiraceae > Lachnoanaerobaculum. Next base: position 102,133 of record NZ_ALJL01000022.1, read on the forward strand.
CATTGGTGATAGCGTTTTTATCGGCACTTATTGCCACGCTGATAGGAACTGTAGCGGTAATAGGTATCAACAATATGAGAAAGGTACCTAAGACAGTGGTAATGGCGGTCAACAATATTCCTATGCTGAATGCGGATATTGTAACAGGTATCTCTTTGATGCTTGGATTTATAGCTTTTGGAATAAGTCTTGGATTTAAGACTATTCTTATAAGTCATATTACATTTAATATTCCATATGTCATACTTTCTGTAATGCCTAAGCTTAAGCAGACTGAGAGAGTTACATATGAGGCGGCACTGGATCTTGGAGCTACACCGATCATGGCATTTTTTAAGGTGGTATTTCCGGATATATTCCCGGGAGTAATATCAGGATTTTTGCTGGCATTTACAATGTCGCTGGATGATTTTATAATAACACATTTTACAAAGGGAGCAGGTATAAACACTATATCGACCTTGGTATATTCAGAAGTTAGAAGAGGTATAAAGCCTAGTCTGTATGCCCTTTCTACAATTATTTTTGCTACTGTTTTGATACTGCTTATAGTATCAAATATTGCACAGAATAAAATAAAGAAAAAATAAATAGAAGATAAGAGGAAATATGAAAAGAAAATTTGTAAGTATAATGACATTGATGAGTATGCTTTCCGTGGCTGTATTATCAGGATGCGGAAAAAGTGATGCAGGTGCCAAGGCAGGCAGTGCAGGCGAGCTTTATGTATATAACTGGGGTGAGTATATTGACGAGAGTGTTGTAGAGGAGTTTGAAAAAGAAACAGGTATCAAGGTCGTTTATGATATGTTTGAGACCAATGAGGAAATGTATCCGGTACTTGAGGCCGGTGGTGTGGTATATGATGTAGTATGCCCTTCAGATTATATGATCGAGAAGATGATACAAAATGATATGCTTGCGGAAATCGACTTTAATAATGTCCCTAATATCAAGAATATTGATACAAAGTATATGGATATGGCAAAATCATTTGATCCTGAGAATAAATATGCCGTGCCATATACATGGGGTACAGTAGGAATACTTTATAATACTTCAATGGTGGATGATGAAATCACAAGCTGGAGCGATCTTTGGAATCCTAAGTATCAGGGAAATATCCTTATGCAGGATTCTGTAAGAGATGCCTTTATGGTTGGTGAGAAGATGCTTGGATATTCTATGAATACAACAGATAAGGCTGAGCTTGAGAAGGTAAAAGAAAAACTTATAGAACAGAAGCCGCTCGTGCAGGCCTATGTAATAGATCAGGTAAGAGATAAGATGATTGGTGGAGAGGCCGCTATAGGTGTTATTTACTCAGGCGAGATGCTCTATGTTCAAAATGAAGTTGCAAATTCAGGAGAAGATTTCGAACTTAAGTATGTAATACCGAAAGAGGGTACAAACCTTTGGATTGATGCATGGGTAATTCCAAAGAATGCAAAGAACAAGGAGAATGCGGAGAAGTGGATAGACTTCTTAAACAGACCTGAGATTGCAAAGAAGAACTTTGAATATATTACATATCCTACTCCAAATAAAGCCGCTTTCGAGCTTTTGGATAAGGAGCTTCAGGAAAATACAGCACTCTTCCCGACAGATGATATGTTAAAGAACAGCGAAGTATTTAAATATCTCGGAGATGAGGGAGACAGCCTTTACAATGACCTTTGGAAAGAAGTGAAGGGAAACTAGAAAAACATCCCACAGGCTTAGTGTAGTCTGTGGGATATTTTATAAATGTAAAGTTTCATTTGGTTTTAAACAAATCTTACTCTATCAGCTATATTCTCTTTTTCCTTAGGATCAGGTTCTGTTACAATTCCGCCAAAAGGCATTTGTGCGATTAATTTCCATGACTTGGGAATTTCAAACATTTCTTGTACAAGTCTGTCAATTACAGGATTATAGTGCTGTAAGTTTGCGCCGATTCCAAGCTCTTTGAGACCTGTCCAGATATTTATTTGTAACATACCGTTTGCTTGATTTGCCCAAACAGGGAAGTTATCTGCATATGTTGGGAACTTTTCTTGCAGTGCTCTCACAACTTCTTCATCATAAAAATAAAGTATTGTACCTGCTGCAGCCTTAAATCCGTCGATTTTTTCACGAGGGACCTTGCCCTCAAAGGTATCAAATATTCTATCCCAAAGCTCATTCTGCTTCTTATCCATAACTACAAGTACACGAGCACTCTTCATATTAAAAGCATCAGGTATCAGTTCGGTAATCTCTTCAATGACCGTTTTAACTTCAGACTTTGATACCGGAAGTGTTTTGTTTAGATTATAGTAAGTCCTTCTTTGTTTTAAATTATCTATAAGTTTCATAAAATCTCCAATCTATTCCAATATAATAAATATGTATGTAATATGGAATGTCTGATTATTATAGTCTATTTTTAAATTATTTTAAAGTAAGATACTTTTAATATATAAAGCCGGGTTTTTATTTTCGGTTTGTGATACAATATAGTTGTTACCATATATGTTGTTTGCCGGGAATAAAGGAGGTAGTATGAAGTTTATAAAAAGGCATAAAACGTTTCTTATAAATACACTTATCTATATCATTTCTTTTGTTGTAATTGTTATTCCCATGGATATGTGGATATATAAGGGATTAAACCTTTATAGGCTGGGAAAAAGTGCGGTTTATGTTTTTGGAATATGGTTCGGCGTATCTGCAATAATTGCCGCAATAAATTATTATGAAAATAAGGACAATAAATGATTTTCAGCCATAGCCTAAAAAGAGGCTATGGCTGTTTTTTAGCTTAGAGCCACATATATATCAGGTGTTTTTTACAATTATCGTAGATGGAGTTATAAAATTAGACTCGAACAAGTTTTATATAAAAAAGCAAAAAAACTAAAAAAGATTGTAAATATTCACGAAAAATGCTAAAATATATATAACAAAAAACTCGAATAAAGCGATTTTAAAATTCACATCAATGTGAACCTCGAAGGATGATTAGAAAAAATTTTATTTGAACTGTGTAGTGTATTTTCATATGGTAGTCAAACACGAACAACGGGAAATTGCAAAAAGCGGCGGCTTGAGAGTAGTGTGCTTGTGTTCCGATAGTGATACCGGTATAGTTGTAAATTTTTTAAGGTATCGAGAGTGATTTTGTAAAATCATAATACAACAGAGTATAGGAAATGTATTTGAAATTTGAATAAGAGGATAATGAAATGGATAAAACAGATGAAATGATGCTTTTAAATCATGAATCCCTTGTAAAGAAGATTTATATTATTAGGGGACAGAAAGTTATGCTTGATTTTGAACTGGCAGAGATTTATGGGTATGAAACAAAAGCTTTTAATCAGCAAGTAAAAAGGAATATTGAAAAATTTGATGAAGATTTTATGTTCCGATTAACTGATGAAGAAGTATCTGAACTTTCAAGGTCACAAAATGTGACCTTGAACAGAGGCTCAGGACGAGGTAGTAATATTAAGTACAATCCTCATGTTTTTACCGAGCAGGGAATCTATATGCTAATGACAGTTCTCAAAGGAGAACTTGCGGTCAAGCAGAGTAAAGCGCTGATTCGTACTTTCAAGCAAATGAAAGACTATATCGTGGAAAACCAAGGATTGATTGGGAAAAGAGAGTTTTTGCAACTTTCGATGCAGATTACAAGTAACGTCGTGGAAATGCAGGATTTAAGACGAGATTTAAGAGATGTGGAAGATCAGGTGGCGGAAGTGATGGACACTTTAAATAATGTTGTGCATAAATCCGAACTGTCCGACTTGATTCTCGACCTTAGCAATCCACAGCTCAAATACGGATTTTTACTTTTGAACGGACAGCCCATCGAAGCCAATCTTGCTTATAAGGACATTTACAGCATAGCGAAAAAGAGTATTTATATCGTCGATAACTACATCGGAGTGAAAACTTTGGTCTTGTTAAAAGATGTCCCCTCATCGGTAGAGGTCATTATATTCAGTGATAACATCGGAAAAGGACTTCATACCCTTGAATATCAGGATTTTTGTGAGGAATATCCGTTTAGAAAGATAACATTCCAAAAATCCGGTGGGGAGTTTCATGACAGATACATTATTATCGACTGGAATACCGAACATCAGAGAATCTATCATTGTGGAGCATCTTCCAAAGATGCGGGACAAAGAATTACGAGCATAACGGAAGTGGTTGATCAGATGATCTACACTGATCTTATCAATAAGCTCTTGAAAAACCCGAAGTTGAAGTTAAGATAGAAGTAAAAGCAGATTGGAAATTTGAAAAGCATTTTTAAAGTTAATTTATCTGAACATATAAAGCTTATATTAGAAAATATGTAATTTAATTAGGGGGAACTTTAATGGAAAATTTGGAGAATAAAAAAATATACAGATTTAAAAAATTTTTAGGATTCTTGGGATTTTTAGGGTTTTTAGGATTTTTAGGATTTGTATTTGATTATGTAGTATTTTTTCATTTTTTTAGTTTTTATGGTTTTTTTTCATTTTTTTTTGTGAATGATACGCAGAGTATTAAGAATAAAGATGACAAAAGACATACTTTATACAGCGGTATATTGGCAGTTATATTTACAGCCAATATAGTTATAACTAACGGTGAATATATCCATGATAAATATGCGGCTATGACTATTTTAATCAACGTAGCTTTTGCTATAGCCCTAATAGTGGATACTATTATTGGAAGAAGTTAAATGTAGTTGAAGTTGAGTCAGTGTTTATTGAGTTTGTAATTATACAATAAAAACACCGGCATGTCCGGTGTTTTATTGTTTTTAGCTCAGAGCCACATCCAGTGCCATCATCACTGTAAATCCGAAGGCAAATAATATAACTCCTATATTTGAATGTTCCCCTTCACTCATTTCAGGGATAAGTTCCTCTACTACAACATACATCATAGCTCCTGCCGCAAAGCTTAAAAGATATGGCATCACGGGGATAAAAATATTCGATGCTCCAAGCATTATCAGGGCTGCTACAGGTTCTACCGCACCTGAGAGTATACCGTAGAATAGTGCTTTCATTTTGCTCTCTCCTTCTGCATGAAGGGGCAATGATATAATGGCACCTTCGGGGAAATTTTGAATAGCGATACCAAGAGAGAGTATATTAGATTTATATAAATTTGATTGTACACTATCAATATATACATATGATAACATTTATAAATACAAATGGCAATATATAAACTTAAAGAATGTACTACTGTATAAATGTTTTATAATAACTTATCTCACTTGATATGTTAAATCCCAAGTCTGTGTATATTTTATAAGCAGGAGTATTTTCCAAAAGCAGCTGCAAATGAATCTTTGTTTTTCCTATATTCTTTAAAAATAAAAGGATTGCTCTCATAGACATTTTTCCAAGTCCTTTGTTTTGAAACTCCTCATATATATTAAAACTGTGGAAATAAATATCACCAACATCAAAGTTGAAAGTATAAAAACTGAATGACCCTATTTCTTCATCCTTATAATAAATATAAAAAATGTCATCATCTTCCTCATAAATGTCGATATCGAATATCTCATTGCAGGAATATGTGGACAAGTCAAGCTCCATCATAGTTTCCGTACATTCATAGTCAAATGAAAGCTTTTTTGCACATTCAAGTGCAGGTGAATAGTTTCTTTCACATATAAAAGAAAGCTCTGTACCGGCTTTCAAATCAGTATAAAGGTAGTCTAAAACAGCTTTAAAATAACCTTTTTTTCTGTTATTTACATCTGTAAAAGCTATTATCTCATAAATATCAGTATCTATTTCAAATAAAGCCGAAACAGACATAAGAATTTCGCTTTCATAACAGAGATAATATACACATCTTTCATCACTGAAATCAAAATAAAGCGGAAGGTGATACTCTTTGTCCTGGGCCTCAACTATAGAATTTATTTGATTTATCATATTTTCTGATAAATCTCTCGTTTTTATTATATTCATGGCAATCTCCAAGCGTGCATTTATTGAAATAATACGGGTATATGTGTTATACTTTTAAAAACATAATTATGCCCAAAGGGCTCTTAGGAGAAAATATGATTGCAAAACTTATTGAAAAAATCAAGCAAACAAATGCCCCTATATGTGTAGGTTTAGATCCGCTTATTTCGCATATACCGGATTATATACTAGATGAGAAGATAAAGAAATACGGAAAAACTACAAAGGCTATAGGAGAAGCTTTCTTTGAGTTCAACAAAGAGATAATTGACAAGACCTATGATCTTATTCCTTCAGTAAAACCTCAGATAGCTATGTATGAGGAGTTCGGTATAGAGGGAATGATTGCTTACCAAAAAACAGTCGAGTATGCCAAGGAAAAGGGCTTACTTGTTATCGGTGATGCAAAAAGAGGAGATATAGGTTCAACTTCACTTGCTTATGCAAAGGCACATATCGGAGTAAGTGATGTATTGGGCGAAAAAATAGTAGGATTTGATACGGATTTTGTAACTGTAAATCCATATCTCGGTACCGACGGTGTGAAGCCTTTTATAGATGTATGTAACAGTGAGAATAAGGGTATATTTGTACTTGTAAAGACTTCAAACCCTTCAAGTGGTGAATTCCAGGATCAGCTTATAGACGGAACACCTCTTTATGAACTTGTAGCTAAGAAGACCTGTGAGTGGGGTGCTATGAGCATGGACGGAAATTATTCAAATGTAGGCGCCGTAGTCGGTGCTACATATCCTAAGATGAGTGCAATACTCAGAGAAAAGATGCCCAATACCTTCTTCCTTGTACCCGGTTACGGTGCACAGGGTGGAACAGCCGAGGATTTAAAGCCATGCTTTAATAAAGACGGACTAGGTGCCGTAGTAAACTCTTCAAGAGGAATTATAGCCGCATATAAGCAGGAAAAGTATTCTTCACTTGAGTTTGGAGATGCGGCAAGAGCGGCTGTAAAGGATATGATAGTAGATATAAACAGAGTTTTATAAAGAGAAGTGAAATGACAAAGATAATGGATAATGGGAAGGTACTTTCCCAGGACGAACTGAGTAAAGATATTTATTCGATTTGGATAAAGACAGATATTGCAAAGACCACAAAGCCGGGACAATTTGTAAATGTATATACAAAGGATCCTTCAAAGCTTTTACCAAGACCTATAAGTATTTGTGAGGTGGGCAAAGACTCTATAAGGCTTGTGTACAGAGTTACAGGTGAAAATGCCGGAACAAAGGAATTTTCAAACTTAAAAACCGGAGATGATATCAAAGTTTTGGGGCCTCTTGGAAACGGCTTTCCTACAGATTCCAAGTCTACTATCCTCATAGGAGGAGGTATAGGAATACCTCCAATGCTTGAAACTGCAAAGCAATTAGATGGTGAGAAGATCATAGTGCTCGGATTTAGAGACAGTAATACTTTCCTTGCAAATGAACTTGAAAGCCACGGAAAAGTATATATTGCCGCTGAAGACGGAAGCATAGGCACAAAGGGTAATGTATTGGATGCAATAAGAGAAAACAAGTTAAGTGCAAAAAGAATACTTGCCTGCGGACCTACTCCGATGCTTAGAGCTGTAAAAAAATATGCGGCTGAAAATAATATAGAATGTTTCCTTTCATTGGAAGAGAAGATGGCATGTGGAATAGGTGCATGCTTAGCTTGTACATGTAAGTCAAGTGATATTGACAGCCACTCCAAGGTAAAAAATAAAAGAGTTTGTACTGAAGGGCCGGTATTCAATGCTTTGGAGGTGGAACTATGATAAATACAAAAGTAAAGATTGCAGGAGTGGAGTTTAAAAATCCTGTGACGGTTGCCAGCGGAACCTTCGGACATGGCGAAGAGTTTGCAGACCTTGTAGATATAAACAGACTCGGTGCGGTAACTACAAAGGGTGTTGCAAATATTCCATGGGAGGGAAATCCCACACCTAGAATTGCGGAAGTCTACGGCGGTATGTTAAATGCTATCGGCCTTCAAAACCCGGGAGTGGATACCTTTATTGAAAGAGATTTAAAATTCCTTAAAGAAAAGGATACAAAGATAATAGTAAATGTCTGCGGAAGAAGTGTTGAGGACTATATTGAAACCGTTGAAAGACTCTCGGATGAGGATGTGGATATGTTTGAAATCAATATATCCTGTCCGAATGTATCACATGGGGGAATTGCTTTCGGTACAAATGTTGAGAGTGTAAGTGAGATCACAAAGCAGATGAAGGCTCATTCAAAGAAGCCTATTATCATGAAGCTTTCACCGAATGTTACAGATATAACAGAGATTGCAAGGGCTGCCGAGGCTGCAGGAAGCGATGCGCTTTCACTTATAAATACCATCACCGGTATGAAGATAGATATCAATAAGAGATGTTTTGCATTAGCAAATAAGACAGGCGGAATGTCAGGACCTGCCATTAAGCCTATTGCTCTCAGAATGGTGTATCAGGTGGCAAATGCTGTAAATATACCTATAATAGGTATGGGAGGTATAGCTACTTTTGAGGATGCAGTAGAATTCATGCTTGCAGGTGCCACAATGGTAAGTGTCGGAACCGCAAATTTTATAAATCCGGGTGCAAGTATAGAGGTAGCAAAAGGTATTGAAGATTATCTTGAAAATAACGGATTTAAAGATGTAAATGAGATTATAGGTTTGGTAAAATAAACCTTTGAACGGAGAATTTATGGAAAATTATAAAAAAGAATTTATTGATTTTATGATAGAGTGTGAAGTTTTAAAGTTTGGGGACTTTGTGACAAAGAGCGGAAGAAAGACTCCTTTTTTTGTTAATACAGGATTTTACAGAAGCGGAGCACAGCTTAGTAAGCTCGGAAAGTATTATGCAAAGGCTATAAGAGGTGCTTTCGGTGATGATTTCGATATTCTTTTCGGACCTGCTTACAAAGGTATTCCTCTTAGTGTTGCAACATCAATGGCACTCAGCGAAGAGGGTGTGGATGTAAAATACTGTTCAAACAGAAAAGAAGTAAAAGACCATGGAGATACAGGTATTTTACTTGGTTCACCTATTAAAGACGGAGATAAAATAGTTATAATAGAGGATGTGACTACAGCAGGAACATCTATCGAGGAGACTTTGCCTATTATTAAGGCGCAGGGAAATGTAGATGTGCTTGGTCTTGTAGTAAGTGTTGACAGATGTGAAAGAGGTCAAGGTGAGAAGTCGGCACTTGTGGAGATAAGTGAAAAGTATGGTATAAAGACTACAGCAATCGTTACAATGAATGAAGTTGTAGAGTATCTTTATAATAAAGAAGTGGGCGGAAGGATTATAATAGACGATAAATTGAAGTCCGCCATAGATGATTACTACAAGATTTACGGAGTAAAATAAAATCCGGCGGAGGAAAGATGGAAAAGACATATAAACTTATGAAATTCTGTGGCGTAGCAGGAATTGCTATAGGTGTGATAATGATAGTTGTGGGAGTTGCTACAGGTGTTATGTCAATTGTAAACGGAGCAAGACTGCTGGCAGGAAAGAAACATATAGAGTTTTAATATGAATAAACTTGGCACTAAGTTTAGATTCACAGGTATAGTTTTATTTATAATATATCTTTTGGTATTATGCTATTTTCTTTTTTTTGCAGAGGCATTTGGAAGAGGAATATCTCTTGAAGCACATGGTTACAATACAACACCGTTTTTTGAGATAAGAAGATATATTGATAATTTTGATAAGCTTGGTATGATAACGGTGATGAATCTTGGGGGTAATGTGCTTGCTTTTATGCCCTTCGGATTTTTCAGACCGATAATCGGCAGAAGAAAAAATGCATTTTTCAGGACTTTGATTCAGGGCTGTCTGTTTTCACTTATGGTGGAAGTTATACAGCTTTTGACCAATGTCGGAAGCTTTGACGTGGACGATATTATACTGAATACATTTGGAGTTTTTCTGGGATATATTATTTTTATTCTGTTTAAATTTATCATATGGAGACGGGAATGAGTTTTTTTAAAAAAAAGAGAATAGGAATTCCTTTTAGAAGAGAAGAAAATATTTTGGACTCCGACAGATTTTTATCGGCAGAGGACAAGGTCAAGTTTGCCACAAGTAGAAAAGATATGGTCGACTATATGAGACGACCATTTGCAAAGGATGCAAAATTTGCACTGTTTATGGATATTGTTGCCGTGGTGCTGCTTGTCTTTGCTGTAAGAAAAGTGATAGAAAATCAGGGTGCACCAAGTACTCAGGTATCGGCTTTTGCACTTTGTTCATTTCTATTTGCGGCGGCGGGATTTTATTATTCGCTAAAATCTTTTAAACAGGGTACGGCAAGGAAATCACTTTCGGTGATTACTACAATAATTGGAGGAGTTTTATTTTTACTATGGTGTATGATATTTATTCTTGGGATAACAGGCTGATAGTAGAGAGAATAAATCTGGCAATGGAGAGGATTTCTCAGATAAAATCTGAGAAAGATATCATGTTTGGTGATTTTTTCTTGAAACTCTCACGCTTTTTGGAACAAGTAAATGATTTGAGAATAAAAAGAGATACAGGAGAGTTTGAAAAGCAAAGCTTTGAAGAACTTACCGTATCTCAAAATGAACTTTTTTATGATTTAAAAGAAGAAAACTATGATAAATCCGTATACAATCCTGATGTATTGGAGAAGCTGTGTGACAAGGAGTTTGTGTCACCGCTTTTAAGCCTTTCTTTTGAGGTGAGGGCTGCGCTTATAACAGTATTTGAGGGAGACCTTGAAGGATTTGTCAATATTTTGGAACTGTTTTTACAGGTATACGGTATATGCCTTGAGGGAGGAGATGCCAAGGAAATCTCCGAGGCTATTTATTGGTACGCTTCCGATTACCTTGATATCACAGCAAGAAAAAAGATAATAGAAAGCTTCACTACTTCCAACAGATTTTTTTATAATATAATTATGAATGATGATCTGTCCGATCTAAGATATCTTTTTAAATTCGGAGAATACATCGGTGAAAATGAGATAAAAACTGCAAAATACCTTAATTCACTTGATATGGAGACTGTCAGGCTATGTGCAAAAACTTTTGTAGACGGATATAGAGACGGTTTTGTTGCAATGCAAAAGGATATCTCAAAGAGAAGTATTGTATCTTTGATATACCGCATCGGATTTGAGAGAATAGTAAAAGAAGCTGTTATTCTGTTTGAAGACATGGGATTTGAGGTGGTGCTTGACAGAAAGCCTTACAGACTTGCAGATATGTCACATATCAGAAATAGAGGTATTTGCAGCGGCGGTGTTAACAGACAGTTTGAGTACGATCATAAGTATGATATGAATATCTTTACAAAGAAGGCATATCTTGACAGAAAATTTGAGATAAGTAAGCAGACATTTGAAGAGATAAAGGAAAATATGGCTCGCTACGGCGGTCCTGCATTGATGGACGCATTCGGTGACACTGAATTTTTGCCTGTAAAGAAAATTGCAGCCAATTCTTTTGTTGAAAAGCAAAATAATTTGATGAACAATTACAGAAATGATATGATGCTTTTACAGGATGAGTATATAGATACTTCCGGTACTGCATTCTGTATTATTGCATGGCCACTTCCAAGTATTGCAAAGGAGCCTAAAGGTTATTCAAATATATTTAACGATATTATCAGAATAAATACTTTGGATGCCGGCAAATACAAAGTAGCGCAGCAAAAGATTATAGATGCCCTTGATAAGGCTGATACTGTAAGAGTTATCGGAGGTAAGGATAATAAGACAGACCTTACTATAAAGCTTCATGAGTTAAAGGAGCCTTCTAAGGAAACAAATTTTGAAAACTGTGGAGCTGATGTAAATATTCCTGTAGGTGAGGTGTTTACATCTCCGGTGCTTGCAGGTACCAATGGTACACTTTTTGTTAAGGATGTTTTTTTGGCAGGATATCATTTAAAGAATCTTTGCATAACTGTAAAGAACGGTATGATTGAGGACTATATCTGCGAGAACTTTGAGACAAGAGAAGATAACAGAAGAATGGTTGAAGATTCCATCTTAAAGGGACATAAGTCTCTACCTATGGGAGAGTTTGCCATAGGAACAAATGTGGTTGCTTATAATGTAGCTAAGAAGTATGACATTTTTGAGAAAATGCCTATTTTGATTGCTGAAAAAATGGGACCTCATTTTGCGTTCGGAGATACATGTTATTCACATGATGAAGAAAATGTTTCTTACAATCCTGACGGCAAGGCTATTATTGCCAGAGATAATGAATGCTCTATAAAGAGAAAGACAGATATCAAGAGCGCATATTTTAATTGTCATACGGACATTACTATCCCTTTGGTTGAGCTTGGGGATATTTATACAAATGAACCTGACGGTACAAATACTTATATCATCAAAGACGGCAGATTTGTGCTTGAAGGCAGTGAAATATTGAACGAATAAAGAGATCCATAGGCTTTGTTTTACAAATTATTTTGTAAAACAAAGCCTATGGTTAGTTATACAATAATATTATTTTTCACAATGGAGGTAAGTATGGTTGAGGTTGCTATAGTTATGGGGAGCGATTCGGATTTAAATGTTATGAGAGCCGCCGGAGATTTCCTGAGAGAGATGGGTGTTGAATATGAATATAACATCATTTCAGCACACAGAGAGCCCGATATTTTCTTCGCCTGGGCAAGAGATTTAAAGAAAAGGGGAATAAAGACGGTAATAGCAGGTGCAGGGAAGGCGGCACATCTTCCGGGAATGTGTGCGGCACTTACACCTCTCCCTGTAATCGGAGTACCGATAAAGACTTCAGATCTTGGAGGTGTGGATTCTTTATATTCTATAGTTCAAATGCCGGGCGGAATTCCGGTAGCGACCGTGGCTATAAACGGTGCAAAAAATGCGGGAATACTTGCAACAAAGATACTTGCCTTAAGTAATGAAGAGCTCTTTGACAAACTTGAAAAATTCAGCGACGGCATGGCAAAAGAGGTGGAAGCCAAGGATAAAAGATTAAAAGATGTGGGAGTTGATACTTTTTTGAAAGGCTGATTCCTATAATTTCAGTTCTTTCTTCTTTGTATAGTTGTTTTTGTTTTGTATATTGGAGGTAATATGGATTACAAGAGTGCCGGCGTGGATATTGAAGCAGGTTATAAGGCCGTTGAGCTGATGAAGCAACATGTAAAAGCTACTATGAGACCGGAAGTTCTTGGCGGACTGGGAGGTTTTTCAGGTGCATTTTCTTTAAGTAAGATAAAGAATATGAAAGAGCCTGTTCTTTTATCCGGAACTGACGGAGTCGGAACAAAGCTGAAACTGGCTTTTTTAACGGATAAACATGACAGTATAGGCATTGACTGTGTCGCTATGTGTGTTAATGATGTGGCCTGTGCAGGAGGTGAACCGCTGTTTTTCCTTGACTATATAGCCTGTGGAAAAAACGATCCCGAAAAAATAGCAACGATTGTAAAAGGTGTAGCGGACGGATGTATACATTCGGGAGCAGCACTTATAGGTGGTGAAACTGCAGAAATGCCGGGATTTTATCCTGTAGACGAATACGATTTGGCAGGCTTTTGTGTAGGTGTTGCCGACAAATGCGATCTTATTGACGGGAAAGATTTAAAGGCAGGAGATGTTTTGATAGGTATTGCTTCAAGCGGTGTACATTCAAACGGATTTTCTTTGGTAAGAAAAGTTTTTGATATGACAAAGGAAGCCTTGGACACCTACTATGATGAACTTGGGAAAACTTTGGGAGAAGCACTTTTAGCACCTACAAAAATATATGTGAAGGCACTTAAAGCTGTTAGAGATAAAAATATAAAGATTAAAGCCTGCTCACATATTACAGGTGGAGGATTCTATGAAAATATTCCCAGAATGCTTATTGAAGATACTAAAGCTGTGGTAAGAAAAGACTCCTATGAAATACCGGCTATATTTAAACTTATGGCAAAGACAGGTGATATTAAAGAAGAGATGATGTACAATACCTTCAATATGGGACTCGGAATGGTGATAGCTGTTGATAAGTCTGATGTTTCAAAAACACTTGAAGCTCTAAAGGCTTTGGGAGAGTCGGCATATGAAATCGGATATATAGAAAAAGGAACAAAGGGGATAGAGCTTATATAAAGGAGCGATAATGTTTGATATTGTATGTCTGGTTTCGGGAGGTGGCACCAATCTTGCCGCAATTATAAAAGCAATAGAAGAAAAACAGATAAAAAATGTAAAAATAAAAGCCGTTATATCAAATAACAGTGATGCATATGCCTTGGAAAGAGCAAAAAATGCTGGAATAGATGCAAAATGTATCTCACCTAAAAACTTTTCAAACAGAGATGAGTTTAATAAGGCATTACTTTATGAACTGAAAAGGCTTAATCCTGATTTGATAGTACTGGCAGGCTTTTTGGTAAATATATCGGAGGATATAGTAAAAGCTTTTGAAAATAAAATAATAAATATCCATCCTTCCTTGATTCCAAGCTTTTGCGGTAAGGGTTACTATGGTTTGAAAGTTCATGAGTCTGCATTAAAAAGAGGTGTTAAGGTAACAGGAGCCACAGTACATTTTGTAGATGCCGGAATAGATACCGGCAGGATAATACTTCAAAAAGCTGTGGATATTCACCCGGAAGATGATGCAAAGTCCTTGCAAAAAAGAGTAATGGAAGAGGCTGAATGGATTATTTTACCTAAGGCTATTGAAAAAATTGCAAATGGAGAGAGCTTATGAAAATTTTAGTAATTGGTGGGGGCGGCAGAGAGCATGCCATAGTAAAGAAATTATCGGAGAGTAAAAGAAACCCCGAAATTTATGTGGCTCCGGGTAATGCAGGCACTGAAGATATTGCAACAAATGTAGCAATATCTGTTATGGATTTTAATGCTCTGACAGACTTTGCAAAGAAAGAAAAGATAGATTTAACGATAGTCGGAATGGATGATCCCCTTGTAAAAGGCATAGTTGATTGCTTTGAAGCTGAGGGACTTAGGGTATTCGGGCCGAGGAAAAATGCCGCAATACTGGAAGGTTCAAAGGCTTTCTCAAAAGATCTTATGAAAAAGTATGATATACCTACAGCCGGATATGAAAACTTCAGTGATCCGAAAGAGGCTTTGAAGTATCTTGAAAATGTCAAATACCCTGTGGTACTTAAAGCCGACGGGTTGGCACTTGGAAAGGGTGTGCTGATTTGTAAGGACAAGAGTGAGGCAATATCCGGAATAGAAGAGCTGATGACCAAAAAATCATTTGGAGATGCCGGAAATACTATAGTTATTGAGGAATTCTTAGAGGGAAGAGAAGTCAGTGTACTGTCATTTGTAGACGGAAAGCACTATGCACTTATGACTTCGGCACAGGATCATAAAAGAGCCAAAGACGGTGATGAGGGTTTAAATACCGGTGGTATGGGAACTTTCAGTCCGAGTCCTTTTTATACCGAAGAAATAGATAAGTATTGTAAGGAGCACATTTATCAAAAAACCGTGGATGCTATGAGAGCCGAGGGCAGAGAGTTTATAGGTATAATTTTCTATGGACTGATGCTTACAGATAACGGGGTGAAGGTACTTGAGTACAATGCAAGATTCGGAGATCCTGAAACTCAGGTAGTACTTCCAAGAATGGAAAATGATATTATAGATGTTATTGAAGCCTGTATTGACAAAACTTTGGATAAAATCGAGCTTAAATTTGAAAACAATGCCGCAGTATGCGTAGTA
Source organism: Lachnoanaerobaculum sp. ICM7 (assembly GCF_000287675.1). Taxonomy (GTDB): domain Bacteria; phylum Bacillota; class Clostridia; order Lachnospirales; family Lachnospiraceae; genus Lachnoanaerobaculum. Next base: position 117,824 of record NZ_ALJL01000022.1, read on the forward strand.
CTTGCAAGTGAAGGCTATCCGCTTGAGTATGAAAAGGGAAAGAAGATAACCGGATTTGAAAATTTTAACGGTAGAGATGATTTATACTGCTTCCATGCAGGTACAAAAAGGGACGGAGCCGATATAGTTACAAACGGAGGTAGAGTTCTTGGAATTACCGCCAAGGCCGCCACACTAAAAGATGCAAGAAAAAAGGCTTATGAAGCCACAAAACTTGTGGATTTTGAAAACAAGTATATGAGAAATGATATCGGTATAAGTATACTTGACAACGATTGACACAGTAGTTTGTATTTGTTAGACTAATGAGAAAAAAGTAATAGAAAATGCATTGAGCCGTGTGGACGGTCAATGTATATCCGGCAAAAAAGGAGAAAAACCATGGCAAGGATCATAGGTGAAGGCATCACATTTGATGATGTACTATTGCAACCGGCATATTCAGAAGTTATAGGAAATCAAATCGATATTTCTACATATTTAACAAAGAATATTAAATTAAATATTCCTTTGATGAGTGCAGGAATGGATACTGTTACAGAACATAGAATGGCTATAGCTATGGCCAGACAGGGCGGAATCGGAATTATTCATAAGAATATGAGTATTGAGGAGCAGGCACAGGAAGTTGATAAGGTAAAGAGATCGGAAAACGGAGTTATTACGGATCCTTTTTATCTTTCTCCTGAGCATACACTTTCAGATGCCAATGAGCTGATGGCAAAGTATAGAATCTCAGGAGTTCCTATAACGGAAGGGAAAAAGCTTGTAGGTATTATTACAAATCGAGATTTGAAATTTGAAGAAGATTATACAAAGAAAATATCCGAGTGCATGACAAGAGAGAATCTGGTTACGGCACTTGAAGGTACTACTTTGGATGAGGCCAAGAAGATATTGGCACGTGCCCGTGTGGAGAAGCTTCCCATAGTAGATAATGACGGTAATCTTAAAGGGCTTATTACAATAAAAGATATAGAAAAGCAGATAAAGTACCCTAATTCAGCCAAGGATTCTCAAGGGAGACTGCTTTGCGGAGCCGCACTTGGAATCACAGGAAATGTACTTGAAAGATGTGAAGCCCTTGTAAATGCAAAGGTTGATGTTGTGGTGCTTGATTCCGCACATGGACATTCCAAAAACGTAATTGACTGTATAAAGGCAATTAAGGAAAAATATCCGAAACTTCCGGTTATAGCCGGAAATGTGGCAACGGGTGAGGCAACAAAAACTCTTATTGAAGCGGGAGCGGACTGTGTAAAGGTCGGCATAGGACCGGGGTCTATATGTACCACGAGAGTTGTTGCAGGTATAGGTGTACCGCAAATCAGTGCAATAATGAATTGCTATGCTGTGGCAAAGGAGTATAATATACCTATAATTGCAGATGGAGGAATCAAATTTTCAGGTGATATTACAAAGGCATTGGCAGCAGGCGGAAATGTATGTATGATGGGCTCACTCTTTGCAGGATGTGATGAATCACCGGGAGACTTTGAATTATATCAAGGCAGAAAATATAAAGTATACCGTGGTATGGGTTCTCTTGCGGCTATGGAAAAAGGCAGCAAGGACAGATATTTCCAGACAGATGCAAAAAAACTTGTACCTGAGGGAGTAGAAGGAAGAGTGGCATATAAGGGACTGGTGGAAGACACCGTATTCCAGCTGCTTGGAGGACTCAGATCGGGTATGGGATATTGTGGGGCGAAGGATATAAAGACTCTTCAGGAAACTTCGGAATTTATAAAAATAAGTGCCGCATCCTTAAAAGAGAGTCATCCTCATGATATACATATAACAAAAGAAGCACCGAACTATTCATCGGAAGATAACTAAAAAATAAACATAAGGGGGATAGAAGATGAATGCAACATTAGTAGTTATGGCGGCCGGCATCGGCTCGAGATTTGGCGGAGGCATAAAGCAATTGGCACCGGTAGGACCAAACGGTGAGATTATTATGGATTATTCCATATATGATGCGAAGGAAGCCGGATTTAACAGAGTTGTATTTATAATCCGTCACGATTTGGAGAAGGATTTTAAAGAAATCATCGGGGACAGAGTAAAGAAATATATAGATGTGGATTATGCTTTTCAGGATCTTAACGATTTGCCGGAAGGATTTGAATGCCCGAAAGAAAGAAGCAAGCCATGGGGAACAGGACAGGCTTTGCTTTCTGTAAAAGGCATTGTAAATGAACCGTTTGTAGTAATAAATGCGGATGATTATTACGGAAAAGAAGGGTTTAAAGTAATATATGACTATATGGCAAATAAGATGGACAAAAACAGCAAAAAGCTCGATCTGTGTATGGCAGGCTTTGTACTTAAGAATACTCTTTCAGACAATGGAGGAGTTACAAGAGGAGTATGTAAGGCCGATGCAAACAATAAGCTCGCCGATGTGACCGAGACTTTTGAGATTGAAGTAAAAGACGGGGTATTAAATGCTGTTGATGAAAACGGTAATAAAAGAGATGTAAATCTTGATGATATCGTTTCAATGAATATGTGGGGACTTACACCTGAATTTCTTGATATTTTGAAAGAAGGTTTTCCGAAGTTCCTTGGTAGCATGACAAATGAGTTGAAAAATGAGTACTTATTGCCGTCAGTAATAGATGAGGCTATCAAGGCTGACAGAATAAGTGTGGAAGTATTAAAGAGCCATGACAAGTGGTTTGGAGTAACATATAAGGAAGATAAGGAGATTGTTGTTAATTCAATAAGAGCCTTAGTAGATAAGGGAGTTTACCCTGATAAAATTTTTGATTAAGAGGAATTTATGACAAAGCTTAGAACATTGATAATGGGACATAAGAACCCGGATACGGATTCAATCTGTGCGGCTATAGGTTATGCCGATCTAAAGTCAAAAACTGAAGAGGGGGAGTTTTTACCAAGGCGTGCCGGCGAAATCAATGAGGAAACCAAATTTGTACTTAATTACTTCAAGGTTAAACCGCCTAAGCTTACTGAAAGTGTAAAAACTCAAGTAAAAGATGTTGAGATAAAGCATACAAAGGGCGTTGATAAGAATATATCATTTAAAAAAGCCTGGGGACTTATGCAGGAACTTGATGTAGTGACTTTACCTGCTGTAAACAGTGAAGGTGATCTTGAAGGAATAATATCGGTCAGTGATATTGCAAATTCATATATGAATATATATGACAGCAGAATACTTGCAAAAGCAAATACAAGGTATTCAAATATTATTGAAACAATTGAAGGAACTTTGGTAGTGGGTGATGAAAAGGCCTATTTTAATTCAGGTAAAGTAGTTGTTGCCGCCGCAAATCCGGATATGATGGAATATTATATAGAGAAGGATGATCTTGTAATACTGGGAAACAGATATGAGATGCAACTTTGTGCCATTGAGATGGGTGCGGCATGCATTATAGTATGTGAGGGTGCCGGTGCATCTATGACTATAAAGAAGCTTGCAAAGGATCACGGAACAACTATAATTACAACGGCCTATGATACATTTACCGTAGCAAGACTTATAAATCAGTCCATGCCTATAAATTACTTTATGAAAACCGAAAATCTTATAACATTTGAAAATGAAGATTATCTGGATGAAATAAAGGAAGTAATGGCGACTGTAAGACATAGAGACTTCCCTATACTTGATAAAAACGGAAAATATCTTGGAATGTTTTCAAGAAGAAACCTTCTAGGTGCCAAGGGTAAGAGAGTCATTATGGTGGATCATAATGAAAAGAGTCAGGCGGTGGACGGTATAGAACATGCAAATGTGCTTGAGATAATAGATCATCACAGACTGGGGACAGTGGAGACTATAGGACCTGTCTATTTCAGAAATCAGCCTCTCGGATGTACATCTACAATTATTTATCAAATGTACCATGAAAAGGGGGTTGAGATTCCAAAGCAGATTGCAGGTCTTCTTTGCTCCGCTATCATATCGGATACTTTACTTTTCAGATCACCTACATGTACTGAAGTGGATAAGGCTGCAGGCCTTGACCTTGCAAGAATTGCAGGTATTGATATAGAAAAGTATGCAAACCAGATGTTTGCTTCGGCAAGTAATCTTACAGGTAAGACCGATGAGCAGATTTTCCATCAGGATTATAAGACATTTGCACTTGGGAAAATTAATATAGGAATAGGACAGATCAGTTCCTTGAATGAGGAAGAGCTGAGCGATATTGAAAACAGACTCCTGCCATTCCTTGTAAAGCTTCATGAAAACAGTGCCGAGGATATGATGTTCTTTATGCTTACCAATATATTGGAGCAGTCAACAAGACTTATATGTGTCGGTTCAGGTGCGATGGCTCTTGTGATGAAGTCATTCAGAATCGAAGAAGGTGTTTATGAGATAAATGATTCAGGTGTAATAGAGCTTGCTTCGGTGGTTTCAAGGAAAAAACAGCTTGTACCAAGTCTTGTAATAGGAATACAGATGTAGGAGAGATATGGGAAAAAAAACTAACATTACATTAATCGGTATGCCTGCATCAGGTAAGTCCTCAGTCGGCGTGGTCTTGGCCAAGAGACTTGGTAAAAAGTTTGTAGATACCGATATTGTTATTCAGGAAAAATATGGAAAGCTCTTAAAGGAACTTATAGAAGAGCATGGTGATGAAGGTTTCAGAGAAATTGAGGACGAGGTAAATGCCGGATTGGATTTAGACAACAGTATCATATCGCCGGGAGGCAGTGTGGTATATGGTGAAAAAGCCATGCAGCATCTAAAAGAAATCAGTGTAATAATATATCTGGAACTTTCATATACAGCTATAAAGTCAAGACTTGGGGACTTAAGAGAGAGAGGAATCACCTTAAAAGAAGGACAAAGTTTAAAGGATCTTTATCTTGAAAGAGTTCCGCTTTATGAAAAGTATGCCGATATTACAGTCAATGAGATGAAAAAATCATTGGCAAAGACTATTGATGAAATCTGTGAGAGATTGGGTGAAAAGCCGAAAAAGAGAAGAAATTTCAAGAGTAAGAGAGTTCCTTTCGCACCAAAAGATAAGCAGGAAAAGAATCCGGAACAAAAGAGCAAAACAGCGAAAAAAATCAGAGAAAAGAACCTTAAAGATAAAAATTTTAAGGACAGATTCAGTAAAGAAAAATCTGATATAGCGAATAACAACAAAGACAAAACAAATAATAATAAAAGAAAAAATATAAAGAAATACTTTAAGAAAAATGAGAATTGATTTTAAACCCGGAAATATGCTATACCCCGTACCGGTGGTAATGGTAAGTTGTGCAGACTCTGAAGGAAGAAGCGATATAGTTACTGTGGCGTGGACAGGTACAATATGTACAAATCCGCCCATGGTTTATATTTCCCTTAGACCAAGCAGATATTCATATGATATAATAAAAAAGTCCGGAGAATTTGTTATAAATCTTACAAATGAAAAGTTGGCAAAAACAGCGGACGAATGCGGTGTAAAATCAGGCAGAGATATTGATAAATGGAAAGTATTAAAGATAGAGCAGTTGCCATCAAAGGTGGTAGCTGCTTCATCTATTAAAGAAAGTCCGGTTTGCATTGAATGTAAAGTTGAAGATATCATTGAGCTTGGTTCACATCATATGTTTATAGCAAAGGTGGTTGCGGTAAACGTAGATGCAAAATATATGGATGAAAAAAACAAATTTGACCTGACAAAAGCTGACATGGTAGTATATAATCATGGAGAGTATATTGGACTTTCAAAGGTACTTGGTACCTTTGGTTATAGTGTAAGAAAGAAAAAAATAAGAAAATAAGGTAAACTTGGGAGGCATCTTTTGAAAAATATTAAATTTAATGATATAAAGCACATATATTTTTGCGGTATAGGTGGTATAAGTATGAGCGGACTTGCAAGAGTACTTTTTGAAAAGAACTTTGAAGTGAGCGGCTCTGATACAAAGGCTAATAACAGGACAAAGGATCTTGAGGACAGAGGTGTAAAAATATTTGTAGGGCAAAAAAGTGAGAATATCAGTGATGATATAGACTTGTTTGTATATACGGCTGCCATACATAATGATAACCCTGAGTTTATTGCGGCTAAAGAAAAGAATATAAAAATGATGACCAGAGCGGAGCTTCTCGGCTATGTAATGTCGAAGTTTAAAGAGAGTATAGCAATAAGCGGTACACATGGAAAGACTACAACAACTTCTATGTTGTCATACATATTACTTGATACAAAGCTTGACCCTACAATCTCTGTAGGAGGTATTGTAAAGAAGATAAAGGGAAATATTTATATAGGCAAGGGTGACACATTTGTTACAGAAGCCTGTGAATATACAAACAGTTTTCTTGAGTTATATCCTACAGTAGGTGTTATATTGAATATTGAAGAGGATCATCTGGACTTCTTTAAGGATTTAGATGAAATTAGGAACTCTTTTAAGAATTTCGCAAAAAATACAAGTCCTGACGGTTGTATAATAATAAATGATAAGATTAAAAACAACAGAGAAATTACACAAGGGTTTGAGGGCAATGTGGTAAGATACGGAACCGAAAACAGTGACTGCTATGCTACAAATATAAGATATGACGCTTTGGGGTATCCGACATTTGATCTTGTACATAAAGAAGAGACATATGAGAATGTAAAACTTTGTGTAGGAGGAAACCACAATATATACAATGCCTTGGCTGCTATTTGCGTTGCCTTTGAACTTGGAGTAAGTATCGAAGATATAAGAAAAGGACTTTCGGAGTTTAAGGGTGTAGACAGAAGATTTGAGGTTAAGGGAAAACTTGACGGTATCACAATAGTTGATGACTATGCACATCACCCAAGTGAGATATCGGCTACATTAAATATTGCAAAGAGATATCCTCATGACAGACTTGTAGTTGTATTTCAGCCACATACATATACCAGAACGAAAGCATTTTTTGATGATTTTGCCAATGTATTAAAGAATGTGGACGAGGTTATAATTGCAAAAATTTATCCTGCAAGAGAGACAGACAATCTTGGAATGAGTTCAAATCTTCTCTCAAAAAGAATAAATGAACTTGGTGGAAATTCCACAAGTTTTGAGACTTTTGATGAGATAGAAAATTATCTGTTGGAGGATTTGAGAAAGGGTGATTTACTGATTACCATGGGTGCCGGAGATATCTTAAGAGTGGGTGAGTTTTTACTCGGAAAATAATTTATAGAGATATAGTTTTAAGACAAAGGGAGAGCTATGAAGTACGAATTTTTAAAGGCAGATATAACAAGCATTGTAAGTTTGCCGTCAGAATTTATAGATAAATATATGCTAAAGGCGAACGGTGATTATATAAAGGTATACCTTTTTATGCTGAGAAATGCTGACAGACTGATAAATCCCGAAATCATAGCCGATGCCCTTGAACTTACTATAAAGGATGTTGAAAGAGCTATAGCATACTGGTGCAAGAGCGGAGCATTGATAGAAAAGGCTGAGAATATAGGTAAGCTTGGAAACGGCGATGACTTTGAAGAAGTTCTTATTACAAAGGGCATGCCTTCAAAAGAAGAACTTGAGGAAGCAAGACGTATTCTGACGGCGGCAAAAGAAGTATATAAAAGACGAGAAATGCTTGAAGCAGGTATGGGAGCGGAAGCTTTAAAAGAGAATAATGTTAAATCGGAAAGCCTTGATGAAGCAAAGAATCCAAAAGAAAGCGATAAGGAAACGCTTGATCCGGACAAAGATACCGATGTAGAGAATAATTCAGAGAGCGAAGTAAAGGTCGAGAACGAGATACCTGAGGTAAAAACAGAGCCGCCAAAGCTTCCTGACAGAAGTCTGGTGGATTTGACCAAGTTAAAAGGAGATGAAGATTTTCAGGAACTGGTATTCTGTGTGCAGACATATACGGAAAAGATATTTACACCTACAGATACCGAAAAGCTGGCATATCTTTATGATGTTGTGGGTATGTCAAAGGATTTACTTGAGTACATAGCGGAAGTTTCGGTACAAAAAGGTAAAAAGAGTATAAATTATATCGAAAGAGTGGCACTTTCATTCCATGAAAAAGGCATTACTACAGTTGAGGAAGCCAAAGAAGACAATGTAAAATATTTCAATGAAAATAAAGCAGTGTTAAAGGCCTTTGGAATATATGACAGAGTTTTGGCACCGGTTGAATTGAGATTTGTTAAAAAGTGGTTTGATGAGTATGGATTCAGCACGGAGATAGTTGTTGAAGCCATCAGCAGAACAGTACTTAACACATCATCACAGAGTTTTTCATATGCCGACGGTATACTTACAAGATGGCATAATGAGAATGTACGCACACTTTCAGACATAAAAACTCAGGATGAAAAACATGATGAGAAGGTAAAGGCGGCTCCGAAAACTTCAAATACCGCTTCAGGTTCAAAGTTCAATAATTTTGAGCAGAGGAATGACAATATTGATTCCGATATGCAGGACAAGTTTTTAAATGAGCTGAACAATTTATAGTTTGGCTTAAAGGAGATGTATGGCTATAGATAATTCCTCATATAACGCAATAATGAGAGAATATGAAAATATAAGAGCAAATAACAGAGCCGCACAGGTCAGAAGAATTGAAGAGGTATATGAAAAGATACCTGAAATGAAGGAATTAAACAATTCCACAGGAAGTGTGGCTGTTTCAAGATATAAAGAAAGCTTGAAATCGGGAATATTGTCAATAAATGATTTAAAAACAGATATTGACAGTATAAAAAACAAAAAAGAAGAACTTTTGTGCGCTGCCGGCTTTCCGAAGGATTATATGGAAATAACATATGATTGCAAAGACTGTAAGGATACAGGATATATAGACGGAAAAAAATGTCATTGCATTAAGTTAAAGATAAGGAAACTCCTGTATGCTCAATCAAATCTTGAAAATATATTAAGTAAAGAAAATTTTGAAAATTTCTCATTCGATTATTATGATAATAAAACGATACTTCCGGGGCAGAATATGACAAATGCCGCTTATATGGAGGGTGTAAAAAGATTTTGTGAGAAATTTGCAGACAAATATTTTAAAATAGACGGAAGCAAAAATGCTGTTGATACGGCTTCTGACGAAAATGACAGAAGAAATATTATATTCAGCGGTAATACCGGTGTAGGAAAGACATATTTAAGCAATTGTATAGCCAAGGTATTACTTGACAGATATTATTCCGTAATATACCTAAGTGCAAAAGAACTTTTTGAAGCATTGGTAAAGGTTAAGATGGAAAAAAGTGAGGATCAAAAATATTTGCTTCTCATTGAAGAAGTGTATGAAAGTGATATGCTGATAATTGACGATCTGGGCACGGAACTTTCCAATCACTTTACAACTACCGAATTTTTCCATATAATAAACCGTAGGGTTAACACCGAAAAATCTACTATAATATCGACTAATCTCAGTCTGGATGAAATGAGAGATATATACAGTGAGAGAGTTACTTCAAGAATAAGAAAGAGTTTCATGTATATAAGATTATTTGGAAATGATATTAGAGCAAAGCTGTAATGGAGGGAAAATGCTGTACGAAGATAAAAAAATTGATTCTATTCCTGTAGGTCCTTTGGGACTTATACCTCTTAAAGGAATGGAGGATTTTACAAAAAAAGTAAATAATTACCTTGTAGAGTGGCGTAAAGAGAGAGAAAGTGAGCATAAGGATACACTTTTATTCTCAGAGTATGAGAAAGAAGATTATATTATAAAATCAACCATCTCAAGATTCGGCTCAGGTGAGGCTAAGGGAACTATAGAGGAATCTGTAAGAGGTGATGATTTATATTTGCTTGTGGATGTATGCAATTATTCCATGACTTATTCACTGTCAGGAAAAATAAATCATATGTCACCGGATGATCATTTCCAGGATCTTAAAAGAATTATTGCGGCAATAGCCGGAAAGGCAAGAAGAATAACTGTTATAATGCCTTTCTTATATGAGAGTCGTCAGCATAAAAAGACCGGAAGAGAGTCTTTGGACTGCGCATTGGCATTACAGGAACTCACCAATATGGGTGTTGACAACATCATTACATTTGATGCTCATGATCCAAGAGTACAAAATGCGATTCCTTTAAAGGGATTTGAAACTGTGCAGCCGATTTATCAGTATACAAAGGGACTTCTAAGACATTTCCCGGATTTACAGGTTGATTCGGATCATATGATGATTATTTCTCCTGATGAAGGCGGAATGAGAAGGGCAATATATTTTGCAAATATGCTGAAGCTTGATGTAGGTATGTTCTACAAAAGAAGAGATTATACAAAGGTGGTTGACGGCAGAAATCCGATTATCGCACATGAGTTTTTGGGCTCCGATGTCGAAGGTAAAGATCTTGTAATCATTGACGATATGATATCTTCAGGTGAGAGTGTTCAGGAAGTCGCTAAGGAACTTAAAAAGAGAAAGGCCAAAAGAGTCTTTGTCTGTGCAACTTTCGGACTGTTCACAAACGGCTTTGCAAAATTTGATAAATATTATGAGAACGGTATTATCGACGGTATATTTACAACAAACTTAGTGTACCAGTCACCTAATCTCTTAAGCAAACCTTATTATTACAATGTTGAGATGAGTAAGTATGTTGCTCTTATTATTGACAATTTGAACCATGATTCTACTATAAGCGGTCTATTGACACCTACAAACAGAATCAACAATTTACTTGAGAAGGTAAAAAATAACAAATAGGATATAAGGTTTGGGTTATGAGAGTAGTTATATGTGATGATAATCCAATAGAACGAAAGAATTTGTTAGAAATCACTACACATATATCAAAGTCGGAGGGCCTTGATACGGAATTTGAGGTGTTTGAGAGCGCCAAGCAGATGTTATTTGAAGTGGAAGATAAACTTGAGCTTATTGATGTAATGTTTCTGGATATAAATATGCCGGGAATTGACGGAATGGAGGCGGCATCAAAACTTCGTTCAAACGGATATATCGGAGAGATAGTATTCACCACAGTTTCAAAGAATCATATGTTGGGAGCTTTTGATGTCAGAGCCTTCAACTATATTGTGAAAGGTGAGACTGACGGTGCAAAGACGGTAAAGATAATAAAGGATGTTTTTAAAACGGCATCAGAAAAATCAAAAGAGTATATGCTCTTTACCGGCATCGGTGAATATAGGAATATCGCGATAAATGATATAAAATATTTTGAAGTTAGAGGAAAAATAATAACCGTGTACTACGGCAGTAAAAGTTTTGAGTTTATTTCAACAATAGGAAAACTTGAAAACCTGCTGTTTACAAAGGGTTTTATAAGAGTGCATAGATCATTTTTAGTTTCATTGCAACATATAAAGAATTTCACTTATGAGGAAATCACATTGATAGACAATACTGAAATTCCGGTGGGAAGAAAGTACTACAGTGGACTTAAGGAAGCGATGAAAGAAAATGCAATAGGGTGATTAAATGAAGAAAAAATATAAAGCAATGTGTGCTATGTCATTGGCACTGACGACCGCCTTTATATCGGTAAACGGTGTAGGTGTTCTAAGAGGCAATGCGACAACTGTCGGAGCTACATATGTAGATATGACAGGTATTCAAAATGACAGAGGTTTACATAGCTCAAACGCAGGGTATGTTGAAACCTCAGCCGGAATAGATGAAAGCAACTATGGAGAGTGGATAATTGAAAGAGAGCCTACATATGAGCAGGACGGGCTAAGAAAAAGAGAATATGTCGCTTCGGACGGTACATTTTATGTACAGTATGAGACTATTCCAAGGCTGATTGTACCGCCCGTGCCCTCAGATCCGATACCGGAGCCTACAAGGCCTTCAGATTCGGGAGAGGGAACAAGGCCTTCAATACCTGAAAAAAATATTGCCACAAAATCCGATGCAAATAAATCTTTTGGACATTCATCGGGAAAAAAGAAAAAAATTGAAAATTCGGAAAGTTCAAAAAAAGGTGCAAAAGACTCTCAGAGCGGCAATGACAATTCGGACTCCAAGAACTCGGCAAATAATGTAGAACCAACCGAAAGCTCTGCGCAAAAGGCTGAAAATGCAAAGCGGCCGGGAAATAAATCAGGTCATAAACATAAAAGAAATGATAATGACAGTGTGAGTGAATCTGAAGCTGACAAAAATGTTAAGTTTGAAGTAAATACCGACAGTACAATTACGGATAATGCGAATGAAAACAATACGTTCACAAGCCTTCCTGATATTACGGAAACTTCGACAGAGATAAGTAACAAGAATGAAGTTATTAATGAAACTGTTGAAGCTTCAACAAATGCGGATGAAAGTATAGAGGAAAACAGTTCACCTGATAAAAGCTTTAACGGATATGACGGAGCTACACTTTTAGCCGCAGGTGCATATGCATGGTGGATTGCAATTGTATTATTACCGATGATAAATGCGGTTAAATGGATAAATAAAAAGAGAAGAGAAAAATCGAGGGGCAATGTTAATAAGAAATATAATTGAGATTGCATTAATTATTATATTATTCATTGTAGGCATCGTGGTATATTTGTATTTAAAAAGAAGGATAAATGATGCCGAATCTGATTTGGTAATCAGAAAGAAAAAAGAAATAAAAGAAGATACAGAGGATTAAATAAAAATGGTTAAAGAAAAAAAGCTTGTAGAAGAAATTACTTCCATGGAGAAAGACTTTGCACAATGGTATACAGATATTGTGCTTAAGGCGGAGCTTGTTGATTATACAAGTGTGAAGGGTTGCCTTGTAATAAGACCTGCCGGTTATGCTATATGGGAAAATATGAAAAATGAGATAGACAGAAGATTTAAAGAGACAGGCATTCAAAACTGTTATCTGCCTATGTTCATACCTGAGAGCCTTTTACAAAAAGAGGCGGACCATGTTGAAGGCTTTGCACCTGAGGTTGCATGGGTAACTCATGGTGGAATGGAGGAGCTTGAGGAGAGACTCTGTGTCAGACCTACATCGGAAACATTATTCTGTGACTACTACTCAAAGGTTGTAAAGAGTTATAGAGATCTTCCGCAGCTTTTAAATCAGTGGTGTTCTGTAGTAAGATGGGAAAAGACAACCAGACCTTTCCTTCGTTCAAGAGAGTTTTTATGGCAGGAGGGACATACGGTTCATGCCACAGCCAAGGAAGCTCATGACAGAACCGTACAGATGCTTGAAGTATATGCGGATTTCTTTGAAAAGGACTTGGCTATACCTGTTATAAGAGGTATAAAGACTGATAAGGAAAAGTTTGCCGGAGCTGAGGCAACCTATACCATAGAGGCACTTATGCATGACGGTAAAGCTTTACAGTCAGGTACCAGCCACTACTTCGGAGACGGATTTGCAAAGGCTTTTGATGTAACATTTACAGATAAGGACAATCAAATCAAGCCTGTTTTTGAGACCTCATTCGGTATGACTACAAGAATAATTGGTGCTGTTATAATGGTACATGGTGATGACTCAGGTCTTAAGTTACCACCTCATATAGCACCTGTTCAAGTAAATATCATACCTGTAGCCGCACATAAAGAAGGTGTACTTGAGGCGGCTAATGCGCTTAAAGACAGACTCTATGCTGCAGGTGTAAGAGTAAAGCTTGATGACAGCGAGAAGAGTCCGGGATTTAAGTTTGCCGAGTCTGAGATGAGAGGTATACCTCTTAGAATTGAAATTGGACCGAAGGATATTGAAAATAATCAATGCGTATTTGTCAGAAGAGATACAGGTGAAAAGATCTTCGTATCACTTGAAAATGTTGAAAGTGAAGCTAAGGAATGCCTTGAAAAGATTCAGACAAATATGTATAAAACAGCCCTTGCGCATAGAGAAGCTCATACTTATGAGGCAAGAACTATGGAAGAGTTCAAGGATATTGCAGATAACAAGCCGGGATTTATCAAGGCTATGTGGTGCGGTGACAGAGCTTGTGAGGACAAGATAAAGGAAGAGGCAGGAGCCACATCAAGATGTATGCCTGAGGCACAGGAGCAGCTTAGCGATGTATGCGTTTGTTGCGGCAAGAAGGCTACAAAGATGGTTTACTGGGGAAAAGCATATTAAAATAATAAAGAGACCGCAGTCATAAGGCTGCGGTTTTAATATTAAGTTTTTAAGCATTCATATACTTATGTCCCCCGGTATCAGCTTTTGTTAAGGAGATAAGAATGAGAATAGATTTGCCAAAGAATGTTGAAAATATTATAGAAAAGTTGGAAGAGAACGGCTTTGAAGGATTTGCGGTAGGAGGTTGTGTAAGAGATTCCCTGCTGCACAGGAAGCCTAAGGACTGGGATATCACTACAAACGCTCTTCCGGAAGAAATGAAGAGGATATTTAAAAAGACCTTTGATACGGGTATTGCACACGGAACTATTACAGTGCTTATAGACGGAGAAGGCTATGAGCTGACTACATACAGAATAGACGGAAACTACTCGGACGGAAGACATCCTGACAGTGTTTCATTCAGTAAAAGCCTTTCTGAAGATCTTTGCAGAAGGGATTTTACAATTAATGCAATGGCTTATTCGCATAAAAAGGGTATAGTGGATCTTTATAAAGGTCAGGAGGATTTAAGCAGCGGTATTATTAGAGCTGTAGGAGATCCAAATAAGAGATTTGATGAGGATGCTCTGAGAATGCTTAGGGCAATCCGGTTTTCTGCACAACTTGGGTTTGAAATAGAAAAAGACACATTTGTTGCAATAAAAGACAAGGCTTCATTATTATCAAATGTCAGTAAGGAGAGAATATTTGTAGAGCTGAATAAGACACTTTCAGGAAATTTTGCAGAAAATGTAAAGTATATATACAGCAGCGGACTTTATAAATATATCGGTAAAGAGTTTGCAAAGCTTGATGAAAGCTTTTATCAGTTTTACAAAAGAGACCTGGGTGATGAAAAACATATGTACTGGACTGTATTTTTGCAAAATGTAGAAAATATAAATTCGGTAAAGAAAATACTCTCAGAATTGAAGTCTGATAATGCAACAAAAATAAATACATGTCTGCTTATAGAGGAACTTAAATTACCTTTACCGAAGAAGGATTCGGATATAAGACTGTCATTGCACAGACTCGGTACAAAACTCTTTGAGGACTATATAAAGATTTGCAAGTCGGACAGAAAAAATGCGAATATTTTGGAAGAGATAAATGATATTGAAAAGAGATATGAGAAGATTAAAGAAGAAAATCATGCTTTTGATATCTCCATGCTTGATATTACCGGGAAAGATCTGATGGAACTTGGAATACCGAAAGGACCTAAAATCGGTGAGATTCTGGAAGAGTTATTAAAAAGAGTAATTGAAAATCCCAAACTGAATAATAAAGAACTGCTTCTTGATATAGCAAAAAATGAGTAATAAAAAGCTACGGGTCGGTACGGTAAGTACAAACCTGTAGCTTTCAGCTTTATTTGTTTCTTTTTCTTATTTCGCTAAGTTCCTTCATCTGAGAGATGTACTTTTTATTAAGTCCCGGATTTCCTTTTATCATATTTCTAATAAAGAATGACATGATTTTTCCGGTTTTCGGTAAGCTTAAGGATACCTTTTCTCTTGCAACTTCATATTTTATTTTAAGCTCAAGATAAGCCGGACTCTTTGAAGCAACCGTATTTGAAAGTGACGAAAGAGCATTTTCTATATCGGATTTTAAAGATGAGAAACTCACTCTTCCGTTTGAGATATATTCATTTGCCTGGCTCACACGTCCTGCCACGCTGTCTTTGATGCCTACAAGCTTACTTTGAGTTTCACTTACAAGGTCGTCTGCTATCAATGAAAGTTTTTCTTTGACTTCAAGGAATTCAACCTTAGCCCTTTCAAGAGCCGTATATGCTTTGGCAAGATTGAATGCGGCCTTTATTGAAAGAATCAAATCCGAGAAAAAGATAATACTCACAACTATTACAGAAGTCTTCAAATTTGACTCATTTATCTTAGATACAAATCTATAGACATTTACCTGTAAAAAATCGGTAAGCAGTAGTGATAAAAATCCCCATGCTATAGAGGTGGAGAGCGATATATATCCGCTTAAATTGAACTTGTGATCGCTATAGTCCCAGTATTTGACTTTAAAGAGTCTTTCCATCACATAACCTGTGATATATTCAAGTATTGTAGCAGCAATCATTCCTGAGAAGTAAACTTCCAAATTATTCCCATGAAAGTTGTCTGTAATAATAAGAACAAACAAAGCGCCGAAGGCATATATAGGAATATAAGGGCCTCGAAGGAAGCCTCTGTTTGTAAGTTTTCTCTCCTTGATAGTTGCATATCCGGATTCAAAACACCATCCGAAAAAACAATATATATAAAAAAATGCAATCCATTGCAATAGGGTGTACTTGGTCATAATCACCTCCAATGAGAACAATAATACCACAGTAGTAGATTATCTACAAGTTTTGAAGTTTTATAAAGATAATAAAAACTCACTTTATATCAACTTTTATGTTATAGTATGATATTGAAGTAAGCGTATTTAAAACCCTATGCGGTTTTACCTGCAAATAATATAAAAAGAGAGTATAAATATGAAAGTAAGTATATGCTGCATTACCTATAATCACGGTAAATACATAAGAAAGGCAATAGATTCCTTTTTGGCGCAGAAAAGAAACTTTGATATAGAAATTCTGATAAATGATGATGCATCAACAGATGATACGGCAGATATTATAAGAGAATATGAAAAAAAGTATCCGGATATTATAAAACCTTTATTTCATGAGGAAAATATGTACTCGCAAGGGGTTACAAATCCAAGCGGAAAATACAACTTTCCAAGAGCAAGCGGAGAATATATAGCCATGTGTGAGGGAGATGACTACTGGTGCGATGATCATAAACTTCAAATGCAGGTGGATTATATGGATGCACATCCGGAAATAAGCTTTTGCTTTCATGCTGCGAAGGTTGAAAATCTGGATGCCACATTTTCTCCAAACCTTATAAGACCTTATACCGGAAACTGTGTAGTCGGTGCAAAAGAGGTGATAAATAAAAGAGCACATTATCCAACAGCCTCACTTTTATTACGAACAGAGTATATGAAGAGTTTGCCCAAGTATTATTTTGACTGTAAGGTGGGAGATATACCCATGCAGATAATATCTGTAAAATACGGCGATGCCTATTATATTGACAGGGTTATGAGTGTGTACAGAATGGGAGTACCGACTTCATGGACAGCCTCACAGTTTAGCGGTGATTACAAAAGAAAACAGGAAGAGTACTATCAAAATATGGAGGCCATGTATAAGGCATATGATGAAGACTCCGGATACAGATTTCATGAAGAAGTGCTAAGTGCCGCAAAGAGACTTCGTTTCCTTACATATGTAAATACAAGAGATTTTAAAAACATATTGTCAAAGGACTTTAAAAAAGAATATAATGAGCTGGATTTTAGAGAAAGATTTTTTATAAAGTTTGAATATTTCTTACCTGCATTATATAAGTTTGTGAGGAATACAGCATTATATTTTAAAAGATAACGGAGGACTATGACATATTTTAAAAATATAAATCTGATAAAAGTAATAAAAATTGCTGTCGGAACAGGACTTGCAATATTTATTGCCGGAATTTTCGGGTTAAACTACAGTGCATCGGCAGGTATTATAACCTTACTTAGTATACAGGATACAAAAAAATCCACAATAAAGATTGCATTAAAAAGGATTGCGGCATTTGTTCTGTCTATGTTGATTTCCCTTGTCGTATTTAGTGTATTCGGATATGATATATGGGCGCTGGTTTGCTACTTGCTTATATTTGTAGCGGTATGTATGGTCTTTGATTTGAATGAAGGACTTTCACCATGTACCGTCTTGGTAACACATATTCTGGCGGAAAAGTATATGAGTTTTGATGTTGTAAAAAATGAAGCGGCTTTGATGCTTATAGGAACATCCGTCGGAATATTTTTAAATATGTATATGCCGAGAAACTTGAAACATATAAGGGAATATCAGGCAAAAATAGAAAATGAAATAAAGTACATGCTGGATACTTTGGTAGGCTTTCTAAGAGATGAGAATAACAGGGTAAAACTTGAATATGATTTTGATGCGCTTGATAAGCTGATAGACAGTGCAATCTCAAAGGCATATATTGATAAAGACAATATACTAAGCTATGATTTGAAATATTTTATAAACTATATGGAAATGAGAAAGTCTCAAATCATGACCCTTAGATATATTTTTGATCAGGGAAAGGGCATGAAGACAAGACCAAGTCAGGCAAGAGATGTGGCTGAACTTATTTTTAATCTTGTGCCCAAACTGCATGAGTCAAATAATGCGGTAAATGCACTGATGGACTTATATTTTGTAAAAGAAAAGATGAAAAACTCACAGCTTCCAAAGAGCCGAGAGGAATTTGAAGACAGGGCAATACTTCATTCAATGGTAGTAAATTTTGAGCAGTTCCTTGAAATAAAAAGGGAGTTTGCCGCAAATTTGAGTGAAGAAGAGAAAAATATATTTTGGAACAGGTAAATATATGGCAAAGAAATATTACGCGGTAAAAAAAGGAAGAAATACAGGAGTCTTTGAGACATGGGATGAATGTAAAAAGTCGGTTAGCGGATTTTCGGGAGCCGCTTATAAAAGTTTCACAAGCAGGGAAGAGGCTTTGGATTTTGTAAACGGAACAAAGAGTGTTGAGGATAAAGAGGAAGGCGAAGAGAAACAATCTGAAGCTTTTGCTTATGTGGACGGAAGTTATGACGACACTACCAAGTCATATTCATATGGCATGGTTATGATGCATGAGGATGAAGAACTTTATTTTTCAAAAAAGTTTGAAAAGGATGATATGAGTGATATGAGAAATGTTGCAGGTGAGATACAGGGTTCTATGGCGGCCATGCAATATTGTCTGGATCATGATATAAAGAGTATCAGTATTTTTTATGACTATGAGGGTATAGAGAAGTGGTGCAACGGAGATTGGAAAGCCAAAAAGCCCGGTACCATGCATTATGTTGAATTTTATAAAAATGCTTCAAAGCATGTGGATGTGGATTTTATAAAGGTAAAAGGACATTCGGGAGATAAGTATAATGATATGGCGGATGAACTTGCCAAAAAAGCACTTGGACTTATATAAAAATGCCGGAGTATAAACTCCGGCAAAATTATTTTTCCTTATTATTTTCAAATAAACCGAGTCTGTTAAAAACAAGGTCATAGCCGTCATTTCCATAGTTTAATGAACGGTTTACTCTGGAGATGGTAGCTGTAGAAGCGCCGGTTTCCTCGGCAATCTCCAAATATGTTTTCTTTTCACGCAGCATTTTAGCTACTTCATATCTTTGAGAGATGGAGAGCAACTCATTTACGGTGCAAACATCCTCAAAGAAAATATAAAATTCCTCTTTATCTTTTAGTGTAAGGATGGCGTCAAATAGATGGTCTACCGCGTCAGTCCTGATCTTATTATTCATACAAATTGCTCCATTCAAATAGTAATTACATTTTAGCATTTTAACTTGTAAAAGTAAAGCCAAGATAAAATAATATTTTTAGTGAATTATATTAAAAAAGATGGTATTATATTTTATTGTATAAAGCCAAATAACCCTAGGAGGGAATTTAGATGACAGATACTATACTAAGTCTGGAAAATATAAAGAAGAGTTTTGACGGTGAGAATGTTTTAAAGAACATCTCTCTTGATATAGGTAGAGGAGAGTTTATCACTCTTTTGGGTTCAAGTGGTTGCGGAAAAACCACTACGATAAGAATAATTGCAGGGCTTGAGAGTCCGGACAGCGGCAAGGTGATACTTAACGGAAAGGATATCACAGGACTGGCACCGGAAAAGAGAGATGTAAATACGGTATTTCAAAATTATGCTCTATTCCCTCATATGAATGTTGAAAAAAATATAGGCTATGGATTAAGACTGAAAAAGAAGCCGGCCAATGAAATAAAAAAAGAGGTGGAGAAAGCGCTGTCTCTGGTACAACTTGAAGGATTTGAAAAAAGGAACCCTACACAGCTTTCAGGAGGTCAAAGACAGAGAGTCGCAATAGCAAGGGCTATTGTAAATAAGCCAAGTGTATTGTTATTGGATGAGCCTCTTGGAGCACTTGATCTGATGCTTAGAAGACAGATGCAGATGGAGTTAAAAAAGCTTCAAAAAGCACTTGGTATTACATTTATATATATAACTCATGACCAGGAAGAGGCTTTAAATATGTCCTCAAGAATAGTTGTTATGAGAGACGGTAATATAGAACAGATAGGTACTCCAAGTGAGGTGTATGACACTCCTGCAACCGCTTTTGTTGCCGAGTTTGTGGGAGGTGCAAATCTCTATAAAAACGAAGGTAAGACATATGCAATACGTTCGGAACATGTAAGGCTTGGAGCAGGTGATTATGACGGTATAGTAATTGAAAACAGTTTTACCGCCGGTCTTTCAAAAGTAAAGGTGAGATTGAAAGATAATCAGGAGATTACTTCTTCACATATGGGCATGAATATCAATCTGAATCCGGGTGATGCAATAAGTATCGGCTGGGATAAAAAAGATATGGTGGAGGTTCAAGGTGAAAAATAAGAAGCTTAACAAATACCTGCTAAGGATACCGATATATATTTTTACAATACTTTTTGTAATATTGCCTCTGGCCTATATGGTAATTATCAGCTTTTTGACAAAGGCAAAGACCTGGGGATTTGATTTTACATTTACTCTGGAAAATTATAAAAAAGTATTTGATCCTTTTTATTTGAATATATTTTTGGAATCCGTTAAACTGGCGCTTGCATCAACTGTTTTGGTTACTCTGATAGGATATCCTTTCGGATATTTTATGGGAAGGCTCAGTGAGAGATGGAAGAGAAGAATGATGATGCTTCTTATGATTCCCTTTTGGACCAGCGGTCTTATCAGACTGAACGGTTGGATAATAATATTTAGAAGTAACGGAGTGCTTGATAAACTTTTAATGTTTTTGGGCATTACAAAGACTCCGCTTAAACTGCTGTATACATATCCTGCGGTACTTGTAGGTATGGTATATTTTTTACTGCCGTTTATGATACTTTCAGTGTATTCAAGTGTGGAAAAAATGGATTGGAGCTTAATAGAAGCTTCCAGAGATTTGGGGGCAAGTAGATTTGAATCCTTCCTTACTATTACTCTCAGACTTACAATGCCGGGACTCTTAAGCGGTGTGGTACTTACATTTGTACCCAGTATGGGACTTTTCTATATCTCAGATATACTTGGTGGAAATAAAATAGTTCTTATCGGAAGTGTTATAGTGGAGCAGCTTACAAAGCTGAGAAATATACCTTTTGCGGCGGCATTGAGTGTGATTTTAATGTTACTTACAATAGTATTCTTAAGACTTTATAAGAAGGTTTCAGGTACAGGAGAATTGGAGGGATTATTTTGAAAAAGGTATCAAAAGCGGCCGTTATATTTTTGGGGCTGGTAACTGTTTTAAACTATCTTCCCATTATACTCACTGTAGTTTATTCCTTTAATAAATCCAAGCTTACAAGTGTATGGGAAGGATTTTCTCTCGACTGGTATAAGATGCTTTTTAATGACGGTGATATAAAGAAAGCGTTATTAAACAGTATAATACTGGCGGTGCTGACATGTATGCTTTCACTTGTAATAGGTGTCAGTGCGGCTCTTGCCATGAGAGGGAAAAAGCTTATTTTTGATGATTTCATCAGCGGTTTTGCATCTCTGCCTATAATGATTCCCGAGATAATTCTCGGAATGGTCTTTATGGCTATATTTTCATATATGAATTTGCCTTTCGGCTTTGTAACCATGACGATTGCACACAGTTCATTCTGTGTACCTTATATATTTTTGATTGTAAGGGCAAGGCTTATGGGAATGGATCTTTCGCTTGAGGAGGCGGCAAGAGACCTTGGGGCAAGTGAGTTTGAAACATTCAGAGATGTAACATTACCATATATTTTGCCGGGAATTGCATCCGGATTATTATTATCATTTGCAATGTCCTTTGATGATGTGGTAATATCTATATTTACGACCGGTCCTTCAGTAAATACTCTTGCAATAAAGATATATACAAAGATGAAGACAGGTATTACTCCTGAAATAAATGCACTTGCGACTGTTATACTGGTGATTACGGTGCTTGTAATATTTATTTCGGAAAGAACAAGGAAAGATTGATTTTGGAGGTAAATTAAATGAAATCTAAAGTATTAGGTTTACTTGGTTTGGGAGCGGCACTTGCTCTTACAGCATGTGGAGGCGGTTCTAAAGATGCCGCACAGCAAAGTACAGGAGCTGCCACAGACAGCGCTCTTAAGGGTACTACTTTAAATCTGTACACATGGGACGGAATGTTCCCACAAGAGGTTTTGGACGGTTTTACGGAGAAGACCGGAGTTAAGGTAAATTATTCAAATTTTGACCTTGATGAGACAATGCTGGCAAAGCTTGAAGAGACTAAGGGTGGAGATTATGATATTGTTGTTGCAGATGATTATATTATTCAGCTTGCAATAAAGGAAGGACTTGTTAAAGAACTTGATAAGTCAAAGATATCTACATATGACAATATAAATCCTTTATTCCAAAGTAAGTTTTATGATCCTGACAATAAGTATACAATGCCTTACGGTGCAGGTATACCTTTGATTGTATATAATCCTGAGACTGTGAAAGTGGATATTCAAGGTTATAACGATCTTTGGAATCCTGAGCTTGCAGGTAATGTAGGTATTATAGGAAACTACAGAGTAATAGACGGTATTACTTTGAAATCTCTCGGATATTCATTTAATACAAATGATCTTACTCAGATACAGGAAGCAGGAGATAAGTTAAAGACTTTGGCGCCAAATATCCGCCTTATAAATGACAATAATCTTCAGGATTATCTCTTAAGCGGTGAAGTCGGAGCGGCATTTATGTATACATCACAGGTAACTCAGGCAATCAAAGCAAATCCTGATTTAAAAGTTGTATATCCTAAAGAAGGACTTGGATTCGGGGTAATGGGAAGCTTTATTCCGTCAAATGCACCGAATGCCGAAGCGGCTTATAAATTCCTTGAGTATATCAATGAGCCTGAAGTGGCTGCAAAGTGCTTTGAGTATATAGGATACTTTGTTACAAACAAGGCTGCTGAAAGCTATGTATCAGATGATTGGAAGGACCTTATAGTATTCCCTGAGGATAAGATATCACTTATTGAGGGCGGAGAGCTGATTGAGAATATCAGTGATGAGGCAAATGAGCTTCACAATAAGCTCTGGGAAGAGTTCAGACAGGAAACAAATTAGGAAATAGATAAGGGGATGCCGTATTTTCGGCATCCCCTTTTAAGTTTACATAAATTAATATACTAAATTATCTTCCCTGCATTATAGGATCTGTAGGATCGTATGTCTGGTTTGCAGGAATTGGCTGCTCTATAGCATCCTTCTCAACAGGACCCTTATTTGTAGGATCGTTGTAAATTGTAACAGGTGTGTTCATCTTGGTGTTGTAATATACCCAAGCCGCATCACCTGCACGGAGTCTTAAACATCCGTCAGATCTTGCATCATCAATATAGTTGTATGTAGATGCATCAAGTCTGTTTGAATCAGCCTTATCATAGTAGATAAGAGAGTGAATGATATATCCGTCCTTAAATCTTGAAAGGAACTGACAATAGATATTGTCATGCATTATTTTCCATCTGTACTTAACATATGTCTTGAATGTACCCACAGGTGTAGCAGGTCCGTCAGTTGACATGAAAGTCTTGTAAGGAATTATATATCCGTTTGCACCGTCTTTAGCCATGATATACATGGTCATTGTTGCCTTATTGTACTTAATCTCATAAGAATCCTGTAATCCCATAACAGGCTCAAGATCTCTTACAACGGCACCTGTATTCTCATCAAGATAATACTTGTATCCGTCTATATACTGCCATCCCTTTTGAGTTGCACCGTCTTTAAAATAGTACTGATCATTATTATAAAATCCCCATCCGGTATAGGCATCTTTTGATGAGTACTGAACCTGACCGTTGGCATCTACATAAGTTCCCTCATAAACAGGGGCTTCCATAAGTACCTTTGTAGGCTCTGTAAACGCTGTTTGCTTGTCCCAAAGTGTAAGCTTAAGAGCTACTATATATCTGTCTGTACCGATAGTACCGAGAGTCTGACCGTTCTTTGCCCAGTCAAGTACAGTTCCGTCATTTAAAACAGCCTTGTAATAAAGGTCGCTTCTTACACCTGTATATCCCTTTACTCTTATCTGAACAGCCTGAACCTTGTTTGCAGGATCTGTTATAGGTGCAGTCTCTTTAGAGTTCATCCATGTAGACCAACCTGAGTTCATATTGTAGGTTCTGTAGTAATATCTACCTATACCTGAATGATTAAGGTAAAGCTTGTTAAAACCGTCTTTTGCATAAGCATAAGCACTTGTGTTTGTCTCGGCACCTGAGATCTCCTGATCTGCAGTATTCCAAAGTCCGAAGTGAACCATCTGTGTTTCACCAAGCACAGGCTCGGGATTTGTATTTCCGTTACCTACATTACCAAGACCTGCATTGGCAACTACGCTGTCAAGGTCAAGGTTTTCCGGCATATTTACATTATTAATAGTGGAAGGTATATAATCGTTTGTAGATACCACCTCACCTGTAGCTGCAGAAGTTGCAGCCTCTGTGCTTTCAGCTGTCTCAGTCTGAGCCGATGTTTCTACAGCTACCGAGCCACCTGTAACATTTTTTCTTATTGTTGCTGCAAATACGTTGGATGATAATACTGAAGAAATCATCAATGCTGACGCAAATACAGCTGAAATTCTTTTTAAATGCATATTTCCTCCTAAAAAAAGAATACATTAGTAAACTAAAGTCACTATGGTTTAGAATTATAACATATAAATAAATTTTGTTCAATTGATTTAAATATTACATAAATCTTTCGCTTGTTAACAAATGTTACATCATATAAAATATTTGCCTGATTTGATTGCGAAAATAAGTATAAAGGGGTTATAATAGTCATTAGTTTATATATTGACGATATAGATAAGTTATATTTTAGGAGGCAATATGGAAAAACTTTACTGCAAAGGCGGCGGCTGTACTGCAAAGCTTGGGGCCGGAATACTCAGCCATATACTTGAAAGATTGCCAAAGCAAAATTTTGATGAGAACTTAATGGTAGGATTTGATGCAAAGGATGATGCGGCGGTATATAAGCTTACAGACGACATTGCATTCGTTCAAACACTTGATTTTTTTCCGCCTATGGTGGAAGATCCTTACACTTTCGGACAGATAGCGGCAGCAAATGCCCTAAGTGATATATATGCCATGGGTGGTGAAGTAAAGACCGCATTAAATATAGTATGCTTTCCGCAAAGCAGTGATTTGAATATCCTTGGAGAAATAATGCGAGGCGGACTTGAAAAGGTAAAGGAAGCAGGAGGAGTACTTGCAGGCGGACATTCAATAGATGATACGGATGTAAAATACGGTCTCAGTGTTACCGGTATTGTAAATCCAAATAAGATATATTCAAATAATACCGGAAAAGCGGGAGACAGACTGATACTTACAAAAAGACTTGGAGTAGGAATAATATGTACTGCCGCAAGAATCGGTGAAGCTGATGAAGATACATTAAATGAAGCTGTTGATTCTATGAGGACATTAAATAAATATGCATGTGATATATCAAAAAAATACGATATTCATGCATGTACCGATATAACAGGTTTCGGATTTTTAGGCCACCTGATGGAAATGATGGGTGATGATAAGTCATGTGAAGTTTATGCAAAACAGATTCCGGTATTTGAGGCTGCAAAAGCTTTGGCTGATGAATTCCTTATTACAGCCGGAGGACAGAGAAACAGAAATTATGTGGGTGAAAATGTTATTTTCGAGGATGTACCTTTCGCGATGGAAGAAATTTTATTCGACCCTCAGACATCGGGGGGACTCTTACTTGCCGTAGGAAAAGAAGAGGCTGATGCACTTTTAAATGAATTAAAAGAGGCAGGTATGCCTGCAGCAATTGTAGGAGAAATAAGAGAAAGAGAAAATACAGCTATAAAAGTAGCTGATAAATAGGAGGATAATATGATAAAAGTAAATGCAATAGGGGATGCATGTCCTATACCTGTAGTTAAGACAAAGAATGCAATAAGAGAGCTTGGAGGAAGCGGAGTAGTAGAGGTCAGTGTTGACAATGAGATTGCGGTACAAAACCTTTTAAAGATGGCAAAGCAAAAAGAGTATGAGGCTGCGTTTGAGAAAAAGTCAAATACTGAATACATAGTTACTATCAATGTAAATGGGGGAGAGGTTTCTGATACTAAGCCTGTTACTAAGGCAACTGTAAAGTCTGATGAGATAAAATTAAAAGAAACAATTGTGGTAATAGATTCAGATAAGATGGGTGATGGCGATGAAGAATTCAGTAAGACTCTTTTAAAGGGCTTTATTTATGCTCTGAGCTCCCAGGATATACCACCTGCAAAAATTCTGTTTTACAATACAGGTGTAAGACTTACCACAGAGGGGTCGGCAAGTATTGAAGATTTGAAGGTTTTGGAAAAAGCAGGTGCAAAAATCTATTCCTGCGGTGCATGCCTTAATAACTACGGACTTACCGAGAAGCTTTCGGTAGGTGAGGTGACAAATATGTATGATATTGTAAGTTATCTCATGGAAGCCGACCTTGTAATAAGACCATAATGATTTATTTAGATAATGCCGCCACTACATTCAAAAAACCGATAAATGTAATAGAAGCTATAAATCATGCACTTACATCCTATGGAAACAGTGGTAGAGGTGCATACAGGGCCGCACTTGATTCGGGCAGAATGGTCTATGAAACAAGAGAAAAGATTTCAAAATTTTTCGGAAGCAGCGACCCTTCAAAAGTAATTTTTACATCCAATGCAACAGAGGGTTTAAATATCGTATTGTTCGGACTGTTCGGAAGTGGAGATCATGTAATAAGTACGGTAACGGAGCATAACAGCGTGCTTAGACCGCTCTATAAGCTTGAAAAAACCAAGAATATAGGCATTGATTTTATCGGAATAGATGAAAGCGGCAAATTAAAATATGATGAATTTGAAAAGCATATAAAAGAAAATACAAAGGCTATAATTGTAAACCATGTATCTAATGTGTCAGGTGAAATAGCGGATTTGGAATATATTGGAAAAATATCAAGTAAGAATAATCTTTATTTTATAGTGGATGTATCTCAGAGCGCCGGAAATATCAAGATAGATATGAATAAAACGGGGATAGACATTCTTTGCTTTACAGGTCATAAGGGATTGTTCGGACCGGGAGGTACAGGAGGTATAGTTATAAATTCCGATATTCTGATAGATACCTTTAAGGTAGGCGGAAGCGGTGTGCAATCCTTTAATAAGGAGCAACCTGATGAATATCCGACAAGATTGGAGGCAGGGACTTTAAATATTATGGGGATTGCAGGCCTTGGTGCCGGAATTGATTTTATAAATGAAATCGGAATTATAAATATACATAATAAAGAGATGGGTCTGCTAAAAAGGCTTTATAAGGGCATAAAGGATATAAATGGTATAAAGTTTTATACGGATTGTTCTGAATTTGAAAAAGAACCCGGGTCTATAAGGCATGGAAGTATTTTGCCGATAAATATAGACGGGATTCATTCGGGAGATCTGGCTGATTATCTTGGTGAAGACTATGATATAGCGATAAGAGCAGGTGCACACTGTGCCCCATTGATGCATAAGGCGTTGGGAACAGTGGATGAGGGCATAGCAAGATTTTCATTCTCATATTTTAATACAGAGGAAGAAATAGATGCTGTTATAAAAGCGATAAAAGAAATAGTGGAAGAATAATGAGAGAAAAAAGTTGGAAATATATAGTTACATTTCAAACCACCACAGCTGCAATGGCTTTTGAGAGCCTATGCAGTAAGGAAAATGTTCCGGGAAGGCTTATACCTGTGCCGAAAGAACTATCATCAGGTTGCGGTCTTGCATGGTGTGTTCCTTTTGAGTCGGCGGATTTAATAGATAACTTGATTAAAAAAGAAAATCCTCTGTATGATAAGGCAAGTAAGGTTTGGCATTAAAACTATATAATAAACAGTATTAAATAAATATGTGAATTATTAACATGTTTAGTCTAAAAAATAGTATGATACGCTCATAAAAAATAATATTTAGATTGATTTTTGCAAGAAAAAATGATAGTATATAAAAAATAAAAGTTGTAACAATATTTTTTATTAAATATATCAAAGGAAAGTTTACAATTAAACAATCAATATGTAGATATTTGACGCATCAGAAAATATCTGATGCGTATTTAAATTTTTTCTCTTGATATATTTTTAACAATGGGGAATTTAAATATTGATCCTTAGTACATTTCATCTCTAAGAGATGTAAAAATAAATGTCTTTTTTAAGGAGGATTAAAATGAGTGAAAAGACAAGTAGTTCAAATGTAAGTATTGACAATATTTACAAATTGGACGGAAGAGTTCCTGTGGCGAAAGCAATACCTTTCGGACTGCAACATGTTATGGCCATGTTCGTTTCAAACCTTGCTCCGATAGCTATGGTATGCGGTGTGGCCAAGTTGCTTGGAAGTGACGTGCCGGGGATAAGCGGTGTTGATCTTGCAAGACTTTTGCAAAGTGCTATGTTTATAGCAGGACTTGGTACATTGATTCAGCTGTATCCGGTATGGAGAATAGGTGCAAGACTGCCGGTTGTAATGGGTGTAAGTTTTACCTTTGTTGCAACATTGACCTACATAGCCTCGAACTTTAATTACCAGACGATGATCGGTGCGGTAATAGTTGGAGGATGTGTAGAAGGTTGCCTGGGCCTGACATATAAGTATTGGAAGCAGATAATTTCACCTATAGTGTCGGCAAGTGTTGTTACCACAATCGGATTTTCCTTGCTTGGAGTAGGTGCAAAAAGCTTCGGAGGCGGATATGTTGATGACTTCGGTGCTCCGAAATATATGATTGTAGGACTTATCACTCTTATTGCATGTATAACATTCAGCTCACTTGCAAAGGGATTCTGGAAGCAGCTTAATGTAATGTTCGGTCTTATAGTAGGATATATTGTCGCATTCTTGTTCGGAATAGTGGATTTTTCACATTTTGCAGAAACAATAAAGGAAGTAGGTTTTATAGCATTACCTAGAATATTGCCATATAAGCCTGTATTTAATTTAAGTGCAATTTTATCTATAGTGGTTGTTTTCCTTGTATCTGCAGCAGAGACTATCGGTGATACAACTGCGGTAGTTGCAGGCGGACTTGATAGAGATATTACAGAGAAGGAAGTATCAGGATCACTTGCATGTGACGGTTTCTTAAGTGCCGTATCGGGATTGTTCGGTTGTACTCCTATAACATCATTCTCACAGAACGTAGGACTTATCGCAATGACAAAGGTAGTGAACAGATTTACTATTATGTTCGGTGCACTTACACTTATTCTTGCAGGATTGTTCCCTCCTATAGGCGCATTCTTCTCAACATTGCCACAGCCTGTACTTGGCGGATGTACAATAATGATGTTCGGTACTATCGTAGTAAGCGGTATGAATATGATCGGAAAATGCGGATTCAATCAGAGAAATACTGTAATTGTAGCATTGGCTATAAGTATCGGAATAGGATTTACTCAGACACCCGGTATATTTGATTATTTCCCGAAGGTTATAGGAGATATTTTTGCAGGTAACTCTGTGGCAGGCGTATTTGTACTTTCAATGTTGTTAAACTTCGTATTGCCGAAGGATATGGATGTAAAGAAATTGGTTGGTATGCAATAAATGATAATTTCATTAGTTGGTGGTGGTGGAAAAACCACCACCATGTTTTATATAGGGAGATATTTTGCCAAAAAGGGCAAAAAAGTAGTTATTACCACAACAACTCATATAGTAAAACCGGATGTATATACTCTGATTGATTCCGCAAAAGAACTTGAAAAATTGGAGTTTAGGGATGAACCTGTGGTTATAGGAAAAAATGCAGGTGAAAAATTATCATCTCTTGATATAATAGAGGTGCAGGAGCTCGACAAATTTGCCGATATAGTATTGGTTGAAGCGGACGGAGCAAAGCGCTTACCTATAAAAATTCCAAGAGAAGGAGAGCCGGTAATACCTGAAAATACAGATATTTGTATAGTATGCATGGGTATTGATGCTGTCGGAAAAAAGATAAGCGAAAAATGTTTCAGGTATGAAAGAGCTGCAGAAATTTTTGGTTGGGATGAAGATCATATACTCAGTGAAGAGGATGCTGCAAGGATATTGACAGATAAGAGGGCGGAGTTTAAAGGAATAAATAACAGAAAAACTTTATTTATTATAAATAAGGCCGACACTAAAGAAGAGGTGAGAAAGGCTTTAGAGACAGAAAAATATATAAATATTTTTTGTGAAGAAAACGGTTTTAAAAATTTCAAAGTTTCAATAACTTCATATAATAATAACAGAGAGTTTTGTGATTTTGAATTTCTAGCTTAGAGAGAAGGTTTATGATGGACAAAAAAATTTGGATAAGAGGTGCCGGGGATTTGGCAACAGGAATTGCTTTAAGATTGTATAGATCGGGATTTGACATAATAATGTCGGATATCGCCGTACCTACTACAGTAAGAAGAACGGTTGCATTTTCGCCTGCCGTTTATACAGGTGAGACACAGGTTGAAGGAATAACCGGAAAACTCTGCGAAAATATTTCAATGATTGATACTGTAATCGAGTCGGGATGTATACCTGTAATAGTGGATCCAAGTGGTGAGATCATGAAGGAATATAAGCCTGATATTATAGTGGATGCAATTATTGCAAAGACAAATATAGGTACTAAAATAACCGATGCTGATATTGTAATAGGTGTCGGTCCGGGATTTGAAGCAGGAGTTGACTGTCATGCCGTAGTTGAAACCAAAAGAGGACATAATCTCGGCAGAGTAATATGGAGCGGAAGTGCTTATCCAAATACAGGAGTTCCCGGAAATATAGGCGGATATACTGTGGAAAGAATCATAAGGGCAACTGCAGACGGAGTGTTCAGCGCAAAGGTAAATATCGGAGACTTTGTAAAGGCCGGAGATTTGCTGGCATACTGTGATGAAACACCTGTATATGCGAACATTGACGGTATTGTAAGAGGACTTTTGCAAGACGGTGTAAAGGTAAAGAAAGGTATGAAATCCGGTGATGTGGATCCGAGAGCCGAAAGGGAATATTGCTTCAGCGTATCGGATAAGGCGAGCGCCATAGGCGGTGGAGTACTCGAAGCTATATTTAGCAAAATAAGCGGCAGGAGAGCTTGATGGATCTGGTGATTTTGGCCGCAGGAGAAGGTAAACGATTTGGCGGAGACAAGCTTTTGGCAGATATAAAAGGTGTTAAGCTTTATCAATATATGGAAAAGATATATAAAAGAGCATATGACTTTGACAATAAGATAATAGTCGGTAAGGACACCGAGATTTTAGATTATTATAAAAAGAACGGATTTATAACCATATATAATGACAAGCCGGAGCTTGGTAAATCAAGATCAATAAAGCTTGCGGTGAGTAAACTGAAAAATATTGAGAATTCAGGCAGTGTACTTTTCGGTGTATGCGATCAGCCTTTGCTAAGGTCCGAAACGATATCAAAGATAATAGATGAATTTCAAAAATCGAATAAAACTATAAGTAGTGTAAGATGTAAAAACAGGCTTGGAAATCCATGTATATTTTCAAGTGAATACTTTGATGAACTTCTCTTACTTGGAGAAGAAGAAGGTGGTAAAAAGCTTATAAAAGCGCATATTTGTGAGGTTTTATTCGTGGATATAGAAAATGAGGATGAACTTTTGGATATTGATACAAAAGAGGCGTACTCTCATGTACTTGAGAAAATACATTGAAAAAAATATAATAGGACAATTCTTATAGATATATTGATAATTTAAATAAATATATGGCATAATTCATATAAAAAACTCTAAAAAAGTTTGACTAAAAATTAATTAGGTGATATCCTTTATATATAAATTGATACTTGAGTTATATTTGAATGTGTTCTTTTAGAAGAAATACATAAAAATATTGATTTAGAGGCCTAATATAAGCTCATAATCGGTTGAGCGTCTCTACCAATTACCGTAATAATTGACTATAGGCCCACAGAAATTGTGGGTGGAGTGAGGTGTGTTTCCATGCACAATGGAAAGCACCTCATATTTTTATTAGGGGAGAATATGATAGTTAAAGGAAATTTGGTGGATTGTACAAAAAAAGGTACGATCAGGATAAGAGAAAACAGCTTTTTAGTAGTTGAAAACGGCGTTATATCAAAAATATATTCGCAATACGAGCTTCCTGATGCTTTAAAGAATGAGGAGATAGAAGATTACGGAGATTCTTTGATATTACCGGGACTTATAGATATGCATCTTCATGCACCTCAATTTGCCTTCAGAGGGCTTGGGATGGATATGGAACTTTTAGATTGGCTCAATACATATACATTTCCCGAAGAAGCCAAATACAAGGATATAGTATATGCAAAAAAAGCCTATAAAAAATTCGTGGATACATTGTCCAAAAGTTATTCCACAAGAGCGGTAGTATTTGCGACCTTGCATACGGATGCTACAATACTGTTGATGGATATGCTGGAAGAGAGCGGATTGAAATGTTTTGTAGGTAAGGTAAACATGGACAGAAATTCTACAGATGAACTTATTGAAACTACAGAGTCATCTATAGATTCTACAGTTAAATGGCTTGATATCTGTAAAGACAGATATAAGAATATAAAGCCGATAATTACTCCAAGATTTATTCCCAGCTGCAGTGATGAATTGATGAAAGAACTGGGAAAGATTAGAGGAGATATTTACGGATTACAGTCACATTTATCGGAAAATCCCAAGGAAGTCGAATGGGTAAGGGAGCTTTGCCCGGATTCGGACGGATATCTTGATGCTTACAATAAAAGAGGTAACCTGAATAAAAGTAAGGTAGACACGGTTATGGCACATTGTGTATACTCTGATGATAAGGAGATTGAACTTTTAAAGGAGAAAAATGTGTATGTAGCTCATTGTCCGCAGTCAAATATATGTCTGTCATCGGGAATAGCGCCTATAAGGAAATTTCTTGATAAGGGTATAAAGGTAGGGCTTGGAAGTGATATAGCGGCGGGATACTCGCTGAATATATTAAACCAGGCGGTAGAAGCAATAGGGCTTTCAAAGCTTTATTGGAGATATATAGATGAAAATTCAAAACCTCTGGAGCTTGCCGAGGCATTTGCCATAGCAACAAGGATTCCGGGAAGTTACTTTGGAAAGGTGGGAGCCTTTGAAGAAGGATTTGAAGCGGATATGCTTGTAATAAATGATGAGGAATTGAATAAGGATATTGATGATATAAGAAAGAGATTTGAAAGATTCTTATATCTGTCGGATGAATGCTCATTGAGAGCAAAATATGTATCCGGAGTAAAAATAGTCACTGTTTGATTTTGTATTTTTATCAACTTACAAAGACGAGGAAGCTAATCGCTACAAGATGGTAAAGGTATATAAATTAAATAATATAAAATATTAAATTAGAGAGGAAATAATATGGAGGTTGGAAAAAGTATCACCAGAGTGGATGCGTTTGACAAGGTCACAGGTAGAACAAAATATACTGACGATTTATGTGATGCGGGAGCATATGTGGCAAAAATAGTGCATTCCACAATAGCTCACGGAAAAGTTCTTTCTGTTGACACAAGTGAGGCGGAGAAGATTGAGGGAGTTGTTAAGATTGTCACTTGCTTTGATCTTGGACAGTATAGAAATTACTTCCCTACAGCAGGACATCCATGGTCTACAGACGTAAGCCATCAGGACGTTGCAGACAGATTACTTCTCACTGATGAAGTTAAGTTTTACGG
This sequence comes from Lachnoanaerobaculum sp. ICM7, assembly GCF_000287675.1. Classification (GTDB taxonomy): domain Bacteria; phylum Bacillota; class Clostridia; order Lachnospirales; family Lachnospiraceae; genus Lachnoanaerobaculum. The sequence continues at coordinate 151,801 of NZ_ALJL01000022.1, forward strand.
TGATGATGTTGCGGCTGTTATAGCTGAAAATGAGGTGGCTGCAAATCAGGCGCTCAGAGCTATAAAGGTGGAATATGAAGAGTATCCTGTGGTTACAGATGTTTTGGAAGCTATGAAGGACGGTGCACCACAGATTCATAAGGATTACCCTAACAATATTTTAAAGCACACAAGTCTTAGCAGAGGTAATTATGCTGAGGCAATCAAAGAAGAGGGCCTTACGGTAGTTGACAGATGGTATAATACCGAACCTGTACAGCATTGCCATATAGAGAACTTTATCTGCTACGCATATGCAGAAGGCAAAAGAATTACGATAGTAGCTTCTACACAGATTCCTCATATTGCAAGAAGAGTTGTAGGTCAGGCTCTCGGTATTCCTTGGGGAGATGTAAGAGTTATTAAGCCTTATATCGGTGGTGGCTTCGGAAATAAGCAGGATATACTGTATGAGCCGCTTTGTGCATTCCTTTCATTACAGGTGGGAGGACATCTTGTAAAGCTTGATTGCAGCAGAGAGGAAACCTTCTTTGCAAACAGAACAAGACATGGTATAAAGTTCCATATAATTTCACATGTAAGAAAAGACGGTACATATGCCGCAAGAAAGATAGAAGCATTCTCAAACCAGGGTGCATATGCTTCACACGGACATTCTATCGCGGCAAAGGGACTCGGAGCTTTCCCACAGCTTTATCCATGTGATAATGTTGAAGGTGATGCATATACGGTATTTACAAACAGACCTGTAGCGGGAGCTATGAGAGGATACGGAATTCCACAGGCCATGTTTGCGGTAGAGTCTCATACGGAAGATGTAGCGAAGATAATGGGTATTCCACCTATCGACTTCAGACTTAAGAATCTTATGCCGCAGGGATATAAGGACGCTTTTTCAAAGAATGAAAACTACTATGATACATTCAGACAATGTATCGAAAAAGGTAAAGCTTATATGGACTATGATAACAGAGTTAAAGAGCTTTCAAAACAGACAGGCAGAGTAAGAACAGGTATAGGAATGGCTGCATTCTGGTATAATACTGCGGTTTGGCCTATATCACTTGAGTCGTCATCATCAAGAATGGTACTCAACCAGGACGGTTCTGTAACATTACAGCTTGGTGAGACTGAGATAGGACAGGGAGCTGATACGGCATTCTCACAGATGGCTGCAGAAGTTCTTGGAATCAGCACGGATGAAGTGCATGTTGTTTCAAACCAGGATACCGATATTACACCTTTCGGTACAGGTTCATATGCTTCAAGACAGACCTATGTAGGTGGTTTCTCTATTGCAAAGACAGCAGGACTTTTGAAGCAGAAGATTCTTGACTATGCTTATATTTTGACAAATATGCCACCGGCAATTACAGATATCAAGAATTCTATGATAATAAGAACTACAGATAACAGAGAGCTTATTTCATTAAGAGATCTGGCTACAGAAGCACTTTATTCTCTAAGCGACAGCAGACATATTACAGCGGAGTCCACAGCACAGATTAAGTCAAATGCATATTCATTCGGATGCTGTTTTGCAGAGGTTGAAGTTGATATAGATATGTGTAAAGCAAAGCTCACAAAGATAATAAATGTACATGACTGCGGTAAGCTTATCAACCCTGCACTTGCTAAGGCACAGGTTGAGGGCGGTATGAGTATGGGTATAGGATATGCACTTTCGGAGGTACAGCTTGTAGATAAGAAGACAGGAAAAGTCTTAAATGATAACCTGCTTGATTATAAGCTTTCTACATGCATGGATCATCCACATCTTGAGACGGCATTTATTGAAAATCCTGAGCCTACATCACCATTCGGTACAAAATCATTAGGTGAGCCACCGGTTTGTCCTGTGGCACCGGCTATAAGAAATGCTATTATGAATGCTACAGGTGTAGGTGTTAATGAATTACCTTTACGTCCGGAAAAACTGTATGAATATTTTGATAAAGCAGGTTTACTTAAGTAGGAGGAAGAAATGTACGATATAAAAGCTTTATATGAGGCGACAAGCGTAGATGATGCTTGCAGACTTTTAAAAGAACATCCGGGCTCACAGGTTATTGCCGGCGGAAGTGATGTTTTGGTACAGATAAGAGAAGGAAAGAGAGCGGGTAAGGAGCTTGTAAGTATCTATATGCTTGATGAGCTTAGAGGTATCTGCCTTGATGCCGATGAAAATATAAGAATAGGATCTTTAACAAGCTTCTCACATATTACAAAGAATCCTATTATACAAAAATACATAAATGTACTTGGTGAAGCTGTGGATCAGATAGGTGGACCACAGATCAGAAATATAGGAACTATCGGTGGAAATACATGTAACGGTGTTACATCAGCAGACTCCGCTTCCACACTTTTTGCATGGGATGCACAAGTTGAGATAGCCGGAGAGGGCTACAGAAGATTAGTACCTATAAATGAATTTTATATAAAGGCCGGAACAGTGGATTTAAAAGAGGGAGAGATACAGACAGCTATTATTATCCCAAAGAAGGCATATGAAGGTTATAAAGGTCATTATATAAAGTATGCAATGAGAGAGGCAATGGATATTGCTACTACCGGTTGTTCGGTAAATGTAAAGCTCTCAGAAGATAAAAAGAGCTTTGAGGATGTAAGAATAGCTTACGGTGTAGCCGGTCCTATTCCTATGAGAGTTCCTTCAGCGGAAAACTTTATCAGAGGAAAAGAAGTTAATGAGGAGAATATAGAAGCTTTTGCACAGAAAGTTCTTGAAGATATCAATCCTCGTGATTCATGGAGAGCAAGTAAAGCTTTCAGATGTCATATAGGTGTTGTTATGGCAAGAAAAGCTTGTGAAAAGGCTGTAAAGCAGGCAGGAGGTAAGGTCGATGACAGGACAGAGTTATAAATTGGTCAGTTGTACCATCAACGGCAAGAAATGTGAGAAAATGGTAGATGTAAGAAGTTCACTTACAGATATGCTTAGGAATGACTATAGACTTACTTCCGTAAAAAAAGGCTGTGAGGTAGGAGAGTGCGGAGCATGTAATGTTCTTATAAACGGAGAGGCATTTAACTCATGTATTTATCTGGCAGTATGGGCCGAGGGCAAGGATATCCTTACATTGGAAGGTCTTATGGGACCAAACGGTGAGATATCGGATTTGCAGCAGGCATTTATAGATGAGGCTGCTATACAGTGCGGTTTCTGTACACCGGGATTTGTAATGTCGGCTACAGAGATTCTTAACAGTGGAAAACTCTATTCAAAAGAAGAGCTGAGAAAGTTACTCTCAGGGCATCTTTGCAGATGTACAGGTTATGAGAACATACTTGTAGCAGTTGAAAAGACAATGAAGAAGAGACTTGGTGTTGACTGATCGATAGGAGCTTGGCTTTTGGAGGGAGTATGAACAAAGATAGTTTAAAGCGACTGATTGATGTAGCAAATGGGAATAAAAAAGCTGATCTTGTACTGAAAAACGGCTCTATAGTGGATGTCTGCAGCGGAAAAATATTCAAAGCGGACCTCGCTATAGCAGAAGGTTATATTGCAGGATTTGGAGAGTATGATGGTGAAACAGAGGTGGATATAGAGGGGAAATATATCGCACCGGGCCTTATGGATGCACATATTCATATAGAGTCATCATACTGTACTCCTGAAGAATTCGGCAGAATGGTGGTACCTCACGGTACTACCACTGTCATAGCGGATCCTCATGAGATAGTGAATGTATGTGGAATAAAGGGCTTTCACTATATGCAGGAGGCCGCAAAAAACACCTGCCTGTCCGTAGAATATATGATGCCGTCCTGTGTACCTGCAACAAAGATGGAGGATTCGGGATGTGTGATATTGGCTGAAGATATGGCAGATGATATAGTATCAAAAGATGTCCCGGGACTCGGTGAGTTTATGGACTACAATGCCGTTATTGAAAATGACGACATTGCCATTGATAAACTTATTTTAGCAAAGGATCACGGGAAAATTGTAGACGGACACAGCCCGAATCTGTTCGGTAAGGCATTAAATGCATATGCCTGCGCCGGAATTGACACGGATCATGAGTGCTCCACACTTGAAGAGATGGAAGACCGACTGAGCAGAGGCATCTATGTACAGCTGAGACAGGGATCAGCCTGTCACAATCTTGGTGCACTGATACCGGGAATAAATGAGTTTAATTTCAGAAGATGTTTATTATGTTCGGATGACAGACAACCGAAGACAATTTTTGAGGACGGACATCTTGAATATCATTTGAAAACTCTGGTAAATGCCGGAATCTCACCTGTTATGGCAATTGCAATGGCTACTGTAAATGTAAGCGATTGCTATGGATTAAAGGACAGGGGAATGATAGTTCCGGGAAAGAGAGCTGATCTTGTTATATTTGATGAGCTGAAAGATTTTAAAGTATCATCGGTATACATTCTCGGTGAGGAAGTTGCAAGAGAGGGAGAGTATCTCAAAGAGTTAAAAAAGCATGATATTACAGATGTATCGAATACTGTACATCTGGATAACTTCAAAAAGGAAATGCTACAAATGTGGCTGAAATCCGATGAGGTTTATGCAATTGAAATGATTGCGGGAGGAGTGCTTTCAAAGAAAACGAAGATAAAGATAAAAAGAGATGAAAACGGTCTTTTTGTCTTTGATAAAAATATAGATGCCTGCAAATGTGCGGTTATAGAGAGGCATCACAACACAGGTAAGATCGGACTGGGAATAATAAAAGGCTATGGTATACAAAGCGGTGCCATAGCGGCATCCGTAGCACATGATTCACATAATATTATCTGCGTAGGAGTAAATGATGATGAGATGAATCTTGCTATTGAGAATGTAAAACAAAACGGTGGAGGTTTTGCACTGGTAAAGGACGGAAAGGTGATTGAAAGCCTGTCTTTACCTGTAGCGGGACTTATGAGTGATTTAAGCGGTGAAGAGGTTTCAAAGAAACTTTTAAGTCTTCACAAAAAGGCTGTAGTTGAATTAGGGGTTAACGAAAGCCTTGAACCTGTTATGTCACTCACATTTATGTCACTTATTGTTATTCCCGAGTTGAAACTCACTGCTAGGGGGTTATTCGATATTTTTGAGAATAAGTTCATAGACATTGAGGCGAATTAGATTTTTAAAATATATTGAATGGCAGTGATATACTTAAATCTTATGAATTAAAATCGACTTACAAGGAAACTAAAAACTCCGGGCCGAGTATCACCGGAGTATAATAAAAAAAAGGAGACTATATATGGAAAAGTTTTTTAAACTGAAAGAAAACGGAACCGATGTAAAAACCGAGATTATTGCCGGTATTACAACATTCATGACAATGGCATATATTTTGGCAGTTAATCCGAATATCTTAAGTGCTGCAGGTATGGACAGAGGTGCCGTATTTACCGCAACTGCAATAGCTTCATTTTTAGGTACTGCACTTATGGCATTGTTTGCAAACTATCCTTTTGCACTTGCACCGGGTATGGGACTTAATGCATATTTTGCTTATACTGTAGTTTTAGGTATGGGATACAGCTGGCAGACAGCTCTTACAGCAGTATTTGTAGAAGGTATTATATTTATAGCACTCTCAGTTACAAATGTGCGTGAGGCTATCTTTAATGCGGTTCCAAGAAACTTAAAATCAGCTGTAAGTGTGGGTATCGGACTTTTTATTGCATTTATCGGACTTCAAAATGCCAAGATCGTTATAGGTGGTGCTACACTTGTAGAATTATTCTCACTTGGAGGATACAACAAGGTACATGGCGTTGAAGGTGTAATTGCTACAGGAAATGATGCAGGTATTACAGTTATTATTGCTATAATCGGTGTTCTTATTACAGCATTCCTGGTTGTAAAAGAAGTAAAGGGAAATATCTTACTCGGTATATTGGCAACATGGGTTCTGGGTATAATCGCTCAGATTACAGGTTTGTATGTTCCAAACCCTGCACTGGGTTTCTTCAGTGTATTACCTGATTTTTCAAACGGACTCAGTATACCAAGTATTGGACCGGTTTTATTCAAGCTTGAGTTCCACAAGATTGCAACATTGGAGTTTGTTGTAGTTATGTTCGCATTCTTATTTGTAGATATGTTTGATACTATCGGTACATTGATAGGTGTATCTACAAAGGCCGGAATGCTTGATAAAGACGGTAAGCTTCCAAATATCAAGGGAGCATTACTTGCGGATGCTGTAGCTACTACAGCAGGTGCAATGCTTGGTACAACAACAGTTACAACATTCGTTGAGTCAGCTTCAGGTGTTTCAGAAGGTGGAAGAACAGGTCTTACAGCAATGACAACAGCAATTCTTTTTGCGGCTTCATTGTTATTATCACCTATATTCCTTGCAATACCTTCTTTTGCAACAGCACCGGCACTTATAGTGGTAGGATTCTATATGTTCTCAAATGTTGTACATATTGATTTCTCAGATATGACAGAAGCCATTCCTTGCTATATCTGTATAGTTGCAATGCCGCTCTTCTACAGTATTTCAGAGGGTATTTCAATGGGAATTATATCTTACGTATTTATCAATGCTGTTACAGGAAGAGCTAAGAAGGTTACACCGCTTATGTATATACTTTCAATATTGTTTATATTGAAGTATATATTACTCTAGGTTTTACTTATATTTTCACTGCCTTGAATAGTTTTTAATAAATGAAGAGATATGGGGAGACTCGTATCTCTTTTTTAATGAAAAAGGAGACTTTAATTTTTCAATATCTGAAAATGTGGAATAAATAAGCATATTAGTACTTTGTGCACAAATAAATACAATTTAAAATGTTTACTTTTAATAACAGTTTGGCAAGTGCGAGAAAGTAAAAACAGAATACAAGAGAAGTATTGAAATTTATTTTCAGGAATGGTAAGATACTTTCAGATGGAGGTAGTAAAAATGAATGACAGAATCAAAAACCTAAAAGGGAAACTGATCGTTTCATGCCAGGCACTGGAAAATGAACCGTTACATTCAGACTTCATTATGGGGAGAATGGCTCTTGCGGCAAAAATGGGCGGAGCTTTCGGCATCAGAGCAAATTCTGTTGTGGATATCAAAGAGATACAAAAACAGGTGGATTTGCCGATAATCGGAATCATTAAAAAAGATTATGATGACAGTGAGATTTATATCACACCTACAATGGACGAGGTAGATGCTTTGGTAGAAGCGGGAGTTGATATAATAGCACTGGATGCGACAAACAGACTCAGACCGAATAAGAAAAGCTTAAAGGAGTTCTTTGGAGAAGTTAGAGCAAAGTATCCTGATAAGCTGTTTATGGCGGATTGTTCAACGGAAGAAGAGGCAATCTTTGCGGACGAATTAGGTTTTGACTTCATCGGTACTACTATGGTCGGATATACTAAGGAGAGTGAAGGTCTAAGGATTGAGGAGAACGATTTTGAGATATTGAGAAATATCCTCGCTAAAGTAAAGCATAAGGTAATAGCTGAGGGTAATATCAATACACCTGAGAAATGTAGGAGAGTAATAGAACTTGGAGCGTTCAGTGTGGTCGTAGGTTCAATTATTACCAGACCACAACTTATAACAAAAGAATTTTCAAAAGCGCTTGAACAGGTTGTGTAGAAGAATAATCTTGAGTGTAAGACTCATTAAGGAGGAAATATGAAGAAATTATTGTTAACAGGTTTGACACTTACAGCGGCAGGTATGCTTGCGGCATGTGGAGGAGGAAAAGCGGCAGATCAAACAAGTGCAGCGGCTGACTCAAAGGCGGATACAAAGCAGGAGGGAGCAAGTGAAGCTGCAGGAGATGCGGCTGAGGTATCACTTTGGACATATCCTGTAGGTAAATGGGGAGACTCTGCAACAGTTGACGGAATTATTAAAAAGTTCAATGAGAAGTATCCAAATATTAAGGTAACTGTAGAGTATCTTGACTATCAAAACGGTGACGATCAGATCAACACTGCTATTGAAGGAAAGCAGGCACCTGATATCGTACTTGAAGGACCGGAAAGACTGGTAGCAAACTGGGGTGCAAAGGGACTCATGGTTGATTTAAAGGATATGTTTGAGAAGGATGCGGCATCAGATATCTACGATCCTGTAAAGACTGCATGTAAGAGCCCTACAGGTGAGTTTTATGAATATCCTGCATTTATGGTTGCACATTGCATGGCTGTAAACAAGACAATGTTTGAGAAGGCTGATGCATTAAAGTATCTTGATTTAGACACACATACATGGACAACAGATAACTTCCTTAAGGCAGTTCAGGCGGTATATGATTCAGGACAGCAAAATGTCGGTGCTATCTACTGTGTTTCACAGGGTGGAGACCAGGGAACAAGAGCTTTGGTAAACAATCTTTACTCAGGTACATTTACAGATAAGGATCATACAAAGTATACAGTAGATTCTGAAGAGAACAAGAAAGCTTTACAGGCAATTGTTGATCAGGCAGGTTTAAACTTTGATCCTTCTATAGCAGGTGGTGACGAGATTACATTGTTCAGAAACGGTACTTTGGCAATGTCACTTTGCTGGAATGCATCACAGCAGACAAATTCAGACAACGGCCCTGCAGGAAAGACAAATGCAGGTGATGAGATTATACCTATGTTATTCCCAAGTGATGACGGCGTTACAGAGCTTTGCGGCGGTATCTGGGGATATGGAATCTTTGACAACGGAGATGCAGGTAAGATTGAAGCTGCAAAGACATTTATCGACTTCGTATGTAATGATGAGGCACAGGTTAAGGAAAGCGTTAAGGCTTCAGGATTCTTCCCTGTAAGACCTTCTGTAACAGGTGTATATGAGGGAACAGAGACAGCTGATGCAATGAAGCTTTTCGAAGAGAAGTTCATGCCTTCAATGGGTGACTACTATCAGGTAACAAAGGGATGGACTACAGCTCGTACAGAGTGGTGGAACATGCTTCAGAGAATAGGTGCAGGCGGCGATGTGGCAACAGAGGTCGCAACATTTACAACTAACGCAAATGCGGCAGCAGCTCAATAATAACAGTAGTAAAACATTGCTTTAAAAAAATAGTTAGGTGATCTAACATGTTATAAAATGTTGCTAAGGATTTTCTTTAGCAACATTTTTTAGAAAGGGGAAACATGGCAAAGGGTGTTTATACAACCAGGTCAAAGGAATTGGTAAGAAGAGAAACCGCTTCAGCTTATATGTTTTTATTACCAAGCCTTGTATTCTTTATCGGTTTTGTAATAATACCGATGATTATATGTATATATACCAGCTTCTTTGATTCTACAATGGGCAAGGATGCTAAGGATGTATTTATCGGATTTGGAAATTATATAGAACTGTTTCAAGACGGAATTTTTCTAAAGGCACTTAAAAATACCTTTGTTATTGTTATCGTTTCAGTTCCTGTGGTTTGTATATTTTCATTGTGGATTTCATCTGTAATATACAATCTAAATGATAAAGTGCTTTCAGTTTTCAGATGTATCTTTTATCTCCCTGTAGTTACCGGTTCGGTTGCCGTTACAGTGGTTTGGAAGTGGATGTACAATAATTATTACGGTATCTTCAACTATATCGGAAAAGGTACAGGTATTTTAAAAACAAATATCAACTGGCTTGGAGACGAGAGATTTGCTCTGGCATGTATCATACTTATCCTGCTTACCACATCTGTAGGTCAGCCTATAGTATTATATGTATCCGCACTTGGAAATGTGGACAATTCATTGGTTGAGGCCGCACAGGTGGACGGAGCAAATGAGTTGCAATTATTCTGGAAGATTAAATGGCCTCAGATTATGCCTACAACATTATATATTCTTGTTATAACAACTATTAACAGTTTCCAGTGTTTCGCTCTTATACAGCTTTTAACATCAGGCGGACCGAATCATTCAACAGATACTGTAATGTATTATATCTATTATATGGCATTTAAGATGTTCAGATACGGATACGGAAATGCAATGGGTGTTGTACTCGCAATATTTATAGCGGTATTGTCTGCAATTCAGTTTAGAGTGGCAAAGGAGAGATAATATGAAAACTTCAAATACACTAAAAAAACTGTATACTGTTGTATCGATAATTATACTGATAGCACTGGCGTTTTGCTTTGTTTTTCCACTGTATTGGATAGTTACAGGTGCATTTAAAACACCTGTTTCAATAAATTCACCGGTACCTGATTGGATACCTAAAGAGCTCGTACTTGATAACTTTAAAAAGCTGTTCTCAAGACAGGCGGCACCTATATTTGAATTGGGATTTATAAAGGGACCTATGGCGCCGGCAGCAGTAAGATGGATGATAAATACGGTATTTATGGCGGTTATGGCCATGGTACTTACGTGTCTTACAGCATCTATGGCGGGATATGCACTTGCAAAAAAGAGATTTCATGGAAGGATAATACTTTTTACACTCATAGTATGTGCTATGGCATTGCCTAAGCAGGTTATTCTTATACCTCTTATCAGAGAAATGTCTGCACTTAAACTTTATAACACTATATGGGCGGTTATACTTCCAACCGTAGGATGGCCTTTCGGTGTATTTCTTATGAAGCAGTTTTCTGAGGGTATACCTACGGAAATGCTGGAAGCTGCAAGGATTGACGGTGCAAGTGAATTTAAAACATTTACAGATATAGTTTTCCAGATGGTAAAGCCGGGAGTGGGTGCTTTGGCAATATTCACATTTATCAACAGCTGGAACGATTATTTCATGCAACTTATTATGCTAAGTTCTACTTCTAATTTGACAATTTCTCTGGGAATTGCTAAACTACAAGCAGAAAACTCGACAGATTTCGGACTTATAATGGCGGGAGCTACACTGGCCGCAGCACCTATACTGATAGTGTTTATTGCACTTCAAAAATACTTTACAAAAGGTATTACTCTTGGTGCTGTAAAGGGTTAGTAAGTAGCGGAAAGAGGGGAAAATGATATACGAAAAATCAGTGATTCCGATAATAGAATCAAAATATACGCTTTTTACAAATACTGAAAAAAAGATAGCGGATTATTTTTTACAATGTGATGCGAATATGGATATAAATATCCAGAATGTGGCTGAACAGCTCTATGTATCACAGGCATCTATTTCAAGATTTGCAAAAAAGTGCGGCTTTGTAGGTTTCAGAGAATTTATATTTGCATACCTGGACAGTGCAAGAGTAAAAAAGCCGAACGGTAACAGCACCACACAAAATGTATTTAATACATATCAGGATCTTTTGAATAAGGCATATTCACTGCTTGACAACGATCAGGTGCAAAGAATAGTGAAGATGCTTGTAAATTCAAAGAAGGTCATAGCTGTAGGTAAGGGAAGTTCAGGATATGCGGCAAGTGAAATGGAGAGCCGTTTTGTGAGAGTGGGACTTGATATAGACTCTCTTACGGATTCCGACAGAATAAGAATGCAGTCCGTATTTTTAAAAGACGGAGATACAGTGGTAGCATTCAGTATAAGCGGTAAGACTGAGGATATTATTTTCCTTTTAAAGCATGCACATGACAGGGGCAAGAAGACTGTATTTTTCACGGCGGCGGATAACCCTCATTTGCATGAATTCTGTGATGAAGTTGTATTGGTTGCTTCACTTGAATATTTGGAGAACGGAAATCTTATTTCTCCACAGTTCCCGATGCTGCTTGTACTTGACCTTATATACAGTGAATACATAAATATCGATCCTGTGTTTAAGAGTGCAATACTGGAGGATACCGTTACTACTTTAAATAAGAAAGAAGATGACAGAAGATTCTATCTGTCAAGACCGACCAGATAATTATTATATGAAAATTCGGTAAAGAGCTTGTATTGTACCTGACAAAGGAGTTTACAGGCTCTTTCGGTATAAAAAAGGTAATATTTTTTGACAGTATTTTCTATTTTACTGTATAAATATTCGCTTGAAAAAATATATTAAAAGCATTATAATGTCAATGCAAATGATAGAAGTAAATACAATGGATAATTATATTCATTTTAAGAATGTGTATTTATTTTATATTATTTGCAGATAAAATAAAAATAGATATGTCAATTATCGGCATCTATTTGTGAAGGGATGATCTTAGTGGCTAAAGAAAACCGAAATACTACAGGAAGTAAGGCATCAAAAGGCAGTGAAAGTGAAAATAAGAAAAAGATGTCACCGCAGGAGTTCTTACAGAAGATGGAGGAACTTGTAAATAAGGGCATGGCTTCTGACATGAAACTTGATATAGGTGAGATAAATGATTTTTTTGCGGGTACGGAGCTGAATGCCGACAGCGTAGAGCAGATTTATTCTTATCTTGAGAACAAGGGTATTGAGATCAATGAAAACATATCGGATGATATTAATATTGATATAGACAATATTGATAATATAGACAGTATTGCAGATGATGATTCACTACTCTTGGACGACGATGATGAGTTTGACAAGGACTCTGAAGAGGACATAGATCTCAGTGCGATTGACCTGCTTGAAGGTGTAGGTACTGAGGATCCTGTAAGAATGTATCTTAAAGAAATAGGTACTGTACCTCTCTTGACAGCAAATGAAGAGCTTGAATTGGCGAAAAGAAAACAGGATGGCGATGAATACGCAAAGCAGCGTCTTATAGAAGCTAACCTTCGTTTGGTTGTAAGTATTGCAAAGAGATATACAGGAAGAGGAATGAGTTTCCTTGACTTGGTACAGGAGGGTAATTTAGGCCTTATAAAAGGTGTAGAGAAGTTCGACTACACAAAGGGCTTTAAGCTTTCAACATATGCTACATGGTGGATCAGACAGTCTGTAACAAGAGCGCTTGCAGATCAGGCAAGAACCATAAGAGTTCCGGTACATATGGTAGAGACCATAAACAAGATGAGCAAAATGCAAAGAAAACTTACTTTGGAACTGGGTTATGAGCCAAGTGTTACAGAACTTGCAAATGCACTTGATATGACTGAAGAAAAGGTCATGGAAATAATGCAGATTGCAAGAGAGCCGGCATCTTTGGAGACTCCTATAGGTGAGGAAGATGATTCAAACCTTGGAGATTTTGTTGCAGATGCAAATGTTTTGACACCTGAGGGAAATGTTGAGTCGGTAATGCTCAGAGAGCATATCGATACATTGCTTGGAGACTTGAAAGAAAGAGAAAGACAGGTTATTGTGCTTAGATTCGGTCTTGAGGATGGACATCCGAGAACCTTGGAGGAAGTAGGAAAAGAGTTCAAGGTAACAAGAGAGAGAATAAGACAGATTGAAGCTAAGGCTTTGAGAAAACTTAGAAATCCTGTCAGATCAAAGAGAATCAGGGACTTTTTGGCGTGATGAAGAGAAATTTACAAAAAGAATTGGAAGATATTATAAAGAAAGAGGAAGCTTTGGGCAATCGCCCAAGGCTTCTTCTGCATGCCTGTTGCGGACCGTGTTCATCATATTGTATGGAATATTTGGAAAAGCATTTTGATTTGACTGTATTTTTTTATAACCCGAATATTGATGACACCAAGGAATATAAGCTTAGGGTGGAAGAGGCAAAGAGACTGATAGAAGAGATGGATTTTACTTCAGATGTAAAATTCATTGAAGGAGATTATGATCCGAGTATTTTTCACAGCAGAATAAAGGGCTATGAAAATGAAAAAGAGGGCGGAAAAAGATGTGATATCTGCTTTGAGCTAAGACTGCATGAGGCTGCAAAAGCCGCATCAGATTACGGCTTTGACTATTTTACTACTTCTCTTACCATTTCACCTATGAAGAATGCCGAAAAACTTTGTGAAATAGGCGAAGAGGTGGCTAAAGAATATAATGTAAAGTATTTACCAAGCGATTTTAAGAAGAAAAACGGATATAAGAGATCTGTGGACTTGTCTAAGGAACATGAGCTTTACAGGCAGGATTATTGCGGATGCTCATTTTCAAAAAGAGAGTCGATTGAAAGAGCCAAGGCAAGAGAGAATATCGTTTGACGATTGGTATAGTTTGATTTATAATTAAAAAGTAATGTTTATATCAATGATCAAAAGATCTTGAAATATGAAAGGAAGATTATTATGTTAAGTAGAAAAATTACTATCAAGAATCCTTCAGGTTTGCACCTACGTCCGGCAGGAGTTCTGTCACAGACAGCAATGAAGTTTAAATCAGATATAATAATTGAGTACGGTGAGAAGAAGATAGTTGCAAAGAGCGTGCTTAATGTTATGGCTGCAGGTATCAAGTCAGGTACAGAGGTAAATCTGATAGTTGAAGGTGATGACGAAGAGGAAGCAATGAAGACTTTGGTAGAGGCTATCGAGTCAGGCCTTGGTGAAAAATAATAAATAATTTTTCTATTTGTAACATATCATACTTGACAAATGCCTATATTTGGTGGTTAAATAATGCAATGTATTTTGTATTGTGCAAAATACGATGTTATAAAATGAGGTATAGATATGAAAGAAAGAAAAATCCGCCTTCTGTCGGTTGAAGACGCTAAGAACTTTGTTAAAGTTGCTACCGGGTGTGATTTTGATGTGGATTTATATGACAACAGTATTATGATTGACGCAAAATCTATTATAGGAGTGCTGAGCATGGATCTTAGACATGTTTTGGCAGTCAGATATTCAGGCGAGAACGAAGAATTGGAAGCTTTTTTAGATGACCATATGAAGGGAATCGAAAAAATAGCTTAAGCATATTTATGAAATATCATAAATGGTTTAAAATAAGCCGGCTTGACCGGTAGTTGTTTAACATACAGGCAGGTCTTTGACTTGCCTGTTTTTTCATATAGAAGAGACGGAAAGGTAATTATGAGAATAGGACATGGATATGATGTTCACAGACTTGTAGAAGGCAGAAAGCTTATAATAGGAGGAGTGGAGATAGAGCATACTCTGGGACTTCTCGGGCATTCGGATGCGGATGTACTTTTACATGCGATAATGGACTCTTTACTTGGAGCTGCAGGACTTGGAGATATAGGAAAACATTTTCCGGATACAAAAGCGGAATATAAGGATGTAAGCAGTGTTGTGCTTTTGAAAAAAGTTGCTAATATACTTGACGAGAATGCATATATAATAGAAAATATAGATGCAACTGTTATTGCACAAAAGCCTAAAATTGCTCCTCATATTGATAGGATGAAGGAAGTGATATGTGATACACTGAGTATATCACCAAACCAATTGAATATAAAGGCAACCACGGAAGAGGGGCTTGGCTTTACAGGAAATGAAAGCGGTATATCTGCACACAGCGTCTGTCTGTTGAATTCAGTAAGAGATGCTTTTTATGTATCTCCAGATTCAAAGGATTGCGCTACCTGCAACGGATGCCATAGTAAAGGATAAAAGGAAATTTATGAAGATTTTTAATACACTTTCTAAAAGAAAAGAAGAGTTTGTACCTATTGAAGAGGGAAAGGTAAGAATGTATGTCTGTGGACCTACAGTCTATAATTTGATACATATCGGAAATGCCAGACCTATGATTTTCTTTGATACGGTAAGAAGATATTTTGAATACAGAGGCTATGATGTAAACTATGTTTCAAACTTTACGGATGTTGATGATAAGATAATCAATAAGGCGATAGAAGAGGGAGTTGATGCATCTGTAATTTCCACAAGATATATAAATGAATGCAAGAAAGATATGGAAGCAATGAATGTGCTTCCTGCCACAAAAAATCCTCTGGCGACAGAAGAGATAGGCGGTATGGAGGAGATGATATCAACTCTTATCGATAACGGTCATGCATATGTGGCAAAGGACGGTACGGTATATTTCAGGGTAAAGAGCTTTGACGGATACGGTAAGCTTTCACATAAGAATATAGATGAACTTCAGTCAGGATTCAGAGAGATTAAGGTAACGGGTGAGGACGGAAAGGAAGACAGCAATGACTTCGTTCTTTGGAAACCTAAAAAAGACGGAGAGCCTTACTGGGATTCACCATGGTCAAAGGGAAGACCGGGATGGCATATAGAATGTTCCGTAATGAGTAAAAAATATCTTGGCGATCAGATAGATATCCATGGCGGAGGTGAGGATCTTATCTTCCCTCATCATGAAAATGAGATAGCTCAGTCGGAGTCTGCAAGCGGAAAGAGCTTTGCAAATTATTGGATGCACAATGCGTTCTTAAATATTGACAATAAAAAGATGAGTAAGTCTTTAGGTAATTTCTTTACAGTAAGAGATATCAGTGAGAAGTACGATCTTCAGGTATTAAGATTTTTTATGCTCTCAGCACACTATAGAAGTCCACTCAATTTCTCTGCAGAGCTTATGGAAGCATCTAAGAACAGTTTGGAGAGAATTCTTACAGGAGTTGAGAATTTAAAGGATGTTCAAAAAAAGAATAATTCTTCACCAATTACAGATGCCGAGCTCTCAAATCTTGAGATGGCAAAGGTGTTAAAGGATAAGTTTGTAGCCGCAATGGACGATGATTTCAATACGGCTGATGCGATAAGTGCTATATTTGAGCTTATAAAGCTTTCAAATACTTCATTGAATGAAAACTCTACACTAGAGTATGCAAACGGACTTTTAAATATAATAGAGCCGCTTTGTGACGTACTTGGAATTATTACAGAAAGAAAGACGGAAATCCTTGACAGTGAAATAGAGGATCTGATAGAGCAGAGGACTCAGGCCAGAAAGAATAAGGATTTTGCACTTGCAGATAAGATCAGAAACGATCTTCTTGACAGAGGTATTGTACTTGAAGATACAAGAGAGGGAGTTAAATGGAAGAGATCTTAGATTATCTTCTAAAACCTTTTAATATAGAAAAAAGGGATGCAAAAGAGTTTTCTCCGTTGGTACTGGCTTATATAGGTGATGCGGTATATGAGCTTATAATAAGAAGCATTTTGGTATCCGGTGGAAACCGCCCGGTAAATAAACTTAATAAGGATGCCACTTCACTTGTAAAAGCGGGAGCACAGGCACAGATTATAAAACTTATAAATGACGAGTTAAGTGAGGAAGAGTTCACCATATTTAAAAGGGGCAGGAACTCTTCTCCGCATACCATGGCAAAGAATGCCAGTATGACTGATTATAAATATGCTACCGGGTTTGAAAGCCTTATAGGTTTTTTATATCTGGACAATCAGTTTGACAGAGCGCTTGAACTTGTCAAAACCGGTCTTGACAGATTTTTGGAAAATAATGATATTGGAGTAAAGAATATATGAATGAAAATGCCATTGAAGGCAGAAATGTGGTAATAGAGGCTTTCAGAAGCGGTAAAACTGTTGATAAATTATACTTGCAGGACGGTTTGAAGGACTATACTGTTTCTACAATATTAAGAGAAGCCAAAAAGCATGGTACATATGTAAATTTTGTGAGCAAAGACAGGCTTGATACAATGAGCGAGACCGGAAAGCATCAGGGAGTTATTGCAATAGTTGCGGCATATGAGTACGCAAGTGTTGAGGATATATTGGAAAAGGCAAGACAAAAAAATGAGTCGCCTTTTGTATTTATTTTAGACGGCATAGAGGATCCTCATAATTTGGGTGCAATCATAAGAACAGCCAATCTTAGCGGTGCTCATGGGGTGATTATACCTAAACACAGAGCCGTAGGACTTACTGCTGTAGTAGCAAGAGCTTCTGCAGGAGCAATTAATTATACGCCTGTTGCCAAAGTCACCAATATAAACAAAACTATGCAGGAGCTGAAAGATGCAGGAATGTGGTTTGTTTGTGCAGACATGGGCGGCGAAAAGATGTATAATATTGATTTGACGGGAAGTATCGGACTTGTAATAGGTAATGAGGGAGACGGAGTAAGTGAAAGTGTTAAGAAAAATTGCGATTTCATAGCTTCTATACCTATGAACGGTGATATTGATTCACTCAATGCATCTGTCGCCTGTGGTGTATTGGCTTATGAGATAGTCAGACAGAGGATTGCGAAAGGAGCAATATATGAAAAGTGATAAGAGAAAAGTTGTTCTTGTGGGATGCGGTATGGTCGGCATGAGCTATGCGTATGCCATGTTAAACCAAAATGTTGTGGACGAGCTGGTTCTTATAGATGTAAATAAATTAAGAGCTGAGGGAGAAGCTATGGATTTGAATCATGGCTTGGCTTTTTCAGGCTCACATATGAGAATCTGGGCAGGAGATTACAGTGACTGTACAAGTGCGGACATTGTCGTAATATGTGCAGGTGTAGCTCAGGCACCGGGAGAGAGCAGAAGAGATCTTTTAAAGAGAAATATGGAAGTGTTCAAATCCATTATCGATCCTATCACAGAGAGCGGCTTTAACGGAATATTCCTTGTGGCTACAAACCCTGTAGATATAATGACTGAGATTACATATAAGCTTTCAGGGTTTAATCCGAGAAGAGTAATCGGTTCAGGTACGGCACTTGACTCTGCAAGACTCAGATATCTGCTTGGATCATATATACAGGCAGATCCAAGAAGTGTGCATGCCTATGTTATAGGTGAACATGGTGATTCGGAGTTTGTGCCATGGTCAAATGCAATGCTTTCAACAAAGCCTATTACAGATCTTATAGCCGAATCAAAGGGTAAATTAAATATAGAAGAGCTTGACCGTATTGAGGAGGATGTAAGAACAGCAGCTTATAAGATAATAGAGGCTAAGAGAGCAACATACTACGGTATAGGAATGAGCCTTACAAGAATTACAAAGGCAATACTTGGTGATGAGAATTCAGTACTTACAGTATCGGCAAATCTGCGTGGTGAATATGGACAAAATGATGTATTCGTCGGAGTTCCATGTGTTATAAACAGCGCAGGAATTCAAAGAATACTTGAATTTTCTCTTACAGATGAAGAAAAGGCAAAGTTTGCAAAATCCTGTGAGGAGCTTAGAGCTACGTATAAAGAGTTGGAAGAGAAATAAATAAAACATCTTAGTTTCATTTGGAGGACAGACTTGAAAGATAAATATTATTCTATTGGAAGAGTATCTGAAATATGTAATATACCGATAAAGACTTTAAGATATTATGATAAGATAAATGTGATGGTTCCAAGTATCAGACAGGAAAACAATAATTACAGATATTACAGTCATGATCAAATGGTAAGGCTTTTTATCATAAAGAGGCTCAGATATTTGGGCTTTTCGCTGGAAGAGGTTAGAAATATATTAAAAGAAGATGATATTCAAAAGATAGAACTTATAGTGACAAAAAAACAAAACTCCATAAAAGATGAAATTATTGAGCTCAATAAAAAGTATGAAGAAGCTGCTACTTTAAATAATAAAATTAAATCTGCGCAAAGAATACTTGAAGACAGTAATAATTACAATGTAGAAAGTTCTTTTAAGCTTGAAAAGCAAAGAGAAGTATATGTATTTGGTAAAACTACCATGATGCAGTCTTATAGGAACGAAAAAGTCAGTCTGGAAAAATGGATAGATATTATAGAGTCTGCAAAAGAAAGAAATCTGAATATTCAGGGTGATATACTTGTATCCTATCACACTGAGATGTTTGGACAATTTATTCACAGAGATTGTGAGGTGGAGTTTTCCATTGTAGTTGAAAATGATATCAAGGATGTTGAAGTAAAGAAATTCGGAAACTTTCTTGCCGCCAATGCTATATATGTCGGCGATTACAGCGATATAGTGCATACATATATTTCTTTGAAAAGATGGATAGAAGAAAACAATCTGATTGTAGATGGACCTGTAACAGAAAGATTTATGCTTTCACCGGTGGATCTGCCTAATACAGATCGACATATTGTAAAGATAATAGTACCGGTAAAACCGAGAAACTAATAATTGAATAAAGAGTATATTTATATACTATCAAAAAGTCTCCCCTTAGGGGAGGCTTTTTTGTTTTACATAAATAAGATTACAAAATTTTGAGATAGGCATAACTTACAAAAATATAAAGTCGATATTGTGTAAGATTACTTTCAAAAAATAGCAATATGCACAAAAAAGACTTATAGTTGCTTTTTGTTGAATTAATTATATGTAAATTTATGCTTTGAGCAATAAATTTATAGGAGATAAAAATGAAATACAGATAAAATATATGTTAAATTCAGAAAAATTTAACTTGAATATACAATAGCTGTATATTCTAAGATAATAATTGAATAAAATAAGTTCTTAAACAAATAATAGTTAATTATTTAACATTTAAAAATAAAATATGTAGGAAAGGAGGACAGTATGGCGGGATTTATTATATCAAATACCATATCAAACATAATTGTATGTGGCCTATGGACATATATTTCAGCTATGTTTGCCGGTCCGCTGATAGCAACTTGGGTAGGCTTTGCAGGATGTACATCTTATTATGCAGCAGGTTGTGGTAAAAACGGTTTTATCAGATCATTATGCAGTAATATGGCAGGTATCTTTATCGGATGTACAATCATTTGGCTATGTGTAAATGTAAACGGAAGTCTATGGTTTAACGGATTGATAACAGGAATATTCAGTGGAGTTATCATCTATATCACACATTGTGATTTAACCAGATTTGCAACTTGCACATTTATGGGCGGCTTTAGTGCTTTTGCATCAGGTGGTAATTGGAAGATGTTGATTATTTGCTTTATCCTGGGAAATATCGTTGGGCTCGCATCGGATTATCTGGGTAGATTTATATTAGCAAAGTTTTTCAAGAAGACTGATAAAAAAGACTGGGTTATTGCTAAATTTTTAGAGGATTAAGAATCAAAAAGTAAGGGGTTTTAATATGAGCAAAATTTTAAAATTGGCATATGGCGTGGAGAAGTCGGAAGGCTTTAATTACAGACTTGCCATGGAGGAAGCATCCAGGTGTCTTCTATGTGAAGATGCACCTTGTTCTAAGGGCTGTCCGGCAGGTACAGACCCGGCTAAGTTCATTCGCTCACTGAGATTTAAGAACATAAAAGGTGCTGCAGAGACAATAAGAGAAAACAATCCTTTAGGTGGTTCATGTGCCTGGGTATGTCCTTATGACAGAATGTGTGAAGAAGAATGTAGTAGATGTGGAATAGACAAGCCTATACAGATTGGTAAAATACAAAGATATCTTGTTGAAGAAGAACAGGCTATATCGGCAAAGTTTGTCAGTGCCGGAGAAAAGATCGGAAAGAAGGTAGCGCTGATAGGTGCCGGACCTGCATCACTTGCTTGTGCAAGAGAGCTCGCACTTGCAGGAGTGGATACAACAATTTTTGAAAAGCAGGCTAAGGCAGGTGGAGTTTTGAGATATGGAATCACACCTACAAGACTTCCTGACCGTGTTGTGGATTTTGATATAGAACTTATAAAAGAGTTGGGAGTAAAGTTTGAATTCGGTAAGGAAATCAAATTTGAAGATATTCCTAAACTTAAGAGTGAGTATGACGCCGTATTTGTCGGAGTCGGTCTTTGGGATTCAAAGAAAGTAGATATAGAAGGTAGTAATCTTAAGGGCGTTGAGTCGGCAATCGAGTTTTTGTTTAAAGCTAGAACAGGTGAGATTAAAGAACTTCCGGAGAGAGTAATTGTAATCGGAGGCGGTGATGTAGCAATGGATTGTGCTACAACCGCAAGACAATTGGGGGCTGAAAAAACCTGTATCTGCTATAGAAGAACTATAGAAGAGGCACCTGCAAATATTGAAGAGATTTCTTTTGTAAGAGAGATGGGAATTCCTATTTATACCGGATTTGCTCCTGAAAAGATCTGTGGAGAAAACAATCAGGTAAGAGCTCTTGTTGCAAAGGGAATGAAGGATGATAATGAGATGACACTTAAGGCGGATATGGTCGTATTTGCAATAGGACAGGATCAGGTTGAAGACTACAAGAGTTTTGTTGCAGGTGATGGAGTATTTGCCGGTGGTGATGCATTACATGGTGTCGGTATAACAGTGGTAGAGTCTGTTCATGAAGGAAAAGAAGCGGCTTACCAGATATTAGATTATATAAGGTGAGGAGATTAATATGGCTTTGAAAAAAGATTTATCAATAAATTTTTTAGGTGTTGATTGTGAGAATCCTTTTTTTCTATCTTCTTCACCTGTAGGCAGTAATTATGAGATGTGTGCCAAGGCACTGAGAGCCGGTTGGGGTGGTATTTTTTATAAAACAATAAGTGTTTTTATACCAAATGAATGTTCTCCAAGATTTGATATAGCTTCAAAAGAGGGAACGCCTTGGACCGGATTTAAGAATATGGAGATGACTTCAGACAAGCCGAATGAAGTAAACTTTGAGTTTATCAGGCAATTAAAGAAGGACTTTCCGAATAAAGTGATAGTTTCAAGTATCATGGGCGCAAGCGATGATGAGTGGGCGGTACTTGCAAAAGAGTCTGAAAAGGCCGGAGCGGATATGATTGAATGTAATTTCTCATGTCCGCAGATGACTTCATCAACTATGGGTTCTGACGTAGGACAAAATCCTGATTTGGTAAAGCATTATTGTGAAGTT
Organism: Lachnoanaerobaculum sp. ICM7; assembly: GCF_000287675.1. Classification (GTDB taxonomy): domain Bacteria; phylum Bacillota; class Clostridia; order Lachnospirales; family Lachnospiraceae; genus Lachnoanaerobaculum. Next base: position 174,212 of record NZ_ALJL01000022.1, read on the forward strand.
GCTTCTGCGAGTACTAAGCTTCCGATAATAGCAAAGATGACACCAAATCTTGGAAATATGGAGATTCCTGCAAGAGCAGCTATAGAAGGCGGTGCAAAGGGAATAGCTGCAATTAATACAGTAAAATCTATTACAAATCTTGATATAAACTTAAGAACAGGAATGCCTGTTGTAAACGGAAAATCTGCAATATCAGGATATTCCGGAGCAGCAGTAAAACCGATTGCACTAAGATTTATATCAGACTTAATGCATGATCCTATTGTAAGTAAAGTTCCTATAACCGGAATGGGCGGTATAGAAACCTGGAGAGATTGTCTTGAATTTTTGATGCTTGGTGCATCAAATCTTCAGGTAACAACTGCAGTAATGCAATATGGATATAGAATTGTTGAAGATATGATAAGCGGTATATCACATTATATGAATGATTACGGAATCAATAAACTTCAGGATATAGTGGGTACTGCTGTAGGAAATATTGTTGGTGCTGATGATTTGGATAGATCATATAAGATACTGGTTCAGATCGATAAAGAAAAATGTGTCGGATGTGGAAGATGCTATGTATCATGCTTTGATGCGGCTCACCAGGCTATTGAATATGACTATGCAAGCAGAGTTCCGACAATAAATGAAGATAAATGTGTAGGATGTCATCTTTGCTTAAATGTTTGTCCGGTAATGCAATGTATAACACCGGGTAAACTTGTATATAAGAATAAGAATGATAATCATACAATTAATTTAAAGGAAAGTAATAGTTATCTATAATATATCAGGGGGGTTGATTTATGTTAGATTTAATTATTAAAGGTGGTGTGGTAGTTACAGCAACAGATATGTTCCCATGTGATGTGGGTGTAAAAGACGGTAAGATTGTTGAGATGGGAATGAATCTTGATATGGATGCAAAGGAAGTAGTGGATGCTACGGGAAAGCTTGTACTTCCGGGAGCATTGGATGTGCATACTCATCTTGCTATGCCTTTTGGAGGAACAATATCTGCCGACAGTTACCTTTCAGGTACCAGAGCCGCAGCCTGTGGAGGTGTTACTACAATATTTGACTATCCGGTTCAGAGAAAAGGCGGCACCATTATGGATTTGGTAAATTCCAAAAAAGCCATACTTGAAAAAGAAGCGTGTGTGGACTGGGCATCTCATTGTATAATTACAGACTTTAATGACGGTCAGATACTTGAAGAGATGGAAGAAGCCGTTAAAGAAGGTATTACTTCTTACAAATGCTTCATGGTATACAAAAAAGCCGGAATGATGGTAGATGACGGAATGTTTGCGACTTTACTTCTTAGAGCAAAGGAACTTGGAGCATTGGTAAATGTTCATGCAGAGAATTCCGATATGATAGATTATTTTGAGGCTAAGTTCAAAAAAGAAGGAAACTTAAGTCCTTGGTATCACTATCTGGCACGTCAGGAGTTTGTTGAAGCTGAAGCCGACAGAAGAGCTCTGCATTGGTGTAAGCATTTGGATGCACCGCTCTACATTGTTCATATGGCTGACAAGGAAGGCCTTGAGGCATGTATAGAGGGCAAGAAAGAGGGAGTACCTATTTATGTGGAGACCTGCCCACAGTATCTTGAGTTCACATGTGAGGTATATAAGAGAGAGGACGGAAGAAACTTTGTCTGCTCACCTCCAATAAAGGGAGAGGAAAGCAGACAGGCTCTTTGGGAAGCTATAAAGAAAAATCAGATTGATGTTGTTGCAACAGATCACTGTCCGTTCCAAAGTTATGAAAAAGATTGGGGAATTGACGACTTTACAAAGATCCCAAACGGATGTGCGGGCCTTGAAAACATGTATCCATATATGCTTGATGCCGCTAACTCCGGTAAAATTACTTTTTCACAGGCTGTTGCTCTTTGCTCAACAAATCCGGCAAGAATTTTCGGATGTGAAAAGAAAGGCGGAGTCAGAGTAGGAAATGATGCGGATATAGTTATTTATGACAGGGATAAGGATTTTACAATAAGTGTAAATAATATGCATTCCGACTATGACCACACAATATGGGAAGGTAAGAAACTTCATGGATATCCTGTAAAGACATTCCTTAGAGGACAGCTTGTCTATGACAACGGAGATTTTGTAGGAAAGCCCGGAATGGGTAGATTCGTAAAGAGAGTACCTAGAAGTTAAAGTATTAATGATTGTATTTTACTGTCACTGCTTTATATATAGGTAGTGGCAGTATGAATTTATGAAGAATATATTGTTTTAATAGGGGGTAATATGTATAAGTGTAGCGAAGATAGAATGGCGGATAAGATTAAAACCATGAGTCAGTTTGGTGATGCAGGACATGGAGGTATCACAAGATATTCTCTTTCAAAAGAAAATCTTATGGCAAGAGCTGAATTCAAGAAAAGAATGGAAGCTATCGGTGCAAAGATTAAGACCGATGATATGGCAAATATGTATGCAACATTAGAGGGTAGTGATCCTACACTTCCTGCAATTGTTATGGCTTCACATTCAGATTCAGTAAGAAATGGTGGAAACTATGACGGTATCTTAGGTGTAATGGGAGCTATGGAAGTTTTGGAAACTGTTGCAGAGCAAAAGATACCTCATAAGCACAATCTCGTAGCAATGATTTGGACAAATGAGGAAGGATCTTTATATCCACCTGCTATGATGTCATCAGGAGTTATCTGTAATGATTACTTACCTGAAGAGATTGGAAAGAAATTTAAGCATGAGGATATGCTTGCATCAACTTCAGTCCTTGATAAGAATAAGACATTTAAAGAGGCTCTTGAAGCAAGCGGCTATAAGGGAGATGTAGCAAACAGATTAAATCCTAAGGATTATAAGGCAATGTTCGAGCTTCATATTGAGCAGGGACCTATCCTTGAGGCTGCAAAGAATGATATCGGAATAGTTACCTGTGTTCTTGGAATGATAAACTACAGAATCAAAGCGTTCGGACAGTCAGATCATGCAGGAACAACTCCTATGCCATATAGAAAAGATGCATTATATGCAGCTGCAAAGCTTTTACAGTATCTTCATGATGAGCTTGATAAGCTTGATAAGGCACTAGTATATACCACAGGTGAGATAGTATGTCATCCAAATGTACATACAGTTATTCCTGATTTTGTAGAGTTCTCGATTGATGCAAGACATGAGGATCCTAAGGTTATAGGGCAGGTTGTTGAAGTAATAAAGAATATGCCGAAGGAAATAGTAGGCTGTACTACAGGTTATGAGAGGGCATGGTCACGAGATACAGTTTACTATGATGAGGAGCTGGTAGGTTATGTAACAGAAGCTGTAAATGAGCTCGGATATTCAAATCAGAGAATTAACTCAGGTGCAGGACATGATGCACAGTTTGTAAGCTATATGATGCCTACTACAATGATATTTGTACCTTCAAAGGACGGACACTCACATTGCGAAGAGGAGTTTACACCGGTTGAGCAGTGTACAAAGGGTGCCAGTGTACTTTTGAATGCAGTATTGAAGTGTGATGCTCAATAATATGATTTAAGTGTTGGGGTCAAATATTTTGGCCCCAATATTACAGTAGAACAGAGGTGTGAAATGAGTGTTAGAAAAGTAGCGGAATTAAATTACAATATGACAACTGCCGATGCAAACAATGTAGACGGAAAAATACCGTTTGGAAGACAGTTTGATTTTATCGGTGATGTTGAAACAGAGTTGATGATATTAAATGACGGTGATGAATCTTTGTGCCTTGGATATACAGATGTTGAACTGTATGAAGATGCGTATGTAGGTGATCAACTTAATTTTAGAGCAGAGATGCTAAAGGTGGGAAATACATCAAGAACCTGTAGAATAAGTACATATAAGGTTGCAACACCTGCTTACAGAATGGGTATCAAAGATGCAAATCCCGGAGATATGTATTATTTTGATCCTCCAAAATTGATTACTGAAGGTACTGTAGTACTTGTAGTAAAGAAAGAATTACAACGTGGAAATCAGCCAAGTGGTGAAGTTATTGATCCTTGGAGAGAACTTGAGCTTTAATAGGGGGTATTATGAGTACTGAAGTTACATTAAGATATAGAATGTCCGATAGAGATGTTTTCTACGGTGGAGGAGTTGTAAACGGAGCCAGATCCATTACTTTGATGGAAGATACCGCAAACAGATTGATGACCAAGGTTTATGGAAATCAGAGCAGATGTGCAAAGGTAAGAAAAGTAAGATTGTTTGTGCCATGTTTTGCCGGAGATTATATGGAGTATAAGGCGAGACTTTTGGGTGAAGAAAACGGAAGAGCAATTATAGAAGTACGTTCTTTTAAGGTTGCGGTTATCCCTGAGGAGCCTGAGTTTGAAAGCTCTATAGATGTTTTGGAAGATCCTCCTCTTTCAACCGTATGTATTTTTGAATATATTATTCCGGAAAAAAAGGAGAAAAAGAAGGCAAAAGCGCTTGAGGGGTTGAAAGTTCTTGACCTTACACATGCATATAACGGTCCTTTCTGTACCGCACTTTTAGCAGACAACGGTGCTGAGGTTATAAAGATAGAGCCTCTTACAGGTGATCAGTCAAGATATTGGCCTCCAATGGATGACAATAGCGGTGAGAGCGGATTTTATGCATTTATAAACAGAAATAAAAAAGGAGTTACTCTTAACTTAAAGACTGAAAAAGGAAGAGAGATTTTCTATGACCTTGTCAGAGAGGCTGATGTGGTGGTAGAAAACTTCAGAGTTGGAGTAACAAAGAAATTACAAGTTGACTATGAGACATTAAAGAAGATAAATCCAAGAATAATTTATGCTTCAGGTAGCGGTTTCGGACAGTATGGACCTTTCTCAAACAGACCGTGCTATGATATCGTTGCACAGGCTCTGGGCGGTATGATAAATCTTACAGGTTATACAGATGCTCCTCCTGTAAAATGCGGTGTATCGGTAGCCGATAATGTTACAGGAATTTATCTTTGCGTCGGTGTACTTATGGCTCTTTACAGAAGAAATGTAACCGGTGAAGGTCAGCAGGTAGATGTGGCTATGGCAGATACTATATTCACATTGCTTGAAAATGCAATAATCTATACAACCCTTAAGGGAATTATACCTCAGAGACAGGGAAATATTGATGCTACAGTTTCACCATTCAATGTATATGAGGCAAAGGACGGATATATAGCACTTGGAGTAGGTACAGATAAGCTGTTTAAGGTATTCTGTGATGTAATAGGCAGACCGGACCTTGTTACAAATGAAAAATTTGCAACCAATGATCTCAGAATTAAAAATTACAATGACGGTTTACATGAGATAATTGTGGATTGGGTAAAGCAAAGAGGTAAGGCGGAAGTAGAGAGTATGTTTGAAGAGGTAGGAATACCTTGCGGACAGATACTTGATATGAAGGAAGCGATAGAACATCCACATTTCAAAGCAAGAGAGATGATGGTACATGTTGAGCATCCTACTATCGGTGATATGTATATACAGGGTTGTCCTATAAAACTTAGCGAAACACCGGGAAGCGTAGATGCTCCGGCACCGCTACTTGGACAACATAATAAAGAGGTTTACGGCTTTGATGATGAAACATTGAAACAATTAAAAGAAGAAGGCGTAATCTAGTGGAGGAAAAGAAATGGATTTTAATTTTTCCAAAGCACAGTTGATGCTGAGAAAAACTGTAGCCGACTTCAGTGAAAATGTGGTAAAACCAAGAGCTGAAGAAATAGATAGAAGCGGAAAGTTTCCAAAAGATTTATTTTTGGAGATGACCAAGATGGGATTAACCGGTATAGGAACTGAAGAAAAATATGGAGGAAGCGGAGGCAGCGATATCGAAAAGATAATTGCTGTGGAAGAAATAGCGAAATACTGCGGTTCTACTGCAGCTACACTTTCAATACATACTATATTTGCTTCAGTAATCGGAAAATTCGGTACTGAAGAACAAAAGCAAAAATATTTGCCGGTAGTATGTTCAGGAGGCGAGTTGGGGGCATTTGCCCTCACCGAGCCAAATGCCGGATCTGATGCCGGAAGTGCAAGGACAACCGCTATATTTGATGAGAGTAAACAAGAGTATGTTCTAAATGGTACAAAATGCTTTATAACAGGTGGAGGATTGGCAAAGTATGTATTGGTATTTGCTCTTACATCACCTGAATTAAAGACCAAGGGACTTAGTTGTATACTCGTGGAGCGTGGAACTCCGGGATTTTCAATAGGTAAGATAGAAGATAAGATGGGACTTCACGGATCCGAGACAGCGGAGCTTATATTTGATAATTGCAGGGTACCTAAGGATAATCTTATAGGACCGCTCGGTAAGGGATTTAAAATTGCAATGACTGCACTTGACGGTGCAAGAATAGGAATTGCGGCACAGGCTGTTGGAATTGCGGCAGGTGCATTGGATGAAAGCATAAAGTACACAAAAGAAAGAGTACAATTTGGCAGACCTATTTCCTCATTGCAGGGCTTACAATGGTATATTGCGGAGATGGCTACAAAGGTTGAGTGTGCAAGATGGATGACATATAGAGCGGCAAGCCTTAAAGTAAGCGGTATGCCGTATACAAAAGAGGCTGCTATTGCAAAGTTTAATGCATCAAAGGTGGCTGTTGAAGTAACAGATAAGGCGTTACAGATACATGGAGGATATGGATATATGAGAGACTATCCATTAGAGAGAATGTATCGAGATGCAAAAATAACGGAAATATATGAAGGTACTTCAGAGATTCACAAGGTTGTTATAGCCAGAGAAGTGCTGAAATAGGGGGTAATATGAAGATCATTGTATGTATAAAGCAGGTGCCAAATACAAGTGAAGTCAAAATCAACCCTGAAACAAAAACACTTATCAGAGACGGAGTGGAAAGTATAATAAATCCTGATGATAAGAATGCACTTGAGGCGGCATTAAAAATAAAGGATGAAAAGGGTGCTAAGGTCGTTGTAGTAAGTATGGGACCTATGCAGGCAAAGGAAGCAATACTTGAAGCTCTTGCTATGGGAGCTGACAGCGCTTATCTTATAAGTGACAGAAAATTCGGTGGATCCGATACTTGGGCTACAGCAACCATTTTGGCGGCTGCTATAGAAAAAATAGGCGACTATGATTTGATTATATGTGGCAGACAGGCTATAGACGGTGATACTGCTCAGGTTGGACCGGAGATAGCAGAGTTTCTTAATATACCACAGGTTACATATGCAAAGGAGTTGGAACTAAAAGACGGTGCGGTCAGAGTAAAAAGATTTTGTGAGTCAAAAGACTATGAATTTGAAGTAAAGCTTCCTGCTCTTATCACAGCTATTAAAGAACTTAACACTGCAAGATATCCAAGTGTGAAAGGAATCTTTAAAGCTTATGAGGGTGATGAAGAATTGGTGAAGATCCTTACCTTTGATGACTTGAATGTGGATGAAACTCAGATAGGTATCAAAGGTTCTCCAACAAATGTACATCGTTCATTCGTGCCTGTAAAAGAAAAGCATAGTGAGTTTATAGAAGGAAATACGGCCATGGAAAAAGCCAAACTTCTTTTGACAAAGCTATATGAGAATAAATTGATACAGTCCGGAGGTGCCAAGTAGTGGAAAGAGCAAAGGTAAATCAAGACATTAATCTTAATGACTATAATGATGTATGGGTACTTGCAGAAACTGTAAACGGAAAAATTTTGCCTATAACATTGGAACTGATGGGTGAGGGCAGAAAACTTGCAAATGACCTTGGGAAAAAACTTGCAGTAATTGTGCCGGGCTATAATATAGAAGAGGCTGCAAAGGTGCTTGTAGGGTATGATGTCGATATAGTATACTATGTGGAACATGAACTCTTGAAAGATTTTTCCACTTTGGGATTTGTGGAGGTACTTTCAAAAGAAGTGAAAAAAAGAAAACCGGAAGTTCTTTTGGTTGGTGCAACCTCTATAGGTAGAGATATAGGGCCGAGACTTGCCGCAAGGCTTGGAACCGGACTTACTGCCGATTGCACAGGACTGGAGGTTGACGCGGAAGATAAGAAGCTTCTTATGACAAGACCTGCTTTTGGTGGAAATATTATGGCTACAATTATTTGTCCTAAAAACAGACCACAGATGGCAACCGTAAGGCCGGGAGTGATGGCAAGGGCAAAGAAAATTGAAAAGTCAAATGCAAGTTTTGAAAAGATCATACCCGAGTTGAAAGAAGAAGATATAAGATCAAAACTTATCGGAACAATTGAACATGATCAAAAACGGGTAAATTTGACAGATGCAAAGATTATTGTATCAGGCGGTAGAGGTATCAAGAATAAAGACGGTTTTGCATTGATTGAAAGTCTTGCTAAAGCTCTAGGCGGTGAAGTGGGTTCATCACGTGCCTGTGTGGATGCAGGATGGATAGACTCATCTCACCAGGTTGGACAGACAGGAACTACTGTCAGACCTGATTTATATATTGCCTGCGGTATATCGGGGGCTATACAGCATTTGGCGGGAATGAGCGAATCGAAGTATATTGTTGCAATAAATACAGATAAAAATGCACCTATATTTGATATTTGTGATTATGGTATCGTAGGTGATTTAAAAGAAATTATACCGGCACTTGTTTCAAGCATAGAATCGGGAGAGTTTACATTATAGTAATTCCTTGGAAAATTTGAATATGGGGTGGCTTATGCTACCCCTGATTTTGTTTATTTACAGTTTTAAAAATTAAGGAGGAGATATGGAAGAAGTTCTTGTGAAAAATAAAATGGAGGTCGAACCTATAAAATCTCTTATTTTAAAGATGTCCATACCTCCTCTTATTTCTATGTGTATGCAGTATTCATACAATCTCCTGGATTGCATATTTGTATCATGTGTCAGCGAGAAATCATTAAGCGCCGTATCCATAATTTTCCCCATTACTACACTTTATATTGCTATAGCTATTTGGATTGGAGTAGGAGTCAGTGTACTGGTTGCAAAATACCTCGGGGAAAAGGATGAGGAAAAGGCTAATACGATAGTGGCCAATGGAATAATAGTGTCTTTTGTTGTGAGCAGTTTTGTAACCTTTATAACAATGAACATTATGAAGGAATTTATACTTTCATTTACAAGTGATCCGGAGACTATTGGTTTGGCACTGGAGTATATGGATATATGTGTATTTATGGCAATTCCATGTGCAGTACATATTTGTATACAAAAAGTATTGCAGGGAACCGGAAATATGCTGGCACCTATGTGCTTTCAAATAGCGGGCGTATTAACCAATCTTATATTTGATCCTATACTTATATTCGGATACTTCGGATTTAAACCGATGGGAGTGAAAGGTGCTGCTATTGCAACAGTTATGGGATATACTGTCTCGACTATTTTGGCATTTTTGGTATTGATATTCCAAAAGCAAAAGGTAAAACTCGGTTTAAAATACTTTATACTTCGGTTTAATCATATAAGGGATATCTTTGTAGTGGGTTTCCCGTCTTTTATAATGAATGTGCTTGGTGCGGCAATGGTATATAATACAAATCTCTTTTTGAAACAATATTCGGAGATTGCGATAGCTTTTTTTGGAGCGTATTTTAAGATACAGCAGATGGTAATAATGACATTAAACGGACTTATACAGGGCTGTATACCTGTTATGAGCTATAACTACGGTGCAAAAAGAGAGGACAGATTAAAGGAGAGTCTAAAGATAGGCACAATTGTTGCAATAATACTTACATCATTCAGTATAGTAATGCTTTGGACTTTTACAAAAAATATATTGCTGACCTTTAATCCTCCGAAAGAGATGTTTGAGTTTGGAATTTTTGGTATCAGGATAATGAGTCTTAGCTATGTATTTGTTGGAATTACCACAATGATTGCATCATATATGCAGTCCACAAAGAATGTAGGCAAAAGCATATTGATAAATCTTTGCAGACAACTTTTGGTACTGGTTCCGGTAATGTTTATCGGCTCAAAGACATTAGGGCTAAAAGGAATATGGAGCGCATTTTTGGTAACTGAATTAATCTGTGTAATATTTAGCCTTGTATTATATAAGAATACAAAGATAAATATGGAAAATATTTAAACTACATATTATAGAATATAATAATTCTCTGTTTAATATTAAAAAGATATGGTATAATCTTAGTTAGATAAACCTAACTAAGATTATATTATTTTAATAAGGAGGATCATTATGGCAGAAAAAGGACATGAATTTCTGGCAAGAATCGGCAAAACGAGACTTAGACCGGGTGGTATAGAGGCAACCAATTGGCTGCTTGAAAAAGCAAATATTAAGAATGACTCAAAGGTTTTGGAAGTGGCCTGTAATATGGGAACTAATTTGGTACATATAGCAAATAAGTATGGATGTGATATAGTAGGCGTAGACCTTGATGAGAAAGCAATTGAAAAAGCAAATAGAAAAATAAAAGAAAACGGTTTAGAGAACAGAGCAAAAGCTATATGTGGAGATGCATTTGCCCTCCCTTTTGATGACGAGAGCTTTGATGTGGTAATCAATGAAGCTATGCTTACAATGCTTTTGGGTGAGCAAAAGGAGAAGGCTCTAAAAGAGTACTACAGAGTACTAAAACCCGGTGGACTGGTCCTAACCCAGGATGTTGTATTAATTACAGAGGATTTAGACAGAGCAAAGGAGCTGAGAGTCGGTCTTAGCAGAGCTATAAATGTAAATGTCGAGCCACTCTTAAGTGATGGCTGGGAAGGCTGCTTTGAAAGATCGGGATTTAAAGTAGAAAAGAAAATAGGACCTATGACGCTTATGAGTATACCGGGAATGATGAAAGATGAGGGAATATTTGAGGCATTAAGTATTATAAAAACGGGACTGCAGGAATTTAATAAAGAGTATTTTCAGAGAATGCGTAACTTTATGATGGATAATAAAAAGGAACTGGGCTATATTTGTTTTGCCGGAAGAAAGGATTAAACAGGAAAAAATTACTTGCAAATATTGCGCTCATATGCTAATATTGTCAAGTAATGAGCCGGTGTGGCGGAATGGCAGACGCGACAGACTCAAAATCTGTTATTCGAAAGGGTGTGCGAGTTCGAGTCTCGCCACCGGCATTAAACTGTATGAGGAATTCATGCAGTTTTTTTAATGCAAAAATATTTTACATTAAAAATATAGTATCAAATCGGATATAAAGGGATAAAATTGGACATTGCATAGAAAGTTTTAAAATTCTTCCTATAAAATGGAAAAGTAAGTCTTTTTATGCTAGAATACATCAAAGAATTTTTATAAGACTTTTTATAAAGGTGGTAATATGGATTATAGTAAAGAAGCTTTAAAATTACATGAGGAAAATGGAGGTAAGGTTGCCGTTGTAAGTAAAATAAAAATAAACAGTAGAGATGATTTAAGCACTGCATATACACCGGGAGTGGCAGAGCCTTGTAGAGAGATTGCAAATGATCCTGAAAATGTATGGAAGTATACGGCAAAGAAAAATCTTGTGGCGGTGGTTTCAGACGGAACAGCTGTACTGGGACTTGGAGATATCGGTCCGAAGGCTGCCATGCCTGTAATGGAAGGTAAGGCAATACTGTTTAAGGAGTTCGGAGATGTGGATGCATTTCCTGTATGTATAGATACAAAGGATACCGAGGAGATTATAAAGACTGTAAAGAATATTGCACCATGCTTCGGAGGAATAAACTTGGAGGATATTGCCTCACCTAAATGCTTTGAAATAGAAGAAAGACTTGAAAAAGAACTTGAGATACCGGTTTTTCATGACGATCAGCACGGTACTGCAATAGTTGTCACAGCGGCACTTATAAATGCACTTAAGCTTGTAAAAAAAGAAATGTCCGAAATAAAGGTTGTTTTAAACGGACCGGGAAGCGCCGGCACGGCAATTATCAAAATGCTTTTGGAGTCGGGTGTAAAGAATATAATAGCCTGTGATGAATTCGGTATATTATATAATGACAGAGCAGAGGGGATAAAGGATCATAAAAAATGGCTTTGTACCGTAACCAATAAGGAAGATATGAGAGGCAATCTTTCCGATGCGCTTGTAGGTGCGGATGTGTTTATAGGAGTTTCCGTAGCAAATATCCTTACAAAAGATATGATAAAGACAATGGCAAAGGATCCGATAGTCTTTGCTATGGCAAATCCGAATCCGGAGATTTCATATGACGATGCAATAAAAGCCGGTGTAGCTGTAATGGGAACCGGAAGAAGCGACAGACCGAATCAAATCAACAATGTACTTGCATTCCCCGGGATTTTCAGAGGTGCGCTGGATGCAGGTGCAAGAGATATTAACTATGATATGAAAAAGGCGGCGGCAAAGGCTATTGCAGAGTATATAAAACCTGAGGATCTTAATGCGGAAAATATTATACCTTCCGCACTTGATAAGTCTGTAGCAAAGGCTGTAGCCGAGGCGGTAAAGAAAGCCGCTTTGGATAGCGGTGCAGTTAGAAAGTAGGATTGGATATGGGAGATATAAAAGAGATTTTTTTATTTTCATATAATGAATTAAAAAAGGTAAAGACAATTACTACAGTTGCAATGTTTGTTGCACTGTCAATTATACTGGGTGCGTTTACCGTTCCTATCGGTAATTTCCTGAAAGTAGGATTTTCTTCATTAACAACTGTAAGTATAGGCTATCTGTTCGGACCGATAGTCGGAAGTATATTCGGCGCAATTACCGATATTGTAAAATATATGATAAAGCCTACCGGGCCTTTCTTTCCGGGATTTACATTTAATGCTGTTATAGCAGGTCTTATATATGGAAGTGTTCTATATAAAAAGCCTGTTTCTATAACAAGGATATTGGTGGCTGAAGTTTTGGTAAGCTTTTTATGTAATATATTGCTTGGTACACTTTGGCTCAATATATTATACGGAAAAGCCTTCTTTGCTATTTTGCCGATGAGAATGGTAAAAAACATGATTTTGCTTCCTATAAACAGTTTTATGGCATTTGCCATATTAAAGTTTATGGAGCAGCATAACTTAAGAAAAAACTTCGATTAGATGTATTAAAATATAACTCACGAAAATACTATAAAAGCTGTGAAATAAAAATAAAAAAAATAAAAAAGTGCTTGCAATCGCTTTTTATCTATGCTATCCTAGTATGGCTGTGACATTGATAGCTGAGAAGCATAGGTTGCCGTTTACGGGTTTTATGTGGAGCGAAGGTCATGTTGCAAAAACTGGCGACAAGTCACTGTACAAACAGCATCTCATATTGAGTATTTTCGTGGGTTAGTCACTATGACACGCACGGAAGAGTGTACAGTCACCGCTTGTCAATTTCTTTTATAAAGATTGAAAAGGAGGCGGCTTTTTTTATGGCAAATCAGGTAATGAGAATCACATTAAAAGCTTATGATCATCAATTAGTTGACAGCTGTGCTGCAAGAATTGTTGATACTGTAAAGAAGACAGGAGCAGCTGTTTCAGGACCTGTTCCACTACCAACAAAGAAGGAAGTGGTTACTATCCTTAGAGCTGTACATAAGTACAAAGACTCTCGTGAGCAGTTCGAGCAGAGAACACACAAGAGACTGATTGATGTCATTGCACCATCACAGAAGACTGTTGATGCACTTTCCAGATTGGAAATGCCTGCAGGTGTGAACATAGACATCAAAATGAAGAGTAGATAATCCGCTAAATAGCGTTAATCCTGCTCTAGGATGAGCACATAGTGCTCCGCTGTAGAATAAACCAGGAGGTATATTAATGAAGAAGGCAATACTTGCTAAAAAAGTCGGTATGACACAGATTTTCGATGAGAACGGTGTGTTAATACCTGTAACAGTTCTTCTTGCAGGACCATGTGTTGTTACACAGGTTAAGACAGAGGAAAATGACGGATACAATTCAGTTCAGGTTGCATATGGACAGATCCGTACAAAGTTGGTTAATAAGGCTAAGGCAGGTCACCTTGCTAAGGCAGGAGTTGAGAAGACTGTTGTAGAGAACGGTGACAAGAAGAGAGAAGTTTTTGCTGCCGGAAGATTTATCAGAGAGTTCAAGTTTGAGAATGCATCAGAGTATGCTCCAAAGGCTGAAATCAAAGCAGATATCTTCGCTGCAGGAGATAAGGTTGATGCAACTGCTATCTCAAAGGGTAAAGGATTCCAGGGTGCTATTAAGCGTCATGGACAGTCAAGAGGACCTATGAGTCACGGTTCTAAGTTCCACCGTCATCAGGGTTCAAACGGTTCATCTTCAGATCCAAGCCATGTATTTAAGGGCAAAGGAATGCCTGGACATATGGGTGCAAAGAAGGTAACTACACAGAATCTTGAAATCGTAAGAGTTGATGCAGATAAGAACCTTATCCTTGTAAAGGGTTCAATGCCGGGTTCAAAGAAGGCTCTAATAACATTAAAAGAAACTGTTAAGAAGAAATAACTAACAGAAAGGAGGAACACAAATGGCTAATATATCAGTATTTAATATTGAAGGAAAAGAAGTAGGTAGTATAGAATTAAATGATGCTGTGTTCGGAGTTAATGTTAACGAGCATTTAGTTCATATGGCAGTTGTTGCACAGTTGGCAAACAAGCGTCAGGGAACACAAAAGGCAAAGACCCGTTCCGAAGTTAGTGGTGGTGGAAGAAAGCCTTGGAAGCAAAAAGGTACAGGACATGCACGTCAGGGTTCAACAAGATCACCTCAGTGGAAGGGTGGCGGTGTTGTATTCGCACCTACTCCAAGAGATTATACAATCAACTTAAATAAAAAAGAGAAGAGAATTGCTCTTAAGAGTGCTCTTACAAGCAGAGTTCTTGAGAACAAGTTCATCGTTGTTGATGATTTCGCAATGAGCGAGATTAAGACAAAGAAAATGCAGCAGACTTTAAATAACTTAAATGTTAAGAAGGCGCTTGTTGTATGTGCTGAGAATGAGAAGAACACTGTACTTTCTGTTAGAAATATATACGGTGTTAAGGCTGCTTCACCTAAGACTATCAATGTATATGATATCTTAAAGTACAACACAGTGGTTGCTTCAAAGGACGCTGTTAAGACTATAGAGGAGGTATATGCGTAATGGCAAATATTCAATACTATGACGTAATACTTAAGCCGGTTATTACAGAGAAGAGCATGCTCGGCATGACAGAGAAGAAATATACTTTCCTTGTACATCCTGACTCAAACAAGACAATGATCAAAGAAGCAGTTGAGAAGATGTTTGACGGCGCTAAGGTTTCAAAAGTAAATACTATGAACCAGGATGGAAAGACAAGAAGAAGAGGAATGACAACAGGTAAGACTGCAAAAGTTAAGAAGGCTATTGTATGGCTTACAGAGGATAGCAAAGAGATCGAGTTGTTCCAGGGCTTATAAAGCAACAAAAGTTGCTTTCCCGAAATGATCGGGATATATTATACGGCATCCTGCCGTGATAAAGTGCGTAGCACAAGAAGGAGAAAAAAATGGGAATAAAGAAATATAGTCCATATACACCGTCAAGAAGAAACATGACAGGTTTGGACTTTAGTGTAATCACAAAGAGTACTCCTGAGAAGTCATTATTGGCACCAATTAAGAAGAACTCAGGAAGAAACAATCAGGGTAAAATAACAGTAAGACATCGCGGTGGCGGTGCAAAGAGAAAATACAGAATCATCGACTTCAAGAGAAACTCTAAAGACGGAGTTCCTGCAAAAGTTGTTGCTATAGAGTATGATCCAAACAGAACAGCTAATATTGCGCTTATCGCATATGCAGATGGTGCAAAGGCTTATATACTTGCTCCTGAAGGACTTCAGGTCGGAGCTACAATCGTAAGCGGTTCAGGTGCAGAGGCAAGAGTTGGAAACTGTTTACCACTTGCAGAGATTCCTGTAGGTGCTCAGATTCACAATATCGAGCTTTATCCTGGAAAGGGCGGACAGCTTGTTCGTTCAGCAGGAAATGTGGCACAGCTTATGGCAAAAGAAGGTAAGTATGCAACTCTTCGTCTTCCATCAGGTGAGATGAGAATGGTTCCAATCATTTGCAGAGCTACTATCGGTGTGGTTGGAAACGGTGAGCATTCACTTGTTAAGCTTGGTAAAGCCGGAAGAAAGCGTCACATGGGTATAAGACCTACAGTTCGTGGTTCTGTTATGAACCCTAATGACCATCCACACGGTGGTGGTGAAGGTAAAACCGGAATTGGTCGTCCGGGTCCATCTACTCCTTGGGGCAAGCCGGCTCTTGGTCTTAAGACTAGAAACAAGAAGAAACAGTCTAATAAGTTGATCATCAGAAGAAGAGACGGTAAGGCCGCTACTAAATAAAGGAGGAAAGATAAATGTCACGTTCACTTAAAAAAGGACCATTTGCAGATGCAAGTTTATTAAAGAAAGTTGATGCAATGAATCAGACCGGCGACAAGAGTGTTATTAAAACATGGTCACGCCGTTCAACAATCTTCCCACAGATGGTAGGTCATACTATTGCTGTTCATGATGGAAGAAAGCATGTTCCGGTATATGTTACCGAGGATATGGTAGGACATAAGCTTGGTGAGTTCGTTGCAACAAGAACTTACAAAGGACATAAAGCTGACGATAAGAAAGCTTCAAGATAAGAGAGGGTTGAAAGGAGGTTTTTTAAATGGCAAAAGGACATAGATCCCAGATTAAAAGAGAAAGAAATGCAGTTAAGGACACCAGACCATCAGCTAAGCTCTCATATGCCAGAGTACCTGTTCAGAAAGCATGTTTCGTGCTTGATGCGATCAGAGGAAAGAATGTTGGTGAGGCTTTGGGTATTCTTATGTATAGCCCAAGATATGCGTCAAGTGTTATCAAGAAATTAGTAGAGTCGGCAGTAGCTAATGCTGAGAACAATAACAATTTAGATCCTTCTAAATTATATATTGCAGAGTGTTATGCAAGTGATGGCCCTATAATGAAGAGAATTAAGCCAAGAGCACAGGGTAGAGCTTATCGTATTGAGAAGAGAATGAGCCATATCACAGTGGTCTTAGATGAAAGATAGGAGGAGACGCGAAAATGGGACAGAAAGTTAATCCACATGGACTTAGAGTCGGTGTTATAAAAGACTGGAGCTCCAGATGGTACGCTGATAAGGATTTCGCTGATTGTTTAGTAGAAGACTACAATATCAGAAAGTTCTTAAAGAACAAGCTTTATTCAGCAAGCGTATCAGATATTGAAATAGAGCGTGCTTCAGACAGAGTTAGAATAATACTTCATACTGCAAGACCGGGTGTTGTTATCGGTAAGCAGGGTGCAGAAGTTGAGAAATTAAAGAAGGAAGTATCAAAGTTTACAGATAAGAAAGTATTCATTGATATCAAAGAAATCAAGAGACCTGACAGAGATGCACAGCTCGTAGCTGAGAGCATTGCTACACAGCTTGAGAACCGTATTTCATTCCGTAGAGCAATGAAGTCAACAATGTCAAGAAGTATGAAGGCAGGAGTACTTGGTATCAAGGCAAGCTGCTCAGGACGTCTTGGCGGTGCCGACATGGCTCGTACAGAGTTCTATTCAGAGGGTACAATTCCTCTTCAGACATTAAGAGCTGACATTCAGTATGGTTTTGCTGAGGCAAACACAACATACGGTAAAGTTGGTGTTAAGGTTTGGATATATACCGGTGAGGTGCTTCCTCAAAGAAAAACACAGGAAGGGAGCGTAAAATAATATGTTAATGCCTAAGAGAGTAAAGCGTAGAAAACAGTTTAGAGGTTCTATGGCCGGAAAGGCCTTAAGAGGCAATAAGATCACTTATGGTGAGTATGGTTTAGTATCCCTTGATCCTTGTTGGATAAAGTCAAACCAGATAGAGGCTGCCAGAGTTGCTATGACTCGTTATATCAAGCGTGGTGGTAAAGTTTGGATAAAGATTTTCCCTGATAAGCCTGTTACAGCAAAACCTGCTGAGACTCGAATGGGTTCAGGTAAGGGATCTACAGAATATTGGGTAGCTGTTGTAAAGCCGGGTCGTGTATTATTTGAGATCGCAGGCGTACCTGAAGAGGTTGCCAGAGAGGCTCTTCGTCTTGCAATGCATAAGCTTCCTTGCAGATGTAAGATAGTTTCAAAGGCTGATTTGGAAGGCGGTGAAGCAAGTGAAAACTAAGAATTATGTAAACGAATTAAAGTCAAAAAGCTTAGAACAGTTAAATGAGGAATTGGTTTCCGCAAAGAAGGAACTTTTCAACCTTAGATTCCAAAATGCAACCAGCCAGTTGGATAACACTTCAAGAATTAAGGAAGTTCGTAGAAACATTGCCAGAATTCAGACAGTTATCACTGAGAATGCAAAATTGGCATAAAGATAAAGGAGATAAACCGTGGAGAGAAATCTTAGAAAAACCCGTATCGGCAAGGTTGTTAGCGATAAGATGGATAAGACAATCACTGTTGCAATCGAAGACCATGTAAAGCATCCACTTTATGGCAAGATTGTAAAGAAGACTGTTAAGTTCAAGGCACATGATGAAAAGAATGAATGTAACATTGGCGATACTGTAAAGATTATGGAGACAAGACCTCTTTCAAAAGATAAGAGATGGAGACTTGTACAGATAATTGAGAAGGCAAAATAATTTAGGTAGGAAGGAGTATCCGGCATGATTCAGCAGGAAACAAGATTGAAGGTAGCCGATAACACCGGAGCAAAGGAATTGCTTACAATTCGTGTTATGGGTGGTTCAACTAGAAGATATGCTCATATCGGCGATATAATCGTCGCTACCGTTAAAGATGCAACACCAGGCGGTGTTGTAAAGAAAGGTGATGTTGTTAAGGCTGTTGTAGTAAGATCAGTCAATAGCACACGCCGTAAAGACGGTTCATACATCAGATTCGATGAAAACGCAGCAGTTATAATCAAGGATGACAAGACTCCAAGAGGTACTCGTATCTTTGGACCGGTTGCAAGAGAACTTCGTGAGAAGCATTTCATGAAGATTGTATCTCTCGCACCTGAAGTATTATAAGGAGGTCTAGCGTGCATAAAATCAAAAGAGACGATATGGTTAAGATCATATCTGGAAAAGATAGAGGCAAGACAGGTAAAGTATTAAAGGTTGATACTAAGAAGAACAGAGTAGTAGTTGAAGGCTGTAATATGATTACAAAGCATACAAAACCAAGTATGGCTAACCAGAACGGTGGAATCGTAAATACAGAGGGAACTATTGATATATCAAATGTAATGTTAGTTGTTGACGGTAAGGCTACAAGAGTCGGTTTTGAAGTAAAAGACGGCAAAAAAGTTCGTGTAGCTAAGAAGACCGGCAAGGCTATCGACTAATTGGAAAGGAGGAAAACATGACAAGATTAAGGGAAACATATGAGAACGAAATCGTTGCAAAGATGATTGAGAAGTTTGGCTATAAGAATCCTATGCAGGTACCGAAGCTTGATAAGATCGTTATCAACATGGCTGTCGGTGAAGCAAAAGATAATGCAAAAGTATTAGATGCTGCAGTTAGAGATCTTGAAATTATCTCCGGACAAAAGGCGGTAGTTACAAAGGCAAAGAAATCAGTTGCTAACTTTAAACTTAGAGAGGGTATGCCTATAGGTTGTAAGGTAACTCTTCGTGGTTCAAAGATGTATGAGTTTGCTGACAGACTTATAAATCTTGCTCTTCCTAGAGTGCGTGACTTTAGAGGTGTAAATCCTAATGCATTTGACGGTAGAGGAAATTATGCTCTTGGAGTTAAGGAACAGCTTATCTTCCCTGAGATAGAGTATGATAAGATTGATAAGGTGCGTGGTATGGATGTTATATTCGTTACTACAGCAAACACAGATGAAGAAGCTAGAGAACTTTTGACATTATTCAATATGCCATTTTTCAAATAATTTAGGAGGAAGATTTCATGGCAAAGACTTCAATGAAGATTAAGCAGGCCAGACCGGCAAAATTCTCTACAAGAGAATACAGCAGATGCAAAATCTGTGGTCGTCCACATGCTTATCTTAAAAAGTATGGTATCTGTAGAATTTGCTTCCGTGAATTGGCTTATAAGGGTCAAATTCCAGGAGTTAAGAAAGCCAGCTGGTAATAAAAGTTATACAAGATACATTTAAAATAAACAGGAGGAAAAAATTCCATGACAATGAGCGATCCAATTGCAGATATGCTTACCAGAATCAGAAATGCAAATACTGCAAAACATGACTCAGTTGATATTCCTTCCTCAAAGATGAAAATAGCAATAGCTAACATACTTGTAGAAGAAGGTTATGTAGAGAAGTACGAACTTGTTGACAATGGTAACTTCAAGGATATCAGAATATTCTTAAAGTATACAGCTAACAAGAGCGAGAGAATAATAAGTGGATTGAAGAGAATTTCAAAGCCGGGCTTACGTATATATGCAAGCAGAGAAGAGCTTCCAAGAGTTCTTGGTGGTCTTGGAACAGCTATTATTTCAACAAATAACGGCGTTATCACAGACAAAGAAGCAAGAAAGCTTAACGTAGGTGGAGAAGTGCTCGCTTTCGTTTGGTAGGCATTGAACACTTAATGAACGCGAGCGAAGCGAAGCGTGAATTTAGTGTGAAAGCCCGTCCCGAGACATTGAACACTTAGTGAACACGCAGTGTGAACTTAGTGTGAAAGTCGTTCACGACACTCAGCGAAAACGTAGTTTGAGCGCTAGTGGAGTCGAACCCACCGGCAGATATACGTTTGTCGATGTCGAGTGGACGCCACAACGAAAGAATATAATAATATAAATTAAGTTTCAACTCTAATAGCAGTAGTCATAAAGAAATATTTCTTTAATGGCTGCCTATTAGAAGATATAAACCTGAAAACCTGAGCGAAAGCTCACGACAAATTTAAGGAGGAAGACGGCATGTCACGAATTGGAAGAATGCCTATCGCAATTCCGGCAGGAGTAACTGTTACAATTGCAGAAAATAATCATGTGACTGTAAAAGGTCCTAAGGGTACACTTGAGAGAGCATTACCTGTAGAAATGACTATTAAGCAGGAAGGTGATGATATTGTAGTAACCAGACCAAATGACTTAAAGAAGAATAAGGCATTACACGGTCTCACAAGAACTCTTATACATAACATGGTAGTAGGTGTAACCGAAGGCTATGAGAAGGTACTTGAGGTAAACGGTGTTGGTTATAGAGCAGCAAAGCAAGGAAACAAGCTTGTACTTTCACTCGGATATTCACATCCTGTAGAGATGGAAGATCCTGAAGGTATCACATCTGTTCTTGACGGACAGAACATCATAAAGATTCAGGGTATTGACAAGGAAAAAGTTGGTCAGTACGCTGCTGAAATAAGAGGCAAGAGAAAGCCTGAGCCATATAAGGGCAAGGGTATCAAATACTCTACTGAAGTTATCAGACGTAAAGTCGGTAAGACCGGTAAGAAATAATAGGAGGGTAAGTAAATGGTTAGCAAAAAATCAAAAAGCGATCTTAGAACTAAGAAGCATTACAGATTACGTAATCGTCTCAGCGGAACAACTGAGAGACCACGTCTTGCTGTATTTAGAAGTAACAACCATATGTACGCTCAGATTATTGACGACACAGTGGGAAATACAGTAGTTAGTGCCTCAACACTTGAGAAGAGTGCAAGAGCGGAGCTTTCAAAGACAAATGATGTAGATGCTGCAGCATTCGTTGGAACTCTTATTGCAAAGAGAGCACTTGAGAAGGGTATAAACAAAGTTGTATTTGATAGAGGCGGATTTATCTATCAAGGTAAGGTTGCTGCATTGGCAGAGGCTGCCCGTGAAGCAGGATTACAATTCTAATAGGAGGAGAAACATACATGAAGAGACAAATCATCGATCCAAGCAAATTGGAGTTAAATGACAGAGTCGTAAATATCAAGCGTGTATCCAAAACCGTAAAGGGTGGACGTACAATGAAGTTTTCTGCTCTTGTTGTTGTAGGTGACGGTAATGGTCATGTCGGTATCGGTCTTGGAAAAGCAGGAGAGGTACCTGAGGCTATCCGTAAAGGTAAAGAAGCTGCAACTAAGTCATTAGTTGAAGTTAGAATAGATGAGAATTTCAGTGTACCACATGATTACACAGGAAAATTCGGAAGTGCAAGTGTTCTTTTAAAGAGAGCACCTGAAGGTACAGGTATCATCGCAGGTGGCCCTGCCCGTGCGGTATTGGAGCTTGCAGGATATAAGAATATCCGTTCAAAATCTTTAGGCTCAAATAACAAGACAAATGTGTGTCTTGCTACACTTGCAGGTTTAGCAGCACTTAAGACTCCTGAGGAGATTGCAAAACTCCGTGGAAAGTCAGTAGAAGAAATATTAGCATAATAGGAGGAAAATATGGCAAAGTTAAAAATTACATTGGTTAAGTCTCCTATCGGTGCTATCCCAAAACAGAGAGCAACTGTAGAGGCGCTTGGTTTAAGAAAATTAAACAAGACAGTGGAAATGCCTGATAATGATGCTGTAAGAGGCATGATCTGGCATGTAAGACATCTTGTAAAAGTTGAAGAAGTCTAAAGAAGGAGGTGTAGTTATGGATTTATCTAATTTACAGCCTGCATTAGGCTCAAAGCATAGCGATAATTTCAGACGTGGCCGTGGACATGGTTCAGGTAACGGTAAGACTGCCGGTAAGGGTCACAAGGGTCAGAAAGCGCGTTCAGGACCTACAAGACCTGGATTTGAAGGTGGTCAGATGCCACTATACAGACGTATCCCAAAGAGAGGATTTACAAATCGTAACTCTAAGGATATCGTAGCTGTAAACATTTCTGTTCTTGATCGTCTTGAGGACGGTATAGAAGTTACTCCTGAGACATTAGTAGCTGCAGGAATAATCAAAAATACAAGAGATGGAGTTAAACTCTTAGGAAACGGTTCATTAACAAAGAAGTTCAATATCAAGTATATTGCTGTTAGTGAAAGCGCAAAAGCTAAGATTGAAGCCGCAGGCGGAACTTGTGAGGTGATCTAATGCTCACAACACTCCGAAATGCATTTAAGGTAAAGGATGTACGAAAGAAGCTTCTGTACACATTTATAATGCTGGTAATTATTCGCTTCGGCAGTAATTTACCGATACCGGGTGTGAATACAACTTATTTTAAAGATTTTTTTGCAAAGCAAACCGGTGACGCATTTGGATTTTTCAATGCAATCACCGGAGGCTCATTTGAAAGTCTGAGTGTGCTTGCACTAAGCATTACTCCATACATTACAAGTTCTATCATAATCCAGCTTTTGACAATTGCAATTCCGGCACTTGAGGAATTACAACAGGATGGTGAAGACGGTAGAAAAAAGATAGTAGAGTACACAAGATACTTAACTGTCGCCCTAGCCCTCTTACAGTCTTCAGCCATGGCAATAGGATTCGGTAGACAGGGACTTTTAATTCATTTTGGAATAAAGAGTGTAGTTGTAGCTGTAGTTACAATGACAGCAGGTAGTGCATTTTTGATGTGGATGGGAGAGAGAATTACAGAAAACGGCGTAGGAAACGGTATTTCTGTTGTTCTTCTTCTGAATATTCTTGCTTCATTACCATCTGACTTTAACAATCTGTATGTTAGATTCTTAAAAGGTCAGACAGTAGCAAGAATGGTGGTTGCCGCAGTTATTATAATTGCTTTTATAGTAGCAATGGTAGTGTTCACCATTATCTTACAGGACGCCGAGAGAAGGATTCCTGTACAGTATTCATCCAAAACGCAGGGTAGAAGAAGTGTGGGCGGAACATCATCCAATATTCCGCTTAAAGTAAATACTGCAGGTGTTATTCCTGTTATTTTTGCTTCTTCATTATTCTCTACACCTATAGTTATTGGCCAATTCTTGCAAATTAATAACGGTTCAATAATAGGTGAGATATTAACATATATGAATTCATCAATGTGGTTTAAGCCTGAAGCACCGAAGTATTCAATCGGACTTATAGTTTATATCATTTTGATTATCTTATTTGCTTATTTTTATACATCAATTACTTTTAACCCACTTGAGGTAGCTAACAATATGAAGAAATCGGGCGGATTTATACCGGGTATCAGACCGGGAAAACCTACCAGTGATTACTTCTCAAAGATTTTAAGCTATATTATCATTATAGGTGCAACAGGACTTATAATAGTTTGTATTATCCCTATAATAATATCAGGATTGTTCAATATCAGTAGACTTTCATTTACCGGAACATCCCTGATCATCATTGTTGGTGTAGTCCTTGAGACAATAAAAGCAATTGAATCACAAATGCTTGTAAGAAATTACAGAGGATTCTTATTAGACTAGTCATCTTACGAAAAACCACTGGGGATATTCTTCAGGGGTTTTTCGTGGTTACTAATGAAAATTGGGGAGATACGCCATGAAAATTATTATGTTAGGTGCACCCGGTGCCGGAAAAGGCACACAGGCAAAGAGAATTGCAAAAAAGTATAATATACCGCATATATCTACAGGCGATATATTCAGAGCAAATATAAAAGAAAAAACCGAACTTGGAAATAAAGCAAAAGAGTATATGGATAAGGGCGAGTTGGTCCCTGACGATATTACTATAGGAATGCTTTTGGATAGGATACATAAAGATGACTGTAAAGACGGTTTTGTACTGGACGGTTTTCCAAGAACAATACCTCAGGCAAAGTCATTGACAAAGGCATTATCGGAGCTTGGTGAAAAAATAGATTATGCTATAAATATAGATGTTCCGGATGAGTCGATTATTACAAGAATGGGCGGTAGAAGAGCTTGTTTAAGTTGCGGAGCTACATATCATATAGTATATTCGGCACCGAAAACGGAAAATGTATGTGATACATGCGGTAACGAACTTGTAATCAGGGACGATGACAAGCCGGAGACCGTAAAGAAAAGACTTGAGATTTATCATGATCAGACACAGCCTTTGATAGACTACTATGATAATGAGAAAATTTTGACTTCAGTAGACGGAACAAAGGATATGGAAGAAGTATTCTTAGACATTATTGCAGTTTTGGAATAGATTGTGAGGATGAAAATGGCAGTAACAATAAAGTCTGACAGAGAAATACAATTGATGAGAGAAGCGGGAATAATACTTGCAAAAACTCATGAAGAATTGGAAAAGGCATTACATGCAGGTATGACTACATATGAAGTGAATAAAATCGGAGATGAAATAATAAGATCATTTGGTTGTGTTCCCTCATTTTTGAACTATAACGGTTATCCTGCTTCAATATGTGTGTCTGTAAATGAAGAAGTTGTACACGGTATTCCGTCAAAGAAAAGAATTTTAAAAGACGGAGACGTTGTGAGTCTAGACGCAGGTGTTATCTGGAAGGGATACCATTCAGATGCTGCCAGAACCCATATAATAGGCGAAGGAAGCGAAAAAGCAAAGGAACTTGTAAAGGTTACAAGAGAGTGCTTTTACGAGGGAATAAAATATGCGATTGCAGGAAATCACCTGAATGATATCTGTAAGGCAATAGGAAGTTATGCAAAAGAAAGAGGATATGGCGTAGTAAGAGATCTTGTGGGACATGGTATAGGAACACATCTTCACGAAGACCCTGAAGTTCCAAACTTTGATATGAAAAGAGGCGGAATTAAACTACAGCCGGGTATGACACTTGCAATAGAGCCTATGATTACGGCAGGAAGAGATGAAGTGGTATGGCTTGATGATGACTGGACGGTTGTTACAGATGACAACTCGCTTGCGGCACATTATGAAAATACTATTTTGATAACAGACGGTGAGCCTGAGATCCTTTCTTTAAGAAAAATATGATAAATACAGGCGATATCGTAGTATCAATAACGGGACATGACAGAGGAGAACATTATTTGGTCATAGACTGTGACAAAGATTTTATCTATGTTGCAGACGGCAGACTAAAGACTCTTGACAAGCCGAAGAAGAAAAACAAAAAACATGTCAGCAGGCTTGGAAAAAGTGAAGAATTTATTGATATTAAGAACAGTGGTGATAACTTTAACGATGTTAAGTTAAAATATCTCTTGAAAAAGTGGAGGAGTAAATGTCTAAATCAGACGTTATAGAGATTGAAGGAACAGTTGTTGAAAAGTTACCTAATGCAATGTTTCAGGTAGAACTTGAGAACGGGCATCAGGTATTGGCACATATCAGCGGTAAACTTAGAATGAATTATATAAGAATTTTACCGGGTGATAAAGTTACTATCGAATTATCTCCATATGATTTGACAAAAGGAAGAATCATTTGGCGTGATAAATAAAATAAGACCTTGCATATTATAGTAGTTAATGC
This sequence comes from Lachnoanaerobaculum sp. ICM7, assembly GCF_000287675.1. Taxonomy (GTDB): domain Bacteria; phylum Bacillota; class Clostridia; order Lachnospirales; family Lachnospiraceae; genus Lachnoanaerobaculum. The sequence continues at coordinate 200,461 of NZ_ALJL01000022.1, forward strand.
TATAATACTATGGCGTCTTTATTAGTAGCGATGAAAGGAGAGTTACAATGAAGGTCAGATCTTCAGTGAAACCGATTTGCGAAAAATGCAAAATAATTAAGAGAAAAGGTTCCATCAGAGTAATTTGTGAGAACCCAAAGCACAAGCAGAGACAAGGTTGATCTGCATAGGAATAAGGAGGAAGTAGGTAAATGGCTCGTATAGCAGGCGTTGATTTACCAAGAGAAAAGCGTATTGAGATTGGTTTGACATATATCTATGGTATAGGTCTTACAAGTTCAAAGCGTATCTTGAAAGAGGCTAATGTAAATCCTGATACAAGAGTAAAGGATCTTACAGACGATGAAGTAAAAGAATTGGCACAGGTTATTTCCGATACTCAGATGGTAGAGGGTGATCTTAGAAGAGAGATCGCTATGAACATCAAGAGATTACAGGAAATAGGATGTTATCGTGGTATTCGTCATAGAAAGAATCTTCCGGTTCGCGGACAGAAAACTAAGACAAATGCAAGAACACGTAAGGGTCCAAGAAAGACAGTAGCAAACAAGAAGAAATAATAGATAATATAGTCTATTCATTTTTTCGAAAAGTAATTTTCGCTGTATGTTTTAAAAACAGGAGCGTAGTAAAGTTTAAAAAGGTAGGTTAGTTTAATGGCAAAGAATGCGTCCACCAAGAAGGTGACAAAAAAGCGCGTAAAGAAAAACGTTGAACGCGGACAGGCACATATTCAGTCATCATTTAACAATACAATTGTTACATTAACTGATACCCAGGGTAATGCGATATCATGGGCAAGTGCCGGTGGTCTAGGATTTAGAGGTTCAAAGAAATCTACTCCATATGCGGCATCTATGGCTGCAGAAACTGCTGCAAAGGCAGCTTTAGTACATGGACTTAAGTATGTAGATGTTATGGTAAAGGGACCCGGTTCAGGAAGAGAAGCAGCTATTCGTGCGTTGGCTGCATGTGGAATAGAAGTAACAAGTATTAAGGATGTAACTCCGGTACCACACAATGGATGTCGTCCACCAAAACGCAGAAGAGTCTAATAGGAGGTACTAAAAGTGGCAATTAATAGAGTTCCCGTTCTTAAAAGATGCAGATCACTTGGCCTTGAGCCGGGTTTTCTGGGAATAGATAAAAAGTCTAACAGAGATACAAAAAAAGCAGGCCGTAAGCTTAGCGAGTACGGTTTGCAGCTTAGAGAAAAGCAGAAAGCAAAGTTTATCTACGGTGTATTAGAGAAACCGTTCAGAAATTACTATGCTAAGGCTGAGAGAATGAAGGGCCAGGTTGGTGAGAACCTTATGATTCTCTTAGAGAGAAGACTTGACAATGTTGTTTTCCGTATGGGATTCGGCAGAACAAGAAAAGAAACAAGACAGATTGTTGATCATAAGCACGTTCTTGTAAACGGTAAGTGTGTAAATATTCCATCTTACCTTGTAAAGGCAGGAGATGTTATAGAGATCAAAGAGAAGGCAAAATCATCTGCAAGATATAAAGAAGTTGTAGAGTCAACAGCCGGAAGAATTGTACCGGCTTGGATTGATGCAGATCTTGAAAACTTAAAAGGTACTGTAAAGAGCCTCCCTACAAGAGAAGAAATTGATGTTCCTGTAGACGAACTTCTTATCGTTGAGTTGTACTCTAAGTAATAGGAATCTTAACAGCTGATACTTATTTTCGTATCAGCTGATTTGCTAATAATAGAAATATTTTAGCCTTGAAGTATTAACCAAGTCTCAAATATTTGAGACATAGATATAGTTTATCTAAAAGGAGGGACATTCGTGTTTGATTTTGAAAAACCCAATATAGAGATTGCAGAAATTTCCGAGGATAAGAAGTTCGGCAGATTCATATGTGAACCACTGGAGAGAGGTTATGGAACAACTTTAGGCAATTCCCTAAGAAGAATCATGCTCTCATCCCTCCCTGGATCGGCTGTCAGTCAGGTTAAGATTGACGGTGTGTTGCATGAATTTTCTTCCATACCGGGAGTAAAAGAAGATGTGACAGAGATCATAATGAATGTAAAGAGCCTTGCAATCAAGAATACATCTATTGATGATGAGCCGAAGGTTGCTTATATAGATTTTGACGGTGAAGGAGTTATCACTGCAGAAGATATTCAATGTGATCCAAGTATAGAAATCATTAACAAAGACCAGGTTATTGCAACAGTTTCAGAAGGAAAGTTCTACATGGAACTGACAATAACAAACGGTAGAGGTTATGTAAGTTCAGATAAAAATAAAGGAGAGGATACTCCTATAGGTGTGATAGCTATTGACTCTATTTATACCCCTGTAGAAAGAGTAAATCTTCTTGTAGAGAACACACGTGTAGGTCAGATGACAGACTTTGATAAGTTAACACTTGATGTTACTACAAACGGTACATTGGCACCTGATGAGGCGGTAAGTTTAGCTGCCAAAGTTTTGAGTGAGCACCTTAATCTGTTTATAGATTTGTCTGATAACGCTAAAACTGTCGATGTAATGGTAGAAAAAGCAGAGGATGACAAGGAAAAAGTTCTGGAGATGAATATAGATGAACTTGAACTGTCAGTTAGATCTTACAACTGCTTAAAGAGAGCAGGAATCAATACAGTTGAAGAATTGTGTTCACGTACTTCAGATGATATGATGAAAGTCAGAAATCTGGGTAGAAAATCATTAGAAGAAGTCCTTCAAAAGCTTGAAGAGCTTGGACTTCACCTTCGTGAGAGCGAAGAATCATAAAAAAGAATAAATAGACATATATAGTAAGTCCAATGTCAGCGTATATATGTTTCCTATGGAGGAGAAAAAAATGGCAAAGTATAGAAAACTTTCAAAGACATCAAGTCAGAGAAAAGCATTATTGAGAAACCAGGTTACAGCACTTTTACAGCATGGTAAGATTGTGACTACAGAGGCAAGAGCAAAAGAGATCAGAAAGATTGTTGAGCCGCTTATAGCATTAGCTGTTAAGGAGAAGGATAACTTCGACCTTGTAAAGGTAAATGCAAAGGTTGCAAGAAAAGATGCTGACGGCAAGAGAGTAAAAGAAGTTGTAGACGGTAAGAAAGTTACTGTTTATGATGAGGTGGAGAAGGAAATCAAGAAAGACAGACCTTCAAGACTTCATGCAAGAAGCAAAATCAATGCTGTAGTATATGTTCCGACAGAGTTACCTGCAAAGGCAGCCGGAAAGAAGAAGAATACAAAGTCAGTTGACCTTGCAAAGAAGCTTTTCGATGAGTACGGTCCAAAGTATGCAGATCGTAAGGGTGGATACACAAGAATAGTTAAGATCGGTCTTCGTAAGGGAGATGCGGCTATGGAAGTTTTACTTGAGTTAGTATAATACCATCTTTGATATATAAAAGTAGCAGTCTATGACTGCTATTTTTTATGCAATAAATTTGACATTGATTGAGCTTACAGAATATTTATGATATAATTCGATAACTACGACAGGAGAGTCTTTTATGATTGAAAAAAAACTTAGAGGATATATTCTGCCTAATATCCTTGCTACAACAGGTACATCATGTTATGTATTGGCAGATACTATTTTTATATCGATGGCGGAAGGAGCAAACGGAATAACCGGATTAAATCTTGTTTTACCTATATTTGCAATAACATTTGCTATAGGAGCCATGATCGGAATAGGCTCTGCAACAAAGTACACATTATTAAAGTCACTTGGTGATAAAAACAGTGCGGATAAATATTTTTCAAATTCATTTTTCTGGAGCTTCTTATTCAGCTTACCTTTTTTAATTTTGGGTATTTTTGTTCCTGATGTTGTACTTAAGATTTTCGGTGCGGATGAAGTAATAGTAAATGTAACTCACACATATGCACGTATTATTCTTTGCTTCTCGCCGTTTTTTATGTTGAACTTTACATTTACAGCGTTTGTGAGAAATGACAACTCACCGAGGATTGCTATGGCGGCAACACTAATAAGCGGAATTTTTAATATAATATTTGATTACATACTTATGTTCCCTGTAGGTATGGGTATGGCAGGTGCGGCACTTGCAACAGGAATATCACCGATAGTAAGTATGAGTATCTGTATGGTACATTTTCTGTCAAAAAAGAATAATGTGCGTTTTTGCTTTAATTTGCCTTCAGTAAAAAAATTGATTTTATCATGCAGTCTCGGCCTGGTGGCATTTGTAGGTGAAATTTCAAACGGAATAATAACAACAGTATTTAACTTTATACTGCTTTCACTTGTAGGTAATATAGCGGTTGCGGCATATGGAGTTATAGCAAACTCCGCCTTGGTGGGAGTGGCGATGCTAAACGGTGTATCACAAGGATTACAGCCCGTAGCAAGTGAAACTTTCGGTAAAGGTGAAAATAAAGACTTAAAGAAAATATATATATATTCAATTTCTGTAGGTATGATTATAGCGGGAGTTTTGGTGGCAGCGGTTATGGCATTTGCTCCAAATATTATAGCCGCATTTAACAATGAAAATTCCGATGTGTTGGCAAATTATGCAATTCCGGGTATCAGAATTTACTTTATAGGATTTATACCTGCGGCATTTAATATTATTACAGCAGGATTTTACAGTGCTACAGGAAGAGGAAAAGAGTCCTCTCTTATAGCAATATCAAGAGGTATAGTGGCAATAATTGTATTTGCACTTATCTTACCGGGGATTTTCGGAATAACAGGAGTATGGAGCTCATTTTTTGCGGCGGAAATGTTTACTGCAATATTATGTATAATACTGATGAGAAAAAGTTTTTAAAAAATAAAAAATTTGCAACAGCATGCAATAAAATGATATTCTCATGCATTAATATAGTGAAAGGATGATTATTAGATGCTTAATTTTGTGGCGGTCTTGGAGGAGGGATCAAAAGCTTCGTCGACGGTGGATGATAAACTTATAAAAGATATCGCAAAGGGAAGTATGGAGGCTTTACATACTTTATATGAAAAAACTCATAAAAGTGTATATGCCTTTGCCCTTTCAATAACAAAGAATACTCATGATGCAGAGGATATTTTGCAGGATACTTTTTTGAAAATCTATCAAAAGGCAGCAGATTACACCTCATATGATAAACCGATGGCATGGATATTTACAATAGCAAGAAATTTTGCGCTTATGAAGATTCGTGACGGGAAAAAAGAGGGTAGTTTAGAAGATGATAACGATTTGCCGGAACAGGATTTTTCCTTTGTGGAAGATCTCAGTGAGCGTATTATTCTAAAAACAACTATAAATAAGTTGGATGATAATGAAAGTACGATACTTTTACTACATGCGGTGGCAGGTCTTAAGAATCGTGAAATAGCGGAATTACTTGATATGTCCATAAATACCGTGCTTTCAAAGTACAACAGGACTGTCAGGAAGATGCAGAAATACTTGGAAGAGGAGGGCTTTTGATGAAAAGAGAAGAAATTGAGAAGAAGCTCGACACTGCTGTATCGGGAATGATTCCCGAGGATATGTTTAAAAGAATTTCTGAAAATATCGTTTCTGTTGACGCAGAAAGGATTGAAAAAGGAATGAAGAAGAAGTTTAATATATTCGGTAAGGGATTTGTAGGAGTGGCGGCTGCCGCTTGTGTGCTGTTTGCAGTAGGAGTTGTAGGTGTTCCGTATTACGGAAATAACTATGTTCCGGATTCACATGTAGATATCGATGTAAATCCGGGAGTTGAGATTGTAACAAACAAAAAGAATAAGGTTTTAGAAGTTCAGTCCACAAATCAGGACGGAGCCGCCGTTATTGACGGTATGAATCTTAAGAATACCGAGCTTAAGGTTGCCGTTAATGCACTTATAGGTTCAATGGTTCAAAAGGGTTATATCCAAAATGACAATACAGGTATTTTGGTAACCGTAAGAAATGATAACGAAGACAAGGCAAACAAAGTTAAGGCGGAGGTATTAAATGATATAAATACTGCTCTTTTAACCAATTCGGTACAGGCAACAGTTATTAATCAGACCGTAAAGACTACTGTGGATGCTAAAAAGTTTGCCGCAGAAAACAATATATCCATTGGAAAGGCGGTATTTGTACTCAATCTCGCCGCTAAAGACACTTCTCTGGATGCAAAAGAACTTGCCAAGATGAAAGTAAGCGAGATTGCAAGTCTGGTTGTACAAAAGGGCATAGATATCAGAGATATAGTTGATTATGATTCTGATGACAGTATCTGGGAAAATATTGCAGATGCTATTGAAGATATAGATGAAGATGCAAGAGAAAAAGAAATTGCTACAAGCGCCGCCGTAGAGAACAGTACTGTAGCCGCCACAACACCACAGACTGCTCCGACGCAGCCTGCAGCAACTGTCGCACCTGCTACAACAGCCGCACAGTCAAATAATACTGTCGGAGATATAGGCATAGAGAAGGCTAATGAAATAGCAATTTCTCATGCAGGTCTTTCAAGCGGAAGCGTATCATTTGTAAAAGCAAAGATTGACACAGAGGATGGTGTAAAGGTTTATGATATAGAATTCTACAGCGGTAATGCTGAGTATGATTATGAAATCAACTCTGCAACAGGTGCAATAGTGTCATTTGACCAAGATATTGAAAACTATGAGATACCTACACAGCCACAGAGTGCGGCACCTACACAGTCGGCTACACAACCTCAGACGGCAGCGCCTACACAGGCTGCATCTTCAGTTATCTCAGTAGACAAAGCAAAGCAGATAGCACTTTCAAATGCCGGTGTTAGCGGTGCAAGTTTTAAAAAAGTTAAACTTGATACGGATGACGGCGTAAGAGTTTATGAGATTGAGTTTAAGGTTGGAAATGTAGAATACGAATACGATATCGATGCTTCAAGCGGTGCGATAATATCAAGCAGCTCGGAGATAGATGATTAAGATAGATATAAAAGAATATAGTTATAAAAGTAACGATACTATACATATTGACAAACAACTAAAAAGGATTTACATTGTATACAGATGCTCCTAACAGGGAAGACGGGATCTTTATACTGTATCTGACTTGAAAGGTGGTTTGTGAATGTATAAGATTGTGCCAAGGCACATTTATTTGATTACCCAAAGCCACCGAGGCTTTGGGTTTTTTTGATACAAAAATCTATTATTTATAAAGGGGAAATATGGATAACAGAGTAGCATTGATGGCAATAATTGTGGAGGACAGGGATTCTGTAAAAGAGCTCAATGATTTATTGCATGAGTACGGAGATCATATTATCGGAAGAATGGGTATACCCTATCATAAAAGGGGTATAAGTGTGTTGTCGGTTGCTCTCGACGCACCTAATAATGTGATTTCAAGTTTGTCAGGCAAAATCGGGAAATTACCGGGGGTAAGTATAAAAACCGCTTATTCAAATGTGGGTGATGCAAATGGCTAAAGATATATCACTTTATAAGACGAACTTTAAAAATACCGAATATGACAGACAATTGGAAATTGATAAAAGCATTGCTCTGATAGATAAACTCGAAAAAGAAAGAAGTCTTAGCCTTGAAGAATACAAATATCTTGTAGAGAGTTTGAATGAAGAGGTATTTGATTATATCAGTAAAAAGGCAAGAATTATAGGCGATGAAAATTATGGTAAAGATGTTTATCTCAGAGGCTTGATAGAGATAAGCAATATTTGTAAAAATGATTGTTATTATTGTGGAATAAGACATTCAAACAGAAATTGTGACCGCTACAGGCTCACAGAAGAAGAAATACTTGAATGTGCGGATGAAGGATACAGGCTCGGTTACAGAACCTTTGTAATGCAGGGAGGTGAAGACGGAAAATTTGAACCGGATTATATATGTAGTATTGTAAAGAAAATCAAGGAAAAGTATAAGGACGTTGCCGTTACACTTTCTTTGGGAGAATATGAGAAAGAAGACTATCAGAAAATGTTTGACGCAGGTGCGGACAGATATCTTTTGAGACATGAGACTGCGGACAAAGAACATTATGAGAAACTTCACCCTAAGCAGATGTCATTCGAGCACAGAATGAACTGTCTTAAAGCTTTAAAAGATATCGGATTTCAGGTAGGATGTGGATTCATGGTGGGTTCACCGTATCAAAGCTCTTTTACATTGGCTAAGGATTTAAAGTTTATAGAAGAATTCGGACCGCAGATGTGCGGTATAGGACCTTTTATACCACACCATGATACTGCGTTTAAGGATGAAAAAAGCGGAAGTATTCAAATGACTTTATTTTTAATAGCCATACTTAGAATAATGAGACCGAATATGCTTATTCCGGCAACGACTTCATTAAGTACATTGGACAATCTGGGAAGAGAGAAGGGAATACTTGCAGGTGCAAATGTGGTGATGCCGAATCTTTCACCGCTAAAAACAAGAAAAAAATATGAACTATATGACGGAAAGGTATGTACAGGAGATGAAGCCGCTCACTGTATCGGATGTATTACCAACAGAATCAACAATATAGGTTACGGAGTTGCAAAAGTAAGAGGAGATTATAAATGTTTAAATACGATGTAAAATCAAGAAACGCCGAAGAATTTATAAACCATGAAGAAATATTGGAGACATTAAAGTTTGCCGAGGAAAATAAAAACAATATTCCTTTGATAGAAGAATACCTTGAAAAAGCAAGACCGAAAAAAACGGAGAAAGGTATTATAGCCAAAGGACTTACCCACAGAGAGGCATCAGTACTTCTTGCCTGTGAGGACAAGGAAATTATTAAAAAGATTTATGCTCTTGCCGGAGAGATAAAGCAGACTTTTTATGGAAACAGAATAGTAATGTTTGCACCTCTCTATCTTTCAAACTACTGTGTAAACGGATGTGTATACTGTCCATATCATGCAAAGAACAAAAATATAGCCAGAAAGAAACTTACTCAGGAAGAGATAAAGAATGAGGTAATTGCACTTCAGGACATGGGACATAAGAGACTTGCCATAGAATCAGGTGAAGACCCGATAAACAGCCCTATTGAGTATATACTTGAATCTATAAAGACTATCTACAGTATAAAGCATAAAAACGGTGCTATAAGAAGAGCAAATGTAAATATTGCAGCCACTACAGTGGAAAATTATAAAAAGCTTCATGAAGCCGGAATCGGAACATATATACTTTTCCAAGAGACCTATAATAAAGAATCTTATGAGAACCTTCATCCTACAGGACCGAAGCATAACTATATATACCATACAGAGGCTATGGACAGAGCTATGGAGGGTGGAATTGATGATGTAGGCCTTGGAGTACTCTTCGGACTGGAGTCATATAAATATGAGTTTGCAGGACTTTTGATGCATGGGGAACACTTGGAAGCGACATTTGGAGTAGGACCTCATACTATAAGTGTACCTAGAATCAAAAGAGCCGATGATATAGATCCGGATGCTTTTGACAACGGGCTTGATGATGATACTTTTGAAAAGATTATTGCATGTATAAGAATAGCTGTTCCTTATACCGGAATGATTATCTCTACAAGAGAGAGTCAGGAAGTAAGAGAAAGAGCTTTGAAGGTGGGAATTTCACAGATAAGCGGTGCTTCAAGAACCTCAGTAGGCGGATATACGGAGGAAATCAGACCTACAGATTCGGAGCAGTTTGATGTATCGGATCAAAGAACTTTGGATGAGGTTGTGGACTGGCTTATGGGAATGGGACATATACCTTCATTTTGTACCGCCTGCTACAGAGAAGGCAGAACAGGTGACAGATTTATGAGCCTTTGCAAGAGCGGACAGATTATAAACTGCTGTCATCCGAATGCTCTTATGACTCTCAGTGAATATATGACCGATTATGCATCCGATCAGACCAAAGAGCATGGAATGAAGATGATAAAATCGGAGATTGAAAAGGTAAGCAATCCGAAGGTAAAGGAAAGAGCAATTCAGTATATCAATGAAATTGAAACTACAAATGCAAGGGATTTCAGGTTCTGATATGAATAGTACACCGATGGGAGAGAGAGCGACTATTTGTCTTTTCGGTCGCTGTAATGTTGGAAAATCAAGCTTGATAAATGCTATAACCTCACAGGACATTGCAATAGTATCCGATATAAGCGGAACCACAACAGATCCTGTTAAAAAGAGTATGGAGCTTTTACCGTTCGGTCCGGTGGTACTTGTGGATACACCGGGACTTGACGATAAGAGCAGTCTTGGAAATTTAAGAGTGGAAAAGAGTATGGAATATATAGACAGGGCAGATCTTATACTCTTTGTAGTGGATGCAGGAAGCGAGTTTAGTGATGATGAGCTTGAATTTTTAGAAAAGATAAAAGAAAAGAGATGTCTTGTTGTAGGAAATAAATGTGATTCTATAGCAGATGAAGAAAGAACAGATGAAAAAATTGACATATATGTTTCCGCATTAAATAATATCAATATTGATAAGCTGAAAGATATGATGTCTGAGGTTCTTGGAAAAGAAAAAAAAGAAAAGACCATACTCGGTGATATGATGAAGGAAGGTGATATTATAATGCTTGTAACACCTATAGATTCATCAGCACCGAAGGGCAGACTTATTTTACCGCAGCAGCAGGTAATAAGAGAAATTCTTGACAGACACGGCATTGCAGTAGTGGTTCAGGTGAATGAGATAGAAGCGACACTTAAAAAATTTAATGATATTGCCCTGGTGGTATGTGATTCTCAGGTGTTTAAAGAAGTGGATGAATTGATACCTCAAAACATACCTCTTACTTCATTTTCAATAATATTTGCCAACTATAAGGGGGCTCTTTACAATCTTTATAATGCTGCAAGAGTTATAGACACACTTAAAGAAGGAGATAAAATACTTATAAGTGAAGGCTGTACACATCACAGACAATGTGAAGACATAGGAAGTGTGAAAATACCGAGGCTTGTCAGAAAATTTACAGGTTTGCAGGATGAAGATGCGTTGAAGTTTGAGCTTACAAGCGGAGGAGAGTTTCCAAAAGATCTGTCCGAATACAAGATAATAATTCATTGCGGTGCCTGCATGTTAAATGAAAACCAGATGAAGGCCAGAATGAAGTATGCAAATGACGCTACCATACCTATGACAAATTACGGTATATCAATAGCTTATATGAACGGCATACTTGAAAGAGCGATGAAACCTCTTGAGGGTAAATTTTAGATAACAAATGGGGCTTCGCCCGGATGATTCAATCATCTAAAGCGATAGCCCCGTTTTTTATCTTAAGCTAAGTAAAGAAAGTGATTCTTCATTTCTGAATTGAAGTGAAATTTCCGTGAGCTCATCGGGAGTTTCCTTCATATCTCGGCTCATCCAGAATATCAGATTATTGTAAATTCCACCTATAATATAAGAAAGCTCATATTGTTTTGAGAGTGGAAAATCTTTTGCAAGTTCACTGAATTGAAATCTCTTTGAAAGCACATCCAAAAGCAGGAATGAGAGATTAGCATAATGAATAAGTAAAATTTCTTTTCTGTAATTAAAAAAAGCGGTATATATTGAATGTATATACAGTGTAAAATCGATACTTGAAAGATTTGTATAGCCTTCAAGTGATTCTTTTAAAACCATATCAAAAAAGAATGATATAATATCTTCCTTAGATTTAAAATGTCTGTAGTATGATGATCTGTCCACACCGGCTTTTTTGGCAATCTCACCGATTGAAATTTTAGTATAATCTTTCTCAAGCATAAGTTCTAATAGAGCACCGGCCATATAGCCCATCATCATTTCATGCGTAGTATTTTTTCGTCTCATATATTTCTCCATAACAAAATACAAATGAATTATAATATCAGAAAAAATAAAAGGCAATATATATCCTTTATTTTAGATATATATTGCCTTTAAAGAGGGATGTATAAATATTTATCAGTCTTCTTTTTTCTTTGTAACTCCGGCAACCATTCCCATAGCTACCAAAGATCCGAAGAGCATCATTACGCTTCCTGTCATGTCTGAAGCATCGGCAGTCTTAGGAACATTAAGTTTTCCTCTTGTGTTCTTTCTTGCAGATGGACCTACAGGTGAAGGTGCCTTTGTGGCATCGCCTGCTGTATTCTGAGCTGCAGGTGTTACACTTGGAGCTGCAGGTGTCTGACTTGGAGTTGTAGCAGTGTAATTGCTGCTTGAAGAACGTCTGCCTGAACCGCCGCCTGAACTTGAACCGCCTGAACTCTTTCTTGAGTTTGAGCCTGTAGCAATTATAGAATTAGATGGTGTCGCAGGCTTTATTGTTGCTGTAGAAGATGTTGCTCTTGGTGTTGAAGGTGTAGCAACAGCAGGTGCAACAGTTGTAGTTGTTGTAGTAACACTGTCTATTATAAAGATATACTGTGCATTTGAGTTCTTTGCTTTTCTTCTTACAAAGATTGCATCATTTGCACCGAGGCTCTGAACGCTTTTTCCTGAAGGAAGAGTAAGTGTAAAGTTTCCCGAAGCGTCAGGAGTAGCAGTTGCATTTGAAAGAGCTACTATATTTGAGCTTGCACTAAATATAGCACTTGCAGCGGCAGCTGTGTTAGAGCCTGAAACCTGTGGTGCAACAGTATACTCATATGTGTAGTCGTTTAAGCTCTGAGCAACTGTATTAGAGTATAATGAGCCTCCTGTAACCTGTGCAGAAAGTGTAGTAGCACCTGCCGCAGGAATCTCAATACTGATTTGTGTATCATTATTTACAATTTTATTTGCGGTAGCATTAAATGTTGTAGTACCTACAGTTGAAGATACTTTAACACCCATCTGCTCTGAATTGTGGAAAAGTGTCTGCCAGTTTGCAGGGAGCTGGAAGTTGAATCCTGTCCAAGCACCTGTGCTGCCTGTCCATGTAAGTGTAGGTGCAGTTACGATTGCAGATCCCAAATTATTAGTTATAGTAACAGAAGTTGTAGCTTTTACAGCATCACTGATTCCTGTTCCCTCAAGGGCTACAGTTACGGTATTTCCTGAAATAATTACATCGTCTGTATTAGGAACTGCATATCCCTGTGCTACTGCAGGATTTGATGCAAAACCTCCGGCGATAACGTTTAATGTAGGTAATGCGGTTGCTGATATAACCGGTGTTGCCAATGCTAATGAAAGAGCAATTGCAATTGCTTTCTTGTTTAAATTTAATTTCATATTCTTATATCTCCTGTTCCTTTGAACTTTTTTAACATGTTCGTATTATACAATATTCTTGAAAAGATATTTTAAAAAAGTATAAATTGCGTGATATTAGGTATAGACTGCGTAAAAAATTCAAATATTAAGTAATCTTTACATTTTTTGGTTATAATCTTATCTTTTTTTTATAATCGTATTGGGATATAATAATATAAGTAGTGCAAATTTACTATTTTAACAATGGGGGTAAATATGTCAAAAAATAAAAATGCTCTCGGAGTACTTATGCTGTTGCTCGCGGCTTTGATATGGGGATCGGCCTTTTCAGCACAGAGTATAGGAGCAAGATATGTAAATGCTTATACATTCTTGGCAATAAGGAGCTGGATATCCTTTATTGCAATGATTCCTGTAGTATGTTTTTTTAAGAGTAAAAAAAGTTCAAACAAACATACAACAAATAAGTCTTATAATAAGACATTAATCATAGCTTCACTATGCTCAGGATTCTTTCTTTTCATTGCAAGCGCTATGCAGCAGATAGGTATAAAAGAATCCAATGTGTCAAAAGCCGGATTTATCACCGCATTGTACGTGATTTTCGTTCCGATTATTTCAATTATATTTTTTAAGATGAAAGAAGGAATTAGACTTTGGATAAGTGTTGTACTTAGTGTTGCAGGACTTTTTTTACTATGTATACATGACGGATTCAATTTAGAGTACGGAGACGCAATTCTTTTATTCTGCGCATTTTTATTTGCCCTTCAGATAATAACAGTGGCTCATTTTGTAAAAAAAGTGGACGTTTTGGATTTGTCTATATTTCAATTTTTGGTGGTGGCAATTTTTTCAAGTATTGTGATGATTGCTGCCCAAAAACCGTCTGCAGATATGATACTTAAGGCAATGCCCGCACTTTTATTTGTAGGAATTTTCAGCGGTGCATGCGGATATACATTGCAAAATGTAGGACAGCAATATGTAAGACCAAGTATTGCAAGTCTTTTGATGAGTTTGGAGAGTGTGTTCAGTGCGATATTTGCATGGATAATATTGGGGGAAATGTTGGGAAGTCGTGAGATGCTTGGAGCAATACTTATGTTTTCCGCCATAATCTTGGCACAGCTTCCTATAAAGGGTAGAGAATAATGGATATCTATGATTTGATAAAGGATGAAGAAAGAGTCTCTTTTATCGGAATGTGTAAGAATGCAGGAAAGACCACAGTATTAAATGAGGTAATAAAAAAACTTCATAATAATAATGAAAGCATTTTGCTTACATCCATAGGAAGAGACGGTGAAGAACTTGATCTTGTGACCAATACAAAAAAGCCTGAGATATATGTTTATAAGGACGATTATATTGCAACAGCAAGAGATTTGATAAAATATTGTGATATAACAAAAGAGATAGTGGAGAGTACCGGAATATATACTCCTCTCGGTGAGATAATAATAATCAGAGCTATGAGCGACGGCTTTGTACAAATAGCCGGTCCGTCCATTGCAACACAGATGGCAACGGTTTGTAATAAATTCAAAGAACATAGTTCGGGAAAGATTTTAATTGACGGAGCACTTGAGAGAAAGAGTATTGCGACTGGAAAGGTAAGTAATGTGGCAATACTTTCAAGCGGTGCTTCATACAGTGCGGATATGGAAAAAACTGTAAGAGATACCGCATATACCGCAATGCTTTTTTCACTTCCGGAATATAAACTCAAGCTGCCTGAAGATTTTAACAGAGAAAATTACAGTGAGAAGTACTATATAATAGAAGAAAATACTATAAAAAAGACTGATAAAAAGATTGAGTTAAGAGAAGTCTGGGCAAAGGAAAGTGATATAGAGAGTATATTTGTAAACGGTGCGCTAAGCGATGCCATGATAAATTCTTTGCTGTTATCAAATGCGAAACTTGAGGGAAAAAGACTTGTGTTTTTTGACGGTTCAAGAATTTTGATAAAATATGAAAATTTTGAAAAACTCAGACAAAGAGGTTTGATATTTTCATGTATTGAGGCAATAAATATAGTGGCGATTACAATAAATCCTTTTTCAGCCTACGGACATCACTATGACAGTGAAAAATTTTTAGCATATATGCAAAAGTGTACAGATTTACCGGTTATAAATATTGAAAGCAATCATAGGGGGTAGCATGGAATTTTGTCAAAGAGAAAATATCGGCTTTGAATATATAAAAAGCAAAATGTTGCCTGCAACTCCTTTCGGAACGGAGCTTATAAAAAATATAACTCCGTTTGGAAGGGGCGAAAAGGATTTACTGAATGAAGAACTTGAAAATTTGAATAAAATGTATCAAAAATATGATACCGTTAAATCAGATGTTAATGCCATAAGAAGAATTTTTATGCAAATAAAAGATGTGAGGGGCTCCGTTAAATTCGGAAGAGACAATACATTGTCTGACATAGAGCTCTTTGAGATAAAAACCCTTTTGATGCATATGGAAAAACTTAAACCTCTTATTGAAAGAGTCTCAGGCGAAATAGAATTAACAGGTTTTAATATAGAGTCTGTAAGTGAGGCGGTGGACATACTTGATCCGGATAAAAGAAGAATACCTACATTTGCAATATATGACGACTATTCAGATGAACTGAAAACAATCAGAAGAAAAAAACATGAGATAGAAATCAAAATGCAGGAGAGCGATACAGCTTTTGAAGAACTTAAGGATAAAAGACTTGCAGCAACTGTGGAAGAAGAAAGAGAAGAAAGAAAGATAAGAGAAGTACTTTCTGCAAACTTAAGGCCTTATTTTGACAATATAATAAAGAATATAGATGTAATCGGAAGATTTGATTTGCTTTTGGAAAAATACAGAGCGGCAAAACTCTATCCGTCATGCCTTCCGAAGATTACAGAGGATATACTTATACTGGAAGATACGATAAACCCTTATATATGTGACATACTTGAAGAAAAGGGACTGAAATTCACACCGGTCAGCATAGATATGACAATAGGTACGACAGTACTTACAGGTGCAAATATGGGCGGAAAGAGTGTTACATTAAAGACGGTAGCGCTTAATACATATCTTGCATTATGTGGATTCTTTGTATATGCAAATGTTGCAAGTATTCCTTTATTTGATGAAATAGTCATAATATCCGAAGAGTCACAGTCGGTAGATAAGGGATTATCAAGCTTCGGCGCACAGATAGTGGAGCTTAAAAATCTTTTGAATGAAATTGAAGGTAAATATATATTTGCAATATTGGATGAGTTTGCAAGAGGAACAAATCCTAAAGAAGGTGAGAGTATAGTGAGAGGGCTTGTAGCGCTTTTAAATAAAAAAAGAGCAATAAGTCTTTTGGTAACACATTTTGATCATGTCGCCGAGCTTTCGGGAAGCCATTACCAGGTAAGGGGATTGCAGGGAGCTTCAGAAGATAAAATAGCCAAAGCGCTTCTTACAAAGTCAAGTGATGATGCAAAGATTACAGCAATTGCACAGTTTATGAACTACGGTATTTTTAAAGTAAAAAAGCAGGCACAGCCTCCAAAAGAGGCACTTATGATTTGCAGACTTTTAGGATTGCAGGAAGAACTTATGGATATTTTAAGGGAAATAAACTAGAAAGGCCGGATTATGCCACTTACTGTTAGAGACATTATTGAGAATAACTTCTTTCCGGGAACAGAACTTATAACCGGAAGGGAAAGTGCCGGAAATATAATCAGCTGGGTAAATGTTCAGGAAATTTTGGACTCTGTTGATATGGTTGGAAGCGGTGAACTTCTCATAACAACCGGATTTGATCTGGCTGATTATACAAGATACTTTAATTTGATAAAGAGACTTAAAGCCAAGGGAGTGGTCGGACTTATGGTACAGACGGGATATTATGTTGAGAGTATACCTGTTTATATACTTGAGTCGGCCAGAAAATATAAATTTCCGGTACTTGAATTGCCTGCAAGTTTTTCCTTTTCAGAAGTTTTAAAGACATTGATAAGTGAAATAAACAGAGAGTCGGTACTCGGAAATCAAAGCTATCTGGACTATAATTATTTTTACCCGAAGCTGAAAAAGAAACTTAAAGAAAGTCTCCTTCGAGGCATCGGAAATGAAAATGAGATTGCAGTTTTGATGGTTTCGTCGGTAAATGTATACAATGAAGTAGGACCTGATATAAAGGAGGCCTTTGAAAATATAAATTCTTTGGTGGTATTCAGCTGTGATACATATATTTGTCATTTTGAAAAGGGAGTACAAATGACATTTTGTATAGGTCTTGAGAGTATGACAAAACTTAAGGATTTGTTGGCTGAAATACAGGTATTACTTATAAGACTCTCAAATAAGATAGGATTGAATCTTTTTGTTGCGGCAGATATGCTTTCAGATGACAACGGACTTGACATTTCGATGAAGCATTGTATGGAGGCGCTTCAAACCTTGCACAGTGTAAGAGCTATAAGGGGTACATGTCTGTATGATCATATGTCGTTTCTTAAAAAGTTATATTCAATATACAGAACAAATACACTCTATTCAAAGGAGAATAAGGTATTAAGGTTGCTCCTTGATAAAGACAGAGAGTCGGACAGTGATTATATAAAGACTATAAGATTTTTCCTGGAGGAAAACGGAAATGTAACAAGGGCCGCCAAAAGACTTTTTATACACAGGCATACCCTTATAAATCGAATGGACAGTATTAAGGATTTGACGGGCTTTAACTTTGATGATTACTATGAGAGACTGGATTTGTCCATGGCCTTGATACTTAATGATTATTTTGATTGATATTTTAAGAGGATAAAGATATAGATTACATAAGAAAATACATGTGGTCTATATCTTTTTTTGTGCAAATATACATTTTGTCCACTAACTTGTATTTTTTTATATACATTTAGTCAGTAATAAAAATATTAATTTTATTGTAATATGTATACATAAAAAAGGATAAGAAGACTTATCTACGTGAGGAGGAAAATATGGTTAAATCAACTATCAGACTTCGTATGAGCGCTCATGATGCACATTATGGCGGTGAATTGGTGGACGGAGCAAGAATGCTTGGTTTATTCGGAGATGTGGCAACTGAGCTTTTGATTATCAATGACGGTGATGAGGGACTTTTTAAAGCTTATGACAGTGTAGAGTTTTTGGCACCTGTTCATGCAGGAGATTTTATCGAAGCAACAGGTGAAATCGTTTCTGTGGGAAATACATCAAGAAAGATGGTATTTGAGGCAAGAAAGGTTATTACACCAAGAACAGATATCAATGATTCGGCATGTGATGTTTTGGAAGAGCCTGTAGTGGTATGCAGAGCAAGCGGAACCTGTGTGGTATTAAAAGACAGACAAAGAAACAATAAATAGAGAATATATTATGGATAAACTTATTATTACGGCATGTATATGCGGTGCAGAGGTTACAAAGGAACAAAATCCGAATGTACCTTATACGGTGGAAGAGATTGTAAGAGAAGCAAAGTCGGCTTATGATGCCGGAGCCGCTATTATACATCTTCATGTAAGAGAGGATGACGGCACACCTACACAGAGTGCAGAAAGATTTAAAGAATGTATTGACGCTATAAAAAAAGAATTACCTGATGTTATCATTCAACCTTCAACAGGTGGAGCGGTGGGTATGAGCAATGAAGAGAGACTCGCACCTACTTTGCTTCGTCCCGAGATGGCAACACTTGATTGCGGAACATGTAATTTCGGCGGAGACGATATTTTTGTAAACACCGAAAATACAATTATAGAATTTGCAAACAGAATGAACGAGCTTGGCATAAAACCCGAGGTTGAGGTGTTTGACAAGGGAATGGTGGATATGGCTATTCGCCTCAATAAAAAAGGCATTATAAAATCACCTATGCATTTTGACTTTGTAATGGGTGTAAACGGCGGTATCTCAGGAACTGCAAGAGATTTAAACTTTATGGTGGAGAGTATACCTGCAGGATCCACATGGACAGCATCCGGAGTGGGAAGAGCGGAATTTCCTATGGTGACCATGGCGATACTTATGGGCGGCCATGCAAGAGTTGGATTTGAAGATAATGTATATCTGAGTAAAGGTGTTATGGCAAAGTCAAACGGTGAACTTGTAGAAAAGGTCGTAAGACTTGCAAAGGAACTTGGAAGAGAGATAGCAACACCGGCTGAAGCAAGAGAAATATTGGGTTTAAAATAATGGAGGACTTATGTTAAAGGGAAACAAGTACGGTATTCACAGAGTTATTGAACCACAGGGAGTTTTAACTCAGGCGGCAAAGAAGATAGACAATGATATGACAAAGAGATATTCAAATGAGATTATCTGTGATGTTATTTCATTAAATATCGACTCCGCATCATTTACACAGATCGAAGAAGCTTGCAATAAA
Organism: Lachnoanaerobaculum sp. ICM7; assembly: GCF_000287675.1. GTDB lineage: Bacteria > Bacillota > Clostridia > Lachnospirales > Lachnospiraceae > Lachnoanaerobaculum. The sequence continues at coordinate 219,941 of NZ_ALJL01000022.1, forward strand.
GATGTTGAAAAAATCGGACAGATGATTCTTGATATAGTAAATGAAAGAGGAAAAATGCAAAATCCTGTAACCGGTTCAGGCGGTATGTTTATAGGAACAGTAAGCTATATCGGTGAAGAGCTTGATACGGATATCAAGGTTGGAGATAAGATTGCATCTTTGGTATCGCTTTCAATGACACCTTTAAAGATCGATAAGATAAAGGCTATCCATCCTGAAATCGACAGAGTGGATATCGAAGGACAGGCTGTATTATTTGAAAGCGCATTATATGCAAAGCTTCCTGAAGATCTTCCTGAGCCGCTTGCACTTGCAGCTTTGGATGTAGCGGGAGCTCCTGCACAGACAGCAAAGCTTGTACAGTCAGGACAGAGTGTACTGGTACTTGGAGGAGCCGGAAAGAGCGGAATGCTTGTTTGCTATGAGGCAATGAAGAGAGTAGGACCTACAGGTAAGGTAGTCGCTATGGACTATAGCAAAGAAGGTGTGGAAGAGTTAAAGAAGATGGGACTTTGCCATGAAGCATTTCAGGCAAGTGCCGCACTTCCTGTAGAAGTTCTTGATAAGGCATTGGAGCTTAATGACGGAAGAGAATATGATGTTTCAATATGCTGTGTAAATGTAAATAACTGTGAGATGAGCGCAATCCTTCCTGTTCGTGACGGCGGATGTGTATACTTCTTCTCAATGGCTACAAGCTTTACAAAGGCTGCACTGGGAGCAGAGGGCGTAGGAAAAGATATTGATATGATCATAGGAAACGGATATACAAAGGGACATGACAAGATAACATTGCAGGAAATTCGTGAAAATCCGGCAATAAGAGAAGTTTTTGAGAAAAAATACGTGTAATTTACAGTAAGTAAGAGGAAAAAATATGAGAAACAGTAGAGAAAACGGATTGTTCGTAGACGTTCCCGATAATGAGTGGAACGACTGGAAATGGCAACTTAGAAACAGAATAACAAATGTAGAGAGTTTAAAAAAGTATGTAAAGCTTACCGAAAAAGAAGAAGAAGGTGTAAAGAGATGTTTGGAAAACCTAAGAATGGCTATCACACCATACTATCTTTCACTTATCGACCTTGAGGATGAAAACGACCCTGTAAGAAAACAGGCAATACCTACAGTATCAGAGCTTCATATAGCGCAAGCCGACCTTGCGGATCCTTTACATGAGGATACAGACTCACCTGTACACGGTCTTACACACAGATATCCCGACAGAGTTTTATTCCTTGTAACAGATCAGTGCTCAATGTATTGCAGACATTGTACAAGAAGAAGATTTGCAGGACAAAACGATACAAGTGTACCTACATCACAGGTGGACGCATGCCTTGATTATATAAGAAGACATCCTGAGGTAAGAGATGTACTGCTTTCAGGCGGTGATGCACTGCTTATAAGTGATGAAAAACTTGAATACATTATCTCAGAGCTTAGAAAAATAGAGCATGTTGAGATAGTAAGAATCGGTTCAAGAACACCTGTTGTTATGCCACAGAGAATTACACCTGAACTTGTAAATATGTTAAAGAAGTATCATCCTATCTGGCTCAATACACATTTCAATCATCCAAGTGAGATTACAAAAGAGTCGGCTGAGGCTTGTGCAAGACTTGCAGATGCAGGTATTCCTCTTGGAAATCAGACAGTGCTTTTGGCAGGTGTAAATGACTGTGTACATATAATGACTGACCTAGTTCATGAGCTTGTAAAGATAAGAGTAAGACCTTACTACATTTATCAATGTGACCTTTCACAGGGACTTGAGCATTTCAGAACACCTGTATCAAAGGGTATCGAGATAATAGAAGGACTTAGAGGTCATACTTCAGGATACTGCGTACCTACATTCGTAGTTGATGCACCGGGAGGTGGCGGAAAGACACCTGTTATGCCGAATTATGTTATTTCACAGAGCCCGGGCAAGGTTATACTCAGAAACTATGAAGGTGTTATCACAACATATACAGAGCCTGAGCATTATGAGAACAATTGCAATTGTGATATTTGCAGGGGAAAGAAAGAAAAGCATTTAGGAGGAGTGGCAGCTCTTGAACAGGGACTTGCCATGACAATTGAACCGGCCGATTTAGCCAGATTCAGAAGATCACATGATAAGAAATAGGAGATATACACATGAGTAAACTTGGACTTGATAAAAGTTTAATCTCTAAAGCCAGAAGCAGTGCTAAGAATGTTGCACTGGATGTCCAAGCCTTTATTGATGATCATACTACAGTAGCTGTAGAGAGAACGGTATGCAGACTTTTGGGGATTGACGGAGTAAACAGTGTGGAAGTGCCACTGCCCAATGTGGTGGTTGATCACCTTGTGGAGAACAAACTTCTTCCGATGGGTGCGGCATTTATGCTTGGAAACGCAATGCTTGAATTATCACTTTCACCTCTTGAAATAGCAGAGGGTATTGATAAGGGTGAAATAGATTTATCAAAACTTAAGATTCATTCATCTAAAGAGATAGAAGAGGCAATTGCACCGGTAGCAAAGGCTATGGTGGAAAGAATTCAAAAAAATGTTGACAAGAGAAATGAATATCTGGGTAAATTCGGAGATAAGGAAGGACCTTATATATATCTCATAGTTGCTACCGGAAATATATATGAGGATATAACACAGGCAGTGGCTGCAGCCAAGCAGGGAGCAGACATAATCGCCGTTATAAGAACTACCGGACAGAGCCTTCTTGACTATGTTCCATATGGTGCCACTACAGAAGGCTTCGGTGGAACATATGCGACACAGGAAAACTTCAGACTGATGAGAAAAGCTTTGGATGAGGTTGGAGAGAAAGAAAACAGATATATCAGACTTTGCAACTACTGTTCAGGACTTTGTATGCCTGAAATAGCCGCAATGGGTGCGATGGAAAGACTTGATGTAATGCTCAATGACGCACTTTACGGAATTCTTTTCAGAGATATAAATATGCAAAGAACTCTGGTCGACCAGTATTTCTCAAGAGTTATAAACGGATTTGCAGGAGTTATTATAAATACAGGTGAGGACAACTACCTTACTACTGCAGATGCTATAGAAGAAGCACATACGGTACTTGCATCACAGTTTTTAAATGAGCAGTTTGCTATAGAAGCAGGTCTTCCGCCTGCACAGCAGGGACTCGGACATGCATTTGAGATATCACCGGATGCGGAAAACGGATTCTTATTTGAGTTGGCACAGGCACAGATGGCAAGAGAAATCTTCCCGAAGGCACCGCTTAAGTACATGCCTCCTACAAAGTTTATGACAGGAAATATCTTCCGCGGTCATGTACAGGATGCACTCTTTAATATGGTAACCATACTTACAAGTCAAAAGATACATCTTCTGGGAATGATGACAGAGGCTATACATACACCTTTTATGTCTGACAGAGCGCTTGCTATAGAAAACGCACAGTATATCTTCAGAACAATGAAGGACTTTGGAGATGAGATAGAGTTTAAAGAAGACGGTATTATAAGAAACAGAGCAAATGAAGTTTTAAATAAGGCGGCAGCACTGCTCTCAGAGATAGAAACAAACGGACTGTTTGCTACACTTGAAAAGGGAACTTTTGCGGATATAAAGAGACCTTTTAACGGAGGTAAGGGATTAGACGGAGTCGTTGTTAAAGATAATGTATACTTCAACCCATTCATTCCTCTTATGAAAAAGGAGGTGAAAGATGAGTAGCGGTTTATACAATCTTAATAAGGTTGAGTTTGATAAGACTCTGGACCTTACAAAGCTTAAAGCCTATGGAGATACCATGAATGACGGCAAGGTTCAGATCAGTTTCACACTTCCTGTCAAGAACGATGAGAGAGGTGAAGAAGCTGCAAGAATACTTGCAAAGAAGATGGGACTTTCGGATGTGAATATCGCACACAGAATGTCACTTGATGTAGAGTTTACATTTTATGTGGTTTATGGTAGCCTTGTACACAGTGTGGATTATACAAATATTCATGTACAAACTGTCGAAGAGGAGACAATGAGCATGGAGGAAGTTAATGAGTTTATCAAAGAAAACTTCCACAGAAAGATAGTAGTGGTAGGAGCTTCTACCGGTACCGATGCTCATACTGTAGGTATAGATGCTATAATGAACAGAAAAGGATTTGCAGGACATTACGGACTTGAGAGATATGAGATGATTGAAGCTTATAACCTCGGTTCACAGGTAGCAAACGAAGAGTTCATAGAGAAGGCAAGAGAGCTGAAGGCAGATGTACTTCTGGTGTCACAGACAGTTACACAAAAAGATATTCATATAAAGAATCTTACAAATCTTGTGGAACTTTTGGAAGCTGATGAGCTTAGAAATAAATATGTGCTTATCTGCGGAGGTGCAAGAATCACACATGAGCTGGCTAAAGAGCTTGGTTATGATGCAGGGTTTGGAACCGGTAAGTTTGCGGATGATGTAGCTACATTTGCAGTTACTGAGATGTTAAGAAGAGGCTTAGGCAAGTAAAGGAGATATTATGACAGGACTTATTCATGTATACGAAGGCGACGGTAAAGGAAAGACAACTGCGGCTGTAGGCTTGGCAGTAAGATGTGCAGGTAGTGGCAGAAAAGTCCTGTTTTCACAGTTTTTAAAAAGTGATACTTCAAACGAACTTAAGGTACTAAAGAATATAGAAAACATTGAATTGTATACAAAGAAAAACAGTTTCGGTTTTACATTCAATATGACTGATGAAGAAAAGATCCTTGCAAAAGAATTTTTCACAAATCATCTGAAAGAAATTATTCATCTGGCTATCGAGAAGAAAGTGGATCTGGTAGTTATGGATGAGATAATAGATGCTTATAACCTTAATATGGTGGAGCATGATGTACTCACAGATTTTTTAAAATCCCGCCCGAAAAATCTGGAAGTGGTTATGACCGGAAGAAATCCTAAGGATGAGATAGTAGAACTTGCTGATTATCTGACACACTTTCAAAAGGTAAAGCATCCGTTTGACAAGGGTATAAGAGCCCGTGTCGGTATAGAAATGTAAAGAGAGGAAAAGGTATGAATAGTGGTAATGACACTTATAATCCCGGATTTTTTAGAAATAAAAAATCATACTTGCTATGTTTAGCGATTTTCATTTTAGTTATGTGTCCGATGATAGTGTACGGAGCGGAAGCTGAAGCACCGAAGCCTGCGCTGTACGCAACATTCTGGTCACTTGTACCACCACTTGTAGCTATTGTACTTGCTCTTATAAGTAAAGAAGTATATAGCTCACTTGCAATCGGAGTTATCTTCGGAGGTCTTTTGGCATCAGGATTTAACTTTGAAGGAACAATGAAGACCATTTTTGAAAACGGTTTTGTTTCAGTTTTATCAAGTGCTTACAATGTAGGTATTTTGATTTTCCTTGTTATTTTGGGAATGGTTGTTGCTCTTATGAATAAGACCGGCGGCTCTGATGCCTTCGGTAAATGGGCATCAAAAAGAATTAAGACCAGAGTGGGGGCTCAGCTTACATCAATCCTTCTCGGCTGTCTTATCTTTATCGATGACTACTTCAACTGTCTTACAGTTGGTAGCGTTATGAGACCTGTTACAGATAAGCATCAGGTTTCAAGAGCAAAGCTCGCATATTTGATAGATGCTACTGCAGCTCCTGTATGTATTATTTCACCTATTTCATCCTGGGCCGCAGCAGTTACGGGATTCGTTGACGGTGAAGACGGATTTGCACTCTTTGTAAAGGCAATCCCATTTAACTACTATGCACTTCTTACAATTGTAATGATGCTTGTTATTACACTTTGGAAGTTTGACTTCGGTCCTATGAAGCTTCATGAAGAGAATGCAAAGAAAGGCGATCTCTTTACAACCGGAGAAGAGAAGTTTGAAGACCTTGACAGAGGAGAGCATAAAGACGGTAAGCTTATAGATATGCTTTTCCCTATCGTTTCATTGATTATTTGCTGCGTTATCGGAATGCTCTATACAGGTGGAATATTCAGCGGTGCAGGCATCGTTGAAGCTTTCTCAAACTGTGACGCTTCAGTAGGACTTTCAATGGGTAGCTTTGTAGCACTTATTATCACATTGGCATTCTACATAGCAAGAAGATCACTTAAGTTCTCAGAGTGTATGGATTGTTTACCTGCAGGATTTAAGGCAATGGTACCTGCAATTCTTATCCTTACATTTGCATGGTCATTAAAGTCTATCACAGACGTACTTGGAGCAAAGGAATTTGTTGCTACAATGATGGAGCACTCAGCTAACGGTATGCAATTGTTGCTTCCGGCAATTATATTCGTAGTAGCGGTTTGTCTGGCTTTCTCAACAGGAACATCATGGGGAACATTCGGTATCCTTATACCTATAGTTGTTGCCGTATTTGCAGGAAAAGATTCACAGATGATGATCATTTCAATCTCAGCATGTATGGCAGGTGCTGTTTGCGGTGATCACTGCTCACCTATATCAGATACTACCATCATGGCGAGTGCAGGAGCACAGTCAAATCATATCAACCATGTAAATACACAGTTACCATATGCAATGCTTGTTGCAGCAGTATCATTTGTAAGTTATATAATAGCGGCTTTTGTAAAGAATGTTGTAATATCACTTATAATAGCAATAGCATTGATGGTTGGTGTACTCTTTATCATAAAGAAAGTTACATATAAAGAAGACTCAGTAAAAGCTGTTTAATTAATACGAAGGCACTCCCGACCGAAAGGGTCGGGGGTGCTTTTTTGTTTGAAGTATAGCACTGCTGATGAGGTTTAAACAAATTTAAAAAAATCAATTTTTTAAAATTATATTAAAAAAAATGGAATTAGATTGACATAAAAAACATTCATGTATATAATCACAATGTAAATATTTAAGAACGGAATAGAAAGTCCTTTGTATAGAAGATGTAAATAATTGTGAAATAATGGACAATACAAAGATTCAAAGTACATAATTGTATTCTATAGTTTGAAAAAACTATTAGAAAATATATTTTTTAGTTTTAACTGTTTTTTTTCATCAGTCTTGGGTATATGGCTTCATGGAGTCAATAGTTGAGATAAATTTATGAAAATTCAGTAAACAGGATAGAACTGAAAGGAGTATTTATGAAGAAACTATTATTAATGACAGCCGCTTTTTCAATGCTTATGTGTTTTGAGGCATTTGCTTTTACGTCAAGCAATCCCGATGTCACAATAAAAAGCGGAGATACGGGAAGGACTTACACTTGGACCTCACCACTTGGAACAGAGATAACCATGCCGGTTATTACAAAAGATGCTGTTTTAAGCATGAATAAAGGCGACTCACAGTATATGACGGCATATTTCTATGATCCTTCAGGGGCAATTAATACAGAAAATAATCTTATTATGTATAACTACAAAGAATCAGCCTTTTCAGTTGCTACATTGGGTCTGGAAAGAGCAACAGAGTATTCACCGCTTACAATACGCAGTTATAGTGTTGGTGAGCCTATATTAGATAGACGTCTATATAATGGATATACCGGACAGGATATTATAATATCTTTTTCCAAGAATTCAGGTAGTAACTTTGTACTCGGATATGATTTTGAGGGAAGCTACTTCAATGAAAAAAATGCAAATAGAGTGGGTTACTTTTATGTAGATATGGGTTCATCTACAAATACATCATCTCAGGGTTGGGAAAACACTGATAGAGGATGGAAGTATAAAGAGTCTAACGGAAGCTATGTAACTAATACATGGAAACAGGTTGACGGTATATGGTATTACTTTGACGGAGAAGGACATATTGCTACAAGCTGGAGACAAATAGACGGAGCATGGTACTTCTTTAATTCAAGCGGAGCAATGCTTACAGGTTGGGTACAGTCAGGAAATGACTGGTATTTCTTGAATCCTTCAGGCGCTATGGCTACAGGTTGGGTACAATCAGGAAATGATTGGTACTATATGAGTCCGTCAGGAGCAATGCTAAGCAATACAACTACCTCTGACGGCTATAGACTTGATGCTTCAGGAAGATGGGTAAAATAATTCGATACTTTATATCGAGGTGAAATATAAAATTGTCGGGGGGCTGTGAAATAAGTCCCTAAAAGAAATAGGACCATTCGTTAATGCGAAAGGTCCTATTTTTGTGGTAAAATTAACTTACGATGAAAACTTTACACAATAATTATTGTAATTCAAAACAAGGATATTTACCACTGTTTCTTTCAGATTGTTTGGATCTGCTGGATCCTGTTTTAACATTTGACAGATTGATGGGAGGAATAGATTTAAACAAGTATCTGAACGATATTCCGGAGTACACAACCGGACGATTCAGATATAATCCGGTCAACATGTTAAAAACAGTACTTTTCGGATTTATGACTAGCGGTTACTGCTCTCT
>NZ_ALJL01000023.1 GCF_000287675.1 Lachnoanaerobaculum sp. ICM7
TAAGTGCTCTATCTCTTCTTTTTTCATTCAAATACTCTATGCCAACTATCACTATAAACACTAAAGTCAATATACTTGTAATTACTAGGATTACCTTAAGTTTATTCTTCTCAATCGCATTCATATATTCCCCTTAGTTAAAATATTTCCATAATACTTTAATCGAAATTATTTTAATATTTTTCGAATAAATCTCCTAAATACAATACCCCATATTCATATATGATTTTTTCTTCTCCAGTATCTGATTTATATGTTATTCTACCACTAAATCCCGTTCCGTCTAATCCAACCACATAAAGAGCATACAGATAATATTCACCATTTTTTGTTAATTTGTGCATATATGTTGTCAGTTCATCTAAATTCTTTATTTCTTGAAACTCCTCCATTCCCTCTCCCTCAGATATAGTCTTTGGTGGGATAGGAATTCCTGCTCCGTTCTCTCCACTTATTCTTATATGCTTCATATTGTCATTAAAATTATCTATATATTTCTGTATATATTCATTTTTTATAATTTTGTAGTTGTAAAGACTCTGCTTCTCCCCTGATATATAATCTGTAATATCCTTAGTAACTATGTCAAGTAAACTTATATCACTCCCGTTTATAACCCAAGTATTCCCTTTATTATCACTGCATTCCAAGTCCATTCCCAGTGTACCTGCTAAAATTACTGTAGTAGATATTTCATTATAGTATTTAAGTGCTCTATCTCTTCTTTTTTCATTCAAATACTCTATGCCAACTATCACTATAAACACTAAAGTCAATATACTTGTAATTATTAGGATTATCTTAAGTTTATTTTTCTCAACCACATTCATATATTCTCCTTAGCCAAAACTGCTTTAATACTTTTTGAATAGATCTCCCAAATACAATACCACATATTCATCTATGATTTTTCCTGCTCCATTTTCTCCACTTATCCTTATATGCTTGGAAGTCCTATAAAAAACTTGACTCCTTCATTTTGAAAGGTTCTTATATACTCTTATCTTCATAGGTTTTAGCAATTATTTGTGTCAACTTTCTTATTATTAACCTGCCCATGATATTTCTTCTCCATCAAAATAATCAACTAATCTCTCTTCCTCTATATAAAATTCACCTGTAGAACTTTCATAATCATCTTTTGTTGCATTAATATATCCCTTATCCCCATTCTCCGTTTTAAAATATATTAAGTTTTGCATATCTGTTTCGTATAAATACAAAGCCTCCCCTTTATGATATGTAGTTATTTCATAAACAGCTGTTTTATCATTATACTTATATGCTTTAAGCTCTTTCACTAATGTATGCTTAGAATCATTTATACTATAATTACCTTCTAAACTAAGCTTCAAATCAGAATTTATTAAATATATGCCTGTTGTATTTTGAAAGCCTATAATATATTTTCTATCTTCCACATATAAACCCAAATTTTGATATGCAGATTTTATATATCCGTCTACAGCTGACATATATACTATATTTTCTTTATTCAATCTATAGAACTCACTTATTCGTGTATCATTAACATAGTGAATTGCTATGCCAATACAATAATTACCATTGTTATCATTTATAATTACACTTTTCACACCCTCTTCACCATAGCCTATTGTTTTTTTATGATTATTTACCTCTACTGATATATAGCCATCCGCATCAATAAATACCTTTACTGAATCTGTCTCACCATCATTATCAATGTCAATTTCGTATTTCTTATCATATTCTATAAAATTTACAGCATATCCCTCTTTATTAATTTCATTTGTAATATCTTTTTTATATATGCTACAGCTGGTTATTATAAATAAAAGCAATATTATTCTTTTCCTATTTTTATAATTCATCATTTATTACCTCACATTTATAATATCTGATGCTATCTCTTTTAATTCCTCTATTATTACATATTTAATAGTATCTTATTATATTTAATAACATTTATGCCATAGCATTCTCCTACTACATAAATTTTTTTACACGCTCATAATATTACCTTAATTATATCAAATCCTATGCTATTTTTCATTTGTTTTTTGTTCTATTTTTATAATGTATATTCATATAAAAATATCTCTCTGTCACAATAAGTCTCCACTATAATATTCTTACCAAAGATATTTCCGGTTGGTTCTGCAGGGAATAAAATTCATTATTTCCCGGTAGATTATTTAATTATTTAACATACTTGAAATCATATTCACCTGCATTGTAAGATTTCACCAATTCTTCACTGGACTTAAATCTACTATCCATGTATACTTTAGAGTATAATATTTGCCGACATTCCGGCAAATTTCACATGAAAGGAGAGAGTGTATGGAGATACCTTATAAGATTTATTTAGAAGAAAATGAGATGCCAAAATATTGGTACAATGTAAGAGCTGATATGAAAAATAAGCCGGCTCCGCTTTTAAATCCCGGAACACATAAACCTGTGACTTATGAAGAGCTGTCACATGTATTCTGTGACGAGCTTGTTAAGCAGGAGCTTGATGATACCACCGCTTATTTTGAGATACCTGAGGCAATCAGATCATTTTACAGAATGTACAGACCTGCTCCACTTGTAAGAGCATACTGTCTGGAAGAAAAGCTGGGCACACCTGCAAAGATTTATTACAAATTTGAGGGAAATAATACCAGCGGAAGCCATAAGTTAAACTCAGCTATAGCTCAAGCCTACTATGCTAAAGAGCAGGGACTTAAAGGTGTTACCACAGAGACCGGTGCAGGACAATGGGGTACGGCACTTTCTATGGCATGTGCATACTTTGGACTTGACTGTAAGGTATATATGGTTAAGGTATCCTATGAGCAGAAGCCTTTCAGACGTGAGGTTATGAGAACATACGGTGCTACCGTCACACCTTCACCGTCTATGGAAACAGAAGTAGGAAGAAGAATTCTGGAAAGACATCCCGGCACCACAGGAAGTCTTGGATGTGCTATATCGGAGGCTGTAGAAAAGGCCACAACCACTGAAGGATACAGATATGTTCTTGGCAGCGTACTTAACCAGGTTTTATTGCATCAATCAATTATCGGTCTTGAGACTAAGGCCGCACTTGATAAGTATAATATCAAACCTGATATTATTATAGGCTGTGCAGGTGGCGGTTCAAACCTTGGCGGTCTTATATCTCCATTTATGGGTGAAAAGCTAAGAGGTGAAAGTGATGTAAGAATCATTGCTATAGAACCCGCATCATGTCCAAGCTTTACAAGAGGAACATTTGCATATGACTTCTGTGATACAGGTATGATGACTCCGCTTGCAAAGATGTACACTTTGGGAAGTGATTTTATTCCTTCACCAAGCCATGCCGGCGGTCTCAGATATCATGGAATGAGTTCTACTCTCTCACAGCTTTATCATGACGGTTATATGGAGGCAGCTTCAGTAAATCAGACGGATGTATTTAAGGCTGCAGAATATTTTGCAAGAACTGAGGGTATTCTCCCTGCTCCTGAGAGCTCACATGCTATCTATGCGGCTATTGAAGAAGCTAAGAAATGTAAAGAGAGCGGTGAAGAAAAAACCATCGTATTCGGACTTACAGGTACAGGCTACTTTGATATGGTTGCTTATGAGAAATTCCATGACGGAAAGATGGATGACACTGTCCCATCAGATGAGGAACTTAAAAAATATGCAGCTATGTTGCCAAAGGTAGAGTAAAGAATAAGGGGCTTTATTTCATAGTACAAGATTATGAAATAAAGCCCTATTTTATTTATTCTCTATCAAATAATATATCGCACCGACAAGGCCGGCATCATTACCAAGTTTTGCAGGTACTATTTCAAGTCCTTCCAAGAATCTTGGCATTACCTTTTCATGTACCTTTTTACTCAAGACTTCTATAAACTCTTTTCTGCCGCTTACTCCACCGCCTATAATAACCTGTTCAGGATTAAAGATATGAACAAGTGAAATAATTCCAAGTGAAATATCATCCACCCAATTATCAACTACCTGCCTTAACAGACTGTTTGCAGGTAAGGCATCAAATATCTTTCTACCGTTGATATTTTCTTCAAAGTCTTTCGGAAAAGCTGTCGGATTTTCCTTTTGCAGTTTTGATACACTCCTTACAAGCGCTGTTGTGGATGCATATCTTTCAAGACAACCTACATTTCCGCATGAACAGCCCTCTCCGCTTCCATGTATCACTATATGTCCTATCTCTCCTGCCAATCCTCTTTTACCAAGCAAGATCTTATCATCAACTATAATACCGCCGCCAACTCCGGTTCCTATGGTTATAGCAACGATATTTTTATAGCCTCTTCCCGCTCCTATCCATTTTTCACCGAGCGCTGCACTGTTTGCATCATTTATAACTATAGTTTTGACAGAATATTTCTTTTCAAAGCTTTCCTTTATCTTTGATCCTACCCAATTCTTTATATGTCCCGCGCTTCCGATAACTTCGCCTTTTTCGGAATCTATCTGCCCTGTAGCGGATACACCTATTCCTGATATTTCAGTGAAAGCAAGTCCGCTTGAAGCCACAAAATACTCCGTTTTTTCCAAAACAGTCTTAAGTATTGGAGTTTCATATCCGTCAAATGAAACCGAGAACTCATCCTTGTGAAGTATGTTGCCGTTCTCATCAACAAGTCCGAACTTCGCTGCGGTTCCACCTATATCAATTCCCAAATACACTTTATTCATCATAAAAATTTCTTCTTGGCGTCAACTATCATTTTTGCCGCTGATTTTGCAATCTCTTTATCAGCATCTGTCAATGCAACCAAAGGTTTTCTTACGCTACCGATATCAAGTCCCTCATTAATTCTAAGAACTTCCTTTATCATAGCATACATATTTCCATATCCTGAAGTAAGAGCCGCTATAATGTCATTTACGCAGTACTGAATCTCATTTGCCCTCTTCATATCGCCTGCCTCTATGCACTCATCCATTGCAAGAAAAAGCTCAGGCATTGCTCCATATGTTCCACCGATACCTGCTTTTGCGCCTATTACTCTGCCTGAAACAAACTGCTCATCCGGACCGTTAAATACAATATAATCATCACCGCCGTCTCTTACAAAGCCTTGAATGTCAAATACAGGCATAGAAGAATTCTTTACACCTATAACATTCTTATTTTCTCTCATCTTTGCATAAAGGCCTCTGCTTAAAGCCACTCCGGCAAGCTGTGGTATATTGTATATAATAAAATCTGTATTCGGCGCGGCACTGCTGTAATCATTCCAATACTGTGCAATGGCATACTCGGGAAGCTTAAAATAAATAGGCGGAATCGCAGCAATTGCATCTACTTTAAGACTCTCTGCATGAGCTGCAAGCTCCATACCGTCCTTGGTATTATTACATGCTATATGGTTAATTATTGTAAGATCACCCTTAGCCTTCATTACATTCTCAAGAACAACTTTTCTATCTTCAACGCTCTGATAAATACATTCACCCGAAGAACCGTTTACATATACTCCTCTGACCTTTTTATCCACAAAGTACTCTGTAAGAGCTCTTACTCTCTCAGGACTGATCTCCCCGTTATCATCGTAACATGCATAAAATGCCGGAATGACTCCCTTGTACTTATCTAAATTTCTCATAATGCCTCCTTATTGTAGAGATAATACCAAGAGGGTCAAATATCTTTGACCCTCCATCATATAATTATAAGCTTAGAATATCACTCATTGAATAGTTTTTCAATAAAAATAATTATTTTGAAATCATTTTCTGAACTTTCTATGCTTTATTATTTTTATAAATTCTATCCTATGACTTTACTGCCATTTGTTCTGCCACTCACTCTCCTTAAAACCTACCAAAGCAAAATCGTCTCCCAAAACTATAGGTCTTTTTATGAGCATTCCGTTTTCTGCAAGCAATTTAAGCTTTTCGTCATCACTCATAGTATCCATTTTTTCTTTGATATTCAGCTCTCTGTAGAGCATACCGCTTGTATTAAAAAGCTTCTTTATAGGAAGGCCTGAATACTCCAAAACCTTCTTTAACTCTTCCACGCTTGGAGTCTCCTCCACAATATTCTTTTCCGTAAACTCCACATTTTTATCTCTTAGCCACTTTCTTGCCTTCACACAAGTTGAACATTTCGGATAATGAAATACTAACATAAAATCTCCTCCTTTAATAAACTAAAAATAGTCCGGCTTAAAATAAAGCCAAACTATTTTTTTAATACTGTTTTTTAGATATACTATATATCACTTTAACTTCTGCGTATTAATCGGCGGAAGTATAATCGGAGCCATACCGGGCTGCGATGTCAATAGGGTAACTTGACTTCTAATAAATGGAAACATTATCGCAACCGTATTTGTATTTATTATTGACTCTTCTCTTGAATGATCCTCCGACTCATATAAAAATTGTGCTTCCGCTACCAATTCTATGTTCATATCATCCTTCTCAATTTTAGTTGTCAATATTACATTGTATTCATGGTTACCGATAGGAATGATACCCTTCTTTATATCTGCATTAAGTTCACCATTTTTAATAACCTTATCCCTCACAAATGAAAATTTGCTAAAATAAAAGTTCTTCATTTGTAGGCTTGATCTAATGTCCTTAATATCCATTCTCACCTCACTAAGCAGCTAAGCCAATATCCTGTTGTATACAGCCATCATCTAAATATACTGTATCCATATTCGCTACTATAGCTGAATCATTCTTATATATAAATTTTTCATCATAGGATACTGCTGTATTTTCTTCTTCTGCGATGAAGCTTACTCCAAATAATGACTCAAATGTATCCGGAGTATCAGCTTCTGTCAGTGAAATATCATATCCAAACTGCTCTTTCGCATACATTATAAACTTGTCCATCAAACTATTCACCCTGCTTACCTCCTATTCGAATATTGCTGATTATACCGGTATCTTTTACACAATATATTGTCTCTACTCCAAAAACCATGTCTAATGAATCTGCAAACTCAATTGTGTGCTCATATAATGGTTGTGGACGTTGTTTAAAATTACCTATTATCAACCTGTAATGTTTTTCTTCAGCATAAAACGAAATCAACATAGACCTCAATAAAATTTTCCTCTCTACTTCATCATCAACTCCTTCAATAATAATTTTATAATCATCTGATAACGTTGAATTGACAAAGCTTTCAAAATCGTCCACGTCTTTTTTTACCCTTAAGTCAAATGTTTCATCCTTGTATATATCTTCTATATCAGCTAAAATAACTGTTGCCTTAATACTACCTTTGCCCTTTTGCTTTAACTCATTGCATTTTCTTTTAGCTGCCCACCAGGCTTTCGCCTTTATATCATAGAAATATACACCTTCTCCACACCAACTTGTCTTATCTCCTCTTAAAGTGAAGCCATTGGTTTTAATATCTTCTGCAGATGCAATATCTGTCCCATGGCTTAGATTATAGTAGCTTTCAGTATATCTCATTATTTCTCCATGTGACCAATACTCTCTCAATAATATATATTATATTCTAACATTTTTCTATGTTATTATCTATACAATTAAAAATTTATTTTCCCACTTCATGATACTCATTACAAAGCAGTCTGTAATACTTTTCACTTTCTTCTTTATTGCATTCTCTATTTTGCAGATAAAAGCTCTATTATAGCTCCTCTAACAAACTCGTTTTCACAGACACTGTAAATTTCACCCATTACTTCACCTGCATTTTTGGAATTATACTTTCGTACTACCTCCATTACCTTTGTCTTTAAATCATATTCTATCTGTGCCTTATTAAGTATATCAAATACTCTGCTCTGTATACTGCTATGTGAAGGGCTCTCTTTATCATCAATTTCCACTTCTAAAGCAGATGATGATGAAATCTCCGGCAATCTTATAATTAAAACATTTTTTGTTTCATCATATTCAATACTTGCAGGTTCTATTTTCTTTTTATCGAGTAAAATATCAAATTCACTTTCTTTTCCTGCACCGTAGAAATAGAGATTATATCTTCTCTTCTCCCTTGCAGCATTTTTATTTCCCGAAACAGGGTTTATTCTAAATATTCTCTTTGCATTGCCTTCCAGAATCTCATATCCTGTATATGCCCAGTCAGACTCGACATACGTATTAAATTCCTTTTCATCTTCGGCAAGAGTGAACTCTCCGTCCTTACCGGCAAAAATAAACAGATCCATTTCTGCAGGACTTGATATCTCATTTGTACTTACATTTACATCAAGAGGCAAGATACTTCCCTCTCTTGCAAATACGGCGATATCTTCCAGATTTCTGTAGATTTCAAGTTCACGATTTCCTCTATACCTTACTCCGGTAAAGATATCAAACCATTCACCCTCCGGAAGCCATATCCTGGTCTTTGCCAATCCGCTCTCTGCATCAATTTTTCTTGTCACAGGACATACTATCAGATCCTCTCCGAAATAATACTCATTTTTATAATTATAAACCTTATCATTTGCAGGCTCATAGTAATAAAGTGGCAGTATCAAAGGAAGCTTATCCACATTTGCTCTTTTGTTCATGGTATAAAGATATGGTATCAGTCTGTGACGAAGTCTCAAATATCTTTTAACTATTCTTTCGGCAATCTGATTGTACTTCCAAGGCTCTTTTCCGGAAAATTCATTGCAGGTACTGTGCAATCTCATTATCGGTGAGAATACTCCAAGTTGTACCCATCTTACAAACATCTCGTCATCTCTTATACCGTTCATATGTCCGCCGATATCATGACTCCACCATGCATATCCGATATTTGATGCTGTAGCTGTAAAATAAGGCTGAAAATCAAGACTTTCCCATGTGATAATGGTATCTCCCGAAAAACCTATAGGATATTTATGGCTTCCCACTCCTGCATATCTTGAAAGTATAAGACCTCTTCCACGGTCTTCTCTCTCAGAATCCTTATAGTGAAAATAGTTTAAAAGCCATAGAGGATCAAGTCCCTTATGTCCTGAATTTTCCCCCTGTTGCCAGTCTATCCACCAGTAATCGACTCCCTGCTTTTCAAGCGGATGATGAACATGTTTAAAATATCCTTCTCTGAATTTATCATTGGCAATATCAAAAAGTACAGGTTCTTCTTTTTTAATATCTACACCCATAAATTCTCCCATATCCTTATAGCAATCTTCATATGCCCTTATACCGTCTGCCGGATGTACATTCAGTAAGACCTTATATCCTCTTGTATGCAGTTCACTTAAAAATTCTTTTGGACTTGGGAAAAGTTCCTTATTCCATGTATAACCTGTCCATCCTGTACCGAATCTACCCTCCACATCCGTAATATGCCAATCCATATCGATAACCGCCACACTGAACGGAATATCTTCACTGTCAAATCTGTCCATCAAGTCCAGATATGACTTTTGAGTGTATTTATAATATCTGCTCCACCAGTTACCAAGAGTGAATCTTGGAAGCAGAGGAAGTTCTCCGCTGAGAGTGTAAAAGTCTTTAAGTGCTGTCAAATAGTCAAGGCCGTAACCAAAGAAATACAGATCTGTTTCTTCCTCATCCTCCCTCAGCTTAAATCCGTCCTTCGTTATAAGCATGGAACTGCTGTCATCCACCACAGACCACATCTGCCTTGAAACAATTCCCTCTCCAAGCTCTGTTTCTCCATCTATGGCATCCAGTGTTCTGGTTGTTCCTTTTAAACTCTCATTCTTATCTCCATAATGCCATACACTTGAAGTTGTTCCGTAGTTACCGCTTACATTGATCCTTAAGCCTTCGCCTGAGAATTCTTTTTTATCATATATTACTCTTAGATAATCTGTAACTATAACCAGTTTGTCTTCACTGTCTAAAATATCAAACTTTACTTTCGGGAACTTTCTGTTTGTAACAGCCGCCGTCTCTTCATCAACAAATATATTTTTTTTACTGTATTCAAACCTTATAAGTCTATCAGTAAGAATACTTATGCGATAATTATTTCCTTTAATTATTGAAGCTTCTGCCGCCTTTGTATTTACCATTTTTCTCTCTTTCTATATACAATACTTTTGCAAATCTTCAAAGCTTTCCAAACTGTAACTCACATCACCGAGCTTTTTTGCATCCCCTATTCCTGCAACTTGCATTCCGGCTCTTATTGCCCCCTCTACTCCCGAAGCTGCATCTTCAACAACCAGACATTCGTTTGGTAAAAGTTTCAGACCTATCCCCGCTTTTTCAAACACTTCTTTGTCAGGCTTTGAATATTTTATATCATTTCCATCTACTATAATATCAAAAAAATCAATAAGATTTAACTTTGAAAGTATAAGCTTTGCATTTTTACTTGATGAAGCTATTGCCGTCTTATATCCCCTTTGTTTTAAAATATCTAAAGTGTCTTTAACTTTTTTATCAAGATCTTTCTCACTCATCTCATTTAAAAGTTCTTTATACAGCTCATTTTTTTTATTTGCAAACTCTTCTTTTTCCTTGTTGCTGTACTTTTTATCAGACCTTTCAAGTATTATTTCCAGACTCTCCATACGGCTTACTCCCCTGAGTCTGTTATTTATTTCTTCATCAAAGTATATACCCAAACCGTCTGCCATGTTTTTCCATGCCATATAGTGATACCTGTCTGTATGGCATATTACTCCGTCAAGGTCGAATATTATGCCTTTATATTTTCTTTCCATTACTGTAACCACCCCTTTACTTAATAAGGAGTTTCTCTCCTTTTACATAAATCGCTCTGCTTTTACTTGTAAGTTATAAAAATAAAAAGAGTAAATTAATTAAACTTACTCTTTTATTTACTTATACAGCTATTTTATACATCAAATATACTCATTTTTATCTACTGCAATTTTTTGAATAATATTCTAAAAATTCATTCACAGTATATGTATGAACCTCTGATACACAAATATCCTGCATTAATTCCAGGTCCCATAGAATGATTTCATTTTTTGCTAACCTAAATAGAGGCTTAACAAATCCTTCTATATACTCCTTACTAAGCGATTGGGACTTGTTTTGCTCTTCTCTTCTGTATTTACCTTTTTCCTGTTCAACATACTTTTTATTTTTTTCGTAATTATATACCACAATATATTCTAAATATTTGCGACAGAATTTAAGGTCTACATCTACTATATTAGAAAAAACAAGAAGTGAATCTTTAAGTTTCGTCTTAACATCTCTAACCTTACCATTCTTAAATTCTACAAATATAAGTTTGTTTTTAGTTTCACTATAAAACAATGCATCTGCTGATTTAAAAACCTCATTAGATTTATGAAACTTTCTGCAGAAATCAGTTTTTACATCATCAAAATCAATTACAATATCTTTTGAAATATCTCTATCAATATCAACCATATTAACAGGATTTTTTTCATCCGAATCGTCCAAAGACACTTCAAATAAAGATTTTTTGTTTTTTATAAATATTTCTCTCTCAATTCTGTCGCTAATCTCTGTCATTATACCCCTCATTCTCAATTCGTTGTAACGGGCCGGACAATACTTTATAAATTTCAGAGATATTAAAAGTAACATCCTTCATTTTTGCATTATCACCTTCATTATATGAAAGGTAATATTTAATTACATCTTCTGTGTCATACTTTCCGGAAAACACCTCAATCGCACGTAAAAAATATGGGCTATGAGTATTTATCAAAATATGTAGTCCCATCTCTCTTTGTAGTAGTACTATAACCTCAGCCAGTGTAACCTGCCAATCAGGATGAAGATGAACCTCAGGCTCATCAAGTATTAAAGTTCCATTTTGCACTATGGTTCCGTTATCTATTAAGCTCTTAATCAAATAAAATGTTTTCATACCTGACGATAAACTATCTAAAGATAAGCCTTTAGTTCTTGTAACTCTTGACATACCATCGTTATTGGTTTCAAACAATGACATATCAGAACCTAATATATTATTGATTTTTTTGTAAACTAATGTCAATCTATCTTTTAAATTAGCCTTATCTACTAATGTTAAAGCTTTATTATTCATATAATGCGACAGCAATGACCTTCTGTGATTAGTAGTATTTCCACTTGTCCTACTAAGAAATGAGTTAGTTTCACCATCTTTTCTGATATTATGAAAGTCTATAATAAACGGATCGTCAATATATACAATCTCATGTTCCAGCTCTTTTCTTTCTTTTACCTCTAATAATTCATCATTATTATTAAAAATAATTTTTATTTTAAAGTCCTTTATTTTTAATTCTATTTTACTATCTTTATGACTACGTATATTTGTAATATGTCCATTAAATTCATCTAAGAAAATTTCTGATATAATTTCGTTTTGAAGTAATTCATCTGCAGGAGCGTTTATTTTTATAATACCGGAAATTACATCATCCACAAATTTAGGCACATTGCAGTTTCTTACTAAGATGTCACGAATAATATTTTCATCAGTTTCTCCTGCTAAAATAGATGGTAATTCTTCAATCTTTTTATCCATTCCATTTATAACATATGCATCTGCAAAGTGTTGTGAAAGTAAAAACAACCTTTTAATAGCAAATTCTTTCTCTAATTTCACTTTACCGGATATATTACTGAATGAATGGAACATTGCAAATAAACTACGACTAACTGTACTCTTTCCGGTGCCGTTCAGTCCTGCTATTATTGTGATCCCTTTAATTTCTATATCTGCCGAATCTATCTTTCCAACGTTTCTAATTTTTAATTCCACTATACTCTCCTGATATAACTATACTTCTATAAATACAAAATCCCCTATCTATAAATATATCACAAAAAGGGGATTTTACATAATTTATTTATTTCTCAACCTATATATTTCCTCAATCCTTTGCTACCGGATACTCATTGCAAAGTAGCCTGTAAGGCTCTTCATCCTCTTCTATCTCAGGGAATCTGCCTATATCTTCATAGAATCTGTTGTCTATATTGTCATCATTACATTGGGAGACTTCACCTATAAGCACACTTCCGCTTCCCGGCTCCACATGGAACTCATGGTATTGATGCGGCCATATGGTGATGCTCTCTCCCGGCAAAAGTTTTACAAGACTTCCCGCCTTTACATAGTATGATCTTCCGTCTGAGTTTATAAGTACATCCGAGTCGGCAAGTCCGCCCTTACCGTCGTCATTATATACTTTTATAAGAAGTGTACCGCCACCTCTGTTTATGATATCCTCCGATTTAAACCAGTGGAAGTGCATAGGTGCCATCATATCGTCTCTTAAGAATAAAAGCTTCTCTGCATAGACTTTTTTATACTTCTCATTGTTTCTGTTTCCGTTTCTGAGTGTAATAAGTCCGAAACCGATCCTATCAAAATCTCCGAGTCCGAAGTCTGTGATATCCCATCCGAGCATATTATCTCTTATTTCATCATATTCATGACCTTTGTTTTCCCAATCTTTTGGTGTCCAGTTGCAAAATGGCGGCAGATGAAATCCGTTCTCTTTTATAAGCTCCTCCATCTCTCTTATGATGCTGTTAATTTGTGATCTCTTCATGTCTTTCCCCTTTCTTGTAACAAATATTTGCTCATTTGTCTTTGCAATATTCTAAGCGTATTTTCTATATCATCTCCCAGATTCAGCTTTGAAATTTTTGAATCCGCCAGAGATATCGCTCCTTCATAACCGCTGAATTTCGGTTTTGCAATACCGTTTTCAAGTATATGGCATATCAGTTTGGAATCTATGATATCTTCATCTTCTTTAAATATATTCTCCGATTCCTTACTTTCCATTACTTCCTTAAGCACCGATGCTACGGGCATCTCATTATACAATGTCTGCTGTATTTCAGTATCATAGGTGAGTGTTTTTAAGAATTCCCATGCCAGTTTCTTCTTATTTGACCTTGAACTTATTGCAATATCAAGACTGTCTATCATACTTACATTATTACCCGAATTACCTGCCGGCATAGGTATGCAATCCCATGCAAATCCGGTGTATTTTTTTATCTTGTAAGGATATGACTTATAAGTCCTGTATTCGGCAAGTGACATCTGACTGAAAGCCACCTTTCCGCTGTCAAACTGCTCCTTGGTTATATTCTTATTTCCGTTTAATGATTCCAGGCTCTTTACAAATCTTATTGACTCTGCAAACTTTTCTTGATTGAAATATGACTTCTTTCCGTCTTTTGAAAAAAGTACAACATTATTTGAAAGTGCCGCATTGATCCAGTCATATTTGTATATTCCAAAGTAATCCGGGCTGCCGTCAAGGTCCCTGTCCAAAGTTATCATTCTGCACATTCTGTAAAAATCATCAAATGTGTAGTCATTTCCCGGTATATCAACATGCAGCTTTTCAAGCAGTGTACGGTTTACAAACATAAGAGTCGGCATGGCTTCATAAGGAAGAGCATATCTATGTCCCGAAAAAACTCCCGAGTTTGCAATTTCAGTATAATATTTGTCTATATCAAAGTCTTTATCTTCCATCACATATCTGTCCAGATTTTCTATAAGTCCGAGATTTATATAATTTTCAAAATCCTCGTCCAGTACCATAAATATATCCGGCATTTTATCCTTCAATATTCTCTCAGACATCCATTCGCTGTAGTCTTCCTTTTGTATTCCTCCGGAATAATTTATCTTTACACCCTTATGCTCTTTTTCAAACTTCTCTATTGCCTTATCAATTACAGAATAGCTTTCCTGTACAGCCACATCCCAATTGCTTCCGTTAAACATGGCAAATTCTATTACTGTTTCTTTGGGCCTACATATATAAAAAAATATACCAAGTATCGCTATAAAAAGAATTGCTCCCAAAAAAAGTTTTCTTTTCTTTCTCACAGTTCACCTCTGCCTATTGCCCATATAGCAAGCTGCGTTCTGTCACGAAGTTCAAGTTTGTCAAGAATCGTTGATAAATAGTTTCTTACCGTACCCTCTGAAAAACTCAGGTCTTTTGCAATTTCTTTATTGCTCTTTCCCTTTGCCACCTCTTCTATTATAGCCCATTCATTCTTTGTAACAGTCTTTATATTCTCGGATTCTACATGTATGGTTTCATTGTTTACAGCCAGCTTTGAGAAAAACTTCAAAACCTTTGAAGCGATATCGGGATTTATCATTGCCTGTCCCTGATATACCGTATTTATCGCCTCTACCAGGCTGTCCATGCTTATACCTTTTAAGAGATAACCGCTTGCCCCGTATTTTAAAGCGTTAAAAACATATTCATCATCATCAAATGTGGTGAGTATAATAATTTTTATATCCGGATAACCTTCTTTTATAATCTTTGTGCAGGACACTCCGTCAAGTCTTGGCATTCTGATATCCAGAAGTATTATATCAGGCTTGTTTTCTCTGACACTCCTGATTACTTCAAGTCCGTCAGACACGGCATCCGTTACCTCTATATCAGGTTTACTGTCAAGGATTATCTTTAAGCTTTCTCTTATCAATTCCTGATCGTCTGCAATTAAAACTTTAATCATATTCCTCTCCCCATCTTATCGGTATCATAGCTTCCACTTTAAAGCCATCTTCACTGCTGAAATTCACCTGTCCTTTTAGCATATTTACTCTTTCTCTGATATGCCTGAGTCCAAATCCTGCTTTGATATCTTCGCATCCTATTCCGTCATCACATATCAAAAGATTGATACTTCCATAGTTTTTCTTAATGGATACATCTATATTTTTTGCTTTTCCATGCCTTATAGCATTTGTAAGACTTTCCTGTACTATCCTGTATATAGCCATCTCTTCGTCTTCATCAAACTTTAGATTAATAATATCACAATCAAGTTTTATATTTACACCGGCAACCCTTTTTGTATTCTCTACAAGTTCTTCTATTGCATTTTTCAAATTCAGTCTTTCAGGTGCATCCGGTCTTAATGAACTTACACTCATTCTGATATCTTTTATACCGTTTCTGCTGACCTTTGAAAGTAAATCCAGCTGATTTCTTAAAGCCGGTTTATCATCTCCCGCCAATGCTATACAGGCATCTATACCTGCTGCCAACCCTGTGAGTGTATGTCCCAGAGTATCATGAATTTCTCTGGCAATACGGTTTCTCTCTCTGATTTCGGCAAGTCTTGCATTGTCCATCAAAGACTTCTCAAGTTCTTCATTTGTCCTTTGCAAATCTGTATTTGCTATCTCAAGTCTTTTATTCAGCTCCAGATTCTTTTCTATTATCTCTTCCTTACTTACTATTATAATAATACAGAATAATATAAAACATACCGCAGTCATAAGATTTAGCGCATTATATATAAAGTATATTAATGTCTGTATACTCTGACTGCATACCTCTATGTAAGTTGAAATATCGAAAACGTTTATAAAGAGTTTCACCAGCTCATGAGTTGTTAAAAGATAGCTTATCATAGCAATAATAACTACCATGAGCATATATTTATTTCTCTTTAAATACATCAGTGCATTTGCAAAAGTCCAAAGCAGTATTCCGTTATAATTAAAGTTTAACAGTACAATGCATATCAGCCCCAGTACAAATTCCAATACAAAGGTTGCAAATATAATTCCCGTATCATTTATTATATTACTGTTTCTTATACAAAAGGTCAGTATGAAACATACTGATGAAATAATTGCAAATATAAATATATGCAGAGTATTGCCGGGCACATTTACAGCATTTGATAAAAACAGCTTTGCCTCATGTATACTTACAACTCTTTGTGTAACTATCCATATAAAACCTGAAATCAAAATAACTGCCGCAAGAGATATGACCAGCATTATTTCCTGTATTGTATTTATTTTAAAGTTTCCTATACTTTTCATCTTATTGCCACTTCGATATATCAAATCTTGTTAAATTGCCTGCATTTATCAAGTCCACATTTATGCTTATGTCGGATTCTATTTCTTTTCCGTTTAGATAATCATATGCCGCTTTAGCCGCTTCCTTACCCATATATATGGGATGTTGTGCAACTGTGGCTGTAAAAAGCCCCTGCCTTATCAGTTCCTTCGCATCGGGCGATCCGTCAACTCCGTAGATTAAAACCTTCTTTTCACTCGTTTCTCTAAGTGCCGCAACTGCACCGATTGCTGTAGGATCGTTCAGTCCGAATATAACATCAAAATCCTTATCATTATTTTCAATATAATCAATTACAGCATGATTTACAGTCTCGATCTCACTTACACCGTCTATTTCCTCTACAATCTCATACTTTTGATTATCCTTTATAGTGTCAATAAATCCCTGCCTTCTTTGTATCATGGATAATGCTATGAGATTCTCAACAATAAGTATCTTTGCACCTTCAGGCTTTTTTCTTATCAAATCCTGTGCCAAGAGTACCCCGGCTTCATAATTATCCGATTGTATTGCACTTATTACACCGATTCTGTTATCAACATCCGTATCAATTAAAATTATCGGAACCCCTCTTTTTTTGCATTCAAGCAATGCACTTTCTATTCCGCTCCTGTCCACGGCATTTACAAACAGAAAATCAATTCCTTCATTTAACATATCCATTATTTGAGCATTTTGTCTTTCCTGGCTTTGCGCCGGATCTCTTGTTATAAGTATATCACCGTTTGCTTCAATAGTGTCTCTTATATTTTCATTGAGTACATTAAAGTAAGGATTATTCATTGTCATAAATGTCGATCCGAAAACAATTTTCTTGTCTTCAGTTTTTAATTTAAGCAAAAATACCGATAAACACAATAAAAAAACATATGCTAAGAGCATATAAAATGCCCTTAGCCTGTTTTTGTCTATTTTTTTCATTATTTACTCTTTTTTAAATTTCTAATATAGTCGATAAATACTGCAAGTAATATTACAATACCCTTTACAACAGTCTGCCAGAAAGAGTTTACATTCATAAGGTTAAGTCCGTTACTTAAAATTCCTATGATAAGGGCACCTACCAATGTACCTCCAAGCTTTCCATATCCACCTGACATTGATGTACCGCCGACTACTACCGCAGCTATGGCATCCATCTCGGCTCCGTCACCTGCTGTAGGCTGTCCGGAATACATACGTGAAGCTAAGATAACTCCTGCAAGACCTGCCATAAGTCCTGAATAAGTATACACCATGAATTTTACTTTTGAAACACTTATGCCTGAAAACTTTGCCGCAAGTGTATTTCCACCGACTGCATATATATATCTACCGATTTTTGTTCTGTTCATTATAAGAACCGATATTATAAATATAATTATCATTATAATAACAGGTACAGGGAAAATACCGATATATCCGGCACCCAGCCACTGCCATTCTTTGGAAACCACTCTTACCGGTGAACCTCCTGTATAAACACCTGCAAGACCTCTTGCAATATTCATTGTTGCCAGAGTCACGATAAATGGCGGGATCGTTGTTCTTGAAATAACAAAACCGTTAAATGCACCTATTACTATTCCGATAATTACTCCGATAAACATAGCAAGGTAAATATTCATGCCGTATCTGGATACACATCCTGCAGCAAATACGCCTGAAAGTGCTATTACGGAACCTACCGACAAGTCAATACCGCCAAGTATGATTACCATAGTCATTCCACATGCAAGAAGCATATTTGTGGATATCTGTCTAAGTACATTGAAAACATTCTTTGTTGTAGGGAATGAACTGCTTGTAGCAGGAAATACCGTAAGGAATATTGCCAGCACCAGCAATGCGATTATGATTCCCATATTCTCTTTGAAAAAATTTAACGCCTTTAAATTATTCGCTTTTTTCACTTTTTACCTCCATCATATAGCTGCCAATGCCATAATACTCTCTTGTGATATTTCTTCATGATCTATACAGCCTCTTATTGTTCCTGCCGCCATAACATATACTCTGTCGCTCATGTTGATAATTTCCGGCAGTTCCGAGGATATCATAATGATTGAAACACCCTGCTTTACCAAATCATTCATTATTCTGTATATCTCTGATTTTGCTCCTACATCTATTCCTCTTGTAGGCTCATCCATAATAAGGATTTTAGGATTTGTGGCAAGCCATCTTCCAATCATTACTTTCTGCTGATTTCCACCTGAGAGATTACCGATCACCTGCTCCTGTGAAGGTGTCTTGGTCGCCATCATATCTATATATTTTTGTGTTATCTCAGACTCTTTTTTAGAGTTTACATTCAAATTTTTTATAAACTTATCAAGAACTTCAATAGTGGTATTATATTTTATATCCTGAAGCAGATACAGTCCCTGTTCTTTTCTGCTCTCAGGTACAAGAGCAAGGCCGTTTTTTATCGCATCTTTTGGATCTTTTATATTTACCTTTTTTCCCTCAATGTATATATCTCCGGAAACATCCTTTGACAGTCCGAATATCGCCTGCATAGCCTCGCTTCTTCCTGCACCTACAAGCCCTGCAAAACCTATTATCTCGCCTTTCTTTAACTCAAAGCTGACATCTTTTACCCTATCGCCGTCTTTTAAATTCTCTACTTTAAGTATAACTTCCTTTGACGGTATAAAATCCCTTACATAGTAGTTTGTCAAAGTTCTTCCAACCATCATGGCGATGAGCTCGTCCTTGTTGGTCTCCTTTACAACCTTTGTTCCTACATATTCTCCGTCTCTCATTACCGTCACTCTGTCACATATTTCTTCAAGCTCGCTCATCTTATGTGATATGTAGATTATTCCGACACCCTTCTTTGTCAGATTCCTCATGATGTTGAAAAGATTTTCAACCTCTCTGTCACTTATGGAAGATGTAGGCTCATCCATAACCAGTATCTTTGCATTTACCGATACCGCCTTTGTTATTTCCACCATCTGCTGCTTCGCTATAGGAAGGTTCATAACAAGTTCTCTTGCATCTATATCCATGCCCAAATCATCCAGAATCTTTTGAGCATCTTTTTCCATTTTTGAAATATTTACAGTAAATCCTTTTCCTGATTCTCTACCCAAATATATATTTTCCGCCACTGTCATATACGGCACCAAAACAAGTTCTTGATGTATTATCGCAATATTGTTTTTTGAGGCATCATGAACCGACTCAATCGATACTTTCTTGCCTTCGATCTCTATCTCTCCCTCATCAAGGCTGTATATTCCACCCAGCACTTTTATAAGAGTTGATTTTCCGGCACCATTTTCCCCCAACAGTGCATGCACTTCCCCGGACTTTAACTCGAGGTTTACTTTATCTAAGGCCTTAACTCCCGGGAAACTCTTAGATATGTTTTTCATTTTCAATAAAATATTGTCTGCCACTGTTTCACCTGCTCTTATTTTCTAAATAAGGCATCCCTTGGGATGCCTTAAATTGTGTTATTTAATAGTAGTTTCGTTAAATACCGCTAAAGCTTACTGCCAGCCGTCTGTTCCGTACTTTGCTACATTGTCTGATGTGATAAGGAATGTTTCTACAGGATATCTCTCTTCAACCTGCTTTCCTTCTACATAATCATACATAATCTTAACTGCCTTCTCTGCGATAGAAACAGGAGATTGAGCACCGGTACCCTCTATTAAAGAATTACCTGATGCAAGCTCCGACTTTATGTCAGGTGAACCGTCAACACCGTAAATCATACAATTCTTGATGCCTGCCGCATTTGCCGCTGCCAATGCACCGAGAGCTGTAGGATCGTTTCCACCGAAGATTGCAACAACATCAGGATTTGACTGTAAAAGATCCTCTGCAATACCCATTGCTACCTGAAGATTTCCCTTTGCATCCTGCTGTGCTACAACTTCAAATCCATGATCTTTTATAGCATCCATAAAACCGTTTGTTCTGTCTACAACAGACTGCATAGTAGGTGAGTCAAGAACTATAATCTTTCCTCCGTTAGGTGCCTTCTTAACAAGGTCCTCTCCAACTACTTTTCCTGCATTGTAGTTATCAGATCCTGTGTATGATACAAGGTATGACATATCTCCTACTTCTGTATCAAATCCCACCATAGGAACTCCTGCATCCTTTGCAAGATCAAGTGCAGGTATAATACCCTGTGCATCCACCGGATTCATAAACAATCCGTCAAGATTTTGTGAAAGCATATCCTCAACCTGTGAAATCTGCTTTGTAACATCATTTCCCGGATCTGTTACTATAAGTTCGTCACCGTTTGCCTCTACCATTTCCTTGATTTTATCCTGAATGGTAACGAAGAATGGGTTTGTTCCGTCCATACATGTGTATCCGAACTTATAATGCTTCTTTTCTCCGCTTTTGCTTTCACTACTCTGTGCTGTTGTAGCAGCCTCTTTGCTCTCTCCCTCGGATGCGGCCTTTTTCTCTCCGCCACCACAAGCCACCAAACTACCTGCCATTGCGAGTGCCAATGCACCTGCCATTAATTTTCTTCTCATAAGACCTCCTTTTAATGCCCTCAGGCTGATGATGTAATAATATCAATAAAAGTTTTTTCATATAATTGTTTTTTGTAATGGGTATCATATGACAATTGTCATATACTATTTTTCATTCTTAAATACTCTTATAGCATCCCTGTAAGTCTGCTTCATACTCTCTCTTGCAGTAACAAATACATCATGTGAATACAGATTTCCTCTTGTCTCCTCGGCCATTTTTCTTATCGCATCTCCTGCAAATTTTGCCGCATAGGTATAGAAGTTTATCTTTCTTACTCCACGGTCAATACATCTTCTGAAGTCTTCATCACTTATGCCGGATCCTCCATGCATTACAACAGGAACTCCTGTCAGTTCTCTGATATTTTCTATTCTTTCAAAATCAAGCTTGGGTTCACTCTTGTATATTCCATGTACCGTTCCGAATGAGGCCGCCAGCGCATCGATACCTGTTTCCTCTACAAAGATTTTTGCAAGCTCCGGATCCGTATAGGCGCCCATAACATTCTCTTCTGCACCTTCAGCCCCCATAGCACCAAGCTCAGCCTCTATACTTGCACCGTATTCATCTGCAAGAGCCGTCGCATATCTTGTATTTGCCACATTTTCTTTAAAAGGCAATGCGGATCCGTCATACATTATTCCTGTAAATCCAAGATCCAGTGCAGTCTTTATCTCAGAAAAATTATCACCATGATCCAGATGTACACATACAGGTACCTTTGCCTCATCAGCAAGCATCACCATTATTTTTCCAATCTTTTCAAGCGGTACATATTTTCCATGTGCGGCATTGGCAAACTGCAATATTACAGGTGCATTTTCCTCTTCGGCAGCCTCTATTACAGCCATTATACCCTCAAGTGAAGTTGCATTAAATGCAGCCACAGCCATATTTTTACTTTCCGCTATATCCAAAATATTCCTAAGTGTTATTAACATAATCTTACTCCTTTATAAAATCCTGAGTTTCCCAGTTGTTTTTTATCTTTTCTTCAAGTTCCTTTATATCAATTAAACCGCTATAAGTATCGTATTCCGTAATACACATCGCACCTGTACCTGCCGCTATCTCTATAGTGGATTTTGGAGAATATTCATTTACTATTCCGTAAATAAATGCCGCTATAGCAGTATCTCCCGCTCCTATTGCAGATTTTATCCTGTCAGGTTTAAAGCTCTTTTGAAAATATTTAAAGCTGTCCCATTCTCTGCCAAGTCCAAGCTTTTTTGAAACATCATCTGCTGTACAAAGATACATACCTGCCACACCGCATTTTATAAGCAAAATTGAAACTCCAAATTCCATGATCTTTTTTGCAAGCGGCAGCACATCCTTTTCAAGGCTTAAGCACATGCACACATCTTCTTCTCCCGCTCTTTCCAAAAGATCTTCATATGCTTCTTCATCCGTCATACATAAAAGTTCTTCAAAACTCGGCTCAAATACATCCACAAAGGGAAGTACCTGCTTTAGGATTTCTTTCCAGTCAAGTTTTCCGGCATCGCCCTCAGGGTCTATAGCCGCCACATCAAGACTTGTAATAAGTCCGGCTTCCTTTATACTCTTATACATTTCTATAAGATCTTTTGCATTGTTTTTATAAAATCCGGCCATCAATGTGGGATAACCGAAGTGGAAGAAATAAGCATTTTTTATTTTTTCCATATTTAAATCTGAAAATTTAAAGGTATCATTTGTTCCGGGGAAATGTAAGAAACTTCTGTCAAAGCCCGGTGGTGATAATACTATAGTATATGAAGTATCTTCCCCCACAGCCTTTATAAAGTTTGTCTTTGCTCCCTTTTCTTCACATTTTTCTATTATCTGACGACCGAACTCATCATCTCCGACCTTGGCAATAAGATCAACATTTGCTCCGAATTTGTGCAATGCCATACCTGTATTGTTTACAGCTCCGCCATTTGCCACTGTCGCCCTACCCACATTTATAAGTTTTCCGGGTTTTAAAAGCTTGCCGAAGTTTTTCCCTTTTGTATCATATATTTGAGGTGTAATATCATAGGATATATGGCCTGCAACTATTATTTTTCTGTCCATATTGCCCCCTTTCAAAAATAATTTACTAAAATTTGCAAAAAAATAATAGTTACATTAGTCATTCTTTTTGACTGATATAACTATTATCTTTATTAAAGTTTATTCCAAATAAATTTCCACATCGCCCATAACAAAACTGCGGTTATTACAGTTATAATTATCCATCCACCCTCTACTTTTGCCAGAGGCAGATCAACATTCATACCGAAAAATCCCGATATAACTGTAGGTATTGTCATAAGAAGTGACCATATGGTCATAATACGCATTGTTTCATTCAACTTTATATTTATCAGGTTATTGTACATACCGCTCATCTGCTCCACTATGCTTGTCGCCATCTCGGCCATATCACTTGCCTGCTTTGCCTCTATGTACGCATCTTCCAGCTCTTCTTTTTCCGCTTCATTACATTTTTTAATTGCCGAAGTTATCCTCATCTGTCTTATTGCAACAACATTCTGTCTTGTTGCGGCACCAAGATAGATAAGACCTACCTCAAGGTCTGACAGATCCCAGATTCCCTTATCATTTGTGTTCATTCTGAGTCTTCTGTTAAGATGCAATCTCTCTTCATTCAGCTTATCCAGTATCGGTAAAAATGAATCCGATATAACAAAAAGGCTTAAAAACAAAAGCATCATAGGACTGCTTGCTTCTTCAGCCTGTATATACTTTTCAATAAGCGGAACTATATAGTTCGTATCATAGGTAACGAACATAAATATACTCTCTGAATCTACAAAAAACTTTATTGACCTTGTCTCATAATGTCCGTTGTTTTGTGTAAATGCCGGCACATGTATTACCACAAGCAGATTTTTTCCGTCATATTCCACTCTCGCTCTTTCATTTGAGTCAAGAACATATTCAGCCATTTCCTCTGTCAAATCAAATTTTGTTTCCAAAGTCTCCACATCGGCAATATTACTGACATCTACGACTTTCCAATAATACTTTTTTCCCTCTTCTCCCAAATATAACTGCATCTATTAAACCTCTGAGTGTATTAACCTTTTCTATTTGTATTCCTTATACCATTTATCATCAACTGTAATATATTTTATCTTTTCAATAAGTAATTGTTCTATATTGGCATCGGTCTCTTCCACAAGCTTCTTTTGAAGTCTTTCGCAAGTCTCCTTTTCAAATATCAGACTTATGGTCACCATCTCATCAAATACGGTATCTTCTATAACTATATTTTCACTGTCTGCTATATACTTTATCTTTCCGTAAAAATCATATCCGAATTTATACTGTACTCTAAAACCGTCTCTGATCTCTCCTGTTTTAGTATTGACAAGCGCCTCTATAACCGCTCCCTGATATGCACGTATAAGTCCGCCCACACCAAGCAAAGTTCCTCCGAAATATCTCGTAACCACTGCCACTATATCAAAATAACCTTGATTTTCCAGTACTTCCATCATAGGCATTCCGGCACTTCTTTGCGGTTCACCGTCGTCCGAACATTTTTTCTTATTTCCTTCTTCTCCTATGATATATGCATAGCAATTATGCCTGGCATCATAGTACTTTTTCTTTATTTTATCTATAAATTCAAGTGCCTCTTCTTCAGAGCTTACCATAGCAATATTTGCTATAAATCTTGATTTCTTTTCTACAATCTCGGCTTCATTATTTTCCAGAATGATTTTCATAGACCTACTCTCCTGTTTCACCAAGGTATTATAACAAATGTTTGATAAAATAAAAAGGCTAATAAAAAAAGCCTCCGGGTTAAAAAACCCGAAAGCTCTTAAACTTACTATATTGAAAGTACCATATCCACCTGACGTGAAAAAGATACTCCTGTTTTACACCAAAGTGCAAAATGCTCACAATTGTTTCTGGTAAAATTGTAGGCTCTTTCTCCAAGCCTTGATTTTGCCCTCTCTATAGTCTCCTCCGGTGAAAACAGCTTATACTTTGCTTTAAATAAAAAATCAAATATGCCGGTCTG
Source organism: Lachnoanaerobaculum sp. ICM7 (assembly GCF_000287675.1). GTDB lineage: Bacteria > Bacillota > Clostridia > Lachnospirales > Lachnospiraceae > Lachnoanaerobaculum. Next base: position 25,316 of record NZ_ALJL01000023.1, read on the forward strand.
TTCTCTCGGATTTTTATCAAAGTTTGTACTGCTCCTGAGTTTCCTTGGCGGGCCGCCCGTCTTTGGAAAATGAAGTACAAAATAATCCTGTGACCCTTCGGTAAATTCCTTTAAATCAGTCTCGTATATGCTGACATTCCTTCCAAAATCCTTGGTTTTGTCCGCATAATGAATAACTTTACCGTCTCCTATATAAATACCGTAGTGATCATATAATGCTCTGGATACTCCAATCACATCTCCGGGCTTTAGGAAACTGCCTGAAACCAATCTTTCAAATTTCTCTTCCATAGCACTCATTGTACCGGTAGCTTTTCTTATATTATTTTTATCAAGAATCCTTGCATGACCGTCAAGAAGACTGTACTGCAATCTATAGCCCATTTCTTCTTTTTTATCTCTCCAAAAATGTTGCTTACCGTAAATTTTCTCTTCTCTGTTCGGTCTGTCACCACCGGTTCCCATCAACATCTTACCGGCAATCAAAAGTGCTAATAACATATCCACTCCAAGTAATATATAACATTTACCAAGTTAGGCTTTGCTAAGTTAGGTAATACTAATATATATTACATATGTTAATTTTTCAAGTGGAAATTACTTTTCCGAAAATTTCAGCCGGAATATATGCTTTTATACTGATTCCTTCGTCAATATATTCTTCACTGAGAATTTCACCGAATTTTCTGACAATTGCTATTTTACCGGCATCCTTATACGGGAATACATGCTCAAGATAAACTCTTTGCTTTTGTAAAATATCTTCAACAGTCTTTTTTAAATCCTCTATACCCTCTCCGGTCTTTGCCGACATCTTTAAAACTTTATCTGCGTGGAAATCTCTTGGAAGCTCCATATTCTCTTCCATCAAATCTGTCTTATTAAATACTGTAATTATGTCCTTATCAACCACATCAAGGCTCCTTAGTGTATCGTATACCACCAACATCTGTGATGATGCCTCTTCATTTGAAGCATCCACCATATGTATCAGAAGATTTGCATACTTTGCCTCTTCCAGAGTGGATTTGAATGCTTCTATAAGGTGATGCGGAAGTTTTCTTATAAAACCTACAGTATCTGTTACCAGTATTTCCTGACCGCTTCCAAGTTTTAACTTTCTGGTAGTGGGGTCAAGAGTTGCAAAGAGCTTGTCCTCTGCCAAAATATTTGCATCTGTGAGCTTATTGAGCAAAGTGGATTTTCCGGCATTGGTATATCCCACTATTGCCACATTAAAGGCAAGATTTTCATCTCTGGATTTTCTTATCAGATCTCTATGGTTTTCAACCTTTTTGAGCTCTGCTTTCAACTGAGAAATTCTCTCATGAATAAGTCTTCTATCCATCTCAAGCTTCTTCTCTCCCGGGCCTCTGGTACCGATACCGCCACCAAGTCTTGAGAGACTGCTTCTAAGTCCTACCAGTCTTGCAGAAGAAAATTTTAACTGTGCCAATTCTACCTGAATCTTTCCTTCACTTGTTGTTGCTCTCTTTGCAAATATATCCAGAATGACCATTGTTCTGTCCATTACCTTGGTGTCTAAAAGATCCTCAAGATTTCTCAGCTGTGCAGGTGTAAGCTCATCATCGCATACCACTCCGGTAGCTCCAAGTTCTATAACTCTGTCTTTGACTTCCTCTATCTTACCCTTACCTATGTAGGTGCCGGGATGCATCCTTTCTCTGGATTGTATAATACTGTCAAGAACTGTTGCACCTGCAGTATCCACAAGCTCTGCCAGTTCTTTCATGGATTCCTTTGTATCATCACCCACATCAACTCCCAGCAAAACTACCTTTTCAACTATTTCTTTTGTTTCATATGTACTCATATACTACCTATCTGATTCTGGACTTTAAAAAAGCCACCTCATGAGAAACCTCTTCATCCTCGCCGTATTTTTCAATATATGCATTGAAACATTCCAAAGCCTTATTATAATCGCTCATATATTCATAGCATGATCCTTTTGAAAACATCAAAGACTTTAAGGTCTCATCATCATGTGCATTTAAAGTCTTATTTTCCAAAAGTGCCATACCTTCTTCCACAGCTTCAAGTGCCTTGTCATAATCTTCTCTCTTTGACAAATGCTTTGCATAAACAGCCAGCACTTTGGCGCTCTTTCTATTGGTTTCTTTTAACTGTTTTTCTAAAAACTCTTCCGCCTTATCAAGATATGATGAATCTGAACTCTTATCATACATATCCTCATAATACTGTACTATACTGATACCGGCATTGATATGTAATTCACCTCTGTCATCCAGACTCTGTGCCTTATCATACATTGCCACGGCATCTGCTATATCTATATCCATATCTACATTGCTGAGTTTAGTATATATGATAGCCAGCATATCCAAGTATTCCATTCTTTCTTCATCTGCAGATATAAGAAGTCTGTATGTATGCTCTGCAGCCTTGTAATCTCCGGCTTTATACTCGGCTTCCGCTCTGTATCTGAGTATATCTATTTCAAGACCTCTGATATTTTTGCTTCCATGTACGCCTATAGCCTTATCAAAGACTTCTACAGCTTGTGCATATTTACCTTCTTCAAGTAGGGCCTTGCCGCTTTCAAAGTATTTCTTTTCATTTACGCCACAGCCGCTTAGTAAAACAAGAGATAATATGCCTAATACAAATATATTTTTAATTTTTCCCTGTACTGCCAAAGCCACCTCTGTCTACTCCATCCAATTTATTCACTTCTTCAAATTCAAATGCATCCTGATGCTTTATTATTCTAAACTGGCATATTCTGTCATTTACTTCTATAACAGTATCTCTCATTGCCAATGCCGGAAATCTCCATTCATCATTGTCACCGCAATATGACTCATCGATAACTCCCATTGAGTTGGTCTGTAAGATTCCGAAGTTTTTGAAAGTGGAACTTCTGGGTACCACCAATGCTTCATATCCGGACGGCAATTCCATTCCCACTCCAAGTCTGATAAGCTTGTAATCTCCCGACTTCATCTCAACTCTTTCAGCGGCTCTTAAATCTATCCAGTCACTTTTTCCATCTATAAATTTCAGTTTTTCAATCTCTTCACTGAAATATTTTATCTTTATCTTCATATTAATTATCTTCCCCTACTCCGTTTACTTCACTTTCAAAGCCGAACTTCCATCCGGTCTCTTCCTCAACCTCATGCACTATCTCGGCTTCAAGATCCGAATTGAGTCTTGGCAATGATTCTTTTGACTCAACTCCAAATCTTCTTAGGAATTCTTCGGTAGTTGCAAACTGTGAAGGTCTTCCGGGTGCATCAAGTTTTCCGGCTTCATAAACAAGTCCGAACTCTACCAGCCTGCTAACCACATGGTCCGATGAGACACCTCTTATACGTTCTATTTCAGCCTTTGTAATAGGCTGTTTGTAGGCAATAATTGATAATGTCTCAAGCAGGGCATCGGTAAGCACCTGCTTTTTGGGTGTCTTACATACCTTTATAAGTTGTTCATAGTACTCTGTCTTTGTACACATCTGAACACAATCTCCCAGATCAATTATCTGTATTCCTCTATTATCATTATTATACTTTACTTTTAATGATTCGAGATTTTGAATCACTTCATTCTCTTTCATATCAAGAGCGGCACATAATTGTCTTATTTCTACAGATGTTCCCAAGGCAAAAAGTATTGCCTCAATCGCCGCTTCTGTTTTACTTAATTTAGCCATCTAATATATCGCTAAGATCCAGCGTCTCCTCCTTTCCCTCTTCTTCCAAAGTTTCTATTTGCATTTCTCCGAAAGTCTCCTCCTGTAAAAGAGCTATTTTACCTATTTTCATAAGTTCCAATACGCTTAAAAATGTAACAACAACTTCAAGCTTGCTTACCTGACTTTCAAGGAGTGATTTAAAGGTAAATTTTCTGTGCTTTCTGGCATATGCCATAACCTCCGTTATCTTGGTTTCCAAAGATACAGGTTCCTTTTTTATAGTGCCGAAATTACTTCTTACCTTATCTATCCTGTTTTCCTTTTGCTTCATTACACGGTCAAATACTTCTTTTAACTTGTGTAAATTTAAACCGCCGAAAAGCTCATCCAGGTTTACAGGCTCCTTATATTCTTCCACTTCAGCCGGAATACTTGGCTCCTTAAAAAGTATTTTACCGGCGTCAAAATATCTTCCGGCAAGCTCATTTGCCATCATCTTGTATTTTTTATATTCAAGCAGTCTTGCCACAAGCTCCGCTCTCGGGTCAATGATCTCCTTTGTCTCCTCATCTTCTTCAAGCGGTAAAAGCATCTTTGCCTTTATATCAAGAAGCGTGGTAGCCATTACAATAAATTCACTCATCAAGTCAAGGTCATCGGTTTCCAGCTCGTTCATATAGTTTAAATACTGCTCCGTAATACTCACAATCGGAATATCATATATATCTACTCTATCCCTTTCTATAAGATATAAAAGCAAATCAAGCGGTCCTTCAAACCTCTCCAATTTGTATGAAATCTCCATACTCACCTCTCATATATAGATATCACTCAACCTTACTATTGTAACAAATTTCAAGCTTTATTGCGACACTTAAGATTAATCACAATCAGCTCCGACATATCATTCAATCTGATATTTATACTGTGAGTTCCAAGTCCCGCTCCTATTATCTGAACCATATTTCCCACTTTTTTCATTCCTACAACCAATCTGTTAAAGAAATGAAACTGTGGTGTCATTACGCCTATACCGCCGGGAAGCCTTATCGTTCCACCGTGAAAATGCCCTGCAAGTGCCAAATCCACATGACTGTCTGCATAGTCTTTTACAAACAGTGGTGAATGTGCCAATAATATATTAAACTTTGATTCATCTATACTTATGCGCTTATCTATATAACCCTGATCCAGAGGCTTTTTAAATCTTCTCAAATAATATTTTTTCTCGAGGTCCAATCCGTGAACGCATATATTATCATCCGAATCATAGCTTTTATTTGAAAGATATACTATTCCCATATCCTCAATTATCTGCTTATATTGCCTGTAATTTAATCCGAATCTGTTCTCACTCAGTCTTTGTTCATGATTTCCGTTGGCATATATACATTTATACTTACTCGAAAGTCTTTTTAAAAGCACAAGCACATTTTCTATACCAAGTCGCCCCTTTACAGTTATCATATCACCGCCTATAAGTACCAAATCAGGTGATATATCATCTATAGCCGCAAAAAGCTTTTCATTGTTTTTTCCGAAACTGTTATTATGTAAATCTGTTAAAAAGACTATTTTCTTTTCACTCTTAATCTTTTCACTGCTTATACTGTATTGTACCGTTTTAAAGTTCTTTCTTTCATAAAAAGAACGGAGCAGCAAGGAAATACTCCCCACTGCTCCTAATCCTATAATTTTAGAAAATATATTTTTCATCAAACTCCTAGCTTACCCAAACGCCGTCACTGTTTAAAGTGTATCCGTCAGGTGTGGTGGTATTTGTCAACATTTTACCATCACTTCCCAAATAATACCATAGTCCGTTGTACTTAAGCCAGCCTGAAGAATTCATCGCTCCGGAATCCTCCATAAAATACCAGGATCCGCTTGTATCCTGTCTCCAGCCTTTTGCCATTCTTCCGTCCGCATCAAACCAGTATTTTTTTCCGTTAATATTTAAAACTTCCGCTCTGGCACTTGTTCTATCTGATTTTACATAAAACCAGCTTCCATTGCTCTCTTTCCAACCTATATCCGGTGCCATACCCGGACCGTAGTTTTCAGCCCTTACATCAGATGTGGCAATTGACTTCGGTGCGGCATCCACTTTTGCACTGTCCGCATTTGTTACCTGAACTTGCTGTGCAGATTCTGTTCTTGCCACCACTTCCTTTTTTGCAGCCTGCACTGCGACCCCGGTAATGCTCTTTTTCACACTTACATCTTTTGATGCGATATCCACACCGCCTGTTGAAGCTATCTCAAAGCCGTAGTCAAGCAAGGCTCTTGTGTCGGTATAGTGAGTTCCCTGGCTCTTTAGTATTACAACTACCAGTCTTACACCGTTTCTCTCCGCACATGTTACCAAAGTATTTCCCGCACTCTTTGTATATCCGGTCTTTCCGCCTATTACACCCGGATAATATCTGTTGTCATTGGTCTGAATCATCTTATGATGCATTGCAATTGAAGTGGCAGGTTTTCCCTTTGTTGCGGGAAATGTATAATTTCTTGTACTTGCAATAGCTCTGAAATTAGGATTCCTAAACGCTTCAGCGGCAATCAATGCCATATCCTTAGCTGTAGTCTTATGGTTTTGATTGTTCAAACCGCTCGGATTTACAAAATTTGTGTTTTTTGCACCTATTTCTCTGGCTCTCGCATTCATCATATTTGCAAAGCCCGGTATTGAACCTCCGACATGCTCGGCAAGTCCGTTTGCAACTTCATTTGCCGAGGCAAGCATTGTTCCGTAAAGCGCATCTCTTACACTTATTCTGTCACCTTCCACTACACCTAAGTTTGTAGCTCCCGATTCCAGATTTGTAGTTGCACTCTTTGAAAACACCACAGTGTCATCAAGATCCGCCTGCTCCAAAGCAAGCAATGTTGTCATAATCTTAGTGATCGAGGCAGGGAAAAACTGCTTATTCCCATCTTTTTCATACAGGAATTCACCTGTATTTGCATTGTAAAGTGCAGCTCCCTGCGATGCTATGTTTGGAGGAGTAGCTGCATATGTTACCATTCCGTTCCCCGGTGCAAAGCTTATCGCTCCTACCGCCAATAATATTGACAGTCCACCGGCTATAATTTTTTTGATTTTCATTTTTTATACTCACTTTAATTCTAAAATTTACCCTCTAACTTATTAATACTATATCACAAATATGGCACATAAGTATTAAGTAAATCTTACATACCTATGACATTCTGCTAAACTGCATTTCCCGGGTAAAGTATCTCTAACAGTCTAATAAAAACTTATCTGAAAATCAATGAACATTTGTCTTTAAATCCGTCTTATATTTATAATCTAAAACTCCGCGCTTTCAAAATCAAATGCAAAAATTCGGACCTTTTAAAGTCCGAATCTTATCAAATCTTAATTATTTATTTTTCCGTAAGCTCTTTCATTATATCTTCAACATGCTCCAGCGCTGTAGCTCTGTAGGCATTTGAACCGCAAAAAAGCAATGCGTGACTTTCATCCGAGTTTGCTGCAGAACACAGTGCATCGGTTATACAATATGGTATTGTCTTTCTGTCACATACAGACAATGCCAAACAGTTATGACAATGTCTTATCGGTATAGGACCCGTCTTCAGTCTGTCCATAAAGTCGTTTCTTATGGCTCTTCCCGGCATACCTACAGGTGATTTTGTGATAACTATATCTTCTTCTTTTGCATCAATATATGTCTGCTTGTAATCATCAGGTGCATCACATTCATATGTGGTAACAAATCTTGTACCCATCTGTACTCCGTCCGCACCCAAACTTATGGCATGATCCATATCTTCTTTTGTGTATATACCGCCTGCTACAAATACCGGAATCTTTTTACCGAACTTTTCTTCATAGATTCTTACTTCCTCTATGATTTCTTTTATTTCGGCATCATATTTTTCTCTTTTATAATTTTTACTTGCCATAGTATCAGCACCAAGCTCATGAAGCTCATCATAGGAAAATCCAAGATGTCCTCCCGCAAGCGGTCCTTCTATTACTACAGCATCAGCTGTGGTGTTATATTTTCTGTCCCACATCTTTAAAATAACTTTTGCACTTTTTCTGCTTGATACTATCGGTGCAATACAGGTCTTTTTTGCGTTTTCGCTTAGCGCCTGTCCCTTTGCTACAAGCTCCGGCAATTCTATAGGCAGTCCGGCTCCGGATATTATAATATCCGCACCGGCTTTTACGGCTTCTATTACATAGTCCGCATATTTATTCGTTGCCACCATTATATTGAAGCCTATAAAAGGATTATAATTTTTTAATTTTTCCAAAAATTTAGAAGCCTGTTTTGAAACCTTAAATCTGTTTTCAAATACTTCCGCCGCAATATCTCTGGCTTTTTGAAGTTCGGTCTTTACGGCACGAAGATTTGCTTCTATAGGATTTTTATAAAAATCATCCTCTCTGAATCCAATCTGTGCTGTTGATATGATTCCCATTCCTCCATTGCCTGCCACATGTGCCGCAAGGGATGAAAGGCTTATTCCTACACCCATACCGCCTTGGATAATGGGATAGAGCAAACTTTTATCACCTATTTTTAAGAATTCCATATTCCCCTTTCAGCTATTTAAAACTTTCTGAATCTGTTGTATCTGTCCTCTGCAATTTCTTCCTTGGATTTTGAAGAATTCTTCTCAAAGAAATCGTCCATATTTGAAACCATCTCTTCTATTACAGTATCCATAGTGTCTACAGTCAAAGGTATATCTTCCTTTATAACTCTGTCTATTACACCCAAAGCTAAGAGTTCCTTTGAGGTGATTTTCATAACCTCAGCAGCTTCTTTGCTCTTTTTTGCATCTTTATATAATATGGAAGCGAAACCTTCCGGTGAAAGTATTGAGTATATTGAATGTTCAAGCATCCAAACTTCATTGGCTACGGCAAGTGCAAGTGCACCTCCGGATCCGCCTTCACCTATTACAACAGAGAGTATAGGTACTGTCATATCGCTCATTTCAAAGAGTGCTCTGGCTATTGCCTCGGCCTGTCCCTTCTCCTCGGCTTCTATTCCGCAAAATGCTCCCGGGGTATCCACTATGCAAATGATTGGCATATTAAACTTCTGCGCATGCTTCATAAGTCTTAGCGCCTTACGATATCCGCTTGGATTTGGCATACCGAAATTTCTGATTTTATTTTCTTTTATGCTCTTACCCTTTTGCTCTGCCACAACCATTACAGGTTTTCCATAATAGTTTGCTATACCTCCGACAATGGCACCGTCATCTCCTGAGAGTCTGTCACCATGTAATTCCAAAAAGAAACTGAACATTCTGTCAATATAATCCTTTGCAGTAGGTCTGTCAGGTCTTCTTGATAAGAGTACACTGTCCCAGGCAGTCTTAGGTGCCTTTACCTTCTGGCGCTTCTCTGCGACCTTTTCGGTGTTTTCATCCTGACTTTCCTGACGTGCAACCTTCTTAAATCCTGAGGTATGAGCTCTTAGTATCTTCTTTAATACGCTTCTTTGTTCAGATCTTTCCACTATAGCATCTATAAATCCATGCTCAAGTAAAAACTCTGCACTCTGGAAACCTTCCGGCAGCTTTGTTCCTATAGTCTGTGCAATTACTCTCGGGCCTGCAAATCCTATAAGTGCCTTAGGCTCTGCCAGTATAATATCACCAAGCATTGCAAATGAAGCACTTACTCCACCCATTGTGGGATCTGTGAGGAAGCTTATAAAAAGCTGTCCTGCCTCATGATGTCTTTTTAATGCCGCTGAGGTCTTTGCCATCTGCATAAGTGAAATCATACCCTCCTGCATTCTGGCACCGCCTGAACATGAGAAAATAATAATCGGCATTTTCTCTTCTGTAGCCTTTTCCACTGCTGCCGTTATCTTTTCTCCAACCACTCTTCCCATGGAAGACATCATAAATCTTGCATCACATACGGCTATAGCTGTTCTTACATTACCTATAGTAGCCTCTCCGGTAACTACAGCTTCATTGAGCTTACTCTTTTGTCTTTCCTCTTCCAGCTTAGTCTCATAATCCGGGAAATCCAAAGGATTTGATATAGGCATTGTCTTATTCCACTCGATGAAGCTTCCGTCATCCACAAGCATTTCTATTCTTCTGTATGCATGAACTCTAAAATATCCGCCGCATTTCGGACATGTATAAAGATTTGACTTTACATCTTCAGCAAAAATCGGCTCTTTACAGATTCTGCACTTTTTCCAAAGTCCCTCCGGGATATCTATCTTTTCACTTTCCGGTTCTATCTTTGCATATGTCTTTTTAAACATATTTCTAAACATGACAACACCTCAAAACTTTCATTGCTACATTTTAAACTGTTTTTCTATAAATGAAGTATCTATATCAGCATCTATAAAGTAAGGATTATTAATAATCTCATAGTTAAAGTCTATATTTGTATCCACACCTTCAATTACTATCTCACCAAGAGCGGATCTCATCTTTGCAATAGCTTCCTGTCTTGTTTTTCCATGAACTATCAATTTTAAAAGCATGGAATCGTAAAAAGGTGATACTGTGTAATCTTCATAAATATGTGTATCTATTCTTACACCGTTACCGCCCGGCAAATGCATACTCTCAATTCTTCCCGGTGAAGGCGCAAAATTCTTATCGGGGTTTTCGGCATTAATTCTACACTCTATGGAATGTCCTTCAATCTTTACATCCTTTTGAGTAAGGGAAAGCTTCTCTCCCGCAGCTACTCTGATCTGCTCCTTTATAAGATCTATACCGGTGATCATCTCTGTTACAGGATGCTCTACCTGAATTCTTGTATTCATCTCCATAAAGTAAAAGTTCTTGTTCTTATCCACCAAAAACTCAATGGTGCCGGCATTCTCATATCCGGCAGCCTTTGCCGCACTTACAGCAGCCTTTCCCATCTTTTCTCTGAGCTTACTGTCAAGGAATACTGATGGGGCCTCCTCCAACACCTTTTGATGTCTTCTTTGTATGGAGCAATCTCTTTCGCCAAGATGTATTACATTTCCATAGCTGTCGGCCAAAATCTGGAACTCGATATGTCTCGGTCTTTCTATATATTTTTCAATATACATTGAGTCGTCCGAAAAGCCTTTAAGAGCCTCAGCCTTTGCAGTCATAAAGTTCTCGGCAAAATCATCTTCGCTCCTTGATATTCTCATACCCTTTCCGCCACCGCCAAGAGCCGCCTTTATCATTACAGGGAAGCCTACTTTTTTGGCAAGCTTTAATGCCTCATTCACATCCTTGACACTTCCGTCAGTTCCCGGTATTACAGGAATATGTGCTTTTTGCATAGTTGCTCTGGCTACAGCCTTATCACCAAGCTTAGCAATTGTTTCAGATTTAGGTCCGATAAACTTTATTCCGACTTCAGTACAAAGTCTTGCGAATTTCTCATTCTCCGATAAAAATCCGAATCCCGGATGAATAGCCTCGGCACCCGTTGTAATAGCCGCACTGAGTATTCTCTCCATATCCAGATAGCTCTTCATCGCAGGTGCAGGTCCTATACAAATAGCCTCATCTGCGAGCATAGTATGTAAGCTGTCTCTATCCGCCTCAGAATATACGGCAACACTTATGATACCCATTTCTCTAAGTGCTCTGATTATTCTGACTGCAATCTCTCCTCTGTTTGCTATCAATACTTTTCTAAACATTTATTCTCCAATGATAAAGGTAAGTTCGGCATCTACCGCTATCTCACCGTCTACACTTGCTATAGCTTTACCTATTCCTATTCTTCCTTTTGATCTGATTATCTCACAGGAAAGTTTCAACTTATCTCCCGGAACAACTTTTCTTTTGAACTTAGCGGAATTTATAGCTCCGAAATATGCTGTCTTACCCTTATTCTCAGGTACTGACAATATAGCAACAGCGCCTGTCTGCGCCAATGCCTCTATCATAAGTACTCCCGGCATTACAGGCTCTTCGGGAAAATGTCCCAAAAACTGAGACTCATTATATGTTATACATTTATATCCGACACTTTTTTTGCCGGGCTCCAGCTCCTCAATACAATCAATAAGTAAAAACGGATGTCTGTGAGGTATTATCTCTTGAATTTCCTTGATTCCCAACATATTCCTTACTCCAAAATAAACAGCGGCTGTCCGAACTCTACCACATCCTCATCCTTAACAAGGATCTCTTTTACAACACCGTCAAAATCACTCTCAAGCTCATTCATAAGTTTCATTGCCTCAATGATACCTATTACCTGGCCTTTCTTTACTCTGTCACCTACATTTACAAAGCTTGGTGAATCAGGTGAAGGTGCACTGTAGAAAGTTCCTACAAGCGGTGATGTTACGGTATGACCTGCAACCTTTGTGTTCTCTACCGTGTTTGCAGCTTCAAAACTTACACTCTGTGCTACCGGTACGGCCTGAACCTCTCCTGCTACAAGTTTTGTTTTATTTTTCTTTATAACAATTTTTTCAGAATCTGTAGCATAGTTTAATGTATCAACATCATTCTTACTTACTGTCTCTATAAGTTTTATAATCTCATCTATCTTCATAGGTTTACTCCACGAATTTTTTTATAACTATACTTGCATTGTGACCGCCAAAGCCAAGGGAGTTGCTTATTGTTCCGTTAACTTCCACCTCTTTTGACTCTGTCAAAAAGTCCAGATCGCACTCCGGATCCTTGTTTATAAGCCCCACATTCTTGTGCATAAATCCGTCTTCTATAGATTTTACACATACAATTGCCTCAACACCTCCGGCTGCACCAAGAAGATGTCCGACCATTGACTTTGTAGAACTTATTCCGACTTTATCTGCATGCTCACCAAGAGCTGTCTTTATTGCCTTTGTCTCAAATAAATCATTGTGATGAGTTCCTGTACCATGTGCATTAACATAGTCAATATCCTCAGGCTTCATACCTGCATCCTTTATTGCAAGCTCCATAGCCTTTGCAGCGCCCGAGCCGTCCTCTGCAGGTGAAGTAATATGGAATGCATCACAGGTTGCACCATATCCTGCCATCTCGGCGTATATATGTGCACCTCTTTTTTTAGCATGCTCAAGTTCTTCTAAAACTAAAACTCCTGCTCCCTCTCCCATGATAAATCCGTTTCTGTCCTTATCAAAAGGTATTGATGCTCTGTCAGGGTCATCTACAGTATTAAGTGCTGTGAGTGAAGTAAATCCTGCCACACCTATAGGAGTAATGGAACTTTCCGTACCTCCGGCAAGCATTACATCAGCCTCTCCGTAAACAATAGATCTGAATGCCTCACCTATACAGTTTGTTCCTGTGGCACAAGCCGTTACTACATTTATATTCTTTCCCTTACATCCATAGGCAATCGCTACATTACCTGCCGCCATATTTGAAATCATCATAGGTACCAAAAGTGGTGCCACTCTGCTTGGCCCTTTTTCCAAAAGTTTTCCGTATTCCTTTTCCATAGACTGCAGTGATCCGATTCCCGATCCTACCGCAACCCCTACCATATAAGGATCTTCCTTTGACATATCAAGCTTAGCATCTTCAATGGCCTCTTTTGTTGCCGCTACGGCAAACTGTGAAAACTGCTCCATTCTTCTGGCAGATTTTGGATCCATATAGTTCTTGGCATCAAAGCCCTTTACTTCAGCTGCCAGCTTTGCCTTATAGTCTGTTGTATCAAAGTATGTTATAGGTCCTATACCGTGTACACCCGCTTTTATGTTTTTCCAAAAATCATTGACATTAAGACCTATCGGTGTGATAGCGCCCAAACCTGTAATAACAACTCTTCTTCTCATAGTCACCTCTTTTTTAGTTGTTCTTTCAATCCTTCTTGATTACATACTCATTCCGCCATCTATTTTGATGACCTGACCTGTAATATATCTGCCCTCTTCACCGGCAAGGTATGCTACCATATTTGCAATATCCTCTACCTCACCTTGATATCCCAACGGAATAAATGAATTTATTTTTGCCTTGGCATCATCCGTCATGGCATCCGTCATATCTGTTCTTATATATCCCGGTGCTATGGCATTTACGGTAATATTTCTGCTTGCCATCTCTCTTGCCGCAGTCTTTGTCATTCCTATAACTCCAGCCTTTGATGCCGCATAGTTTATCTGACCTGCATTGCCCATCACACCGCTAACGGAAGAAATATTTATTATTCTTCCGGCTCTTTTCTTAATCATGTATTTTGAAACCACCTGCATGGTATTAAAGCTTCCCTTTAAATTGGTGGCTATTACCGCATCAAACTCTTCAGGTTTCATTCTCATCATCAGATTATCTTTTGTAATACCGGCATTGTTTACCAGTATATCTACAGCGCCATCCTCTGAAATGATATTTTCGATCATCTGCTTGGTACTCTCATAATCTGATATATCACATTGGCAGATTTTTGCCCTTCCGCCATTATCCTCTATCTCTTTTGCAACACTTTTTGCAGCCTCACTTGATGCCGCATAATTTACATATACCAGTGCTCCGTCAGCTGCCAGTTTCTTTGCTATAGCGGCTCCGATGCCTCTGCCCGCACCTGTTACCAAAGCTGTTTTGCCTTCTAATCTTTTCATTTTGCCTCCAAAATCTGACTACAAACACTTGCCACATCCGCATACTCTTCAATGTTGAACATTTTTACCTGTGCATCAATTTTCTTTACAAAACCTGCCATGGTCTTACCGGGACCGATTTCTACAAATGTATCAACTCCCCATTCAATCATTTTTCTTATGCTCTGTTCCAAATGTACACTTCCGGATACCTGATCTATCAAATTTTTCTTGATTTCATTCTTATCTGTAACAATTTGCGCATTGATATTTGCCACATAAGGTATCTGAATATCTCTTATTTCGACACCGTCGAGTACTTTTGAAAGTTTTTCTCCGGCTTCCTTCATAAGTCCCGAGTGAAAAGCACCGCTTACCTTTAAAGGCAGTACTCTTTTTGCACCGGCTTCTTTTAATTTTTCACCTGCAAGAGCAACCGCTTCCTCAGTGCCTGATATTACAGTCTGTCCCGGGCAGTTATAATTTGCCACCCAACATCCGTCTATGTCATCAACTACAGACTTGATGGTCTCGTTGGAAAGTGAAAGTACGGCACTCATTGCACCACCCTTTATTTCCGACATGTACTGACCTCTTTTATCCACTACCGAAATGGCATCCTCAGCACTTATGGCACCGCTTAAATACAGTGCTTCATATTCTCCAAGGCTTAAACCTGCACATATATCAGCCTTAAGTCCCGTTTTTTCTACAGCCTTTAACATGGCAATACCTGTTGCCACCATGGCTATCTGTGTATATCTTGTATTGTTTAATTCATCATTTTCTTTGAAAATCAGATCACATGCATCTATCCCCGTGACTGTTTTGACACTGTCAAAAACCGCCCTTGAATCCGCATCATTTTCATAAAAACTCTTGCCCATATTTTGTTTTTGAGCTCCCTGTCCCGGGAATAAAAATGCTATCTTCATAATTTATACTAAGCTCCCTGCATTCTTTAAAAGATTAGTTGCCTCACTTATTATCTCGTCAATGATTTCTTTTGCACTTTGCTTTTTGTTTATAAGTCCTGCTATCTGACCTGCCATAACGGTTCCGTTTACAACATCACCTTCCATAACAGCCTTTCTGAGTGTACCGAGAGTCAAATACTCAAGTTCCTCAAAACTCTTACCCTCAGCCTCAAGCTTCGTGTATTCTCTGGTCATGGCATTTCTTAGACTTCTTACAGGATGTCCGTGACTTCTGCC
Source organism: Lachnoanaerobaculum sp. ICM7 (assembly GCF_000287675.1). Taxonomy (GTDB): domain Bacteria; phylum Bacillota; class Clostridia; order Lachnospirales; family Lachnospiraceae; genus Lachnoanaerobaculum. The sequence continues at coordinate 40,741 of NZ_ALJL01000023.1, forward strand.
TGTTACGGCAGAATCGATGTCCTTTGCGGCGATTACTCTGTCTTTGTAGTTTTCATGTACAATAGACTCATTTGCAACCACAAATCTTGTGCCTATCTGTACAGCCTTTGCTCCAAGCATAAGTGCCGCAGCCAAACCTCTTCCGTCTGCAATACCGCCTGCCGCAATAACAGGAATATCTACCGCATTTACAACCTGTGGAACCAAGGTCATTGTAGTAGCTTCACCTATATGTCCGCCACTCTCGGTACCTTCCGCCACAACGGCATCCGCTCCGCATCTTTCCATTCTTCTTGCAAGTGCAACACTCGCAACTACAGGAATTACCACTATTCCGGCTTCCTTCCACATCTGCATATACTTTTCAGGTGAACCTGCGCCTGTAGTAACTACCTTTATACCTTCTTCCACAACTACCTTGGCAATTTCTTCCGCATGAGGTGACATAAGCATTACATTTACTCCAAAAGGCTTATCTGTAAGCTTTCTTGCCTCTCTTATTTCATTTCTTACAACCTCTGCCGGTGCATTTGCTCCGCCAATAAGTCCAAGTCCGCCTGCCGCACTTACCGCTGCAGCCAAATGATGCTCGGCAACCCACGCCATACCGCCTTGAATTATCGGATATTCTATACCTAATAGTTTTGTTATTTCTGTTTGCATTAATTTCCTCTGCCTTTTTTAAGAAAACGCCCGTAGGCGTTTTTTATTTTTTATAAATTGTCTACGCCCTTGTCCTTAAGGTAATTTACCACATCACCTACAGTTAAAAGCTTCTCTAAATCCTCAGAAGGTATTTCAACACCGTAGTTATCCTCAAGTGCCATTACCATCTCAAAAAGGTCAAGTGAGTCTGCATTTAAATCATCCTTGAAGCTTGACTCCAATGTGATTTCTGACGCATCGATATTTAACTGCTCTGCAATAATTGATTTCATTTTCTCTGACATAATTTTCTCCATCCTTTTAAATGTTTATTTTATTTATATTTAAGTTGTAAAATATTACAATCTTAATACACAAGTTCCCCAGGTTAATCCTGCTCCGAATCCACAAAGCAAAATCAAATCACCTTTTTTTGCAATACCTTTTTTTATTACCTCATCAAGAAGTAAAGGTATGCTTCCTGCCGAAGTATTTCCGGTATTTTCCAGATTGTGCGGTAACTTTTCAATAGGTATATCCAGCTTTTTGGATACGGCCTCAAGTATTCTCAAATTTGCCTGATGTAAAAGATATAAATCTATATCATCCTTATGTACCCCGGCCTTTTGTATAGCATTTTCAATGCTGTGAGGCACCGTTCTGACAGTGAATTTAAAGACCTCTTGTCCGTCCATTCTTATATATCTGTCATCACCGTAAGAATTATCATACAGTGCAAATCCCTTACTTCCGTCAGCTCCGATATCAAAGCTTAAAAATCCCTCTTCGATATCCGCTTTTTTCAGTACTGCCGCTCCCACACCGTCACCAAAAAGTACACAGGTGGTTCTGTCAGTCCAATCCATCTCTCTTGAAAGTACATCGCCGCCTACTACAAGAGCATACTCAATATCCAGAGTATTCATCATGGAATATGCAATACTCAGTGCATATATAAATCCGGAACACGCGGAGCTTACATCCATACATGCACAGTCCTTTGCACCAAGTAGAGGCTGCAACTCACATGCGGTATTTGGAAGTCTCTTATCCTGAGTGGAGGTACCCACTATAATAAGTCCCAAATCCTTACCGTCAATATTTGCAGATTCTAATGCTTCTTTTCCGGCTGCAAATGCCAGACTTACCAGATTTTCGTTTTCACCTATGATATGTCTTTTTTTGATTCCGGTTCTTTGGCTGATCCACTCATCACTTGTATCTACGATTTTACTCAAATCATCATTTGTCAAAACCTTAGAAGGCAGCTTTGAGCCTGTTCCTGCAAGTGCTATCTTCATCCTTCATAAGTCCTTTCATAAGACTTTCATCAAAACAAAAAATACTTTGAATACCAAAGCAAATAGTTTGATACTCAAAGTATTTTAATTTTACTACATAAATTTGTCAAGTGATTTGTTCATTCAGTTCCGTATGCTATTAATGCATCTTTCTTTCTTACCCCCAAGGATAATGTATAGTACAACACAGTGGCATCAAATTTTGCTTCGACTCTTTGCAGTTCATCACCTTCTATATTTTTTAAAACTCCAAGCAGTTCTCCCTTTTTTACTCTCTGTTCATGTTTAACATAAGGATACCAAAGCCCGTCACACTCCGCCTCTACATACTCCGCACTCACTATCTCTTTTTGTTTTTTATTTACACTTATATCATGTCCTTCTTTTATTATCCCAAGTATCTCCATAAGCTTAAACATATCTTTCTTTTCGGCAAGCACATCCTCTTCACTCCATATACCATGTGCCCCCCTTTCATAGAGCATTGCGGGAATATTTTTCTTTGCAGCATAGCTGTACAGACCATTATCCGCATATGATCCTACTCTAAAATTCACGCTCATTCTCGAAGCTATATCTCTCACATAGTTTTTCATATCTTCACCGGAGCCGTAAGGAAAGAAGATAAGAGGAATGAGATTCTCATTAATATCTCCCCCATGCAAATCCACTATAAAATCAGCTGTCGGGTAGAGATATTTTTCTATATCAAAAGCCATCCTTTGTGTACTTGTACCTTTTTCATCACCCGGAAATTCCCTGTTTAAATTTTTATAATCCGATGTTGATATCTGTTTTACCCCGTCATAAAATCCTTCGGTATTTAAAACAGGGCAGATAATAATATTTCCGGATAATTTTTCAGCTTCAAGTTCTTTTATAAGTCTTAGAGCAGTTTCTATTCCCACATATTCTCCGCCATGTACTCCTGCAGTTATAACTAAAGTTTTCCCTGTATTTCTCCCACAAAAAGCTGTTCCGCTTATATTCCCAAGTGTGAATTTTTTCTTTTCCCCTTTATTTATCAGAATATCTCCTATTTTCACAGATTCCTCCTTTCCGAATACACTACGTTTTTATGTTATATTAGCATAGTTAGCAGCCTCTAACCATACATTTTTTCATTAATTATTATTTACTTAAATAAAAGACAGCTGTCTGCTTTTCTATAATTTTTATTTTTTTATGAAAGATATTTCCATGTTTTATTAAAAAAACTTGAAAAACTTATTTTCAAGTAGTATGTTTATTATGTATTAATTAAACATAGATAGAAAGAGAGGAATTTTCTATGGCAACATTTATGATCGGCCTTGTGATTCTAATCGTAGGCGGACTTATCATGGGCAAGTTATGTGACCATGTTTTTCAGCCTGACGACAGAGAAACACCGGCCTATTCTAAGCAGGACGGTGTAGATTATGTGCCTATGCCTACATGGAAAAATGCACTTATCAACCTACTTAATATCGCAGGAACAGGACCGATTCTCGGACCTATTCAGGGTATTCTTTTCGGACCTATAGCACTTCTTACAATACCGATAGGTAATGTAATCGGCGGTGCAGTTCATGACTATTTTGCAGGTATGATTTGTACAAGAGACGGCGGCGCTCAGATGCCTGAGATGGTTCGCAAATATACAAGTAAAACCGTATTCTGGATTTATGATGTATTTGTATGCCTCTTACTTTTACTTGTAGGTACAGTATTTATTTATACACCCGGTGATATAGCAGCAACTCAGGTTTTCGGTTTCAGCGGTGCTCCTACAGAAGTTTCTACATGGGTCATTTACGCTGTGATTTTTGCTTATTACCTTATTGCAACAGTATTCCCGATTGATAAGATTATCGGACGTGTATATCCTATCTTCGGTGCGATTTTGGTATTCTCTGCACTTGGTGTATTCGGTGCAATGGTTATCTTCCATTATCCGCTTGTAGATATTTGGGGAAGCTGGGCAACACAGTCATTTGACTATGCCGCATATTTTAAAGCAGGACATTTTATTCCGATTTTCTTCGTTACTGTAGCCTGCGGTATCCTTTCAGGATTCCATTCATCACAGACAGCTCTTGTAGCTCGTACAATTAAGAGCGAAAAAGAAGGTCGTATGACTTTCTACAATATGATGGTTGTTGAAGGATTTATCGCTATGGTATGGGCTGCCGGCACAATGGCACTTATCCAGTTCACAGCCGAGCATGGCGGTATCACAATGCAGCTTAGTGACAAGGGTGTATGGCAGTATATGATCCAAAAAGGAGGCGAGCTTGTTGCTATTTCTCCTACCAGTGTTGTAGGTGTAGTATGTAGATATGCTCTTGGACCTATCGGAGGTGCCGTAGCACTTATCGGTATTATTATACTTCCTATAACATCAGGAGATACAGCACTTCGTGCACTTAGACTTACTATTGCAGATACTTTCCATATCAAGCAGGATAACAATGCAAGAAGACTAAGTCTTGCCGTTCCTATTTTCGTTATAGTAGGTGCAATCCTTGTTTGGGCAAAGATTGATCCTAAGGGATTCAATATTCTTTGGAGATATTTCGCATGGTCTAACCAGACAATGGCACTCTTCCCACTTGCCGCCGCTACTATTTATTTGATAATAAATAAGAGAGGAAAGTGGGCATGGATGACTCTCATACCGGGTGTCTTCTACACATTTATTTGTGCATGCTATATCTTGAATGCAAAGCTTGGCTTCGGTTTAAGCTGGAATATTGCTTATATCGGCGGTGCTGTAATTGCCGCTTTATACGCAGTTCTTACTATCCTGAGAGGTAAAAAGGGTGGATACACTCCTGCCGATCCTGTAAAGTAAATAAAATTATTGCTCCTCCCAAGACAGTTGTAATATAATACTGTCTTGGGAGTTTTTTATTATTTTTTATTAGACAGAGGAAATATGGAAATTTTAGAATTTTTAAAACAGGAAAATATATCGGATAAAATCATTTCAGAGATAAAGTCGTTCAGAAGCTTTTATAAGCTTGAAGCCGAGGATGAAAGAAGAATCCCGAAGGATTCATATCTTTACTACGGAAAAGAGATTTGGGAAGAAGCAGCTACAGCTATAATAGCAGGTGAAAATATCTTGCTTGACGGTCCTAAAGCTACAGGAAAGAACGTATTGGCACAAAATCTTGCCATGGCATTTGCAAGACCTCAGTGGGACATATCACTTTATATAAATACAGACGCTTCATCTCTTATAGGCTCGGACACCTTTGAAAACGGTGAAGTCAAGCTTAGAAAAGGACCTATATTAAACTGTGCCATAAAGGGAGGTTTCGGCGTGCTTGATGAAATAAATATGGCAAAGAATGAATCTCTTGCCGTACTTCATGCGGTACTTGACTTTAGAAGAACCATTGATTTACCTGGATATGACAGAATAAATCTTCATGAAGCCACAAGATTTATAGGTACAATGAACTACGGCTATGCCGGCACCAGAGAGATGAACGAAGCTCTTGCTTCAAGATTTATGGTACTTCATATGCCTGTTATATCGGCAGAAAACTTACAAAAGCTTATAAAGGATAAATATCCTACTCTAAAACCTGAGTACATATCACAATTTGCCACTCTCTTTGATGAAATAAGAAAAAAATGTGAGGGTGGCGAAATCTCTACAAGAAGCCTTGATCTTAGAGGTCTTATCTCCTGTATAGGAATGATGAAAAAGGGACTTGGAGTTACAAAGGCTCTCGAAATGGGACTTATCAATAAATGCTTTGATGAGTATGAAAGACAGCTTGTACTTGATATTGTAAGCGCCAGATTGCCTGAAAGTCTTTTGGGGGAGAGTATCTTTTCATGATCTTGACGGAGTTTGAAAAAAAGAGAGCCGCAAACATGATTTGGAATGCTGCAGGAAATTATGATGTTTCCGTCGGATTTCGTATGTATGACAATGATGCGAAAGCGGATCTTTACTGGAATACCATACTTGGCGGCAGCTATGCACATTTTGACTGGAAAAGGTTAAAAGAGTTTTACAATACCTTCCATGAAACAATAGGGCAGGGAACCTATGAAGCATTGTTTTGGATTGCACTTGAAAATTCCACCTTTGAAAAGGAAAAGGATTCAAGACCAAGTCTTCCACTCCTTAGGAAAGAGTACTGCAAACAAAAGCTTATAGAGTTTATGCCGAGTATTGCTGAAAGCAGAGAGGGATGGATACTTGAAGGGCATTACAGAACCTCTATGGGTGAGGACAGCGGGCTGCCCGATTTGGTAGACAGGAAGCTCTTAAGTGAGGTTGAAATCGGTGCGGATGTGGATACTGAAGGTTTTATTCGGAGTCTCTCCAATACTCTTGCAAAGTATTTTACCTATCTTCCCGGTGTCAGTGCAAAGGGTCAAAAGCGCAGATTTAAAATCCCTGTTCCAAGACTCTTCTTCGGCAAAAAGGCAGGCGTATCAAATGAAATTGAAGGCGTCACCAAGCTTGTACTTGGCTATGTCGAAAATCAGGGAGGAACCGACGCCTCCGCATTTGAAACAGACTCTGAAAAATTTAACAGAATCACGGAAGAAGGACTTAGAAAATATATCAGCAGCTATTTCGGAAAGTCCATCTATGATGATAAGACTTCAGAGAAAATACAAAGAGAGTGCTGTACCGGTAATCACGAAGGTACCAGAATATTTTTTACAAGAGGTGAAAGTGAAGACAAGGTAAGCGGATTTGCCGCAAAGATGCGAAAAGAAATGCAAAAGCAGTATACTAAAAACAAAGAATTTTTCTCTGACAATATAGGAAGTAATAATGCTGTCATCTTGGAACTTACAAATCGTATCAAAAATGCTCTGCTGACTCAGCTTGAGCCTACTACAGTTTATTCAAAGACAGGTAAATTAAATCCTGCTCTTGTCTGGAAGGCTCTGTATCTTAACAATAATAAAATTTTTGAAAAGCAGGTTGCGGAAGGTAGCGGCAATATAAGTGTCGATATTTTACTGGATGCCTCGGCTTCACAGATTCATCGTATGGACACAGTATCCACACAGGGCTATATTATTTCAAAAGCACTTGATAACTGCCATGTTCCTGTAAGGGTATGGGGATATTCATCTATGAACGGCTACACTGTAATGAATCTTTACAGAGATTACAATGAGACCTCAAAGAACAATGAAATATTCAGATTCTTTACAACAGGTGCCAACAGAGACGGGCTTGCGCTTAACGCTTTAATGGAGCAGATGAAGAAAAACAATGCTTCTCACAGAGTTGTGATATGGCTTACAGATATAAAGCCGAATGATATGCTCGAGGTCAAGGGTAAATCAAGAAATTACAGCGGTGATATCGCTATAGAGGATATGACTGAGCTTGTGCATAAAGCAAAGCTTGAAAACATTTATGTCCTCTGCGCCTTTACAGGTGATGACGCCGACCTGCCGAATGTCCAGAAAATCTTCGGCCGAAGTTTTGTAAAAGTAAAATCGCTTAATAATTTTGCCTCATTGGTAGGAAATATGATACAGGCGGAAATAAGGAGAATGTAAAAAGAGCAGTTTACCGCAAAAGGTAAACTGCTCTTTTTAATACAAGATATAAATCTGTTTTGCTGTTTTATTATCTCTTAGACTTTACTATAAACCACCTTATAAGAAGTCCAAGGGCAACCCAAGATCCTATATATCCGACTACACTGACAACTGTTATTACAGAGTCCCAAAACAACTGCATATCCATAAGATTCCTCCTCATTCCCCATACAAACTTTCACGAAGCTTTTATTTAATTTCATTGTACATCTTATAAATCAGTTGTCAATAGCTGTGTCTTATTTGTAGGCTTTATGTATTTTTAATTCAATCTATTTCTGACCGACTTATACTAAGGCTAATTCTTCATCTTTATGCACTATCTTATCAGGTACCACCCAACCGAGGGCCTTTCTCTTTTCAATGATATCTGCAACTATTTTTTCTCCCAGAGAGTCGGGATTTGTATCTACAACCATCACAGAACCAAGTAATTCCTTTGTGCCCTCTTTCAAAAATTCTATTACATTCTTTGAACCGTGAATTTGAGCTTCCACACAGTGATATGAATTGATTCCCATAAGTCTGAAGCCAAGAGCCGCATCTATTCCCTTTTCATTACTCCACTCAGGAGATGAAAATGCAAAAGGCATTTCATAAAGCGGCTTACCGGCCTCACCTGCTACACCTGCAAAGATTCCGCTTGACTTGGTATTGTCTATACACTCACCCACATGCCATACCGGTGGTAAATCTCCAAGGAATTCTTTTAAACTCTCACCTGCATGCTCCTGTCCCGAAACATTGCAATATCCCATCTTCATAAGCGGGAATGAGGCACATCCGTTTGTAAGTATCAAAATATTGTTTCTAAGAAGTGCATTTGCTACATCAATAACACATTTCTCATATACAACCTTAGGATTGTTACAGCCCACTATGTTTACAATACCGAGTATCTTACCTTCCTTTACAGCCTCATATAAAGGCTTCATAGAGCCGTAGTGCTTATGCACATACTCAGGTGAAAATCCGACTTCGGCATCCACCTCATATGGCGGAATGTATACAGGTATACCCTGTCTGTCTTTAAAGCTTTCTATACCTCTGAGCACTATTTTTTCTGCAAGTTCTCTTGTCTCTCCTATATTTGAATGATGATGATCATATTCAAATCTCTCGGCACCCGGTAATCTTGCAGACTCACTGGTTGTAACAACTGTAGTTCTGAAGCATTTTGCAACTTCCATTATTGACGGGAATACATCCTGAACATCGGCAATCCAAAGATCAAGTGCTCCGGTACCAAGTACAAGCTCAGCAGATACTGCATTTGAAAGAGGAATAACTCCTGCATAGCGATACATTGCTGAAAGTCCTGAACAGCAGATTCCGTAGAATCTTATTCCCTTTGCACCCGCTTCTTTTGCAAGATTTATAAACTTCTCTTCCTGACCGACTCTTACAATCTCACTTACCAGGGTAGGCAGATGACCGTGAACCGCAATATTCACATATCCTTTTTTCAAAGCACCGATATTTACCTTTGATGTAACTCTGTCTCCAACTCCGAAAAGACCGTCAGTTGCTATTGATGTACTTACAACACCCGAGTATGTGAATGCAAGTCCACAACGAAGAAACTGTTGCATAATGCTCTTCCAGTCACCGTCAGTACCTACACCTGTTTTATGATAAGCCTCAAATACCTCATGGTAGGCGCTGATAGGTAGAATATCAAGCTCCTTCCACACTTTTTTCCTTTCCTCTGAACCAAGTGCCTCTATGATTTTATAATCTCCCGGTACTGTACGGCTCATATCCTCTAAAAGTATATCTGCAAGTTCTGAAGCAATCTTTTTTATACTTCTTCTTTCCGTCTTTATTCCGAATGCTTTTGCGGTATCCTTTATCTTTTGTTGTCCCAGTATAGGTAAATCAAGCTTTCCTTCAGCAGCCCACTTTAGAGACAGAATAACTTCTCTACCGTGCATACCGTGTTGAGCCGCACCTGCAGCAGCTGAACGAAGCAAATTTCTTGCCACTATTAAGTCTGCATCCGCACCACAGACTCCCTTGGGACTCTTTGAAGTTATCTTACATGGACCCATATTACAGATCTTACAGCATATTCCGGCCATACCGAAACCACACTGTGGCTGCTGACTGTCAAATCTGTCAAATGTAGTATCAAATCCCAGCTGATTCTGGCGCAAAATCATCTCTCTTACTGCCGGATCCGGAGTATTTTCCAAAACCTCATCCTTTGACGGAAAAGTCTTTCTGTACTCAGATACAGCATTCATATAATCTCTGATAAATGCTTTATCGTCTCCGTCCTCTTCATGGTCCGACTTTAATGTAATTGTCGGCACTCCATGTTCATCAAATCCTATCAAATTTCTATGGCTGTGAATATGGTCAACTCCATGCTTATGTTCATGATTATGTTCGTGACTATGATTGTGTTCGTGATTATGATTATGTTCGTGACTGAGTTCTTTCTTTCCCATGAGCATTCCTTCCTACTTTACAACAAGAAACCTATTTACCTATTAATTTAGTATGTTTTAAGGTTTTTTGATTATAAAATATTTTTCATTCCATGTCAAGCAGTAATTTGTACTCTTTTAAAAACAAAAAATCGCTATAAAACCGGTTCTCGGTTTATAGCGATTTATTTTATATGTCTATATTAATCTTATTTAGCATTAATCTTCTTTAGCAAGCTCTGCTTTTATCTTCTCTGTAAGTGCAGGAACTATCTTGTTCAAATCACCTACTATACCGTAGTCTGCAACACTGAAGATAGGCGCATTCTCATCCTTATTGATAGCGATGATAATGTCACTCTCTTCCATACCTGCCAAATGCTGTATAGCACCTGAAATACCTATTGCAAAATAAAGATGTGGACGAACTGTCTTACCTGTCTGTCCTACCTGAATATCCTTTGACATCCAACCTGCATCAACTACAGCTCTTGAACAGCTAACAGTACCGTGAAGTGCATCTGCCAAATCCTTAAGTATCTTAAAGTTATCAGCAGAACCTACACCTCTACCGCCTGATACCAAAATCTTTGCAGCCATGATATCTTCTGTTGTCTTGGCATTCTTTACAATCTCCAAGATTTCAACATACTTGCTGTTCTCTTCAAGCTTGGCATCAAAGTCTATTACCTCCGCCTTTGCTCCTGCAACTCTTTCCTTCTTTTGCATAACACCCGGACGAACTGTTGCCATCTGCGGTCTGTTCTCCGGACATGCAATAGTAGCTATTGTATTTCCACCAAATGCAGGTCTTGTCATAAGAAGCTGATTATGCTTCTGCTCTCTTCCTGCAATAGCCACTAAAGGATAATCACCGATTTCAAGCTGTGTACAGTCTGCTGTAAGTCCTGTTCCGACTCTTGCTGATACTCTGGGTCCCAAATCTCTACCGATTGCTGTAGCTCCAATAATGAATATCTCAGGCTTAAACTCGTTTATAACTGCTGATAATGCCTGTGTATAAGGCTCTGTACGGTACTCTTTAAGTTTAGGATCATCTACAACTATTATCTTATCAGCACCGTGCTCGGCGAGTTCTTCAACCAGTCCTTTTATATCAGATCCAAGTAATACTGCTGTAACCTCGGTATTGAGATCAGCAGCCAAATCCTTACCTTTTCCTATAAGTTCAAGGGAAATACCGCTCAATTTGCCGTCTACCTGCTGGGCAAATGTAAACACTCCCCTGTATTCTTCTGTATTTTGTCTCATAAACGACTCCTTTTTAGATGATATGTGTTTCTTTTAACTTGCCTATGATGTAGTCAACAGACTCTGATGCACCAAGGTTTACCTGCTCTCCTGCACCCTTTCTTACCTTATCGGATGCTTTTGCAATCTGTGTCGGTGAACCCTTAAGACCGATATTTGAATCATCTACATCTATAAGGTCCGCTCTTGAGAGTACAGTTACTTCTTTGTCATAAGCATCAAAAATACCACCCGGAGTCATATATCTTGGCTCATTAAGCTCTGATAAAGCTGTAATAAGTACAGGCATTTTTGCTTTTAAAACATGATATCTGTCATCAAACTGACGCTCTACCACAACACTGTCTCCATCAATCTCTATCTTTTGTGCATAGCTGATAACAGGTAAATCCAGATGTTCTGAAATCTGCGGTCCTACCTGTGCAGTATCTCCGTCTATAGCCTGACGACCTGTAATAATAAGATCATACTCTAATTTTCTAAGTGCTCCGGCTATAGTCTGTGATGTAGCCCATGTATCGGCTCCGCCAAGCACTCTGTCTGTTATAAGTACAGCATTGTCGGCTCCCATTGCCAAAGCTTCTCTAAGTACTTCATCAGCCTTTGGAAGTCCCATAGTAACTACTGTAACTTCTGCACCGTATTTATCTTTAAGTCTAAGAGCAGCCTCAAGACCCGCCTTGTCATCCGGGTTCATAATTGTAAGCATAGCTCCTCTGTTTAATGTGCCGTCAGGGTTAAAAACAACACCGCCCTTTGTATCCGGCACTTGTTTAATACAAACAACTATCTTCATGACATCCTCCATTCGTAATAGCACAATTATTTAAGCAATGCGCCTGAAATTACCATTCTTTGTACTTCGCTTGTACCTTCGTATACTTCTGTAATCTTCGCATCACGCATCATTCTTTCAATTTCGTATTCTCTTGTATATCCATATCCACCGTGAAGCTGTACTGCCTTTGTGGTAACTTCCATTGCCACTTCTGCAGCAAATAACTTAGCCATAGCCGCTTCCTCTGAATATGTCTTCTGTGTTGCCTTAGCCATAGCTGCTCTATATACAAGCATCTGTGCCGCCTTTACTTTGGTTGCCATATTTGCAAGCTCAAACTGAGTATTCTGGAATGCTCCGATGGATCTTCCGAATTGCTTTCTCTCTTTTACATAGTTGATAGTTCTCTCAAGTGCTCCCTCAGCGATACCAAGTGCCTGTGCGGCAATACCGATACGACCACCGTCAAGAGTATGCATTGCAATACCGAATCCCTTACCTGCAGGACCGAGCATATTTTCCTTCGGAACTCTGCAATCTGTAAAAATAAGTTCATAAGTAGATGAACCTCTGATACCCATCTTCTTTTCCTTTGTTCCGAATCCGAATCCCGGTGTATCTTTCTCAACTATGAATGCGGAGAAGATCTTCTTTTGTCTGCCCTTTGCATCCACCTTTATCTCTGTACATGCAATTACAACATAGATATCCGCCTCTTTACCGTTTGTAATAAAAATCTTTGAACCGTTAAGTACATACTCGTCACCGTCAAGCACAGCCTTTGTAACCGCACCCTGTGCATCCGTACCTGCATTAGGCTCTGTAAGTGCGAAAGCGCCAAGTTTCTCTCCCTTTGCCAAAGGAACAAGATATTTTTCCTTCTGCTCAGGTGTACCGTACATAGCGATAGGATCTGCACAAAGTGATGTATGAGCGGAAACAATAACACCTGTTGTCGCACAAACCTTTGACAACTCTTCTACACACATTACATATGCAAGAGGATCGGCTCCCTGTCCTCCATACTCCTTTGCTACAGGAATACCAAGGAAACCGTACTTTGCCATCTTTGTTACAGTCTCTCTTGGAAATATTTCCGTTTCATCCACCTCTATTGCAAGAGGTTTTACTTCCTTTTCAGCAAACTCCCTGAAAAGGGATCTTGCCATCTCATGTTTCTTGTCTAAAGTAAAATCCATGAATCATACCTACTTGAATAAATCCAAGTGCAAACATAAATAGTGAAAGTCTTTGTTTGCGTTATCCTTTCTTAGTTTTCTTTCACCTATATAGTAAATACAAACCCGCCTTTTGTATCTATCTCACATTAAAACCCCTTTCTACATTTTAACTGTAAAAAGGGGATAAATATTTTACTTATAAGAGAATATTCCTTCTCCGGTCTTCTTACCAAGCTTACCTGCAGCTACAAGCTCTTTTAACTTTGGAGCCGGTAAATACTTGTCATCCCCTGTCTCATTGTGAATAACTTCCATAATGGCAAGGCAAATATCAAGTCCGATAAGGTCTGCCAAATGAAGAGGTCCCATAGGATGTGCACATCCCAGAATCATAGCTGTGTCTACACCTTCAGCATCTGCTGTACCTGCAGCCCATACATTGATTGCTTCATTGATCATTGGAACAAGGATACGGTTTACTACAAATCCCGGTGCTTCTTTAACCTGTACAGGAGTCTTTCCGATATCTTCAGATATCTTCTTAATCTTTTCCACCAATTCTGCAGGTGTCTTCTCTCCACCGATTACTTCAACAAGTTTCATCCTGTCCGCAGGGTTAAAGAAATGCATACCTACTACAGGTCTGTCAAGTGCCTCACCGATTCTTGTGATAGAAAGTGATGAAGTATTTGAAGCGAAAATGCAATCCTTAGGAACTATATTCTGAAGCTCTTTGAAAATCTGCTGCTTAACTTCCATCTTTTCAAGCGCTACTTCCACGATCAAATCACAGTCACTGCAGATATCGTTAAGGCCTACTTTTATTTTTGAAATAATTGCATCTCCGGCCTCTTTTGATATTTTCTCTTTTCCTACAAGGAAATTGATGTTCTTTTGAATCTTTGCAAAACCTGCCTGTGCGTATTCTTCCTTAATATCGCAAAGTCTTACTTCATATCCTTCTGTCATTGCAAAAGCCTGAGCAATTCCTGAACCCATTGTACCTGCACCGATAATACCAACTTTCATTTTTTTATCCTTTCTGAATTAAAACATATATTTTGACTTTAATTATATTTTTATATTAAACCGGTATTTATGAATTAGTAAAATTCTTCTCTTTTCTCTTTTCAAGGAAAGCGTTCATACCCTCTATCTGATCATGTGTTTCAAAGCAACTTCCAAAGAGCTTCTCTTCAATCACAATTGCATCGTCCATCTTTGCGTCAAGTCCGTCATTTATAGCTTTCTTACATGCACGAACTGCAATAGGAGCATTCTGTGCTATAGCAGCCGCCATCTTCTTTGCAACTCCAAGCAGCTCTTCCTGTGTATATACGGCATTTACAAGACCTATTCTTAAAGCTTCTTCAGCCTTTATTGTCTTAGCTGTATAAATCAACTGCTTTGCCATTCCTACGCCGACTATTCTTGCAAGTCTTTGTGTTCCGCCGAATCCAGGTGTGATTCCAAGTCCCACCTCAGGTTGACCGAACATTGCATTATCCGAGCATATACGAATATCACAGCTCATAGCAATCTCACATCCTCCGCCAAGTGCAAATCCGTTTACGGCAGCTATCACAGGAACAGGGAAAGTCTCTATCTTTCTGAATACATCATTTCCCTTCTTACCGAAAGCCTCACCCTCTGCCGGACTTAATTTGCTCATTTCACCTATATCGGCACCTGCTACAAAAGACTTATCTCCTGAACCTGTCAAAATGACGGCTCTGATTGTATTAGTGTCAATACTGTCAAAGCAAGCATCAAGCTCAGCCAGTACTTCAGAGTTCAAAGCATTGAGCGCCTTCGGTCTGTCTATTGTAACAATACCTACGGCACCTTCTGTATCAAACCTTACAAAACCCATAAAACACCTCCTTGTCAATATTGCATGTCAGGAATCAAGCTTGACATGTAAATCCATATGATAAAAATATAACATATATGTATCCGACAATCAATCAGTTTTTTTGATTAATTATTATATCTATTTTGCATAACAATATTCTAAAATCGAAATATCATCATGCTTAAAACATATATTTTTTTCATTTATATTGAGCAAAATTATTTTGCTGTCCTTTTTATTATCCATAAAAGATTAAACACGACTCATCTTTAATATTTTTTACATATCAATATTTTTATTTATTATAACACATTGTTTAAATAAGATATATATAAAAACATATTATTTTTTTTATAGCAATTTTGAATAACCAAGGGGTGGATAATTGATTTCACTTGTGATATGCTATAGGTGATACATATATCTGACAATACAAAAAAGTTTACTCAATCGGTATTGTCCACTTTTATAGAATAAGTGAGGTGAAAAATATGAAAGAAGTAGTTATCGTCAGTGCTGCAAGAACAGCTATTGGTAGTTTCGGCGGTTCATTGGCAGGTGTAAGTGCAGTAGACCTCGGTATAACTGCAGCAAAGGGAGCTATTGAACGTGCAGGCATTGACGCTTCTCTTATCGACGAAGCCGTTATAGGAAATGTTTTAGGCGCAGGACTTGGCCAGAATATCGCTCGTCAGGTAATACTCGGAGCGGGATTGCCAAATACAACACCCGCATTTTCAATAAATAAGGTTTGCGGTTCAGGTCTTAGAACTGTTGAACTTGCAGCACAGATTATAAAGGCCGGTGATGCGGATATCATTCTTGCAGGCGGTACGGAGAGCATGTCAAACGCTCCATATCTTGTTAAAGGCGCAAGATTCGGCGTTAAGATGGGTAATCAAACATTGATTGACGAGATGATTACAGACGGTCTTTGGGATGCTTACAACAACTACCACATGGGCGTGACAGCGGAAAATATTGCTGAACAAAAAGGAATAACAAGAGAAGATCAGGATGTATTCTCTGTTGAAAGCCAGAGAAGAGCACAGGTAGCTATAGAGACCGGAAGATTAAAAGATGAAATAGTTCCTGTACTTATTCCACAAAGAAAAGGCGATCCTAAGGTATTTGATACAGACGAATATCCTAAGTTCAATACTACAATCGAAAATCTTGCAAAGCTTAAACCGGCATTTAAAAAAGACGGTACTGTAACTGCAGGTAATGCTTCAGGTATCAATGACGGTGCCGCAATGTTCATTATCGCATCAAAGGAAAAGGCACTTGAGCTTAAACTTCCTATTATGGCTACTATAAAGGGATATGCTTCAGGAGGTGTTGACCCAAGCGTAATGGGACTCGGAGTAATTCCGGCATCACAAAAAGCAATGCAAAAAGCAGGTATCACAGCCGACGATCTTGAACTTATAGAGGCAAACGAAGCTTTTGCGGCACAAGCTCTTGCAGTATGCAACGAACTTGGATTTAAGAGAGAAATTACAAATGTAAACGGCGGTGCAATCGCACTTGGACATCCTATCGGAGCATCAGGTGCAAGAATACTCACCACTTTACTCTTTGAGATGCAAAAAAGAGATGTTAAATGTGGCCTTGCTACACTGTGTATAGGTGGTGGAATGGGCACAGCAATTGTTGTAGAAAGGGAGACAAAATGAAAATAGTTTCAATCAAAGATGCTATTGCAGGTATCAATGACGGCGCCACAATCATGGTAGGCGGATTTTTAGCATGTGGTACACCCGAACCGATTATTGATGCATTAGTTGAAAAAGGTGTAAAGGACTTAACACTTATTTGTAATGATACCGCCACTCCTACCACAGGTATCGGTAAACTGGTTGCCAACAATCAGGTAAAAAAAGTTATTGCAACACATATAGGTACAAATCCTATAACAGGACAAAAGATGAATGACGGTACTATGGAGGTTGAGCTTTCTCCTCAGGGTACACTTGCAGAGAGAATACGTTCAGGCGGCGCAGGACTTGGCGGTGTACTTACACCTACCGGTGTGGGTACCGAGGTTGCCGAAGGTAAGCAGGTTTTAAATATTGACGGTAAAGATTATCTTTTGGAAAAACCTTTAAGAGCCGACTTTGCACTTATCGGTGCTACAATAGCCGATGAGAAGGGAAATCTTTATTTTACGGCTACAAGCAAAAACTTCAATACAGTTATGGCAACCGCTGCCGATGTTGTTATTGCGGGCGCTGAACTTATAGTTCCTGTAGGCGATATCCAGCCTGAAAATGTTGCAATACCTGCAATATTTGTAGATTATCTTGTAGGAGGTGAGTCATAATGTCAAAAGAGAGAATTGCAAGACGTGTTGCAAGAGATTTAAACGATGGTGACGTAGTAAACTTAGGTATAGGACTTCCTACTATGGTGGCTGACTATGTACCTGAGGGTATAGAAATTACACTTCAGTCAGAGAACGGTATTCTCGGTATGGGTCCCTTGGCTTCAAGTGCAACAGCAAATAAACATTTAATTAATTCCGGCGGACAAAATGTTACCGTACTTCCCGGTGCCGCATACTTTGACAGTGCATTCTCATTTATGATTATTCGAGGCGGCCATGTTGATATGACTGTTTTAGGTGCATTGCAGGTAGATGCTCACGGAAATCTTGCAAGCCATATAGTTCCGGGCAAGATGGTTCCGGGTATGGGCGGTGCTATGGATCTTGTTACAGGTTCAAAGAAAGTTGTTGTCGCTATGACACATACCGCAAAAGACGGTGCTCCAAAGATTTTAAAGGACATCACACTCCCTGCTACCGCTATTCATGCAGTTGATGAAATTGTCACCGAATTAGCTGTAATAAAGGTTACCGATGAAGGTCTTGTGCTTACAGAATTAGCTGAGGGCGTAAGTGTGGAAGATGTTATAGCAAAGACAGAGGCACCTCTTAAGGTTGCAGATGATTTAAAGACATTCTAATTTATTTTAGTATAATTTAAATTCCCATGACCGGGATGCCGTATTTAAAGGACTGTTCTCTTTTAAGATCGGCATTCCGGTCTTTTATAATCTCATATCGGATGATTTCAGTATCAGAAAATACTAATTATAAAGATATTTTTGTGTGATATATATAATATATTTATACATTTTCGTTATTTTTCAGACTGGAAAAACGGATATCGGATTGATATAATAATGTTAATAATTAAACAATTTGCAAAAGGAGGCAGATAAATGTTTAAGAAATTTACAAACGCATGTGTAAATATAGTTCAAAAATTTTTGCCTGATGCATTTATTTTTTGTATCGTACTTACTATCCTTGTTTTTGTCGCTGCAATGCCGGTAAGTAAAATGAACCCATTTGAAATAGCCAATGCTTGGGGCGATAGTATGTGGTTATTGCTCGGATTCTCAATGCAGATGGCTTTGGTGCTTGTTCTCGGCACGGCACTTGCTACCGCACCGCTGGTAAAGAAAGCTATAAATGCGGCTGCGGAAGTTCCAAAATCTCCTACATCGGCAATTATTTTTATTACCGTTGTTTCAATGATTGCCTGCTGGCTTAACTGGGGATTCGGACTTGTAGTCGGTGCCATACTTGCAAAGGAAATTGCAAAAAAAGTAAAAGGCGTTGACTACAGACTTCTTATCGCATCGGCTTATTCAGGTTTCGTAATATGGCATGCAGGTTTCTCAGGTTCCATACCTCTTCAACTTGCGTCATACAGTGAAGCTATAGGTACACAAACAGCAGGTGCTGTAACAGAATCAATACCTACTTCACAGACAATATTCTCAGCTTGGAATCTTATAATTGTTATAGCTATAATTATAGTTATAGCATTTGTAAATGCACAGATGCATCCCACTCCTGAGGATACCGTTACTGTAGATCCTAAGCTATTGGCAGAAACCGAAACTGCCAAAGTTACGGATAAAACAGTGACACCGGCTGAATGGCTTGAGAGATTCCCTCTGCTTTCAATACTTGTGGCAATACTTGCCATATTGTATTTAGTGTATACATTTAAAACCAAGGGAAGTATCACACTCTCTCTTAATGTAGTAAATTTAATTTTCTTAACACTTGGAATTATATTCCACGGAACACCTATAAGTTATGTAAACGCTATTACAGATGCCGCAAAGAGTGCCGGAGGTATTATATTACAGTTCCCGTTCTATGCAGGTATCATGGGCATTATGACTGCTACAGGTCCTACAGGTCAGTCACTTGCAGGTGCCATAAGTGATTTCTTTGTAAATATATCAAATCAGACTACATTCCCGTTGTTTACTTTCCTCTCAGCAGGTATTGTAAACTTCTTCGTACCTTCAGGTGGCGGTCAGTGGGCTGTACAGGCTCCTATCGTAATGCCTGCCGGAAACGCTCTCGGTGTTTCTCCTGCAGTATCAGCCATGGCTATTGCATGGGGTGATGCATGGACAAATATGCTTCAGCCGTTCTGGGCTCTCCCGGCTCTCGGTATAGCAGGTCTCGGTGCAAGAGATATTATGGGATATTGTGCTATAGTTCTTATTGTAACAGGAATAATCATAGGATGCGGATTCCTATTCCTCGTCCCGTTCCTGGCATAAACATAAAAAGTACCGGCTCACAACCGGTACTTTTTTCTTATCTTAAAATAATATATACAGTATACGCTATATAGGACGCTACCATTGCGAGGCCTTCTTTTTTTGATATCTCACCGTCATTCTTGGCAAGTATATATACCATCAAACTTGCACAAAGCAAAAAGAATGTATCGTATACAGCCACAACTTCCGCACCTATAGGATTAAGTACTGATGAAAATGCCAGAATAAATATTATATTGAATATATTTGAACCTACCACATTGCCAAGGGCGAGCGCATTCTCTCCCTTGCTTGATGCTACAATACTTGTCACAAGCTCAGGAAGTGATGTTCCTATGGCGACTATTGTAAGTCCGACCAAAGTCTCACTCATTCCGAACATCAATGCTATTTCGGAAGCGGACTCCACTACCTTGTCACCGCCAAACACTACAAGAGCAAGTCCCCCTACTATATAAACAATGGCCAAAGGTATAGGTAAATTCTTTTTCTTTTCATCCTTTGCATCATTGCTTCCCTTTAATGCAATTCTTATAGTGTATATCATATACGCTATAAAAATCAGCAGGAAAATAACTCCGGCAATTCTGTCTATGCCGCTTAAAAAGAACACAAATCCAAGCAACAATATTGTTATAACAATATTTACAATATAATCAAATTTTAAAAGTGCCTTATCCACCGGCATAGCATGTATTATTCCGCAAATTCCCACAACAGCCAGAAGATTAAATATATTCGATCCGATTACATTATTCAAAGCTATTGCATTGCTGCCCTTTAATGCAGCATCAATACTTACCGCCGCCTCAGGTGCACTTGTTCCGAAAGCCACTATAGTAAGCCCTATTACAACCGAAGGGACATTCAACTTTCTTGCTACTCCCGAAGCACCCTCAACAAAAAAATTAGCTCCTCCCACAAGACATACGAAGCCCAAAATAAGCCATATATATACCATAAAACCATTCCTTTACATTAAAAACTGAACACAGACATAATATCTATATATTTTCAGATTGTCAACATAAGTATTAAAAATAAACTTTATTTCTATTCATCTACTAATTAAAGAGCAATTACATATTCCTTTAAAAGTATTTAAGAAATTTATCAACACAAATATAGTATTATCTGCTATACTAGGTAAATGTATCGAATACTCTGTATGTCATCTACATCTTATATTTTGTCTATCGTAGATTCCACACAACTCAGGGCATTCAATTTATCTAAGGAAGGTAGAAATGAAAAAGAGAAGTAGAAGAAGACGAAAAAATATTTTTGTCCCAATTGTAGTTTTAATTTTTTGTTGTATTTTTACGGCAATGGTTGCCTATGGATGGCAGTCACGTAAAAAAAATGTAAAAGTAGCCGATTCCTCAAAGAATGCAAATGAAACTGTAGAAGTAAATCAAAGCGAAACTTCAACCGACGGCGAAATCAATGCAATATCTGAGAGTGAGACGGATACAACGGCTGAAACCACCACAGTACCTGCAAGCAATCCCGGTCCGGATGAAAAGGTTGTTTATTTCACATTTGACGACGGTCCTTGGACAGGTACTCCAAGACTTTTGGATATCTTGGATAAGTACAATATCAAGGCTTGTTTCTTTGTTACCGCACAGTATATGGATACTGAACCTCTGATAAATATGCTTAAGCAGATAAAAGACAGAGGACATAATGTAGCCGTTCACAGTTTGACACATAACTATAAGCAGATATATGCTTCTGTGGATGCTTTTATGGCAGACTATGACGCTATGGACGATCTTATATTTAAGGCTACAGGTCAGCACAGTACTATGCTTCGCTTCCCGGGCGGAAGCAATGCAAGCTATAATAAAGCTATCAGACCTCAGCTTTTACAGGCTGTAAGAGACAGAGGAATAGTATACTTTGACTGGAATTCATTTGACGGTGACGTAGAGGGCAAGAGAGGTCAGGAACTTATCGACCAGACTATCAGACAGGTAAATGAGAATACTCACTCTATTTTACTTATGCATGATATGCCGAATACAGCATTCGTACACGATGCTCTCCCTACAATCATTGAGAGACTTCAGGCTGACGGATATAAGTTTGAGCTTCTTAATGAAAATACACCACCAAGACAGTTTGCAAAATAATATATAAAGGTCTTAATTTTTCCGTTTTATTGCTTCGGAATGAATTAAGACCTTTTTTCAATACACACAATATAAAAAAGAGAAAACCGAAATGATTTTCTCTCTAATATCCCTTTTGCAAATGTATTAACTATATTACCCCTTCTTTATAAAGAGGCCTCTGAGCTATATATACTTTAATATTGCTCACGTTACCTGCTGTAACTATGTATAACTGTTCTTTTATATTAACTTATTTGCTGTATTCTATTTTTACTGATTCTGTCCGGCCTGTCTTTCAGCTCTTCTTGCCAAGATTGCATCAATCTTTTGCTGAGCTTCCTTCGCATCGCCTTCAACAATATAAAGTTCCGGATATCTTACTCCGTGCGCTCTGGCTTCACTATCATTGTTCATATAGATATCAATGGTCTTTCCCTTAATATTGCCGCCTGTATCCTCAACAACATAGATAGTATCACTATTTCCGATGCGGACTCTTGTACCCCTTGGGAGCACTGACCAGTCAGCCGCAATAGTCCTTCCAACAACCGGTGTTGTACCTGACTTTGTTATATTTGAAGGATCACAATCATGTGAGTAGGCATAGGCTTTAAATTTACCTACGGATCTTCCCTTAGCCGCTTCTCTAAGAGCAGCTATTTCTGCATCCTCCTTTGCTACAAGCTCAGCTTCCTGCTGTTGTTTATATGAGTCAAGCGTTGTTTCATACTGATCGGCATTCAAACCGAATGCAGGACCTGTAACTTTATCAACCTCCGCCTGTGTAGCCGCATAAGCACTTCCTGCCATCAATGCGGAAAATACAAATGCTGCTAAAGTAACCTTTTTTATTTTATTTATCATTTACTTCCTTTCTTGCAAAGAACGAATCTTTTGTTCGTCGGGATACACTAATTATATTACATAAATGTTAAATGTCAATAAGAAAATGTTGCATTCTCTTTGCAAAGCATTAAAAAAGGCTCAGCCACTCTATTTTTTTCGGTTTTTATGCATAAAAAAATCACGTTAAAATACATTAATTATATATAATAACGTGATATCTCTTATGTTATCTATAAAACTTTGTTAAATATTTTTTAAGTAACTTTTGTAAATTTCTACACAAAATCACATTTTATTCACCCTTTGAAGCAAGCTTAAAAAGCTCTGCAACTTTGGTGATAGGAACCAAAAGTCCGCCTCCCGATGCCGCCATCTTATCGCCATATACATAAGAAGGTACAGCCTGAATCTCCAGAGTCTGCCAAACTTCAATGTTTGAATCTTCCACCTTCTTTGCATTCCTGTTCTCATTAAGTAAGGCAATGATATCTTCTTTCTTTGCTCCTGCAGCTTCAGCCAAATCCGCCAAAAGCTCTATATCATCAATTCTTTGCTGATTCTCAAAATGTGCTTCAAATACGGAATCATTGTACTTTTTGATATTCAAGCCGTTTTCCGACAAATAAAATCCTACCTGTGCGGCCAAATCCGAATGCACTCTTGCAGGTTCGGGGCTTGGATGAGCTTCACATGGTGACCATTCAATCTCTACAGTTTTATAATCCGGAAGAATATCTCCAAGTTCCTTTAAACCTTTATAACAAAACGGACAGGTATAATCATAAAAAACTTTAATCTTCTTTGACATAGACTTTTTCCTTTCTACTCACAGTATATGATATATTCATACTTTGTAATATTTATTATAACATATACATATCATTAAGGCTATATCTTTGATTTTCTCTTTAATACCATATATCCCGCATCCGCTACCGCCTTTGAGAGCTTCTCAATATCAGGCGGATTTTTTAAAAGGACTGTCGCCATATTATCTTCAAGACTCACAGTTGCCCAAGTTCCGTCAAGAGCATTTAATGCATTCTCTACATTTCTTACGCAATTATTGCAACTCATACCGTCAATGGCAAGCTTTGCTTCATACGGATAATGTGACTTATCTCTATCCTTTACTTTTACGGACTTGGTGGCTTCTTCATGCTCAGGACAGCAATCTCCGCCTTTTTTCAACTTCTTTATATAGTTGATTGAACCGAATACAACTATTGCCGCGACAATTAATACTATAATTATATTTACTATATTCATTAAAAAACCTCCCAGTTAGATATCGCTAACTAGGAGTATATCACTTTGTTCTCAAAAAACAAGTTTCTATTTAAATTTTAATACAATATTATTCTATTATCTCTATCGGACTACCTTCGTATACAAAAATCATTGCATCATACAGGCCGCTTGGCATCGCCTTAGGTCTGTAACTACTCTGTACTATCCTCATCATCCATGTATACCCTTCTCCAAGGGATCCCATTCTTAACGGAGAATTTATCAGACTGTATAGACTGCTGCCCTCCTTTATATCGGAAAAGTCCAATAAATACTGCTTATCTTTTGCAAATCTTGCCTGTGCCGCAAACGGATCGGCTGAAATAAAACTTTGTATACTTCTTTTTTTCTTTTCAAGGACCTTAATATTGTCTGTAACCTTCCAAAAATCGGTACCTATACTGTAGTAAGCATCTTTAAGATCATTTGATAAAACGGCACCCATAGATGTATATCCGTTACCGATCTTTGCTATATGTCCGTCATGTGCCGCTATAACAAGCTTTCCGCTACCTATTTTCTTTTCTATATCCAAAACAGCTTCTATATTGCCTGCCATATCACTGTCTCTGAGAGTATAATACGATTCATTGCTGTTAGTGAAAGTCTCCATTGACTGTCTTACAGTATTTAACTCAAATACCGCATCTCTGTCATCTGCATTTGCCACATCTATATCGCCGATTTTTTCTTTCAAGCCGGTAACGAAATCAATAACGGCTTTTGCACTCTCTACGCTTATCTCACCTTTTTCTATACAGTCAAGTTTTTTATCAAACTCATCTGCACTTGTAAGTCCTTTTGATGTACAGTAACTTTTTAAAAACTCATAACTTGTTTCGGGATTTTGCATATCAAAGCCGTAGAATCTAAGCTTCTCACCTTCACTTACAGTACTGTTGTATTCCCTCATCCATGAAATAAGCTCTTCCATCTGTTTTGTACGATATATCGGAAATGAGAATGTCTTTACAATACTTTCTATATCTCCGTCACCGCCTTGAATATATCTGTTTATTGTGGCACACTCACCATAGTCAGCCTCAAGTGCAAACGCTCTGAAGTCATAATCTTTCACCATTTTCTTTAATACCGAAAGTTTAAGTTCCTGAAAGTCCTTACAGCCGTGAGCCGCCTCTCCTATCGCAACTACATTTACATTATCCGATACTTTTATATCATCCACAGTCTTCATATATGAATTTATATCCGCTATTTTTTTATGAGCACTTATATCTTCCACTTTAAATCTGCCAAACCACAAACAAGTTACTGCCGATATAATAATTACAAAACCAAGTAAAATTCTCTTTAATGTCTTCATATTGTCTCCTATTCTTTTATAAGCTCATATAATTTCTTAGAACATTCATCATCCGCCTGTTTTAATAAAGGTTTTAAAAGCAGCAGCACCTGTTTTGAATAATAATAAAAGCTGTAAAATAAATCATCAGGAAATACGTCTTCTTCTTCCCATCTCATTTCATCCTCTTCTTCATCATAAACTTCGGACCAAAGATACTTTTCATCAATCATATCTTTAAAGTTCGGTAAAGGATCTGCATGTTCCATATTTTCTACAATATTTACCGCTTCAGCTATATATCCGAACAATTCCGCAAGCTCCGGTACAAGGTAGTCTGCTACAGGGTTTTTATCTCTGTCCTTTAAAGCCTTTTTAAAGACTCTGTATAGGAATATACAGGCAAAAGGTGTTGCATGCCACAGTGTAGACTGATGTTCAATTCCCATGGCTATCTCCTCTCCTGCCGTCTCTATAGACTTTTTATCCTTCATTTCATTTAATATTTCAAAGCACTCCGGAAAGTCGGTAGCTCTTTTATAAGTTGTGGTTATTCTGTGCCAAGGTATATCCTCGACTTTTACATTTTCTATATACTTTAAGTTTTCTTTTGTCATTTTTACTCCTAAAAAATACCCCTCATTATTTTTATCAAATGAGGGGCAAATAAATTATTCCAATTTTATATATTTCTTTGTTTCTTCATCTATATGATCAAGGTCCATGTAATGTTTGCTGTCAGACTCCAATCCCTTTTTCTTTAAGAAATGCTCTGCAAGCCTGCTTATAGTCCTGTATATTATAGCCCAAGTAGGCACAGCTATTATCATTCCCACAATACCGAAAAGTCCGCCAAACAGAAGTATCGAAAACAGTACCCAAAAGCTTGGAAGTCCTGTAGTCTGTCCCAGTATCTTAGGTCCGATAATATTTCCGTCCACCTGCTGTAATACCAAAATCCATACGGCAAACTGAAGTGCCGTAACAGGCGATATAAGAAGCAAAAGTATAATACTTGGAATTGCACCTATAAAAGGTCCGAAGAAAGGTATTACATTGGTTACACCTACCACCACACTTATAAGCAAGGCATATGGCATATGTATTATGGCCATAAATACATAGTTTATTATTCCTATTATAATAGAATCTATTATCTTACCTACAATAAACTTTTCAAACATGTTCTTGATATATCTGGCCTCTGTAACTATTTCATTTCCTATCTTTACTCCTGCAACCGCATACACTATTTTCTTTGCCTGTGATGCCAGCGTGGTTTTCATATTTAGAAGATACATCATTACCATTAAGCCTATAATAATATTTACAACCACACCAAGAGCATTGATTACACCGCTTGAGAGATTCTTTATATAGGTATTTACATTAGGCAATACCGTTGTAGTGGCTATATCACTGAGTCTCTCACTGATATCCAGATAATTCCCGATTATAAGTTTCTCCAGATTCGGATTTTTATTCAGTATATCCTTAAGCCAGGCTTCCAAATTCTGTGTACCCGAAGGTGCGTAGCTTATAACATTTGTGATACTGTTTACCAACTCAGGTATAATCATCATTATCAATGTAAACACTACCAAAATAAGTATTACGAGGCAGGCCAGAGTAGCTATCATCTTCGCATACTTATCGGATTTCTTCCACTTTGGAAACAGTGATGATAATATCTCACCCACCCATATGCCGATACGATCATATACAGGTGCCATCAAAAACGCCATAACCACACCGTAAAGCACTGAAGAAACGGTTGATATTATGGTGCTTATAGCTGTAGCAATAGGCCCAAGTTTACTGAAAATCAAAGATATTACAAGGGCTATTACTATAACCGCAACTGCTGTTAAACCCCATTTAAAATATATGTCATTCTTATTTTCTTCCATTTAAACCTCTACAGCGACCTTGTCATCTTTTATATCAATATTTGCTTCAAAAAAGGCTTTAAGTGTCTCAAAAGCATATCCTACATCCTTTGCACCTGCAGTCTCATATGCGGAATGCATTGCCAACTGCGGCAATCCGATATCCACAGCATTCATACTTACAACGGTATTTGAAAGATTTCCAAGAGTTGAACCACCTGCAATATCACTTCTGTTTGCAAAAGTCTGATAAGGTATATTTTTCTTTTCAAGAATCTTTTTAAGTATTGCTCTGCTGAATGCATCTGTTGTATATTTTTGATTTGCACTTTCTTTAATTGCAATTCCTTGATTTAAAACCGGTCTGTTCTTTACATCAAACAGTTCAGGGTGATTTGGATGAACGGCATGTGCATTATCACAGCTGATAAGCATACTCTTTGCTATAGCCCTGTAATACTCTTCCTTTGATTTTCCAAGTGCAGTATTTACTCTGTCAAGTGTGCTTGCAAGGAATGTAGACATGGCCCCCTGCTTTGTAACGGAGCCCACCTCTTCATTGTCAAATACCGCAAAGACATTTATATGATTTTTATTTTCAGCCTCAACAAATCCTCTAAGCGATGTGTAAACACACTCCAAATCGTCAAGTCTTCCGCTTGATATAAGCTCATTGTCAAATCCGATAACCGCCGCCTTTTGTCTGTTTACCAGATATAAATCTTTTGCAAGTATGGCCTCAGCCTCTATATCCAGTTCCTTTGCAAGAATATTGTCAAAGTCGGCTTCTTTAAGATTACCTGCACTGAGTATCGGAAGCATATCAACTTGATTGTTGAAAGCAAATCCCTTATTTATCTCCCTGTTAAAATGTATAGGTACATTAGGAATAATAAGTAAATCTCTATCTATATGAAGAAGTCTTGTTTCAATACCCTTGTCTGTATTTACCATAACTCTTCCTGCCAGTGTCAGAGGTTTATCAAGCCATGTGGCATTTATCATACCGCCATAACCTTCCACATTCAGCTTTAAATAGCCGTTTGCTTCTATTACCGGCCTGTCCTTCAGTTTAAATGTTGGTGAGTCGGAATGTGCGGCACTTATCTGAAAATGATAATCTCCCTCAGCTATATCAAAAGCTATAAGACTTGATGAGTTCCTTTTTGTATAATACTTTCCTTTGTTTATATTCCATTTCTCATTCTCGGGCAGATAAGTAAAGCCTGATTTTTGTAAAACTTTTTCGCATTCATTTATCGCATGAAACATTGTCACTGATGAATCCAAAAAATCCATCAAATCTCTTAAAATATCCATACAGCCTCTTTCTATCTTATAATGTCATCTTAATACTGCATTATACCATAGAAAACCCTATCTGTATTATCTAAATTTATTATGATTCTTATATTTAAATATTTAATGAACTTAAATTTATCTGACTATATTCGTGTAAACTTTTGATGTGAGTTTGAAAATAACAAAATAAATAAGTGCAAATATTAACAGCACATCCCCAAGGCATATCATATACAGTAAAGCGTCCGATACTCCAAACAGCCCCAAAAGTCTGAAGATAATCTTTGACGCCACAATACAATGAATAGCCGCTACAATAAGAGGTCCGTAAAACATCAGGCAGATTTGAGAGTCGGTGGTTTTCTTTATCAAATCATCTGAAAGCCCCAGTTTTTTCATGATTTGATACTTTTCTCTGTCCTCAAAACCTTCACTGATTCTCTTATAATAAGTAATCAGAACCGTTCCTGTGAGGAAGATAATACCTATCAAAACTCCAAGGAATAAAAATCCTCCGTTTACCTCATACTGATTGTGTATCATCTCACTACGACTGCTTACATCATACACACTTCTGCCAGCACCTGTAAGCTGATTCTTTATGCCGTCTTTAAGCTTTACCAATGTATCCTCATATTCCTTATCATCTACTCCGTCTACATCCCAATATACACTGCAATTTATATCCAAACCGTCCAAAGCCTCTCTTAAAAATTCCAGAGTAGCCATATCCTTAACAACAATACTGTATCCTTCCACTCCTGAATATTCATAAGGAAATATACTGTCTATTTTTCTGACCTTAAAATCTCTGTCTCCTATTTTTAATGTATCACCGATTTTATTATTTTTATTATCTCCCAGTAAAATTTCTCCTTCATCAAGTTTAAAATTTTGATGCGTCCTCCAATTGTATCCGTCAAGGTCGCTTGCAATCACAAATATAGGATCAGCTTTGCTGTCTCTTTGATATTCAGCTATTGTATCACCTGTCTTTACTGCAGCTGTAGTCATATCAAATATAGTGTACTCATCTTTAATCATTGACGCATCCGGTACACTTGACTCCACAAGGCTTTGCAGTCTCTTTGCCATATCCTCATTGCTTATATTCTCACTTCCGGCTGCAATCCTGTATT
Source organism: Lachnoanaerobaculum sp. ICM7 (assembly GCF_000287675.1). Lineage (GTDB taxonomy): Bacteria > Bacillota > Clostridia > Lachnospirales > Lachnospiraceae > Lachnoanaerobaculum. The sequence continues at coordinate 70,270 of NZ_ALJL01000023.1, forward strand.
CTCTTGGCATTACACTGTCCCCAAGCTTTATATAGTTTGAGTATATCGTTATCGTAGTGGACAGACTGATAATAACTCCGGCACTTAGAATAGAGATACTTGCAAGCGATATTGCATTCCCTTTCATTCTGTATAAAAGACCGCTTATACTCAAAAATCTCTTCGGTGTATAAAAGCTCTTATTATTTCTTTGCGCTTTCAACATAAATACCGTAAAAGTTGCATATAAAAGGTAAGTTGCAAATATGGTGGCAAGCACCGCTACAAAGAAATAGTTAATAGAGGAAAGCAATCCGCCTACAAACAGTGCAATACCGTAACCCGCTGCCAACAGTAGAAATCCTGTAAGCATTATTATGATTCTTGACTTCGGCTCACCCTCACCTTTGTGAGTTCTTTGTAAGAGCTCCATAGGTGTGGACATATATATTCTAAATACACTTCCGATAATAATAATCAGGTAGAGTACCACTACCAAAGCTGTAGTATTTATAAGTGCCGAAATACTGAAAGGATAATCCATCAGTCTTCCGGACACATCCTTCATTAAAAAGTTTAGGAATAAAAAGCAAAGCTGTCCGAATATATATCCGCCTACTATACCTGCAAACCATATGATTGCAAACAGTATAAGAAATTCAATACTGATAATCTTGCCTACATGTTTCTTCTCAAGACCTAAGATGCCGTAAAGTGCAAACTCCTTACTTCTTCTCTTTAGCCAAAAGGTGGCGGCGTACTGTACAAATATAAATGTAAATATTGCCAGAATGACTATTCCGAACTTTATAAGCGTCGGCAAAACCACATGCCTTGTTCTGACATAATTGTTGTTTACCAAGCTTGCCGTTATATTAAAAAGTATCAGCATCACGCCTGATGAAAGTACAAAAGGAATCTCAAGCAATTTATTTGCTTTAAGGTTTTGAAGAGCAAATTTTTTTGCCATTGAAAAACTCATGCTTTCTTACCTCTGCCAATCATAAACTCCGCCTGACTTATTCTTTCCATAAAGTTATTTCGGCTCTCATCCTCACCTCTGTAAATCTCATGGAAAACAACTCCGTCACGAATAAATAATACTCTCTTTGCATAGGCTGCCGCACGGAGTGAATGTGTTACAAGTAAAACCGTCTGTCCTTCTTCATTTATTTGATGAAATAAATTCAAAATCATCTCTGAAGATGTTGAATCCAGTGCCCCTGTCGGTTCATCTGCCAAAAGCAATGCCGGTTTTGTGATAATTGCTCTGGCAATAGCCACTCTCTGTTTTTGTCCACCCGATATTTCATAAGGGTATTTATCCAAAATTTCCCTTATACCAAGTCTTTCCTGTATCTCATCAAGTCTTTCTTTCATCAAATCCGGCTTTTCATCAGACAATACCAAAGGCAGATAAATATTTTCTCTGTTGTTAAACTGATCCAAAAGATTAAAGTCCTGAAATACAAAACCCAATTCTTTTCTTCGAAATATCGATATATCACTTGTTTTTAATGTTCCGATATCATTACCGTTTAGCATTAAAGTACCTGAAGTGGCTTTATCCAATGTTGCAATAATATTTAAAAGCGTGGTTTTGCCTGCTCCCGACTCACCCATTATAGAAATAAACTCTCCCTTTTCCACAGAGAAGTTCACACCCTTTAATGCCTCGGTAGTGACATTCTTTGTCTTATACAGCTTTTTTATATTTTTACATTCTAATATTGTCATTTCTTTCCTCCTTTATATTGCCTATTCTACATCCGCAGAAAAATTTCTGCATTTATCTAATATGACAAAATCCGGTTTAATCTTACAATCTTGTAAGCTTAGACCGAATTTTAAATATAATTATCTGTTTTTAAATATAAAGGAGAACTCACTGCCTGCATTAAGCTCAGATTTTACTTCTATTTCAATATTCAAAATCTCGGCTGTCTTTCCTACCATATAAAGTCCGAGACCGCTTGATTTTTCATTTATTCTGCCGTTAAATCCAGAATAACCCCTGTCAAAGATTTTTTTGATATCCTTTGAAGGAATTCCTATTCCGGTATCTTTTATACTTAACTTTGAAAGTTCTTTATCATAGAATATACTTATACTGCCATGTTTTGTGTATTTAAGTGCATTTGAAATAATCTGCTCCAACAGTATGGAAAGCCATTTTGCATCACTTACTACTCTTTCACCGGTTTTTATGTATTCAAGTTTTATTTTCTTTTCAATAAAGATAAGAGAATACTTCTTTATAACACTGTTTAATACCTCATCCAGATCCACTTCATATATATCCATATCCGTACTTCTGTCTTTCAGCTTTAAATAGTTCATAGCCATATTTGTGTATTCCTCTATATAAAATATCTGCTCTTTAAGCCTTTTGTCAGCTCCCGATTTATCCAAAATAAGATTGCAGACCGTGATAGGTGTTTTGATTTGATGTATCCAAAGTAAGAAGTACTCCTCCAAATCCTTTCTTTCATCAATTATCTTATTTCTGAGAGTATTATTTTCAATTTGAAGCCTTTCAATTTCCTCAGACATTTTTTCTCTCTTTACATAAGATATCCACTCTATAATAAGAAAAACAAACATGCAAAACAATATAAGCTCAAGACTTAAGATAAAATATTGCATATCAAGATTTGCAAATAAAAATACCCCTCCAAATATTAAACATACATATAGAAGGGTAATAAAAATACGATATTCATTTTTTAAAAAAGACCATAATCTGTCCATATCTACCTCACAAGATAATATCCCATACCTTTTTTAGTCTGTATAAATTCTTTATATCCGACATTATCAAGTTTCTTTCTAAGCCTTGTAATATTCACCGCCAAAGTATTGTCATCTATAAAATCATCACCCTGCCAACAGTGATCCATAATGTCCTCTCTTCTTACTATCTGTCCTTTCGCATTAAACAGTGCCTCAAGTATAAGAAGCTCGGTCTTTGTAAGGTCTATATCAAAGCTTTCACCAATAAGCTTTGCCCTTGAAGTATCCAGACTTATTCCTTCAAATGTCAATTTATCGACCTGCATTGTATATTCATAAGTCCTTCTTAAAATTGCCTGTATTTTTACTCTTGTCAGGTTGATATCAATAGGCTTTGTAATATAGTCATCGGCTCCAAATTGCATTGCGGATACCATATCCATAGAATTATTGTGAGAAGAGATGAAAATTATAGGTACATTTGAACTTTCTCTGATTTTCCGGGTCCAGTAAAATCCGTTGTAGTATGGTAGAGTGATATCCATAAGTACAAGATCCGACTTAAACTCTTCCACCTCTTCTGCCACATTATTAAAGTCTTTCACAGACATTGTTTCATATCCCCACGCTCTGAGTTCATCTCCCAAAAGTTCCACTATATTTTCATCATCTTCCACAATAAATATCTTCATTAAATTAAACCTGTTCTTCTGCCAAAAGATTTTCTATAAATTCATATACTTCTTCTCTGCCCTGTTTGGTCTGTGATGAGAAGGGTATAAGCACGCCGTTCTTAGGTAATCCAAGTCCTTCTCTAACGACCTTAACGCATTTAGCCACCTGACTTCTTTTTAACTTATCAAGCTTTGTAGCTATAATTACAGGCTGAAATCCGTTATATACAATCCAGTCATACATCTGCTTATCATTTTTACCCGGCTCATGCCTTATATCGATCAGCAAAAATATACATCTGATTTGCTTTGAAGTATGTAGGTACTTTTCTATCATCTTACCCCATTTTTCCTTCGTGGCAAGATTTGCATTGGCATAGCCGTACCCCGGAAGGTCAACGAAATATAGATCATCATTCACTTTATAATAATTTATTGTCTGCGTCTTTCCCGGTTGACTTGATGTCCTTGCCAAAGATTTCCTGTTCATAAGAGAATTTATCAATGATGATTTTCCTACATTTGACTTGCCTGCAAAGACTATTTCCGGGTCTGTATTTTCAGGAAATGTACTGGTAATACCGCATACCGTCTCCAGCTCCGCTTTTTTTATTATCATAAGTACCTCATTTATATTCTTTTATTATTACATCGAAATTTTAATCTGTCAGCGCTGTCTTTAGGACTTCTTTTATATCCTTGACATATACGATTTCCAAACCGCCTGTGATTTCTGACGACAATTCGGATACATCAGCTTCATTTTCCTTAGGCACACATACCGTCTTTACTCCCGCAAGCTTGGCAGCCAGAAGCTTTTCTTTTAGACCGCCTATAGGAAGCACCTTTCCCCTTAGTGTTATCTCTCCTGTCATTGCCACATCGGCTCTCACTCTTTTTCCTGTGATAGCTGAAATGATTGCGGTGGTCATCGTCACTCCGGCACTTGGACCGTCCTTCGGTACTGCACCCTCCGGTATATGCAAATGTATGTCGTTCTTTTCAAAGAATCCTTCTTCTACATCATATTCCTTTGCCATGCTTCTTACAAGACTCTTTGAAATTCCGGCACTCTCCTTCATTACATCACCCATATTTCCTGTAAGTGTAAGTACTCCTTTTCCGGGCATTATATTTACCTCGATACTTAAAGTATCTCCGCCCACACTTGTCCATGCAAGTCCTGTTACCATTCCGACCTGTGGCTCTTTTTCAACCTCATCATGTCTTACTTTTTCTTTTCCAAGGTATTTGCCGATGTTTTTCTCTGTGATTTTAAAACTCTTTTTACCCTCAAGTGATTCTCTGGCACATTTTCTGCAGATATCTCCGATCCTTCTTGAAAGGTTTCTTACTCCGGCCTCTCTTGTATAATTATGGATTATCTTCTTTATAGCCTTATCGCTGAAATGAATTCCCTTATCCTTCATGCCGTTTGCTTCCACTTCCTTCGGAACAAGGTAGCTCTTGGCAATATGATATTTTTCATTTTCAGTATATGAGCTGATTTCAATTATATCCATTCTGTCAAGAAGCGGTCTCGGAATAGTATCCAAAGTATTTGCTGTAGCTATAAATAAAACCTTAGACAAATCAAGAGGTATTTCAAGATATCTGTCTCTAAAGGTCTTATTTTGTTCTCCGTCAAGCACCTCCAAAAGTGCGGCTGATACATCACCCTTATAATCTTTTGAACTTTTATCTATCTCATCCAACAAAAGCAGCGGATTTGCAACTTTGGCATGCTTTATAGCTTCCACTATTCTTCCCGGCATAGCACCCACATAGGTTCTTCTATGTCCTCTGATTTCCGCCTCATCTCCCACTCCGCCAAGACTTATTCTTACATACTTTCTACCAAGTGCCTTTGCAACACTCTTTGCAATTGAAGTCTTACCTGTTCCCGGTGGGCCTACAAGACAAAGTATAGGTGAATTTCCTGTCGGATTTAATATTCTTACAGATAGATATTCAAGTATTCTGTCCTTTACTTTTTCAAGTCCGTAATGGTCCTCATCCAAAATATTTTTTGCCCGAATAATATCATTAAAATCATCACTGTATACACCGAAAGGCATTTCAAAAACAGTGTCCAGATATGTTCTGATTACATTTCCCTCTGCACCGTTACTGCCGGCTGTATTAAGTCTGAAAATATCTTTTTTTATCTTCTCTTTATATTCATCAGCAAGCGCCAAGTTTTTAAGTTTCTCTTCGTACTCGTCGGAAACAGTCTCATAGCCGCTGTTTTTTGCCATTTCATTTTGGATTACCTTCAAATGTTCTCTGAGAATATAATCTCTTTGATTCTTTGAAATGTCCTTATCTACTTCCGATTTTATTTTTTCCGCAATCTCTTTTCTGTCTATGGCCTCGCTCATAATCTCCATAAGCAGCATAGACTCTTCAACAGGTGTCTTTGCGGCATTTATAATCTTTTTCTTCTCATAATCAAGGTTTAGAGCAAGTCTTAATCTGTCCAAAAGCTCAGGCAGATTATCGATAGCAAGTAATTCGTTTAAGATATGTTTTTTAAATCTCTCATTTACATCGCTATAGCCTCTCATAGTCAGCTGCAGACTGTTTAACATTCTGTCAAAGCCTTCATCCGACTGTATATACTCTTCTACTTCCGCCTCATATTCATTTTCGGCATAATTATTCAGAGAAATCAACTTACCGCGTCTTAAGGCTCTTACTACAACCTCTATTACACCGTTATCTTTGTTTTTTACACTCTCAACCTTCGCAATTACACCGTTGGTCTCAGTATATGCACTGTCTTTTCTCTCTTCCTCATTGTCCGCTTTGTATCTTAAAATAAAAAGTTCTTCATCATTCTCATAAGCATCCAGCTGTGCCTTTATTATATTGCTGTCTGCGGATGAAAACCCTATCACCTCTCCCGGAAAGATGATTTGATTCCTTATCAATATTGTTTTTAATTTATTCATTTACTCCCTAATATAATACCCCCGGCTGATATCCGAGGGTAAAATTAAATTTAAGCAATTTCGCTGTTTTCGTCTGTTTCTTTTCTCTTTTTTGATCTTACAGATTTATCTCTGTACACAATATCAGGCTCTCCACCGTCAATCGTTTCTTTTGTAATAGTACAAATACCTATATTCGGATCTGAAGGTATTTCATACATCATATCCGTCATCACACCCTCAAGTATAGATCTTAAGCCTCTGGCACCGATTTTTCTCTCAAGCGCAAGGTTGGCCACTTCTTCAACCGCAGATTGATCAAACTCAAGCTTAACGTCATCAAGCTCAAAAAGCTTTTGATACTGCTTAGTAATGGCGTTCTTAGGCTTTGTCATTATCTGTACAAGCGCATCTTTATCAAGCATATCAAGTGATACTGTTACGGGTACACGTCCTATAAACTCAGGTATAAGACCGAACTTGGTCAAATCTCCCGGAAGTACCATCTTGAAAAGCTCATCTATAGACTTTGAGCCCTTTTCCACAACATCTGAATTAAATCCTATGCTGCCCTTTGAAAGTCTGTTCTCAACTATTTTTTCAAGTCCGTCAAATGCACCGCCGCATATAAACAGTATATTTGTAGTATCTATCTGGATAAGTTCCTGTTGAGGATGCTTTCTTCCGCCCTGTGGCGGTACCGAAGCCACACTGCCTTCCAGTATTTTCAGTAAAGCCTGCTGTACACCCTCACCCGACACATCTCTGGTGATAGATACATTCTCAGACTTCTTTGTTATTTTATCTATCTCATCTATATAAATGATTCCATATTCAGCTCTCTTGACATCACCGTCAGCCGCCTGAATAAGTTTAAGAAGAATATTCTCAACATCTTCTCCGACATATCCCGCCTCTGTAAGTGTAGTAGCGTCTGCTATAGCAAAAGGTACATTTAAAATCTTTGCAAGAGTCTGTGCCAAATATGTTTTACCCGAACCTGTAGGTCCAAGCATAAGTATATTACTCTTTTGAATCTCAACTTCCGAGCTTTTCTTTGATTTAATTCTCTTATAATGATTGTATACCGCTACAGACAATACCTTCTTGGCATCATCCTGTCCGATTACATAATCATCAAGGAAATTCTTGATTTCCTTAGGTTTTAAAAGATTTATTTCATTTGAAGCATCATAGTAGTCAGATACTCCGTCAAGCTCCTCTTCAAGTATCTCTGAACATAATTCTATACATTCATCACAAATATATACTCCGTTCGGACCTGAAAGAAGTCGTCTAACCTGATCTGATGTTTTTCCACAAAATGAGCAACATATTTTGTCCTTATTGGCCATGATACCTCCTTAGTGGTGTTCTATAACCTTATCTATGATTCCATAAGAAAGAGCCTCCTCGGCAGACATATAATTGTCTCTTTCAGTATCTCTTTCTATGACTTCTATCGGCTGATTTGTATTCTCCGCCAATATTTTATTTAATTTCTGTTTTGTCTTTAATATTTGTTCTGCAACAATTTTTATATCGCTGGCCTGACCCTGTGCGCCGCCTGAAGGCTGGTGAATCATTATCTCGGCATTTGGAAGAGCATATCTTTTACCCTTTGTGCCTCCTGCCAAAAGGAATGCGCCCATGCTTGCAGCCATACCCATACATATGGTTGATACATCACATTTTACATATTGCATTGTATCATATATAGCCATACCTGCCACAACACTTCCGCCCGGGCTGTTTATATAAAGATTGATATCCTTTGTAGGATCTTCCGATTCAAGGAAAAGAATCTGTGCGACTACAAGACTTGCAGTAACATCATTTACCTCTTCTCCTAAGAAAATTATTCTATCCTTTAAAAGTCTTGAGTATATATCAAAAGCTCTCTCGCCTCTGCTTGTAGACTCAATGACTGTAGGTACTAAACTCATAACTCTCCTATTCTTTAAGAATTTTTTAAAATCCTTTAATACTCCAATAAGCCAGCCTTATGGCTGACTTATTTTTAAATTGGTTTATACTAATTTAGCATTTTCTACTAAAAAGTCAATAGCTTTTTGAACTGCAAGATCATCAGTCATCTGCTTTCTCTCATTCTCGCCAAAGAATCCTTTAATCTTTTCCAAGTCCATCTTATAAGAATCTGCTATCTTCTGAAGCTCTTCATCTATCTCGGCCTCGCTTACAGTAATCTTCTCAGCCTTTGCAACTTCCTCAAGTACAAGTCTTGTCTTGATTTGCTTTAATGCCTGAGGCTTAAACTGATTGTTTAAATCAGCCTTTGTCATACCTGTAATCTGAAGGTACTGATCAAGTGTAATACCCTGGCTCTCCATTCTTCTGCCATAGTCTGCCACAAGTCCTTCAACCTGTGCTTCAACCATAGGCTCAGGAATATCCATAGTAGAAGTCTCAATCAACTTATCCACAACAGCATTCTCATTCTCTGTAGCCGCTCTCTTTGCCTTAGCCTCTGAAAGCTGCTTCTTCAAATCTTCCTTGTACTCAGCCAATGTATCGAACTCGCTGATCTCGCTTGCGAAATCATCATCAAGCTCAGGAAGTTCTTTCTTCTTTATTTCCTTTACGGTACAGGCAAATACTGCAGCCTTACCTGCAAGGTCCTTCATCTGATAGTTCTCAGGGAAAGTGATATTTACATCAAAAGCCTCTCCAACATTATGTCCTATGATCTGATCCTCAAATCCCGGAATAAATGCACCTGAACCGATAACAAGAGGATAATCCTCGCCCTTACCGCCATCAAAAGGAACTCCGTCAATGCTTCCCTCGAAATCAAGTGAAATATTGTCTCCGTTTTCTACAGCTCTTCCCTCAACAGTGATAAGTCTTGCGTTCTTCTCCTGCTCGCTCTTTAATGCACTTGCTATATCCTCGTCGTTAACAACTTCGTCAGCCTTCTTTACTTCGATACCCTTGTACTCACCAAGAGTTACTGCCGGCTTAACTGCAACCAATGCCTCATATACGAAATCTTCGCCTTTTTTAGCATTCTTAATCTCTATCTGCGGTCTTGAAACGATTTCAAGCTCACTGTCTCTTACTGCGCTTGGGTATGTTGCATCAAGCATAAAATCTATAGCATCAGGAATCAGGTTGTCTGAACCATACATCTTCTCAAAAACTTCCTGTGTAACATGTCCTTTTCTAAATCCCGGAACATTGAATTTATTTTTATTTCTCTTAAAGGAATCAGCTATAGCCTTATCAAATTCTTTAGCTTCTACTGTGACTGTAAGCTTTGCCATGTTTTTTTCTAATTTTTGTACTTCTACGCTCATTAAAGTTTCTCCTTGTTTCATAAATGCCCAAAAGAGGCATATCTAATTAACCATTATAACATAAAGATAAATCTCATACAACAGTCATTAAAAAGTTTTAGAATGAAAATTACTTATCGCATGTTACTACCAGGCAGCCTCTTGCGTAATCACTCTCCTTGTAAAGACTTAAAGGCATCACAAGAATATCCTCCACCCTGCTGCCATATTCCTTTACATAGCGCTCTCTATCCTCAGGTGAATAATCATATATACCTGCCGAGTAAATACGTCCGCTCTGCAAATCCACTTCAAACTGCAAATTTTCTGTCTTTATATTTATATTTTTTCCTGCAGCACCTACCGCTGTAGTTTCAAAAACACCCTCAAAGCTATGTTTACCGGCATCAAGCGCTACAACCTTTTCCAGACTCTCACCGGTAGTCGTATCAAAATGTGAAATATCATTTCCGTCAATCTTTAAATCTTTTCCATATAGATGTACAATGGCTCTGTCTCTATTCTCATTATTAAATTCATTAGCCTTTGCCTGTCTCTTTTTATTAAAGCTCATCATAATAACAAAGAGCACCGCCCAAACTACAACTACAATCGCAACAATTAAAAATGTATTATTCATAATTCCTCCAAAAATATTTCCTGCACTTTATATATTAAAGGCACGAATATTATAACAAATATGGTTTAAGTCTACAATGTTTCTATGTCGTTTATATTCAAATATTTTCTTTAATTAGTGCAAGAAATTATGTATACTAATTTTGAACCGGAACAGGCTTATAATTTAAGCATAAGACAATTTATAAAGCAGAATCAACTTATAATACGAAGGAGTACTATGGAAAATATAGAAATAGAAAGAAAATTTCTTGTAAAGGAAATCCCCGATAAACTTGACACCTTTGAAAGAATAGATATGACTCAAGGATATTTAAATACAAATCCTGTAGTCAGAATCCGAAAAGAAAATGATGATTATGTTCTTACTTATAAAGGAAGCGGATTGCTGTCACGAAGCGAATATAATCTTCCGCTTAATGAAGAGTCCTTTGAACATTTACTAAAAAAATGTGACGGTATTATTATATCAAAAAGCAGATATAAAATACCGCTTGAAAATGGCTTGATTGCAGAACTTGATATTTTCAAAGGTGATCTTGACAGTCTCAAACTGGTAGAGGTGGAGTTTGGCTCGGTAGAAGAAGCAAATAATTTTATTCCTCCTGAATGGTTCGGCAAAGACGTTACCACGGACGGCAGATACCACAACTCATATATATCCAAGTACGGATTACTTAAGTGGAGATACTAAAAAAGGACTTGAGCTTTTGCTCAAATCCTTTTTATTTTTCTATTTTATGTATACCGTTTTTAATCCCGGCAAATACACCGTTTGTTTTCTTTCTCCACAATTTATTAAATGTAAACTCCGCTTTAATCAAATGCTCATTTAAATTATTAACCTTATTAAAGTCACTTTTAAACTCCTTCTTCGACTTGCTTCCAAGCAATTGCAGTATATTCTTTATATTACAGCTTCTAATCAACTCATCCTCTAAATTGTAAACTTGTGGTATAAGTATAACATCCTTTATCTTTTTATGTTTCTCTAAAAACTTAGTGTTTTTATCCAAAATAGCTCTACTTTTTGTATCAGTATCAAATACCAACACCACTACCGTATTATCTTTTAAGTTCAACATATGAGTACTTTTTATCTCTCGTTCAACAACATTAAATACATCTATTTTTCCTGGTCTTATAACATTAAATTTTTCATCCTTACACTTACTCAATATCTCTACAAGAACTCTTTCGTTCTCGCCTTCCACATAATAATGGTATTGACCTAATTCCATTGATTTCACCCCGCATCTTCATCTAATACATCATCTATATCATCTTCATATGCCAAATCATATATTAACTCAATTCTTGGTGCCACTGCAAAAATATCATTATCTACTGCATTCCTTACCGAATCTGTTGCTTTCTTTAGTCTGTTTGATACAGACTCACACGAAATAAAAAATTCACCACCTATATTTTCCTTTCTCATGAACAAAAAAGAATGCTTAGGTAAGTCCATATCTGTAATGTCCATATTATGTGTTGTAAAGAACATCTGCTCTCCACTACCGAGTTTAGATATCATTACTGATAGGATAGCTTTCTCAATATCGCTGTGTATATACGAAAACTTCTCATCACAATAATAAAATCCATTTCTATGCTCCATAAGCGCAGTAAGAAAGCCTGCTATTTCAATTCCTGCTTTCGTTCCGCTTGAAAGAATATTGTTAGGGTCCAGTACTTTTCCTTCCTGTATTATAAGATTTTTATTATTCATCACTATGGCATAAGTATGTTCAATTTTGTCAACTTTTTTTATATCGACAATTGAATTGTCTAATGTCATCAACACATTTTTCAAAACTTTTAAATACAATTCATTCTCCAAGTCATCAACTTTTATGTCTCGAATATAGTAATTGGAATCCATAGGATATGTAAAATTCCATCCAAGTCTACTTGATTTTGAAACTTTATCTAAAGCCTCTATTCCCTCAAACACCTCTACTTCTTTTCCAATTTTTAATCTCTCAACACACTTTTCATAGCTGTCACCTTTTTTAATATTTACACACTTCAACGATATTTTGCATCGTTCAATAGAATATTCTTCCTCTTCGGGAGGTATAATAACTTCCAGCGAATATAAAGTATTCTTGTCGGAAACATAGTCGATTGAGAAAATACTTTCTTTTTTATTATCAGATATTCTATCAGTTATATTTAACAATTCCTTCCTCTTCATAAAGTTAAATATATACATTAACATTTTCCCAAAAGAGGTTTTTCCACTTGCATTAGTACCCATAAGTATATTAACTTTCTTATATCTGAAATTAGGAAACCCGGGTAAATACTCTCTTTCTATAGAGCTGTTCACTATCTTTTTAGGGTATGAAAAATTTGCATAAAAATCATCAAACGCACAAATATTCTTCAACTTTACATACATAACAATCATAAGCTTTCTCCTGTTATTACTTCTATTTATAAGAAGTAATAATAGAATTATAGCATATTATAATTATAGAGTCAAAGATAGCAAAGCCTAATTTGAATATAAAAAAGGCTCCGGGAACCTAATCCTAAAGCCTTCTTTTTGCATTATCTCGCAGCCATATAGATATTATACATATCATTATAGTCAAGTGATTTGAAACTTCCTATACTTCTTGATTTTTTATAGGAACAGTTTATTGCCAAGTCCTCACAGTCTTTTTCACTTACCTCTCTGTTAAGAAGCTCATGTAGGCTTACAGGCATTCCGACGGATTTGAAAAATTCAACAGTCTTTTCAATACCTGTATCAGCCGCCTTTTTATCATCAGCCTCAACTACTCCATATACCTTTCTTGCAAAATTTGCAAATCGCTCTATATTTTCATTCTTTACATAATTTGCCCAAGAAGCCCAAATCGCACTTAGAGTTGCACCATGTGTGGAGTCAAAGAGCGCTGATATAGCCATTCCAAGCTGATGACATGACCAGTCACCGTCTCTTGGAGTATCACCTTTTGCTCCAAGACCTGTAAGTCCTATATGCGATACACTTCCACACCACATAACTTCACTCATCGCTTCATAGTCAGTTGGATTTTTTACAGCCTTTACTCCAAACTTTATAATATCTCTAAAAAGTCCCTCGGCCATTTCATCAGTCAAATGATTTCCGAGAATATTTGTAAAATATCTCTCGGCTGTATGCATAAAAATATCTGCCACACCTGCACCTATCTGATACTTCGGTAAAGTGTATGTAAGTTCCGGATCCATTATCGCAAACTTGCATCTGTTAAAATCAGTTGTTATTCCCTTCTTTATACAGCTTCCTGTTACATCATCTGTCAGAACAGCTGAGTCACTGGTTTCAGAGCCTGCTGCTGATATTGTAAGTATGCTACCGCTTGGTAAAGACTTCTCTACCTTTTTTCTTTGAAAGAAAAACTCTTCTATATCGGTACCTTGATTTGCCACACCTATTGCCACAAACTTTGCGGTATCTATTACACTTCCGCCACCCACAGCCAATACAAACTCGGCTCCAAACTTTACAGCCTCCTTTGTCATCTCCTTTGCCTTACTTAAAAGCGGATTCGGTACAACTCCTCCAAGTAAGAGTACATCTATACCTTCAGACTTTATCTTTTCTTCTACCAAATCAATCAGGCCGCTTTTCTTTGCACTGTTTCCACCATAGATAACAGCCACCTTTTTTGCCCCGAAACCTTCAATAAGATTTCCCACTTCTTCTCTTGTTCCTTTACCGAAAACAATTCTTGTAGGTGAATAATAATTGAACTTTTGCATACACTACCTCACATTTCATTTATTCTCTTTATTAAGTCCATATAGTCCTTGCAATATTTTTCATAGAGTGGTTCTAAAATACTCTTGAATTTCATCCTCTCCTCGCCTGATAAAGTATTTATCTCTATCCCTTTATCAACAAGCTCCTTCTCATATATCTTTTCCTGTTCCTCCCAAATTTCTCTCTCATAAATGCTGCTCTCTATGGCAGCCTCCTTTATAATTGCTCTGTCTTTTTCTGAAAGCTTACTCCATGTGACATCAGAGCAAAGTTGCATTTCAGGAACTCTTGTGTGCTCATCCTTTGTGTAATATTTTGCATATTGATAGTGCATAGCCGATATATAAGACGGAATATTATTCTCCGCACCGTCTATCACACCTCTTTCAAGAGAGCCGTAAACCAGACTGTACTCCTGCGCTACAGGCTCAGCACCCAAAGCTCTTATCATATCTTTCATGAGATCTGATTGCTGTACTCTGATTTTTAATCCTGAAAGATCCGATATATCTTCTATCGGCCTCACATTATTATAAAAGTTTCTTGCACCGGCAGTATAAAATGACAGCGGCTCAATACCGGAACCTTCAAACTGTGCAAGAATCTCATCTCCTATCTCACTGTAAAGTACATTCCACATATGCTCCTCATCCCTGTATAAATAAGGCATCTGCAAAACATTCAAAATAGCAATATCATTTGAAAGCGGTGAAATAGAGGCTCTTGTAAAATCAATCCCGCCAAACTTCAGCTGTTTTATAACACTTAGCTCGTCTCCAAGTTTACCGTCATATACTACTTCTATTGCTATTCTTCCATTGCTCTTTTCCTCTACAAGTCTGGCAAACTCAAACGCTCCGAGAGTAGTAGGATAATCCTTTGGGTGGTTTTCCGCATATGTAAAAACATACTCGGTAGTCGGCTTTTTTCTCACACATGAAGTATTAATAATCACAACCGTAATGATTAAAAGCCATATCAGTTTTCTCTTCATCCTTTTATTTTTCCCAAAATATCATTAAATATTTTTTTGTGGTCTTTACCTACAATTCTCTTTGTCAAAATATACCCGTTTGTATTGTCGGTAAAAATTATAAGCATTCCCGGAAATCTCTTTCCGGCTTTGACTCTGCTCCAGTCAATATACTCGTGCTTCCCCTCCACCTCTACGGTTATTCCTTTTTCACCCGGTTCAAGTGTCAATTCCTTCAGTGATTTTACATTTCCTCTTGCTCTGTTATACATCATAAACGGTTGAAAGAGCACAAAGAAAAGTAGAGCAAATACAAGTATTGCTCTAAGAAAATTGTTTACTTCATGCCATCTTGAACTTATAAGTGCAAGCATTGCAAAAGTAAAAATAATATTCACAATTCCCGCAAGTGAAGAATATAGAAAAAAGAACGACAGCTTAAATAGCTCAAAAGCTGTATTCTTGTAGTGAAATTTGTAATTCATAGGGCCTCCATGTTTTAGTGTGAAATTCATACTCATTTTTATATTTTATATCAAAAACCCAGTATTAGCAAACAGGAAGTACTCTTACTAAATAGAACACAGCCATGCTTTTGACATGGCTGTATAATGGCTACTATAATTTTTTAGTTAATAGTAACTTTATATTTTTTCATACATGGATTTTAGTCTATCCATAGCCGGCTTATTTGAATAAATTGATAGTTCAGGAAGCCTTTTATAATTTGGTAACATTTCTAATGTCAAGTAATCATCATATCCTATTTTCTTTAGTGCTTTAATAACTTCCAAAAAGTCTACATCCCCTGCAAATATATCCACAAATGCCCCCAAACCGGTTTGCTCTACTCTATAATCGCTTATATGAATCTTTTTAATATGTCCGCCTAATATTTCTATATAATCACTTGGATCACCTATGTACATAATATTTCCAACATCAAAATAGGCACCCACATATTCAGAGTTTATATCATCCAAAAACTGTTTTATCTCTAGTGGAGATAGCAAAAACTTGTTCCATACATTCTCTATACCTATAGATACTTTATACTTTCTGGCTACTTTTTCCAATTTAAAAAATAATTCATACGCTCTATCATATGCTAGATCATACGATACCTTTTCAGGATTTTTCGCAAAACTACAATTCGTATATCCGGGAATTACTAAAATAGTATCAGCACCAAGTATACTTGCAAACTCTAATTGTCTTTCTATAATATCTTCGGCTTTTTTTCTAATGCTTAAATCATTTGAAACAGGATTATTATCCCACAAAGACCAAACACCGACGCTAGGTATTTCCAAACCATTTGCATTTGCCATTTTTTTGATTTCCAACACTTCGCCTTCTCTCATACTTGGATTTAGATACCCTTCCTTGCTAAGTACCGGTTCAACTCCATCATATTTCATACGACTTATATCAGAAAAGACATTCTTTAAATCTATGTTCTCGGAAAAAGAGAACAGGCTATATCCTAATTTCATATACTATCTCCGAGTGCGACTATTCTTCCTGTCTCTAAAGACTCCTTTATAGCCTCCATAACCTGCATTGTATTTTTAATACTCTTTAAGCTTACTATTTCCGAATCTCTATCTTCATTAATACATTCTACAAAATGTTTCAACTCTGATTGATATGCATCAACACCATACGTAACGATTTCTTCTATACCGTTCTTACTATAAACACTAGAACACCTTATTGCACTTTCTCTATTTTCAAGGTTTTTACCGGCTTTCATTTCATATTCGTAACTAGCATCATCTCCAACCATACACAACTTCATAGTAAATGGATAATTTTCACTCATGCTTATTACTCCATGAATACTCGCAATCAAATTTTCAGAAAAAGTCATACTTGTGTTAACAAAATTCCAAGCATCATTTTCGTCCTTAATACCATTTGCATATACAGTGACAGGTTTTCCAAACAGATACACCAAGAAATCTATATCATGTAAATGCAAGTCAAATAATCCACCACCACTCTTATCGGCCTTTTTATACCATAAACTCCAACTTGGTGGCTCAGATAGTCTGTCAGCTTCTATATACCTTAATTTACCTAGTAGTCCTGTCTCATATATACTCTTTGCATTTATATACTCTTCCCAAAATCTTAACACTTGGCCTAAATACAGTTTTGTATTATTTTTTTCAAGTACCTGAAATATATTCTCTAATGAACTCATACTCAGAGTTATTGGCTTTTCACATATTATATACTTTACGTATTCACTTGCTTTTATAATATACTCTTCATGTAAAAATGTCGGAAGACATATATCCACAAAATCTACAGTTTTTAAATTAAAAGTATCTAATAAATCCTGACTGTAAAGACAATTATATTCTTTGGCAAACTTTTCCCCTTTTTCTTTATCCTTATCTACAATACCAACAAGCTCAACTTCATCCATGCTATTGTATATGGATGCATGAGTTTGTCCCATAAACCCTGCACCTATAATTAATACCCTTAACATTTTCTTCCCCTCATACTCGCTACGTTACTAAAAACTACTGCTGCTGCAATAATGATGCCTGTTATAATTGTTTGTATATAAGTTTCTACCTGTAAAATATTCATAGCATTACTTATAACGCCCATCAAAATACATCCTAGAAAAGCACCTGCTATGCTTCCCTTTCCACCTTCAAATGTAACTCCACCTATAATCGCTGCAGTCAACGCACTTGTTTCGTAACCCAAACCTGCATTTGCGGTTACAGAATCTATTCGGGCTGAAAAAACTATAGCTGCCACAGAGCAAAATATTCCTGATAATGAATATATCAGTATCTTGTACTTGTCTATTTCTATTCCACATAAATAAGCATTTTTCTCATTTCCACCAATAGCCATCAGCCGCTTTCCAACAATAGTTTTATTCATTAGAATATAGGCCAAAATAATCATAAGAATCAGCACTATAAGCATTGCAGGAAAAACCCCAAAAAATTTTGTTTTGCTTAAAACATCAAACACACCTGAGAAACTCATTATTCTTCCCTTAGATATTGTAAGGGATAGACCATAAAATATTTGGCTGGTTCCTAAAGTTATTATGAGTGGAATGCATTTTGATTTTGCTATTATAAAACCATTTAATAGTCCACAAACCAAGCCTATAATGATTCCACCAAATATCACTATAAAAATATTTTGTCCCTTTGCCAGCAATGCAGCCATTACAACTGAAGAAAGTGCCATTATATTTCCAAGAGAGAGATCTATTCCACCACTTATAAGTAACATGCTCATAGCCATAGTAAGTACACCTATTACGGATATTTGACCCAAAATAGTAACTATATTTTTTATAGTTATAAATTTAGGATTTATAACTGTAACACAAGCTATTATTGCAAATATCACAAATAGCAAAAGTATCCTTTGATCTTTAAGTATAAACTTATTCTCTTTCATAATTAATTTACTCCTAAAGCTTTTTCTATGATATTTTCTTCATTTATCTCATCACCTATCAGCTCTGTTTCTATTTTATGGTCCCTAATAACTAACACTCTATCACTCATAGAAATAAGCTCCGGCATATCTGAACTTATCATTATTATACTTTTTCCCTCTTTACAAAGTTTTGACATCTGGCTATAAAACTCCGACTTAGCACCAATATCTATACCTCTCGTTGGTTCATCAAAAATGTAAATATTTTGGTCCATCAATAACCATTTAGCTAATACCACCTTTTGCTGGTTTCCACCTGATAAATATATAACTTCTGTATTTAAACTTGGAACTTTTATATGCAAGTCATTTATCAAAGGAGAAATAGCCTCTTTTTGTTTCTTTACATTATTAAATATCCCTTTAAATATTTTACCTATAGCTACCAAACTGATATTATCCAGAACGCTTGCCCTCAAGCCAAGTCCAAGTGCCTGTCTGTCTTCTGTTATATGTGCAAATCCCTCTTTTATACTATCCTTAGGCGATTTTATTTTCACCAAACTACCATTAACATAGACTTCACCACTATAAAAACTGTCCGCTCCAGTTATTGCTCTAACTATCTCCGTCCTACCGGAACCAACCATTCCGGAGAATCCAAGTATTTCACCTCTTTTTAAAGAAAAACTTATAGGTTCAAACTCTTCATATAGCTTTAAATCTTTTACTTCAAGTACTACATCACCTATCTGATTTTTCTCTCTAGTATAAAAACTATCTATAGATCTTCCCACCATGTCTTTAGTAATTACTCTTAAGTCTATGTCTTTACCTGAATTTTCATAAGTACAAATTGATTTACCATCTCTTATAACACTTATCCTATCAGCTATTTCTCTAACTTCCTCCAGAAAATGAGAAATATATATTATACCAACACCTTTATCAGATATTCTCTTAACCAAGTTTAATACTCTTTTTGCATCTTTAATATTAAACATCGAAGTAGGTTCATCCATAATAAGTATTTTAGGATTAGTTACAAGAGCTTTTAATATTTTTACAAACTGTTTATCTGCCACCGATATATCAGCAACCTTATCTAAAGGATTTAAGTTTATTCCTAAATCTCTTATAAACTCGGATGTCTTATTTATAGCTGCCTTACTATCATAAAAAATAACGTTTTTCTTTATCTCATTTCCTATAAATATATTTTCAGCTATAGACATATTCTGTACCAAATCATTCTCTTGATAGATTATACTTATACCTAAACTTTTAGATAAATTGGGATTCAGCTTTGTATAATTTTCTCCCAGAATATTTATATCTCCACTATCAGGAATATATGCTCCTGATAGTATTTTCATAAAAGTTGATTTACCTGCACCGTTCTCTCCAACCAGACAATGTATCTCTCCTTTTATAAGATTAAAATTAATATCTGATAAAGCATATATTC
This sequence comes from Lachnoanaerobaculum sp. ICM7, assembly GCF_000287675.1. Taxonomy (GTDB): domain Bacteria; phylum Bacillota; class Clostridia; order Lachnospirales; family Lachnospiraceae; genus Lachnoanaerobaculum. Next base: position 90,157 of record NZ_ALJL01000023.1, read on the forward strand.
CTGAAAAGCTCTTTTTTAATCCCTTGATTTCCAATAACTTTTCATCACTCATTATTCTTTCCATTACTTAGTATACACATAATTATATGCGGCATTATAATCATCCCAAGCTATAAAATCATCTAATTTATCCGCACCAACCGGTATTATTGGAAGAGCCTTAAATTTCTCTACCTCCTTATTTAAAACCACGCTGTCATAAAGATTCTGGAATGTTGTTATACCTTGTATACTTACCGGTGCTGTCATATTTGCACTTTCTATACCATCCTGCAGCATTTTGTAATCATCTGGTGATCCGCCTGTTGAAACTATAGGAATATTATCTAAACCTGCATCTTTTACCGCCTTATAACATCCCTGAGCCATCAATCCATTATTTGCAAATATATAATCAAACTCTTTACCTGATGATATTAGGTCTGTAGTAATATTATATGCCTTTTCTGTTTGCCAATCTCCATGTAAGGTAGAAACCACACTTACCTTATCGCCAAATTCTTTTAACGCTCTATCTACACCTTCCTGATACTTCTCATACACTCCTGCACCCTCTTGTCCTGCACAGAAAAAGACTTTTGCATTAGGTTTAGTCTCTGCAATATATTTTATAGCCGCATATCCTATATCATCATATTTACAGGCTATACTTGCAATGTAGTCACCTGAATCATCATTCATCTCAAAGTTTTCCACAGTTACAGGTATTCCTGCTTCATTCGCCATTTTTACCAATGTACTTCCTTGTTCTGTGGATATAGGAAATATAGAAATACCATCTACACCCTGCTGTATTAATGACTCCATCGCTGCAACCGACTCCTCTAAGCTATTTTGAGAATCAAGAATTACCGTTTTCACCTTTACATCTTGTTTTGTTGCAGCATATTCAAAAGCCTTGGCTGAATATTCATTCCATATATCCTTCATATCATAAGCAATATATCCGAAAGTATATTCATCTTTTGTTTCAGCCTTCTCTGTAGCTTGTTGCTTGTCATCTCCTACATTACCACTATCTTTAGCACATGCAGCTAAACCAATACCTAATACCATACAACCAAGTGCAACCAATAATTTACTTTTTCTCATATTTCCCTCCTAAAATGAAAAACCTTTTTTCTTTAAATAAGCTGCTGAATCTATAACAGCCTTAGTTACATCCTCTATGTCCTTTACACCTTTTTCTGTAAACTCTATCTCTATGCTGAAAGGACAATTATTATTTTCCAGCCCTAACTTCTTAAATATTATATCAAAGTCTATATTCCCTTTTCCTAATGCAGGAAAATTCCACTCATTATTTTTTCCAACCTTATCCTTAAGGTGCATATATGCTACATCCTTTATACAAAAATCTATATCGAATTCCGGCCTTACATTACTATAAAAAATAACATTTGCAGTATCATAATTAATACCTACATACTTACTACCCACTTTATCAATTATATCCTTTAATACTCTTGCATTTGAATGCTCACCATGAGTTTCTAGTACAAGTTGTATATCTTCTGACTCTAATATTTCTATTAATTCTTTAATATTTTTTATTAAATCCGCATCTTCACACTCTTTATCTTTTAAATGTGCCTCTCCCACAGAAGATACTATATATTTAGCTCCAAAAAATTTAGCAAGATGTATATTACATATAAAATCTTTCAACCTGTCCTTATCCAAAAGATTAGAATGCCCACTAAATCCTACACATTCCAGATTTAATCTATGCATTAAGTCCTTTATGCTTTGTAGATATTCAAAGCTCATATCTTTATATACATGTTCCGTCCATCCCTTAGTGGCCGTAAGTTCTATATATTTAAATCCGGCTTTTTTTATTTCATAAAGTGTTTCCTCTATACCAAAACCATGATATGTGTTTGTATTTACAGCTATAATTCTTTCCATACTCTCTTTTTCCTAACTCAAAAACAAATCTCCCTCTGAATTCTTGCTAAAATCAAAATGCTTATCAATATAATACTTTGCAGCTCCTATAAATATTGCTGAATCTTTCAGTTTTGTATACTTTATGTTTATATTCTTACAAAACTGTGTAAACCCATTAATTTTTATATTTGTCTGTATCCTATTCAAATACTTCTCTCCCAGTTTCCTACCAATTCCTCCTATCACAATTATTTCTGGATTTAAAATCACAATAATTTTCCCCAAAGCATCACTCAACTCATCTGCTAATTCATATATTAAAGCATCTGCTTTTTCATTCCCCTTAGACGACATCTCTTCAAGGTCCCTAAACAAGAAATCACTATCAAAATCTTTATCTATAAGACCATACTCGATAGCTCTACTTCTAAGAGATAGCTCTCCTATATAATTTTCTAAACACCCCCTATTCCCACAACTACATGGTACACCGTCCTTTTTAATTGACATATGTCCCAACTGCATAGCTAATCCCGTAGTTCCTCTAAGTATTTTTGAATCATGTATAAAACTTGCTCCCACTCCTTCATTTATATTTATATATGCATAGTTTGCACTCTCCACAGAACCAAAAGTATTTTCTGCATATGCTAAACTCGTAGTATCATTAAAAAAAGCAAGTCCATATTCTCGTGGAATATAATCTCTCAAATCATCTATAAATGTTTCATTCTTTTCCATATCAAGAACCATAGTGATTATATTCCTATTAACATTATCTATTATTGCCGGTAATACTATACATACACCTAATATTTCTGATGCGTACTTTTTCAATTTTTCTATTATAATATCAGATAGATACTTTACATATATTTTACCTTTATATGTATAGCTGTAGTTTTCTCGTACCTCATATGATAGTGTGATCAAGTCTATTTCTACACTTTTTTTCATTATATTGACTACCAATATAAATCTATCTTTATTCACTACTAGTCCATTAGGTTTACGTCCTTGTACTCCACTCTCTACTGTACCAATGTCTACAAGCATTTTTTCATTTATCAATTCATCCACCAACAATGATACCGTTGATTTACTGAGTTTGGTTTTACTTGCAAGTCTTGCTCTGGATATACCCTCGTTGTTAGATATTATATTGTATAAATTCTTCTTATTTTTATTCTTTATAACTTGTTGATGAGTCATTATTCCCCCTATAATTCATAGTGGATTTAGTTCGTTCGTCGTACTTATTAAATGTAGTATATTATATATTTTTTTGTATTTCAATATACTTTGTTTATAAATTGTATTTTTAGTTAAATATATAAGTTTTATTGTGTTGTATTACATATTATCCTTTTATAATTTATGTATTTTAATTTTTTGATATGTTTTAATTAAATATTTTTGTATATTATAGTTTTTTTCTCTGAATGTATTATATTAATGATTTGTAATCGTCAATTCAAGTACACCTCCACATAAATATACTTCCACTATAATATGATGAACAGATATAAACAAGACCCTAATCACCTGTACAATAGCCTGTCCTGCAGTCGGGTCAAAGTACCCTTCCTAATTCTTGAAACCACTCCCCATCGGTCTCATCTCACTTTCGTTAAATTGTTGTTAGGACTTCATCCTCTAATATCCTAAGTAAAGTTGGTTTTCATTTTTCCAGGCCAATCATAAAAAATACAAAAATAACAGCCACCTCTTTCAAAGTGACTGCTATAAGTCTTTTCATAATATTAATCTGTACTATCTGCTTTTTTTCTTCAGCATTTCTTATTTAAAACGTTCTCATTCTTACATCTTCTTATTATATAAAGAAATTCTTGCTTCCTTACAATCTGAGTACAATGTACTAATCTACCTAAAAACTGGTGGCTAATTGCAAAGTTCTGTATTTTCAGAACCACATTGTTCACAAATACTTTTAGATTTAGCTTCTGCTACTCTCACACACTCAGCTATCTTTCTCTCTAATGAATCCTATTCTCCATCTGGAAACATTCTAATACTTCCAGCACCCATAAAATCAAAAACCTGAATTCCAAGCTCTTTTCCTGGAAGAACAAAATAAAATCTGAGCTGTACAAATTTGGATTTAACCTGGACAACCCTTATTGTAACTGGTTGATTATATTCCTTATAAATCTCTTCAATTCTAATGCAAAGGTCAAAAAGTAATTTATACCACCCATCTCCAACCTCGAAACCATAGTTTTCACAAAGAGTATAGCCTTTAACAAACTCGCATGCTTTATCGACGTGAAGTTCAAGTCCCTTTAACCATGCAAAGGTGTCCTGAAGCTTCTCATCTAATTCCTTTTTCAAATAATCACAATTTCATTATGATTCTTCTGATAAAACACCCCTCTTTATTAAATTAATAGCACCTTCTACTGTTACTTTCTTCATGAGCAAGAAAAACATCGGAAGCGACAGCTTAGACATGAGCTCTGGAATAGTGGCAGTACAGTAATCCTCTGTTTCCAATGGTGCCATCTCAAAAAGATCATAGTCAATAATAGTAGTTGCTGTAATATCATAATATCCGTCTTCTGTAATATAAATGCGAGGTGTCTGTAAATGATTGGGAGCATACAATTTACCTTCAATACCATCATGAGAAGAAGGCCAGACTCTTGCGTTTATAAAATTTAAGAGTCTATAAATATCAGCTAAGTCTTCTGAACGTTCTTTAATCCAGCTAGATGCGTTCTCTGTAAAGAAAACCCTTGTTTCCATATAAGTATCTAGGAATTCAATACTACATTCCAGTACTTTGTCAGGGCATGTAGTATATCCTTCAAAGGCCATTACAATGCTACCATCCCCGTTATGTAGATGTTCAAAATACTTAATATTTCTTTCTCTAAGATAAGTAACCATTTTTCGTCTTGCTTCAGTCTTATTCAAAAATCATCTCCTTATATTAAAAGTGCTATAACAACCAAAAATAAATCAAATATGAGTATAATACAATCTCGTTTCTTCTTTAATCCAGCTTCCGTTTTAAAAAACCAGTTCCGCTGCCACAGGTATCATATGCAACAACTTTTATTTTGCTTTCTATTCTCAGTTTGGCTTCTTCAAAATCTATTAACATAAGCAGAGTAATGTGTGGTCGCTATACTTGCCTACACCACTACAGTTATAAATAATTTCAGTGTCTTTTCCAAAAGCAGTTCTAGCACTTGTGCTAAGAATGATGTGATCTATACATGATTCCTCGTTAAAGAAGTTATTTCTTACAGCCTTTGTTCCAGATGCACCAGAAACAATGTATCCATCTTCCATCAGTTTATTTAAGTTTGATGAACTCTTCGATTCCTGCATATCTCCTGCAAAAATTACATTTGCATCCTTATTATTGTGAAGTGCCTCATGTAATAACTCCCACTGCCGATCGTGCAGCCTTCTTCTCTCTGCAATGTACCAGTCAGCCTGATACTTAAAGTTCTGGATCTGGGTAAGATGCGAATTAATTATATGTGTTTCAACTCCATTCAATTCTGCTACAACATAGCACGTTCTATTAGGAAGCTCTGAATCTAATTCAACTACTCGGTAACTACCAAGTGCATCTCGCCTAATCAATGTTACAGACATAATCGATTTGAAATGCTTGACATAATCAAATCCAGCCGGAACGAATAATTCATACTCCGGATATAGTGACCTAAGCGAAGTCAAGAATTTATTGTTGCAACCCGCTAAGATCTCTTGAAACATAACTATCAAAGGAAATTCATATGTCTCCTTTATACCTTTTGCTGTATCTTTAAGTTTCTGATCGAATGATATAGTTTTATTTACTGGTCTGTGACCATTCTCATTGTAACAAACAATACTATTATTTCTTTTCATAACCAAATTCCTCCTTATAAAATCTCATACAAAGTTGCCCTATTTACACTCTTCTTCGCAGCGCCAGATTGGGTTCTAACTATAGCTACATTCTTAAATTCATTCTTACCTAATTTAGACACAAATACTTTTCCTACAGTAGCGCGATTTGTTGATGGTTTTCCATCTGACACCATGTGTATATTCTTAAATGTTTCAGAAGCAGTAAGTAAATCAAATGTAGTCCCTGCCGGATTTTCTTTGATAAATACTTTAACCTCTTCGATTACTTCATCAATTATTTCAGGTAAAGCCTTCTTATTTTCAGTAGGAACTGCAAGTCCGTAATGCTGCATCAAAATATCAACTGTTAACTGACTTATACTAAGTCCTTTTACCTCGGCATCCTTCTGTATCACATTTTTTAGGTTCTCTGGCGGGTATAATTGTATTCTTTCCACATCTCTCTCCTTTCATTGGTGGAGCATTTCTGCTTAGCCACTTCTCTTGTTAATCTGGATCATAGCTGTCATAAAAATCATCGAGAGTGTATTCATTATCGCACCCAAGCAGCTCCTCGATAAACTCTTCTTCCGAGCTATAACCTAATTCTTCATACTCTGTCATAAGTATTCCAACCTTTCGCATTATTCCGATTAAATCACCCGTTAAATATAGTATACTGCGCTATTCCGTACAACTTACGCGGTACGATTGCACTATAGCATATTTTTCCTATTTTGACAAGCCACTTCTAATGCTCTTTATATATTTTATTATATTATATTTATTTATTTTAAATACCAATATTCAAGTTTTCCCACATAAAAAAGACGGGTTGAATTTCAACCCGTCCCTGATGTCAAAGCCTTTTCTATTACTTTTTTGTTATTACTTAGCAGCCTTATTCTGGTTTACCAAGATATTTGTTGTTCCTGCATCCTTGCCTGCATTGAACTGATCCCAAAGAAGATCCATTGAAAGCTGAACGCCCTTGCCCTGGCTTAACTTATCATCTTTATCTGTTCTGTTCTCTGTTGTACCTGTTGTGTAAACACCCTTTGCATCAGGATCCATAGCTACACCAACGAAGATATCAAGTCTTTGATCTGTAGCAGGTGCACACTTAATAATGTTGTTCTGTAAAGCCTTCTTTAAATCTACATCATCAAGAGCTGACAATCTAACAAAGTCAACACCGCCAACTGTGAAGAATCTGTCATCATTAGGTACTTCGCTTGCTACGGCCTTAGCAAGTTTGAATGTATCTTCATTTCCTGTATTCTTAGGATTATACTGCTCTCTGTGAATATATACGGCAACACCGATCATATCCTCAAGATTTCCCATATCCTTCTTATCAAGTGTCTTTGCTTCAAACTTAATATTGCTAAGCTTTGCTGCGATATCACCGACATTTACGATATCTGAACGGAATACCTGTGCATATCCCGGATACATATTGTCAACTGTTATCTGAATCTTACCGCTTGCATCTGTAACTGCCTTATTGTATGGTCCAACTTTCTTTGATAATCCCTCTTTGTCTACAAGTTCTGCATTGAATTCAACACTGTTGTATCCCTTTGATCTCTCTTTGTAAGCGTCGATTGTTCCCGGTGCCGCAATACTGTTGTAGTCCTTAGGACCTCTTAAGAAGAACTGATCACCAACAAATCCCGACTCATCTATACCGTCTACGATTGACCAGCCTGCGCCCTTCATTGTCTCATCTGAGTACTGTCCGTATAATCCAAGGTCAACGAACCTTACACCGAAATCTCCTGTTGTTGCCTTAGTTGTTACGTTTAATGAATCTGTCCAATAAGCATAACCTGTTCCTGCCAATACTAACCCCAATGCTACTATTCCACCAACTAATGTGTTTCTTCTTGATTTTCTCATCTTTCCCTCCTAAAAATCGGATATTAAATTGTGAATCATGATTTCAATTTTTGAAAAACGGGTATTTTCTCGTTTTTCACTTATGTCCCAATTGTATAGCATTTGTTACATTTATAAAATGTACTCAAGTCATAATTTGGACTACCACTAAAGTAGTATATGAATATCAAATCTAAACATTACTCTCAAAGAAGTATATATATTCCTTTGAAAGTATGTATATCTTACCGTCCTTAGGCAGCTTGTTTTCACCTTCAATATAAAGTACGGACTCTCTGATTTCATCTGCCAATTCTATCAGATCTGTAATACTTTTTACTCTTATTTCAGACTTTTGCGAAATATCCGGTATATTCTCGATGCAAACCATTCTGCTGCCGTACTTTCTCATCAACTCTGAAAGTTTCTTTTGTTCAAGTTCCTTTCCCTCCATATTTGAAGTAAAGAATCTTACAAATACAATAATACCTGCAGCTACAAAAAGCAATAATATAAATATCGCATAAGAACTGAAAGCAGGCATAACATTAACAAGATTTGACTCTTTAATATCACCACTGTCCTCCTCTAGCTCGGACTTTCTTATTTCATAGAATTTATCATTGTTTATAGGTATATCAATTCTGTATGAAAAAGGCTTTTCCTCTCCGTCCACAGTATATTTTCCGCTAAGCTCAACATAGAAATCCTTTCCTGTTTCTCCGCCAAGTGCATCTTCTATCTCCTGTGCATAATTTCTGTATGTTGCTCTGTCTATACTTAGACTTTCATTTATTGATGCACTGCTTGTAACACTCTCAATCACCCTGCCCTCAATAACAGGATATATTTTTTCATATACAGGAACTTTATCTTCATCTTTTCCGGTTTGATATCCTTCCAAAACAGCCTGTATAATGTAGTCTCCGGATATACTGACAGCATTTGTCATAGCTATTTCAGAATTAAAATCAATATTTATAAAATCCGTAATCGCACTTGGATATACCCTTCCTTCTTCCAAAAACTCTTCTTCAAAAACATTGTTTTCTTTCAGATGTACCCTATAAGAAGCACCTGTTGTTATATTATAGGAATTTACCACCACTTCCTCTGTCCGGGTATGCGGTCTTATATTTATAAATAAAAGTATCAAACTTATCAGACACAATATACCGCCTACAGTATAAAGAAAAATTCTTGTATTTTTTGTCAATTTAATATCTTCTTTTTTATCCTGTTCCAAGGTATGTACATCTTTTGTCTTTTTCTTGTTCTCTTTTATGATTTTCATTAATTGTCTATAACTCCCTCCGGAATTTTATCCTGTCCTTTCAGTATCAATGTCGGCAAACCAATCTTAGGTACAACTTTTATCACTGTACCCTTTACATCATTCGGCTGTACTTTCTCTTCATCAACCGCATTATTGTTATCTCCCTTAGTCTCAAAGCTTACATTACCCGCTTCGTCTTTAAATACTTCTTTAATTCTATGGGTTATTATGATATTCCCCCGCTTAAAGTTTATAATATCACCCTCTGAAAGCTCATATATTTCATCTTCATTTGATATTTTATGCACAAGTACCACATCTCCCGGCATTATTAAAGGTTCCATACTCCCTGTAAGTATTACAGAAGGATATACCGGAAATACCCCCACGCAAAACCAGGCAAAAGCTGTTGCAACTAAAAGTGAAATCAGATACATCACATCACTTTTTTTATTTTCTATACTTTTTCTTCCGGTTGCAAAAACATGATCCGATATAAACACGGCATAGATAATCGGGAAAGCAATTCCTATAGCTCCGTCAAGAAGCCATGACAATTCCGGCAATACCGGAAAGCATTTTTCAAAAATCTGTATTATCCCGATATACACTACACTTGGCAAAACACCTCCGTAGAATACAAATACAGACATGAGAATATTCTTTGCCGCTATCGGCAATAAAATCTGTGTACTGTATATAAACAACTCTTTGAATTCTTTTATAGCCAAAAGACTTCCAAAGTTGATTTCTATAAGGCACATTATTATTGTTATAAGAAATATAGCTGTTCTCTTATGTTTTAAAGTTTTACATACAGCCGCAAATGAATAATACCTAACCATTTCCTTTGCTGTAATTGCAGGTATTATTGTCAAAGCATTTACAAATATTCCTGAAATTGATGTATCATAGGGGCTGGCTCCCAACTTTTTCATAAAAACAGCAGGCACAAATTTCAGTGCTATAAATATTATCCCCCCGGATAAACCGTATCCGACAAGATATCTGCTTGCCGGATTTTTTACAGGTATATAAAGCCATGGTAAAATAAAAAGTATAATGCCTATAAGAGTGCACCAATATAATGATGTAATAAAAGGCATACCTGAGCTCTTTACTTTAAGGTATGGTAAAGCCGGAATTATAACACATAATAAAAGTATACTTGCATAAATAATATATTTTTTTTCAAGGCTTATCTTTTTCATATTATTTTAATTCTTTGATATTTTCAGGCTTATCTTCATTTATAGGTTTATAATTTTCCTGTAATGTTTCTGCAGACTTTTTCGGCCTTATAACAAGATCTCTTTGATCGGGCTTAACAATATCATTTTGTTCGGATTTTTTAACTGTATCTTCCTTTTCCTCTTTTATAGTCGCACTTTCATCCGACTTAACTTCTTTTGTCTCTACCTCTTCTTTTACTTCTATTTGTGCATCATAAATAAATGCAACATTTGCTTTTACCTTCAACTCATCTTTCCAGTATGCCCATGAAGTCAGGCAGAATATTGAAGCCATTGCCGATGCGGCTATACATAAACAAATTCTTTTTTTCATATTCCTCTCCTATTTACCGCCGTCCTGCACTTTAGATCCTCCCTGAAATACATCAAAAGGTATATCACAGGAATATGTCACCACTACACCGTTTCCTACTGAAGCTACAAGATTTCCTTCATTAAAATCTAGATCTATACTTTCCTGCATTTTCTCACTGTTTATAATGAAACTTACCGGCAATTCAAGTATTTTTTCTGCACTGTCAGCTTGAAGTTTTAAATAAATCTGTCCGCCAAACTCATCATTTGACTCTTCACTTAAAGTCTTGTAAACTTCAAACTGCAGAGGTTGCATAAAAGCAGCCTCATCTTCTCCAAGAGAATAAGCCACTCCCTCATATGCAAGCACAGCCTTATCAGCTTTCAACTCCAAGACCTCTCCTGTCTTTGTCATATCAAGCTTTGTATAATTTAATTTATTAACGGTACTGTCCTCTGAAGTTGTAAGAGGAAAATCCAATTTCAAGAGTTTTCCTTCAAGTAATGAATTCACAGGTAACCCTTCATTAAATGTAATCTCAACTTCCTTATCTGTTGTTCTGAATTCGGCACCTATCAAGTTTTCACTATCTCCACTTTCATCAGTCAGATATACCGAATACTTTTCATCAGCATCTTCATCAAATAAAACATCCAACACTCCGCTTGTCATCTTTACCTCTGCCGATAAAGCCGAATGCCAACTTGAATAAGCCCCTCCTATTGTAGCCAATCCGAAAAATAAAATTAAAAATACATACGGTTTTTTTGAAAACATTTTTTTCCTGCGCATACTCCCTCTATCCTATCTCTATATTTATAAATTATGATTTGAATCAACCGAATTTAGAGCCAACTCAAATTTCTCTATATTTCTTTCAACAAATACCAATACTTCCGTTCTGCTGTACATATCAAGCTTACCGAATATATTTGAAATATGTTTCTTTACAGTACCTTCAGATACAAACAAGGCCTCTGCAATTTTTGCATTTGTATAGCCCTCTCTTAAAAGCAATGCAACTTCCAGTTCTCTTTTTGTCAAAGTCTCTATCTTTTTTTCTTCTTCCGTAAAGCTTCCCATATTGTCAACCAGATTTGAAGAGTAGAACTTTCCTCCCCTATCAACAACTTTGAGGCTATACATAATATCGTCTATAAACGCATCCTTTAATACATACGCATCTATCCCGAGGTTTTTTGCTTTTACAAAGTCGCTTTCACTTGAAGATGAAGTTATTACAAATGTCTTTATAGCTTTATCATGTCTTTGTACCCACTCCAAAAACTCAAATCCGCTCTCATTATGTAAATGCAAATCTACAAATGCTATGTCTATATGCTTGTGCTCTACCAAATCGATAGCTTCACCGACAGTGCCCGCCTGTAGAGTCTCCTCCTCAGGCTTATGAAGTTTTATAATTGATTCCAGTCCCTGTCTTGCAATAGGGTGATCGTCTAAAACAAGTACCATATTCCGTCCTCCTGTTATCTTGGTAAACTAAGTTTAACTCTAACGCCTTTTTTATCGTCATATACCACACTCAAATATCCTTTTAATAAAACGGCTATATTTCGCATATTTCTCAATCCGTTACCTTCTGAGAAGTTTTTATCCTCTCTTGAAAAACCTGTTCCGTCATCTTCTATCAAAAGCTCTACAGTATCGGATTGCATTTTTAATTCTATATTTATATTTTTTGACTTGCCATGTTTTATAGCATTATTCACAGCCTCACATGCAACTCTGTATAGAGCTATCTTTTGCGCTATCTTTATATAATCCGCTTCTTCATCCAAATTTAAATTTATCTTTACATCATTAAGCCTTTCAAGTTCCTCCATATATGCATATAGCGCATGAATAAATGTATTTATATTATCCTTGAATCTTTTTCCGTAGATACTTTCTCTAAGTTCCGCCATCGTGCTCTCCACTGATTTTTTCAGCATCTGTATAGACTCTATTATCTCACCTTTTTCTATGGACTGCTCCGACATCTTTGCCTTGCTTTCCAAAACCGCCAGATTACAGGTGATTCCGAAAAGTTTTTGTATTACCGTGTCATGTATTTCATTTGCTATACGATTTTGTTCCTCTACAGCTACATATCTTTCTATTTGGGCGTAGGTATCCAGATTATTGAATACCGTCTTTATCAACTGTAAGTAGAAATCCTTTCCGTCATCATGCAACTCCGATGCGCGCCTTATCAAAATACCGCTTAGATAATCAGACTCTCCTATTTTTATTAATTCATAAGTATTACCGTCCGACTCTATATTTAATACTTCGATATTCTCACCATTACCGGAATCTTCATATTGAAACTTTGCCTTTGCCGATATATCATCATATACATCTTTTTCAATACCGCAGCTCTCTATAATCTCAGGAAAATCATCACGTTCAAATTTTACAAGCACAAATTCCCGATACAAATTGTTATTTCTAAGCAGCATTGACAGCTTTTCCATGATTTTTTTCGGATCCGTCATTGCAAAAAGTCCAAAGCTTTCACTCAGCTCCGTCAACATTACAAAGGCATAATTGCTAAGTTCTTTTTCTTTATTCAACTCCGTATTCAAGCTTTCAAGTTCTTCATTTTGCTTTCCTATGTATGCTACATAATAACGGATTATATAAAACTCACACATAAGCATACCCATGCCCAGAATGATATTGATATCCTGATAAGACGAATTTTCTATACTCTTTCCGGCTATGGCACAAAATAAACACCAGATACATGCAATGAATGTCACTGTGATATTTTTGTCTAAAGCAACCATCAATAAAATACAGTTGACTTCATACCACAAATACGGACTGTTAAATCCTCCGCTAAGAAATATAAATATCCCATAAGCAAATACTTCCAAAACGAACATAATCCTAAAGTGCATTCTGTTCTCACAGACCTTTTTATACAACCAGCAACTTAATGCACATGAGACTGACATTCCCAAAAAAATAATCAGATTTATATTCTCTTTGTTATATACCGAAACCGAAATATAAAATACTGTTGATATTATAAAAGCCGCTATTCTCCACAATACGTTTATATTTATATATGTGGAGCATTCTTTTCCACCCATTAAACCGTTCCCCTGCACAGCCCCTAGAGCCGTCTATTAAAATTTATTTAATTTATGATTTAAACTTTCTATTACTTTCTTATTATATATCACTATAAGATATATATCTAGTAAAACTTTTTTGGTAATAGTCACATGTCGAAAAGTTTGTATTGCAATAAAAAAGAGTTCCGTGATTTTATAAAAATCACGGAACTCTTTTTACTTGAATTATCTGTTCATATCATATGAAATAAATGCGTCCACCTTCTCTTTAGAAGGGCTTCCTTCATCAAATTCATTTGTAAGAAATGCATATATCAACTCTTCTCTGAGCTTTTCTCCAATAGTAAATGCACCCATACATGCTATATTGGCATTATTACTCAATACAGCTCTTTTGGCAGAATAAATATCTGAAATCAAAGCAGCATATGCTCCCTTTACTTTATTTGCAGCAATGGACATCCCCAAACCGGTACCACATAGCAGTATACCTCTATCAAATTTTTTATTGGCAACCTGTTCTGCTACTTCTATCGCAACATTTGCATATATTGCATCATCACTTCCAAAATCTGTAACTTCACCCAAATCGCTTTTTTTTATAAATTCTATTAATCTATATTTCTCTTCAACAGCATTTGGATCTGAACCTATAGCTATTTTCATCATCTATACCTCCAATTTCCCTTCAACAAATTCTCTCATGCCTTGTATTATCAAATATACTGATGTTGCTCCTGCATCTTGGAATCCAACTGCCCTCTCGCCTAAAGACTTAGCTCTTCCAAATTTAGCCACATATTTCTTTGTGTTTTCTACACCTGTTCTTGCAGCTTCCTCAGCAGCTACAAGCATTTCTAATAACCCTTTATCGGCATTATTCTTCATTGTTATAACTACAGGATGCAATGCATCTACCATTGTTTTATCGCCAAGCCCTGCATGCCCTATCTCAACCACGGAATTTAAACTCTTTTCTTCCATATCAGCCAAATCAAATGCTGTTAAAGATGCTTTTGGTGCCATATCTTTAGCACCCGCTAAATACATACTTCCAAAAATCACTCCTGAAGCACCACCCATTGACATCAACATAGCATTACCTGCTTCTTCAAACAATTTATATACACTGTCTACACCATTTAGTTTATGTAATACTTTTTTTACTTCTTCCATTCCAAGCGCCATGCCTATACCATGGTCACCATCTCCTATCTTACTGTCTACTTCTGTCAAATATGGCTTATTGGATATTATTTTATTTGCAATGTAAAGTAACATATTTTTTGTATCACTTACATTTAGTGTTTCCAATACACCGGATTTACTTCTTTCAATTGACTCATTTTCAACATTTTCATTTTTCACTTCAAAGAAATTTTCGCTATCATCAGACTCGGTTATCTGATTTACATAACTTCCCTTAGCATAATATGGTGAGAAACATGGCATATCATAGTATTTTTTAAGTTCTTCATCTATTCTGAATACAGAAATTGAAAATCCTCCCATTTCCATACATGTACAATAAGAACCTATATCTGCATCATGTACCTTTAAACCATCTTTATGCATAAGTCTATATAAATTATAATAAACTATATTTAATTCAAATAATGGCGTGGATCCGAGACCATTGATAAGGACACAAATCTCGTCTCCTTTTTTCAGGTCCATCTCTTTTTTTATTTCACTATACATCCTGTCTACTATGGTCTCAGCATCTACAAGTTTTGTTCTTTCAATTCCGGGCTCACCATGTAATCCCATTCCGTATTCCATCTCATCATCTTCAAGCTCAAATGTTGGTTTATCATTTCCCGGAAGTGTTGCAGGACTTGTTGCTAACCCGATAGTACTCACATTATCTCTTGCTTTTGAAGTAATCCTATGAACTTCCTCTAAAGATTCACCGGCGTCCGCTGCCGCACCGGCTATCTTAAATACAAATACATCTCCTGCAATTCCTCTTCTATCATATTTTCTTTCTTTGGGTGCGGATGAGAAATCATCTTGTACCCTTACGTTCTTCGTCTTAATACCTACACTATTACATAAATCTTCAGCCATATCGAAATTCAGGTTATCACCGGCATAACATCCGTATATAAACAGAACGCCTTTTCTCTGGTCCACCTCTTTAGCTGTATCAAAAATCAACTTAGGATTTGGGGATGCACAAATATTTCCACATGCTACGGCATCTGCCAAACCTGCTCCACAATATCCTATAAAAAGTGGCTCATGTCCGCTTCCACCACCTATAACGATGGCAACCTTATCTTTTCTATGCCCTTTATATATAATAGAATTCTCATCTACCGGCTTTTTATAATATCTATTATAAGCATATACATATCCGGACAACATTTCTTTAACTGAATTACCAATATCTTTATTCAAAATTTTTTTTGACATATATTACTCCACATTCCTATGTCTCTTTGACATATCCTCAAATGTTAAATCACAACTGTCTACTATCATCATTACTACCATATCAAGTACAATAAATAAAGTTTGTTCAAATAGGTTTCCCATTGGCTGAATCGATTCTACAACTTTATCTCTACCTCTATAAACACTTGCCGGAACGAATAGTACATCATCTGCCAGTTCTTTTACAGCACTCCCCGATTTCGATCCGGTAATCATATATATGTATCCGCCATTTTCTTTTGCCTTTTGGCAAATATACCTTATATGTCCAATCTCACCGTCTCCTAATGTAGCAATGAGCAAATCTCCTTTATTTATAGAAGGTGTAGTATCATCCCATATCCAATGTATCTCTTTTCCCATATGCATGAGTCTCATAGCAAACGCTCTGGTTGCCATTCCCTCTCTACCCACACCAATTAAAAATATCCTATTATATTTTTTTACTGTATCTATAAATCTATATAAGTCTTTTTCATCCAAACTTTCATATACTCTTCGGTGCTCTTGTAAAATATCCTCATATAACTTTTTATATTCCATAGTTTACACTCCAAGATTCTTATGTAAGAAGTCCATTGTTTTTTTCATGTTTTCAAAAACAATTTCATCCTTTTCTTCATAAGCTGTAACAACTTCCAAATATTGATAAATGTCATCCAAACCGGACTTTTTTGTGGCCTCTAAGATTTTCTCCGGCGTTATTATTCCATTTGGATTTGTAAAATCCCAATGCCTATCATATAGTCCATCTGTTTGTTGTAAATGTATTCCACCTATATGTTTTTTACATTTTCCAAACCATATATCAATATCTGCTTCTTCTTTTAACAACGGATTAAATAATGCATGTCCCCAATCAATCAATAACTTATATGGTATACTGCTTCCCGACAAATCTTCCATAAGTTTCAATGATGCTCCGGGTGAGTGCGGAAACTCTGTTTCCAATGGAGTTGCTTCTATTTGTATCTCTTTTATTCCGCTTTCGGAAGCATATTCTGCCAAAACAAACAAGTATTCCAACAACTCCTTATATGCTTCCTCCCTTAATTTACTGTCGTATGAAACTTTATTTGACATACCGCCTACAGGACTTCCAATAATATCTGTACCAAGTTCAAGTGAAACATCTACAGCTCTTTTAAAGTATTCTAACGCCAAATTTCTCTGTTCTTTTATCGGGCCCAAGAAATGTGGAAATGTGTATGCGGCATTTCCTGCAAAATTACTGTCTATCACCAATCCAAAGCTATTAAAAGCATCTCTGTACTGCCTGGCAATGCTGTTTCTTTCTTTTTCACTCCACCATGGGTCTATAAAGTCCCATGAGAATTGTATATGATCTATATTAAAGTCTTCTTTACATATTTTTGCTAATATTTCAGGTTCCATCCACCTTTTTACAGCAAACGATAAGTTTAAACCCAGCTTCATGATCTTGCCCTTCTTTCTCTAATTATTTCCATTATAGAACTGAAAGAAATTGCAAGAACCACTACTATTCCACTTACTGCTTGCTGCCAATATGCATTTACTCCAAATAATACTATCATATTTGATATTATGCTTATAATAGCTGCACCTATTAATGCACCGGCCGGATTTCCAATACCTCCATTTAATGAAACACCACCTATAACTGATGCTGCAATTGAGTTCATTGGCCAGCTTTCACCTAATGTAGACTGTGCGGAGCCAAGTCTGCAAACGTACAACAATCCTGCCAATGACGATATCAAACCAACTGCAACGTAAATGAACACCCTTATTTTATCTACTTTTATACCCAAAATAGTTGCCGCTTCTCTTGAGTTACCTATAGCATATATATATCTACCTGTTTTAGTTTTCTTTACTAAAAATAACACAAGTAGCAATACTATTATACAAAAGATAAATGGCATAGGCACAATACCAAGGCTTCCTTTGCCTAAAAACTGAATTTGCTCCGGTATTCCTGTTATTGCCTTTCCCTTCGTTAAGACCAAGTTTATTCCACCATAAACTCCCTGCATACCTATTGTGGCAACCATTGAATTTAATCTAAGCTTTGTTATAATAAGTCCGTTTAGTAATCCAAAAAATATTCCAAATATTAAACCACATATAAGAGCTAACCAAGGATTTATTTTTGCATAAATCATAAGCATTCCTGATAATATTCCACATAAGGTTGCTATCTTTCCAACTGATAAATCAAGTTCTCCCACTAAAAGTAATAAAGATTGTGCAATACCTATCATACCTATTATAGCCAGATCTCTTAGTAAAGACTGAATATTATATACATCCAGAAAATATGGAGATCCTATACATGCAATAACAAACATTATAATTAAAACCATTCCGATGGCAGTCATATTGCTACGCTTAAATATATTTAAAATGCTATTTTTATTTTTCATCACTTGTCACCTGTTTAACCTTATTTAATCCTATTATCGCTCCAAGTAGAGTTCTATCATCAGTTGATGCATCATATTCTCCTGCATTGTGGCCATCATAAAGAGCTATGATTCTATTGGAACACTTCATTATTTCTTCCATTTCCGAAGATATCATTATTATTCCTATTTGTTCCTCTTCTGCTAACCTTTTCATCAATTTATATATTTCAATCTTAGTTCCAACATCTATTCCTTTTGTCGGCTCATCAAATACTAAAACTTTAGGTTTTGCATTCATGGATCTTCCGATAATTACTTTTTGTTGATTTCCTCCACTTAAGAATTGTATCTGCTTATCTGCATCAGGAGTTTTTATATCATATAATTTAATTATATCATCCGCCAAGTCTTGCTCTTTTGTTCTTGAAAGGCCAAGACCCGACCTTAAACTGTCTAAAGCAGTAATTGATATATTTTCTCTAATTGAAAGCATCGGAAGAATTCCATCTTTTTTTCTTTCTTCCGGTAAATAAATATACCCTTTAGACACGCTCCAATTACTATCACCCTTTTTCCAAGGTTCACCTTCAAATATGATTTCACCGGAATATATAGGTAGTATTCCCAGAATAGCTTGCATTAACTCGCTCCTTCCGGCTCCTACCAAACCTGTAAATCCGAGTATCTCCCCTCTTCTCAAATTAAAACTGACATCATGGAATCTTTCACCACTCAGTTTTTTTACTTCCATAATATTTTCATTGCTAACTTTTTCTGAATAAAACTTCTGATCAAGCACTTTTTCTCTACCTGTCATCTGCTTTACTATCCAGCTATCATCGACTTCGCTTATCTTTGCATATGATATCCTCTTACCATTTCTAAATACTGTAATTACATCACATAACTCAAATATTTCTTCAAGTTTATGAGAAATAAAAACAACAGCTTTATTCTCACTTGCTATCCTTTTAACAATATCAAATAATATTCTGGTGTCCTTAACAGTAAGGCTGGTGGTAGGTTCGTCCAACATAAGAACTTCATAATCTACATTCGATACGGCTCTTGCAATTTGAAGTAACTGCTGTGATGATACTGAAATATCTCTCACCAAGTCACTTGGACTTACCGGTATATTAAACTTCTCTAAAATAGGTAACGCTTTTTTCCCTAATTCTCCTTGATTTATTGTGCCCTTAATATCAAATTTTTCAAAAGGCATAAACAAGTTTTCTGCAACAGTCATATGTTTAAACAGATCTATCTCTTGCGGTACATACGCAACCTTTTTAAATAAGTCCTTATTTTTTATTGCATTTCTTCCTTCTACTAAAACTTCTCCTTCTTCAGGTGTATATACTCCTGTAAGGCATTTTATCAATGTACTCTTTCCGGCTCCGTTTTCTCCTATTACTGCATGTATTTCTCCAGGTTCAAATGAAATATCTACTGAGTCCAGAGCCAAAACCCCAGGAAATTTTTTACTTATATTTTTTGCTTCTAATACTGACACATTGACCTCTTTTTATAATTTTTGGTATTAAAAAAGACCCATGAGCCAATTAATTAGCCATAGGTCTCATATCTTCTACATTTTATTCTATTTTCCTGATACTATTTGTTTCCACTCATCTATATTTGTAGCATCAATATAGCCAATTCCTGTATCAATCTTCTTTGGAATTTCCATACCATTTGCTTTTTGCCACATCATAAGAACTGCGTATTCTCCCTGCATCTGTGGCATTGTTGATGATGTAGCTTGAATAGTATTTGGTACATAATCTAATATCTCAATAAGATTATCCATAGCTACGAACTTAACTGTACCTGACTTACCTGCTTCCTCTATAGCTGCTGCTATACCGGAACCACCGGCATCACAGTTTAAGAATCCTGCCAAATCAGGATTTGCGGCCAAAACTGCTGCTGCTTGAGTCTTTGCAGTTTCTATACTGTCATTATCAATTCCACCATCAATAACTTCAATATTAGGATACTTTTTCAATGCTTCTAAATGTGCTTTATATCTCTCTGCATGATTTGGAGCCGATGGTGCACCTTGCATAACTGCAACTTTTCCCTTCTCGCCGATCAACTCTGCCAGTTTATCTGCAGCAATTGTAGCTTGCTCCGAAAAATCATTTCCAACGCTTGTCAAATTACTTCCTTCCGGAGTTGGTGCATCAAAAAGTATTACCGGAATGCCTCTAGCCTCTATCTCCTCAATAACTGCCTTACTGCCCTCATAATCTACCGGGTCAAGGCAAATCCCATCCGGATGAGTTGCAGCCGCCTGCTCAAGTGTTGAGTTCTGCTCAGTCACATCTGCATTCTCAGGTGCGCGATAATCAATTGTTATTTTTCTTCCTGTTTGTGCTGAGAGCATATCTGCTTGTTTCTTAGCACCTATATTTACTTGATCAAACCATGCATGTACAGTCTTTGGAACTATAACAAATGTCATATCTTTGCCCTCACCTGTAGCTGTTTGAGCAGCTTCGGTGTTAGCCCCTGTATTTTCTACCTTGCCCCCTGTATTTGAGCATCCTGCAAGAAGTGTGAATGTCAAACAACAACCAACGATTGCTCCCAAAATTCTTCTCTTCATTACTACCTCCCTACGTACTGTTTTATTTATATACAATATACTTATAATATCACTCTAAAACAATGTGAATAAACAAAGAATTTGTGTGAGTAATTCAAGATAGTTTATCTTTTATATACATATAATTTCATCTGAAATGTCTTCCATATACTCAGTCCTTGATTTTATTACTATTACTGTCGTCCCCGCTTTAGCAAATTTTTTCAGATAATTTTTAATCAACGACAATCCATAGTTATCACAATATATAAACGGCTCAAATATAATAAAAACCTTTGGTCTAAAAATAAGCCATCTTTCCAGTGAAACACATATCTTTTGGTTTACATCTAATGCACTCACCAAATCCGACTTATTTATATCCTTAGATTTTAATTCTTCAAATATAACCCTTTTTAATTCATATTGATTTATTAAATAATTAAGATTAGATATTTTGTTCAAAGAAGGTAATAAAAGATTATCTTCTATACTCATATTTTCAGCCAAAAAATCTCTCTCTCCTATCCCATCAACGGAAATTATTTTCTTCTCAATTAAATCTTGTACACGTATAACTTTTTGATAGTATCCTTCTATAAAATATTTTTTATCTCTATTATTAACTCCGGATATAGCCTCAAAAAATTTATATCTATTATTATGATCTTCTATTATAAAGCTATATACCTTTCCCTTTGAAAAACTATATGTTTCAATATTTTTACCGAAGAAATTCCCACTTACCGAATATACTTCATCATTACTATGTAATCTATTATATGTATATACACTACTTAAACTACTTATTTTTTCATTCATAGTACTTCCAACTATAAAATTATATAATTTATCTATACCTTCGATACTATCTTTTCTACATACTTTTACTATGCAACCCTTCTTGAAACAAACAAATATATCAGAACATTTATATGAAGCCATTTGTGAATATGTATTCAATATTATTGTCATATCCTCTTTCATATTTGTTTTAATCCATTTTGAGAATAGTTCTATATATTCATATTTCATATTTGTAAACTCATCTTCAATTATCACAATCTTCTTATTTAGAATAATTGCTCTTATAAATTCTATCTGATACCTTGTCAGGACACCCAACTCCCCTACTTTTTTACTACCTGAAATATCTAACCCAAAATCTCCTAAAACCACCTCTATTCTCTTTATCATATTTCTTAAGTTATTTTTACTTAAGAACCATTTTCCCTCTCTCAAATATATATATTCAGCCACGGTCCAATCATCTATTATCTTGTTTTGTAATGAGAATATGTATATATACTCTTTAATTTTTTTTGCACTATTCAATAGTTTATTATCAACAAAAAACACTCCTTCATATTTCTTCTCGTCAATGTTGCCTTTAATAATCTTCAGAAAAATATCTCTGCCTGAATAATCTAAACCCGCAAGAGAATATATCATTCCACCAAAAAAAGATATTGAAGCATTATATAGTTTCCCCATGCTTTCTTTTTTCAAACTCAAATTTTTTACCTGAAACAAGATTTTCATCATAACTCATCCTCATAAGCTTTCAGCTGTATCGGTAGCAATATTTCAACATCTGTTCCTTGTCCAAAACTGCTATACACCGTTAACCCATAATCCTCTCCATACAGTAAATTAATTCTTTTATGTATATTAGGTAAAGCGATTCCTGTATTATTTGAATTGGGATTATCTACTAACTTTCTATAGTCTCCTTCAAATATTCTTCTATTAAGTTCTTTTAGTTCCTCTACCTTCATTCCCCTTCCGTTGTCCATTATCATAATCATTAAATATTTTTCAATTAAGTTCACTTCTATCCTTACAACACCACCGTTACGTACTCCTTCAAGACCATGATAAATTGCATTTTCTACTATAGGTTGCAGAATAAGCCTTGGAACATAGCAATCATATACGTTTATGTCCTCTTCCCCTACTTCTATCTCCAAGTGAAATCGTCCCCTAAATCTATATTCCTGTATCTTCATATAGTTCTTAACATTTTCCAACTCATCTCTTAACCTGGACATATTTCCATTTTTACTTATACTATATCTAAAAAAAGATCCTAATGTCGCTATCATATCTGCAACATTATCATCATCATTACATAATGCTTCTCCTCTTATTGAATCTAGCGTATTATATAGAAAATGAGGATTTATTTGACTTTGTAATGCTGTCAATTCAGTTTGTTTATTAAAAATTTCAACGATATTTTTTTTGATTTTTTCATTTGTATATTTTTCTATATAATTTATCAGTTCATTACAAAAATCATTTTCCTTCAAATTATCCTCAAATACATCATTCATTGTATTTAACAGTCTTGAATATTCCAAAAAGGTTTTTAATAAATATAAAAAAACAGCAATTAGTATAAGTTCTTTGGTTATTTTAAAAAACACATTTGTACTATAGATGATTTCAGCAACACTAAGAACTATAGCAATACCCACCATACATACAATTTTAATAAAAAATCTCATATGGCTCCCTCTAAGAATGTATCTTTCTATACAAAGCCGGCTTTATTCCCACCGTCTTTTCAAATAGTTGGCTAAAGTATCTGGTATCTTTATAACCCACCTCACTCCCTATTGCTGCAATAGTATAATTTGTTTCTATTAATAAACTTTTCGCAGCATCTATCCTTACTTTTATCAGATATGAAGAGAAGTTTAACCCAATTTCCTTTTTAAATAAACTACCCAAGTATATCGGGTTTAGATCTACTATCTCTGCCATATCTTCAATAGTGATTTTTTCCCTATAATTGTCTTTAATATATGAAATCATAGTTCTTATAGGTTTTAATACCCGACCTTCCGATTTGCTTTTTATATATTCCAAGCAATCTAATACATATTTTAATATAACTTTTTTACAATCGCTTAAATTACAACATGAATTAAGCAGCGATAATGCATCTCTATACTCTTCCTCTATTTTTTCATCACTATAATCTTTAAATAGCCCATAAATCCGGTCATATATTTGATAAACAATATCCTCATTTTGTCCATCAGATATCTTTCTAAAAATCTCAGATAATATATACTTTATTTTTTCTATATCGAATGATTCCATACCTTTTTTTAATTCATCATTATATTCATTCATTATATCTACATATTCATTAGATGAATTTACCCTATTTAAGTCCTCAAAATATATGACCCTATTAATTCCAATACTTAATCTTTTTTCTACAGTATAACGCGCTTCATTAATTGATATTTTTATATCATTTAGCTCGCTCTTTTCATTACCTACTCCTATGGTTGCACGGTATCTTTCAAATCCTATTAAATATTCATTTATTTTGCTTAGAATAGCATTTAGTATACTCCCTATAGACTTTGCTTCTTCCATGCTATAGTTAAATAAAAAGAATATATTCATAAATTCCTTATTACACCCTATGACTTCTCCCACATTTACCTCGAGGATTTTATTTACTATATCAACCACCTTGGCTACCGTTATACTATCCTGTCTTTTATAAACCTGGTCTATATTCTCATAATCCAACTTTATATTTATGGCTCTAAACAGCCTTGAATCTTTATTTAGAAAAATACTGTTATCATAATCATTATTTTCTATCATATCTTTCAAAATACTTGATTTAATTATCTTTTTACTATTCTCAACTGTTTCTATAAGTCTTTTTTCTCTGGCTTCTTTGTTTTCAATTTCGCCAAGTATATTTATAACATCATCCAGAGCTTCGCTTAAGTCATCTTTATTTATAGGTTTTAGTACATAATGATCTATACCGTATTTCATTGCTTCTCTGGCATACTCAAACTCACGATATCCGCTTATGATAATATATTGAATTTTATTTGAAGTATCTCTTGTCTCCCTGATAAGATCCAGTCCTGAGACTCCGGGCATTCTTATATCGGTTATAACTATATCAGGAGTATTATTCTTAATGAAATTTATTGCATCTTCTCCATTGTCTAAAATACTCACACACTCTAAATTTTTCTCGTCCCATGCAATTAATTTATATATTAATTTACCAATAAAATATTCATCGTCTACAATTAATACTTTCTTCTTTTCCATAATGCCTAACCACCAAAATGTATATTAAATCCTTACCTATACTATAAGTATATCATAATCTAACATAAGTATATATTAATATGTATATTATGAAATATAGGCTATCACCTTATTATGATAGCCTATATCCCATATTATTAATCTGTTTTTAGTTTTTATACTTCTATATATAACAATCAAACATACATTAAGTATATATTACATCACCTTTTTATTATGTTTTTTTAATGTATCTATGCTTTTAAATATAAGGGACGAAAACTGTTCCGCATTCCAAGCACTTCTTCCTACAAATAATCCATCAATATACTCTTGTGTAATTAATGAATCAGCATTCTGAGGATTAACACTACCACCATACAACACCGGAATTTCAAGTCCACATTCTCCAAAAATATCTATCAGACATTCTTTTATCACTTTATGTTTAGAATTAGCGTATTCCTCTGATGCCGGCTTACCATTTACTCCAATTGCCCAAACAGGTTCATAAGCAATCCAAATTTTTTTAACTTCTTCTTTTCTTACACAATGAAGTCCCTTTATAAGTTGACTACGAAGCACCTCATTGCTTATACCAAACTCCTTCTCATTCTCTGTTTCTCCAATACATAAAAGCATTGTAAAACCATGCTTTAAACCACAAAGAACCTTTTTATTCTCCTCTTCATCTGTTTCCCTAAATACATGCCTTCTCTCTGAATGGCCTACCATCACAAGTTTTACACTTATCTCATCAAGCATACGTGGTGAAATTTCGCCTGTGTACTGTCCTTCTTCCTCCCATCCCATATTTTGT
The DNA here is from genome assembly GCF_000287675.1 of Lachnoanaerobaculum sp. ICM7. GTDB lineage: Bacteria > Bacillota > Clostridia > Lachnospirales > Lachnospiraceae > Lachnoanaerobaculum. The sequence continues at coordinate 116,033 of NZ_ALJL01000023.1, forward strand.
GCACCTATTCTTATTTTATCCTGTGAAACAGAATTAGTTGCACTTGGTAAAGATATATATGAAGGAATAACAAAAAATTCATACTCTTCTCTATTTATTAATTCAGTTCCTTTCTCTAATTCCTTCAAATAATCTACAGTCTGTTGTATGTTTTTATACATTTTTAAGTTCGTTCCAAAATATACTTTTTTCATAAGCTTATATCCTCTTTTTCATTATCATAATATAATTAAAATAAAAGTAGAATAATTATATTTATTAAATTTAGTATCACTATTATTCAGCGAATTTTTCCACGCTAAACTTTTCAATATCTACAGCATTCAGATATCTCTGTGTAAAGGTCTTAAATCCTTCCACATCCTTTTCATCAGCCATAATTTCACTTCCGGTGTTTTTGTCAAAAATCTTATTAGACAGGAACTCATCTAAGCTGTACTTATCCGCCTGACTGACATATAATGCCAACAATGCTATTCCCCACGCACCGCCTTCACTTGCAGTATCAAGCACTTCTACAGGAGCATTGATAGCTGCAGAAAGGTATCTTTGTCCGACTCCTTTTGTTTTGAACAGTCCTCCATGTCCCATCATTTTCTCTATCTTTACATTCTCTTTCTCTGTTAAGATATCAAGCCCCACTTTAACTGCTGTAAGTGAGCTGTATAAATGTGCTCTCATAAAGTTTGCCAGATTGAACTCACTCTTAGGGCTTCGTAAAAATAAAGGTCTTCCTTCATTTAGCTTCGTAATACCCTCTCCTGAAAAATATCCGAATGACATCAGATTGCCACAGTCGGGACTACCGTTTAATGAATTTGTATAGAGTTTTTCAAACAATTCTCCATCTGAAATATTTATACCGAAAAGCTTTGAAAATTCTCTAAATAAGCCAACCCAGGCATTCAAATCACTTGTACCGTTATTTGCATGTGACATAGCCACAGGATATCCGTCCGGTGTAGTCACCATGTCTATTTCCTCATAGTAATCATTAAGTTTCTTATCAAGTACAAGCATTGCAAACATACTTGTACCTGCAGACATATTTCCTGTGCCTTTTTTAATAGAGTTGGTCGCTACCATTCCTGTACCTGCATCACCCTCCGGTGGGCAAAGTATACTTCCCTCTTGTAAGTCACCGTCTTTATCTAAAAGACTTGCACCCAACTTTGTGAGTACTCCGGCTCTTTGCCCTGCCGGCATTACCTTTGGCAATATCTCTCTTATCTTCCATGGAAATTTGTACTCTGCAATCTTTTCTTCAAAAATATCAAGCATTGATGCATCATAATCCATAGCCGTTGAATCTATGGGGAATATTCCGGAAGCATCGCCTATACCTATGTTCTTTTCACCCGTAAGCATGTAGTGAATATATGATGACAATGTTGTAACAAAATTAAGCTTCTCTACATGCTCTTCTTTATCAAGTATTCTCTGATACAGATGTGCTATTGTCCATCTGAGCGGAATATTGAACTTAAAGCTTTCACTTAAATCCTTTGCAGCTTCTTCGGTATTTGAGTTTCTCCAAGTTTGAAAAGGAGCAAGCAAATTCATATCCTTATCAAATGCCATATATCCATGCATCATAGCACTTATACCCATGTATTTTATCTGCTTTATAGTCACTCCATACTTCTCTTTTATATCTGACTTTATACTTGTATAACAGCTTGAAAGTCCTAAGAGTATCTCATCAAGAGGATATGTCCAAATGCCCTCTATAAAGCTGTTTTCCCAATCATGTATACCTGTTCCCAGTACTTCTCCGTTTTCATCAGTCAATACAGCTTTTATTCTTGTAGAGCCGAACTCAATTCCTAAGAATATATCTCCGGCTTCTATTATCTTTTTTACTTCCATATTCCCTCTAATTACCATAGTAGGCATTCTTACCATGCTTTCTCAAAAAATGCTTATCCTGTAAATATTTCGGCGCTTTCTTCGCATCCGGATTTATACTTATTGCAAACAAATTCATTTTCGCAACTTCTTCCATTACCACTGCATTATGTACTGCCGTATATGCATCCTTGCCCCATGCAAAAGGGCCATGACTGTGACATATACATCCGGGTATATATAAAGGATCAATCTTTCTATCCTTAAAGGTTTCCACTATAACTTTTCCGGTATTCAGTTCATAGTCCTCATCAAGTTCTTCCTTTGTAAGATGCCTTATACATGGAATATCTCCATAGAAATAGTCACATTGTGTGGTTCCCATACAGGCAATATCCACTCCTGCCTGTGCAAATCCCGTTGCATAGGGAGAATGTGTGTGTACAACCCCACCTATATCCTTAAAGTTTTGATACAGTATAAGATGCGTCTTTGTATCGGATGAAGGATTATATCTTCCTTCCACACGGTTGCCGTCAAGGTCCATTACCACCATATCCTCAGGTGTAAGTCTGTCATACTCTATTCCGCTTGGCTTTATTACAAAGTATTTTCCGCTTTCATCAATGCCCGATACATTTCCCCATGTAAATGTCACCAGACCATATTTTGGCAAAAGCATATTTGCCTCATATACCTCTTTTTTCAGTTTCTCCAGCATATTCCTCCTGATATAAATACATAGATTTTACGAATTATTATATTAAATATTTTAGCTTTTAATGTATTTATTAGCAATATATTAATACTTTAATTTTTACTGTATTCATCACATTTTCTTGATTCTTTATCTATTATCCCCAATTTTACAAATATAATTTCCTACATTTTGCCGATTGATTTATCTTAAGAATTCTGTCATAATACTTACATAAATTCTAATATTTTAGGATTGTTACTGAGACGCAGGCAAGACCGAATTTACCATAGTACTATGGTTTATTTGGTTTTTTTTATTGCTTTATGGTGGTGCGATGATCATTGAAAAAATTATAAATAATAATATCGTCTTGACCCATGACCATAAAAACAAGGAAATTATTGCCATGGGTAAGGGTATAGGCTTTGGCAGAAAAAAAGGAGATACTCTATCGGAGGCTGAAATAGAGAAGGTATTTCGTATCAAGGAAAATGAAATGCTTCTTAAGTTTCAGGATATGATTGCGGATATCCCTATTGAAAGAATAACTCTTACTGATGATGTCATTTCATATGCAATCAATGTAGAAAAGCTCAAACTCAGCCAAAGTATTTATCTTACTCTGGTTGACCATGTGAATTTTGCCATTGAAAGATTTAAAGAAGGTATGACTCCCGAGAATGCCCTGATGTGGGAAATCAAAAGATTTTATCCTCAGGAATATGCGCTTGGACTCTATACTCTCAGACTCATAAATGATAGAATAGGACTTTCTCTTCCGGATTCGGAGGCAGGCTTTATTGCACTTCATTTTGTAAATGCGCAGTACAGCACTCATATGAAGGAGACTTTGAGCCTTCCACATCTTATGAGAGATATAATGGATATTGTAAAAAGTGAATTGAATGTAGAGCTTAATGAAAATTCTATTCATTATGAAAGGTTTGTAACTCACGTAAAGTTTCTTATTCAAAGACTTTATAGAAATGAAATGCTCCATGATGATGATACGATTTTTGAGGATATGATGAAGGAAAAATATCCCGAAGAATTTGAATGCGGAAAAAGAATTGCAGAATATATAGAGGTTGAAACCCGTTCAAAAATAACCCGAATGGAAATGACCTATTTGGCAATTCATATAAAAAGAGTAACTATGGCAGAGGAGTAAAATATGTTTGGTTTATTTAAGAAGAAGAAAAATGCATTTTTCAGCCCTATGAGCGGAAAAAGTGTTTCTATAAAAGAAGTTCCTGATGAGACATTTTCATCAGAGATGCTTGGAAAGGGAGTAGCAATCGTTCCAAACGACGGTCTTGTAACCTCTCCTGCTGACGGCAAGGTGACCATGGTTTTTGAGACCTTACACGCTGTCAGTATATTAGCCGATACCGGTGAGGAAATTCTCATACATATCGGTCTTGATACAGTAAAGATGAACGGTGAGGGATTCTCTTCCTTTGTAAAAGCAGGAGATAGAGTTAAAGCAAAAGATCCGCTTATACAGGCAGATCTTGAAAAGATAAAATCGGCAGGATTTAATACCATTACCATGATGCTTATTTGCAATACTATGGATTTTAAATCTGTTGAAAGTATCACAGATAAAGCTGTGAATAAGGACAGTGAAATATTGGTAGTAATACCAAAATAATAAATTTTCTCTTTGACCGGCCGGCAAAGGGATGATCTTAAATAATAAGGAGAAATTTTTATGAAGTATTTACAACGACTTGGGAAGTCTTTGATGCTTCCTGTAGCCTGCCTTCCTGTGGCGGCGATTTTGATGGGTATAGGTTATTGGATCGATCCTACCGGTTGGGGTGGAAATAATATAGTAGCGGCTTTTCTTTTAAAGGCAGGTGGTGCTATCATCGACAATATGGCTATTTTGTTTGCCATAGGTGTTGCTGTCGGTATGAGTGATGACGGTGACGGTGCCGCCGCACTTGCAGGTCTTGTTTCATGGCTTGTTATCACAACTCTTTTATCAAAGGGTTCTGTAGCTATGTTTACAGGTGTTGAAGCGGATGCTGTCCCTGCAGCTTTCGGTAAGACACAGACTCAGTTTATCGGAATTGTTTGTGGTCTTATAGGTGCAGCTTGCTATAATAAGTTTAAAACAACAAAGCTTCCTGACGCACTCTCTTTCTTTAGCGGTAAGAGAAGCGTGGCTATTGTTACTGCAGGATTTTCACTTATTGCAGCTATTGTTTTATTCTTTATTTGGCCTCTTATTTATGGAGCATTGGTAAGCTTTGGTGAAGCAATTCTCAGCACAGGTGCTGTAGGTGCAGGTATCTACGGTTTCCTCAACAGACTTTTAATTCCATTCGGACTTCACCATGCACTTAACTCAGTATTCTGGTTTGATGTTGCAGGTATCAATGATATCGGTAAATTCTGGGGAAGCGCAGAAGGCGGTGTTCTCGGACAGACAGGTATGTATATGTCAGGATTCTTCCCTGTAATGATGTTCGGTCTTCCCGGCGCTGCACTTGCTATGTATCACACAGCTAAGGATGCAAGAAAGAAAGCCGCTTACGGTCTTTTACTTGCTGCCGCTCTTTCATCATTCTTTACAGGTGTTACAGAGCCGCTGGAGTTTGCATTCATGTTCCTTGCACCGGTACTTTACCTTATCCACGCTCTTTTAACAGGTATTTCACTTGCCGTAGTTTCACTTCTTCCTATAAGAGCAGGATTTAACTTCAGTGCAGGTCTTGTTGACTGGGTACTTAGTTTTAAGGCGCCATTTGCACAAAATCCACTTCTTTTGATTCCAATCGGTGTGGTTTACGGTGCTATCTACTATGCAATCTTCCGCTTCGTTATCACAAAGTTTGACTTAAAGACTCCGGGTAGAGAGGATGATGAGGAAGAAGAAAAGAAAGCTGTTTTAGCTAATGATGACTTTACTGCAGTTGCAGCTATTATCCTAGAGGGTGTAGGCGGTCCTGAAAACCTTACATCTATTGATAACTGTATCACAAGACTTCGTCTTGAGATCAAAGACTATACAAAGGTTGACGAAAAAAAGATTAAATCTGCAGGTGTTGCAGGTGTTATCAGGCCTTCAAAGACTGCCGTACAGGTTATTATCGGTACAAAAGTTCAGTTCGTAGCGGACGAGTTCAAAAAACTTGCTAAAAATAAATAATAATTAACACACTTCATAAAAAGGGGAGCATATCAAATATGCTCCCTTTTGGTTTACTATAAGTTTTATTTTGCGGATAATGCAGCCATTGTGATGTAGTTATATGGCTGATTGAAATGTGGAAGGAAGAATATATCAAGCAATTTGAGCTTGTCTATAGTCACCTTCTCCTGTATTGCAAGCGAGAACATATGTATACCCATTGACATATCATATGTAGATGCCATCTGCGCTCCGAGTATTACTCTTGTCTTTGCGTCATATACTATCTTTATATTTACCTTAGGATTTGTTGTTTCAATGAATGTTGCCTTTTGTAAGTCTTCAAATGAAGTAGAAAGCACATCCATACCAAGCTGCTTTGCCTTCTGTTCGCTGAGTCCTGTAGATACAAGTTTTAAATCATAAATTGAAATGGCATTTGATCCCTGTACGCCGATGGTCTCAAGTTTCTTGCCGCAGGCATTATATGCGGCTATAATTCCCGAACGTACAGCATTTGTTGCAAGCGCAATATATGACTTCTCTCCTGTAGAGTTGAAAAGTACTGTTGCACAGTCACCGATTGCATATACATCCTTCTTGCTTGTCTGCTGAGTTTCATCAACGATATATGCACCGTTTGACATTGTTTCAAGATAATCTTTTCCAAGCTCCGTATTAGGTCTGAATCCGATAGCAAGAATAACCATATCACACTGATATTCATTCTTATCTGTTACTATGGCCTCTACCTTACCGTTACCCTTAATCTCCTTTACAGTCTCACCGAAAGCAAGTTTAATACCGTGATCTGATAGATTTTTATCCATAAGTGCACTGAACTCAGGATCATAGTAGCTTGAAAGCGAAGTATTTGCTATATCAACAACTATTACCTTCTTATTATGTCTCTCAAACGCCTCTGCAAGTTCCACTCCGATATATCCCGCACCTACTACTGCAATTGTCTTGATATCAGGATTTTCAAGTTTCTTAATTACTTCTTCGGCATTCTGGAAAAGCTTTACAAGCTGAACGTTCTCCAAGTCTCTACCCGGTATCTGTGGTACTATAGGAAGTGAACCTGTAGCCAGTATCAACTTATCATAGCTCTCTTCTACTTTCTGACCGTTCTCCAAAGTTGCACATACGAACTTTTTATCAAAATCTATTCTTTCAACCTTGCTGTTCATATTTACTTTTGCACCCTGAGACTCAAGCTTTTCTTTATTTGAATAGAAAAGTCCGTCCGGCTTTGATATCTGGCCGCCTATCCAAAGTGCCATACCACAACCTAAAAAGCTGATATTTGAGTTCTGATCAAATACTACTACTTCATCTCCCTCATTGAATCCTGTGATTGTATTGATTGCACAAGTACCGGCATGATTTGCTCCAACTACTACTATCTTGCTCATATTTTCCTCCAAAATATATTATAATATTTATTTTTGACTTAATGGCCCTGTCTTTTTAAGACACAGCTCTTTAATTCATTGTCATCTCTTTAACAAATTGTACTATGTTTTATAACTTTTAACAAGTATTTTCGAGCTTGTACAGTTAAATTTTTTAAAATATATTTTGTATACAATGAATATAAAAAGAGCTGCTGCCCCATAGATGTATTTCCGGTCTATTTTGCAACAGCTCGCTATTATATTGTTATTTATAAACTACCCAAAAGCATTGGAAGTCCAAGGCTTATAACAGGTATAAATGTTATAAGTAAAAGTGTAATTATCATGCACAGATAGAATGGCAATGTTGCCTTTACTACCTTTTCCATAGGCAATTTTGCTACGGCTGAACCGATAAAGAGCACTCCTCCAACCGGTGGTGTAAGAAGACCTATACCGCAGTTTAAGATAACCATGATACCGAACTGTATCGGTCCGATTCCTATAGAGTTTGCAATAGGAAGAAGTATCGGTGTGGCGATAAGTATGATAGGTGCCATATCCATGATACATCCGAGTATAAGCAAGATAAGGTTAAGAAGTAATGCAAGTATTATAGGATTGTTTGTAAATCCTGTGATTGCACTTGCAGCCATATCCGGAACATGAAGTGTTGTAAGGCAATATCCGAAAATACTTGATGTTGAGATAAGGATAAGTACAATTGACAATGTATTTACACATTCATCAAGAGTCTTCCATACACCCTTCCAGTCAAGACCTTTATATATGAATACGCTGACAATAAGGCTGTAGATAACCGCTATAGCAGCCGACTCTGTAGCTGTGAACACACCGCCTACTACACCTACTACTACGATAAGTACTGCCGCCAATGCCCAGAATGATACACTAAGCTGCTTTAAAAGCACCTTCATCGAGAACTTCTCACCCTTTGGATAATTCTTTCTCACTGAAATAATATATGAACCGATCATAAGTGATACCGCAAGCAATGCACCCGGAATATATCCTGCAAGAAATAAGCTTCCTACCGATACACCGCCCGCTGTGGTAGCATATATAACCATGTTATGTGAAGGAGGTACCAAAAGTCCCTCGCATGATGATGTAATTGTAACCGCTGTGGAAAAATCCGCATCATATCCCTGATCCACCATCATAGGTATAAGGATTGAACCAAGTGATGCCGTATCTGCCGCTGCTGAACCTGAAATTCCTCCAAAGAAGTATGAAGCCACGATATTAACCATCGCCATACCTCCACGCATCCAGCCTACACAGGCATTTGCCAGTGCAATAAGTTTCTCCGATATACCGCCGCTTCCCATAAGGCAGCCCATTGTTATAAAGAACGGTACCGCCATAAGTGAGAATGATGAAATACCCTTAACCATCTGCTGACATATTGTTGAAAGCGGTTGTCCCTGTGCCAAAAGGCAGAGCAAAGATGAAAGTGCTACCGCATATGCAATCGGGAAACGCAAAAATATCATTACAAAAAAGCTTATAAGTAATATAGCAATTGCTACTCCTGTACTCATGCCTGCACCTCCTTTGGATCTTCTTTTAAGCAAATAGCCTTTATATGATTATAAAGTGCCTCAAGCTCAAATATTAACATTGCAACACCTGCTAAAGGTATCGGGAAGTACTGCCAGAATTTTGAAACTCCCGGCATACTTACATAAGTACCCTTTGCACCAATCTTCATAGCATATTTCCAGCCCACAACTATCATTACCACTGCAAGTATTAAAACTGCAATATCTGAAAGTACATCCAAAAATCTTACCACTCCCTTCGGAAGATATGGATCAAAGGCCGTCATTCTGATATGTGCACCTCTTCTTATTGCAAGTGCTGCTGAAAGCACTGCCATATATGCCATAAATGTAAGAACTATCTCCTCACTCCATGCAGGATCCGGTATAAATGATATATATCTTCCGGCAACCGCCATTGTTGTGATGGCAATATCTCCTATCAATAAAAGTTTACATATAAGCAGAACAAATTTGTATGTAGCATCATATGCCGGTTTTATTTTGTCTACCGCTTTAAAAAAATCTGACATAATTACCTCTTATTCTATCAACAAACCTCTTGGAGAAGTCTCCAAGAGGCAATAATATTATTTATCCAAGTCAACTATCTGCTGATATAATTCCTTCTGATCAGTTGTATTCTTTTCGATAACATTCTTTGTAGCTTCTTTCCAAGGTGTTTTATCTGTAACTTCAACAACATTTACACCTGATGACTTAAGCTCCTCTAAAACCTTATCCTCCGCCTTTTGAGCGATTTCTCTGTTTACCTCACCTACATACTTTCCTGCTTCAACAAGGATATCCTGCTGCTCAGGTGTAAGCTTATTCCAAGCGTCATCTGTGATTACTACCTGGAATGCTCCCAGTGTATGACCGTCAAGGATGATATTTGGAGCCACCTCAGGGAAAGCGTTTGACTTATAGTTTGTTATAGGCTGCTCCGCACCGTCCACAACACCTGTCTGAAGTGCTGAATAAAGCTCGTTAAATGCAACTACTGTAGGAGATGCACCAAGTCCCTCAACCATTCCGTTCATTACAGGGTCATTTGAAACTCTCATCTTCATTCCCTTTAAATCCTCAACAGAATTTACAGGATTCTTTGTAAAGAAATGTCTGAAACCTTCCTCACCATAGTACAAGCTCTTGATACCGAGGTTAAGATCTGATGTTTCCTCTAAGAACTCCTTTGACAAATCACTGTCTACAAACTTCCAGAAATGCTCTCTTGAGTTAAACGTGTATGGTAATGAAAGAAGTGAAGCCTTCTTTGCACCATAGCTTGTAAGAGCGAAAGCTGAAATTCTTGACATATCTACTGTACCTGTTCCGCCAAGCATTCCGTCAAGTACATCGTTCTCTGAACCGAGTACACCGCTTGCCTGAACATCGATATGAATCTTTCCGCCTGAAAGCTCTTCTACCTTCTCCTTGAATGCTGTACCGCTCTGTCCTACGATTGTATCAAGCGGGTTTACCTCCGCATAAACCAAGGTTACCTCTGCACCCTCACTACCGCTGTCTGCCTTTGCAGCAGTTGTCTCTCCACCGTTTGCAGCAGTTGTTGTTGTCTCAGGACTCTTAAGTCCGCAAGCTGATAACGCTAATGTAGCGATCGCTAATGCAAAAAATCTCTTTTTCATTGTTCCTCCAAAAAATAAATACTTAAGACTAAAAAGTCTTACATCTCTTTTATATATTCTATATTTAAGAAAAACTTATGTGAATGGTAATATTTTAATATAATAAGTAAATTTTTAATCTTTAAATTAAATGTTACCTCTGTACTCTGAAGGACTCATTCCTACCGCTCTTTTAAACACCTTTGTAAAGTAGTTTGAATCCGTATACCCCACACTTGCACCAACTTCTTTTATATTAAAACTGACATCCTTTAAAAGTACCTTTGCCTTTTCTATTCTCAGATTGGTCAGATAATTTATAAATGTATCGTCAAAAAGCTGCTTAAATATCTTTGAAAAATAAACATCCGAATAACCAAGTATACCTGCCACATCTCCGGCACTTATATCTCTTTTATAATTTTCCTTTATATATTTTTTTATAATGCTTTTTTGTGAATCTTGAAGATTTTCATTTTTACCGTCATCAGAACTTATTTCTTTTATACTTGATATAGCTTCACTTATAAGTCCTGTAAGTTTTTCCTCATTCCACGGCTTTAAAAGATAGTCAAATGCTTTTATATGCATCGCTTCTATGGCATATTCAAATCTGTCATATGCTGTTATAAAAATAATAATACAATCGTGATTTTTCTCTCTTATAAGCTTTGCCAGCTCTATTCCGTTCATTCCCGGCATTTCAATATCCAAAAGTGCAATATTTATATCTGTATTTTCAACTATACCTGCCGCCTGCTTTCCGTTACTTGCCATGAAAATGTCAAGCTCATTTAAAAAAAACTTTTTAATTGTCTTTTCAAGTACCTTCAGCTCAAGATTTTCATCATCCGCTATCAGTAAATTCACATTCTCTCCTTCCTAAACGGTTTGCGGTATCAGAAAATATACCACTGTCATCTTTCCTTCTTTGGAGTATATTCTCAAATCACCTGTTTTATATATGTTCTTTATACGCTTATAAATATTTCCAAAACCTATTCCGAGTTTTGCCGTAGGCCTCTCTCTCATAAAGTCTTTCAGCTGTTTAAGCCTTTCAGCATTCATTCCGACACCTGTGTCCGCAACAATAATGTGAAGCATATTTTCTTTTTCCCATACTCTTATTACTACCTTACCACCCTCTTCCTTTTTGGAAATCCCATGGACTATGGCATTTTCCACTATAGGCTGAAGTGAAAATGACGGAATATAAACATTGCCGTTGTCAACTTTTGAAACTATATCGTATGAAACACGATCACCGAAACGCATCTTTTGTATATACATATAGTCATTTACGATGCTAAGTTCCCTCTCAAGGCTTACCTGCTTTTCATCGGTCTTTAAGCTGTATCTGAATATATTTCCAAGTGCCCTTATCATATCCTCGGTATCCTTGGCATCTTCCAGATTGGCGGATGCGGCTATGATATTTAAGGTATTGAATAGAAAATGAGGATTTATCTGATTTTTAAGAAGGTCAAATCTCGCCTCATTAAGCCTTTTTTCCATGTTCATCTTTTCCATTGCCTCTTTGTGCAAAAGTTCCGAAAGCTCATATCTTTCCTCTAAGCTTGAAATATATACGGAGGTAGCATGCTTCATCTTGTTAAAGGCGTTTGTCAAATCTCCCATCTCATCCTTATTGCGTATTATTATATCCTTATCTGAAAAATCATTTTTTGCGATATTTTTTGATATCTCCACCATCCTGTTTATCGGTGAGATTATCAGAGCCTGTAGCTTGAATGCCATGTAAATTATCAATACTATGATAGGTATCAGTATTATCCCAAGTACAAGAGGCATTTTCTTAAAGAATTCAGCCCTCTTTTGATATATTACATTGTTCTCACTGAGAGTGACATCCATCAGTCTTTCCCCATAACTTATCAGATAATCCTGCATTTCATACACATTATATACTTTTTCTATAAAGTCCTTAGCTTCATATTTATCATCCAGAATTTCCTGTCTTTTGGCAGCATATACCGGATAACTGTTTTTTATACTCCATATTTTGGCATATCTTTCATTATCCATATGCATTATATCAAGTTCCAACTTATCAACTATTTCATCCGTTCTTTTACAACTTGCCAACAATTCATCTATATTGTCCCTGTTTCTTATAAAAGTACTGAAGTCCGCCTTTTCCTTTGTCATCGCATCCTGCAACTCATAACAAAGTGATATCTCATTTATTATCTCACCGAAACCTGAAGATGTATATTCCACAACAAAAAAATCAAAACATAAATTCACTATCAATGCCGAAACTACAGCAATAATGAAAATACCGATTTTTACTTTTATCGATTGATTTAAAACTTTTTTTCTCATAAATGCCATCCTAAAAACATATAATAAAAGGATACTACAAAAAGTTTTTTTCTTCCATAGTATCCCTCATTTATATATTATGTATTTCCAGTATATTTGATAATAAAAATCCCAAAAATGTTTTCTTTTGATATCTTATAAAATCACTGTAAGAAAGCTTATAGCCTCTCCCCCATGATGATATATAAAAAAAGCTTTCTCCGTTTTCTTTTTTACAGTCATAAATCAGCACATAATGTGCATATATCTTTGCTTTATTACCGGTTTGAATATCTGTAACCTCTATACCCTTTTCCTTTTTTAAAAAAGATAAAAGATCCGGTCCTACACCCAAAATTACAGGCATACCTTCCTGCAAACTCTTATTAACTTTTAAGAGTATATTGTATCCGAATCCCCATCTTGCTTTCATTGGAAGCCTATTATCTTTGAAATAAGCATTAACCGCTTTTGCAAGAGCAAATCCTGTCAGTCCCTTTATAATGTGTGTATCAAGAATATTTAAATACTTCCTGTAGACCATAAGTACAAAGGCTGTAAATGTATCTTTACCGACTGTATTTTTACTTTTGTATACAGACTTCCAAAAGCACATCAAAAAATTGCATATGGCAATTATTCCGCAACCGTATTCCGCTATATCTTTATATCCAAGGCTTAGAAACCAACCTTGATTTCCGCCTGTATACGATTTTTTATCATCTTTTATAAGAAGATCGTTTTCAATTGATCTACATGCTGTGGTCGGCAAATATGGCATCTCCCTCCCAAAGTACTGTCTTCCCTTCTTTAACACTTTGTTTCACATCTATGATTCTCTGATTTGAACTTCCCCTAAATCTCAATGTAATATCATAGAGCTCCTGTACAAACTCACCGTCCACCATCACATCACAAAGCGATAAGATTTTTGATGTTTCATCAAAATAGGCTCTTCCGCCGGGAACAAGGTCCACATCATAAGTGTATCCCGAGTATATCCAAAGGCTTTTATCAGGATATCTCTTTTTAAACTCCTCTACAAGCGGCAGTATTCCCTTCTGATTTGCCTTTTCCATAGGTTCTCCGCCAAGTATGGTAATACCGGATATATACTCGGGCTCTACAGACCTTAATATATCTCCTATGGTTTCATCTGTAAATTCTTCACCGTATTTAAAATCCCATGCCGTCTCGTTAAAACAGCCTTTACACGCATGTGTACAACCTGATACAAATAAAGACGTTCTTACTCCCGGACCGTTTGCTATATCATCATATTTTATATTTGCATAATTCATTATAACATTTCAGCCATTTCCAAAAGGAGCTTCTTTGAATCTTCAAATCCCAGACATGGATCCGTAATAGATTTTCCGTATATATGCTCCTCAATTTTCTGGTTTCCCTCTTCTATATAGCTCTCAATCATTACACCCTTTACAAAATTTCCTATCTCCTGTGAATATCTCATAGAGTGTAACACCTCTTTTACTATACGAACCTGCTCTTTATATTTCTTATTTGAATTTGAATGATTTGCATCCACAATAACAGCAGGGTTTTTAATATCTCTTTCCATATAAAGATCTAAAAGAAGCTTAAGGTCCTCATAATGGTAGTTTGGCAAGCATTGGCCATGCTTATTTACTGCACCTCTGAGTATCGCATGTGATAGAGGATTTCCGTCAGTTTTTATCTCATAGTTTCTATATATAAATTCATGTGACTGTTGTGCGGCATATATCGCATTCAGCATTACGGACATATCTCCGCTGGTAGGATTTTTCATACCTACAGGTACATCGACTCCTGATGATGTAAGTCTGTGCTGCTGATTTTCCACAGATCTTGCACCGACTGCAATATAGCTCATTAAATCGTCCAAGTATCCGAGGTTATCCGGGTAGAGCATCTCATCTGCAGTAAATAATCCTGTTTCTTCTATAACTCTAAGATGCATCTTTCTGATTGCAATAATTCCCTCATGTACATTGGGATTTTTTTCAGGATTCGGCTGATGCAAAAGTCCCTTATATCCGTCTCCGTTTGTCCTCGGTTTATTTGTATAGACTCTTGGAATAACTATTATTTTATCCTTGACTTCCTCCGCCACTTTTGTAAGCCTGCTTGCATAATCAAGTACGGAATCCTCATTGTCTGCAGAACAAGGACCTATTACAGCCAAAAACTTTTTGCTTTTTCCTGTGATTACATCCGCTATTTCTTTATCAAATTCTTTTTTCTTTGCCTCAAGTTCTTTACTTAAAGGGTACTTATCTATGATTTCTTCCGGACTTGGTAGATTACTGATATATTTTATTCCCATAATTGCCTCTTTCATTATATATGTTTTGAACTTCAACAGCTCCAAACTTTATTATGTATTCCTTACAGTTACATGGTATCTCCATATGACATTTTAACAGTATAAAATAATCGTGAAAAATTATCAAGTCTTTATTGCTTTAAAGTTCTAAACTTTAAATTTTCAAAGTATAAGCTTGATAATTTTTCATTACTTTGTTATACTTCTTTTTATGAAATTTTATCAGCCGAAGCTGCAATAAATAAAGGATGGATATGTATGAATTGTTATGATGAATTAAAGGCAAGAGGACTTATTGCCCAGGTTACAAATGAAGAAGAAATCAGCAAGATGATAAATAATGGTGAGGCTACATTTTATATAGGGTTTGATCCTACTGCAGACAGTCTCCATGTAGGACATTTTATGGCACTTTGTCTTATGAAGAGACTTCAAATGGCAGGCAATAAACCTATCGCTTTGGTAGGTGGCGGTACCGGTATGATCGGTGATCCTTCAGGAAGAAGCGACCTTAGAAAAGTCCTTACTATAGAAGATATCGACCACAACTGTGAATGTTTTAAAAAGCAGATGAGTCGCTTTATTGAATTCGGTGAGGATAAAGCCAGAATGGTAAACAATGCCGATTGGCTTAGAGATCTCAACTATATGGAATTTATCCGTGATATAGGTCCGCATTTTTCAGTAAACAATATGCTTAGAGCAAAATGTTATGAAAACCGTATGGCAAACGGACTCTCATTCCTTGAGTTTAACTATATGATACTTCAAAGTTTTGACTTCTATAAGCTTTTCCTTGACTACGGTTGCAATATGCAGTTCGGTGGTGACGATCAGTGGTCAAATATGCTTGGCGGTACTGAGCTTATCAGAAGAAAGCTTGGAAAAGATGCACATGCTATGACTATTACCCTTTTACTGAACTCAGAGGGTAAGAAAATGGGTAAAACGGTAGGCGGTGCAGTTTGGCTTGATCCGAATAAGACAACTCCTTTTGAGTTCTACCAGTACTGGAGAAATCTTCCTGATGCTGACGTTCTCACATGCCTTAGAATGCTTACCTTCCTTCCTCTTGAGCAGATAGAGGAAATGTCTAAATGGGAAGGTGCCAAACTTAATGAAGCTAAGGAAATCCTTGCAATGCATCTTACAGAGCTTGTACATGGCAAGGAAGAGGCCGATAAGGCAAATGCTGCCAGCAAGTCTCTATTTGTAGGCGGTGGCGATATGAGCAATGTTCCTACATATGTTTTGCAGGATGAGGATTACAGAGACGGTACTATAGATCTTTCAGGTGTGCTTGTAGTAAGCGGACTTTCAAAGACCAGATCCGAAGCCAGAAGAAATATCGAACAGGGCGGTGTTTCCATAGAAGGTGACGTTATAAATGATGTAAAGAAAACTTTTACAAAAGAAGATTTTGCAGGCGAAGGACTTCTTGTTAAGAGAGGAAAGAAAAACTTCTGCAAGGTTAAATCAGAATAAAATTTTTTAAGGGGCTGTCGGGAAATGATAGTCATAAGAAAGGGTGGTGTAGCTCAAAATGAGTCACACCACCCTAAGTTTTTACATAAAAAAATAATGTTTCAAAAAATCATCTTAAATGATCATTTGCTTCATATATATAAACAAATATATATAGAGCAAGTAGAAGAAAAAAACTTGATATTTTCAAAAATAAACTATCAACAATTATTCCTATTATACATACTGCCATTGAAGCAGCTATTCCAAAAAAGTAGATAGATAGTAGTTTAGAAATCTTATTATAATTATAATATCCTGCTTTCATATTTGCCAAGGCTCTGGATATATTATTATCTTTGCAAAATAAAAAATATAAGCCTAATACAAATGAAATTATTATACATTTAAACATTTATGACCAACCCACAACATCCCAAACACTATAAGAAAACATTTCATTGTGAAACCATACTGCCAGTGCTTGAATATACTTTGAATCTTTGTATTGTCCATTATTTCACAATTATTTACATCTTCTATACAAAGGACTTTCTATTCCGTTCTTAAATATTTATATTATAACTATATACATGAATGTTTTTTATGTCAATCTAATTCCATTTTTTTAATATAATTTTAAAAAATTGATTTTTTTAAATTTGTTTAAACCTCATCTTCCCGGGTCTTTGACAGTTTGTTTGCCTAAATAAGCATAAAAAAAGTCCTGTAACCCGCATATAGCCTACACTTCTCACTTGAAATTTTTGTCAAAATATTCGTTTTAATATATAGTATTTTCTAGTATAATAAGGTGTGGAGTTATCTATGAAAGTTACTACATCAAAATCAAAAAATGCAGAGTCCTTCTACATTTCCAAAAACTTTATAAATGACAAAGGGGTTAGCACCTCTGTAAATGTACGCAAACTTGGCTTACATAAAGTTTGCAGAAAGATAAGGGATAAGTATAACTTCAAGTTTGATATCAACTCGATATTATCCGATTTGATTTACTCAAGAATACTCGAACCTTCCGGTAAACGCTCAAGTTACTCTTGTTCTATGGGATTTTTAGAGCCACCATCTTACCAATTACATGATGTATATCACTCTTTAAATGTACTCGGTAAAGAATGTGACCTTATACAATCTGAAACTTATAGAAATAGTCATTTAGTAGGTAAGCGCAATGATAAACTTCTTTTTTATGATTGTACTAACTATTATTTTGAGATTGAGGATGAAGATGGCATTAAGAGATATGGCAAAAGCAAAGAACATAGACCAAACCCTATAATACAAATGAACAAACCTCTATTAAACCACTTGAAGAAAAAATTTTAAAAGAGTTTGATTGTCAAAAGTTTATTTACTGTAGTGATGCCGGACTTGGTTTGGAAAAAATAAGAAAGCACAATCATATGGGTGAAAGAGCTAAGTTAATGCTTGAAAGAGGCAGTACCAAAAAAGAAAGAAGAAATCCTAATGATCCGGCCAGGTTTCTTGGCAGTATTGTGGTAACTGACGATGGTGAAACAGCAAATGTATATAACTATCTTAATACAGAAAAAATAGATGAGGAAGCCAAGTATGATGGTATGTATGCCGTCTCAACAGACCTACTTGACGATAATGTAAGTGAAATACTAAGTATAAGTGAAAAGCGTTGGCAAATAGAAGAATGCTTTAGAATTATGAAAACCGAGTTTGAAGCAAGACCTGGTTGGAAACATTTTTATTTGAATAAGTTTCAATATCCGCTTAAAATCAATGTTTTCCCACGTTTTCAGAAAGAAATATTTCATCTAATTTGAGTAACTTTCAATTGAATGGTGTGAATTTTACCTTAAAAATACACGAATTGAGCTAGAATTTACTAAAAAGTTCACACCATTTAAATTGTTATTGTTTTGTACATGATAAATTGCAAGAATAAGTGCAACACCGTTTTTTCTCTGATTAAGTGAGTATCTATCAAGCTGTTTGATTTAACTCAAACAGCTTTTTTGCGGACTGATAGCCATGAATTTGTCTGAGCCTTTCATTGATATCCTTTTTATAGTCTTCTAAAAGTGTCGGATTTAGTTCTTACAAACTAAAACAATGTCTCTGGTATTCATACTGTCTAATGCCCCTACTATCTTTGTTCATCTTGATAGAAAAAACAAAGTAATGGTCACGACCGTCTAAAGATTTGCTTTTGTTTAGTTTAAAATAGTTTTTCAAACTTTAAAACATACTTATCTTCTTCAGTAAACAAAAACACCCCTATACCAAGCTTGTAGCTAGTGCAATTCAAGCCAATAAGCATAGAGATGTAAAACTATTACGCATTAAAACATGATTAGTTATTAAAGAATAACCATTGTGTACGAAATGTCTCAATTAGTTTTCGCTAGTAAATATCATTTCCAACAAACTCCCTCTCAATTCCTCATCCTGATGATGCAAGATATTCATTAACTCATGAGAATTTTTCGCATTGATGAATTGATTTAACAATCTATCTTTTAATTCATTCGGTACTTCGACATCGTGTACACCCTTTACCTTCGGAAGTTCCCGACTAACTAATGGGGATTTGTTTAAGCTTCGTTGGAGTTTCTCCTTCGCCAAATATTGGTCAAAGTTGCTGGATTCTCTCGCAAGCCTGCTTTCTTCTATATTCTTTAGAATCTGCTCTCGGTTATACTTCGGTACTCCGACA
Organism: Lachnoanaerobaculum sp. ICM7; assembly: GCF_000287675.1. Classification (GTDB taxonomy): domain Bacteria; phylum Bacillota; class Clostridia; order Lachnospirales; family Lachnospiraceae; genus Lachnoanaerobaculum. The sequence continues at coordinate 135,144 of NZ_ALJL01000023.1, forward strand.
TCTACTTTCACCTTATTGAGACTAAACTTGCTAGTTGCTGAAGAAGCTGTATACCCTCCTATCAGGTTCCCTAAAAAGTTTGCGGTTTGAGCGTCTTCTTCGCTTCCACCTAGAAACTTGGTCCCATGATAGGCAAACTGACCAGCTGTATAGAGATTCATTTCTCCTAGAATACAACATAATTATACAAAGTCTAGTTGAATAGTTTGATTGCTCTCCATTTTTTTAGCTGTATTAATAATATTTTCTATTTCTCTTTGAGTTATCGGAAGATTCTCATGAGGGGGCTCCCATTGTGTCATACTATCTTTATAAACAACAAATTTTTTATTGATCAGCAATTCTCCTTGTGCTTTTAAGAGAAAACCATTCTCTAAATCAAAAGTAATTGTTGATCTTGTTCCTGTAATTTTCATTTCTACCTCTCGAATATAATTTTTTCTACCCCTGTTTTAGGATCTATTGTTGTAATCTTAGTAACATTTGGATTGGCCTTCAATCTTGGTAGTTCGATGTTTTCCCAAATATTTCCTGGTCGTAGTTCGCTACCAACTACAGCTCTTATTTCACCAGATACTTGCGCTGCGTATACATTCGAAGCTTCCTCCCAAGCTGTTACACTTGAAGGAGTATTAAAATCCCATTCAGGCATTACAATATTCGTATCATCAATCGTAGATCTAATGTAACTCCTCCTTTATTTTTTGCTATTTTTTTCGCAACATCCATGCCTCCAATGCCATCTGTTCGTCCTGACCAGAAAAAAGCCGTATCTGGATCAGTTTTCAATCTACCTCTTATTAACTCAACATCAAAGTCAGTTTGAGTAAAATCTATTTTTGAATATCGATTTGAAAAAACAGAATTATAACTATAAAAATATACTTACTTTATTTTATCATAATTCTTAGCTAATTAAAATTAAACAAAAAGGATTTAGTCTTATAAAGCATTCAACTAAATCCTTTGGTTTAATCATCTTATTCTTCGACCATTTGTTTACATAATGCACATTTCATTGTTTTACTCTTAATCCACAATTGTATAATCTTCGCTTTGCAGTAATTCCAAGACTTTTTTTACAAATTGCATTGACAGCAATCCTTCAATCTTAGAGCCATGGGTTTTGAAATTTTCGTCGATTTCTTGAATTTCTAATTCTGTATTGCTTTCGGCAATTTTCTCAGAAACGGGTGAATGAAAACTATATTCCCCAATTTCGCAATATAAGAAATATAGATATTTTTTTGTTCCTAGATGATAATCAAAAAACTCGATCTCCATATCTTTATCGTAATCATAGTAACTATTTTTCCAAAAAATATCATTAGTTTTTTCTTTCAACAATTTCTCATAGTTTTTTTCATAACTATATACTCTTTTTTTCTTTTCGCCAATGAATTGTTTGTGGATCAGATTCGGGGTAAATACTTTCAAAAATTCTTCTTTTAGTTGATAGTATTTCCCCATTTCCTCTTCCGCTTTTTCAATATTACTCTCCAAATGCTGATGGGACCTTCCATTTTTGTATTCTTTAATTTTATCACGATAATTTTTAGCTCATTTATTCACATAATATACACATTCTGCAATAATTTCATTGGTAATTTTTTTCTCATTGATCAAATCATTATACAGCTTTGGAGTTTTCATTTCATTATCCCTTTCGAACTTTCTCTTACTATCAGATATTTAAAAAATAATTCACTTGTTTTATTGTAACGTCTAGTTATCGTTTTTTCAATAACTAGACGTTTCAATTTTATTTTTACAAAGAACTGATAGAATTACGTATCACTTCTTAACCTGCTTTTTAGCCTTGATTATTTACAGATATCTTGAAAAATTTTTAGAACACAAGTATACATGCGAATAAATTCTAAAGACCTTAAAAGATTTTAATTTTGCATATATAAAAGAGCAAGGTTTCATACCTCTATATAAACGAACAGAGCTCACAGATAAACTGCATGAGATTTGTCATTTTAATACAGATTTTGAATTTATAACAAAAAGTCAAATGAGGACAATACAAAAACAAAGTAAAGGAAAATAAAATACTATTTTTTAAGTTTTGAAACTGTCAAAGACAGGATTATCATACGAAAACGATATTTTCAATACTTACAAGGTAAATTTATATTTAGTTTCCATGAATTGAGCTTACCCGATGACGATCCGGTCTATACCCTAAAAAAAGTTATGGAGGATTTAGATTTTTCCGGACTGTTAGCCAATTGTTCGGACAAGGGAAGAACAGGGTACAACCGGGTCATGATGTGTGCAGTTATTACTTATACAAATATGCGAGGAATACGCTCTATTGATCGTATTGTGGATTTATGTGAAAGAGATATTGCTTTTATATGGCTTACACAAGGGAGAAAGCCTAAAAGAGATGCTTTTTATGAATTTAAAAGTAAGAAACTTACTTCAGATATCCTAGATGACTTAAACTATCAGTTTATGAGACGATTACAAAAAGAATGGCGTGGAAGCATTAATTGTCATCTTGCAGGTCTTCCGGATTCTATTGGCAACCTTTATGCGAATGAAGGAAGATCATCGTTTTCTCCATGTAAAACTAAAAAAATTTGAAGGCAAACCACAGGAGAAAACCGCATAAGAAAAAATTTAAAGACAAAATTTCAGCCAAGGGGGGTATGCCCAAAAATAGACAGTATTATAGAAAAACAAAATTACTTATTTCCCGACAGTCCCTTTTTGCATTAAAAAAGCTGCCGCATTTTAGTGCAACAGCCTTTAACTTTATATTTATTTTTACAGATGCAGTACTCTGTCCGCAATCTCTTGAGTTCTTCCCTGGTTCCAGAACTGTGTTCCTATATAACCGCAGGTTCTTCTTGCCACATTGAGCTTATTCTGATCCGTATTTCCACATTTAGGACATTTCCATACAAGCTTACCCGCATCTTTAACGATCTTTATCTCTCCGTCAAATCCGCATTCCTGACAATAGTCTGACTTCGTATTCAGCTCAGCATACATTATATTGTCATAGATAAATCCAAGCAAACTCATTACCGCCTCAAGGTTATCCTGCATATTCGGAACCTCTACATAACTGATGGCACCGCCCGGTGAAAGTTTTTGGAATTCACTCTCAAACTTAAGCTTTGTAAATGCGTCAATATCCTCAGATACATGTACATGATAGCTGTTTGTAATATAGTTTTTATCTGTGATACCTTCTATAATACCGAATCTCTTTTGAAGTGCCTTGGCAAATTTGTATGTAGTAGACTCAAGCGGTGTACCATATGGTGAATAATCAATATTCTCCGCCTGCTTCCATTCATTACATTTATCATTCATCTTCTGCATTACACTGAGTGCAAAAGGTTTTGCCACATCATCTGTATGGCTCTTTCCGGTCATATACTTTACGCACTCATAAAGTCCGGCATATCCAAGACTTATGGTTGAATATCCCCCATACAAAAGCTTGTCTATAGGCTCACCCTTCTTTAATCTTGAAAGGGCTCCATGCTGCCAAAGTATAGGTGCAACATCTGAAGGTGTTCCCTTTAATCTCTCATGTCTTGCTTTGAGTGCACGATGGCAAAGTTCAAGTCTTTCCTCGAAGATATTCCAAAACTTTGTAGTATCTCCGCCTGATGAAAGTGCCACATCCACAAGATTTATAGTTACAACACCCTGATTAAATCTACCGTAATATTTAGGATTACCGTTCTCATCCACATAAGGCGTTAAGAAGCTTCTGCATCCCATAGGTGTGTAGCAATTTCCGTTACCGTTTTTATCCACCTTATACTCAAACATCTTTTTCTCTGAAACATAGTCAGGTACAAGTCTCTTTGCGGTACATTTTGCAGCAAGCTTTGTAAGATGATAATACCTGGTTCCCGGGCGAATATTGTCCTCTTCCAGAACATATATAAGCTTTGGGAATGCAGGTGTTACCCATACACCATCCTCATTCTTCACACCCTGATATCTCTGTCTTATCATTTCTTCAATGATAAGTGCAAGATCTTCTTTTTCTCTTTCATTCTTTGCTTCATTTAAATACATAAATACTGTAATAAACGGAGCCTGACCGTTTGTAGTCATCAAAGTCACTACCTGATACTGTATAGTCTGTACACCCTTTGTGATTTCTCTGCGAAGTCTTTTTTCAATTATCTCTTCTTTTCTTTCCTTTGAGACATTCAAACCATACATCTCGGATTCCACTTCGTCACGTATTTTTTGTCTGCTTATATCTACAAAAGGCGCAAGATGTGTCAGCGAAATACTCTGTCCGCCATACTGGCTTGAAGCAACCTGTGCAATTATCTGTGTTGCAATATTGCAGGCTGTTGAAAAACTATGCGGCTTCTCAATAAATGTGCCTGATATCACAGTTCCGTTTTGAAGCATATCCTCAAGATTTACGAGATCACAGTTGTGCATATGCTGTGCAAAATAATCCGCATCATGGAAGTGAAGAATACCTGTCTTATGAGCTTCCACTATCTCAGGATCAAGAAGTATTCTTTCTGTGAGATCCTTTGAAACCTCTCCCGCCATATAATCTCTTTGCACTGAGGCAACAGTAGGATTCTTATTTGAGTTCTCCTGCTTTACTTCCTCATTGTCACATTCTATAAGCGCCAATATCTTATCATCTGTTGTATTTTGTTTTCTCTTTATACTCTGAACATATCTGTATGTAATATATCTTCTGGCTACCTCATAAGCATTCTCTCTCATGATGCCGTCCTCTACCATATCCTGTATTTCTTCCACGCTCATCGCACGGTTCATACTCATGCACTGATTCTCTACAGTATTGGCAATACGGTCAACCTGAGCTTTCTTTAATTTATCATCTTCACCTACTACGGCATTTGCTTTATAGATTGCAGAAATAATCTTTGAAATATCAAAATCAACTTCAGCGCCGCTTCTTTTAATGATCCTCATGTCGGTAACCTAACCTCTCTTTATTATTACATAATATCTGCTTATTGTCGCAGTTCTTATAAGTACCTTTTTAAGAGTATATAACTCTCTCGAATTCATAGTATACACAATATATTGTGCTTGGTCAATGGCTTTATTACCATATAGTGTAAGCGTACATATGTGCATATCAGAGAAAATTTTGTAAAATTTGCAAAAAAAATTTCATCTGTGTTATTATTAACCTAAAATCAATATATAGATAATATATTTTTAGAAAGGGTAATTATGTCAGAAAATGTAAAATGGCCCGGACCTGCAGGACTTATTCCTGTAACCAGCGGTAAGGCGGAAGATGCAAATGTGCACAACAGAAACTATTTAAATAATATTCTTGTGGAGATGAGAATAATAGATGCAATACTTCCCGATAAGCATAAAAAAATATTTGGGACGGAATTTGACTCTCCTATAATGATGCCTGCGTTTTCTCATTTAAATAAGGTCGGCAAGGACGGCAAAAAGCCTATGCTTGAATATGCAAAGGCTGCAAAGGCATTAAATATACTCAATTGGGTAGGTATGGAGCCTGATGATGAATTCAAAGAAATAGCGGATATAGGAGCCAAGACAGTAAGAATAATAAAACCTTTTGCCGACCATGATATTATCTTTGAACAGATAGAGTTTGCAAAAAAATGCGGTGCTGTTGCGGTAGGTGTGGATATTGACCATGTTCCGGGAACGGACGGGAAATATGATATAGTTGACGGAATAGCCTTGGGCCCGGTTACTCAAAGCGATTTGTCAGAATATGCAAAATTTGCAAAAATACCTTTTGTAGCAAAAGGAGTTTTATCGGTTCAAGACGCCGTAAAGGCAAAGCAGGCAGGTTGCAGTGCTATAGTGGTATCTCACCACCACGGTCGCATTCCTTTCGGTATACCGCCAATTATGATACTTCCCGATATAAAAACGGAGGTAAGCTGTATAGAGATATTTGTAGACTGTTCAATGGATACAGGATATGATGCCTACAAGGCTTTGGCGCTTGGTGCAGATGCCGTATCTGTCGGCAGGGGAATACTTTCTCCACTTTTAAAGGAAGGTGAAAGCGGTGTTATTGAAAAAATAAAAAGAATGAATGAAGAGCTTTCTGAGCTTATGATGTATACAGGTGTGAAAGATACAAACTCATTTGATCCTTCTGTTTTATACATAAGATAAATATACAGGCTTTATTTTTCAATATTTTATATTGAGAAATAAAGCCTTTTAATTTGAAACTCATTTTCATTTTCTCTTGACATATACCTCTCTCTTTTATATTCTATTATCATGTTTACAGCTTTGCTTAAACAAATAAATTTTACCTTTTCTTGGTGGAAACATTGTTTAAATATATTTTAAAAAGATTATTATCATTAATTCCTATACTTATAGGCATAAGCTTCATATCCTTTGCGCTTATATACTTTACAGGCGGCGATGCGGTGGCTGTAAGATATGAAGCCATAGGCGGAGTACTTTCTCCGGAACTTATAAATCAAAAGAGGGAGGAACTGGGTTTAAACCGTCCCTTTATTATTCAATACTTAAGCTGGCTTTTGGGTGTAATTCAAGGTGATATGGGTATCAGCTATGTGTCGGGAAAGCCGGTATTCGGCTATATCTTTTCTAAACTTCCGAATACTCTCTTACTCAGTGTAAGCTCTTTGCTCACTACCCTAATTATCTCCCTGCCGCTTGGTATACTTTCAGCGGTAAAGAAAAACTCTGTATTTGACAATATTATAAAAGCCCTGTCATTTGTAGGCAATTCTCTGCCAAACTTTTTTGTGGCGCTTGTGCTTTCATATATTTTTGCATTACAGCTAAAACTTCTGCCGGTAATCTCACAGGGAACAAGCATAAAAAGTCTGATACTTCCCACACTTACTCTTGCACTGGCGATGAGCGCAAAGTATATAAGACAGATCCGTGCACTCATTGTGTCGGAGCTGTCAAAGCCTTATGTGACCGGAGCAAGAGCAAGAGGTATAAAAGAAAACACAATCATATTCTTTAATGTACTAAGGCTTACATCTCTCACTCTGATAACATTAATGTCACTCAGTTTCGGCAGTCTTCTTGGTGGAAGCTCCATAGTTGAGAGTATTTTCATGTGGGACGGAATAGGAAAGCTGGCTATTGAATCTATAAATTTACGTGACTATCCTGTGATTTTGGCATATGTACTGTGGATGGCATTTATATATGTATTTATAAATTTAATGTCGGATATTTCATATTATTTCTTGGATCCGAGACTTAGAATCGGAGGTGGAAAATATGCGAACTAAAAAATTAATCTTTCCGTCTTTTTTGGTGATTGCACTGCTTATATTTGCATTCTTTTCTCCAATGCTTACACCATTTGATATTACAGAGCAAAACCTGATGACGGCAAAATCTCCCCCATCCTTTCCTCATATAATGGGAACGGATATATATGGCAGAGATATGTTTTCAAGGGTGATTGCCGCATCAAGGATCAGTATATTTTCAGCTTTGGCTGTAGTACTTTTGATGGCTGTTATAGGTGTTGTAATAGGGATATTTTGCGGATACCTTGGAGGGATTGCAGACACTTTGCTTATGCGTCTGTCCGATATATTTTTGGCATTCCCGGGTCTTGTACTTGCAATTGCCACTGCCGGACTTTTTAAAAACGGTATATTCGGCGCAATAATAGCTCTCGCCTCCGTGGGTTGGCCAAGATATGCAAGGCTATCAAGAGGTCTGGTGCTTTCCGTTAAAACCTCTACATACATAAATGCCGCTAAAATAAGCGGTAGCAATACAATACAGATAGTATTTACAGAAATACTTCCGAATATTATAGGGCCGATAGTAGTGACCTCAAGCCTTGATATAGGTACAAGCCTTATGGAAATGGCTGCACTGTCATTTTTGGGACTTGGCGCCACCCCTCCCACTCCTGAATGGGGAAGCATGATAAGTGAAAGCAGGAGTTTGCTTCAACTAACTCCATGGATCACACTTTCACCGGGAATTGCTATCTTTATCACAGTCTCTATATTCAATATATTCGGTGAATCGCTTAGAGATTACTTCAACGTATAAGTCAATGTACTTTTGAAATTATTAAACAATACATAAACAGTTAAACATATGTTTATCCGTAAATATATAAAGGAGTTTTTACATACATGAAAAAACAAATAAAATCACTTTCTGTTGCCTTTGCGGCAACACTACTTTTGGGAGCATGTGCCTCTCCTTCAAAGACCGCAAATGAGAGCTCTGCAAATACTGAAACCTCTTCAGTTTCAGTCGGTACTTCAGATACTGCAAAGACTCTTGTATACGGCACCGGCAGTTACGGTGTAGGTATGTCGGATGCAGGTCTTAATCCACATGAGGACTACTCAGGCTGGAGCTGTGTAAAATATGGTGTCGGTGAGACTTTGTTCAGATTAAATGAAGATATAGAACTTGTACCTTGGCTTGCCGACTCTTATAAGTTTGTAGATGACAATACTCTTGAAGTTGTAATCAAAGACGGCATCAATTTTTCATCAGGCAGAAAGCTTGATGCAGCCGCTGCAAAAGAATGCTTTGAAGATTTGATAGCCGTTCATGACAGAGCTCCAAAGGATATGAAGATACAGGAAATAAAGGCAGACGGTCAAACAATTACATTTGTGACTACAGAGCCTAATCCTGCTCTTTTAAATTTCCTTGCGGAACCTTATACCGCAATTATAGATATGCAGGCAGGTGTGGATGCAAGCAAAAATGTTTCGGGTACAGGTCCTTACAAGGCAACTGCAGTGTCTGACAGTGAAATAAGCCTTGTATCAAGAGATGACTACTGGGGCGGTGAAGTCTCAAAGAAAAACATCACCGTAAAGTCTATCACAGACGGTGACACATTGACTATGGGACTTCAATCTGGAGAACTTGATGCAACCTCCGGACTTCCTTATGCAAGTTATCCGCTTTTTGAGAATGACAATTATAATATAAACTCTGTGGCTACAAGCAGAGCATTCTTCCTGCAGTTAAACTTTGACAATAAGCTTCTTACAGATAAAAATATCAGATATGCCATAGCTATGGCCATTGATAAGGAGGGCTTTGTAAATGTTTTACTTGGAGGTCATGGAAAGGTTGCAAACGGCCCGTTCCCTATGAAAGACGGCGAAGTCTCAAGCTATGGTTTTTCACCTGATAAGTCAAAGAAGTTACTTGCAAATGCAGGCTGGAGCGACAGTGATAATGACGGCTATGTAGATAAGGACGGCAAAAATTTAGAACTTAACTACATCACATATCCTGGAAGAACCGAGCTTCCTATACTTGCACAAAGTATACAGGCAAACTTAAAGGATATAGGTATCAAGCTTAATATAAACAGTACTGAGAATTATCTTGAGGTAATTAAGGATAGCACTACCTGGGATATCTTCGGCAGTGCTATGGTTACAAATCCTACCGGAAACAAAGGGTATTTCTTTGATATGACTTCTCTTACCGAGTCACCAAAGAACAGAGGACATTACTCAAATGCCGAACTTGACGAACTTGCCAAAACTCTTTCAGCAACATTTGAAAATGAGAAACGTGAAGAGATAGCAAAAAATATGAGTGATATTTTAGTGGATGATTGCGGTTTTATATTTGTTTCACACTTACAAATGAGTCTTGTAAGCAAGAAAAATATTAAAGGTCTTACTCCTATGCCAAGTGACTATTATGAATTCAGCAAGGATCTGGTAATCGAATAATGAAAGAACTTTTGAAATTTGAGAAAATAAATATTTCATATGAAAAAAGACAGATTTTATATGATCTTTCATTTTCTCTAAATTCAGGTGAAATTCTGGGTATAGTCGGAAACAGCGGTTGTGGAAAATCCACATTGCTAAAAAGTATTATGGGGCTTTCAGGCCCCAAGGTACTTACCGGAAATATGATTTTTGAGAACACAGACCTTTTATCACTTAATGCTTCTGAAATGCGAAAGATTCGTGGCAATCGTATAAGTATGGTTTTTCAGGAATCCGGTATTCACACCAATCCTTTAAAAACTATAGGTGACACTGTTTTTGAAAGTATGAAGGCGCATAGACAGATTTCAAAAGAAGAAGCTCTTGATATTGCAACAGGCATTTTTGAAAACCTCTCATTACCCGACCCGAAAAGGATTTTAAGAGCTTACCCATTTGAGCTTTCAGGAGGTATGAATCAAAGAGTTGGTATAGCACTTGCCATGTTAAACAATCCTTCTTTAATTTTAGCCGATGAGCCTACAAGTGCACTTGATCCTATAGTGGCAGTGCAGATTGTAAACGAGCTGAAATCACTGCGTGAAAAATACAATACCGCTGTTATACTTGTAACCCATAATATAAAAATAGCAAGAAGTATCACTGACAGTATATTGGTATTAAATAACGGTAAAACGGTTGATTACGGAAAAACATGTGAAGTACTCTCCTCTCCTAAAAGCGATTTCACAAAGGAGCTGATATTTTCCGCTTTCGGTTAGGATATCTCTTTATTTCGGAGTATATATGAATGATATTTTAATTATAAATAATCTTACGAAGCAATTTGACGGCGAGACAAAGCCAAGTATTGAAAATATTAATCTTACATTAAAATCAGGACGCTGTCTTGGTGTTGTAGGTGAGAGCGGGTCGGGAAAAAGTACTCTTGCAAGAGCAATTACCGGTCTGATAACGGTAACGTCCGGAGAAGTGATATTTGACGGTAAATGTATCAGCAAATTTTCTCCATCACAGTACAGGATGATATATAAGGATCTTCAAATGATTTTTCAGCTTCCTAGAGAAAGCTTTAATCCGATACGAAGCCTTGGCGAGAGCATAGTTTTAAATTTAAAAAACTTCGGTTTTAGAGGCAATTATAAAAACAAAGCAGTTTCACTTTTGAACCGCTGCGGTCTTGATTCTTCTTTCTATAATAAATATCCCGGTGAGGTAAGCGGAGGTGAATGTCAAAGGGCTGCTATTGCCAGAGCTATCGCCTGTTCTCCGAAACTTCTTATATGTGATGAGGCAACCTCGGCACTTGACATGATAGTTCAAAGAAAAATAATATCACTACTGGGTGAACTGAAGGATGAATTGGGAATGGCAATACTCTTTATATGCCATGATATATCTTTGGTTCATTATATGTGTGATGATGTAGCCGTAATGAAAGATGGGCATATCGTGGAAAAAGATGTAACAAGCAGAATAATCCACCACCCGGAAAACGAATATACAAAAGCACTTATAGAAGCATCCGATATATACTGATATATTGGATGCTGTTTTATTAATATTTAAATATTTCATATAATAAAACAGATTGAATACAAATATAATTTATGCTATAAATTACGAATATAATTAAAAGGAAGGCAAGTATCATATGAATTTTTATACTTTAGACTATATTATAGAGCACCAGTCTATCGGTATGATCATCAGATCCGCTTTTATCATTCTACTCTTGGCTGTTGTTATAATCACCGGTTTTCGCTTTATGAGAGACAGAATGAAGACAAGGCTCAGAGACATTTCTATAGGTATTGCGGTTTTTACATTTATACTTTTGGGCATCCATGTGGAAAGTTATACTAAAAATCACAAAGACTTTTCCCAGTCACATGTGCTGGTAAAATTTATAGAGAGTGTAGCTACCGATGCACATTTATCACCTGAAGAAGTACTGGTAAATTCCACCACTTTAAAAGACGGCATTATAGTACGATATAATGACGAGGACTATACGGTGCATCTAAATAATGACAATAACTCCTATAATTTGCAGCGTACACATGTGATAGATCATAATGTATATATAAACGGGGAGAGATAATTTATGAATATATATTTATTAGTCGGTATAAAATTTATTCTGGGTATCATGGTAATGATTTTACAGATACATATACTTGGAAAGTATGAATTCTCTATAAATACTCCCCTAAACCAGATACAAAACTATGTACTCGGTGGAATTATAGGCGGTGTTATCTATAACACTTCCATTTCCATTTTAACATTCCTTATTTTTATTTTGGTCTGGTCTTTAGTTGTTATTATCGTAAAATTACTGGTCAATATTAAGACTGTAAAGTCATTGGTAGTCGGAAATCCTGTTATCCTTATAAAAAACGGTAAGGTAAATGTTGAAAACTGCGCCAAAGTAGGAATATCTGCAGACCAGCTTATGCTGCATATACGGATGGAAGGACTCTTTTCTACAAAAGAGGTAAAGTCTGCAATAATGGAAACTAACGGTAAGCTTACCATTATAGATATGCAATCAGCTACACCTAAGTTCCCTATTATTTCAAACGGCAGAATAAACCAAGATATACTTGAGGTTATCGGACACGATGAAAAATGGTTGCTTTCTTCAATCAATGAACAGGGCATTGAAAACATACAGGATATTTTCCTCGGCGAATATGTAAACGGCGAATTGAATCTTACTATTTATCCGAAGATTGTATAATCTGTTATATAAAAAATACTTAAACAAAACTAAATACTGAATTAAAAGGACCCTCCAAAACCTGGAGGGTTCTTCTTCTATCTGTCTAAAAATAATGCTTTCAGATATCTTATACCGGTTTCCGTTTTGAAAACCTTTCTCATCATCTCTTCTATTGCTTCTTTTTTCAACTTCATCTCATCTGCATTTACCAAAAAGTCGGCCTCCAGTAAAATTTGTAAATCAATACCTTCTATATCTGTATATGTATGATGATGTGCTATCATAAAGTCTATCCTGTCTACCATAGATTTTGATATATCACTGCCTTCAAAAAATTTTCTAATCATCGGTGAAGACACCTCTTCCTGCTTCTTACCGTCCGCTTCACCATACTTTTCTCTAAGCGAAGGACAGGAGATATCATGCACTATAGCGGCTATTTCAAGTGTTTTTTGAGTATTATCATCCAGATTCTCTCCCTTTCCTATATTTCTTGCATATCCCCATACTTTTAAAAAATGATTGATATCCCGAAAGCTGCCCTTACTTTCTTTTATCATCTTCTCCATTACTTCACTTACATTCATATTACACCTCTTGCAAATATATTTGCTTAATATTATATATTAATTTTTTACACTTATAAATAAAAAACGGGCTTTTTTCCAAAAACCCGCTTTAATCCTTATTCCGCTTTTCCGCCTTCTATTACAAGTGTATCTGCATATTCACTGCCATAAGTATCTGTAAGTGTCTCTTCATAATCCTTGTGGAAGAAGTTCTCTTTTCCAAGATCTTCAATCTCTGTATTTATCCATTCAAGTAATGTAGTATTTCCCTTTGTTACAGCCGGTGCGATTGTATCCTTAGCACCAAGATTATCAATACCTACAGTATATCCCGGATTGCTCTTTGCAAATGCGATAACCTCAGTATTGTCATTTACCCATGCCTTACCTGAACCGTTTAAAAGTGCATTCTTGGCATTTGCATATGTATCATACTTTTGAAGCTTAATATCAGGATAATTCTTAATCATATAAGTCTCAGCTGTTGTTCCTGAAATAACTATCATCTCATCCTCAGGCTTCCAATTGTCAAGGCTTGTTACAGGGTCTTTATCGGATGATATAACACCAAGTCCTACATTCATATATGGAAGTGCAAAATCTACCGCCTCAGCTCTTTCAGGTGTAACTGTAAAGTTTGCAAGTATGATATCCACCTTACCTGTTTCAAGATATTCCACTCTGTTTGCAGCCTCTGTACTTACATAATTGATTTTAACTCCAAGGTCCTCTGCAAGTCTGTTTCCGAAGTAGATATCATATCCCTGATATTCACCGTTCTCATCAACATATCCGAAAGGATGCTTGTCTGAGAAAACACCTATATTTATAGTTCCGGCACTCTTTATCTCATCTAAAGTTCTGAATTTATTCTTAGCCGCACTCTTTGAAGATGAACCACATGCACTGAGTGCCAAAGCTCCTGCAGCCAAAATACCTAATAATCCTATTAATTTACCTTTTTTCATTTTATATTCCTCCTATATGAAAATCTATATATTATATTCTTCCTTATCATCCTTAATGGATTCAAATTCGAAAATATTCAAAAATTGTCTTGCTCTTTCAGTCTTCGGTGAAGTGAAAAAGCTCTTCGGCCTGCCCGTCTCCACTATATTTCCCTTATCAAGGAAATACACTCTGTCTGCAACAGCCTCTGCAAATTGCATCTCATGAGTTACAATAATCATAGTTGAGCCCTGTTTAGCCAAATCAAGCATTACATCAAGTACTTCTCTTACCATCTCAGGATCAAGAGCCGCTGTAACCTCATCAAATAATAAAATCTCAGGATGCATTGCCAATGCTCTTACTATTGCTACTCTTTGCTTTTGTCCACCTGAAAGCTCTCTCGGATAGGCATTTGATTTGTGTGCAAGACCTACTCTTTTAAGAAGCTCCATCGCTTCCTTCTTTGCACTCTCTCTACCTACTCCTGCCACCTTTGTAGGTGCCAAAATGATATTTTCAAGTATTGTCATATGTGGAAAAAGCTCATAGCTTTGAAAAACCATACCTATTTTTTGTCTGAGCTTCGTCAAATCATTTTGCTTATAGTCAATGACTTTTCCGTCAAGGCTTATACTTCCACCCTGTATTTCTTCCAGACCGTTTATACATCGAAGTAATGTGGACTTACCGCAACCGCTTGGCCCTATCAGTACTATTACCTCACCTTTATTCAGTTCAAGACTTACACCGTCAAGCACTGCATTCTTTCCGTCATAATTTTTTACAACATCTTTTATTTCCAATAATGCCGGCATACTATCTCCTTCCATCACACTAATTTCTTTTTTCCAGATATCTTGCAAGCATGCTTATCGGGGTACAAGCGATAAAATACATCATAAACACCACCAGATATACTCCAAAAGCCGCATTCGGACTTGAATTTCTGTTTGCCTCCGTTATCTGCTGTGCCACCTTTATTACCTCAACAACTCCTATCATAAGTACAAGTGATGTAGTCTTTATCATTCTGGTAATCAGATTTATCGAAAGAGGTATAAGCCTCTTTATTGTCTGAGGTATTATGATATAAATAAAGGTCTGTTTCTTACTGAGTCCAAGTGCTTCACTGCTCTCATACTGATGTTTCGGAATACTTATAATAGCACCTCTTACCAGATCTCCCATCTCCGCAGTTCCCCAAAGGCTGAATACTATGATTGCCGAAAGTTCAGCTGAGATATCTATTCCAAGTGCTCTTGTACTTCCAAAAAATACTATAAACAAAAGTACAAGCTGCGGCATTATTCTTATAATTTCAAGATATACTCTAAGTACCGCTTTTAAAATAGGGTTTTTAAAAGTCATCAAAATACCGACCAAAATACCCAAGGGAATACTGATAAGCACAGATATTAAACTGATTCTAAGTGCTATACCAAGTCCGCCAAGAAGTCTTATTGCATTCTTTCCTTTAAATACCACATCAAGACCCAAATCCGGCATATCGTACCCTCCTTTCTACATAGGAACCGAGTATTGAAACCGGTAATAATATAATTAAATAGAAAAATACCAGCAGTACAAGACTCTCAACAGTTTTATAATACAAGCCTATCAAATCTTTTGCGGTAAACATAAGATCCATCAAGCTGATAGCTGAGAACACAGATGTTTCTTTTAAAAGAAATATTATATTGGCTACAAATGCAGGCGTGCTTATTGAAACAGCCTGCGGAAGTAAAATATAAAAGAGTGTCTGATTGTGGCTAAGTCCAAGACTTAATGCACTCTCTTCCTGTATCTTATCTATAGTTTCTATTCCGCTTCTGAAAGCCTCACACATATAGCTGCCTCCCAGAAATGCAAGTCCGAATACCCCACATGCAAAGGCATCTACCTTTAGTCCAAGCTTCGGCAAACCGTAGTATATAAAAAACAACTGTATTATAAGCGGTGTATTTCTGCTCAATTCAATATATACACTTACCAATTGACTAAGTACCGGTATCTTCTTATGTAAAACAAGTGTACATAAGAGCCCTACAATTATTGCAAGTATGATTCCCAATATACCTATTTTCAATGTCAGTATGGCTGCATGCACGTATAAGGGAAACACCTGTTTTATAAATTCAAAATCCATAATGTTACTCTCCAAGATACTCTTTGTATCTCTGCATTTATTTTATGGAGATGATAATATCACTATAAACCCTTTTTGTCTATAGGTTTATAGTATTTATTTTCATATCTGCATAATGTCAAAAAATCTTTACAAATATAGTATAGTCTTTAGTAAAAAAACCTATACCTCAAAGCAAAATACTGCTTTAAAGTATAGGTTGATTTTGATACTTATAAAGTATTTACCTTCTTGCACCGAAGTTTTGAACCCAATAAAGTGTACTGCCGTCGCTATAGCACCCTACACCTATTAAACTGAAATCATCACTTAGTATATTTTCTCTATGACCCTGTGAGTTCATCCACGATTCCATAACGCTTTCAGGGCTTCTCTGTCCCATTGCAACATTTTCTCCCCAGGTCATAAGTCCTGAAGGCATTAAAGTACGATAGCTTGAACCGTCAGGTCTTGTATGTGAGAACAATGTCACAAGCTCCTTTGCCCTTATGCCTGCACTGTTCATAAGTGCACTGTCGGCTGAGAGTGGTGAAAGTCCGTACTGTGCTCTCTCCTCATTTACAAGCTCAATAACTCTTTGCGTAAAGGCGGCTGTGGAAGTCTGATTTGAAGTCGATTCCGATGTTGTATTTGCACTGTTGTTTTGTCTGCCGTTTGTTTCCGTCATTCTTCCTTCCGGCTGATATGCTCCGCTTGCATCAACAAAGTATCCATCAGGTGTATATGTGTTTACATCCATTCTGCCGCCGTTGAAAGGATTCATATAGTACCATGTATTATTGACATTGACCCAGCCTACTTTCATATCTCCGTTGTTTGTATCCAGATAATACCAGTCTCTTCCTTCTTTTAACCAGCCTGTTTGCATATAGCCGGATCCGTTCATATAATACCAGACATTGTTTATACTAAGCCATGATGACCTTACATATGACCCGTCAGAAAACTGATACCACCATCCGTTATTATCTCTTTTCCAACCTCCGGTTGCTCCAAATGTAGGCACAGCCATCAATAATGTACTTGCTACCAATCCGAGAAAAACTCTTTTTTTCATACATTACTCCTTTCCGGTAATAAATATTACATATAGTTTAACCTAAATAGAAGTAAAATAAAATAACGATTTACATACAAAAAAGCCGCGATTTTCTCGCAGCTTCCAAAAAATATATTATAAATTATATAAAACTTCCTTTACATTATCGAAATGTAGGAATTCACCTCTTTTTGCTATCTCCTTTATCTCAGAAATGCTTAAAATCTTAAAAGCGGACACTTCCTCTACCTGTATATTTACATTTCGAATATCTTCCTCTGATATAAGATAACAGTACATATCCACAAAATAACTGTTGCTTTCAGTATTTATCCTCTTATAGTTATACAGCTTTTCATAGTCTCTGTCGTAAAGATTTATACCCGTTTCTTCGAAAATTTCTCTTCGTACTGCATCCTGTGAATTCTCTCCCGCTCTTACTCCACCGCCGGGTATCTCCCAGAGTCCTCCTGCATATCTCTTATCAGGTGAACGTTTGGTAATCAATACCTTTTTATCCTCTGTAAAGAGTATTCCTATTACAACCAGATGAAATTGTTTAGGGTTTAGAGAAAGATTATACCTGTCTACAGTCTCTCCTGTAGGCATCCTGTTTTCATCATATATGTCCCAAAGTTCTTTTTCTGCACTCATTCTTCCTACCGTTGCTGTAAATTGTCAGCTCTTTCAATGTCTATGCAACATCTCCCATTTCACTTAAGATTTTTTTCAGCATGGTACGAAGCTGTGCCATCTCTTCATCATTTATATTCAAACAGCCTCTCATACCTACCGGTATGTCAAGCGCACTTTCTCTAAGCTCTTCTCCGCTTTTTGTCAATGTAACTATAAGTGTTCTCTCATCTATCTTTGAGCGCTCTCTTGTAACATAACCCTTTGATTCAAGCTTCTTTAATACAGGTGTAAGTGTGCCGGAGTCAAGGAAGAGCTTATCCCCCAACTCTTTTACATTCAATTCCTTATCTTCCCACATTACCATCATTACAATATACTGCGTATATGTAAGATCAAGCTTATCAAGATATACCTTATATCTTCTTACTATTTCCTTTGAGCAAGCATATAGTGGAAAACAAAGTTGATTTTCAAGTTTCAGTAAGTCGTACTTATCTGCCATTTTAGTATTCCCTCTTTCCTTTAAAAAACTTCAAGGAGCCTTTATTTTCATAAACGCTCCTTTGCTTTTCTATATTAGATTAATGCTTTTACAGCCTCTTCTACTACTTCAACACCCTCTGTAGGCTCAAATCTTCTTACAACATTTCCATTCTTATCGATAAGGAATTTTGTAAAGTTCCACTTGATATCAGGCTTGCTTGCATAGTCGGGATCAGCCTCGCCAAGCATCTTTGTAAGAAGCTTTGACATATCATTATCAGCACCCCAACCTGCAAAACCTTTCTCACTCTTAAGATACTTAAATACCTCACAAGCTCCGTCACCGTTTACTTCTATTTTTGAGAACAATGGGAAAGTTACACCGAATCTTGAGCTGCAAAACTTAGCAATCTCCTCATCACTTCCCGGTGCCTGATGTCCGAACTGGTTACATGGGAAATCAAGTATAACAAAATTCTTATCCTTATAATCCTCATATAACTTCTGTAACTGCTCATACTGTGGTGTAAATCCACACTCTGTTGCAGAGTTTATTATAAGTACTACCTTGTTCTTATAATCACTAAGGCTGACTTCCTCACCCTTATTGTTCTTTACTTTAAAATCATATATATTCATATCTTTTCTCCTAATTATATATTAAGTGTTTCTGCATATTTTGCCGCTGCAATTCCTGCTACAGCACCGTCTCCTGCCGCCGTTACAAGCTGACGCACTTCCTTTGTTCTTCCGTCTCCTGCCGCAAATACGCCTTCCGTCTTTGTCTTACAGTCTTCACCTGATACGATATAACCTGCCTTATCAAGCTCCACCACATCTGCAAAAGCCGCATTATCCGGCACCTGACCTATTGCTACAAAGAGTCCGTCCACTGCAATTTCTCTTTTTTCACCGGTATTTTTATCCTCTACAATCACTCCTGTAACTGCAAAAGACTCTTCCTTTATCTCTACAATATTTGAGTTTAAAACAAACTCTACATTGTCCTTCTTCTTTAAAGCCGCCACTACAGCTTCCTCAGCCCTGAACTCATCTCTACGATGTATCACATATACCTTCTTTGCAACATTGGCTAAGAATGTTGCATCCTCTATAGCTGTATTACCTCCACCGTTTACGGCAACAACTCTGTCTCTGTAAAACATTCCGTCACAAGTTGCACAGTATGATATTCCTGAACCAACCAATTTTTTCTCATTAGGAAGACCGAGAGGTCTGTTCTTTGCTCCGGTAGCAAGTATTACCGATTTAGCATCATAGATTTCCTTTTCGGTCTTTACCTTCTTTATATTTCCTTCAAGGCTTATGCCCACTACCTTTTCATATTTTACTTCAGCACCCAGATCTTTTGCCTGATTGAATAAATCTGTGGCAAATTCAAAACCTGAAGTTTTCTTTATAGCGGGATAGTTTTCTATCTCAGGAGTATTTATTATCTGCCCTCCATAAGATGCACCTTCAAGTACGAGTACCGATTTTCCCGCTCTTACTCCATATATTGCAGCTGACAATCCGGCTGTTCCGGCGCCGACTACTACTATATCGTACATATAATCACTTCTTTCTTTAATGTAATATATCTGAATATGCGATAATGCTATTAATCAGTTACAATTATGCCAACAAAGCCTTTACTTCATCCTTTGTTATAAGACCTACCGACTTGTTCACAACCTCACCGTTTTTGAATACCAGGAGTGTAGGTATTGACATAACATGGAATTTGTTTACCAAATCAGGATTCTCGTCCGCATTGATCTTAGCTACTGAGAAACCGTCTGCCTCCTCAGCCACTTCATCAACTATAGGTGAAAGCATCTTACATGGACCACACCATGGTGCCCAGATATCTACCAATACAGGTTCTTTTGCATTTAAAACTTCCGCTTCAAAATTTTCACTTGTAATTATCTTTACTGCCATAACTTTTTTCCTCCAAATCTTAAATAGCTTATAATTATATTTTACACAATTTTATTTTATTGTCAAGCGTTTTTTATTTTTCTTTTCCTTCTGTCTCAAAATATTCCTTTGTCAGCTTAACAACCACATTTGAAAGAAGGAATAGTGCTATAAGGTTAGGTATTGCCATAAGTCCGTTAAAAGTCTCCGATATATCCCATAAAAGCCCAAGATCCATCGTTGCACCTACTATTGCCGTCAAAGAATATACCACCATAAAAGGCTTTATAACCTTTTCACTGAGTAAGAACTCTATGCATCTTGCACCGTAAAGTCCCCATCCTATAATTGTTGAGAAAGCAAATGAGCACATAGCAATCGCTGTAAATATTGATACTCCGTTTCCATAGGTCTTTATAAATCCGCCTATGGTAAGCTCGGCACCTGAAGGCGAACCGAAAGGAATACTCACTCCCGAGCAAAGTATTACCAAAGCTGTAAGTGTACATATAACTATGGTATCGGCAAACACTTCAAATATTCCGAAAAATCCCTGTTTTACCGGCTTGCCTGTATCTGCTGATGCATGTGCAATAGGGCCTGTTCCAAGTCCTGCCTCATTTGAGAATATACCTCTGGACACTCCCTTTTTCATACTTAAAAAAAAGCTTCCTATAATACCTCCGGTGACCGCTCTTGGATTGAATGCTCCATATATAATACTTCCAAAGACCTCAGGTACTCTGTTTATATTTAAAGCAACAACTCCAAGCGCCAATATTACATATATAAGCGCCATAAAAGGTACGAGCTTTTCAGTCACCGATCCTATTCTTTTTATACCTCCAAGTAAAACCATTCCCACAAGTATCGTTACAATGATTCCTATAACCAGGTTTATCGTCTCATGTCCACCCGGTTTTACTATTCCATATCCTTCGAGTGCTACATTTATAGCTGCCGTAATAGTATTTACCTGAGTGGCATTTCCTGTTCCGAATACCGTAAGTGTACCGAATGTTGCAAAAAGGTACGCCAAAAACAGCCATCTTTTTGAAAGACCGTTTTGAATATAATACATCGGTCCTCCTACAAGATCTCCATGCTTATTTGTTTTTCTGAAATATACGGCAAGAGTAACCTCTGCAAATTTGGTACACATTCCAAGTATTGCGGATATCCACATCCAGAATACACTTCCCGGACCGCCTATTGATATCGCACCTGCAACACCTGCAATATTTCCTGTTCCCACTGTGGCCGCAAGTGCCGTAGTAGCAGCTTGGAAAGGAGAAAGTGCACCGTCTGCTATATCTCTTTTCCTGAAAATTCTGCCTACAGTGGTCTTCATTATATATCCGAATTTTCTTATCTGTAAAAATCCTGTCCTGATACTCAAATATATGCCTACACCCATAAGCGCTATCATTGCCGGCACACCCCATATGAACCCGCTTAGAGCCGCGTTCAGCTTCGTAATAGTTTCAATCATATTTCCCTCTCAATATATTATTTAATTGATGATACTTATTCTGTAACATCCTTTATCAAATCCTTTATTACTTCTCCGGCTATTATAAGTCCCACAACAGAAGGTACAAAAGCGACAGAACCGGGAATCGATCTTCTGTCGGTACATTTTCTCTCAGTTCCCGGAGGACATACACAGTGAGAACTGCAACTTATACTTTCATCCTCAAAAGGTACTATTGCCGCTTCTTTTGAATATACCACTTTAAGTTTTTTTATATTTCTTTTCTTAAGCTCACGCCTCATAACCTTTGCAAGTGGGCACACACTTGTCTTATATATATCGCTCACAATAAAGCCGGTAGGGTCGAGCTTATTTCCTGCACCCATACTGCTTATTATCTTTACATTGCTTTCATTTGCCTGCATTACAAGATTTATTTTTGCAGTCACGGTATCCACGGCATCTATTACATAGTCATATTGTGAAAAGTCAAAGTCCCCGGCATTTTCAGGCAGGTAAAAGCACTGATGTGTAGTTACTTTACATTTAGGGTTTATACTTAGTATCCTCTCTTTTGCAACATCAACTTTGTATTTTCCTATACTTTTTACATCTGCAATTATCTGCCTGTTTATATTTGTAAGGCATACCTTGTCGTCATCTATCAAATCAATAGCTCCTACGCCCGATCTGGCAAGTGCCTCGACACTGTATCCTCCTACACCGCCTACTCCAAATATCGCCACTCTTGAATTTTTTAATTTTTCCATAGCTTTTTTACCAAGTAAAAGCTGAGTTCTTGCAAACTGATCCATATATTATTAGGTAAATCTATCCTCTCATTATTTTTTTACTATCAAGCAAGTTTATATTTTAAAGTAATAAATGTCAATAAATATAATAAAAAAGCCGACATCTCTGTCGGCTTGTATTTTTTGGGAGGAGAGCCGAAATGTATCGGCTCGAGTATTATGAAAAAAATCTTTTATTTTTATAGACTAGCTATCTCTCGTCTATGTTTTGTATTATAGAAAACAAAAGTGGCTAAAGTTTGTTTTTTATGTAAAAGGTTTTTGAATTAGATATGAACAATATATGAACGCTTCCACAAGTCTGTATTATTATAAAAAAAGCCGCCATATATTCCGACCTTTGAAATATACGACAGCTTTTATTTATTTCTTAGAGAAATTTATTTCCATGCAGGTAAATAAGCACCCTTATATACGTCTTCAATAACTTTCTTCACATCATCACTCTGATATGCCTTTACAATCTTTTTGTAATTCTCATTGTCCTTGTCTTCACTTCTTGCAACAATAACATTTATATACGGATTGTCTGTTCCCTCTTGTACCTTCTCAAGGAAGATAGAATCGTTCTCAGGATTTAAACCGTTGTCTACAGCGTGTCCGCCGTTGATTACTGCGGCAGCTACATCAGGTAAAAGACTTGGTGTATTTGCGGCCTCTACTTCTGTGAACTTGATATTCTTAGGATTCTCTGTAATATCACTGAGTGTAGGTGTATATCCCGCATCAGGATTTACTTTGATCACTCCTGCGCTCTCAAGTACCTTTAAAGCTCTACCTCCGTTTGTAGCATCACTTGGGATTGCAATTGTATCGCCGTCCTTTAACTCTGAAAGATCTGCGATCTTCTTTGAATATACTCCAAGGGGTGCAACAATTGTATCACCTATTGCCTCAATCTTATATCCGTTATCCTTTATATCATTTGCAAGATATGCCTTATGCTGGAAAGCGTTTAAATCAATCTCTCCGTCATTTAAAGCTCTGTTCGGCAATGAATAGTCTGCAAACTTTACAAGCTCTACAGTGATGCCTTCTTTTGCCATAGCATCTATTACAGGAGTCCACTGCTCATTGTTCTCACCTACAACACCGATTTTGATTGTTGTATCACCCTCAGCCTTGCTGCTCTCTTCTGCTTTAGTGCTTTCTTCTGCCGCACTGCTTGCATCCGCCTTTGTGCTCTCCGCACTTGTATCCGCCTTCTGATTTGAACCGCATGCAGTAAGTCCCAAAGTCAAGATAGCGCCTACCGCCAATAATTTACTTAATTTTCTCATAATAAACCTCCTTATGATTATATATATTTTATCAGTGCTCCGAATATAATCAAATCACTGCATAAAATCCTGTTAATGTGTGTTTTTCTTTATTGCTCTGTTTCCAACGCCCTGTATCAAGCTTACCATTACAAGTATAATGATTACCGTTACATAAGTTACATCAGTTTGATTTCTTTGATGTCCGTATCTGATTGCAAAATCTCCCAGACCGCCACCGCCTATAGCTCCTGCCATTGCTGTAAGTCCCAAAAGTGATATAAATGTAATCTGCACGCCTCTGATAATTCCGGTCATACTTTCTCTTAAATACACTCTGAAAATAATCTCTATAGGTGACGAACCCATGCTCTGTGCAGCCTCTATAAGGCCATTGTCCACTTCATGCAATGCACTTTCAATCTGTCTTGTAAAGAAAGGTACCGTACCGAATACTAACGGAAGTATAGCTCCCTTTGTTCCTATTGCAGTTCCTACCACCATTCTTGTAAAAGGTATAAGAGCCGCAAGAAGTATTACAAAAGGTATGGATCTGAATACATTGATAAGTTTATCTAAAATATTATAGATAAACGCATTCTTAAGTATCCCCTTCGGTGCGGTCACAACTATCATAACTCCGAATATAAGACCGAAGAAAAGTGAAATTGCACCTGATAATACCATCATATTCAAAGTTTGTAAAGTAGCTTCGACAAGTTCATTCGGTTTAGCCGATATGTTTGGTAAGAGAATGTGTAAAAATTCTTTCATCCTTTATCACCTCCACTCCTACTTCCTTATCATGCAAATGCTTTATGGCGGCATCTATATCAGCCTTTTGACCGCTGACTATCGCCACGGTTCCGCCGATAGGTGCTCCTTTTACTATTTCCACATCCGCATATATTATATTAAGATTTATATTAAACTTTCTGGAAACTTCCGAAATCAGAGCCTCCGAAGTATTGGCTTTCTTATAACTTAGTCTAAGTATAACTTCTCCCGGACTTAACTTAACCACATCAGAACCTGATGCTATAAGCCCCTCTATCTTTTGAAGATTTGAGGTAGTCTTTATAAAGTCCTTTGTAATCTGATGTTTAGGATTTGCAAATATTGAGAATACATCTCCTTCTTCCACCACATTACCGTTTTCCATTACCGCCACTCTGTCACAGATCTGCTTTACAACAGACATCTCATGTGTAATGACCACTATTGTGATTCCAAGCTTTTTATTAAGACTTTGCAAAAGTTCCAAAATTGAAGCCGTGGTCTGAGGATCCAGTGCTGAAGTCGCCTCGTCACATAAAAGCACCTTAGGATCGTTTGCAAGAGCCCTGGCTATCGCCACTCTTTGCTTTTGACCTCCTGAGAGCTGACTCGGATATGAATTCTCTTTATCCGCTATATCTACAAGTGCCAAGAGTTCTCTAACCTTAGCCTTTTTTTGAGCCTTTGTAAGTCCGCTTCCAAAAAGTGAATATTCTACATTATCAGCCACCGTCCTTGACGGCATCAAATTAAAGTGCTGGAAAATCATTCCGATTTTTTTTCTTGCTTTTCTTAAATCTCTAGCTGAAAGGGCTGTCAGATCCTTGTCGTCTACAAACACTTTACCCGAATTCGGTCTTTCCAAAAGATTTATACATCTTACAAGTGTGGATTTTCCTGCGCCGGAAAATCCTATGATCCCGAATATCTCTCCCTTTTCTATCACTAAAGATACATCTTTCACAGCATGAACCGTATTACTTCCTGCACTGAAAGTCTTTGTAACATTTTTCAGTTCAATCATTGTATCTTTATTTCCTCTTTCCTATCATATTAGTAGGAATTATAAAGCACCTGCAAAGATTTTGCAAGTGCTTTAAAAATAAATTTATTTATCTTTTCCTATCCTCCATACTCCCGGGCTGAATAAAAGAAGCATCGGATATAACTCAAGTCTTCCCGCCAACATATCAAATGTTAGCACCAGCTTTGAAAAATATGAATATATATTGAAATTTGCCATAGGTCCCACCTTTGCAAGTCCCGGACCTATATTGTTGAATGTAGCCGCCACGGCTGTAAAATTGGTTTCAAAGTCAAAATTATTGAGTGAGAGTAAAAACATTGATATTACATATATCATGATGTATGTGAGCATAAATACTCTTATACTGGTAAGTACCGGCTTTTCAAGTACCTTACCGTCCATTTTTATAGTTTTTACACCTCTTGGATGAATATAGTAACCTATCTCCTGGAATACCGATTTTAACATAACTATAATTCTTGAAACCTTAATTCCACCACCTGTACTTCCTGCACAGGCACCGCACATCATAAGGAAAATTATTACATTTCTTGAAAGTTGCGGCCACAAATCAAAATCTGTGGTTGAATATCCTGTGGTGGTAATAATCGATCCTACCTGGAATGCCGCATGATTTAGTGCTGTCAAAATATTTTCAAAATAGCCTCTGATATTTATTGTAATAATAATAATTGCAGCAAAGATTATTCCGAAATACCATCTGACCTCCTCTATCTTGAAGGCATCTTTTTTATGCTTTCCAAGCAGCAAGAAGTAAGCATTAAAGTTAACACCGAAAAGTATCATAAAGACGGTCACCACCACCTGTATCGCATAGGAATAACTTCCAAGGCTGTCCGCCTTTATACCGAAACCTCCGGTACCTGCCGTACCGAAAGTAATACAGAGGGCATCAAATACCGGCATCTTTACAAACAGTAAAATAACAAACTCTATAACCGTCATTGCCAGATATATAAGATAAAGAATCTTTGCGGTATCTCTAAGTCTTGGAACCAGTTTTCCGACTACCGGTCCTGGGCTTTCCGCCTTCATAAGATGCATATTGTAGCCGCCTGCCATAGGAAGTATGGCAAGAAGAAGTACAATAACTCCCATACCGCCTACCCAGTGTGTAAAGCTTCTCCAGATAAGTGATGTATGACTGAGGCTCTCCACATCTTCAAGTATACTTGCTCCTGTTGTGGTAAATCCTGATACCGTTTCAAATAAAGCATCTACCATATTCGGAATCTCACCGGTAAGTACAAATGGAATTGCTCCCACCACACTGAGTACTATCCATGATAGGGCAACCATTACAAAACCTTCTCTTGCAAAAAAAACATTTTCAAATTTTTTCTTACTGGAAATAAGGTATCCTATAATTGCAGACACAGCACCCACAATCAAGTACGCCATGCCCTCGTGTTCACCGTATATAAGTGATGTTACCGCCGGTATCAAAAAGCAGGCAGACTCCAGCATCATCACCTTTCCCACTATATATAATATAATTGAATAGTTCATTACTTTAATATATCCTCTAAATTTTGCATACCTGTAATTCTTGTTATTATAATAACAGAATCATTTCTTTGTAATGTTGACTTACCGTTAGGTATCATCACTTTTCCGTCTCTGATAATACCGGCAACAAGTACACCTTCTCTTATCGGTAATGCCTCCAAGGTGGCACCTGTCATACCCGAATCTTCCTTTATATAAAACTCCAAAGCTTCTACCTTGCCATGTATAATCCTATAAAGTGCCTCGACATTATTGCTTCCTACACTGTTTTGTAATCCTCTTACGTATCTTACAATATATTCCGCCGTGATATGCTTAGGATAGATCATACTTCCAAGATCGAACTTCTCTATAATATCATCAAATGCAATACGATTTATCTTTGTAACTATTTTGGCATTTGAAACACTCTTTGCATAAAGTGAAAGGAATGCATTCTCTTCATCAATTCCGGTAAGCGAAACAAAGGATGAACATTTCTCTATTCCCTCCTCCAATAATACATCTTTGTCGGCCGCATCGCCGTGGATAATGACCGCATTCGGAAGCATTGCGGAAAGTTCCTCACATCTTTCATATGATTTTTCTATTATCTTTACTTTTATTCCAAGAGGTAAGAGCTGCTTTGCCAGGTAGTAGGCGATTGTTCCTCCACCGACTATCATGGTATCTCTTACACCGCTACTGTTGCATCCGACTTTCTTAAAGAAGTCCTTTGCATTTTCTGTGGAGGCCACAATACTTACAATATCACCGCTTTGTAATACAAAGCTTCCGTTAGGTATAATTACCTCATCTTCTCTTTCCACTGCACATATAAGTACATCCGACTTTATATTTCTTCCGACATCTATAAGGCTCTTTCCGACAAGTATATTGCCCTCGGAAATCTTATATTCCAAAAGCTCTACTCTTCCTCTTCCGAAAGTATCTATTTCTATAGCTGAAGGGAATCTTAAAAGTCTTGCCATTTCTGTAGAAGCCGCATACTCCGGATTGATGGTCATAGCAAGTCCAAGTTCTTTTTTCATAAAACCTATATCCTGACTGTACTCCGGATTTCTTACTCTGGCTATGGTATGCTCCGCTCCGGCCTTTTTTCCTACCATGCAGCATAGAAGGTTTAACTCATCCGATTCGGTAACTGCAATCAAAAGATCGGAATCTTCTATTCCGGCTTCTTCCAATATAGTATGTGTTGCTCCGTTTCCTGTAACACCCATTATATCGAGTCTGGCCGCCAAAGCCTTTACAACCGCTTCATCTGTATCAACTATTGTTATATCATGTCCTTCTGCACTAAGTTGCTCCGCAATAGTCGAACCAACCTTGCCACAGCCTACAATTATTATCTGCATTTCCATCTCCATTATTGAAATACTCATATTATGTCACCCCGTGACATCTGCCTATTGTAGCACAATAAACTTATATTTGCCATATCTAAGAAATTCACTTCTTTACTCTGCATGTCTATTTTGCTATACTGTAGAAAAATATATTTGTATGGAGGTTTATGTGAAAGTACAAAATATCAAAGATGTTGATGCTTTTTTCAAGGTAATCGATGAATGCAAAGGAACAGTTGAGCTTGTTTCCCCTGAAGGTGACAGAATCAACCTTAAGAGTAAGCTTACACAGTATCTTTCAATGGCAAACATCTTTTCAAACGGCTATATCAAGGAACTCGATCTTGTAGCACATGATAAAGAAGACGTTGAAAGAATAATAAAGTTCATGTATCAAGGTGAATAAAATATATTTACCTAAAAAGGTCCGGCAACAAACTGCCGGACCTTTTTTATATCTTATAAGCATTCTCACTCTTATAATTTTCCACTATTCTGTATTTTGGGCTTGGGCTTTCGGTATCATAGCGCTTTTGGTAAATACCGTCATCATCTACCCAGTAATAAGTACCGTTTACAGATGATTTAATATAGCATTTTACAAACAAATATGAGTCCTTACCGAAGCAGTAATCCTTTCCTTCTATAGTTTTCCACTCCGCTTTGGCATATTTGTAGTCCTTATCCACATACCACCATCTGTTATTATCATTGTAATCCTTTATCCATCCCCTTACAAAGTTTCCGCTTATATAGCCTTCGGATATATGAAACCAAGGATTGTGTCTGCTTGCAATCCTGCCGACAGCCTTTAACATTTCTCCTTCACTTAAGTTTTTTACTATGGAAGAAGAAGTATCTGGTGCTGTTCTGACTCTTACACTATTACCTGTAACAGTTAATCTTGCACTTACCGGGATTTCATTAAACCCTGTATTTTTAGAGTTTTGTTTAGCAACCTTATTTTCATAACTTGGCCTTGCAAACCCCACTATTGTATAGCCTTTACCTTCAAAGCTTCTCTTTCTTGTCATTACCATACCGTCGTTTGCGATATTTCCGCTGCCGGTATTACCCTCTATGGTTTCATATGTACCGTCTCTGTTTGCCGATACTACAATTCCCGCATGATTTACTCTTCTTGATTTTGATGCCTCTGCAGTCAGAATAAGAATGATATCTCCTCTTTGTCCCTTATCAAAAAGCATATTTTTATTTTTGTAATAACTGTATACGCTTTCTGTGGAAGCGGTCTTCATTCCGTCACAAAAAACATGTTCCGCTCCGGATATCCTGAAAATATCCCAAAGAAAAGTCACACACCATGGATATGTTGCCACACTGCCGTCATACACTTCCTGCCCGTAATAATCTGTATTAAATACCACATTATTGCTTTCCGGCGGTTCTTCAGTAACCCCTATGTATTCCTTTGCTTTATTTATCACATCATCGATTAAAGACATTTGATGTCTCCGTCAACTATTTCTATTTTGCCTTCTTTCAAAAGATGTCCTACCGCTCTTTTAAAAGCATTCTTGCTAAGCTTAAGCTCCACCTTTATTCTATCCGGAGAAACGCTCTCATCAAAACCTAAACTTCCGCCTCTGCTTTCAATTATATTGTAAAGAATATCCGCATCTGTAAGCAGCTGTCTGTAAGCCTTCTTTCTCGGACTCAAGTCAAGCTTTCCGTCTTCTCTTACCCTTATAACTCTCATTTCAAGTCTGTCACCGATTTTGATGTCCTCAAAACTCTCATTTGGCGGAATCATACCGTTGTACTTGTCATCTACAGCTACAAATATACCCATCTTCTTAATTTCAAATACTGTTCCGACTACCTCGTCATCCTTTTTATACGGGCTGTTTGGCGAAAGATGTGAATAGACCTTTGCACTGGCTGCAAGTCTGTTACTCTTATCCACATAAAGATATACAAGTATCTCATCTCCCTCTTTTACCTTATTCACAGTCTCCTTAAAAGGCAAAAGCACATCTCTTTCAAGTCCTATATCAAGAAATGCTCCTATTCCTGTGGTAGATTTTACCAAGAGTCTTCCAACTTCTCCAACTAAAATTTTAGGTCTTCTTGTAGTCGCAATAAGTCTGTCTTTACTGTCACGATATACAAATACTTCTATCTCACTTCCTACTTCACAACCTTCCGGCACTTCCTTCATAGGCAGAAGTACATCTTCACCGTTTCCGTCCGTAAGATATACACCGAAATCCTTTTTTCTGTCAACTTTAAGGCTCTGTATTTTTCCTAATTCCATAAATCCCCCTTAATATTCAAATCTGACGATAGCATATGTATCTCCATTTGGATCTGCCAGATTTACAATATATGAATTTTCATTCTTTGTAATTCTAGGTAAAATCACATCATTCAATACGGCCGCCTTCTTGTATTGTACGCTTATTTTTTTTACTTTGAAATCTTCTTCAATAATATTTTTTGCTTTACTTACATATACTGCATTATTCATATGATGATTTGTATCCAAATCATTTTTACTTACCACGATTTCACTGCCAAGCTCATATTCTGTCGGTATATCAAACTTTCTGACAATCTCCGTCATATCGAGGCGTTTCTCGTTTCCTGCCAAATATCTTTTTAAAGCTTCATCTGTAGGTTTGGTAGGTCTTTTATTGTCCAAGTCATAATGAAACCATATGGAATCCGCTTTTACCAAAAACTCACCGTTTTCATCTTTTAAAAAGAAATTTCTATATCCGTAAAAGCTTTTAAAGTTGTAGGCAAATGTGCCTACTTCCACTTTTTGTGCAAGCCCCGGCAATCTGCTTATATCTATCTGCCAGGAATTAACCCACCAGGCTTCCTTTTTTCCTTGTAAATATTTTATTCCAAGTCCAAGGTCCTCGGATTGAAATGTTGAACAGTCCTGAAACAAATTCAAAAGTCCTACCAAAGACAGCTCTCCATTCTCCCCCAACTCACTATATCTGATTCTTTCATTAAATGAATACATTTGACTACCTTACCTCACAGTCTCTTATTTTAAAAGAGATTTGAAATACTCAAAAATTTCCTCACCTACTACCGCATCATCTCTTCTTTGTTTATAAGACATTCTCTCAGGATGAAACTGTGTAGCTATAATCGGTAATTCTTCATGTATAACGGCTTCACATACTCCGTCCTCGGAGCGTAAAACCTCTTTCAGTCCTTTCCCGAGTTTTTTTGCGCCTTGGTGATGTGCGGAGTTTATATTGAAAGTTTTACCGTAAAATTTTTCAAACAAATTTCCTTCTTCTACACTTTTTACACTGTGTATGCTGTCATTATCATTTTTTCTTGTATGGATATCTCTTGTTACAAGATCCTGATGTAAACTTCCGCCAAAGTATATATTTATAAGCTGCATACCTCTGCAAATGCCTAAGATAGGCTTTTTTGCCTTTACAAATGCATCCAAAATATCTCTTTGTGCTTTGTCAAGCTCTCTATCAGGCTCGTCTGATCCGTTCATTTCTTCACCATAGTAAACAGGATCTATATCTCCACCACCGGGAAGAAGCAAACCGTCACATTTTATGGCTTCATCCACATCAAGAGTTGCGATAACTTCTATATCGTTTTCTTTTAATGCATCTATATAATTTGTCAAGCTTTCAGTCCCTGCAAGTGCTACCTTCTTCATAAAAAATCCTCGTCTGTATATACTAAAAAACTCCCACAAACATCTTTGTTTGAATGGGAGTTGTAAAAGCTGGGCTACTAGGATTCGAACCTAGAAATGCTGGAGTCAGAGTCCAGTGCCTTACCATTTGGCGATAACCCAAAACTGACTTTAATAGGATACTCTATCAGGTCAGTTTTGTCAATAGTAAATTGAAAACTTACTTAATTTTTTTGTGAAAACTTAACTTAAGCTCAATACGACAATTGTCATCCTTAGTTTCGCAGTCAAACTGTATCTGCCATACTCTCTCTTCCACACCGTTGTGGTTACTGAAACATACTTCATTTATATTTATATTTCTTTTATTTTCTACATCTATACATAGCAATGCCCTTTTTCCATGTAAAAGGATTCTGTTGTCTTTAATTTCAGGCTTTATATTTGTCACCAGATTTTCAGTTAAACTGTATTTCTCAGAGCGGCTTTCCAATATATCCTCTATAACAATATACTTATCATGACTGTAGCATTCCACATTCCTGTAAAGTTTAATATTCTCAAAACCATAAGCCTTTGCATAAGACATTTTAACCTGTCCGACTTTTGGCGATTCAAAACTTGAACATTTATATTTGTCACCCGCTTTTTGCTCCTTGCCGTTTATAAGAGGTACATTATGCGAAATACTTCTGTTATTAAATATTTTATACCTTGTATCATCTTTAAAATAATCCTTTGTATACTCACCACATCCAAGATCTGTAAGGAATATTTCTCCGGCATAGCTTAGTATAAAACTTCCGATATCATTGTGATTATGAGGCTCATTATTGTTTCCACCTTTAAGCGCCAATCCGGTATCACCACTATTCCATACAGCCCACTGTGCTTCCTTATAAAGGATAAATTTGTACTCATCTTTTTTTATGTGCTCTTCATTTTTTTTATCTTCTAAAAATTCACTCACCCATAAATCATCTTGAAGATTTGCCATAAATCTATAGCAACTATCAGTGTCAAATTTCATAGCAAAATCTATAGGTGGAATTTCAAAGCCCTTAAATTTACTCTTTAAAAAGCAACTGAGTCCAAGTCTGAATCTGTCATTGGCCAAGCCGTCGGAAAAACTTATAGTGTTACCACCCGGTAAAAAGCAGTTTTGCTGAAACAATACAATATTTTCAAGTCTCTTATCGGTATACAAGTTTTTTTCACCATCCGTATATTCATACAGCTGCCTTGCAAAGCCGAAAAAATATTCCATACCATATGTAAAATAGCTCATCCCCTCAAGACATACACCGTCTTCACTGAATCCTCCGATATATTTGTCCAGACAAAGTTTGACTCTGTCAAGTATTTTATCTCTTATACCTTTATCATCAGGCAGATACAATACAGCGCTGCCTATACTTGATGCACATACGGAAATCCAGTTGTTATCCAGGTTTTCCCATCTGTGATATCCGTATTCGCTTTCCACATAAGGTTTTATTATCCTATTCCACACATTTTCTTTTATAATGTCCGTACATTCCTCAGATAATATCTTACCCAAATAATGGTATATACATGACAGGGCCTGCGCAGTTTCAGCCGCAAATAAATCTATTGTATACTTTCTGTCGTCTTTACTCATATCAACATGTGCAGGCAAAGCCCATGTATCTTCTTTACATATTGTGTATATTATCTCTTCAAGCTTTTTTATATATATCTTTTCCTTATGCCATAATGTGACAAAGAAGAATACATTCAAAAATTTTCTTCTCTCAAAATATAGTTTTTCATATATAAGTCTGTTTCCGGTCTGTTCATACAGTAAAAAATCTTCATCACTAAGTACAGGTAACTCTTTATACAATAATTCCCTGCTATAGTTTTCTATATCCCTCTTAAATTCTTCAAAATGTATTCTTATTGCTTCAAAATATTTCATAATTTATTCTTTCACTGCACCTATCATAATACCCTTTGTAAAATACTTTTGTAAGAAAGGATATGCACATAGTATCGGCAAAGTTGCAACGATAACGGTCGCATACCTTATCGTTGCTCCCACCGCTTCCAAATCTCCTGAAGATACTCCCTGTGTCATAACCGAAGTATCATTTGATAAAAGTATCTCTCTAAGTATAACCTGAAGCGGATACATGGATCTGTCTGTAAGTATTGTGGAAGCCCAAAACCATCCGTTCCATACACCTACACCGTAGTATAAAAGCATAACCGCAAGTACGGGCTTTGAAAGCGGCAATACTATTGAAAACAGAATTCTTATATGTCCTGCTCCGTCTATTCTTGCAGCCTCACTGAGTGACTTCGGTATACTTTCAAATGATGTCTTTAAAATAATCATATTGTAGGTACTTATCATAAAAGGAAGAATAAGCCCCCAATGGCTGTTCATCAAATGTAATGATCTTAAGTTTTGATAAAAAGGTATCATTCCGCCGCTTATAAACATAGTCAGAGTGATAATAAACATCAAAGGCTTCTTGAATAATACTCTCTCTCTTGAAAAGAAGTAAGCTCCTATTGATGTCATTGTTATTTGCAATATCAAACTTATAATAAGAATTTTTATAGTATTCAAATAACCTGATAAAATCATTTTATTTTTAAACACCGCAATATATGCCGCTATATTCGGCTTTATCGGGAGCAAAAGTAAACCGCTGTGCTGCATGATCAGATTTCCGTTTGATAGAGAAGCCGTCAGAACATACCATATGGGATATATACATAACAAAGCAAGTATGGATAAAATACATATATTAAACAGATTAAATATACTGAATGAATTAGAATTTTTCTTTTTCATTATCCCTCCTTACCACAGACTTGTTTCACTGATTTTTTTACTCAGTTTATTTGCCACCAGCAGGAATATAAAATTTATACCTGAATTAAACAGACCTATTGCTGTTGAATAACTCCAGTTTCTCTCTAATATACCCACTCTGTAAATATATGAGGCAATAACATCCGCTGTTTCATAAGTTGCCTCATTATATAAAAGTATTGTCTTTTCATAGCTTGATCCAAGGATTTGACCAAGCCTTAATATAAGCATAATAATTATAGTTGTGCTTATTCCCGGCAAAGTAACATGTAAAAGTTTATCCCATCTGTTTGCACCGTCTATAGATGCCGCCTCATACAGTTGCTCATCTATACCTGACAATGCCGCCAGATATATTATTGAACCCCAACCTATTTCCTGCCATATATCAGAGGTGATATATATTGTCCTGTAAAGTGCAGGATTTTGAATAAGCGATGTTCTTGTACCGCCGAAAAACTCAATTATATCATTTATAAGTCCGGTGCTTTGTGTAAACTCTTTTATAATTCCGGTTACCACAACCAATGAAATAAAATGCGTCAAATATGTTGCTGTCTGAACAGTCTTTTTAAACTTCTTTTGTTTCAATTCATTTAAAAGCAGCGCAAGTATTATAGGTGCGGGAAATCCGAAGATAATTCCGTATACGCTCAATAAAACTGTATTTCTCAGTATTCTTACAAAATACGGGCTGTTAAAAAATCTTATGAACTGCGCAAAACCTACCCATTCACTTCCCTTTATTCCAAGTCTCGGATTGTAGTCCATAAATGCAATAACCGCACCATACATTGGTTTATAGTGAAATATAATATAAAATATCAAAACCGGTAGAACTAAAATATACAAACTTTTATTCAGTTTTAAATCTTTTTTTATTTTAGAAAATATCGTATTCTTCATATTATCACCTTTGCAAGCCGATGCAAAAAAGCATCGGCCTGTCAAATATCATATTTTACTATCTTGCATTATATCTTTCCAATGCCGCATTCTCCATTTCCAATACCTTGTCAATTCCCATTGACTTTATTGTACTTACATAATTGTCCCATTCAGACATATCCATAGTTCCAAGAATAAACTTTAATGTACATTCATCTCTATATGTATTTACTTCAGTCATTATTCTTGCTATCTCCTTACTCTCTTCCGCGTTAGGAGTTATAGGCGGTATTGTATACTTCTTCATATTTGTATCCGACCAAAGCTTTAGTGCCTCTTTTTGTTCATCCAGTGAGAAATACTGTAGTATGTATTCTTCATCCTGAACAAAAGGTCCGTTATAATTTGCTCTTACATGTCCTGCCATAGAATGAGTTATAGACATATTCGGATTATTGAGTAAGAGGTCTGTATATGTATACTTGCCGTCTTTCATCTCATAGCTCACTCCCTCTTTACCGAAATTAAAAAGCACATGTCCGGCTTCACTGTATCCGTAATCCAAGAGTCTTGCTGCCACTTCCACATCCTTACAGCTTGTTGTAATTGCCGCACATCCAAGTCCGCCCGGATAGAAATTATCTCTTTGTCCCATTTCAGGTTTCTGTCCTGCTTCCAGTGTAGGATATGGCGCTCCGACAAGTCTGAAATCAGGATTTGTCTCTTTTCCGGCCTTAGTCCAGTTTCCCATGCCGCTGCCGCCCCAGGCAAATGATGCACCTGCTGCTCCGCTTGTTATCTTTGCCGCTACCTGATCGTTTGTAAGTGTTGCAAGATCCGGATCTAAAAGTCCGGCCTTCATCCACTCACTCATCTTTTGAAGATAATTTTTATATGAATCTTCTATAGCACCGTATACAATCTTACCGTCCTTTAAATAGAATGTTCTTCTTGCACCATATGCACAGGCAAAAGGATTGTTGTTTGTAAGATCCGGTACTGAATACCAGTAGGCAAATGCTCCTGTAGCCCCCTTTTTCTCTTTGAAAGCTGTAAGCACTGTTTCCCATTCATCCACGGTCTTCGGTACTTCAAGACCAAGTTCATCAAGCCAGTCACCTCTAAGCATCGGTCCCATACTTGTAAGCAGAAGGTCTCCGCCTCTTATAAACGGGAAGCAGTAATAATCACCATTGTCTGTTCTTATCATTTTGTCCACATCCGGATGATCCTTTAAATATGCCTTTATATTCGGGCAATACTTGTCAAATACATCATTCAAAGGAATTATTACACCGTCATCAATAGCCTTTTGCGGTCCGCCTTCATATCCGAACCACTCCCATTCTACAATATCGGGTAACTCCTCATCCAGCAGCATAAGATTGAACTGCTCTTTTTCCTGACCAAGTGCAGGATGCTTGTACTCTACAGCAATTCCGGATTGCTCGTGCAGATTTTTATAAAAATCGGTTTCTCCAAGATTTCCGTAATTAGCCGAAACATTGACATTAAGTGGAATCCAATAAGTCAATGTCTTATCTGTTTTCATAGGATAAGAGAACTCTTTGTTCTCTGCTACCGCCTCACTCGCAGTATCACTTGCCGTCTTTTCCTCCGCTTTCTGTGAACAACCTGTCAAACTCATGCCGACCAAACTACATACCAATAACAAACTGCCTAAATTTCTTAAGCTCTTTCTCATATTCCCTCCTTAATTTTGTTACGATATTTAATTATTTATCTCTATTTTATATGAAAACATTATGCTTTTCAACCCAATTTTTATAAATATATATTTAAATTTAATAATTATTGTATAATTTTTATCAATGTTATCCCACTAAAAAAGTCACAAAAGCTTCAACTTTTGTGACTTCTCTTTATTCCCATCTTTCAAACAAATCTTCAAACTTCAGGGTATCATCTTTTTTTATAACTTTACTTCTGCCGTCCCCGTAATCATAGCTGAAGGTTGTCCACAAGTTTCTCTTTCCGAATCCTATTTTTACAAGTTTATCTAAAACAATACCGCCCTGTGGAACTTCTTTTTTCAAAAAGTCGCACAGTTCATCAAGAGTTTTTATATCGACAAAATCATTTATACCCTGTTTAAAGGTTATGGACTTATACTCATTGTCGTCTTTATCATAAACCCTTATATGCTTCATATTTTGATTGAAGTTATTTATTCTCTCGGCTGTTTCATTGCCCTCTATAAGAGAAAAACCTCCCTGCATATAGGCTTTTTCTATCTTATAATCCTTTAATGTATCATCTTTTTCGGTTTCTCTTTCGATGTTAACATTTTTACCGTCATACTTCACATCATAAATATCGCCTTTAAAATCCATATATTTTAAACGGGAACATGTGGCATTTGCAACCATGCATTTTACACTTGCCTCTTCCTGAAATCCCTTTTTAAGGCTTGGCTTTGAAAACTCTTTTTTATCCTCTTTAGACTTTGAGTATTCAGCCATATCATCCTCGGAACTCTTAGGCCTTGATATATTCATCATTAGAGAAACCGTTATTGTCGCTACCGCAACTGCCGCTATAATAATTACATTCATACCTTCTTCTTTCTTACATCCGCCTTTTTATCTTCTTCGGCAATAAGTACCATACAGCTTCTGCCTTCAACCGATATCTTTCTTTGGTCTTTTGTATTTACAGCTTCTTTCTTAAAAGGAGTATTTATATCATCCGTATTTACCAATATCTTCCAAGAGCTTCCCCTCTTTATAGTAGGAAGAGAAAACTCATGTCTGTCCCAATGCATATTTAAGATAATATATATATCCTGTTTTCCTTCTATAAGTATTCCCATCTGTCTGTTATAGTATTCAAAATCCGGTTTCCACACCTGCATACCGTGAACAGAGGTTTTCGACTTTTCCCCACCCAAAATATACTCTCTTCTGAATTCAAGCATAGCCCTTACAAAGTCAAGAAAATCCTTATTCTTGTTTACGAGCTTCCAATTGAAATAGCTTATATCATTGTCCTGACAGTATGTATTATTATTTCCGTTCTTTGACTGTAGTACCTCATCGCCGCTGCATATACATGGAGTACCTTTTGATATCATCAAAAGTAAAACCGCATTCAAATACATCCTTTTTCTTAGATTAAGCACCTGAGTTTTTTTGGTATCACCCTCAAATCCGCAGTTCCAGGAGAAGTTCATATTTGATCCGTCTGCATTGTCCTCTCCATTGTCTTCATTATGCTTATAATCATATCTGTATATATCAGCAAATGAAAATCCGTTGATATCTGCAATAAAATTCATATAATTACTCTTATCTGCAATCACATTCGCAACGAAAGGAACCATTCCCTCATCACCCTTCAGATATTTTCTCATATTATTCATATAATCATAATCCATAGAGATAATGTTTTTGTTCTTACTTTCATATATCTTATTTGTAAAGATAAATTTGCACTCAAGAAGATAAGGATCTTTTACAATATCCTCACAGTAGTCAACTCCTGTGAGATGAAAACCGTCTATATGATATTCTATTTTCCAGTATCTTAATACATCAATTATATAGCTGATATTCTTCTTGGCAAAGAAAAATTCCTGTATAACTCCGATACCTGCTTCATGCAGAGATTTCACCATAAGCTTATATTCATTTACAGGATTTCTGTTTTTTCTTGTAGAAAAGCTAGCCTTAGGTGCAAAGTTTAAACTGTTTGCGTATCCCCAATAGTTTATTCTGATTTTTTCCTGTTTTACCTTCTTCTCCTTATCAAAAAGAGAAATCCAGCTTCCACCGACTCTTATAAATTCATCAAATTCGGTAGCAGGCATTATATCCACAAAATCCACGCCAAGGTCTTTTAAGTAGTCTACCTTACTTATAAGTCCTTTAAATGTACCCTTGTCCACAACCTTTGAGCTGTTTGATTTTGTAAAACCTCTTATATGAAGCCTGTAAATAAATGCTTCATCCAAAGTTTTATTATCCAAGTTATTTTCAAGATCATTCTCCATATCAAATTCACTTATAAATACCGGACATCTTCTTGGATTATCCATAAGGCTTGTTTTACCGAAACTGTCTCTACCTGAAAAACATTTACCGTATTCATCCGGAAAAAGTCCTTTTTCATCTTCAAGAGCATACTCAAAAGTTTTCTTAAGACGTGTATTTATCTGTAAAAACCACACATCTCCTATTCTTGATTCCTTAGGAAACTCTATTCTTTCTACAGGAGCTTCTTCATTTCTTTCATAAAGGTTTAAATAAAGTCGTTCACATTTTCTTATAACCTTTACACAAAAATAAGAGGGCGTCACAGTTATACCAAGCGGATAAGAATAACTTCTACCTCTCTCCTTCTGAACTACCATAACGCACCTCCTTTAAATTATATATTTATATTTCGATATCCAGTTCTACCGGACAATGATCCGAACCTAAGATATCACTATGTATCTTAGCTTCCTTTATTCTATCTTTTAATTTATCAGAAACTATAAAATAGTCAATACGCCAACCGACATTCTTTGCTCTTGCACCGCCCATGTAGGACCACCATGAGTAAGCATCCGTTTTATCCGGATACAGTACTCTGAAGCTGTCACAAAAGCCTGAGGTCAAAATAACATCCATCTTGCCTCTTTCCTCATCTGTAAATCCGGCATTTTTCCTATTGGTCTTAGGATTCTTCAAATCTATCTCTTTATGAGCAACATTCAAATCACCACAGAATATTACCGGCTTTTTTTCTTCAAGCTTTAAGATATAGGAGAGGAAAGCATCCTCCCAAGTCATTCTGTAGTCAAGTCTTGTAAGGCCCCTTTGAGAGTTTGGAGTATAGCAGGTGATAAGATAAAAGTCCTCATACTCCGCCGTAATAACTCTTCCTTCATTATCATGTTCCTCTATACCGATGCCGTAAGTTACATTTAGTGGCTTATCTTTTGTAAAAACAGCTACACCGGAGTAACCTTTTTTTTGCGCATAGTTCCAATAGTCATAATATCCCGGCAAATCAAGCTCTATTTGACCTTCTGAGAGCTTTGACTCCTGTATGCAAAAAATATCGGCATCAATATCTCTAAAGAAGTCTAAGAATCCCTTGGTAACAGCGGCTCTAAGTCCGTTGACATTCCATGAAATCATTTTCTTTGTACTTGCCATATCAATCATCACTCTCTTCATCTGCTGAAACTGTATATGTAAATCTCTTTCTTGCCATCTCATCAGACTCAAGGTATTCATCATAGGTTGTAATCTTGTCTATAAGACTTCCGTTAATGATCTCCATAATTCTGTTTGCAGTAGTCTGAACTACCTGATGATCTCTTGATGAGAAAATAAGTACACCCTTGAACTTTTCAAGTCCTGTATTGAGTGCTGTAATAGACTCCATATCAAGGTGGTCGGTAGGCTCGTCAAGTATAAGTACATTTGCTCCGCTTATCATAAGCTTTGAGAGCATGCAACGAACCTTCTCTCCTCCTGAGAGTACATTCACTTTCTTTACACCGTCTTCACCTGCAAAGAGCATTCTTCCAAGGAAGCCCCTTACATATGTAGCATCCTTTATCTCAGAATATCCTGTAAGCCAGTCAACTATTGTCTCATCACCCGAGAAATCCTTTGTATTATCCTTAGGGAAATAGCTCTGTGTAGTGGTAAGACCCCATTTATAGCTTCCACTGTCAGGCTCCATCTCTCCTGCAAGGATTTTAAAAAGTACAGTCTTTGCCTTCTCATTAGGTCCTACAAGTGCTACCTTATCCTCTCTGTTTAACACAAAGCTGATATTATCAAGTATCTTCTCTCCGTCGATAGTCTTTGAAAGATTCTCAACTGTAAGAACTTCATTACCTATCTCTCTTGCAGGCCTGAAGTCGATATATGGATATTTTCTTGAAGAAGGCTTAATATCATCAAGCTCGATTTTTTCCAAAGCTCTCTTTCTGGATGTAGCCTGCTTTGATTTTGAAGCATTTGCAGAGAATCTTTGGATAAATTCCTGCAACTCCTTGATCTTTTCTTCTTTCTTTCTGTTGGCTTCCTTCATCTGGCGAACCATAAGCTGACTTGACTCATACCAGAAATCGTAGTTTCCGGCATAGAGCTGTATCTTGCCATAGTCAATATCTGCAATCATTGTACAGACTTTATTAAGGAAATATCTGTCATGAGATACAACTATAATTGTGTTTTCAAAGTTTATAAGGAACTCTTCAAGCCAGGCAATAGCATCCAAATCAAGGTGGTTTGTAGGCTCGTCAAGTAAGAGTATATCAGGATTACCGAAGAGTGCCTTTGCAAGAAGTACCTTCACCTTAAGGTTTGACGGCATATCACTCATCAGTGTATAGTGATGTTCCGTATCGACTCCAAGTCCGTTCAGAAGTGCCGCCGCATCGGATTCGGCCTCCCAACCGTTCATATTTGCAAACTCACCTTCAAGGTCAGCCGCCTTTATACCGTCTTCTTCGGTAAAGTCAGGCTTTGCA
Organism: Lachnoanaerobaculum sp. ICM7; assembly: GCF_000287675.1. GTDB lineage: Bacteria > Bacillota > Clostridia > Lachnospirales > Lachnospiraceae > Lachnoanaerobaculum. The sequence goes on from NZ_ALJL01000023.1 coordinate 177,453, forward strand.
TATATTGCATCTTTTTCCTTCATTATCTCATACAGTCTTGCATTTCCCATTATTACTGTATCCAAAACAGTATATGTATCATATTTGAAATGGTCCTGCTCCAAGAATGAAAGTCTCTCTCCCGGTGTTATTACTATATCACCGTTTGTAGGTTCTATCTGTCCTGAGAGTATCTTAAGGAATGTTGACTTTCCCGCACCGTTTGCACCTATAAGTCCATAGCAGTTACCCGGTGTAAATTTTATATTAACATCTTCAAAAAGGGCTTTCTTCCCTAATCTGAGGGTTATTCCATTTGCACTAATCATTATAATTCTCCTAAGAGTTTATCAACTGCCGCCATCTTTGTACATAGACACAGAAGGTTTGCGGCTATCTCCAAATCCGCTACAGGCGGGAATGAAGGAGCGATACGAATATTCTTATCATCAGGATCTTTTCCACCAGGGAATGTAGCTCCTGCACCTGTCATTACAACACCTGCTTTTTTACATTTTGATACAACTTCCTTTGCGCATCCGTCCATTGTATCAAAAGAGATAAAGTATCCGCCCTTCGGCTTTGTCCAGCTTGCTATACCAAGACCGCCAAGCTCTTTTTCAAGTGTATCTATTACCATCTCAAACTTAGGTCTGAGTGAGTCGGCATGCTTTCTCATATGCTCTACCATACCGTGAATATCCTTAAAATATCTTACATGTCTGAGCTGATTTACCTTGTCATGACCGATTGTCTGATTCTTTAACTGGTTTTTAATATCCTCAAGGTTGTTATGTGATGTGGCAAGTGCCGCAATACCTGAACCCGGGAATGTAACCTTAGATGTTGAAGCAAACTTATACACAAGGTCCGGATTTCCCGCTCTCTTACACTCAGCCAAAATCTCTATAAGATGATCCTGATCAAGATCATAGAGATGGTGAATTGTATATGCATTATCCCAGTAAATTCTGAAATCCTTAGCTGCCGGCTTTAATCTTGCAAATCTTCTTACAACTTCGTCAGAGTATGAGTTTCCTGTAGGGTTTGAATACTTCGGTACACACCAGATTCCCTTTATGGAATCATCTTTTTGTACAAGCTCCTCTATCATATCCATATCGGGACCGCTCTCAAGCATAGGTACGCATACATTCTCAAATCCGAAATACTCAGTTATTGCAAAATGTCTGTCATAACCGGGTACTATACAAAGGAATTTTATCTTGTCAAGCTTACACCAAGGTGTAGAGCCCATTACTCCATGAGTATATGATCTTGAAATACAGTCATACATTACATTAAGACTTGAGTTTCCATAGATAATAAGGTTATCTGCAGGAACCTCCATCATATCACCCATAAGTTCCTTTGCCTCAGGGATACCGTCAAGTACACCGTAGTTTCTGCAATCCGAACCGTTCTCGCTCATAAGGTCCTTATCTGATGTAAGTACATCCATAAGTCCCATAGAGATATCAAGCTGCTCCTGTGAAGGCTTTCCTCTACTCATATCAAGCTTTAAGTCTCTGTTTTGCATTGCCTTATATTCAGCCTTCAAGCTTTTCTTAAGCTCCAAAAGTTCCTCTTTTGTCAATTCTGCGTATGGTTTCATCATATTCTCCTTATACCTATCTATTGCTTTTGCTCATTTCTTCAAGCTTTGCATTCAACTCATCTAATTTCTTTTGGCATTCAAGTATCTTTGATCTCTGATCAAATACCAGCTCATCATCTTTTAAAAGATCATTGGCTGCTACATACTCTCCTATAACCATTTTGTAGGACTTTATAATATCCTCTTCTATCTTTATGTCTCTTTTGAGCTTTGTAATATCGGCAATTTCTCTGCCCTTATTTAAAGCATTCTGTGCTATTTTCTGTCCTTCTTCTTTAGCAATACTTCCATATATGCTTAACTTCTTGAAAAAATCTTCCATATAGCCTCCTTTATTCAAATATTAACAGTATAATTACTTTATCGACTTTTAGCAAGTCCAAGGTTACAGTTAGACAATAATTTATTTTAACGCCAAAAATGCGGCCATATTTCCTCTTATATCTCCCATTATTCTATGGGAATAAAGTAAATCCGGATTGCAGGCGGTACAAATATTTGATGTAAATATATTCTCAGGTAAAACTCCCGCCTCTTTTAATACTATTTCATTTGCTTTCCAAAGTGAAAGTCTGAAATGATCCTCTCCGTCTTCTCTGAAAATACTCTCGATATCTTCACTTTTAAAGTTTTTTGAAAACTCTTCATACACATCTTCGCTTACCTGATAGCAGTCTTGACAAATCCCCGGACCTATACAGGCAATTACATCCTTTGCATCCGTACCGAATTTTTTTGCCATCTCATCTATCATTACCGCACCCATTTTCTTACATGTACCTCTCCACCCCGAATGCGCAAGTCCTATCACCTGTTTTTCTTTGTCATAAAAATAAAGCGGAATACAGTCTGCAAAAAAAGCTCCCAAGGTAATGCCTCTCTCATCAGTTATCAGTCCGTCAATATTTCTGTAGTCTCTTTCAACCGATACTCCCTTACCCATATCACTTTTATCCACTACTCTTACATTGGTGGAATGCTCCTGATATGAGAGCACAAAACTGTCTTCTTTTACGCCAAGGGCTTTTGCCATTCTTTTATAATTTTCAAGCACACCCTCTTTATTATCAGGCTCTCTGCTAAAGCTTAAATTCATGGAGGCATAAGGTCCTTCACTTACTCCTCCTATCCTTGTGGAAAACCCGTTAATAAGCTCGGTATATTTTTCCAATGCTTCAAACGAAAAATATTCCACTCCGTTTTCCGCCTTTTTCAGTTTCAAAATATTTTTATCATTCTTTTTTAATATCTTTATACTCAATAAAATGCTCCTTTTATCCAGTCTATCTTCTCGCCCATTATTCCTATACAGTCAAATCTTATACTGTGCATGAAATAATGCTTTTCATTAAGATAGTACCTTGCAAGTTTTCTTATTTTCTGTTGCTTAAAATATCCTACAGACTCAAGCGGATATCCGAAGCTTTCATCTTTCCTGTACTTTACTTCTATAAATAATAATACATTTCCTTCTCTGGCGATAATATCTATCTCACCGAATCTGTTTTGGTAGTTTCTTTCAAGTATTACAATCCCGTTATTTTCAAGAAAAGAGGCAGCAATTGCCTCCCCCTTGTTTCCTATTCCTCTTTTATTCACTTACAAAATTTCCTATAAATGATTTTCTGTGTATAGCACATGGTCCTACTTCCTTTAAAGCCGCTATATGTGTTGCCGTACCGTAACCCTTGTTTGATGCAAAGCCGTACTCCGGATAAATTTTATCATACTCTACCATAATCCTGTCTCTGGTGACCTTTGCAAGTATACTTGCTGCAGCTATATTTACACTCTTGGCATCTCCTTTTACTATACCCACCTGCTTTATATTTATATCAGGTATATGTACGGCATCCACCAGTAAAACATCAGGTGTTTTTTCCAGTGCATTTATAGCCTCTCTCATTGCCTCATAAGTAGCCTGTAATATATTTATCTCATCTATCAAAGTATTTGAAGCAATACCTATACCGTATGCTATGGCGTTTTGCTTTATTTCATCAAATAAAACATCTCTTCTTTTTTCCGTCACCTTTTTGGAATCATTTAAAAAAGGAAGGAATATATCCTTCGGTAAAATTACCGCTGCTGCCACCACAGGACCTGCAAGCGGCCCTCTTCCTGCCTCGTCTATACCTGCCACATATGCTAAATCGCTGTATTTATTTTCAAATTCTCTCATGCCCTCAAGTCTTACTCTCTCAAGGGCAAGTTTTTCTTCACTTATTTTCCTCATCCTGTTTCCCTACGGCATTTGTAATGTAATTCTTCCAAGTTTTCCCGACCTGAACTCATTTACAAAGATACCTGCGGCCTTATCATAGTCAAGCTCATTGCCCTTCTTTGTACAACCTCTTAAGTTTGCTATTTTTATTAAAACGGCATTTTCATCATCACCGTCTTCCATCTCAAATCTTTCTGTAAGTATCTCAGGCTTATTCTTTATAAACCATTTAATAAGTTCAAGCCCCAGCTCTCTAATATCTATGATCATATCGTTTATAGAGCCGATAAATGCAATCATCTCTCCGATGTTTTCATCTTCAAACTTTGGCCAAAGTATTCCCGGAGTATCCAAAAGTTCTATCTGACCTTTAAGTTTTATCCACTGATTTCCCTTAGTTACTCCCGGCTTATTTCCGGTCTTTGCCATTGCTCTACCTGAAACCGAGTTTATAAGTGTTGACTTGCCGACATTCGGAATACCTGCCACCATTGCTCTTACAGGTCTGTTTTTAATTCCTCTCTTGGCGTCTCTTTCTCTCTTATCCTTTGAAACATTCTCTATAGCCTTTATCAAAACATTTACTCCGTTTTTCTTTCTGGAGTCCATAAACATGCACTCATAACCCTGCTCCTTATAATGGCTTGCCCATCTGTTGTTCGCACTCTCATCGGAGAGATCGGCTTTATTTAATATAATAATTCTGGACTTATTGGATCCAAGTTCCATAATTTCCGGATTTCTTGTAGCCTCAGGTGCTCTGGCATCCGTCATCTCTATAATAATATCCACAAGTTTTATAGCATCCGACATGGCTCTTTTTGCCTTAGTCATATGACCCGGGTACCATTGTATCTTCATAAACTATCCTTTCATAAGGCTCTATTTTATAAAACCTATCCTTTTTACAGGCAATACTCTAATCCATGCATTACCTATGATCATATCTTCCGTCACATTTCCTATTGTTGAGATCCTTGAGTCTTCACTTCCGACTCTGTTATCACCCAATACAAAATATTCATTACTTGCCAACTTAATTTCGTCTGCAGCCAAACCGCCTGATGAAGCCTCAAAAAATTTATCCAATACTTCACCGTCTATATAAACCAAACCTTCTCTTATATTAACACTTTCACCGGGAAGCCCTATGACTCTTCTGATACACACTCTTCCGTCTGTATTTTGAAATGCTATCAAATCATATCTTTTAGGTTTTAAAAAAGTATATGTGGCTTTATTTATAAGTACAGCCTCTCCCTGCTCTATCTGCGGTGACATGGACTGACCGACCATAAAGGTTTTTGCTCCAAATATATACACCACAAACCATGCAAGTGAAAGTATCACTGCCAATTGCATCAATATGTCCAGTATTATTAAAAATCTTGACTCTTGTTTTTTTATTTTCATTTATTGACCTGTTTTTTTATTTTGTTTTTTGTTAAACTGATTATAGCATAAATGATGTTAGGAGAAAACTATGGAATATCGTATAGAGCATGACTCTATGGGCAGTATTGAAGTACCTGTGGACAAATATTACGGCGCTCAAACAGCAAGAAGTCTTTCAAACTTTAAAATCGGTACCGAAAAAATTCCGATGGAGGTTATAAGAGCATTTGCATATCTGAAATCAGCCTGTGCCGCTACAAATCTTGAACTTGGAAAATTGACGGAGGAAAAGTCAAACATTATAAGTAAGGTTTGCAATGAAATACTTGAAGGTAAACTTGACGAGCACTTTCCGCTCTCCGTATGGCAGACCGGCAGCGGTACTCAAAGCAATATGAATGTAAATGAGGTAATTACCAATAGAGGAAATAAGATTTTGGGTAAAAAGCTTTTGCATCCGAATGATGATGTAAATATGTCACAAAGTTCAAACGACACCTTCCCCGCCGCAATGCATATAGCCGCAGTCTTGGAAGTACAGGATAAACTCCTGCCTTCTTTAGAGAAGCTTATACTGGCATTTAAAAAACTTGAAGAGGAAAATAAAGGAATTGTAAAATCCGGAAGAACACATTTACAGGATGCCACTCCTATCGCCTTTTCACAGGAGATAAGCGGATGGAGGGCTTCCCTTGAAAATGATTACAAGCAAATAGAAAGTGCGCTTCCCTTTATAAAAAAGCTTGCTCTCGGTGCCACTGCTGTAGGTACGGGCCTCAATGCTCCTAAGGGATTTGACACTCTGGTTGCAAAGAATATCTCAAAACTTACCGGTAAAGATTTTGTCACCGACAGCAATAAATTCCATGCTTTAACTTCAAAATCCGAACTTGCCTTTGTACATGGAGCACTTTCATCTCTTTCAGGCGATTTGATGAAAACAGCAAATGATATAAGATGGCTTTCAAGCGGTCCAAGATGCGGTTTGGGTGAAATATTTATTCCTGAAAACGAACCCGGAAGCTCAATAATGCCCGGAAAAGTAAATCCGACTCAGTGTGAGTCAATGACTATGGTATGTGTACAGGTAATGTCAAATAATACGGCTGTAAATATGGCATCAAGCCAGGGAAATTTTGAGCTGAATGTATTTATGCCTGTGCTTATCCATAACTTCCTTCAGTCTGTCAGAATTTTATCTGAAGGAATGGACTCATTCAGAGTTCACTGTGTGTGCGGTATCAAGGCAAACAAACAAAAAATGCATGAAAATCTGCATAATTCACTGATGCTTGTAACCGCAATCAGTCCATATATCGGATATGAGAACGCTGCAAAAGTTGCCAAGCTTGCACATGAGAAAAATATTTCTCTGAAAGAGGCGACTCTTGTCATGAATCTTATGACAGAGGAAAAATTTGATGAGGTATTTAAACCTGAAGAAATGATATAAAAGAAAGGATATTTATGCAACAAACCAAGAAGCAGGATATGACCAAGGGGAATATTACCTTCGGGCTTTTATTATTCTTCTTCCCCATACTCCTTGGAACTTTCTTCCAACAGCTGTATAACACTGCAGATGCCGTTATCGTAGGTCAAAATGTCGGAAAGCTCGGACTTGCGGCCGTAGGTGGAACCACAAGTACAATAATCAATCTTTTTATAGGCGTTTTTGTAGGATTATCCTCCGGTTTCAGTGTAATCGTCTCACAACACTATGGTGCAAAAAATGATAGGCTTGTAAGTATATGCGTTCATACTTCAATTGCATTTTCACTTATAGTGGGAATCATAGTCAGTATATTAGGTATAATATTTTCAAAGACAATGCTTGCAAATATGAATATTCCGGATGATATGATGTCTATGGCATTACCCTATCTTCAAATATACTTTCTGGGACTTGCACCTAATCTTATCTACAATATGGGAGCCGGACTTCTTCGTGCTGTAGGTGATTCCAAAACTCCGCTTATATTCCTTGTTATAAGCTGTTTTGTGAATATAGTTTTAGACATTATATTGATACGCTATATGAATATGGGCGTAACAGGTGCAGCAATTGCAACCGTTACATCGCAAATAATCAGTGCAGTATTGGTTATTATAGTGCTCTATAAAAGAAATGATGCATTAAAATTAAGATTAAAAAATTTACAAATAAATTTTTCGGAGCTCAGGAAAATGATAAGTATAGGTACTGCCGCAGGAATGCAGTCTGCCATGTACACCATTGCAAATATACTTATTCAAGCATCTATAAACAGTCTCGGTACCGATACAATTGCCGCCTTTACCGCCTACGGTAAAATAGACACTCTCTTTTGGATGACTATACAGTCTCTCGGAATCTCCGTTACCACCTTCACCGGACAAAACTTCGGCTACGGTAATAAAGAAAGAGTAAAAAAAGGAATAATATACGGAATGATTTTATCTGTCGTAGTTACCGGAATAGTAATGATAATGTTAAAGCTCTTTGGAAGAAGTATTTATACCCTGTTTACCAAGGACGAGAATGTGTTAAAGATAGGTACGGATATGCTGAATTTTATGGTTGTCGCCTTCCCGGCATACATTATTATTGAGATCTTCTCAGGGTCTCTCAGAGGAATCGGTGACAGCTGGATACCTATGATAATGACCGCCGGAGGTGTATGCGTACTTCGAATAGTCTGGATAATTGTAATGGTACCGAAATTCCCGAATTTCTATACAATACTCTGGGCTTATCCGCTTTCATGGATAATAACCAGCACACTGTTTTTGATATATATGTTCGGCTTCAGCAAGATGAAGCTTTGGTTAAAATCCAATATATATACTATTGATTAACAAAAAGGCTGTAACTTAATTTTTCATAAGTTACAGCCCCACTTTTTATCTCGGTTTTCTTACTTCTATACCTCTTGACTCTATGCTTTGTCTTATATTAAGCATTTGTTGGTCCGTATTTGCTATCACATCGGCACATTCCTTAAGCTGTCTTTCAACATCATCGGAATCAATAAAATCTTTTTTGTATTTCAGCTGATGATCAAGGCTCGCCCAAAAATCCATGGCAATAGTCCTTATCTGTACCTCAACCCTCATAGGCTGCTTTTTCTCCGAGAAAAATACCGGTATCTCGATAATAAGATGGTAAGAGCGATATCCGTTTTCCTTCGGCTTTTTTATATAATCCTTTACAGCAATCAGTTTTACATCGTCCTGTCTTGTAAGCATATTCGCCACTTCATAAATATCATCAAGAAATGAACAGATAACTCTTATACCTGCCACATCATCCAGATTATTGACTATTGAATCAAGTGTAAGCGGAAGTCCGCGCCTTTTTAACTTTTCCACAATGCTTTTCGGCTTTTTTACTCTTGATTTTATCACCTCTATAGGGTTTCTTCTGTTTTTAACAGACAGTTCATCGTTTAAAACTTCCAACTTTGTCTTTACTTCCCTGATCGCACAGGTATACATCATCATGGCCTCTTGAAATTTCTGTGCCATTTCGTGTATTTCTTCAGGTATCTGTACCAAATCGGGAACTTGTACAATGGACTGCTCCAATTCGTTATTCGGGTTATTTGATATATACATAAGCTCTCCACTTCTTTTGCATACTCTTACCGGTATATGCCGGTCAAAATAATTATTTTAAAATATAATCTGCCGCCTCATCAAACCACGGTGCCTCAACATATTCCACAAGACCTGCATCCACCTGTCTTGCCACCTCAGGGTCTATAGGCAGTTTTGCAAGCACCTTTAAACCTTCTTTTTTTGCAATCTCATCAATATGACTCTTTCCAAATATCTCATGTCTGCTTCCACAGTCAGGACATTCAAAATAGCTCATATTTTCAACCAGTCCGAGTATCGGAACATTCATCTTCTTAGCCATGTTTACAGCCTTTGCAACTATCATCGAAACAAGCTCCTGAGGACTTGTAACTATTATAATTCCGTCAACCGGTATTGACTGGAAAACTGTAAGCGGAACATCACCTGTACCGGGTGGCATATCAACAAACATATAGTCGATATTATTCCATACTGTATCCTTCCAAAACTGCTTTACAACACCTGCTATTACAGGACCTCTCCATATAACCGGATCTGTCTCATTCTCTAAGATGAGATTTGTACTTACTACATTGATTCCTGTATTGGTAGCTGCCGGAATCATAAGCTGATCATATGTAACTCCCAGCTTGCCGCTAAGACCGAATGCCTTAGGTATGGAAGGTCCTGTAATATCGGCATCTATAATACCTACTCTAAAACCTTTTGACATTGCCTTAACAGCCATCAATGATGTCACAAGGCTTTTACCTACTCCACCTTTTCCGGAAACAATACCTATTACTTTGTTTACACTGCTTTGAGGGTCAAGTTCTTCCCTAAATTCATTATTTGCCATATTAAAACCGCATAGACTTTTGTCTATGATTTCCTTTCTTACTTTTATGATTACTCTATTGAGCACAAAGTAATTATACTAAAATAATCAATATTTTTCTATGCGTTTTGTTACATATCTGACTTTTATATTTTAAATCTTCTCCACAACCTTTACATTGTCGTTGCCAAGTCTCTCTGCAAGTATTCTGACAGCATCATCTGCCGGCACTCCCCACTCACCGCCAAGATCCTTTTTTGCTCTTTCTTTTTTCAGATATATAATTACGCTGTCATTTCCGCTCATCATACCTATATCTGTAAGAAGATTTCCAAGATCCTCTTCATAGCTTTCCTTATCGGCATACTGTATCCAAAGTTCTTTTTTAACTCTTCCGAACTCTCTTACAGTATCTACTATGAGTTTGCCTTCCTCTTCTCCCGAGGTGTCAACTCTCCCCTTAACAAATACTTTTCCACCTTCTACCAGCTCATTGCCGTAGTTTTCAAATGCTTTAGGAAATACAACAAGTTCCACTCTCCCATACAGATCTTCCAGAGTGCATATTGCCATCATATCGCCTTTTTTGGTAAATCTTTTATTTACCTCAACCAGCAATCCGCCAATGGTCAACTTAATTCCCGACTCTAAAGGAATCTCTCCGTTTTCATCCGGATAAAAGTCAATGCTTCTTGCATCGGAGTGTTTTTCCAAAAGTAAAATATATTCTTCCAGAGGATGCCCGCTGACGTACATTCCCATAACTTCCATCTCATATTTTAGAAGTTCTTCTTTCGGATACTCTTCTATATGAATGAGTTCAGACACAAAGCTATCCTTATCCTCTTCACTTACCACATCAAAAAATGACATCTGACCCGGTATTACCGCCTTGCTCTCCTTGGACTTCTTATCTATGAAAAGTTCCGCATTCAAGATCTTTTCATGTCTGTTTCCCTCCATACCGTCAAGCGCTCCCGACTTTATAAAGCCTTCAATACTTCTCTTATTCAAATCCTTTTGCGGAAGCCTGTTTATAAAGTTTTCAAGAGAAAGAAATTTTCCGTTTAAAGTCCTCTCTCTTACAATCGCATCAGATACCGCTTTTCCTACACCTTTTATGGTGGACAGTCCGAATCTTATGCCATCCTTATCTACACTGAATGCTCCCTCACCAAGATTTACATCCGGAGGTAATATCTTTATACCCATATCGGCAAGACCGCCCATATATTCAATAAGCTTGGTCGGGTTATCACTTACTGAAGTAAGTGAAGCCGCCATAAATTCCTTCGGATAATAATATTTAAGATAAGCCGTTTGATATGAGATAACCGCATAACAGGCTGCATGTGATTTGTTGAAGGCGTAACTCGCAAAGTCTATCATTTCATCAAAGATCTTGTTTGCCACATCTTCCCCTATACCGTTATTTATACAACCCTTGATACCCTTTTCTTCATTTCCGTATACGAAGTTCTTTCGTTCCATCTCCATAATATGTGCCTTTTTCTTGCTCATGGCACGGCGAACCTCATCACTTCCGCCCATGGTATATCCCGCCAGATCACGTACTATCTGCATTACCTGCTCCTGATAAACTATACAGCCGTAGGTCGGCTCAAGTATGGAAATAAGTTGCGGAGTATCATAACTTACCTTACCTTTATTGTTCTTACCTGCAATATATTTTGGAATAAAGTCCATAGGACCCGGACGATAAAGTGAAATACCGGCAATTATATCCTCCAGGTTTTCAGGCTTGAGTCTTTTCATAAAGCTTTGCATTCCGCCGCTCTCCAACTGAAATACCGCATCGGTCCTTCCTGTGGATATAAAATCATATACCTTCTTATCGTCATAATCTATATTTTTTAAATCGATATCTACATCATAATTTTTCCTTATCATCGCCAGTGCATTTTGTAGAACTGTAAGCGTACGCAGTCCTAAAAAGTCCATCTTTAAAAGGCCCAGTTCTTCCAAAGTCGTCATGGTGAATTGTGTTGTAACCGCATTATCCACTCCAAGTGCAAGCGGTACATATTCTTCAACCGCTTTTTTGGATATTACAACACCTGCAGCATGAATACTTGCATGTCTTGGCAGTCCCTCAAGTTTCAAGCTGTAATTTATAAGTTCATGCACCACTTCATCACTGTCATAAAGCTCTTTTAGTTCCTTATTTCTCTCAAGTGCAAGCCCCAATGTGATATCCTTATCCATAGGTATCATCTTTGCAATGCTGTCACATCGGGCATATGGAATCTCCATAGCTCTTCCGACATCTCTTATAACACCTCTTGCCTGCAATGTACCGAAAGTGATTATCTGGCATACTCTTTCACTGCCGTATTTGTTTACCACGTATTCAATAACTTCACCACGTCTTTCATCCGCAAAGTCCACGTCTATATCGGGCATGGAAACTCTCTCGGGATTTAAAAATCTCTCGAAAATAAGATTATACTTTATAGGATCAATATCAGTAATTCCAAGGCAGTATGATACTACACTTCCTGCTGCGGACCCTCTTCCGGGTCCTACTGAGATACCCTTGCTTCTTGCGTAATTTATATAGTCCCAAACTATCAAAAAATAGTCTATATAACCCATTTTTTCTATTACGCCAAGCTCATAGTACATTCTGCTCTTTATTTCTTCTCTGTTTGGATAATCGTCCGGGTAATTTCTTTCAAAACCGCTTTGACACAGACTTTCCAAGTATTCCTTTGCCGACATTTGATTCGGCACAGGATATTCAGGCAATTTGGTCTCACCGAATTTTATTTCCACATCACACATATCCGCTATCTTACCGGTATTTTCAACAGCATCTGTTGCATATGGAAATAGTGCCTTCATCTCATCTTCGGACTTTAAGAAAAATTGTCCGCCATCATATCTCATTCTGTCGGGATCGGACACTGTCTTACCGGTCTGTATACATAAGAGTATATCATGTGCTTTTGCATCTTCAGCATTTATATAGTGTATATCATTGGTTGCCACAAGCGGAATATCAAGCTCTTTTCCGATTTTTACCAGAACCTGATTCACATACTTTTGCTCGGGAATTCCATGGTTTTGAAGCTCCAAATAAAAAGAATCCTCGCCAAACAGATCCTTATATTTTTGTGCGGCCTTTCTTGCATCATCCTCTCTGCCTCTTGATATAAGCTTTGGGATTTCACCTGCCAAACAGGCTGAAAGCGCTATTATACCCTCATGATATTCCTGTAACAGTTCAAAGTCTATTCTCGGTTTATAATAAAAACCTTCGGTAAAACCTTTTGAAACTATCTTTGTCAGGTTCTCATAGCCCTTATTATTTTTTGCCAGTAAAATAAGGTGATAGTATCTGTCTCCCTGCTTTGCCTGCTTTTCAAATCTTGATGAAGGGCTTACATACACTTCACAACCAAGTATCGGTTTGATACCCTGTGCCTTTGCCTCTTTATAAAAATCTATGACTCCATACATCACTCCATGATCTGTAATGGCAAGTGATGTCATATTGAGTTCTTTTGCTCTACTTATTATCTCTTTTATCTTACAGGATCCGTCCAATAATGAATATCCTGTATGTACATGTAGATGTGTAAAAGACATATTTCTCCTCTTTTTCATTCAATACTTATTATATTATATCATATTTTTGGAAATTGGAGAGTATCTGTAAAAATCAATATTTATTACATTATGCAAATATAATTTATATTATTCTTCTTGTATTTTTCTTTACAAATGCTATAATAAATTCAAGAATATAAGAAAGGAGAAGTTTTATGGCACAGACAGTTAATGTAAACTTTCGTCTCGATGAGGCGGATAAAAAGAGAATGGAAAATGTTTGTAATGAGCTTGGACTTTCTATGAGTGCGGCCTTTACTATATTTGCCAAGAAAGTTGGCAGAGAGCATCGTATACCTTTTGAAGTCTCTATGGATCCGTTTTATTCGGAGAGTAATGTAGCTCATTTACGCCGAGGAGTGACTGCCCTTAATGCCGGACTTGGTGTAGAGCATGATATTATAGAGGAGTAAAACTTATGCATAAAATATAGTTTGATGAAGCATGGGAAGACTACCTTTATTGGCAAAGCCAAGACAGAAAAACTATAAAACGTATTAATGGGCTTATCAAGGATATTGAACGCAATTATTTTGACGGTATAGGCAAACCTGAGCCTCTTAAAGGTGAATTCAGCGGCTTTTGGAGCAGGCGTATCGATGATACCAATAGATTAATATATAGAATTTCTGATGGAGTTTTAGAAATTCTATCCTGTCGTGGACACTATAATTAATATAAAGGGAGATATCACAAAGTATATATTTTTTGTGATATCTCCCTTTTAAACAATAGACCACTTGTAGATAATCTATTTGCAACAGTCATGCTTTCCGTTAAGATTCCTGTTCGCATATAAAAGCACATCATTGTCCGCGCTGTTAAATTCTATAAAGCATATATCTTCTACATTAATTTTTATTTTATCATAAACTTTTGCATTTGATATATCTACACATTCCATAGCCACCGATACGGCATCTGATTCTGAAAAAAAGCCTGTATACATATCATCATCCGAATTTATCATAATAGTTGCTATTTTCTTACTCGAAATTATATATTCGAGGATATTTCTAATAGATATTTCACCGTCCAAGTCATTCATAGATAGCGTTTTTATATCTTTATCCTTCCAGTAATCTATATATAATTTCATTTTAGCTAAATATTCCGTACCCGTAAGGCATACGCTTATTATTTCTTTTTTAAAAGCATAAATCCCCGCTTCTCTTCCTTGATCATCAAAAGCTTTAAATATACAGATATCGTCATTTTGGTATAGCAGATATCCTACGCTAAAGCACTCATCATCTGTTGAATATATTTCATATAGCTTTCCTATTTCCATACTCGCCACTATATTCTCGCTCCAAATCCTCAATCAAATATTCATCACTCATACAATGCATATCGGAAATCCCTTTACTCATCAATTCATATGTAGATGAGTGATAAAATTTCTCTCTCCATAAATGCCCTAGTACCTGTTCATTCTCCCCTTATTCATCACAAATCCAAGCAGGGCACCTACTATACCTCCGAGGATATGAGTAAGATTTGAAATATTGTCCTGTACAAAGAATCCTTGATATATTTGCTCTCCGATATATAAAAGTGCTACAAGAATAAATGTAAAAGGAATTTTTCCTTCTTTAAATCCTGCAAATGATGAAAGCAGTATAAATGCAAATACTACACCGCTTGCCCCAAGCAATCCTGAAGACGGGAATACAAAGAAATGTACCAATCCTGTTACAAGTGCTGTTGCCAGAATAACAAAAAGTATATTTGCCGAACCGTACTTTTCTTCAAGCATCGGTCCGATTACAAGTATAAGCATTATATTTCCAAGGAAATGATCAAGGTTTGCATGACCAAGTACATGACCGAAGAATCTGATATATGTAAGAGGACTTATAAAAGACGATCTGTAAACACTAAAGAACAATCCTGTAGAAAGTCCGCCTGTAATAATGTCTGCCACAAATACTATAAAGCTTAAAATAACAAAGCCCAAAATAATCGGTGAATTAAATGAAATTTTTAATTTATTATCCATATTTTCTCCTCAACTTAGGTTTAACTAACCTGTTCTAAAAAAAGGGTGGATCAACCACCCTTATTATCTACTCTATCCACAGCTTCAACTATGTGAATGCGCATCTTGGAATTAGATGCCCTATCTCCCTCTATGTAGAGTATATATTCAACATAGACATTTATCTCATCTTCACTCATATCTATGAGTAAAAGCTTTGTCTCTGTTTCCATATCCAATCTTCCAAAGGGAGTGTCATATATTGTTTTGTACCTACTGTTATTGGCAAATACCATCTTGGAATTCACCACACCCTCTTTGATAATTTCAACCCTGTTCTTCTCTACTATTATTGTATTAAGGATAATTTCATCAAAACCTTGGGCTTCTTCCACGTAAGTTATTTTGTGTATATCACCATCAATATAGTGATTTCCTGAAATATTCACGGCAATAGGATCGTTCTCATCATACCTCAAATGAGAGCCGCTAATCTCAATATCTACAAATTCTTTCATAATCTTCTACCTTAAAACCATAGTAGAAGCCGCAATGCGGTCTCTACCCAACCCTAAGCTACCACTGGTTGTTATGCAAATATCAAGTTTAAAATAAAAGAATGATAGTTTACTAGAAAAATGTATCTCCCCACTATTCTATATAAAATAACCTTAAATAAAAAACTGATAACTATGCTCAACAAAGAATGCCTGTCTGCTTTATGTACACTCTTGTCTAGCCAATCCAATTTGTATGCATTCTGCAAAGCTTTAAATGTTTTTTAATCGTAACAATATCGTTTATTATCACTAAAATTCCTCTATATTGACTATACCGGCTTTCTTTACTATGCCGGGCATAATAGAAGATGCAAAATCACTAAATCTTTCCGCCATATCACTAACATAGAAGTCATGAAAAACTTCGCCGTCATCCACAGCACAAAGATTTTCACTCTCCAACAAAGATTTCAACTCTTTCGCGGTCTCATATGCAGGATTTACAAGGGAAACTTCCTCTCCCATAATCCTTCCGAAAGTCTTATACAGTAAAGGATAATGGGTGCATCCCAATACCAGACTGTCAATATGTCTGCTCTTTAATTCACTAACATACCTTGAAATAATCTCATCTGTAACTCTGTCATTTATAAGTCCCTCTTCTACCAAAGGAACCAAAAGCGGACAGGCCTTTTGTATTACTTCAAGTTCATTATTTATCTGATGAATAGTTTTCTCATATATACCGCTTGATATGGTTCCGCTGGTACCCACAACTCCAATCCTTCCCACCTTTGTAGTTTTGGCGGCAGTTATGGCACCTGCATGAATAACACCCATAATCGGTATATCAATCTCTGTCTTTAATATGTCAAGCGCAAAAGCACTGGCGGTATTGCACGCAATTACAATAGCTTTTACATTTTTTGTCTGTAAAAATTTTACAATCTGTCCGGAGTATTTGATAATAGTATCTCTTGACTTGGAGCCGTATGGAACTCTTGCCGTATCTCCAAAATAAACAGTACTTTCATTTGGCATCTGCGACACTATTTCCCTTGCTACCGTAAGCCCTCCGACACCCGAATCAAATATTCCTATAGGTAAATTCAAGAAAAATCACCTTCTCTCAAAAGCCAAATCAATGAGTTTGTCAATCAGCTCTTTCTTTCCTATACCTGCAGCCTCAAATAACATAGGATACATACTTATTGCGGTAAATCCGGGCATTGTATTTATCTCATTAAATACAATCTCTCCGTCTTCCCTTGCAAAGAAGTCCACTCTTGAAAGTCCAAATCCGTCCAAAGCTGTAAAAATCTTTTTTGCACACTCAGGAAGTTTTTCTCTTACTCCGTCAGGAAGCTTTGAATCAAGCAATGTAAGTGAATCAAGCTTATATTTTGCATCGTAATCATAAAATGTTGCCGCAGATTTTATCTCACCCACTCCGCTTGCCATTACATCTCCCGGTTTACCAAGCACTCCACATTCCACCTCATGTCCAACTATAGTCTCTTCCACAAGAACTTTTCTGTCATGATTTAGAGCTTCTCTTATTCCGTTTTCCAGTTCCTCTCTGTTTGAAGCTTTTGATACACCTCTTGAAGAACCGGCATTTGAAGGCTTTACAAATACAGGATAATCAAATCT
Organism: Lachnoanaerobaculum sp. ICM7; assembly: GCF_000287675.1. Classification (GTDB taxonomy): domain Bacteria; phylum Bacillota; class Clostridia; order Lachnospirales; family Lachnospiraceae; genus Lachnoanaerobaculum. The sequence goes on from NZ_ALJL01000023.1 coordinate 194,835, forward strand.
GTTTTCAATCCTCTTTATTACTCCTTCAAAATCCTTCCTCGCTTCATAGTCAAGTACCGGCTCATATGCGGCCTGTCTTATACCGAGCTTGTCAACTACAAGTTTTGTATAGAGCTTGTCCATACCTACGGCACTGGCCAAAACTCCACATCCTACATAGGGAATCTTTGCAAGTTCCAACAGCCCTTGAATAGTACCGTCTTCACCATAAAGTCCATGTAGCACAGGGAATACCACATCCATATGAATTTCTTTATATTCCCCATCTGTCTCTACTATTATACACTTTTTTGTCGCATCAGGCAAAATAAATGCACTTGTTCTTGAATTAATCCAACTTCCGTCTTCCATTGAAGATATATTCTCAACCTTGAGCCATTTACCTTCCTTGGTGATACCGATTAAAATGAGCTCATATTTATCAGTATCCACCTGTTTTGATATATTGGTTGCAGATATTACAGATATCTCATGTTCAGAGGACTGTCCTCCGAATATTATCGCTAATTTCCTCATTATTTTGTAGGTGTTTCCTTAATCTTCTTGGAAACATTGACCTCCTGATTATTTATATGCTCGGCAATGATTCTCTTAGCCTCCGACTTGTCTCTACTCTTTAATGCCTTTAATATCATTTCATGCTCTTCCATAAGCTGATTTCTTGTTGCTTCAGCCTTTACATATTCAAGTCTGTAACGATACATCTGCTCACGTAGATTATTTATCATCTGAACCAACTTATCATTGCCTGTGCTTGTAAATATTATATCATGAAATTTCTCATCTGCACGTGCAATATCAATAATATCTTTATTTTCTATTGAATCAACAAATTCCTCTTCAGCCTGCTCAAGCTCATTTAGCTCCTCATCCGTAATCTTTGTACATGAAAGTTCTATTGCAAGCTCCTCCAGGGCTCTTCTTACTTCCAGAGTATCTCTAAGATTCTTTTCGGTAATCCCTGCAACCTCTGCACCCTTTCTCGGAATCATAAGCACAAGGCCTTCAAGTTCAAGCATTCTAATAGCTTCTCTTATAGGTGTTCTTGACACTCCAAGCTTCTTTGAGAGAGCTATCTCCATAAGTCTCTCACCCGGCTGCAACTCTCCTCTTAGAATTGCCTGTCTTAAAGTTTTAAAAACCACATCTCTCAGTGGCATATATTCATCTCCATCTGCATGCGAAAAAGCTGTCATTGTATCCTCCATACATCTTTCTATAGCGTATTTGTAATCTGTATATAATTTATTCTATCGTCTCTTTCCAATATCTCTTTGGTTTTTTGCATATCCTCATCATTTTCATAGATACCGAATATTGCGGTTCCGCTTCCACTCATAAGAGCTCCCAGACAATTATTCTCAAGCATTTTTTGCTTTATATCCGATATCAAAGGCAAAAGCTTTATGGAAGGTACCTCCAAAATATTATCAAGTCGCTTTGCAATTTTTTCTATCTTTGTCTTATCGGCTTCATCACTCTCTATGACGGAAACCATTTCCCGTACATCTTTATGTTTAAAACCTGCCTTGTTAAGTCCTTCTATATCAAGACTCTCATATACCGTTTTTGTAGAAAGCCCCGCTTTCGGTTTTACTATTAAAAGTTTCATTTTAGGTAAGGGACTTAAGTGCCTAAGCTTTTCTCCGATTCCCCTTGCCAGTACCGTTCCTCCCGTTATACAAAAAGGTATATCGGCACCAAGACTTGCTCCCAGTTCCAAAAGTCTCTCATCGCTTACGCCAAGTTTAAAAAGTTCATTCACCGCTTTTAATGTTGCCGCCGCATCCGCACTTCCACCTGCCATTCCGGCTTCCATCGGGATATTCTTCTCAAGCAAAACTTCAACACCAAAATCTTTACCGGTTTCATTTTGCAAAAGCACTATGGCCTTGTATATAAGATTGGTCTCATCCATTGCCAAATCCGTATTGTATGATTTAAGTAATATCTTTTTTTCTTCAAGTTCTTTTATTTCAAGTACGTCAAATATATCAACATTTGTCATAACCATTTCTACTTCATGGTAGCCGTTTTCTTTTCTTCTCAGTACGTCCAAGCATAAATTAATTTTTGCAAATGCCCTTACTTTCATTCAATAAACCTCTGTATTTTACTGCCCCTAAAAATATTGTTCCTAAAATTATACATTAAAATTTGTATAAAAACAACAGTTAGGTTTTTCTAACCCGCATATACAACTAAACATCACTCTATTAAAATCAACCAAATGATTTAATACAAATATCCTAATTTTTGCTGAAGCATTCATTTATTATCACTCCAAGTTTTTTAGCAAAATTAACAGATGCTATATTTGATTTGTCTATTTGTGCATATACATCAATTATTTTTAACGACTCTCTTAGGTAATCCAGTAAATATCTGCAAACTTTAAATGTGTATCCGCACCTTCGGTATCTTTCTTCAGTCATATATGAAATATAACATTTTCCGTCTTTATTATAAAATCCTGCCAGACCCATGAACTCTTTATCGTTTTCAAATACATATAATCCATAGCCGTAAAAATCATAGTGAAGAGAAATATATTCCTGTAAGTCATTTTTGGTTTTAAAAGGAAATTCCTTAAAAGAAGATAAAATTTCAAAGTCGTCGGGTCTCATCTCACGAATATTTATACCTTCCACTTTGCCTATATCAAAAGGCATACCCAAAGTTCTGTAGGCAACCTTCTTTATATATTCATCATCAATATCTCCAAGACTTTCCACTGCATATTTTGAAACCGATATATCTATATCTTCTTTACCAAGTATAGCAATTGTGGCTTTGTGGGAGTTAAATGCCTCCCACAAAGCCACATTCTCATCTGATATCAATATATCACAATGCTGTCCTGAAATATTAACACTTTTCAGGAGCTTCATAAGTCTCGCCGAATGTATCCACTGTCATAGTTGCAATCTTCTGCTCTGTATTCGGTCTGTCATTGTAATCTGTATCTACAGCCGCTATTTTATCTACTACATCCATTCCCTCGATTACCATTCCGAATGCAGCATATGCTCCGTCTAAATGAGGTGCATCCTGATGCATTATAAAGAACTGTGAACCTGCTGAATTTGGGCTCATAGCTCTTGCCATTGATATAACTCCTCTGCTATGTGCCAAATCATTCTGAAATCCGTTCTGGTTAAACTCTCCCTTTATTTGATAATCCGGACCACCCATTCCGTTTCCCTGTGGGCATCCGCCCTGTATCATAAATCCTGAAATTACTCTGTGGAATGTGAGTCCGTCATAGAACTTCTCATTAATCAGGCTGATAAAGTTTCTTACAGTGTTTGGAGCCACCTCAGGATAAAGTTCGATTTTGATTACTGAGCCGTCTGTCATTGTTAATGTTACTATTGGGTTTTTCATGTTTTCTCTCCTTTATAATCCCAATAAAGTCACTCGAATGTATGCATCCTTGTGACTTTATTTATAGGACCTCTACGGTCATTCATTTATCTGTATTTTACCATATTCCTACTTATTTTTGTATAAAAAAGTAGGATATTTTATTTGGTTTTTTATTTTATCTATTAATTATTTTACTATTTCTACCTGCATTGTATTTGTATATTTTGCAGGTCCTCTCTCAATTTTCTCAGGTATGATGCCTGCTGTAATTACTACAAGGTCATTTTCTTTAATGTATTTTCCTGATTTTAATGTCTCAACTGAAGATGATATAAGCTCATCTGTAGTATCCGCTCTCTTTGCCCATACAGGAACTACACCGTAGAAAAGCTGCATCTGACGAACCGTTGAAATACTTGGACTCATTCCGTAAACAGGTATACTTGATCTCCACTTTGAAAGCATTCTTGTGGTAAATCCTGTAATTGAAGGTGCTATGATTGCTTTTGCATCCAATTGGTCTGCTGTATATACTGCTGCATAGCCAACCTGATTTGAAATATTCTTCTTGTCCATCTTATTTACTTTTCTGCCTCTGTAAAGTGCATGATCAAGATGTATCTCAGTCTCTTTTGCTATCTTTACCATCATTTTAAGTGCCTCAAGAGGATACTTACCCATTGCGGACTCACCTGAAAGCATTATTGCATCGGTACCGTCATATATAGCATTTGCAACGTCTGAAACCTCGGCTCTTGTAGGTCTTGGATTTCTTATCATCGAATCAAGCATCTGTGTAGCTGTAATTACAGGCTTTCCTGCTACAGAACATTTTTCAATAATCTTTTTCTGTATAAAAGGCAATTTTGCGGCATCTATCTCAACACCCATATCACCTCTTGCAACCATTATACCGTCGCTTGCTTCAATGATATCATCCATATTTTCGATGCCTTCCTGGTTTTCAATCTTTGAAATAATCTGGATAGTTGAACCCTTCTCCTTTAATATTTCTCTAATCTGACGAACCGCATCTCCGTTTCTTATAAAGGAAGCCGCAATAAAATCAAATCCGTTGTCACAGGCAAACTTTACATCTTCGATATCCTTATCTGTAAGTGCAGGCAACTTTATAGAGACTCCCGGTACATTCACACCCTTTTTCTCTCCAAGCTCGCCGCCGTTTAGAATTTTAGTATGTATATCGGATCCTTCAACAGCTTCTACCTCAAGCTCGATAAGACCGTCATCTATAAGTATCCTGTCTCCCGCCTTTACATCATCGTTAAGACCGCTGTAATTGATAAAGCCTTTCTTATCATTTCCTACACATTCGTTTATTGTGAGTGTATATTCATTTCCGGCTACTAATGTTACCTTCTGACCGCCTTCAAGTAAACCTGTTCTTATTTCAGGACCCTTTGTATCAAGAAGAGCCGCAACATGCTTTCCTGTCTCTTCTCTTACTTCTCTCAGTATATTCAGTCTGCCCAGATGCTCCTCATAATCGCCATGTGAAAAATTGAATCTGGCAACATCCATTCCTGCAATCGCCATATCTTTCATAAGTTTTTTATCGTTTGTGTTTGGACCCATGGTACAGATAATCTTTGTTCTCTTCATTTCTTTTCCTCTTTATTTTTATAAGCGTAAATACTACCACTCATTTTTAAATGTATCAAGATATATTTAAAAATGAACGGCAAACCAATAATACTTCAAAATACGGATGTAAACTCTATTCCACATGAATATGTGTATATAAATGGTCTGAGCAATACTCCAAATTCCCCTTACATTTAGAACAGAATCTAAACTCCAGTGTATCGTCATCTTTTTCGGTTCTTCCACAAACCGCACATTTATGTATCGACTCTCCTGCCGGTCTTATTTTGGCCGCCTTTTTAAATTTCGCCCTTCCGGCTATACTCTTCGGTGATATTCTATACCAATTTCTTGTAAGTAAATAGAATATTACAAAGTTAAACAAGCTAAGCCCTATTGATACCTTTGTAATGACGCCACCCATTATAAAGCTATATGCTTCAATAAGTAAATATACAAATGCCAAATATTTTGCCTTTATCGGTAGTACAAAGTATACATAAAAGCTCATCTCAGGATAAGTTACGGCAAAAGCCAAAAATATTGACATATTAAGGCTGTCGGGTGTTAGAGGATAATAACTTACAAAATCTCCGTATATTGCATACAGCACAAATGCTCCGACAATAAGGAAGAAATATCCCATAAACATATAGAGATTAAATCTGAAACTTCCCCAAACCCTTTCAAGATTGCTTCCGAGATTATAATACAAATACAGCATTATAGCTCCGAAAAATATACTTTGATCCGGTGCATACATAGTCCATGTAAGAATTCTCCACACCTGACCCGAGAGTATTTTAGGTATATCCAGTGATAAATAATTATAATATATTTCTATATTTATCAGAGATATAGCAAAACCTATACTATATAATACAGTCAAATACATCATCAAATTTTTGATAGCGTACCTGCCGATTTTTCTTTCCAATTTTTCTAAAAAACCCATCGCACTCCTTTCCTACATCTATTTTTTGATGGACTTTGTGTATTAAAGCCTTTTGCCAAAGAACACGCGCCTATTATAACATTTATACTGCTTGTATGTAAATGATTTGAGTTCTTAGTATACACCTAAAAATATTTTTGTTGACATAAGAAAATTTTTATATTAGAATTCAAAAAAATAATCAAACCGTTGATATGGAGATAAAGTTAGTCATGACTTCACAGAGAGTCCGGGAAGGTGAGAGCCGGATAAGAAACAGTCTAGCAAATGGACCATGGAGGGTGTAGTCAAATGCTTCGGCAAAGTATACTACAACGTACGCATACGTCAGTTGCAAGGGATATGTAGGTATCTTAAAGTGCACAGGTCATACTGTGAATCAAGGTGGCACCGCGATTTTTTATTGTTGAAATTTCGTCCTTGACAAATATCAGCCTTTTTAGGTTTTTATTTGTCAGGGACTTTTTTATTTACTCAGGAGGACTTATGGTTTTTATATTAAAAGCAGGCATCAGTGAAGAGGCGATACAAAACTTTAGAAAAGAATTTGAAGATATAGGATTTGATACAATATATGCACCCGGAACAGAACATACGGCAGTTTGCTTAATCGGGAACACTTCAAAAATAGATATGGACACCATTGTGGCAACTCATCCGATAGTTGACTATGGAAAAAGGGTTACAGAAATATATAAAGCGGCAGGCAGAACCGTTCATCCTGATGATACCGTCATAAAGGTAAACGATATCAGTATAGGTACCGGAACATTTACCGTTATTGCAGGACCTTGCAGTGTGGAAACAAGCGAACAGATTACAATGGTCGCAAGAAGTGTTAAAGACAGTGGAGCTGTAATACTTCGTGGAGGCGCATTTAAACCGAGAACTTCTCCTTATGCTTTCCAGGGACTTGGCAAGGAAGGAATTGACTTTTTGGAAAGTGCCAAGGCCGCAGTAAATATTCCGATTATTTCAGAGGTAATGAATCAGACACAGTTACCGCTGTTTGAGAATGTTGACATTATTCAAATCGGTGCAAGAAATATGCAAAACTTTGATTTACTTAAAGAAGTCGGAAAGTTGAAAAAACCTATACTTTTAAAGCGTGGGCTTTGTAACACTGTTGAGGAATTCCTTATGAGCGCCGAATATATCATGGCTTCCGGCAATGAAAATGTCATACTCTGTGAGCGAGGTATCAGAACCTTTGAAACCGCCACAAGAAATACTTTGGACCTTGGAGCAGTCGCACTTTTAAAAGAGAAAACTCATCTTCCGGTGTTGGTTGATCCAAGTCATGCGGTAGGTATCAGATCACTCGTACCGCCGCTTGCAAAAGCAGCACTTGCTGTAGGTGCAGACGGTATTATGGTTGAAGTACACAATGATCCCGCAAAGGCATTATGTGACGGTGCACAATCACTTGACCTTGATCAGTTTGCAGCGCTTATGGATGAAATCAAAAAAAGAGTTGTACTTGAAGGAAGGACATTATAGTATGTATTACCCTACATTAAATGAAATAGAAAAGATAAAAGAAAATAAAGAATATACTCTCGCACCGATCAGTATGGAAATATTATCCGACTTTATCACACCTATTGAAGCGATAAGAATTCTAAAAAAGGCCTCAACTCATGCCTATATGTTGGAATCTGCAAAGGCTAACGAAAACTGGAGTAGGTACACATTCCTTGGCTTTGACCCTGAGCATTCCATAAGCTGCATAGATAAACAAATGAATGTGGACGGTGAGGAATTTACCTGCTCCGATCCTACCGGTTATCTAAGAGATTTGTTGAAAAAATATAAAAGTCCAAGACTCGCCTCTTTACCTCCTTTTACAGGCGGTCTGGTCGGATATTTTTCATTTGACTATATAAACTACAAGGAACCAAGTATAAAAAGGAATGTAGATGATTCTGAGGGCTTTAAAGATATTGATGTAATGCTTTTTAAGGATGTTATTGTATTTGACCATGTAAAGCAAAAAATCATCCTTATTACAAATATTTCACTGGATGAAGATACTACTATAGCCTATGAGGAAGCTGTTAAAAAACTTGAAAAAATAAAGATCCTTTTATTTACAGGTGAAAAATCATATGAAACAGGGAAATTGCTCTCTGAAGTAAAACCTTTGTTTTCAGAAAAAGAATTCTCAGAAATGATTGCAAAAGCAAAGCATCATATCAAAGAAGGCGATATCTTCCAAATAGTGCTTTCAAATCGATTGCAGGCGGACTTTTGCGGAAGCCTTTTTGATACCTACAGAGTACTTAGAACAGTAAACCCTTCACCGTATATGTTTTATTTTTCAGGTACCGATGTTGAGATTGCAGGAGCCTCACCTGAAACTTTGGTAAAACTTGAAGACGGAATACTACATACCTTCCCACTTGCCGGTACAAGACCCAGAGGAAAAAATGAGGTAGAGGACCTTCTCTTGGAAGAAGAACTCCTGGCTGATAAAAAGGAACTGGCTGAACACAATATGCTGGTAGACCTGGGAAGAAATGACCTTGGCAAGATAAGCAAATTTGGAAGTGTAAAGGTGGAAAAACTCCACTCTATAGAAAGATATTCACATGTAATGCATATAGGCTCTACAGTCAGGGGTGAAATAAGACCTGAAAATGATGCACTGGATGCACTTGAAGCTGTTCTTCCTGCAGGTACCCTCTCAGGAGCACCAAAAATTCGTGCCTGTCAGCTTATCGGTGAACTTGAAAACAACAAAAGAGGGGTTTACGGAGGAGCTATAGGATATATTGATTTTACCGGAAATATGGATACCTGTATTGCTATCAGACTTGCCTATAAGAAAAACGGAAAAGTATTTATCAGAAGCGGTGCCGGTATTGTAGCAGACTCCAAACCTGATAAGGAATATATGGAAAGCATAAATAAGGCAGGTGCTGTAGTAGATGCACTAAGAAAGGCTCAGGAGATAAACAAATGATTTTATTGATTGATAATTATGACAGTTTTTCCTACAACCTGTTTCAAATGGTAGGTGAAATTAATCCTGATATAAAAGTAATAAGAAATGATGAAATGAATGTGGAAGAAATAAAAGTTCTTGCTCCCGCAAAAATTATTATATCTCCGGGTCCCGGAAGGCCTGAGGATGCAGGTGTAATTATAGATGTAGTAAAGGAGCTTGGACAAAGTATTCCGATCCTCGGAGTTTGTCTTGGACATCAGGCAATTTGTATGGCATTTGGGGCAACTATAACCTATGCCAAAGAGCTTATGCATGGAAAAGACTCTCTTACATATTTTGATACCGACAGTACTATTTTTTCAGGGCTTCCAAATAAAAGCAAGGTTGCCAGATATCACTCACTTGCCGCAAGTAACGATACCATTCCTCACGATTTAAAAGTGGTAGCAAAAACAGATGACGGTGAAGTAATGGCGGTGGAACATAGACATTACCCAATCTACGGCGTACAGTTCCATCCGGAATCCATAATGACAGAATATGGAAAGGAAATGTTGAGGAATTTTTTACAGAATTGAAATTTTAGCCATACATTATAGGTTTTATTTTGTAATCCCTGTAGCGATTAGTTCTTTCGCAAAAGCGAGATAGGATTAAGCAACCGAGGACTTGTTTGAGTGTAGTTCGCTGTTCTTCAAGCGAACAAACGAGTTCCGCAGGTTGCGTAAAATCCTACGAAGCTTTAAGAAAGAACTGCGATTGGGATTACAAACTTTAAAACCTATAAGATAATGAACTGAAAGGATACTATGATTAAGGAAGCTATTGTAAAGATTGTAAATAAAGAAGATTTAACTTTTGATGAAGCTTATGCTGTAATGAATGAGATTATGAACGGTGAGACTTCACCTACACAAAATGCCGCATTTCTTGCAGCTCTTTCTACAAAGAGTGCGAAAGCGGAAACCACACAGGAAATCGCAGGTTGTGCCATGGCTATGAGAGAGCATGCCACTGCTGTTGATACGGATTTTGACCTCTTTGAAATAGTGGGTACAGGCGGTGACAATGCCGGAAGCTTTAATATCTCCACCACCTCAGCTATAGTTGCTGCTGCCGGTGGTATGAAAGTAAGTAAACACGGAAACAGAGCGGCTTCTTCAAAATGCGGTACAGCGGACTGTTTGGAAGCATTGGGTGTAAATATTGAAGAAGACCCAAAAAAATGCAAAGAGCTTTTGGAAAAGGTCGGTATATGCTTTTTCTTTGCTCAAAAATATCACAGCTCCATGAAATATGTAGGAGCAATCAGAAAGGAGCTTGGTTTTAGAACAGTTTTTAATATACTGGGACCTCTTACAAATCCGGCAAAACCGAATCGCCAGCTTCTTGGAGTATATGATGAATACCTTATAGAACCTCTTGCAAAAGTGCTTGTAGATCTTGGAGTTAAAAGAGGCATGGTCGTATACGGTATGGATAAGCTTGATGAAATATCACTCTCCGCTCCTACCAAGGTTTGCGAGATAAATAACGGCTCGCTTACCACCTATGAGATAAAACCTGAAGATTTCGGACTTACACGCTGTGAAAGACGAGATTTGGCAGGTGGCGATCCTAAGGAAAATGCAGCCATTACTCTTGCCATATTAAATGGTGAAAAGGGACCTAAAACAGATGCCGTACTTTTAAATGCCGGAGCGGCTCTTTATATAGGTGATAAAGCAGGCAGTATACAGGAAGGAATAGATCTTGCAAGAAATCTTATCGAAAGCAAAAGAGCGCTTAAGGTTTTGGAAGATTTTATAAGGGCAAGCAATGAGTAAAGAAACAACTATTTTAGATACAATAGCCACATATACAAAATGGCGAATCGAAGAGCAAAAGAAAAACATTCCGCTGTCTTTAATAAGGTCTGAGGCTGAAAATATTCAAGCACCAAAGTTTGTTTTTGAAAATGCTTTAAAAAAACCGGGACTGTCTTTTATATGTGAATGTAAGAAGGCTTCTCCGTCTAAAGGTATTATTGCAAAGGACTTCCCATATCTTGCAATCGCAAAAGAATATGAGGAGGCGGGTGCAGACTGTATATCCGTGCTCACAGAGCCTAAGTGGTTTCTTGGAAGTGATAAGTATTTAAAGGAAATATCAAACACCGTTAATCTTCCACTGCTTAGAAAAGATTTTACTGTTGATGAATATATGATATATGAAGCCAAGGCAATGGGAGCTTCCTGCATCCTTTTAATCTGCTCCATACTCTCGCTTGAAGAAATGAAGTATTTCAAAGATATCAGTGATGATTTGGGACTTTCCACACTTGTGGAATGTCATGATGAATCTGAAATCGAAAAAGCCTTAAAGATAAATGCCCGCATGATCGGAGTAAATAACAGAAATCTAAAGGACTTTTCCGTAGACACGAATAACAGTAAAAGACTTCGAGACCTTGTGCCTAAGAATATCTTATTTGTTTCCGAAAGCGGCGTAAACAGCCCTGAAGATATAAAAAATATCATCGATATGGGAGCTGATGCCGCTTTGGTAGGTGAAGTCCTTATGCGTGCGGAAAATAAGAAATTCGCTTTGGATTGGTTAAAGGGTAGATATGACAAAAATTAAGCTTTGCGGCATAAAAAGTGAAGATGATATCAAGGTAATAAATGAAGTATTACCGGATTATATAGGCTTTGTATTTGCCGAGAAAAGCAAAAGATATATATCATTTGATACGGCAAATACACTGAAAAGCAAGCTTGATAACAGAGTAAAGGCTGTGGGTGTATTTGTAAATGAAGATATTGAAAACATAGCTTATCTTGTGAAAAATAAAATCATTGATATTGTACAGCTTCATGGAAATGAAGATGAGAGCTATATAAATACATTAAAGACAAAGATAAATGTACCTATAATATATGCCTATCAAATAAAATCAAAGGCTGATATAAAATCAGTCAAAAATGACACTGATTTTATTTTGCTGGATGCCGGAGCAGGCTGTGGAGAGACCTTTGATGAAGCACTACTTGAAGGCTTTGATAATGAATATTTTTTAGCAGGCGGACTATCCATAGATAATATAAAGGAAAAAATAATTAAACTGTATCCATTCGGTGTGGATGTAAGCTCCGGAATAGAAACCGAGGGCAAAAAAGATGCCGCTAAGATAAGAAAATTTGTGAGTTTAGTAAGAGAGGTAGACAATGACAGATAATAAAGGAAGATTTGGAGTTCATGGCGGACAGTATATCCCTGAAACTCTTATGAATGCAGTAATAGAATTGGAAAAAGCATATAATCATTATAAAAATGACCCTGAGTTTAACAAAGAACTTAATTATCTTCTAAATGATTATGCAGGCAGACCTTCAAAACTTTATTTTGCAAAGAAAATGACTGAAGACCTTGGAGGTGCAAAGATTTATTTAAAGCGTGAGGACCTTACACATACAGGTGCTCATAAGATAAACAATGTTCTCGGACAGGCACTACTTGCAAAAAAGATGGGCAAGAGGAGACTTATTGCAGAAACAGGTGCAGGACAGCATGGTGTTGCAACCGCAACAGCCGCCGCTTTAATAGGCATGGAATGTGTAGTATTTATGGGTGAAGAAGATACTATTCGTCAGGCACTTAATGTATATAAGATGAGACTGCTTGGTGCTACAGTTATTCCTGTTACAAGCGGAACAAAAACTCTAAAAGATGCCGTTTCAGAAGCTATGAGAGAATGGACAAGCAGAATAGACGATACTCATTACTGTCTCGGTTCTGTAATGGGACCTCATCCTTTCCCTACTATAGTCAGAGATTTCCAGGCTGTAATTTCAAAAGAAATCAAGGAACAAATCCTTGAAAAAGAAGGCAAATTACCTGATGCCGTACTTGCCTGTGTAGGTGGAGGCTCAAATGCCATAGGAAGCTTTTACAATTTTATTGAAGACAAGGATGTGGCACTTATCGGTTGTGAAGCTGCCGGAAAGGGAATTCATACATTTGAAACAGCCGCTACTATAAATACAGGAAAACTTGGTATTTTCCACGGTATGAAATCCTATTTCTGTCAGGATGAATACGGACAGATAGCGCCTGTATATTCCATCTCTGCCGGACTTGACTATCCGGGTGTAGGACCTGAGCATTCATATCTTCATGATATAAAAAGAGCAAGCTATGTACCTGTAACAGATGATGAATCCGTAGAGGCATTTGAATACCTCTCTAAGATGGAAGGAATTATACCTGCTATAGAGTCCGCTCATGCCGTTGCTCATGCCCTGAAAATAGCACCTACCATGAATAAGGACCAAATCATTGTAATTACCATCTCAGGAAGAGGTGATAAGGATTGTGCGGCTATCGCCAGATATAAAGGAGAAGACTTACATGAATAAGATATATGAAGCATTAAAAAATAAAAAGGCATTTATTCCTTTTATAACCTGTGGTGATCCTGATGTGGCAACTACAAAAGCGGCAATACTTGAAATGGTAAAAAACGGAGCCGATTTAATAGAAATAGGTATACCCTTCTCTGATCCTACAGCTGAGGGCGTAGTTATACAGGGTGCAAATATTCGTGCTCTTGCAGCCGGTATTACAACAGATAAAGTATTTGATATGGTCGTAGAACTTAGAAAAGAAGTCACTATTCCTCTTGTGTTTATGACCTATGCAAATGTAGTATTCTCCTACGATCCTGAAAAGTTCTTTGCAAAATGCAGCGAGGTGGGTATTGACGGTATTATACTTCCCGACATTCCTTTTGAAGAGAGAAATGAATTCCTTGAGATATCAAAAAAATATAACATAGATCTCATCTCTCTTATTGCACCTACATCCGATGACCGCATTGCAATGATTGCAAAAGAAGCCAAAGGATTTTTATACATTGTATCAAGCCTTGGTGTAACCGGAACCAGAAGCGAGATCACTACCGATTTGAACTCCATAGTAAAGATAGTAAGAGAAAACACCGATATTCCATGTGCTATAGGCTTCGGTATTTCAACTCCCGAGCAGGCTAGAGATATGAGCCAGATTGCAGACGGAGTAATAGTAGGTTCAGCTATTATCAAGCTCTTAAAACAGTACAAAACCAAAGCTCCCTCATATATCGGAGCATATGTAAAAGAGATGAAAGACGCCATTTTGTAATCTTTAATACACTTTTAACCTCTTATTCATTGCCTTATTCCTAGCAATATGCTATGATATAAAATCATGTTTTCACATGTGTGGTTTTGTGTGCAATTTTATTTTTCAAAATAAAAGGCATGTTCAAGCTACTGATTTTAACGGATTGTAAGGTATAATCCTGCAACCGGGTTTCACAGGGGCATAGCCCCATATTATATAATCACAAGCTTATAAAAGAGGTTATAATATGCAAAACACAGAGAAAACCTATGTACTTGGTATAGACATAGGTTCGACTACGGTCAAAATTGCTATTCTTGACAGCAAGCATGAAGTAGTATTTTCAGATTATCGCAGACATTATGCAAATATACAGGGGACTTTGGCAGCACAGCTCTCAGATGCCTTCGAAAAAATAGGGGAAGTGAATATCATTCCGATGATCACCGGCTCAGGCGGTCTTACCCTTTCAAAGCATCTAAAGTCAACCTTTGTACAGGAAGTTGTTTCAGTTGCAACCGCACTGAAGGCTGTTGCACCTCAAACAGATGTTGCAATAGAGCTTGGTGGAGAAGATGCAAAAATCATCTACTTCACAGGCGGTATCGACCAGAGAATGAACGGTATATGTGCCGGAGGTACAGGAAGCTTTATCGATCAGATGGCTTCTCTCCTCCAAACAGATGCTATAGGACTTAACGAATATGCAAAGAGTTATAAGTCAATTTATCCTATAGCCGCAAGATGCGGAGTTTTCGCAAAAACTGACGTACAGCCGCTTATTAATGAGGGAGCTACAAGAGAGGACCTTTCCGCCTCCATTTTCCAGGCGGTGGTAAATCAGACTATTTCAGGTCTTGCATGCGGTAAGCCTATAAGAGGTCATGTGGCATTCCTCGGTGGTCCACTGCACTTCCTTTCAGAACTTAAGCAGGCATTTATAAGAACTCTGAATCTTACAGATGAATATATTGTAGATCCTGACAATTCACATCTTTTTGCAGCCATAGGTGCGGCACTTAACTGTGAAAGCAAGGATGCTATGATCGGTATTTCAGATCTTATTGCCAAGCTTAAAGAAGGTATTGAGATGGCACATGAGATTGCCAGACTTGATCCGCTCTTTGAGACCGAGGCTGATTATGAGGAATTCAGCGGAAGACATTTCGGTCACAGTGTAAAAACTGCAGATCTTGAGGATTACAAGGGAAATATATTCCTTGGAATAGATGCCGGTTCCACCACCACAAAGATTGCTTTGGTAGGTGAAGACGGTAGCCTTCTTTGGAATTTCTATTCAAATAATAACGGTTCACCGCTGGCTACAGCTATCTCAGCTATAAAGTCGGTAAAAGAAAAAATCAATCCTGAAGCAAAGATTGTATATTCATGTTCTACAGGATATGGTGAGGCACTTCTAAAAGCCGCCTTTATGCTTGATGAAGGTGAAGTTGAGACTATTGCACACTACTATGCGGCAGCATTCTTTGAGCCTAATGTCGACTGTATACTTGATATCGGAGGTCAAGATATGAAATGTATCCGTATCAAGGACGGTACAGTAGACTCTGTTCAGCTAAATGAGGCCTGTTCTGCAGGTTGCGGTTCATTTATCGAGACCTTTGCCGGCTCTTTGAACTTCTCAGTTCAAAACTTTGCAAAAGAAGCACTATTTGCAAAGAATCCTGTAGACCTCGGTACCAGATGTACCGTTTTCATGAACTCAAATGTTAAGCAAGCACAAAAGGAAGGTGCTACTGTAGCCGATATTTCAGCAGGTCTTGCCTATTCAGTTATAAAAAATGCTTTATTTAAGGTTATTAAGATCTCAAATGCGGCAGATCTTGGAAAACATATAGTTGTACAGGGTGGTACATTCTACAATGATGCGGTACTCCGTGCACTTGAAAAGATCTCAGGCGGTTTTGTTACAAGACCGGATATTGCCGGAATAATGGGTGCATTCGGTGCGGCACTTATAGCAAGAGAAAGATATGAAGGAAAGCAGACCACCATGCTCGCTCTTGATGATATCATATCACTGCAGTATGACACATCCATGACCAGATGCCGTGGCTGTAACAATAACTGTGTAATGACAGTAAACAAATTTGAAGGTGGAAGAAACTTCATATCAGGAAACAGATGTGAAAGAGGTCTTGGTAAGGACAGAGTTAAAAAGGATGTTCCAAACCTCTATGAATATAAATATAATCGTATGTTCGGCTATGAGCCGCTTACAGCCGACAAGGCATTCAGAGGTACTATCGGCATACCGAGAGTTTTAAATATGTATGAGAACTTCCCGTTCTGGGCTGTATTCTTTAGAAACCTTGGATTTAGAACAGTGCTCTCTCCTATGTCAACAAAGAAGATATATGAGCTGGGTATTGAATCCATCCCAAGTGAGTCTGAATGTTATCCTGCAAAGATTACTCATGGACATATTTCATGGCTCATAAAGAATGGAGTTCGTACAATATGGTATCCATGTATACCTTATGAAAGAAATGAACAGCCGGATGCCGGTAACCATTTCAACTGCCCTATCGTTACTTCGTATGCTGAGAATATCAAGAATAATGTGGAAGAAATCAGAGAGACAAATACCAGATTCTTGAATCCTTTCATGGCATTTACAAATGAAGAGGTACTTACAAATCAGCTTATCAAGGTAATGAAGCAGGAATTTGACATAAACGAAAGAGAAGTAAAGTTCGCTGCACATGCGGCATGGACAGAGCTTATTCAGTCAAAGAAAGATATCGAAAGAGAAGGTGAAAAGACTATAGAGTGGCTTCATAAGAACAACCGCCACGGTATAGTTCTTGCCGGAAGACCATATCATGTGGACCCTGAAATACATCATGGTATTCCTGATATGATCACTTCATTCGGTATTGCTGTACTTACAGAGGATGCCGTTTCTCATCTTGCAAAGATAGAAAGACCTGTTATCGTAAGCGATCAGTGGATGTACCACTCCAGACTTTATGCTGCCGCAAGCCTTGTAAAGCAGGATGATTGTCTTGACCTTGTACAGCTAAACTCCTTCGGTTGCGGACTTGATGCCGTTACCACAGATCAGGTAAGTGATATACTTACAGGTTCAGGAAAGATCTATACTGTACTTAAAATCGATGAGGTAAACAATCTCGGTGCAGCAAGAATTCGTATACGTTCACTCATCGCTGCACTCCGTGTAAGAGATAAGAAAAATTTTGAAAGAAAAATAAAATCTTCCGCTTATCACAGAAAAGTGTTTACCAAGGAGATGAAGGATGAATATACAATTCTTTGTCCACAGATGTCTCCTATACATTTTGACCTTTTAGAGCCGGCATTAAATGCCTTCGGCTACCATGTAGAGGTACTCCAAAATGATTCACGTTCCGCTATAGACTGTGGTCTTAAATATGTAAACAATGATGCCTGCTATCCTTCACTTATAGTTGTAGGACAGATAATGGAGGCACTTCTTTCAGGAAAATACGATCCGAATAAGACTGCCATTTTTATGAGTCAGACCGGTGGCGGATGTAGAGCCAGCAACTATATCGGCTTTATCAGAAGAGCTCTTGAAAAAGTTGATATGGAACAGATCCCGGTAATCTCAGTAAATGCCAACGGTATGGAGACAAATGAGGGATTCAAGATGACCCCTGCAATGATAATAAAAGCAATGCAGGCTGTCGTATACGGTGATCTCTTTATGAGAGTCTTGTATGCTACAAGACCTTATGAAAAGGAAAGAGGAGCTGCCAACAGACTTCATAAAAAGTGGAGAAATCGTGTTATTGATTCACTTTCTGTAAGAAAGCCGAACTTCGGTGAGTTTAAAAGAAATATAAGAGCTATTGTAAAGGATTTTGATAATCTCCCAAGACTCAATATCAAAAAGCCTAGAGTTGGTATTGTAGGTGAGATTCTTGTTAAGTTCTCTCCTCTTGCAAACAACCATATAGTTGATTTGCTTGAAAAAGAGGGGGCTGAGGCTGTAATGCCTGACCTTTTGGACTTTTTGCTTTACAGTTTCTATAACAGTAACTTTAAAGCTGAGAACCTCGGTATGTCAAAGAAGTCTGCATTTATGGCAAATGTAGGTATCAAAGTACTTGAGGCACTTAGAAGTGATGCAAGAAGGGCACTTGATAAGAGTAAGCATTTCATCGCACCTTCAAGAATAGATCATCTTGCAAATATGGCAAAGGACTATGTATCTGTCGGAAATCAGACAGGTGAGGGTTGGTTCCTTACCGGAGAGATGCTTGAGCTTATAGAGACCGGCACTCCAAATATTGTTTGTACACAGCCTTTTGGTTGTCTGCCAAACCATGTTGTGGGTAAAGGTGTTATAAAAGAGCTTCGCCGTTCACATCCTGAAGCAAATATCATAGCGGTAGACTATGATCCGGGTGCTTCGGAAGTAAACCAGCTCAACAGAATTAAGCTAATGCTTGCAACAGCACAGAAGAATTTGAAAGAACAAAATAAGAAGGTTATATCATAATGTGAAAAGAAGCTTCCGGATATATTATATTATATCTGTGGAGCTTCTTTTTTAAGAATGATTTTCGTAGTATTATAAACCATTTATTTCCTTATTAAATTAAATAAATTTTGAATTGCTCAAATTTTTATAAACCACACTTGAAATAACAAGTAAAAAAATCGATGTCGCTTGCAATGTATATGTTATTATAAGCTTTAAAACTAAATAAAGAAAAATCGGAATAATGAGTGCAACAATCCCTATAAGCCCGGATAAAATAACAGGCATACTCTGCTTTACCACTATCATTTCACTTTCCCAATTATAGTTGGGGTGTTTTTTATTTAAGGCAACTCCCGTCACTGTTATAAAAAGCGAATAGCATATAGGAACAATAATCAGGTTAAGTATTTGAATAAAGTTCATATCAAGTTTTAATATGAATACAAATACTGAAATTATATATCCTATCATATGAAGTGTAAGGTTTAGCGCTATCTTTGAATTTAATATTGTTTTTACCTTGACAGGAGAACTTTGCAAAATCCAAATATTTTTTCCTTCTAAAGATATGGCTGAAGCTGCCGGACAACTGATAACCAACATAGCCGCAATAAAAAGTGGAGACAGATTTGAAAAATATTCATTTATATTTTCAACTCCCATATACCCTCCAATTTGTTCCACAGAATTAAACAATAAAAATATACTGAAAATACATAAAAGTATTACTCCAAACCCTGCATTCAACATCTCCATATAAGAGTTTAAAAATCGACCCGCTTCTTTTTTATATAGGGCAATAAATACCAGTTTTCTCTTATATGTTTCTTTGTTGTCGGCATATCCGGGTGTTCTTTTCACAAAAGTATTGAGCAGTCTATACTTCACCGAAACAATTTTTATAAATATATAAAAAACTGCTGTTGAAAGAAAAATAAAAAATCCTTCTCTAATGTACATAGGGAAATTATAATATTGCATAAACAGCTTAGATATCGGATACAGTCCTGTGATTTGCTTGGCAAGTATAATGCCGATGCTGTTTTCATTACCCATGGCTGTTACTGCAATATATCCTATTGTACATATCATCGTAAATGAAAAAATCAGAGCAACAATATTTTTTCTTTTAAAAAAGGATGAGGCAACAACGATAATTATTCCCATACATAACGCTATGCACATAGGTATCAACGGTACAAAGAATATAGACAGAAAAAACAGGATAATTTCTTCCGACCCTAAGCTTTCACTCCCTACCCAAACAATTCCTCCGGGAAGCATAAACATCAAACCTATAAAAAAGTTCAATAAATACATAAACATGAATTTACTGCTTATGATATCTGAGTTTTTCACCGGCAAAGATAAGAGTGCTTCCATATCACGGCTACCAAATAAAATCCCGTTAGAATAAAATATTGTCAAAAATAATATAGCAAAACTTGATACTGCCAACATATATGCAGGTATCAATTCCTGCTGCCCTACTTGCACCAGCGTTTTTGCTGTCATGATATTATATATAAATGAAAATACAAAAAGCACAGTTATTCCAAAGCTTGTAATACTACCGGAGCTTTTATTATTTTTCGAATATCTGATTTCGTTTATCGGAAAGAAATTATATATTTGCACTCTAATAAGTATCCACAATTCTTTCATTATCCTCTACCTCCATAAAAAAAGCTTCCAAGGATTTATCTCCTTTTACATCTCCTATATTACCGCTTGCTATTAACTTCCCGTTTTTTATAATTGCAATCTTATTACATAATTTTTCTGCAACTTCCAATACATGTGTTGAAAAGAAAACCGCTCCACCGTTTGACACACATTCATGCATTATACTCTTCAAACAAAAAGCCGCCTTCGGATCGAGTCCAACGAAAGGTTCATCCAAAATAAACAACTTCGGATCATGTACCAGTGCTGAAATAATTGCCGTTCGTTGTTTCATACCATGTGAATACGAAGATATCAATCCTGAAAGATATTTTGTCATCTCAAATAAATCACTGTACTTTTGAATTCTTTCTTTACGTATTTCAGTAGAAACTTCAAACAAGTCAGCAATAAAATTTATATACTGAAACCCTGTCAAATGTTCATAAAGGTCGGGATTATCCGGAATATATGCCATCATTTTTTTACAAATCACAGGTTGTGATTTAATTGAATGCCCGCCAACGGTTATACTTCCACCTTCAAAGTCATGAATGCCGACTACCGCTTTTATTGTTGTGGTTTTTCCGGCTCCATTTGCCCCTATAAAACCATAAATATCTCCGGACTGTACAGAAATTGACAGGTTATCGACTACTTTTTTATCTCCGTAAAATTTACTGAAATTCTTTATCTCCAACATAATTCTCCTTTATTGACAAATTGTCAGTTATTCTTTAAAATAAACGACAGCATATTATCAGCTGTCGATTTTTTTATGTATATAAAAATCAATCTCTTATCTTTAATCTCTAAAGAGCCTTTTCGCATTTAAGCTTTGTTCAAGCATTGTCTTAAATGCATTTAAGTAATTATTGACAGGTTCTTTTTTTGAACATTTTATGCTCATGTTATTTGATACAAAAACATATGCCGTCATAAGAAACTCTGCCGTTTCTGTCGGATATTTTACAGAAAAATTCTTTTCCGCTATCCCTTGATTTATAATTTTTTCAAAATATACTGTAAGCTTTTCAACCAGCTTATGGGATAACTTATCTATCATATATTGATTTTCTTTAAGTTCAACTGTTTTTTGCAGTACCGTATCCTCTGCAGTAATATTTTGTGAAGATATAATTGTGATATCTATAAAAGACCTGATTTTTTCTATAGCGGATTTATCTTCATCATAGACGATACTGTAAATATCTTTCAACAATCTCTCTGAATATCTTTCTACAAGACAATATAAAATATCCTCCTTATTTTTGAAATGATAATATAATAATCCTCTTGATATATTTACTTTATCGACTATATCCTGAGTTGTTGTATTGGTATACCCCTTCTCCATAAAAAGTATCATTGCAGCATCCATAATCTCGGTACGCCGTATTTCAGGTTCTTTTACATCTCTCATTTTATACCTCCGCTCAGTCATATAATACACTTTAACTGACAAGTTGTCAATCAATTTTTGTGTATCTCAACGCAAAATACCTGCAAAGCAGATATAATCTACAATGCAGGTAAGGGTATTTTGTCATCCATATTATCAGCCCTTTTCGCTACTATTTTAAATTTTGGTAGCTAAAAAGTAAATTATTCCGGACTTTCTACTTTTTTTATTTCTTCTACTAATATATGTATTGTAGATGCCGGATACATTTCAGACGGCTTCTTATTTGTATTTTTAACACATATATTATAGTTCTTTAACTATACCTTTAAATTTGTAGTTCTGACCTATATATGCTATCATTCAGATATGCTTAAAAAAGAATTTAAGGAGAGTAATGATGGCTAATGTTAAATTTGATGATTATTTAAATGATGAGCTAAAAAACAATGACTTCAAAAACGGATACCTGAATGAAAAAACTATTTTAGAAAGCTCTCTCAATGTTGCAAGTACCGGACTGCCTCAAAGACAACTTACTGAAATATTTCATGTTTCAAAATCTACAATTGCAAGAATTTAATGTGGATGTAATACCGGTATAGAAACAATAAATAAACTTGCAATTGGCAAAAAACTTACTACCCGTTAATATAAAATACTATTTTTATAGTTTCAAAACGAAATGCAAATACACTTCAAAGCCGCTAAAACACAGGGTTTGAAGTGTATTTTATATTTCAAAACTGTCAAAGACAGAACTATATAAAAAATATCTCATTTTCAGGAACAATCTACAATATCGTTATTTTTTACTTAACCATTGTTCTTAATGTTCTCGTGCTTTCTATTACATCATCCCATTCTAATGCACCTACGTAATAGTTGGTTTTTCGGTAGTTCTTCCATTGCTGCTTCGTCACTTCATCATCAGCAATCTTATTTATAACATCATCTATCGTCACAATCCGCTCAGTAGACTTTCGTCTCTTACATGTAGCATAAAATGCAGATTTCATTGTATCTCTGTCAATAGTCACTACATCTTGCTCAAGTAAAACATGTATATCATAGAAATCTCTCATTCTTGTATTAGCTTCGGCTCTTACCATGATGGTTTCAAGTTTTTCTGCAAGAAGTGTCTCCAAATTGTACGCCCAAATATTAATTGATCTGTCCTCAATAATAAGTGGTAACTTATATGCTATCGCTCTCGGAGTAATCTCATCGCCTGTTGAGATATCGACCTTAATAGTCTGTTTTAACTTATCTATCGTACATTCTATCATACAACGAATACCTTCATACTCATGACCTTCCATAATATCCTGTACCTTGGTTATACGAAAAGCAACTCTATCCTCTAATTTAACTGCTATTATTTCTTCCAAAATCTTCTGTGCTGACCTCTTATTTAAGGGAAGTGATTTTACCGTAGTATCTACATCCATAGTTGAACGCATATCTACACCTACCAGAGAAGATACTAAAAGCCCCCCTTTCAACACAAAGTTGTCTCTATATTGTGATAAAGAAACTCTCTCCAGAAGTCGCTCCATCAGATATATTCTTAGTATTATCTGCGATTTGTCACTGTCACGACCTGCTTTATTTTTTATCTTTGCCTTTAAAGCTGTAGCACTTTTAATCATAACAATACCTCTGCATATTGCCTCACCTTATCTGAGACCCCCATAATACCTGCATATTTCATGAGATTATGAATATTTTTTTCACTATCTGAAAAATATGATGTCAAAGCCTTTTGGAATACTTGAATATCCATTCTTTTCTTATTCTTGATAATATCACATATACAACGCTCTTTGTCGTAGATTCTCACAGTATTACCGGTAAAAGTCTGCGCCTTTGTCAAGCCCAGATCTAACCATTCCTGTCTTACCGTATGTACAACAACACCGCTATTTTTTAGATGCTTCGCATTATAACCTCGTCCAACAGTAATTACCGGTGAAAAAGGCTCTCTGTCGGAAAGATTATGAATATACAGGGCTGTTTCATGGGAAAAAACAATTTTTCTATTCCTTAGCTGAATCGAATAAAGTCTGTCTTCCCATGCATCAGGTGAAATGTATATTCCGGGTGCAATCTTTTCCATTTCATTCTTACGGACATAATCCAAAACATAATACTTTGACAATCCTTCATTTTGAGCTTCAACCAGTCTAATATAACCGTTCCGTTCTTCAAGTAACCTATCAATAATATTTCTTTCATCCATATTCTCAACCTCTTTCGCTACAATTTTAATTTTTTGTAGCGAAAAAGTCAATATAAATATAAAAAAGCAGAAACCCCAATCTATGAAGTTTCTGCCCATTTATTATGGTCTTTTCTTTTTCCGGCTCTACACTCACTTGGCTTTTCTCCCCCTTTTTCATTATATATTACCCTCCCTAAGTACTTTCATAGGCTTTAATGCCGGAATTGCACCATAGATTGCTGCAACTTTTAACAGCTTGACACGCGAACATATGTTTGTGTATAATTTATTTATGATAAACATATGTTCTAATGATGATATTTTTAAAAAGCTTGAAATACTATCAGATGCTGCTAAGTATGATGTTGCCTGCACCTCAAGCGGAGTGGATAGAAAGGGAAAAGGAGGAATGCTTGGTAACAGTGTAGCCTCAGGGATATGCCATACTTTCAGTGGAGACGGAAGATGTATTTCCTTGCTTAAAATACTTATGACAAACCATTGTATTTTTGATTGTAAATATTGTATCAACAGAAAAAGTAATGATATACGCCGTGCATGCTTTACCCCTAGAGAAATCTGTGAGTTGACTGTGGAATTTTACAAAAGGAATTATATTGAAGGGTTGTTTTTAAGTTCCGGTATAATTAACAGTCCGAACTTTACTATGGAAAGGATCTGTGAAACTCTCATGCTGTTAAGGAACGAATACATGTTTAACGGCTATGTCCATGTTAAGGCAATACCCGGTGCTTTGGATGAATTACTTTTACAGGCCGGCTCTCTTGCAGACAGAATGAGTGTTAATATTGAATTCCCTAGTGAATCAAGCCTTAAAAAATACGCTCCCAATAAAAGCTTTAATCTTATAGCAGATCCCATGAAAAAAATAAAGGATTCCATAGAGATGAATAGGTTAAGTATCGGAAAGAGTTCAAAGCTCCCAAGAAGCAATATAAATAAATATCTTCCCGGAAGTATATTTAATGATGTAGCCCAAATTGAAGGTGATAATATTTTAAAATCGCCACTCAGTACTAAACAAGCTAATATCCGCCCGTTTGTACCGTCAGGACAAAGCACACAAATGATTATCGGTGCCGGTGATGACAGCGATTATACTATCCTTATGACTGCGCAAAATCTGTATAAAAGCTTTGATTTAAAAAGAGTATTTTATTCCGCATATATTCCTATTAATGAGGATTCAGCCCTGCCAAATCTCGGCACACCTGTGCCGCTTTTAAGAGAACACAGGCTTTATCAAGCTGATTGGCTTATTAGATTTTACGGTTTTAATGCACAGGAACTTCTAAGTAAAGATAATCCGGACTTTAACACCTATATGGATCCTAAATGTAATTGGGCTGTTAAGCATTTGGAGTTCTTCCCTGTAGAAATACAGACAGCCGACATGGCAAGCTTACTTAGAGTACCGGGTATTGGTCCTAAGGCGGCAAAAAGAATTGTAAATTCTCGCAGATACTCAATTCTTGACTTTAATTCCATTGCCAAGATGGGTGTAGTATTAAAAAGGGCACAGTACTTTTTAACCTGTAACGGCAAAATGATGTACAAAACCTTATTGGATGAAAAATATATAACAAATAGACTTATCGGATTAAACGGTAATGAGAACTATCAATACAGCACCGAAAAACAGTTGTCCCTATTTGATGATTTTGGGTTGAAATAATGAAAATATTTACATACGATGATAACTTCTACGCCTTGGCATCATGTATATACACAGCTTGGGAATACAGTCTTTGCCACAAGGATGAAAGTATAAAACTGCAAAAACATTTATTTACACAGCAAGATCTGTTTTCTGAAATTATATATGTAAGCACTGATATTAATAAAGCAAAAAAGGTTATAGAAAGTATTAAATGCAAGCTTTCCATACAGACATATGAGACTGTTTATATGGCTTTTTTGTATTATAAAGATACGGGAAATGATATTTATAATTACCTGAGACTTGCTTTTAAACATGGCAAAAAAATCAACTATATGTCGGGTGAGGAAATTGTAATGAAGCTTTTAAAGTTTCAAACAGCAGTAAGTCGTGAGATTCACTCCTATAAGGAGGTGACAAGATTTAAAGAGGTGGATAAGGATCTGTTTTTGGCAACTATAGAACCGAAGCATAATATACTTGCCGAGCTCTCCTATCATTTTAAAGATAGAATGCCTTCTCTTAACTGGATCATTATAGATTCTTCAAGAAGTATTGCTCTTATTCACCCAAAAGACAGTGAATGTTATCTTCAAAGCATTGAAAAAAATGAACTTGAAGCCGCTACGAAATTAAATGACATTAAAAATCCTTATTCAAAACTGTGGAAAGTATTCTTTGAAAACATTTCAATAGAGGAAAGGGAAAATGTGAATCTGCAAAGACAAAATTGTCCTCTAAGAAAAAGAAAGTATATGACCGAATTTATAGATGAATAAAAATACCTGAATTCAAAAAGCAGGTTGTCGTTTAAAATTAACGACAACCCGCTTTTATACTAAAATGTATGCTTTACTATTCAATTCTTACTCTGCTATATCGGCATATTCAAAGTGCCAGAAGCCGTCAGGTGAATGCCAGCTTCCTGTTATCTTATCACTCTGAAGATAGAAATCATTGTAATAAAGAAGCGGAACCATAGCTGTATCCTTCATTATAAAGTCTTCAGCCTGATGTAAGTATCCGAATCTTGTCTGTGGATCTTTCTCTGTAGCCGCCTTACTCATAAGAGCATCAAACTCCGGATTGCTGTACTTGGCATTGTTATTTCCGTTTCCGGTTAATGCAAGCTCCAAGATATTTGAAGGGTCATTATAATCCATTACCCAACCGTCTCTTGCTATCTGATAGTTACCCGATCTTCTCTGTGGTGTAAATGACTTCCACTCAACTATATTTACCTGTACCTTAAGACCAAGCTCACCCCATGCCTGCTGTAAATACTCGGCAATCTTTTTGTGATAACTTGCATCATTTGTTGAGTAAACCATCTCAGGTAAACCGACACCGTTCTCATATCCTGCTTCTTTTAAAAGCTCTTTAGCCTTTGCAAGATTGCCTGCATGATCGTCGATATTTATATAAGCGGATTTATCTGTTATATTATCCTGCCATGCTGTGCCGTTCCAGTCTGTTACACCTTCACTTACAAAGCCGCTTGCAGGAGTATATGTACCTGATGTAATTGTTTCTGAAATATACTTTCTGTCTAAAGCAAGTGAAAGTGCCTCTCTTACTTTCGGATCCTTAAACTCATCTAAGGTAGTGTTTAAATCAAGATAGTATGTTCCAAGTATAGGATCGATATGGAAGTCAGATCTTTCCTTTAATGTTGTGATTTCCTGTGTAGGAACATCCTTAATCATTAAAGCATCACCTGATTCATATGCACTGAAAGTTGCGTTCTGGTCCTGCATAAGAAGACATTTGATACCGTCAAGCTTTATGGAATCCGCATCCCAATAGTTCTCGTTTTTCTCAAACATAAGGTAACTACCCGGTTCCCATCCTGTAAGCTTGAAAGGGCCTGTTGAGATATATGTCTTAGGATCGATACTCCAACCGTCAGGATTTGCCTCTACAACATCCTTCTTAACAGGTGAAAGAGAAACAAATGCGGCAAGCTTATCAAAGTATGGTGTAGGCTTTGCCATATGTACAATCAAAGTCTTTTCATCCGGTGCCTCTACTTTTAACTTTGTAGGATCCGAATCTACTGTTGTATTTCCGTCAGCGTCAGGTCTTCCGATGGCATCATCATAGCCTTCCACCATTCCGAGTACGGTCTGTGCATAAGGTGCGGCAACATTCGGATCAACCAATCTCTGCCAGCTGTATACAAAATCATCAGCTGTAAGAACTGAACCGTCAGACCACTTTAAGCCGTCTCTTAAGTGGAATGTCCATGTAAGCTGGTCATCACTTACTTCATACTTCTCGGCAAGTCCCGGTACAACTTTTCCGTCTTTATCCATCTTTAAAAGATTGTCAAAAGCAAACAATATATAGTTTGCACCGTCTACGGCAGAGTTGAGTGCAGGGTCAATTGACTCTACATCGGGTCCGAGCTGAATTGTAAGTATCTTCTTACCTGCAGCTGTTTGTGTAGTATCACCACTTTTTGTACCTTCACCGCCTGATTTTGAACCGCCACACCCTGACAGGGCCATTGCACCGGCTATTGCCAATGCGGCAACAATAAATCTTTTTTTCATTAATTCCTCCTCCATTTTTAACTTTATTCAATTATGTGAATAAATATACCATAATTGAATATCTTTGTCTACCCTTTAAATTAAATAAATAATATCTTGACAAGTTAAAACATTAGAAACTCAAATTTATGCATCAAAGATTATCAATATTTATACAAAAAGAGTCGGAAAGCAAATTCCGACTCTAAAATATAATATATTATTCTGCTATATCGGCATACTCAAAATGCCAAATACCGTCTGATGTATAGAAACTGTCTGTTATCTTATCGCTCTGAAGATATGTCTCATTTTGATAAAGTATCGGAATAACTCCGGCATCCTTTAAGAGAAGTTCCTCAGCCTGATGGAAATATCCGAATCTTGTCTTTGCATCAGACTCTTGTGCAGCCTTATCAAGGAGCGCATCAAACTCCGGACTTTTGTATCTTGAGCTGTTGTTTCCGTTTGAGCTGTATGCACACTCGAGAAGATTTGAAGGATCGTTGTAATCCATTACCCATCCGTCTCTTGCTATCTGATAGTTTCCGGATCTTCTCTGTGGTATAAATGACTTCCACTCAACGATATTTACTTCAACATTTATTCCAAGCTCTTTCCAAGCCTGCTGTAAGTACTCTGCAACCTTCTTGTTAAGGCCTGCATCATTTGTTGTATATGACATAGCAGGAAGGCCTTCTCCGTTTGGATGTCCTGCCTCTGCTAAAAGTTCCTTAGCCTTTGCAAGGTTTGCATCAAAATTGTCATTATCAAAGTATACAGACTTATCTGTGATATTATCAGCCCATGCGCTTCCGTCCCAATCCACTACACCGTCAGGTATAAAACCTGTTGCAGGTGCAAGTATACCTGCTGAAATAGTTTCCGCCATATACTTTCTGTCAAGTGCAAGTGAAAGTGCCTCTCTCACCTTAGGATCCTTAAACTCATCCAAATCATTGTTGATATCGATATATGATATTCCAAGCTTAGGACTGGACTTATAATCCGGTCTCTTCTGTATTGTTGTTATCTCCTGTACAGGATAATCCTTAATCATTAATGCATCTCCAGACTCATATGCGCTGAAAGCCGCATTCTGATCCTGCATAAGAAGACATTTAATACCGTCAAGCTTTATGGCATCCTTATTCCAGTAATTTTCATTCTTTGTAACCAATAAATAACTTCCCTGCTTCCACTCTGTAAGCTTGAAAGGACCTGTTGAGATATATGTCTTAGGATCAAGACTCCATCCGTCAGGATTTGCCTCTACTACATCTTTCTTTACAGGTGAAAGTGCTGCAAATGCCGCAAGTCTGTCAAAATAAGGTGCAGGATGTGACATATGAACAACCAAAGTCTTATCATCCGGTGCCTCTACCTTAAGCTTTGTGACATCAGGATCTATTGTAGGATTACCGTCCGCATCAGGCTTACCGATAGCCTCATCATATCCTTCTACCATTCCAAGTACAGTCTCTGCATATGGTGCTGCAACCTCAGGGTCAACCATTCTCTGCCAGCTGTATACAAAGTCGTTAGCACTGAACGCTGAACCGTCTGACCACTTAAGTCCGTCTCTTAGATGGAAAGTCCATGTAAGTCCGTCATCACTTACTTCATATTTCTCAGCCAAACTTGGCGCTATCTTGCCGCCCTTATCAAGTCTAAGCAAGTTGTCTGATATCATTGTTAAATAGTTTGCACCGTCAGCTGACTGATTGAGTGCAGGGTCAATTGTTTCAACATCAGGTCCTTCCTCAATAGTAAGGATCTTTCCGCTCTTACTTGCGGATTTTGAACCTCCACATGCTGAAAGTGCTACTGCTGCAGCAATTGTCAGTGTAGCCAAAAACAATCTTTTTCTCATAAATTCTCCTAAAATTCTAATATTTTTTATTCTGCAATATCGGCATACTCAAAGTGATATATACCGTCAGCCGTATGATAGCTGTCTTTTACCTTATCGCTCTGAAGATACATCTCATTGTAGTAAAGAAGCGGTGTTACACCCATGTCTCTCATAAGCATCTCCTCAGCCTGATGGAAATATCCGAATCTTGTCTGCGGATCCACCTCTTTAGCGGCTTTTTCTAAAAGTGCATCATACTCAGGATTTGAATACTTTGAGCTGTTATTTCCGTTTCCTGTCTGTGTAAGCTGAAGGATATTTGAAGGATCGTTGTAATCCATTACCCAACCGTCTCTTGCAATCTGATAGTTTCCGGATCTTCTCTGCGGTGTAAATGACTTCCACTCAACTATATTAACTTCTACATTAACTCCAAGCTCTTTCCATGCCTGCTGTAAATACTCGGCAATCTTCTTGTGATAAGCCGAATCATTTGTTGAGTATGTAAGTGTAGGAAGTCCTTCACCGTTCGGATGTCCCGCCTCAGCCAAAAGCTCCTTAGCCTTTGCAAGGTTACCTGCGAAATCGTCAACATTTATATATACTGAAGGATCTGTAATATTATCTGCCCAAAGTGAGCCGTCCCAGTCTGATGTACCGGCACTTACAAATCCGCTTGCAGGAGTATATGTACCTGCTGTAATAGTCTCTGAGATATACTTTCTGTCAAGTGCAAGTGAAAGCGCCTGACGAACTCTTGCATCCTTGAACTCATCCAATGTGTTGTTCAAGTCGATGAAATATGTTCCAAGCTGTGGATCAAGGTGATAGTCAGATCTCTTTTGCAATGTTGTAATTTCCTGTGTAGGAATATCCTTAATCATTAAAGCATCTCCCGACTCATATGCACTGAATGCGGCATTTTGATCCTGCATAAGAAGACATTTGATACCGTCAAGCTTTACGGCATCCTTGTTCCAGTAATTCTCATTTTTCTCAAGCATTAAATAGCTGCCTGATTTCCACTCTGTAAGCTTGAACGGGCCTGAAGATATATATGTCTTAGGATCAAGTGTCCATCCGTCAGGATTTGCATCTACCACATCCTTCTTTACAGGTGAAAGTGCGGCAAATGTTGCAAGCTTGTCAAAATAAGGTGTAGGTGATGACATATGAACAACCAAAGTCTTGTCATCGGTTGCCTCAACACCGAGTTTTGTAACATCAGGATCTATCGTAGGATTACCGTCGGCATCAGGTTTACCTATAGCCTCCTCATAACCTTCCAACATTCCGAGAGTTATCTCCGCATATGGTGCGGCAACCTCAGGGTCGATCATTCTCTGCCAGCTATATACGAAGTCATTTGCTGTAAGATCTGAACCGTCCGACCACTTTAAGCCGTCTCTTAAGTGGAATGTCCATGTAAGTCCGTCATCACTTACTTCATATTTTTCAGCCAAACTTGGAGCTACCTTACCTTCCTTGTCAATTCTTAACAAGTTGTCAAAAAGATATGTGAGATAGTTTGCTCCGTCATTTGTTGTATTGAGTGCAGGGTCAATTGATTCCACTTCCGGTCCCAATTCGATAGTAAGAATCTTGCCTCCCGCCTTTGTAGCCGACTTTGATCCGCCACCGCCGCAACCTGCAAGTACAAGTGCACCGGTAAGAATCAATGTAGCTAAAACCAATTGTTTCTTCATAAATCCTCCTAAATATTTTTATCAAAACCAACAGGTTCTAATTTCTAGTTTATCCTCTCAATATTGTGGCAGGCTACAAAATGTCCTTTTTCCACTTCTCTCCACTTCGGAACTTCCATTGCACACTGCTCTGTAGCATATTTACATCTGGTTCTGAAATGGCATCCGCTTGGCGGATTAAGAGGTGAAGGCACTTCACCTTCAAGTACAATTCTCGATCTTTCTCTTGATACCTTAGGATCTGCTACAGGTATTGCAGAGATAAGACTCTTTGTATATGGATGAAGCGGTCTGAATATAATCTCTCCTGAATCTGCAAGCTCGACCATTCTTCCAAGATACATAACACCGATTCTGTTACTTATATGATTTACAATAGAAAGGTCATGAGCGATAAACAGATAAGTAAGCCCTCTTTCCTTTTGTAAATCCTCAAACATATTTACAACCTGAGCCTGAATGGAAACGTCAAGTGCTGATACAGGCTCATCTGCAACGATAAAGTCAGGATCTACTACAAGCGCTCTTGCAATACCTACTCTTTGTCTTTGTCCTCCTGAGAACTCGTGAGGATATCTGTTGGCATGCTCGGAGTTAAGACCTACAGTCTTTAAAACTTCAATAATTTTGTCCTGTCTGTCTTTTTTTGAAGCCGCAATCTTATTGATATCGATAGCTTCACCGATAATATCTCCGACTGTCATTCTCGGATCAAGTGATGCATAAGGATCCTGGAAAACTATCTGAAGTTTTTTTCTGTAAGGATACATATTTACCGCTGTCTTTTTTCCAAGCTTAGGTACACCGTTTTCGATAATATCATTACCGTTCTCATCTACAAGAGGTACCTTTCCGCTGTCAAAAAGCACTTGGTCTTTGTACATTATTCTTCCGTC
This sequence comes from Lachnoanaerobaculum sp. ICM7, assembly GCF_000287675.1. Lineage (GTDB taxonomy): Bacteria > Bacillota > Clostridia > Lachnospirales > Lachnospiraceae > Lachnoanaerobaculum. Next base: position 227,314 of record NZ_ALJL01000023.1, read on the forward strand.
TGTAGGCTCATAGAGTCTAAGTAAAGATCTACCTGTTGTGGTTTTACCGCAACCCGACTCTCCTACAAGTCCCAGAGTTTCTCCCTTTTCAATATAGAAAGAAACGTCATCCACAGCTCTTACATATTTTTTATTTTTACCAAAACCTCCAACAGGGAAGAATTGTTGTAAATGTTCAACTCTAATTATTTTTTCAGACATACTGATTCTCCCTCTGTATTATTATCTTCTTCCAACTCATTTAACCAACACTGTGAATAATGAGTTTCACTGAAATCCTTAACAGGCGGCATTTCTCTTAAGCATATCTTCATACAAGAATCACACCTGGAAGCAAAAGGACAACCCTTCGGCGGATTAAGCATATCCACCGGTGTACCTTCGATAGGTACAAGTCTTTCATAATCAGCCTCATACATCTTAGGAATACTCTTTAAAAGTCCCTTTGTATATTCATGCTTAGGATTGTAAAAAATATCGTCTGTAAGACCGCTCTCTATAATTTTTCCCGCATACATAACCGCTATTCTGTCACAGATATTTGCAACTACACCAAGGTCATGTGTAATCATAATAATTGCCATGCCAAGCTTATTCTTAAGCTCAATCATAAGCTCTATAATCTGTGCCTGAATAGTAACGTCAAGCGCTGTTGTAGGCTCATCCGCTATCAGAAGTTTAGGCTCGCAGGCAAGCGCCATCGCAATCATAACTCTCTGTCTCATACCTCCGGAGAGCTCATGAGGATATTGCTTAAGTCTCTTATCAGGCTCGTTTATTCCTACCAAAGTAAGAAGCTCTTTTGCTCTTTCCTTAGCCTCTTTTTTATTCTTATTTGTATGCAGAAGTATAACTTCCATTATCTGGTTTCCGATAGTATATACCGGATTCAAGCTGGTCATAGGATCCTGGAAAATTATTGAAACTTCATTTCCACGGATTTTTCTCATTTCTTTTTCACTCATTTCATTGATATGATATCCGTTGAAGTATAAATCTCCACCTATGATCTTTCCCGGATTTGCTATAAGCCCCATAAGAGAATAGCTTGTAACACTCTTTCCGGAGCCTGACTCTCCTACTACTCCCAGCACTTCTCCTTCGTTTACATAGAAGGAAACATCATCTAAGGCTTTCACCTCTCCTGCCGGAGTAAAGAAGGAAAGTCTCTCATGTTCTATATCTACAAGATGTTTACTCATAATTACCTTCCTTTAATTCTTTAGCTTAGGGTCAAATGCATCACGGAGTCCGTCTCCCAAAAGGTTAAGACTAAGTATTATCAAACTGATAAGTATTGCCGGTGCGAACAAAAGATGTGGATATGACTGCAATCCTGTTATTGCATCGGAAGCAAGTGAACCGAGAGACGGCATAGGAACAGCCACACCAAGTCCCAAAAATGACAAATAACTTTCTGTAAATATAGCAGAAGGTATTTGCAATGTAGTTGTAACAATCAATGTACCGATAGTATTTGTAAGCAAGTGCTTTCTGATAATCTGGCCGCTCTTTGCACCAAGTGCTCTTGCAGCTGTTACATACTCCTGCTCCTTTAATACAAGTATCTGTCCACGGACAATTCTTGCCATACCTACCCAGTAAAGAAGGGCAAAAACTATAAATATACTTATAAGGTTTATACCGAGAACATTGATCCAACCAAATCCAGGTGCAGACGCCAAAAGCTTCATAGGCTTCTTAAGCGCAAATGTAAGAAGTATTATAAGTAATATATCAGGAACTGTATATATTATATCTACAATTCTCATCATTATAAGGTCAACCCATCCGCCGGTAAATGCCGCAACGGAACCGTAAATTGAACCGATTATAAGCACGATAAATGATGCCAAAAGTCCTACTATAAGTGAAATTCTGGCTCCCATCATTACTCTTATGGCATAGTCTCTTCCAAGACTGTCAGTTCCTAGTATATGTGGAAATACCTTCTCTCCTGCAGCGATTCTTGCAAGTTCTCCTGCAGAATACTGCATAGGCATAAGTCTCTCACTACCCTTTAACTGTATTGCATAGTTATATGGGTAAAATATCGGCACTATAAATGCAAGTATCAATATAACAAAAAATACTGCCAAAGATGCAAGTGCCACTTTATTCTTTAAAAGTCTTCGAAATCCGTCCTGCCAGAAGCTGACACTTTGACGCATCACTACCAGACTTTCTTTTTCTTCTTTGCTGGCAGGCAAAAAATCTTCAGGCGATAAATTTAAATGCCCTGAAATAATATGTTTGCTCATTATATATAGGGATGCCACAAAGTACTTGTGACAACCTTCTCCTTTCTTATAGGCTTTACTTAAGTTTTATTCTAGGATCTACGATCGTATATGTGATATCTACCACTACGTTCATAAAAATAATAAGAGTTGCCAGGAATATGGTGGTTCCCATGATAACTGTATAGTCCTGATTTATAACAGAACTTACAAATTCACCCCCAAGTCCCGGAATGGTAAATATCTTCTCTACAACAAAGCTTCCTACAAGTGTATACGCTACAAGCGGACCCATATATGTAATGATAGGCAAAATAGCATTTCTGAGCGCATGCTTAAACAAAATAACATTCTCTGAGAGACCCTTTGCTCTTGCTGTTCTCATATAGTCCTGTCCAAGTACGTCAAGCATTGAAGATCTCATCTGTCTTGCAATATAAGCTGTAGGATAAAATGAAAGCGCAAGTACCGGCATAATGTAGTTTAACGGTGATGTAAGTCCATATGTAGGCAAAAGTTCAAGCTTTACGCCTAAGAAGTACATTAGAATAGTACAAACAACGAAACTCGGTACCGCTATTCCCAAAGTTGCAAACATTATAATAAGTCTGTCAAGTACCTTTCCTCTGTTAAGTGCGGCAATGGAACCCAAAGGCACTCCGAATATTAATGCAAGGACTATAGATATTCCACCCACTCTGGCAGAAACAGGAAATTTTGTGGATATTATCTGAGCTACGTCTCTTCCTCTTTGCTTTATACTTATTCCAAAATCACCTTTCAATGCATTTTTAAAATAATTTATATACTGCACTGTGATAGGCTTATCAAGGCCATATTTTACCTCCAATGCTTTTTGAGCCGCTTTTGAAATTGACTTATCCGCAGCGAAAGGTCCACCCGGAACTTGTTGCATCAGGAAAAAAGTCAAGGTTGATACGATGAATATTGTTGCTATTCCGAATATCAACCTTTTGATAATATACTTTAACACGATTTCCTCTCCTTTACTTTTTATTTTTCTATAAGTTATTAAAGTATTTTGCCAATATTTTATGCTTTTAGATATTTTCACATAGAAATAAAAGCTTGTACAAAAAATAGTAGGCAAGCACCGTTGCTGAATATTGCCTACTTCCTACACAATTATACACTATTCTATTATCTTTTTCAAGACTCTGTTCGTATAGCGTGCACTTATGTTTGTCAATAAAATACATGATTTTTTTTGCAATTTCAGTTTTATATTTCTTTATATTTTCTTTATCTTCTTTATGCAATATATCCCTTTACTTTTTTTAAAAAAGGTATATGATATTTTTGACAAATGTGTTTCTTCCTATTAAATGTACCACATAAGTAGCCTGAAATATATTTGAGTGGTTTGCCTTACATGGTATATCACATAATACTATTTACTAAGGAGGTTTTATGGATGATATAATAAGCAGGCTTTCTGAAATAGAAGACTCATCTCAAAGTTACGTTGATGATGCCGTTCAAAAGAAAAAGGAAATCGCTGCTGAGATTAACGCCAGGAAAGAGCTTTGGAAGCAGGATCTTGATGCTAAGACAAAGGCAAGAATTGCCGAGTTGCAGGAATCTATGAATTTGTCTAAAGAAAAAAAGATTTCCGAACTCAAGCAACAGTCTGAGAAGGCCTTTATGAATCTGCAAGACATGTATGACACTCACCATGATAAATATGTGGATATGCTATTCTCAAATATGATTAAGGAGTAGCCATGGGAAATTTATTTAAATACTCTTCCCTTACCACTAAAATTCGTTCGATGTCAAGTGATTTAATAAGTATTGACGGTTTCAAATCACTATGTGAATGCGAAACCATCACTGATGCAATGAATGAGCTTATGCATTATAAATACTACCGTGATGCATTTAAAAAAGTCGACATCAATACATTGCATCGTGAGGATATCGAGCAAATATTATTGTTAAGTAATCTGGAAGAGTTTTCAAGACTCTACAAGTTTAACTCGGGTACTCCAAGAAAATATCTGAATTTAGTGTCTATGTACAATACAATTTATGTCTTAAAGCGTATACTGCGAGACATTCTCAGTCATAGACCGACATCTTTGGATTTAAAATCATATTCCAAGTATATGGGTACAAAAACAAATCTGAGCATCGATGAACTTATGTCTGCACAGGACGTATCACAATTCGTTGATTCTCTGAAAAATACAGAATATTATGATTGTACAAATCATGTATTGTCTACCGGAAGTACCAATATATTTGACTATGCGCTTGCTCTTGACTCTTATTATTTTGAGATTTGTTTCAAATTTGCGCAAAAAGAGCTTAAAGGTGATGAAAGCAAAGAAGTACTCTCAATCCTTGGAACAAGATGTGATTTCCTTAATATGCAATGGATATACAGAACCAAGAAGTATTATAAAGTAAGTAATACAAAGGTGTATGCCACCCTCATCCCGCATTATTACAAGATAAGCGCAGATGAAATAAAGCAAATGGTTGAGGCCGAAAATCTTGATGAGTTTTTTGTAATATTTGATAATTCATACTATGGAAAGTTGTCTGCAAAGCTTTTTAAGTACAAACCCGGCATAGAAGAATTTTCTATGAGGACATTGGAATATCTGTATAGCAAACATAAGAAGGATAATCCGTATTCTTTGGCAAGCCTCAGCTACTATCTGTATTCCAGGGAACTTGAGATAAGCAGAGTTATAGAGATAATAGAGTCCATAAGATATTCGCTTCCTCCGGAAGATATTGTCTCTAATATTTTAAAACTTGAAACAAGGAGGTCTTTCGCATGATTGAGAGAATGGAATTCTTGAATATCACAGGCCCGAAAGACGATATTGACAGAATCATAGAAACCTATATCAGTAAGTATGATTTTCAGTTGGAAAATGCTCTTTCAGAACTGAAAAATGTCAAAGAATTGCATGCCTTCAATGAAAGCAATCCTTATAAAGACATCTTGGCAAGATCGCAGGAACTGAAAGAATACTTTAAAGATACCGGTTTACACACGAATCGTCACATGAGTATCGAGGAGGCCGACAAAATAACCCGGAATATTTCAGACAAGGTCTATTCTTTATCACAAAAAAAGAGTGAACTCGAATCGGAACTTGCGGGATACGAGGAAAAACTTAAAAATGTCCACTATTTTATAGGACTGGATTATGACACTGAAAAGATTCTGCACTTTAAGTATGTAAACTTCAGATTCGGTTCCATGCCTACGGAATATTATGAAAAGTTTATGACCTTTGTGTATGAAGGTATTGACACTATTTTTTACAAGGCAAGAGAAATAGATGATAAGGTCTGGGGTGTATATTTTGTACCGGATGCCATTTCGGAGCAAATAGATGCTATATATTCTTCAATGCATTTTGAAAGATTTTTCCTGCCTGATGAGTACCATGGAACACCTGAATATTCAAGTGCCAAGCTTCAGGAAAAAATTAAAGAGTTACAGGACAATATACTTAATATCGACAATAAGATAATAAGTGTACTTGAAAACAGCCGTGAAGATTTTCTTTTGGCAAATCAGGTACTTTACAGATTCAACAAGGTCTTTGAAGTCAGAAAGTATGCGGCAGCCACCAGAGATAACAGAAAAGATAAAAAGGTCTTCTATATCATATGCGGATGGCTTACAAAAGATGATGCCGAAAAACTGGCAAAAGAACTTGAAAATGAGCCGAGCACTTTCTGTCTTGCGGAAAGAAATTTATCAAAAATAAGCAGCACTCCGCCTATAAAGTTAAAGAACAATGCCCTTTTCAAACCTTATGAAATGTTTGTTGAAATGTACGGCTTGCCGAATTATAAGGAATTTGATCCTACAATACTTATAGCTCTGACATATTCCGTTTTGTTCGGTTTTATGTTTGGAGATGTCGGACAGGGTCTTGTGCTTTTAATACTCGGAAGTATTATAGCCTATAAGAAGAAATCAAGGCTTGCGGCAATTATCGCCAGATGCGGATTCTTCTCTACAATATTCGGATTTTTATTCGGTTCTATATTCGGATTTGAAGATATAATACAGCCACTTTGGGTAAGACCTGCAAAAGCAATGACAGCACTTCCCGTTATCGGAAATTTAAATACGGTATTTGTGGTAACTATAACTCTGGGTATGTTTATAATAATACTTATGATGATCTTAAGTATTTTGACAAAACTTAGGTTTAATGAGCCGGGTGAAGCATTGTTTGATGCAAACGGTGTGGCAGGACTTGTATTTTATGCATCGGCACTTATTACCATAATCCTTTTTATGACAGGTAATCATATGCCGGCGGCAATTATTCTGTTTATAATGTTTGTACTTCCTTTGATTTTAATTTTCTTAAAAGAGCCTTTATCGGCTGTATTGGAAAAGAAAAAGATACATCTCGAGGGAGGTGTAGGCATGTTTATTCTGCAGGGATTCTTTGAGCTTTTTGAAGTGCTTTTAAGCTACTTTTCAAACTCTCTTTCCTTTGTCAGGGTGGGTGCGTTTGCAGTCAGCCATGCGGCAATGATGGAAGTAGTGCTTATGCTTTCAGGTGCTGAAAGCGGCAATATCAACTGGATAGTTGTTGTCCTCGGAAATATTTTTGTAATGGGTATGGAAGGTTTAATTGTAGGTATACAGGTATTACGTCTTGAGTATTATGAGTTGTTCTCAAGATTTTATACAGGTGACGGTAGAGAATTTAAACCTTATTCATAGTAAATAATTTTTATGTTTTAGTTAGGAGAAAAAAATGAATACATTAGTAAAAGTAACACTTGCAGCAGCCCTTATTTTAAGTATCGCAGTTCCTTATATCGCATTTATGATAGGCGAAAAGACAAAGGGTCGTTATAAAAAAGCCCTTGCAGGAAATGTTGTTATGTTCTTCGGTGTTATGGCGATTACATGCGTATTTTTCTTATCAGGAAATGCTTACGCAGCTTCTGAAACAGCAGCTTCATCAGCTACAGGCTTAGGATACCTCTCAGCAGCTCTTTCAGTAGGTCTTGCATGTATCGGTGGCGGTATCGCCGTATCTGCGGCAGCTTCAGCAGCACTTGGAGCTATCAGTGAGGACGGTTCAATCCTTGGTAAGTCACTTATCTTCGTAGGTCTTGCAGAAGGTGTTTGCCTTTACGGACTTGTAGTTGCATTCATGATTCTTGGTCGTTTATAAAGGCGATTTTATGAAAATGTATCTTATAAGTGATAATGTGGATACTCTTACAGGTATGAGACTTGCAGGGGTGGAAGGAGTGGTGGTTCATGAAAAACATGAACTTGCAAATGCCCTTGACTTTGTTATAAAGAGCAAAGATATCGGCATTGTGCTTCTCACGGAAAAGTTTTCAAAGGATTATCCCGAGCTTGTAAATAAATATAAGATGGAATCACATATACCACTCTTTATTGATATACCGGATCGACATGGTACCGGAAGATCCGAAAACTTCATTACAGACTATGTAAATGAAGCTATCGGCTTGAAACTGTAACAGTTTGCATGATTATAATCTTGCAAAATGAACTTTAGATTAAGATTAAAAAGGTAGGTATTATCTTGACAATAGAAGAAAAACTACAGCATTTTAAAGAGGCTTGCACTGCTGATGCCATTGCCGCCGCTGAAAAAATACTTTCAGATTATAAAAATGCTTTAGAGAAGGACTTTTTAGACTACCAAAACAGTGAGACGAGACTTGCTGATATGGAAGTCAAAACTGAAACCACAAGGATTGACAAAGAGATGAACAAAGAGCTCGCTCTTGAACAGATAAAACTACGAATGGAGCTTGGAAAAAAGGCTGCCGAGCTCAAGGAAAAGATTTTTGCACAGCTTGAGGAAAGACTCGCAGAGTATCAGGAAACTCCCGAATATGTAGCTTTGATAGATTCACAAATTGAAAGAGCGTTGAAATTTGCGGGAAATGATGAGGTGAAAATATATATAGACCCTAATGATGAATCTCTCGCACATGATCTTTCCGTAAGACATGATATTGATATAGCCATCAGTAAATATCCTTTTCATGGCGGTATGAGAGCCGTTATACCGGCAAAAAATATTCTGATTGACAATTCTTTTGAAAAAAAGATTTCAGAAGCAAAAGAAAAATTTGATGTAGATATGGAGGTACTATAATGGCAACTACAGGTATTATATTTGCAATAAACGGACCTATAGTAAAGACATCAAATGATTCCGGTTTTGAAATGCATGAGATGGTATATGTAGGAGAAGAAAATCTTGTAGGTGAGGTAATCGGACTTACTTCCGATGCAACCGTCATAGAAGTTTATGAGGAAACCGGAGGCATTAAGCCGGGTGAAATTGTAACAGGTACAGGTGCTCCCGTTTCCGTAACTCTTGCGCCGGGTATCCTTAACAATATATTTGACGGTATAGAAAGACCTTTAAGTGAGATAGCAAAGGTTGACGGAACCTATATTTCCAGAGGTGTAAGTGTGGATTCACTTGATACAAAGAAACTTTGGAAAACACATATAACCGTAAAACCGGGACAGGCTATAGACGGAGGAACCATAATTGCCGAGGTGCCTGAAACACCGGCAATATTACATAGAGTAATGCTCTCTCCAAACCTTAAGGGTTATGTTTTGGATGTGGTTGAAGACGGTGAGTATACGATAAATGACAAGATTCTCACATTGCAGCTTGAAGACGGAAGTGAGATTCCGATCACAATGACACAGCACTGGCCCATTCGTGTTCCGAGACCTATAAAGAAGAGATTCCCGGCAAGCGTTCCGCTTATTACCGGTCAGAGAATTCTTGATACTCTCTTCCCTCTTGCAAAGGGAGGTACTGCAGCTGTTCCGGGAGGATTCGGTACAGGTAAGACTATGACACAGCACCAGATTGCAAAATGGTCCGATGCAAATATTATTATTTATATCGGTTGTGGTGAGCGTGGAAATGAGATGACTCAGGTTCTTGAGGAGTTCTCAGAGCTTATAGATCCTAAGACCGGAAATCCTTTGATGGATAGAACAACCCTTATCGCAAACACTTCAAATATGCCGGTTGCCGCCAGAGAGGCATCTCTTTATTCAGGGCTGACACTTGCAGAATATTACCGTGATATGGGTTATGATGTTGCAATCATGGCGGACTCAACGTCAAGATGGGCGGAGGCTCTTCGTGAGATCTCAGGTCGACTTGAGGAAATGCCTGCCGAGGAAGGTTTCCCGGCATATCTGGCATCAAGACTTTCAGCATTCTATGAGAGAGCCGGCATGATGCAAAACTTAAACGGAAGTGAAGGATCGGTATCAATTATCGGTGCGGTATCTCCACAGGGTGGTGATTTCTCCGAGCCTGTAACACAAAATACCAAGAGATTTGTACGCTGTTTCTGGGGACTTGATAAGAGACTTGCATATGCAAGACATTTCCCTGCTATACAGTGGCTTGACAGCTATTCGGAATACCTGACAGATCTTGCGCCTTGGTATGCTGAGCATGTAGATAAGAACTTTGTAGAATATAGAAACAGGCTTGTATATATACTCAATCAGGAAGCATCTCTGATGGAAATAGTAAAACTTATCGGTGCGGATGTTTTGCCTGACGATCAGAAACTTGTACTTGATATAGCGAAGGTTATAAGAGTAGGTTTCCTTCAGCAAAACGCCTTCCACAAGGATGATACTTGTGTTCCGCTGATAAAACAGTACAAAATGATGGATGTAATACTCTATCTCTATCAGAAGTCAAAAGCTCTTGTTCATCAGGGCATGCCTATGAGCGTTTTGCATCAGGACAGTATCTGGGACAGAGTTTCTTCTATAAAGTATGATGTCCCTAACGATAAGCTCGAGATGTTGGATCAATACAAAAAAGATATTGACACATTCTACGAAAAAGTACTTGAAAAGAATGCATAGGAGGTAAAACATGTCAATAGAATACCTTGGACTTAGTTCCATAAACGGACCACTGGTAGTTCTTGAGGGTGTCAAGGGTGCTGCCTATGATGAGATTGTAGAAATGACCGTAAACGGTAAAGAAAGACGTCTTGGCAAAATCATTGAAATAAACGGTGACAAAGCGGTAATACAGGTTTTTGAAGGAACTGACGGTATGGCACTTAGAAATACACATACCAAGCTTACAGGAAAGCCTATGGAAATAGGCGTTTCCGAGGCAATGTTCGGAAGAACTTTCAACGGTATCGGAGAACCTATCGACGGACTTGGAAGTGTAGAGGCGGAAAAGACCCTCGATGTAAACGGAAAACCTTTAAATCCTGTCACAAGGGAATATCCGAGAAACTATATCAGAACCGGTATTTCCGCTATCGATGGACTTATGACTCTTATCAGAGGTCAGAAGTTACCTATATTCTCAGGAAACGGACTTCCACATGATGAGCTTGCGGCACAGCTTGTTCGTCAATCTTCTTTGGGTGACAGCAACAATGATGATGAGAAGTTTGCGGTTGTATTTGCAGCCATGGGTGTAAAGCATGATGTGGCTGATTTCTTCCAGAGAACATTTGCAGAGAGCGGTGTTAGTGACCATGTTATCACATTCATCAATCTCGCAAACGATCCTGTTGTAGAAAGACTTATTACTCCGAAGGTGGCTCTTACCGTTGCCGAGTATCTTGCTTTTGAAAAGGGCATGCATATACTTGTAATACTTACGGATATGACTTCTTTTGCGGAGGCAATGCGTGAGGTTTCATCTTCAAAGGGTGAGATTCCTTCAAGAAAAGGTTTCCCGGGATATCTTTATTCAGAGCTTGCCACCATATATGAGAGAGCGGGTATTGTGAACGGTGTGAACGGTTCCGTTACACAGATTCCGATACTTACCATGCCGAATGATGATATCACTCACCCGATCCCCGACCTTACAGGATATATAACCGAAGGCCAGATAGTTCTTGACAGAGACTTAAACGGTCAGTCAATCTATCCTCCTATCTCAGTACTTCCTTCTCTTTCAAGACTTATGAAGGACGGTATCGGCGAAGGCTTTACAAGAGCGGACCATCAGGATGTGGCAAATCAGCTCTTCTCTTCCTACTCTAAGGTTGGTGATGCCAGAGCACTTGCATCAGTTATCGGTGAGGATGAATTGTCCGATACGGATAAACAATATCTTATATTCGGTAGAGCATTTGAGCAGATGTTTATCGGTCAGTCTGTTAATGATAACCGAACAATATTTGATACCTTGGAAATCGGCTGGAAACTTCTCGGCCTTATGCCTAGAGGCGAGCTTGACAGAATAGATACAAAGGTACTTGATCAGTATTATAAGCCGACAGTACTTGATGCAAACGGTGATATAGTTCCTGCTGCAGTAGAGGATTAATTATGAATATTAATACATTCCCGACAAAGGGTAATTTGATAGCTTCAAAAAACTCTCTGGCACTGGCAAGACAGGGCTATGGCTTGATGGATAAGAAGAGAAATATTCTTATCCGCGAGCTCATGGGATTGATTGATGAGGCTAAGGAAATCCAAAAACAAATAGATACAACCTTTGGTGCCGCTTACAAGGCACTGATGTATGCAAATATCGAATTGGGTATAGACTTCGTATCGGATGTCGCAGGTTCGGTACCTGTTGAAGACAGTATACAGATAAAGACCAGGTCGGTAATGGGTACTGAAATCCCTCTTGTAAGATTTGATGATTCTCCCATGGAGCCTACATATGCTTATTACGCTACAAGAGAGTCACTTGATAAAGCCAGAGAATGCTTCAATGAAGTAAAAAGACTTACTGTAAGACTTTCCATGATAGAAAATTCCGCTTATCGTCTGGCAAGAAATATTAAAAAGACTCAAAAAAGAGCCAATGCCTTAAAGAATATCACTATTCCAACCTATGAAAATCTCACAAAGAATATCACGAATGCTTTGGAAGAAAAGGATCGTGAGGAATTCACCAGGTTGAAGGTTATAAAGTCTTGGAAGGATGCATAATGAAAATACTTAGATTCTTTTTAGGAATTATTTTAAGCTTTTCACTGATGTTTATCGTGCTGGTTACATCCATTGAAATTGCGGCATATTCAGATTTTTCATTTTATGAAAAAGAATATGAGAAATATGCCGTAACAAACTACGTGGATATTTCAATGTCCGATCTTATGAATGTTACAAAGGATATGATGAGCTATCTAAAAGGTGACAGAGAAAAACTCTCCGATATAAAGGCAAATATTGCAGGAATCCCCGACACGGCCTTCTTTAATGAAAGAGAAGTTGCGCATATGGAGGATGTACGAGGTCTTTTTGTGGGAGCTGTTTATCTTAGATATATACTTATAGCAATCAGTATTCTTTGCATTATAGCGGTAAAATTATTAAAGGGTAAAATATTTTGCTTTCTGTCAAATGTACTTACATTCGGCACTTTAATTACTCTGGCCATAACTGCCGTTTTGGTATTTCTTATTGCCGGAGATTTTGAAAAATATTTTATAATCTTCCACCATATCTTTTTTAACAATGATTTGTGGATGCTTGACCCGGCTACCGACAATTTGATAAATATTGTGCCACAAGGCTTCTTTATGGATATGTCTAAAAGAATTATGATAGTATTTTCCGCTTTTATCCTGTCTATGATAGGTAGCGGTGTGGTTTTAAAGAAAATTTTTAAATAATTTTTTTGAAAATAAGGTGTATGTAGCTACCTTATTTTTATATTTGCATATAATTTAATATTATGATAAATTATGACTTTAGAAAAATGTTTTCTTAGGAGGTTATTTATGAAGAAAAAATGGTGGCATGGTAAAGTTGCTTATCAAATATATCCAAAAAGTTTTAATGATACCACAGGAAGCGGTATAGGTGATCTGAGAGGTATTATAGAAAAACTTGACTATTTAAAAGATCTCGGAGTTGACATAATATGGTTGTCTCCTTGTTACTGCTCTCCTTTTGCGGATCAGGGCTATGATATTTCAGACTATTACAATATAGATCCCGTATTCGGAAATATGGACGATATGGATGAGCTTTTGGCGGAAGCTAAAAAAAGGGATATGTACATCCTTATGGACCTTGTAGTAAATCACTGTTCGGATGAGCATGAGTGGTTTAAAAAAGCTGTGGAAGATCCTGACGGAGAATATGGAAAGTATTTCTATATCGAAGAAGGTAAGGACGGCAAGGAGCCTAACAACTGGCGTTCTTACTTTGGCGGAAGTGCATGGGAAAAGATCCCCGGCACAAACAAGTACTATCTTCACCTCTTCCATAAAAAGCAACCTGACCTCAACTGGGAAAACAAAAAAGTTCGCGAAGAAATATATACAATGATAAACTGGTGGCTTGAGAGAGGACTTGCAGGTTTTAGAATTGATGCCATTATAAATATAAAGAAGGCTCTCCCTATAATTGACTATTGCTACTCACCGGATAGAGAAGACGGCTTTGTGGAGCCACATAGAATGCTTGAGGATGCTATAGGTGTAGGTGACTTCCTTACAGAACTTAAAAATGAGACATTTGCCAAGCATGATGCTTTCACAGTCGGCGAAGTATTTGACGAGCGTGAAGAGGATATCCCGCTTTTCATCGGCGATGACGGCTATTTTTCAAGTATGTTTGACTTCAATGAGACAATATTCGGAAAGAGTAGAAACGGTTGGTATGACTGCAAGCCTATCACTCCCGACGACTATAAGAGATGCTGCTTTGAGACTCAGGAAAAAATCGGTGATATCGGAATGATTTCCACTATTATCGAAAACCATGATGAGCCAAGAGGTGTGAGCCACTATATCCCTGAAGACGAGCTTAGCGAAACCGCAAAAAAATTCCTCGGTACAATGCAGTTTATGCTTCGTGGACTTCCGTTTATATATCAAGGCCAGGAAATAGGTATGGAGAATGTAAACTTCACCTCTATGGACCAGATAGATGATATATCAACCCGTGACCAGTATAAAGTAGCAATAGAAGCCGGACTGTCTCCCGAAGATGCATTTGCAGCCGTAAAGCATTACAGCCGTGACAACAGCCGTACTCCTTTCCAGTGGGATGACAGCAAAAATGCAGGATTTACCACAGGAAACCCATGGCTTATGGTAAGCCCTGACTATAAGAGAATCAATGCGGCATCACAAATAAATGATCCTGACTCACTGCTCTCTCACTATAAAAAACTTACCGCTCTCAGAAAAAATCCGGAGTATTCCGAGACTGTAGTATATGGTAAGACCGTACCGTATCTCCCTGAGGTAGAGAAACTTATGGCATTTAAGAGAGTTTCAGATAATCAGACTTTACTTGTACTCGGCAACTTCCAGACCAAGCCGCAGACTGTAAAACTTCCTTCAAAATGTAAAAAGGTTGTTTTAAACAATGTGGAAAATGTTGACTTTGTATCAGATACAGAGATCAAACTTGAAGGATACCAGGCTTTGGTTATTGAGATTTAAAAACATTAAAAGAACCTGTCGGAACAAACACCTCCGACAGGTTCTTTTTTTATACTAAAAAATATCTTTTTTCCAAAAGAGCCTTATCTTATTTTCAATCTTTAATCTCTCACCCTCTGCCGTACAACTCTGTCAGATACTTGATATTCTTCCAGGTATTCTCATCTATCTCATTCTCGGTAAGTCTGAACATCCAGTTCTTACCTATTGTGGAAGGTGTGTTCATTCTATACCTGTGGTCATAGTGAAGATAGTCCTGTATAGGTATAATACAAGTATCCGAAACACTTCCCATAGCCGCTCTTATAAGTGCATCACAGACTTCGGTCTTCTTATCGGACTTCTTTAAATTAAAGTATGCAAGTACCATATCATACTCTTTTTCCGTAATATCATCAAGCCATCCCATCACAGTCTCATTGTCATGAGTACCGGTGTATACCACGCTGTTTCTTGTATAATTGTGAGGCAAGTAGTCATTTGCACTTCCCGTATCTCTGGAATCGAAAGCAAATTCAAGGACTTTCATTCCGGGATATCCGCTGTCATTTACAAGTCTTCTTACACTGTCGGTCACATATCCAAGATCCTCCGCTATAAGCTTACAGTCACCAAGTCTTTCCTTTATCTTATTGAAGAGTTCAATACCCGGACCCTTCTCCCAGCGACCGCCTGCCGCAGTCTCATTCTCTGCAGGGATGGAATAATATTCATCAAATCCTCTGAAATGATCTATTCTGATAACATCATAATTTTCAAAATTCTTTCTAAGTCTCTTTATCCACCATTTAAAACCTGTATCTCTGTGATATCCCCAATTATAAAGCGGATTTCCCCAAAGTTGTCCGTCAGGAGCAAAACCGTCAGGCGGACAACCGGCCACCGCTACAGCCTTACCCTCTTCATCCATCTGAAACAGTTCTCTATGCGCCCAGGTGTCCGCACTGTCCATAGCCACATAAATAGGAATATCGCCGATAATCTCTATGCCGTTTTCATTGGCATATGCTTTTAATTTCTTCCACTGTTCATCAAACTTATATTGTAGAAACTGATAAAATTCTATATCAAAGTAAAGCTTCTCCCTATAATAATTGATGGCATAATCATATCTTTCTCTTATATCCTTCGGCCAGGTATTAAAAGGCTCTCCGTTAAAATAGTCTTTAAGCGCCATAAAGAGTGCATAATCCCAAAGCCATTTGGAATTCTCATAAACAAAATCTGCAAATTTATCATCTTCATAAACTTTTGCTCTCTCATATGCCTTGTGTAAGAGGTCAAATCTGCCGTCATAAAGCTTTTTATAGTCCACTTTCTTTAAATCTGTGCCGAAATCTATACCGTCACATTCTTTTTTTGTCAAAAGCCCTTCTTCTATAAGCTGTTCAAGATCTATAAAGTATGGATTTCCTGCAAATGTGGAAAATGACTGATATGGTGAGTCTCCATAACTTGTAGGTCCGAGAGGTAATATCTGCCAGAATGATTGCTTTGCCTCTTTTAACTTATCCACAAAGTGATATGCCGCTTTTCCAAAACTCCCTATTCCGTATTTGCCCGGAAGGCTGCTTATATGTAGTAATATTCCGCTTTTTCTCATTAGTCTCCTCCTTATTTTTTAAGCCATGCAAAATCAGATTCGCATGGCTTATATTTTACGGTCAAAATATTTATCGCACAATTAATCCTGTGCATTTATATATAACCTGATATCTGTTATTTAATAGCTCCGTCTACCATTCCCTGAATGATCTGCTTTTGTGCAATCAGGAATAATAAAACTATAGGAATCATAGCAAGGAATGCGGCGCTAAGAATCAAATCCCACTGCTTTACATAAGAGCCTACGAAGCTGCTTACTGCGATAGGCAGTGTTTTAATCTTACCGTTAAGTCCAAGCATAATGGACGGAAGCAAGTAGTCGTTCCATATCCACAAACCGTTCAGTATAAGAACCGTCATCTGTACCGGACGAAGAAGAGGCATTATTATTCTGAAGAATGTGCCTTCAGGAGAGCAACCGTCAATCCATGCAGCCTCCTCAAGCTCCTTTGGAATACCCTTTATAAATCCGTGCAATACAAATATTGACATGGAACCTCCAAAGCCGAGGTAAGCAAATACTACACCCTTATAGCTTGAAAGCATCTGTATTCCTGTAAAGTTTCCTATATTCTTGAAAACTGTAAGTATAGGAAGCATAACTACCTGGAAAGGAATAACCATAGCCGCTACAAACATCATAAAGATAAAGTTTGACCAACCCTCTTTATGATGACGACTTAGTACCCATGCGGCCATTGATGAGAACAATGTCAAAAGCACAAGTGAAACCACTGTGATTATCAAAGAGCTTCTGAAAGAACTCCAATAACTGAAGTTGTCATTGTTTATAACACCCTTAAAGTTTGTAAGCATCTGTCCCCAGTTCTTAGGTAAAGATATAGGGCTTATTACTATATCCGCACTGGTTTTTGCAGAGTTTATAATTACCAGGAAGAACGGGCATAATATAAAGAATGCTATGATAAAGCCTATAATACTGCCGATTAAATTTCTTGATTTCTGTGCTTTCATTATAGCTCTACCTCCCTCTTCTTACTGATTGCAACCTGTGTCAAAGATACTGCTGCAAGTATTATAAAGAATACAACAGCCTTGGTCTGACCAAGAGCATAATTGTTCTTTCTTATAGCTGTATTGTAAATATTAAGAGCCAAAAGCTCTGTAGCCTGGATAATCTTCGGTCCCATAATACGGCTTGGTGCACCGTTTGTTATTGCAAGGTTTAAGTCAAACTGCTTAAATGAGTTTACCAATGTAAGGAATATACATACTGTAAATGTATTTGCAATCATAGGTATCTTTATCTTAAACAATGTTGTAAATGCTGAAGCGCCGTCAACTCCCGATGCCTCAAGTACATCCTTGGGCACAGTCTGAAGACCTGTAAGATAAATAAGCATTATATATCCGGCATACTGCCATGTATTTACTATCAAAATAGCAAGCAATGCGAGGTTTGCATCTGTAAGCATTGACAATGAACCTGCAAATATGGTTGTAAATACCTTATTGAAGATAAACTGCCACACATAACCGAGTACAAGACCACCGATCAGGTTCGGTAAAAAGTAAGCCGAACGGAAGAAAGATGTACCCTTCATCTTTGATGAACACACAAGTGCCAGTGCAAATCCGACAACATTGACCAAAACCATATTTATAACTGTATATATAAGTGTAATTACAAATGAATATACATAGTCTGACTGCTGAAACATTGTAATGTAATTTTCAAATCCGACAAATCTTGTAACCTGTATTCCGTTCCAATCTGTAAATGAATATATAATACCCAAAATGAACGGAATTATAACTGTTACCGCAAAGGTAAATACCATCGGAAACAAGAATACCATATTTACTATCTTTGTGTGCTTCTTATGCGGCATTTTAAATACGCCTAATATAAGTAAAACAACACCCAAAATAAGTATATATCCTCTAAGCTCCCCTGTAGCCCCGGTCAAGTCTAAAATCAATGCATAAATTGTAAGTATTGCTCCAAGAGCCAGCATTGCCAAAGGAATTATTTTTCTATCTGTATTCAATTTTCACTCCTTTCGATAAACTTAGTTTAAAAAATCTTTCTATAAAAAAATGGCGACTTTAAAAAGTCGCCATCAAAACTTCAAAGACTCGCTGTTCTATAATTTGCGAAGCATTTTAAAAATATTATTTCTTATTGTTTGCTATGTAGTCAGCCATTGTTGACTTCATCAAAGTTACAAAATCATCTCTTGTAATGCTTCCCTTTGCAAATGAATCAAATACAAGTCCAAGTGCGTTCTGTGCAAGTCCTTCAGGCATATTTGACCATGCCCATGAAGATGTCTCACCTGCATCTACATACTTCTTAAGGCTAACCGCAAGTGGAGTCTCAGGCTCTATTGTACTTGTCTTATATGGTGAAATCATACCTGCTTCTTTTACAAGAATCTCCTGTGCATCAGGATCTGTAGCAAGGAAGTCAAGGAAAGCTTTAGCACCTTCTACATTCTTACCGTCCTTATATACACACCACCATGATGGGCAGTCTGCAAGGATTCTTGTCATATCTGACTTTGTGAAAGCAAGTGGTAAAAGACCTGCCTTAAATGTTACATTGTATGTTGGGAGTGAAGGATCAATCCAGTTACCCTGTGTAATAAATGCTGCCTTTCCCTGTGCCCAAAGTGCAAGCTGATCATCATATGTTCCTGAAACAAGTACCTGTGGATCTGCATACTTGAAAAGAAGCTCTGTCATATCGGCAAACTCACCAAGTCTCTCATCATCAAGTTCACCCTTCATTGCCATATCAAAATACTTGTTATCACCTCTCTCAAGACCGCCTGTATAATAGTAACCGAACAAGTGGTTACCTGTTGACCAATACATCTGTCCTGCCTCTGCAGCAACTGATGCTACAGCCTGAATACCAAGCTCATCCTTCATGCCGTCAAGCTTCTCAAAAGCAGCCTTGAAAGCATCATAATTTGTAAGTGTTGCCGGATCGATACCTGCCTTCTCCAAGATATCGGCATTGTATGTGATTCCATATCCCTCTACCGCATATGGGAAACCTACAACCTTACCTGTTGCCTTATCCTTGTAAGCAAAGTCTGTATTCTTTGCAAACTCTGTATCACTAAGATCCGCAACCATATCTGTCCAGTTGGCGTAATCTCCGTCACCACCGATAACGAATAAATCAGGCATATTGTCGGCAGCCTTGTAGCTCTTTATCTGACCCTGGATGTCAACACCGCCACCAAGTGACTCGATAACAACTTCCTGTCCGGTCTTCTCTTTGAACTTCTCAGCAGCTTTCTTTAACTGTGCATCAATCTCAATCTTACCGTTGATAAGTCTGAGGGCATCTTTGCTTGCAGCACTGTCGGCCTTGCTCTCGCCTGCCTTAGTCTCTGCAGCACTGCTCTGATTATCCGCACCACCGTCGCTCTTTGCAGCACCTGAACCGCAACCTGCCAAGATAGCAGATACGGCTAAAACACCTGCTGCAACACTCAAGAATCTTTTTTTCATTTTATTCTCCTCCATTAAGTATCTTTATTATATTTGTCAACATTTTATCACGTTTTTCATGCATTTTCAAGTAATAAAACAGTCGCTTCATAAGGCTTTAATATGCCGTCTTTTCTAGCATCTCTGTTATAATTTGATATAAGCACCTTAGCATTTTCATAGCCTGAGAAGTCAAACTTTTGCTCGCTCTTGCTGAAGTTACATACCACTAAAAGCTTTTGATTGTCCAAAGTTCTTTTATATGCAAAAATATTTTCATCTTCCGGAAGTAAAAGTTCATAATTTCCGTATACTATTATCTCATTTTCTTTTCTAAGTCTGATAAGCTTTTGATAGTAATGGAATACGGAATCTTCTCTCTTTAACTGATCCGCCACATTGATCTTTTTATAGTTAGGATTAACGGCTATCCAAGGCTTTCCTGTAGTAAAGCCTGCATTCTCACTTGCATCCCACTGCATAGGAGTTCTTGCATTGTCCCTACTCTTGTGTGCAATCTTAGGGAACATATCTTCATCAGTATAAAGTCCGCTCTCAACAAGTTCTCTGTAAGCATTGATAGACTCAAGGTCTCTGAAATCGTCTACAGAATTAAATACCGTATTGGTCATCCCAAGCTCTTCACCCTGATATACATAAGGTGTACCCTGCATCATATGTAAACAGGTTGCAATACATTTTGCTGAAAGCTCTCTGTAAGCATCGCTCTCATCACCAAGTCTTGATACGATTCTTGGCTGGTCATGATTGCAAAAATACAAACTGTTCCATGCCACACCGTCAAGTCCTTTCTGCCATTTGCTCAAATTCTCCTTTAAAGGAACAAGCGGCATAGGCTGTGTGGACCATTTAAACTTCTCACCGCCGTCAAGATCCATATGCTCAAACTGGAATACCATATTAAGCTCGCTACCGTCGGTATTTGCATATTTTTTTGCCTCTTCAAGAGTAACTCCCGCAGTCTCACCTACAGTCATAATATCAAACTTTGAAAGTACCTTCTCATTCATCTCTTTAAGGTAATCATGCACCTTAGGTCCGTTGGCACATATTCCCATATCTCCGTAAAGTCCCACTACCTTTGCATCAGGATATCCTTCAGGCTTTGATATAAGGCTTATAACATCCATTCTGAAACCGTCGATGCCCTTTTCACACCATCTTGTCATCATATCAAAGACTTCTTTTCTGACCTTAGGATTTTCCCAGTTAAGATCAGGCTGTTTTACAGAGAAAAGATGAAGATAATACATATCCGTTTTCTCATCGTACTTCCATGCCGGACCTGAGAATGCTGAACCCCAGTTGGTAGGCTCCTTACCGTCCTTACCTTCCTTCCAGATATAATAATCTCTCTTTTCATTATCCTTTGAACTGCGACTCTCAACAAACCAGGGATGCTCATCTGATGTATGATTTACCACAAGGTCCATCACTATCTTGATTCCTCTATCATGCGCAGCTGCAAGCATCTTATCAAAGTCATCCATAGTACCGAACTCAGTCATGATATCTTCATAATCACTGATATCATATCCGTTGTCATCATTTGGTGACTTATAAACAGGTGAGAGCCATATTACATCTATTCCAAGTTCTTTTAAATAGTCCAGTTTACTTGTAATACCGTTTAAATCACCTATTCCGTCTCCATTGCTGTCACAAAAGCTTCTGGGATATATTTGATATACTACCGCTTCCTTCCACCATGCCTTCTTCATTTTCTTACCTCGCTATATTATTTACATCTATCGTATACTTCCTTTATCATATTAAGTTTTTTACGCTCGATATATTTTTCTTAGCATAGCACAATGCCTATTTTATGTAAATCATATATGACACTTTCTCACTTCGTTATTTTGACGAAAGAAGGTATGTATTTTTGGTCATGCATGCGATTGAAAGCCTACACTTTATTTTATATACTTGAAACATAAAATTCGTATAAATTTTAGGAGGCAATATGGCTAGTTTATCATTAAAGAATATTGAAAAAGTTTATCCTAACGGTTTTAAGGCTGTTCAGGATTTCAACCTTGAAATCGCAGACAAAGAGTTCATCATCTTTGTAGGACCTTCAGGTTGCGGTAAGTCTACAACACTTCGTATGATCGCAGGACTTGAGGATATCTCAGGCGGTACACTTGAGATCGACGGCAAGGTCGTTAACGATGTTGAGCCTAAGGACAGAGATATCGCCATGGTTTTCCAGAACTATGCTCTTTATCCACATATGTCTGTATATGACAATATGGCATTCGGTCTTAAACTTCGTAAGAGACCTAAAGATGAAATAGACAGACTTGTTCGTGAAGCTGCAAGAATACTTGACCTTGAGAAGCTCCTTGACAGAAAGCCTAAGGCTCTTTCAGGAGGTCAGAGACAGAGAGTTGCGATGGGACGTGCTATCGTTCGTAACCCTAAGGTATTCCTTATGGATGAGCCTCTTTCAAACCTTGATGCAAAGCTTAGAGTACAGATGCGTATCGAGATTTCAAAGCTTCATCAAAGACTCGGCGCTACTATCATCTACGTTACTCATGACCAGACAGAGGCTATGACACTCGGTACAAGAATCGTAGTTATGAAGGACGGTATTGTTCAGCAGGTTGATTCTCCTGCAAATCTTTACAATGCTCCTTGCAATCTCTTCGTTGCAGGATTCATCGGTTCACCACAGATGAACTTCATGGATGCTGTAGTTGAGAACAAGGGTGAGGATGTATTCTTAAAGGTTGGAGCAAATACACTTAAGCTTCCTATCTCAAAGATTGCCAAGTTCAAAGACGGTTCTTACAACGGTAAGACTGTAGTGCTTGGTATTCGTCCTGAGGATATGCATGATTCAGAGCTCTTTATCAACAGCTCACCTGACAGCGTTATCGAGTCAGATATCAAGGTTTATGAGCTCTTAGGTGCAGAAGTATTCTTATACTTTGATGTAGAAGGATTCCAGATGACAGCAAGAGTAAATCCAAGAACAAATCTTAGAACAGGCGATCACGCTAAGTTCGCTCTTGATATGGAAAAAGTTCATATCTTTGATAAGGAAACAGAGCTTACAATTACAAACTAATTTGTTTTTATGATAAGGGGGTAATTTTTACCCCTTTATTTTATTATGGTAAAATACTTTTGACCAAGGCATTATTTAAAGCTATAATATAGTCATGAATAATGATTTTAAAAATGAATTAAATAAAATATATAAATTGACGGGAATAAAGCTTCGTATTGAAAATGAAGATGAAATAGATCTTATAGATTTAAAGAAACTTTCCACTGCATACAAGGAAAAATATTCAAGCGCAAATCTTCTTTTGAATATACTTAGCGGATTTTATCCTTACAAGGAACAGGTAAATGCAATCAAGGCACTTGGTATAAAGCCTGAGACCAAAATGCGACTTTATCTTATATATGTGCCGACAAAAGTAGATGATAATATTACAAAGATAATCACCTCGCTCTATCCGGGAAAGAGCTCGGAATATCTTTGTATAACGGATTCCACTCATATATGCTTTTTATATCTTGGAGAAGACAATATTGCACACCCTCTTATAGATGTTATAGCTACGGAAGGAATGACCGGCGCATATATTGCATACAGCGATATATTTACCGATTTATCTCTTTTGACAAAGGAATATTCAGAGCTCAGTCAGGCCCTGACTATAAGCCGGATCTTTTATTCTGATAAAAAAATAATAGGTCCGGGTGATCTTGGATCCGGTGAACTGATTTATAATATTCCGAAATCCGTATGTGAAAAGTTTTTAAAAAATCATATCGGTGAATCAATAGATGATGATACCATGCAGCTTGTGAATACTTTTATCCGTCACAATCTGAGTATTGCCGAAACCGCAAGATATATGCATATGCATAGAAATACTCTTGTTTACAGAATAGAGCAAATAGAAAAAAAATACGGTATTGATATAAAGACTTTTCAGGGTGCAAATATATTTAATACCGCCATACTTATTACAAATTTTTTGAAGGTGAAAAACAATGAATGATACATTTTATGAATTACTTATAAAAAAGAATAAACCTGATACGAATGCCGTTATACTGTCTGCAATCAATATTGTAGCAATAGTGTTCTTGCTTATACTCTCACTCTACATACAGTTTGCAATAATTCTTGCCGTAGGACTCGGTTTTGTATTTTATTATATGGTTTATCCGAGAATCTCTGTCGAATATGAATATTCTTTATTGAATGCAGATCTTACTATTGATGCTATATACAATAAGACAAAGAGAAAGAATGTACTTATTGTGGATTTAAAGACATTGGAAACCGCTTTCCCTACTTCATCACCTAAGATGAACGGCCAAAGAAACGGCAAGAAAATAGACTGCTCCACAGGGGATATGGCATCTTCTTATTGTCTTATCTTTCCGAATAACGGTGAGAACATTTTGCTGTTTGTCACCCCTGATGATCATATGCTGGATATGATAAAGCGTGTAGCTCCAAGAGCATTTATGTAAATTTTATAAAACAACAAAAAAAAAGCAACTGTCTGTAATATCAGATGGTTGCTTTTTTAGGCTCTATAATTAATGTTGGGGTTTGGCATTTGCCAATCTCAACATTTTTTATTACTATAAATAAAAAAACCTCCAAGTCCCCAGTTCACAACAACTACACTTGGAGGAGGTGTTCATATGAACGACCTAGCTAAAATTTTAGGCATTTATGATGCGAAAGTCAAGCATCTTCCATCTTCTTTAAAAACTTTTCAAACAATGCAGGAACCACCAAAATCCCTCCTATGCATCTTAACATGGAACTGAAATTATAAACCATCATAACATAATAGTTAACATCAAAAGATCCATATACTCTCACAAAATTATCTGCCATCCCTGAACCTAATGTCGGTGATAAAACAACAAGTATAACACCTATAATAAAACTTGCTTTTATAAGATTCTCTCTAATAATTACACCTCCATATAATATTATACCTTTTCTATACTACACAACTTAGCCAATCTCCATTTTCATACCTTTGAGGATTTATACTATTCATATTCCTTTCCCTACATAATTCTATAAATATATAATTTTAATGTCTTAAAAAAGATTGTATTGTTTCTTTTCTCTGCTTATGATACAAGTATAACAATTAAAATGATAAATGTAAATATTTTTTGCCCGTCTTCAGGACAAACGCATGAAATGTTAGTTACAGTTCAGGTAAGTAGTTTCTTTAAAGAATAATTATCAAGAGCGCTATAAGTACCCGGAATTTAGTTATTTAATTTTAAGCACCACAAGAAGGGGCTGTCGGGAAATGGCAGCCATAAAAGAGGGAGGAGTAACTCAAAACGAGTCACTCCTTCCTAAGTTTTTACATAAAAAAAGATGGCTAACGATAACCATCTTTCTCCGTTACATGTTATAATGTAACTATGCTCACAATTAATTATTATAACGACTTTTTTGAAATAGGTCAACAGAAAATCAACTTTAGCTTCTATGAATTGAGTTTACCCGATGACGATCCAGTCTATACCCTAAAAAAGTTATGGAGGATTTAGATTTTTCCGGACTGTTAGCCAATTGTTCGGATAAGGTTTATAAAGAATTTATGCTTTTTGCAATAGGAAGAAATATAAATAAATATCATCGTTTTCTCTATGCCAAACTAAAGAAATTTGAAGGAAAACTACAGGAGAAAACAGCATAGTAAAAAATGCAAAAGCAAAATTTCAGCCAAGGAGGTTTTATGCCACAAAAACAGACAGTATTATAGAAAAACAAAATATCCTGACAAAGTCACAAAGCCAAAAAGCCTTGTATTTGTCAGGATATTTCTATTTAGTTCTGCGGGAAGTAAATTTACTTATTTCCCGACAACTCCTTGTTTCTTTTTAATATTATTTAACAGCGCTCAACACTTTATCACCCACAGACACATCTCCAAGAGGTGCGCAAGTAACATCACTGTATTCAAAACTGTTTGTCACAAGTACAGGAGTTGTCATAAGATATCCGGCCTCTGAAATTGCCTTGGCGTCAAACTTCATAATAGCCTGACCCTTCTTTATCTTATCTCCGTTTGCAACCAATGCTTCAAAATGCTTTCCGCCAAGTTCCACCGTATTTACACCCACATGCACTATAAGCTCCACTCCGTTGTCAAGCTTCATACCTACGGCATGTCCCATAAGCGCAATTACAGTACCGTCATCCGGAGCATATACGGTATCTCCGTCAGGTATAATACATATACCCTTTCCAAGTATTCCCGCTATAAAAGTCTCATCCTTGGTCTCTTCCATAGAAACTATCTTTCCGCTAAGCGGTGAACCCACATCTACAGGTGCATTTTCATCCTTCTTAATCTCTACCCTTACTCCTTTATCAACCTCTGCGGAGTTTACATTTCCGAGAGCTTTAGCATTCTTATTTTCTTCCACAGGTTCAGTAGCAAGATTTGCATCTATCATGCTTGACGGAGTAAGTACCCAGCTTGCCGCAAATGCAACCGCCATTGATATAACAAACATCAGTATATATCCCACCGGATTTGAAAGTGTAAGTAAAATTCCGAATATACCTGTAACACCTGTTCCTGTTGCTCCAAGCTTAATAATGGAAACAAACATGGCACCCACAGCACCTCCGAGGCATCCTGCAAGGAAAGGTCTGAAGAATCTGAGGTTAACACCGAATATTGCCGGTTCCGTTATACCCATAAATGCTGAAAGTGATGAAGGGAAACAAAGGCTCTTTATCTTGGGATCCTTTGACTTAACAGCTATTGCAAGGCAAGCACCGCCCTGTGCTATATTGGCTGCAGATGCAAGAGGTAACCAGTAAGTTACACCATATTTTGCAATCTGTCCGAGGTCTATAATGGTATACATATGATGAATACCCATAACAACTGTAGGAGCATACAAAGCACCCATTATAAATGAACCTATGCCAAGAGGTATTGCTATAAGGAGCTGTACCGCATTTAAAAATCCGTTCTCAACAAACACAAATACCGGTCCGATAGCTGCGAGTGCAAGATAACCTGTTGCAAATACCGAAACAAGAGGTGTAACAAATAAATCAAACATTGCAGGTACCACTTTGTGAAGTCTCTTCTCTATCTGACACATTACCCACACCGATATCATAATCGGAATAACATGTCCTTGGTATCCTACCATCTTGATTTTCCAAAGACCGAAAAATACACTTTGAGTTGCTATATCTGTAGCTGTTGCCACATTCCATGCGTTTGTAAGATTCGGATGAATCATTATCATACCGATAACCGCACCAAGGTACTGATTTCCACCAAATACTCCCGCTGCCGAATATCCTATAAGTATAGGAAGGAATATGTAGGCAATATTAGAAAACAGATTTGCAAACACATATATTGATGACGATGTATCAATATTTAAAAATCCGTTAGCCACCATGAAGTCCAATGCATTCATGATTCCCATCAAAAATCCTGAAGCAACAATTGCCGGTATTATCGGAACAAAAATATCTCCAAGAGTCTTTATAAATCTCTGAAATATATTTGTATTGGCTGCAGCAGCCGCCTTAGCCTCTTCTTTTGTAGCTCCGGATATTCCGGCCACATGTATAAACTCATCATAAACCTTATCTACAGTACCTGTACCGTAGATGATCTGTAACTGTCCGGAAGCCTCAAACACGCCTTTTACACCATCAATGTTTTCAATGGTCTTTTTGTCAACCTTACCGTTATCAACAATTACAAGACGTAATCTTGTAGCACAGTGTGCAGCGGAAGCAATATTTGAACTTCCTCCTATCGCCGCCAGTACTTCTGTGGCGGATTTGCGATAATCCATAGATATCCTCCATATTCTAAACTATCATTTTTCTTAAATTTCTTTGTATATTATAAATTAAATAAATCCGTAACGCAATCTTACACAATGACCACATATACAACTTGCTGTTTTGTATATTATTTTCATGTTTTTATTAATTTATTTTGTCGCTTTGCATTTGAATTTTATTTTCACTATATCTGTAACAGAAAAAAAAGAATCATAATTAAACTGTTATTTATGATAAATTTACATCTTGACTATTGACAGGTATTATCAGCTTACACCCCCTATTTCAATCCTTTTTTCAACTTGTTTTCCAAGATACAGATCTTCTCCCACATCAAGTATTTTCTTAGCCATGCTGTTATATACTATCCAATGAAAGTCTCCGTCACTTATCTTATTTATACTCATCTCATTATCTATGCCGTAAAATTCCATATCAAAATTTCTGAATTTTACAGCCGCCAGATATGCACCGTATAATGTCTGGGAACTCAGTCCTGCTACCGCTTTTATACCTGTATTTGAAATAAGAAAATATTTCATGGCTCTTTCCGCCTCGTCTCTGTTTTTTCCGATTTCAAGTATTGTCACGCTTTCTTTCTGCTCCTTAGTAAGGCTGTCTAAAAATGCGGTCTCTCTTTGCCTGCTTACAGGATCATACTCAGGACCTCTAAGCAGTAAAATCCCCTCCGAATGTTCATTCAAAATCATATGACTTAGAGCTCTTCCTCCCCAAAGGCTGTCATACTCCATATAGACACTACCTACATCAAAAAATTTCGGATTTTCCAAGATAATCACCGGCATATTAAGTTCCTTTATAGCCTCTCTTACCGATTCCGAATCTATCGGTGAAATAACCATCACATCTACACCATAGGCGGCCAACTGCTTAATATCTTTACATTGTTGCAGGAAATCTCCTCCTGCTTCCTTCATTATGACATTAAGATCACGATTCTTCATTTCAGAGTGTATCTCTTCCATCAAAGCTCCATGTGAAGGATTCTCCACCTCAGGCAAGCTAAGTCCTATCAGGCAGGAGTATGACTCCACCTTTTCATAAGTTTCGCCGTATAATTTTTCCGATAAAAATAATCCTAAAATGCAAACAAGTATAAAAGCTAAAAGGATCATTTCTTTGGGATGTTTGAGGATCTTTCTCATACTCCTCCTCCATATTGCTTCGGTGATTTCCCCATATATTGTTTAAATACTGTTGAGAAGTAATGCTGGTTCGCAAATCCCACCATATCGGCTACAGCATTTACAGAATACTCTCCGGTTTCTAAAAGTTCAGCAGCTCTTTGAATCCTAAGCTTTACCAACCACTGTGTAAAAGGCAGTCCGGTTTCTTCCTTTAATTTATGCGAAAGATAATCGGGACTTACAAAAAGCTTTTCTGCCGCATATTTCAGGTCCATATCCCTGTTTGTATATTGCTCTTTTAAAAGTTCCAAACAGTCCGCCACAAAGCCTTTCTTCTGTTTTTTTATTTCCTTGAAAGGTACTTGCAATCTTTCAAGTACGGATTTTAACTCCTCTTCTTTAATAGGCTTTAAAAGATACTCCCTTACACCTAGAGAAATGGCCTGTCTGGCATACTCAAATTCATGAAATCCCGAGATAATAATAATGTCTGTTTTTGTTTCTTCCGCTTCACGTAGTTTACTTACAAAATCCAGTCCTGACAGTCTCGGCATACAAATATCCGCAAGTATAATATCAGGTACTAAAGTTTTGGCCATATTAAGTGCTTCCACTCCGTTCTTTGCTTTGCCTACAATATTTAATCCAAGATCAAAGGACATCAGCATTTCTGCCAATCCTTCTCTGATCATAGGCTCATCATCTGCAATCAATACTTTTTTCATTCTCACCTCCGGGCTTTTTTACTCTTCTTCTTTTAAGATAAGTAAAGTTGCCACTGTATATCCGTTTTCATCTTTTGAGTAATGCAATCCGCTACCCTTTGCAAAGCTGTGCCACAGCCTTCTTCCTACATTTTTTACGCCGAATCCGCCCTTCCAGTTTTCCCAGTCATTTGCCTTTAAACAAGAATTTAACTGCTCAAGAATTGTCTCTTCCATCTCACAACCGTTATCTCTTATCTGTATACAAATTCCACCTCTAACCGATTCTGCAGATATCATTATTTTTGCATGTGGATTGTCTGATTCTTTAATACCGTGATACAAGCAATTCTCAACCAATGGCTGAAGACACATTCTGAGTACAAGCTCATCTCTGATATCCGGTGAACAAAAGATTTCATAAGAAAAAAGATCCTTATATCTCATGCTTTGAATCTCCAAATATGCCTGTATCATTTTAAGCTCCTCTTTTAAAGGAATCATCTCCTTACCCTTGCTAAGACTTATACGGAAAAACTCGGACATGGTTTCAATCAGATGTACTATATCTCCGGCTCCATGTTTCCTTGCCATCCAGGCGATCATATCCAAAGTATTATATAAAAAATGAGGTTTTATCTGCTCTTGCATTACCAAAAGTTCCGCTTCACGCTTTTGCTTTTGTTCAAGCTTCATCATTTCCATCAGAGTTTTAAGCTTCTCCACCATCTTATTGAAAGCATTTCCCAAAATTCTTATATCCTCTTTTGATTCTCTTGTAAATCTAACATCGAGATTTCCCTCGGAAGCCGACTGCATCAAATCCGAAAGCTCTGTTAAAGGCTTGGTTATTTCCAAAAGATAACACACCGACCATATCATAGCCGCCACAAAGCAGACACCTGCCATAAATATTGAAATCCTGGTCATACGAAGTGGAATTTTACTTTCCTCTTCCACATCATATGCCCCTACTATCAAAAGCTTTTTATCACGAAAACGATTAAAAACAAATTTATAGTTTTTATCTCCAATTGAAGAGACTACCACTCCTTCATCTCCTCTAAACCATTTCGGATCAACTCTATATACTATCCGGTTTACAGGGCTTAGGATGATTTCTCCACCGTCATCCATTAAAAAGAAAAAGTTTTCAGTATCGGTTTCAAGATTCTGATAAGCCTCTTTAAATTCTCCAACTGAAACATCCACCATCAATACTCCCAGAGTCTTATCACCTTCCTGTACAGATCTTGCAATGGAAATATAACTGTCACTGTCATAATGTTTCCAGCTTTGAAGATTTCTAAGCCCACTGTCAAAGCGATAAGAGCTGCCATCCTTTATAGCCTGTAAAAACCAATCCTCTCCATAGAAGCTTTCATGCACAGGTCTGTACATATCATTTGAAATATAGTTTTCACCGTCCCCATATACAAGGATCATATTTAAATAATCACTATGAATCTTTTCATAAGCATCAAAAATATCACGTACAGCCTGCTCACGGTAGATCTTGGTTTCTTTATCTCCTGTATAAAGACATTCTTTTATTTCCGATGTCTCCGCCAGAATCTTTAAAGTATCATCTACAGATTGTATTTTCACCTCAAAAGAATGAGCAAGTTGTCTTTGTAATTCTGTAATATACCCCATTCGTGAACGAAGCATCTCTTTTTTGTAAATATAATTTCCTGCCAAAGTCAGCATTGCCGCCACAAATAAAATCATGGCTCCCTGAAATATTAAAAGATCTCTTTTCATCCTTCCACCTCTTTAATAATTGTATCATATAAACTATAAATTCATATCAATTTTTAGGCACTGATCATAGCAGTTATTCCCATACTGCAAATAAAAGAGGAGCAAATCAAAATCTGCTCCCCTTTTTATTTGGATTCATTATTCACTTTTATTATTTCTTATTTTCCGCCGTATTTTGTCAAAAGCTCTTCAGCATTTTCAGGAACTACCACCTCTGATTTTAATGTGATATTTTTTTCAAGTTCCTTGCCTTCAACCAGCAACTCGTATGCACTTTGGATAGCCTCTGCACCACCTGTAGGATATACCTGTGTCATGCTGATTCTCTTATCGATAACACTCTTGATTCCACCGTCAGGAGTCGGCAAACCGTCAAAACCTACAAACATGATATCCTTCTCTCTTCCTGCCTGCTTTGCGGCAATGTAAGCACCCTCAGCCATCGGATCATTTAATGCTATGAAAAGATCGATTTCCTTATTTGTCTGTAACATTTCTTCAGCTACTGTTATAGCTTTTTCTCTCAACCAGTCTGCATTGTTTACTGCAACTATCTCAACCTTTGGATTTGATGCAATACCTTCTCTAAATCCCTTATCTCTGTCGATTCCTCCTGAAGTACCCTCAAGTCCCTTAATCTCACAAACTTTTCCACCGTCTTTAAGTAAAGTATTAGCTACATATTCTCCTGCAACTCTACCCATATCTACATTGTCGGCACCTATAAACTGAGTATATGTGTCTCCGTCAATCTTACGGTCCAAAAGTATTACAGGAATTCCCGCTTCATAGGCTTCCTTAACTACATTTGTAAGTGGAGTTGCCTCATTTGGTGAGGTAATAATAAGATCCACTTTCTGCTGTATAAAGTTTTGAATATCTGCTATCTGCTTTGAGTTATCCTGAGCCGCATCGGCATAGATAACCTTGAATTCAGGATGCTTTTCAGCTGCCATCTTAATCTGGTCATTCATTGCCACACGCCATGGCTCACCCAGATTACACTGTGACATACCGATTACAAATTCCTTTTTCGTTTCTGTTCCTGCAGCCTCACTCTTGCTCTCTCCGGCCTCACTTTTTGCCTCCCCGCTCTGAGCTGCTGTTGTAGAAGCACTCTGACCTCCACCTCCACAAGCACTCAATCCGAATGCACAAACTGCCGCTAAGCCAAGTCCTAACATTCTCTTAAAACCTTTTTTCATCATACGATTCTCCTTCCTATTTATGTCTGTCCTTATCAGACTGTATTTTTTAATACCGATTTCCGGTATAAAGAGTTCTAATCAGCTTTTCTTTCCGATTGCATAAATACCGCAACAATTATAATAAGTCCCTTTACCATCAACTGTAGATTTGAATTGACTCCTTTAAGTCCAAGCACATTGTCCAATAATCCAAGAATCACCGCACCTACCAAGGTACCTATCATTGTTCCTTTTCCACCTGCAAGTGAAGTGCCGCCTATTGCACAAGCTGCTACAGCATTGAGCTCATATCCTATACCTTCATTAGGTCCACCCTGACTTATCTGTGCCGCATGTATCATAGCCGCTACCGCAGATAACATACTGCAAAGTATAAATGCTATTATCTTTATTCTGTCTACAGGTATACCTGCAAGATAAGATGCATTTTTGTTTCCACCGATTGCATAAACCTTTCTTCCGAAAGATGTCTTTGAAAGCACACATTGGAAGATCAAAAGTAAGCTTATAAATATAATTACCGGTGCGGGTATTACTCCGAAAGCCTTTTCCTGTAATAATCCGAATGCAGGCGGTGCAAATCCCTCTCCTTCGCCATATGCCAAAGGAATTCCGACTCCGTTTGACCAAAATCTTGCCAAACCTCTTGCAATATTCATACTTGCAAGTGTAACTATAAAAGCCTGAAGTTTAAGCTTTGTAACACACAATCCGTTAAATAAACCGTATAATCCACCGATAAGTAAACTTAAAAGTACTGCCGGAAACATCCCAAGTCCGTTTCTTACCATCAGTGATGCACAGCCTGTGGAAACCAATCCCACAATTGAGCCTACAGACAAATCGATGTCTCCTAAGATAAGTATCATTGTCATACCTATGGCTATAATACCCGTTTCAGAAACTGCACGAAGTACATTCATAAGGTTTGGGACACTTAAGAATACATTTTCTCCATCCTTAATATTTATAAGTGTAGCCACCACTACTATAATTATCAGCGCAATATAACTTTGAAATTGTTTTAAAAAGCTTTCTATTTTTTGAATCTTTAATTTATCAGCATTCATGATTAAGCCTCCACTACTTCCTTTCTATTGGTGGCTGCCGCCAGTAATATTTCCTGAGTAGCCTCTTCTTTTGAAATCTCCCCTGTCAGTCTGCCTTCACAAAGAGTAATGATACGGTCACAAATTCCTATTACTTCAGGAAGTTCCGAAGATATTACCACTACCGCAAGTCCCGATGCCGCCAGCTCATTGATCAAAAGATAAATCTCCTCTTTTGCTCCTACATCTATACCTCTGGTAGGCTCATCCAGTAAAAGCACCTTAGGTTTTGTCAAAAGCCATCTTGCAAGAATTACTTTTTGCTGATTTCCTCCCGATAGCGAACCTACAGCTACCGCCGGAGATTTAGCCTTAACACGAAGTTTTTTCATATATTCGATCCAGTCTTTTTTCTGTTTACCGTCTCTCATAAATCCGAAGCTTGCGTATCTGTCATACAAGGGCAGAGAAATATTATCTCCTATGCTTCTGCCAAGAACCAGTCCTGTTCCTTTTCTGTCCTCTGTTGCAAAAGAAATTCCTGCCGCAATAGCATCTTTAGGCGAACGTATCTGCAAAGCCTTTCCATCCATAAGGATCTCTCCTGTAGTACAAGTTGCATACTTTCCTACAATACTCTCAAAAACTTCTGAACGCCCCGCGCCTGCAAGACCTGCAATTCCAAGAACTTCACCCGATCTTACCTTAAATGAAATATCCTTTAGAGAACGCTTAAAGCTTCCCTTTGGAGGAGTGAAGCTCAAGTTTTTTACTTCAAGAACCACATCTCCTATTTCCACATTTCTTTTCGGATACTGATCCTCCACAGAGCGACCTACCATCATTGCAATAATTTCTTCATTATTGGTTTCCCCGGCCTCCTTGGTACCTATATACTCACCGTCTCTCATTACGCTTAGTCTGTCTGAAATTTTAAATACTTCTTCCATACGATGTGTAATATAAATAATTCCGCATCCTTTTTTCTTTAGTTTTTCAATCACATGGAAAAGCTTTTCCGCTTCAGGTTCACTAAGTGCCGATGTCGGCTCATCCATTACTATTATCTTTGCATCACATGAAATAGCCTTGGCAATCTCTACAAGCTGTTGCTCTCCGATACGCAGATCCTTAAGCTTGGTTTTTGTGTCTATCTCCCACTCAAGCATCTTTAAGCATTCTTTAGCCATATCGTGCATCTTTTTCTTTTGCACAAATCCTATTCCTGCTGTCTGCCATCTTCCCAGAAAAATATTTTCAGCAATATCAAGTTCAGGTACAATCTGCAATTCCTGATGAATCTTTACTATTCCAAGGCTCCTTGCCTGAATAGGGTTTTTTATCTCTCTTTGTACACCTTCAAGTAAAATCTCACCCTCATCCGGGTGTAAAGAACCGCTAAGTACATTCATCAAAGTAGACTTTCCGGCTCCGTTCTCTCCCATTAAAGCCAGTACTTCTCCGCTCTTTAGATTCAAAGAAGCCTTTTTTAGAGCCTTTACGGCACCGAATGACTTGCTGATTTCTTTCATTTCCAATAAGTAAGATTCCATTCTCCCTCCTACTATCAGTTCTTATAAATAGTATATATCTTTATATTTACTACTATTTGTTATTTACGAATTCCTTCAGATATCATTTACTATATCCGAATTTTATCGGAAAGTATTTGCAAAAATCCAAGATATTTGTATAATTTTCCTTGCTTTAAATCGTATTTGCAGACGCAAAAAAGCCACCGGCAAAACCGATGGCAAAATATAAAAATTCAATCTAAACTTATACTATAAATTTGCAATTTTCTTATCGTATATCTTCTTCATCAAATAGATATCCAAAAATGCACATCCAAGTTCGGCAAGAGGAATGGAATACCATACAGCCTCAAGTCCGAACATATTTGAAAGTACATATGCAAGAGGAAGTATTAAAACCAATTGTCTGAGGAATGAAGCGTAGAGCGCATACATACCGTTTCCAAGAGACTGGAAGCTTGCAATAGCTATTACATCAAATGCCGCCAAAATAAAACAAAGGCTGCATATTCTAAGAGCCGGTATTCCAAGTCTCAGCATTTCCTCATTCGGACTGAAAAGTATCATAAGCTCTTTAGGGAATACCCAAAAGATTGCGGTTCCTATCACCATTATTACTAAGGATGATAAAAACGAATATTTTAACACCTTCATGATTCGATCTTTGTTTCTTGCTCCGTAATTATATGCAACAATCGGTGTCATTCCGTTGTTTAATCCAAATATAGGCATAAATACAAAGCTTTGAAGCTTATAGTATATTCCAAGTACATTTACCGCCATATCCGAATATCTTACAAGTATTTTGTTTAATCCAAGCATCATAAGAGTTGACATGGACTGCATTGCTATTGAAGGTATTCCTACCTTATAAATATCCTTTATTATGATGAAATCAGGTTTAAATATATGCTTTCCGAAACTTATATCAACCTCTTCATTGTATTTCATGTTAAAAACAAATGATAAAATCATTGCAACTATCTGTCCTGCCACAGTAGCTATTGCCGCACCTGCTACTCCCATTTTCGGTGCTCCAAGCAGTCCAAAAATAAGTATCGGATCCAGAATTATATTTATAATTGCCCCAATCCCCTGAGTAATCATATTATAAATAGTCTTTCCCGTAGACTGTAAAATTCTCTCATATGTAACTTCCAGAATAAGTCCGAATGAAAATATTGTTACAATTGAAAGATATGAGTATCCGAGACTTCTTATACTCTCACTGTTTGTCTGTGCATCAAAAAATGCCTTTGTACCGATTGCTCCGAATATCGCAAATGCTATAGATGCTATTATTGCAAGCAATACAGCATTATCGGCAGTCACTTTCGCCCTGTCTTTTTTACCCTCTCCAAGCAATCTTGAAAGCAATGCATTTACTCCAACTCCCGTACCTACAGATACAGCTATCATAAGTATCTGTATCGGATATGCCAAAGATACCGCTGCCAGTGCATCGGGGCTGTATCTTGCCACAAATATGCTGTCTACTATATTGTAAAGTGATTGCACCAAGAATGAGATTACCATTGGCGTACTCATAGAAAAAAGAAGTTTACCTACCGGCATAACTCCCATACGATTTTCTTTTTCCTCTATCATATCGTCTCCTAAGAATGTTTGTCTTATTATTGTACAACGTATCCTCTTAATTTTCTATGCAAAATTATTTTCTACCTATTTTATAGCTTCTATTTTTTACTTTTATTTTACATTACGCACTCTATATGTGAACATAATATGAATATTTCACCTAAAAGTTGCTAAAGTATTCGCTAAGTGCTAAAATAACTTGATTGATAGGCGCTTTTACAATAATCTCTATTTGATGTATCTTCTTATATGATGTATTATTGTAGTGTAGTCTAATTTATTTTTGGAGAAACCATAATGAATTTTATAGAAAAGATATTTGGTACACATAGTGAAAGAGAACTTAAGATAATTGATCCTATTATTGATAAGATAGAAAGCTTACGCCCCACTATGCAGGCCATGAGTGATGAGGAATTAAAAGAACTTACACCAAAGTTCAAACAAAGACTGGCAGACGGAGAAACACTTGATGATATCTTGCCTGAAGCATTTGCAGCTGTAAGAGAGGCTTCAGTAAGAGTTACAGGTATGGAGCACTTTAGAGTACAGCTTATAGGTGGTATGGTACTTCACCAGGGTCGTATTGCCGAGATGAGAACCGGTGAGGGTAAAACTCTTGTTTCTACCTGTCCGGCTTATTTGAATGCCCTTGTAGGTAAAGGTGTACTTATAGTAACAGTTAACGACTATCTTGCACAACGTGATGCCGATGAGATGGGACAGATTCACAGATTCTTGGGACTTAGCGTAGGCTGTGTCTTAAACTCTATGAATTCAGAGCAAAGACAGGAACAGTATGCCTGTGATATCACATATGTAACCAACAATGAGCTTGGTTTTGACTATCTTCGTGATAACATGGCTATATATAAGAAGGATCAGGTTTTGCGTTCACTTGATTACGCCATCATCGATGAGGTTGACTCAATCCTTATAGATGAAGCCAGAACACCTCTTATTATTTCAGGTCAGTCAGGCAAATCCACAAAGCTGTATGAGATTTGTGATATGCTTGCAAAGCAACTTGAAAGAGGTGAGGCAAGTGCTGAGTTTACAAAGATGGGTGCTCTTATGGGCGATGAAATCGAAGAGACCGGTGATTTTATCGTAAATGAGAAAGATAAAGTAGTAAACCTTACAGAGGAAGGTATCAAAAAGGTCGAAAAATACTTCAATATAGAAAACCTTGCAGATCCTGAAAACCTTGAAATACAGCATTGTATTATCCTTGCGCTCAGAGCCAACAATCTTATGTTCAGAGATAAGGATTATGTTGTAAAAGAGGACGAAGTTCTTATCGTAGATGAGTTCACAGGTCGTATAATGCCGGGTAGAAGATATTCAGACGGTTTACACCAGGCTATCGAGGCTAAGGAGCATGTAAATGTTCAAAGAGAGTCAAGAACTTTGGCTACCATAACATTCCAGAACTTCTTCAACAAGTTCAAAAAGAAAGCAGGTATGACCGGTACCGCTCTTACTGAGGAGAAGGAGTTTAGAAATACTTACGGTATGGATGTTATCGCTATACCTACCAATAAGCCTATAAAAAGAATTGACCACGAGGATGCGGTTTATAAATCTAAAAAAGAGAAGTTCAATGCTGTTGTTGAAGATATCAAAGAAACTCATGCTAAGGGACAGCCTGTACTTGTAGGTACCATTACAATTGAGACTTCCGAGATGCTCTCAAAGATGCTTAAAAAAGAGGGAATACATCATGAAGTACTTAATGCTAAATTCCATGAAAAAGAGGCTGAGATTGTAGCAAAGGCAGGTTTGCATGGTGCCGTTACCATAGCCACAAACATGGCAGGTCGTGGTACCGATATCAAACTTGATCCTGAATCTGTTAAAGCAGGCGGTCTTAAGATTATAGGTACTGAAAGACATGAGAGCAGACGTATCGACAACCAGCTTAGAGGTCGTTCAGGTCGTCAGGGTGACCCGGGTGAATCAAAGTTTTATATTTCACTTGAAGATGACCTTATGAGACTCTTCGCTTCAGAAAGACTTATAAAGATTTTTAATGCCATAGGTGTTCCTGAAAATGAAGAAATTCAGCACAGTATGCTTACAAGAGCTATTGAGAAAGCTCAGATGAAGATCGAGAGCAACAACTACGGTATAAGAGAAAACCTCTTAAAGTATGATGAAGTAAATAACGAACAAAGAGAAGTTATCTATGAAGAAAGAAACAAGGTACTTGAAGGCGACAATATGCGCGATACCATTCTTCGTATGATAAATGATGTAATAGAACGTTCTGTAAATATGGCTATATCAGATGAAGTACCTTCTTCCGAGTGGAATATTACAGAGTTACATGAAATTTTATTGCCGATCATTCCTCTGACTCCGGCTGACTACAGTACTGTAGACAATATGAAAAAGGATGAACTTATTCATAAACTGAAAGAAGAGGCTGTTAAACTTTATGAAGCCAAGGAAGCTGAATTCCCTGATGCCGAAAAGATTCGTGAGCTTGAGCGTGTAGTTTTATTAAAGGCTATCGATAACAAGTGGATGAATCATATTGACGATATGGAACAACTTCGTCAAGGTATCGGATTGCAGGCACTTGGTCAAAGAGATCCTCTCGTAGAATACAAGATGGCCGCCTATGATATGTTTGATGAGATGACTGTCGGTATCGCTGAGGATACAGTGCGTATTCTCTACCATGTCAAGGTGGAACAGAAGGTAGAGAGAGAATCCGTTGCTAAAGTAACCGGTACAAACAAAGATGACAGTACCGTAAAGAAGCCGATTCGTATCGAAGCAAAGGTTTATCCTAACGATCCATGTCCATGTGGAAGCGGAAAGAAATATAAACAATGCCATGGTAGAAAAGGAATGACATTATAAAATTTTTTGGGAGTTATTATGAATTTTAAAAGCAAATCAACATTTATAGCCAATATCTTGATAGGTATTGCACTGATACTTGGCGGTATTTTCTATGCCATGTACAACAAAGAGGTTTTACTGACCTTTAACTCGGCTGAAAAGATGTACAATGACGGTTACTACTTTACTTCTGCAGCCTCTAACGACACGGAAAGTATCTATTCACTGGCCATATACGATATGCTTGATACAGGATATGGAACTGATGACGGTAAATCGGAAGTCTACACCGTATTTGGAGATGACGGATTGTATTTTTTGGAGGCAAATCCAAACAATGCAAAGATAAAAGCAATGGTGGAATTCTTTGACAAATATGCAAGCGAAGAACATCCTGATGATGAACCGCTTCCTGTAAGATATTTGATGGTGGAGCCTCACACTGACAGCACCTCTATCCTCTCCACTATAGCGGATAAAGTAGATCCTGATTCCACTTTCAGAAATAGAGAAGAGGGAAAACTCTATGACGACTTCTATATTTCACAGACCTCTCTTACAAAGAATATAGCTTTCCATTTGGCTGTAACTTTGGTTTTAATGGTAATCGGTGTCGGAATGATAATAGTTGCTTTCACAAGAAAGTCTAAAAATGCCGATACATATGAGAAACTTTGTGAACTTGATGAAAAACTTAGAGATAATATAAATGAACTTGACAATATCGCAGACTATGTGGATAAATCTCTTGGAGCTTATGTATATAAGAACCATTTGATACTTAATACAAAGTTCGGATTTGATATGTTCAATTTAAATAATCTCGTTTGGTTATATCACAATATAACAAGACATAAGATGTATGCCGTTATAACTGTAGGTATCGACTATGCACTTCAGATAAATATGTTTGAAGACGGAAGATGCCGTGAACAAAGAGTTATGTTGACAAATAATAAAAAAGCTGAGGATGCGGTTGTATCTCTTATAACCTATATAGGTATGAATTATCCGAATGCACTTATCGGATTCACACCGGAAACACAGCAGGCTTATCGAGAGTTTAAACAATCACACAGATAATTTAACCGGTCTTAAAATCATAAGTAATTCTTGTGATTTTAAGGCTGTTTTTTTGTCATAAATAATATTTTTTGATATAATGTTTCTGAGATTATAAAAGATATTTAAAGCTGTCATCTCTCACTTACAGTGAAAATTTAAGGATATATTATGAATAAAAAAACTTTAAAAATACTTGAATATGAAAAAATAATAAATATGCTTGTAGATATGGCAAGCAGCGAGCCTGCAAAAAGGCTTTGTAATAAATTACAGCCGTCTACAGATATATCGGAAATACAAAGAAATCAGGCTTATACCACTGCTGCCGTGGACAGAATAAGACTTAAAGGAAATCTTGCTTTATCGGAAGTAAAGGATATATCGGACTCTTTAAAAAGACTTGAGATAGGATCATCACTATCTCAACCTGAGCTTATGAAAGTTCTTTCCATCCTCAATGCGGCTTCAAAAGCTATTACCTATGGACTGCACTCTGAAGAAGAGGACTATGATGTGCTTGAAGAATATTTCAGATCCCTTGATGAAATTAAAGATCTTAAAAAGGAACTTTCAAGATGTATAATTTCGGAAGAAATAATGGCAGACAATGCCTCACCCGAACTTAGTCATATCAGAAGAAAAATAAAGCAGATAAACTCAAAAATGCATACGGAACTCAACAATATTCTTAATGCGCACAGAGAATATCTTATGGATGCCGTAATTACTCAAAGAGACGGTGCTTACTGTCTTCCTATAAAAAGTGAGTATAAAAACAAGGTTTCAGGTGTTGTACATGACCAGTCATCTACCGGTTCCACCGTGTTTATTGAGCCGATAGCTGTAATCCGAATGAACAATGAGCTGAAGTCTTTAGCCATGGACGAGAAGAAAGAGATAGAAAAAATACTTGAAAACTTGAGTCTGTTGGCTGCACAATATATTGAAAGCCTCAGAGAAAATGCAAAAACTCTCATCTTCCTTGACTTTGTATATGCCAAGGCAAATCTTTCAAAGAAGATGAATGCAAGTGAGCCCAAGTTTAACTCAAAGCATTATATAAATATAAAAGAAGGCAGACATCCTTTGCTTGATGCAAAAAAAGTGGTACCTATCAATATATCATTAGGTGAGCATTATGATTTACTGATTATCACAGGACCTAATACCGGCGGTAAAACGGTATCTCTAAAAACAGTGGGCCTGTTCACTCTTATGGGACAGTCGGGACTTCATATACCTGCTTTTGAAGGAAGTGAACTTTCAGTATTTAGTGACGTGTTTGCTGATATAGGCGATGAGCAGAGTATAGAGCAATCCCTCTCCACCTTCTCAGGACATATGAAAAATATTGTTTATATTTTAAATCATGCGGATGCCAATTCACTCTGTCTTTTTGATGAGCTATGTGCAGGTACCGACCCTACAGAAGGTGCGGCACTTGCCATATCAATACTCTCATTCCTTCACAGAATGCAAAGCAGGTGTATTGCTACTACTCACTACAGTGAGCTTAAAGTGTTTGCACTGAATGAACCGGGTGTTGAAAATGCCTCATGTGAATTTGATGTTGCCACACTCTCTCCTACTTACAGAATCCTTATAGGCGTACCCGGTAAGTCAAATGCCTTTGCCATAGCCGGAA
Organism: Lachnoanaerobaculum sp. ICM7; assembly: GCF_000287675.1. GTDB lineage: Bacteria > Bacillota > Clostridia > Lachnospirales > Lachnospiraceae > Lachnoanaerobaculum. The sequence goes on from NZ_ALJL01000023.1 coordinate 269,520, forward strand.
AGCTTGGACTTCCGGATTATATAATTTCAGAGGCGGATACTCACCTTGAAAAGGATGCAAAGGACTTTGAGGATCTGCTCACAAGGCTTGAAAATGACAGACAGACAATAGAGAAGGATAAATTATCCATTCAAAAATATAAAAGAGAAATTGAAAGCTTGAAAAGGCATTATAATAAGCAGGAAGAAAATCTTGCCGCAAGAAAAGAAAAGATTTTGGAAGAAGCAAAAGAGGCTGCCAGAAAAATCTTGGAGGAAGCAAAGGAAACCGCTGACGACACTATTAAAAATATCAACAAAATAGCATCGGGTGCAGGCCTCGGCTCGGCTCTTGAAGAGCAAAGAACAAGACTTCGAGAATCTATAAATAAAAACACCAAGGCTACCGAGATAAAACAAAATACTGTAAAGGCCAAAAAGCCGAAGGAACTTAAACTTGGTGACAGTGTACATGTTATAAGTCTCAATCTTGACGGTATAGTATCTTCTCTTCCAAATCAAAGCGGTAACTTCTTTGTACAGATGGGTATACTCAGATCTCAGGTAAATATATCTGATGTAGCTTTGGTTGAAGAGCCAAGCACTAAACCTGAGAATAAGACAAGAACAAGAAGCTCTTCAATGGTAAAATCCGCTACAATATCCACAGAGATAAATGTAATAGGAAAAAATGTGGATGAGGCATGCTCCGAGCTTGATAAATATTTGGATGATGCTCTGCTTGCCCATCTTCCGGGAGTAAGAATTATTCACGGAAGAGGTACAGGTGCATTGCAAAAGGGTATACATGCCTATCTGAAGAGGCAGACCTTTATCAAGAGCTATTCTCTTGCAGATTTTAATGAAGGCGGTAATGCTGTAACTATCGTACGTTTTAAATAATATAATATAGGTGAAAAATGGCAGAAAAACAAAGAATTTTAATTGTAGATGATGATGAGAATATAGCGGAACTTATTTCATTATATTTGATGAAGGAATGTTACGAAACAAAAATAGTGGGTGACGGCGAATCTGCCCTTTCGGATTTTGACGAATTCAAACCTCATTTGGTTCTTCTTGACCTTATGCTGCCGGGTATTGACGGCTATCAGGTTTGCAGGGAGATAAGAGCAAAGTCCGGTACCCCTATAATAATGCTCTCAGCCAAAGGTGAAGTATTTGATAAAGTTCTCGGTCTGGAACTTGGTGCCGACGACTATATGATCAAACCTTTTGACTCAAAAGAACTTATCGCCAGAGTAAAGGCTGTAATAAGGCGATACAACAACAGTACAATCTCATTGCCTGAGGTACATACAGGTGGAGAATATGTGGAATATCCCGACTTAAACGTGAATATGACAAATTATGCGGTAACATACCTTGGAAAGAATGTTGAAATGCCGCCAAAGGAGCTGGAGCTTTTATACTTCCTCTCCTCTCATCCCAATCAGGTGTTTACAAGAGAACAGTTGCTTGATAATATCTGGGGATATGAGTATATAGGTGATACCAGAACTGTAGATGTGCATATTAAGAGATTGCGTGAAAAAATACATGACAATAAGTTCTGGTCAATATCCACCGTATGGGGTATCGGATATAAATTTGAGGTTAAAAAATGAAACTCTCTCTATATCTGAAATTTATTTTAGCTTATATAGTTTTCGGTATAGCGGGTTTTGTGGCAATAGCAACTATTTCCAGCCATTTGACCTATTCATATCTGGTTGATTCCAGAAGTCAGACGCTTTATGATGAGGCTAATCTTATCGCCTCTACCTACTCTACAGTATATGAGGGGCAAAATATCTCGCTGGCGGAAAGCTATCCGCAGTTAAAAGCCGTAGCGACTTTCCTGAATGCAAAGATATGGGTAATGGACAGAAACGGCAAGATAATAGTGGATGCCGAAAATAAAAGAGTATCGGATATTATCTCGGATTTTGACCCTACCGCTACCGGTAACAAGTCCTATATGGTCGGAAATTACTTTAACTCATTTGATGAGGATTATCTTAGCGTTTCCGCACCTATTACAGGTAACTTTCGTACCTACGGCTATGTGGTCATCCACCTGCCTATGGTAAATGTTACAAAGAGCCAGTACCATATTTTGAATATAGTATATATGACCTCTCTGATAGTATTTTTACTTTCACTGATTATTTTAATAGTATTTCAGCGTATTGTTTACTCTCCGCTTAGGAAAATAACAAATGGTGCCAAAGCCTATGCCGAAGGGGATTTAAAATATGAAATAAAAGTACATTCAAATGACGAGATGGGTTACCTTGCGGCAACGCTAAACTATATGTCCGATAAACTTGATGATACCGAAAATTATCAAAAAAAGTTTATTTCAAATGTATCTCATGATTTTCGCTCACCTTTAACATCTATAAAGGGTTATCTTGAGGCTATTTTGGACGGTACTATTCCTCCCGAGATGCAGGAAAAATACCTTACAAGAGTTATTGATGAGACAAACAGACTTACAAAGCTTACGGAAAGTATTCTTTCACTGGATTCGATTGAAAGTGTAAAGCTTAATAAAACAAGCTTTGATATAAACAAGATGATCAGAGATACCGCAGGCAGCTTTGAAGTACAGTGTAACAGTAAGAATATTACAATAGAGCTGATATTTTCCAATGTCTCCCAATATGTTATCGGTGACTATGCAAAGATACAGCAGGTACTTTATAATCTTATTGATAATGCTATAAAATTTTCCTCTCAAAACTCTTCTATCATTGTACAGACCAGTTTAAAAAAGGAGAAAATTTTTATTTCAGTTAAGGACACCGGAATAGGTATTGCAAAGAATGAACAGTCCAAGGTCTTTGACAGATTCTATAAATCAGACCTCTCCAGAGGTAAGGATAAAAAGGGTACAGGGCTTGGACTTGCAATAGTAAAAGAAATATTACAGACTCATGGAGAGAATATAGATGTTATAAGTACCGTTGGTGTCGGTACCGAATTTATCTTCTCTTTACCTGCAAGCAAAGAAACTTAATATAATTTTTAAAAAGGGACTTTTGTGCATAAACAAAAGCCCCTTTCTTGTATTACTGTTCTTTTTTCAATTCAACTTTTTGATTTAACTCGGCAAAGCTTGTAGCTAATGAAGCAAGTCCGCTAAGCTCTGTAGGAATAATAATCTTTGTTGATTTTCCGTCAGCTACCTTCTGGAATGCCTCAAGTCCCTTAAGTGTAAGTACCTTCTGGCTTGGATCCGCCTCTGAAAGCACTCTTAAAGACTCTGCCTGAGCCCTCTGGATTGCAAGTATTGCCTGTGCCTGTCCTTCAGCTCTCTTTATAGCTGTTTCCTTTTCGGCTTCCGCATTAAGTATTGCAGCCTGCTTACTACCCTCTGCTACAAGAATCGCACTTTCCTTCTTAGCCTGAGCCTCAAGAATATTTGCTCTCTTCTCACGCTCAGCCTTCATTTCCTTCTCCATTGCAACTCTGATATCCTCAGGTGGCAAAATACTCTTTAACTCCACACGATTTACCTTGATACCCCATGGATCTGTAGCCTCATCAAGCTCAGATCTCATAGCTGTATTTATGGTATCTCTTGATGTAAGAGTCTGGTCTACAGTCATATCACCTATGATATTTCTAAGAGTAGTCGCTGTAAGGTTCTCTATAGCTGATATAGGTCTCTCAACACCGTAAGTATAAAGCTTAGGATCGGTTATCTGGAAATACACTATCGTATCTATCTGCATAGTAGCATTATCCTTTGTAATAACCGGCTGTGGTGGGAAATCCACTACCTGCTCTTTTAATGAAATAACCTTTGATATTTTATCAAAGAAAGGGTTGATAAAATGTAATCCTGAACGAAGTCCTTGTGAATACTTTCCAAGTCTCTCAACTACATATACTTTTGACTCAGGTACTATCTTTATTGCCTTTACCGTAATCACGAATATAATAGCCAATAAAACAACAATAATTCCAATGCCTACCATTTGTTATGTCTCCTTTAAATAAATTAATTTCTGCCGATAATTATCTTATTGCCTTCAAATTTATCAATGTTGGCAATATCTCCGGGCTTCAATTCCAAATTTGCAATTGCTGTCCATATACCGCCTTTAAATCTTACATCATAAATATAATTATTATCTTCAACAGATGTAAGCTTCACTATCTTTACCTTCTCAGTATCCATACTCTCCTTACCCTTCATAAAGGATTTGAAAATACTTCTAAAGAAAGCTATAAAGATCAATGACAGTACACAGAATATGATAACCTGTATCTCAATTGATTTAACAAATAAAGATATCGGCATCATAATAAGTGCCGCAATAGCCAGCCACACTGAAACCAGTCCGGGAATTATAATTTCTCCAATGGCAAATATAGCAAATAAAACTCCCCAATAAAACATATTTCCTCCTTCCGCTTATAAGTAGTTCTACCAAAGCTTTTAGAAATATAACACTATATTATCACCTTTATTATAGCACAAATTATACTTATATGCTAATAAAAACCTCAAGGATATCCTTGAGGCTCTTATTTTATAATATAGATTATCTAACCCACTTGCCGTTGCTGTCTACCCAGTATCCGTCAGGAGTTCTTGCATTGTACCACATTGCTCCGTCAGCACCTACATAGTAAGAACTTCCCTGGTAGTTGATCCAAGCGTTTCTGTACATATAGCCCCAGTGATCAAAGTAATACCACTTACCGTTGTCCTTGATCCAGCTGTCTGCTACATATGAAGTACCTGCATTAACATTCAACATATAGTACCATCCGTGCTCGTCTCTACGCCACTCACCTCTGTCTGCCGGCATACGCTCTAAAACTGCTGCCTGCGCTGTCACCGGGGGAACTACCGCACCGCCAAGACTGAATGCTGCAAATAAAATTGCTGCTGATTTGATTAAACCTTTTTTCATCATTCCTCCTTCTCTCCTATACCATCGTTAATCTGACAGATTAACTGTCTTTATATAGTATAAACCAATTTTGTATTTTATATCTTACATTGTGTTTACAAAATATTTGCTAATTACATACATTATGTATAAGAATATCTATTTACTCTTTAAAGCCGGAGTCCAATAGCTGTTATTGTATATATCTGTGAATTTGTAAGTGATTTGATTGTCATCCTTCACAAGAACATAAGATACCTTAGGAGCAGTCTTTCCAACCACATACTCATCATCCAGTTTATAATCATCAAGATATGTACCGTCATATCCGTAATAAGCATATATAAACTGTATTCTGTCTCCCTCAACTATATCCGTTATATTCTTTGCGATGGTTTCTGTTTGTGTATCTTTATAATCTGTATTTGCTCCTGCCAGATATCCGTTAGGATGCTCGCCGTCAAATATAATTATCAGATTGGCTCTCTCACCGTTTAAAATAACAGGTACACGTCCTATAGTAACCGTCTCATCTCCGTTTTTTGTAGTTGACAGATGATAGTATGCAACATATTGCTGATCTATAGCAATCCATGCTCTTTGAGTATCTGCAAGCATATCTCCGTTTTCATCAAACTCAAAGAAATTGTCAAGTCCCATATCAATATATCCGCTTCCCATATCCAAAAGCATATTCTCTTCTATACTTGATACCATATTCCACTCATCCTCGGATAAATGAATCTTAGGTGTGGAATACTGATCTGTCCATTGAAGCTTTGAAGCATCTAGTCTGTTTGATAAAACATAGTTTCTGATTGTTTCATCAGACATATTTCTGTTTTGCAAAAAGCCTATACTTGAAGTATCAAGCCCTATATTTGCAAGGCTCTCTGATGATAAGCTTCCTGATATAAGACTTGCTATCAAACTGTCAATATCTGCAGCTGAAAATGAACCTGAACTGTTTCCTTGATAGTTTCCTGTTAATGTATTTGCAGGGGTTGTTTCTCCTCCGCCTGCAATCTGTCCACTCGCCTGTAATGTGGCAAACTGCTGTATCATTTTGGTATATTCGCTATCCATACCGATGTCACCATAGGTCTGAACCATTCTGTCAACCTTTGACAATTTCTTGTATGGGAAATAGATTGAAAGCCCATATGAGTTTGTCATATTTGAAGATGTCCTGTTATATTTTACCGCACCAAGTATTGACTGTATTGTAGGGTCGTTTTCATTCTGCTCTAGATTATACACAAGATTTACCAAGTCTACCTGATCTATATTTGAAGATTTTGCAAACTCTCTGCTTGCCGTTCTCGCGTAAGATACTTTGCTGTACTCATTATTCTCTATATATGAAGCGGTGTCCCTTGCAAAGCTTGAAAGGCTGCTTGGAACTGTAGCCTTAAGCTCGGCCAAATCCACCAAAGAAAGAGTTGTAGACTGCCCTCTTGCACTTCTGTTACTCTCATCTATAAAATCATCCACTATCTTCTTTCCAAGATCAAGAGTGGAAATTGCGGTATTACTACTAAGATTGCTCAGCCAATTGGTATAATACCATCCTGTTCCCGGCTCCGTCTCCTCGGATGCAATCAAATAATCTGCATATTCTGAAAGTGCAAGTGCCGTCTCTGTAGTAGCCATCAGACAGGCATCAAATCCTATGAAGTCATACTTTATACCGGTTTGCGCAACAGCAGCTTTTATTTTTGCAAGATTCATTGATCCCGAGTTCGGATTTTTTTCATCATATCCATAACCTGTTACAGAACCGCCGCCGTGATCCCAGAAAATAAGCTGATATCTGTTAGCCGGAAAATTATTCTTACAATAGTCAATAAATCTAACCAATGTATTGGGATCTGTCATTGAAGGATTTGAATTGTCATCTGCAAGCTTATTCATTTTTCCGTCCGCTATCTGATAGATTTCATTGTTTGATGATGATACTACCGAGTTTTGCCAGGTATTTGTTCCTCCTGTATATACAAGCAGATTAACATTGCTTGAAATATTGGCCTTTGTCATCTCAATGAGATCTTTCGTAGCCATTCCGTGCTTAGTCTCCAAGTCGGTACCGCACATATATACCATCACGGTTACACTGTCACCGCCTGTAGGCCTGTAAAACTTCTCTCTGGCACTTTCATGCACTGAGGTATCCAGTTGTCCTCTGTTATCGGTAACTCCGCTCCATGCACTTCCTACGCCGCTTATACTTGATGCCGCTGTGCTTCCGATTGATGAAGGCAAAGTCGGGATACTGATCATCGGTGTTGTTCCTGTACTTGTACTATTTGTACTATTTGTACTACTGCTTAATCCTCCGAGTATTGAACTTAATATATTGCTTTTATTACCTGTGACAATACTTATTATTACAAAAACTACAACTATCAATAAGCTGAACGGCGAACGTCCTCCGCCTCCACCTCTTCCGGATGAATTCCTGTTTCCTCCACCGGAACCTCCCACAAACGATCCTCTACCCAAAACACTTCTACCTGTTCCGGTAACCTCTCTTCCATGTGATAACGGTCTACCCATCTACTCTCCTCCTGTTTGTTATTTATGCCGACAATACTTTAAGCATAGTTTATTCTAACAATAATCTCAGCATACCGCAATAAATCATTACAAACAGTTATTATTTTGCATCATATTTGCATATTACAAGCCTGTTATTCATAAGATATATGATTGGAAGAAAGATTTTGCCATACCATTTCATCTGCTTTGCTATTTGTTTTGTAAAGTTTATAAATCCGATTTGCTTCAGTTTAGGATTAAGTTCTATAATCTCTTCGCCGTTTGTAACTCCAAAATGATACTCGGACTTGGTTCGTTTTACAGCCTTGTTCGTTTTTGCCTTATTCACAAGTCTTTTGGAAAGACAGTCCAGATGAAGTACAAAATGTTCAAAATTATCTGTAAGTATATTTAAAAACTCCTTCACCTGCTTAGGATAAAAATACATAATCATCCCCTCTGAAATAATCAAAAGCTTCTCTCCCTTTGTATCTATCTCCTTTGTCCATGACTTATCAAGGGCTGATTTTTCGATATTTTTTACTCTGTCATTTTCCTCAAAGAATTTTTTTCTTAAACTTATTATCTCCGGAAAATCTATATCATACCAATGTATTCTACCGTTATCTACGCGGAAAAATCTTGTATCCAGCCCTGAACCCAGTGAAACTATATGACAATCCGGGTATTTGTCTATAAACTTTTTCACCTCATCATCCATAACCTTGGCTCTCGCAATAATACCTAAAAGATTCACTTTTTCATTACTGAAAGAGCCAAAATCATAGTCAATCATATCCACCATTTCAGCCGACTTTTTATCCTTTAATATAGATTTTTCAGATCTGTAATCTCTTGCCCTTGCATCCAAAGTTATAAGCATAGTCTCCATAACACCTTCAAGTTTTATCTTCATCAAAGCCTCCATTTACCGCTATATCTGCGGTATAAAAATATATATAATCTGATTATGTTAGTTCTTGCTAACTTAGGTTATATCATACTTCTATTTTATGGAAAACTCAATAAATTTATCTTTTTAAGAAATTTATAATAATTGTAAAGAATTACATCTTTATAATTTGCCGATTCGCCTTTTACTTTACATCTTTAAACCGTTAAATTTTTTGAATTTTTTTATTATTTTCACACATACAAGAGATTATAAAAATTGTTTTTTTCTTAGTACATGAATATTATTTAATTAAATGAGCATATTTTTATTTACATTTACCAATATTATGTTTGGTAATTGACCTATTATTTATTTGTGATAAAATCATATTCAACAAATATATTTGCAATATTTATTTTGGGAGGAAGATATGTATAAACTAAAAAAGATACCGTTACTGCTTTCGGTTTTATTACTGTCCTTACAAGGATGTTCAGGAAGTAAAGTTACTGCTTCAGATATGCAGGGGGAAAAGTTTTTTTATCAGGTTTCAGATGCTTCTTATTCTACAGGTAAATATACTTTGGATGAACTTGCAGAACGTAGAGAAAACCCTTTATTTATTGATAATTTACAAAAGTTTAATGCGGAACTGAATTCAACAGATACTGTGGATTTTTATAATATGAAACATACATATGTAGATTTTATAGGTAAGTGGAATAAGCCGGAAGATTTGACATATGGCTATAAAGAGAAACTGGATTTAATAGATAAAAAGATGCTTGTCAATGAAAAGCTTGAGTATATAACTCCGGTAGATGCATTTATTCTAAATAAAAAAACAATGCAAAAACTTGGACTGGATTATTTATCAGATCAGGATTTTATATATAATGGTGAGTTTCCCATGGTGCTTGGCTACGGCTTTAAAGAATATTATAATATCGGTGATACCATTCCTATAAGATATTCAGGAGAAAGATTTAACGGAAAGGTGGTAGGTTTTTATGATAAGGACTTGGTATTTGATGAATTTTCACATTGTGACAGTTATTCCACCGTTATAATTCCATATATGGATAATCTTGAAAGCAAGGATGATTACGAAAACAAAGAGAGTTTTCTTAATGCTTATATATCACTTAAAAATTTAGGCTATATCTATTTCCCAAATACTGTAGATTATGAAAAAAATAAAGATGCGGTGGAAAAAATAGCTCAAAAATATAATCTGGATTATACTGTACTGAGAGGTTATTAAAATGATACTACAAGTTAGATGTCGGCTTATAAAATTGGCCGACATATTTTATTTTTTAAATTATGATATGTATTCATTAATTAAAAAAAGCCCTGAAAACAAGGCTTGTAAAATAAAAAGAGCGCGAGACGGGACTCGAACCCGCGACCCCGACCTTGGCAAGGTCGTACTCCACCAACTGAGCCACTCGCGCACACACATATTCTATCACTAAAATTAAAAATTGTAAAGATGTACCTTCAAAACTGCGTACCAAACTTAAAAAATAAATTCCTTATCCTTTTGGTTAAACCCTCGACCTATTAGTAACCATCAACTTAATACATTACTGTACTTACATCTTGGCCCTATCTACCTCGTAGTATTCAAGGGGTCTTACTGTTTTCACATGAGATATCCCATCTTGAGGGGGGCTTCACGCTTAGATGCCTTCAGCGTTTATCCCGTCCCGACATAGCTACCCTGCCATGGAGTTACTCTCCA
>NZ_ALJL01000024.1 GCF_000287675.1 Lachnoanaerobaculum sp. ICM7
AGTTTCTGAAGTTCTTTCGTGCTATCAAAGCGCGTGATATCACCAACTTCTGCTATGAAACCAGCTACGGTTGTTATTCCTATACCTTTTATTTCAAGCAGCTTATCCGCATACCTGACCTGTTGGCACAGTTCTTTGATCAGGTCATTGACCCGTTCAAGGCGTTTTGTCTGGAGTTCATAATCCTCTATCAGATCCTGTATCTCCATCCGAGCTTCTGTAAGACCTGCTTTTAATCCTATGCTTTTCATGGCTGCATTCAGAATCAGCATAGCCTTCTTATGCCCATTTCCTCGGAGTTTAGCGTCTTTCCATATCTTTATGATACCTTCCACTCCTAGTCTTACTATCTCCTCAAGAGTTGGTGCCTGCTTTAACACCAGCAGACCTCCCTTGGCATCTATGTGTGTATAAATCCCCTTATATTCCGGGAAATACACTGCAACCCACTTCTGCAGACGGTTCTTCGCCCTTGTCTGTTCTTCTACAAGCACAAACCGGCGGTTTGACGCATTCCGCAGTTCTGCATATACACCTGTCGGCATATATGAATAAAAATATCGTCCATCCCTTACAAGCCCTGCAATAACACGAGGATCTTTTCTGTCATTTTTAGATGGACTATTGTCATCTAATTCTTTGGTCTTATGCACATGGTGCGGATTTACCATCACAAACTTTATGTTCTTTTCACCCATGAACTGCCCAAGATCAAACCAGTAGTGACCGGTTGGCTCTATTCCTACCAGTGCCTCTTCAAATTCACTTTTCTGCATCAGTTCCACAATCGTATTGTAAAAGCTGTTGAATCCCTCCATAGAGTTTGAAAACGCTACAGGCTTTCTAGTAAGCTCGATGCCTCTCCAGTTAAAAGCTCTGAAATAATGCTTCTCACTGCCAACATCAATGCCAACAATCATTGTTGTTTCTTTTACTTGCTCAATCTTCTTATTTTGTGTAGAATTAATTTTTAGATACCTTCCTTATTCTGTTCATTTGCTAACTGGCCGGTCAGCAATGACAGTTTAACTTAGGTATCTATTTTTGTAAAATTATTTACTTTCTACACTTTGAATTATACAGGAAGCTATTCATTTATTTTATAATTATAGCAAAAAAGTGTCAAAACTCTTCAACTTCAAAGAGTCTTGACACTTTCTATTATCTGTTCATTATCAAATTTTTATATCTTGCAAGTTCTTCCTTGGCCTTTTTGAAGTCTACCATATGCCATTCCCAGTTCGGGCTGCCGACTGTTCCCGGTGTATTGATATGACCTTCTTTACCAAGTCCGATGATATCAGCCAAAGGTATGATGGCATACTCTGCCTTACTATTTAACACATAGGTCAAAAGTCTGTCCTTTATATTGCCTGCCTTTATACCCTGCTTCTTTAAAAACTCTCTGACCTTTCTCTTTGCAGCCACAGTCAGGCTTTCATACCACTGCATCAAAGTATCATTATCATGAGTTCCTGTATAGAAAATAACATTTTCTATATCATTTGATATATCTTTTGCATACTTTCCTTTTGTATCAATGGAGAATAAAAGGATTCTCATTCCCTTTAAGTGATAGTGATCTTTTAGCTCCAATACCTCAGGACGCAATTCTCCCAAATCTTCAGCTACAAGATTTACACCAGGCAGCTCCTTATTTAGGGTATCTATCACTTCATAGCCCGGAGCCTCAACCCATTCTCCGTCAATAGCTGTAGGACATGATGCAGGTATCTTCCAGAAAGTATCAAATGCACGGAAGTGATCGATACGGATGATATCAAATAACTTATTGCTGTATCCTATTCTATCCACCCAGAACTTATATTTGTGTTTCTTTAGGTAGTCCCAATCATAGATAGGATTTCCCCATCTTTGTCCTGTAGCACTGAAATAATCAGGCGGCACACCTGCAATAAACAGCGGTCTTCCGTCGGTATCAAGTAAGAAATTGTCCTTACCTGACCATACATCTACAGAGTCAAGTCCGACATAGAAAGGCACATCGCCCATAACTTCAATGCCTGCTTCATTGGCATATCTTTTTACATCCATCCACTGAGTATAGAAAATATATTGAATAAAGCATTGATATCTTGCTTCTTTTTCTACATTCTCAGAAAGTACACTCTTATCTCCTGACCAATTCTTGTCATCAGCCTTCCAATCATTCCAGCAATCACCGTTGTTGTCAAGCTTTAGGGCACGGAATACACCATAGGTATATACCCAATCCTGTGACATAAAGTCTACATATGCAGGATCTTTTTGTCCGTCTCCGGCTACAAAATTTTCGAAGGCTTCTCTTAGGTAACTCTCTTTAAAAGCTCTTACAGCTGTATAATCAACTCTTTTTGCATTTTCTCTAAATTTATCAGGTTTCTTATCAAGTAGTCCTGCTTCGAAAAGCAAGTCAAGGCTGATATAAAGCTCATCACCTGCACATGAAGAGTATGGTTGATAAGGAGAGTTTCCAAAACCTACAGGATTTAGCGGTAAAATCTGCCAGATCTTTATGCCATTCTCCTTCATTATATCAATCCACTGATAAGAAGCCCATCCAAGCTCCCCCACACCTGTGGTAGAAGGGAGAGCTGAAACCGGCATTAAAATTCCTGTTTTTTTCATTCAATACTCCTTATAAATGCCAGATATCCTTGTTGTACTCCGCGATGGTTCTGTCTGATGAGAAGAATCCTGCTTTTGCCATATTTACAAGAGCTTTCTTTGACCAAGCTGTCTCATCCTCATAGTCATTTAGCATTTGCTCTTTTGTCTTTATATAATCCTTTACATCAAGGAGTGCCATAAACCAGTCTTTATTTACAATTTCCTTGTAAAGTCTGCACAGATTCATCGGGTCTCCGATACGAATAAGTTCTTTGCTGATAATGAAGTCTACCAACTCCTCCACCTCAGGGTCGTTGTCATAGATATCGGCAGAACTATATGAAGCTGTTTCATAGAGCTTTATTACATCTTCAGACTTCTTACCGAAGATATAGATATTTTCATCACCTACAAGCTCATGAATTTCTACATTGGCACCGTCCTCTGTACCAAGTGTTACAGCACCGTTTAGCATAAACTTCATATTTCCTGTTCCTGAAGCTTCCTTTGATGCAAGTGAAATCTGCTCAGAAATATCACAAGCAGGGATAAGCTTTTCAGCCTTTGTGACATTGTAGTTTTCCACCATAACTATCTTAAGATATGGACTTACAGCCGGATCATTGTCCACCAACTGCTGCAGGCAAAGTATCAAATGAATGATATCCTTTGCTATAGTATAAGCAGGTGCCGCTTTTGCTCCGAAAATCATTGTGATCGGACGCTTAGGTAGATGTCCCTTCTTGATTTCTTTATATTTGTAAATAGCATAGAGTGCATTCATCTGCTGTCTCTTATACTCATGTAAACGCTTTATCTGAATATCAAATACAGAGTTCTCATCAATATCAATATTCTGAGTCTGCTTTAAATACTTCTTAAGCTCTAATTTGGCATCCTTTTTAATCTCTCTAAGCTTCTTTAACACCTTCTCATCATCTTTATAAGCTAAAAGCTTTTCAAGATTTTCGGCATTATCCATATACTCAGGTCCTATAAGCTCGTTTAAATACTCTGAAAGCTCATGATTGCAATGAATTAGCCATCTGCGGAATGTAATACCGTTTGTCTTATTGTTAAACTTCTCAGGGTAGATATCATAAAAATGCTTAAGCTCGGAGTTTTTCAAAATCTCAGTATGAAGAGCCGCAACTCCGTTTACCGCATATCCGAAGTGAATATCAATATGTGCCATATGTACACGGTTCTGATTGTCTATGATATATACTCTCTCATCACTGAACTCTCTTCTTATTCTGGCATCAAGCTCATAGATAATAGGCAATAACTGTGGAACTACCTTCTCCAAGTAGCTGATTGGCCACTTCTCAAGTGCCTCTGCAAGTATTGTATGATTGGTATAAGCACATGTCTTTCTTACAACATCAATAGCAGTATCCATATTGAAGCCCTTTTGCTGTGTCAAGATACGGATAAGCTCAGGAATAACCATAGTCGGGTGAGTATCATTGATCTGAACACATACATGCTCATGAAGTCTGTAAAGATCTACACCTCTTTCTTCAGCTTCTCTTATAATCAGTTGTGCAGCATTGCTTACCATAAAGTACTGCTGATAAATTCTGAGCAGATGTCCTGCCTCATCACTGTCATCAGGATATAAGAACAATGTAAGGTTCTTACCGATATCATGTTTATCAAAATTTATTCCGTCTCTTATAATAGACTCATCCACACTGTCAATATCAAAAAGATGTAATTTATTGCATTTGCTCTGATGATATCCCGGAACATCTATATCATACATTGTAGATTTCAAAGTAAAGTCTTTGAAAGGAACTTCAAAACTCACATCAGTTCTTGTAAGCCAACTGTTGTCTGTAATCCATGGATTCTTCTCTTCATACTGCTTATTGTCTACAAACTTTTGTAAGAAAAGTCCGTCATGATAGTTTAATCCTACACCGTCGCCGTTTAATCCCAGTGTTGCGATAGAGTCAAGGAAGCATGCGGCCAAACGTCCAAGACCACCGTTTCCAAGTGAAGGCTCAGGCTCCACCTCTTCAACTGCTGTTATATCGTGGCCATTCTTTGCAAGTATATCTCTTACCTCATCAAAGATTCCAAGATTGATCATATTGTTAGATAAAAGCTTTCCAATCAGGAACTCTGCTGAGATGTAATATAGCTTTCTGTTTCCTGTATTATGCTCCATTCCTTCCATCTTCTCTTTTGTAATGTTCAAGAGTGCTGTGTAAATTTCCGCATCTGAAGCTGCTGAAATTTCCTTACCAAGTTTGTTCTTTAAAATTTCTTCTAATGACATACCTTTTTCTCCTTTTTTCAAATCCTACGGATTAAAGTTCCGTTTGCTTCAAGTACTTCTCCGTCAAACTTTCGTGAAAATAAAATCTCTTTCCCCATATCTATTTTGATCGGATTTTCCGAAGCATTTATTAAGACTTCCATACTGTTTCCGTCTTCATCAATCTTGATATATTCCACACATCTGTCATTATCATAGTTATGTGGAAAGTGGAAATGTGGACTCCTACACATTTTCTCATTGCGCCTTAACATTATAAGACTTCTCATTGTAGCAATTTTTTCTACATTTTCAATGCTGTCAATCTCACTCCACGGCATACATCTCCTGCAATCCGGATCATGTGCACCTTCCATGGCTATCTCCGTACCGTAGTAGATACAAGGGCTTCCCGGAAGTGTGAAAAGAATTGCAAGCTGCTGATAAAACTTATCCAAATCATGGAAGCGGTTCATAAGTCTCTCAGTATCATGTGAATCCAGTAGATTAAATAAAACATTGTTTGACTGCTGCATATACATTGTATAACAGCGGTTGACCATATACTCAAACTCATGCTTTTTCATTGTCTTATCAAGGAAAAAGTCATGAATTCCACTAAGCAGAGGATAATTCATCACAGAGTCGTATTCATCTCCCTGAAGCCACTGTATTGCATCATGCCAGATTTCTCCAAGCAGGTAAATATCGGGCTTTATAGCCTTTAGATGCTCTCTGATTTTTTTCAAAAACCTGTGTGATACCTCATTACCTACATCAAAACGAATACCGTCTATATCAAACTCTCTTATCCAATCTTCACAGATTTTACAAAAATAGTTTATAACCTCATCATTGTTGGTGTTAAGTTTCGGCATACCGTCCGTAAATGCAAAAGTGTAATACCTCTTATCCCTTGTATCTCCTCTTTTTGCAATGTCTGCCCAGTTTTCAACCATGAACCAGTCTGCATACTTTGAGGATTTCCCGTTTTCAAGCACATCAAGCCATGGCCTAAATTTTCTTCCGGAGTGATTAAACACCGCATCCACCATAATACTAATACCCTTATTATGAGCCTCTTTGCAAAGTGCTTTCATGGTATCAATATCTCCAAAAGAAGGATCTATCTCTGTATAATCTGTTGTATCATACTTATGATTAGATTCGGCTTCCATTATAGGATTCAAATAAATGCCTGTTATTCCAAGGTTTTGCAGGTAATCAAGCTTACTTTTGATTCCTTCCAAATTTCCACCGAATTTCTCATAATTATTAACACTTCCATGATCTCTCCAAGGCAGAATATCATCTGTATTTTTTTCCGGAGTACCGTTACAAAATCTGTCCGGGAATATCTGATACCATATGGTGTCATTTACCCATGCAGGTGTAATATTTATATCTGACGGATTCATCCACGGCATAATGAAGCATTGCAGCATTCTTCCGTCCATATGGAACTGTTCCTTGGTTAAAAATCCGTCTTCAAAATAATACCAGACACTGTCATCTGTATGCAGTTCAAAAAAATACTTACATCTTTTGTATATCGGAGTAAGAGTTGTAGTCCACCACAACTGATTTGATAATCGTTTTTTGTATACTATTTCTTCTCTTTTTCCGGTCCACTTCTCGCTTCCGCCAAGTATTCCGGCTTCAAACGGGTCACCATAGTGGATAAAGACCTGTTTAACATCATATCCTGTTTTTAAATTTATAATAAGTCTGTCCTTATCAAGAGCATAACTCATCTGTTCTGATGTTCTATGGTATACACCGGTAAATTCCATTATATCTCCTCTATTCTTTTCTTACCAAGTATCAATACACTTTGTTTTCCTACTTTTATAGGAGCCTTTGCGCTTATATTCTTTTTCCAAAGCATACTGTCATTGCCGTCACAAAGTACTTCAAAATCTCCGTCTAAAGACTTAACTTCAAAGTCCTTCTTTGAAGCATTATAAATGACTTTGACCTGACTCCATAAAGAATCCTTATCACTGTTTACACTAAATCCTACTACCTGCTTTTGTTTCCACATATCGGTGATATGTTTATAGCTATTTTCAGATTTATCGCAAAGCCCCGAAATTTGCTTTCTAAGTGCAATCAGACCTTTATAGTAGTCGACAAGGTCCTTATTCTTATATGCAAGTCTCCAGTCAAGCATGTTTACAGAAATAGGCATATTGTAGGTATTGTCATGTCCGGCCTTTGTTCTGCAAAACTCCTCACCCGATAAGAAAAACAAAGTACCCTGACAAGTCATATAAATTGCGGCTGCCAGCTTGTTTAATCTCATTGCCTCTTCTTCCGTGACTGTATAATCTAATTTATCCCAAAGTGTCTGATTGTCATGTGCCGAAACATATGTGACTATCTGTGACGGTGCTTTCACACCTTTAAACTCTTTGTTGTATTTAGGATCACACCATGCGCTTATACTTGCAAGTATATCGTCCTCTTTATCCTTGCCTCCGTTTACAAATCCTGCTTCTCTTATTCTGAGAGCCGAACCTTTTATAGCATCTCTGGTGTTGTCACAAAATACTCCTATGTTTTCATCTAAAAGAGCTATATTGTATTTGTTTGCAAGTTTTTTATTATACTCTATTGCGGTATCTGTTGCAGACCAAGGCTCACCATAGATTATCTTTTCACCCTTACCGTATATGATATCAAGCTCTTTTCTGATATTGTTCATCAAATCAGTATCCAGAAGTCCCATCAAATCAAAGCGAAATCCGTCAATATGATATTCCCTTGCCCAGTAAAGTACAGACTCCAAAATATATTTTGAACACATGGCTCTCTCACTTGCCACATCATTTCCGCAGGCGGAACCGTCAGATACCTTACCGTCACTAAATACTCTGTAAAAATACCAAGGCAGAGTTCTTTGAAACCATGAATCAAGTGAGTAAGTATGATTGTATACCACATCCATAATTACTCCAAATCCGGCTTCATGGATTGATTGTATCATCTCCTTCATTTCAGTGATACGAACCTCTCCATGAAATGCATCTGTAGCATATGAACCTTCAGGTACATTGTAGTTGACCGGGTCATATCCCCAGTTGAACTCATAGTCTTTTGTTTCATCCACAGAACCGTAATCATACATCGGCATTATTTGAATATGTGTAACACCGAGTTCTTTCAGATAATCAAGTCCTGTAGGATGAATACCGTCATTATTTAGTGTTGTATGCTTACAGGTAAAAGCTTTATATTTTTTGCGATACTCCGGAGGGAAACCTCCCGACTTGGCAAAGGAAAATTCTTTTACATGAAGCTCATACACAACTCTTTCTTTATCCTTTTGCGGTGCCTTATCATTCTCCCATCCCTTAGGGTCGGTTTTTTTTAAGTTTACCGCCATACTTCTTATACCGTTGACTCCGGATGCTTTTGCATACGGGTCCGCAGTTAGTACTTCTTTAGAGTCTCTTTTTATCAAATAGTCATAGTACACTTTATGAAGCTCTTTGTGTGAGTGAAAGCTCCAAACTCCCTTATCCTCTTTTTCCATAGGAATCTGCTCATAAGCCTTACAGCCGTCTCCTGCTTCATAAAAGTTTAGTACTACGCTCTTTGCACCCGGTGACCACAGTTTGAATGTGGTCCCGTTTTCATTACATTCCACACCTAGGTCGTTTCCTTCATAAATATAGTTTTCAAGAAACTCCTTTGAAGAGTAATATTTTTTGAGTTCAATTATATTTTCCATTATTATCCCTTAACAGCACCTGAGATGCCGTCTACATAGTATTTCTGCATGAATAAGAATAAGAGTGCAATCGGAATGGAAATAAGAACTGCACCGGCAGCAAAGCTTGTGTACCAGCTGTCGATATATTCTTTTTCAAGCATCTTCCAAAGTCCTATAGCTATCGTATACTGGTCCGAGTTTGCTCTGCATATAACTCTCGCAAAGATAAAGTCAAGCCATGGTCCCATAAATGATGTTAAGACAGTATATACAATAATAGGTTTACTAAGCGGTAATGTAATCTTATAAAAAATCTGCCATCTGGTACATCCGTCCAAAAGCGCCGCCTCATCTATAGCTGCAGGAATTGTATCAAAAAATCCCTTTGCAATCTGGAATCCAAGCCCTGCACCTCCGGAGTAACATAGAATAAGTGCCAATTTAATAAGATTTCCCTCTGTAAGTCCCATTGCCTTTAATATAAAATACACAGCAATCATTGACATAAATCCCGGGAATAGTCCTAGTACCATTGCCATGTTCATATAAGGCTTTCTTAATTTAAACTTTATTCTTGAAAGACAGTATGAAACTGCAAGTACATAAAATGCCGACAATATACATGAACATATTGCGATAAACAAGGTGTTCATAAACATCTGCGGAAAGTTTAATATAGTTGTATCACTGAACAGCTTTGCATAGTTGTCAAGTGTAAATGCCTTTGGGAAGAAGGTTGATACATATGATCCTTTTTCCGCTCTGAAGCTTGTTAAAACTACCCAGAATATAGGGAAAAGCCAAATAACGGCCAATATAGCAAGAACGATATGTACAATAGTGTTGTTTATCATTCTCTTTTTCTTTGCAGATTGAAATTGCTTTGCCATAATTAGAATCCTCCCTCTTCCTTATATGATTTACTGTTTCTGTATGTGAACAGTGCACCGATTGCCAAAATAACAAATGTCATAATACCGATAACCGCACCGATATTGTAATACTGTTTGTCAATTGTCAACTTATAAAGCCATGTAACCAAAAGGTCTGTCTTACCTGCTGTTGAAGAGAGATCTGTGACAGGATCTCCTCCCGACAAGAGGTAGATAACATTGAAGTTGTTGATATTACCTGTAAATGTAACTATCAAATAAGGTGTTGTAACATAGAGCATGTACGGCAATGTAATCTTTGTAAATGTCTGTATTGCATTTGCTCCGTCAACTCTTGCCGCCTCATAAAGATCCTCAGGAATATTTTGCAATACACCTGTAAGCTGAAGCAAGGTATACGGTACACCAACCCAGATATTTATTATAATAACGGTCACTCTTGCCCAAGTAGGATCAGTAAAGAAAGGAAGACTCTTATCACTTGCTATAAGGCCAATGTTTCTAAGAAGTACATTTACCGCACCTTCAGGCTGTAACATTGTACGCATGATAAGAAGTGATACGAACATAGGTACCGCACATGAAAGTACAAAACAAAATCTCCAAAATCCCTTTGCTCTTGTTCCTTTTCTGTTTATAAGGAGTGATAAAATCATACCGAAAATATAGTTACTGAATGTTGCAAAAAACGCCCAAATAACTGTCCATCCAAGCACCGACCAGAATGTACTTCCAAGGATACTTTTTGAATCAAACAAAGTCTTGAAATTATCAAGTCCCACCCAATCAAACAGCATTAAATGATTATCTATACGGCTGTAGTTTGTAAATGCCATACAGATCATAAATACTAAAGGAAGTATTGTAAATATAAATACAAATGCTGTAGGCGGTGTCATAAACAGACGATACAAATTTTCATTTAAAAGTGTTTTCAAATCTTCCGCAAAGTTATTTACATGCTTACCTTCTTTGCGAAGACATTCAGCTTTGTATGCACTCTTTAATGTACCTCTCCAGATAACTACCATAAGAACGGTAATTAAAATTGCGGCCACACCGTACAGCAATATAAGTATGGACTGGTCGCCCTTTGTATAGGTATAAATCTGCTTTGCCTCATCCCATACTTCCTGCTGCTCTATACTTCCAAGTGTTCGTAGGCCTGCTATAAAGCCGATTCCGTTTACAAACATAAAGACAAGATATGCGATCTCTATAAAAAGATATATGAGTCCTTTTATAACCTGTCCGTTTACTATATTTCCAAATCCCATCAGGATCATGGAAAGCTTAGTTGATAATCCGCCCTCTTTTATTGCATTGGTGCAAGTGTATGGAGTCGGAAATTCATTAACTCTTTTTTTAAATAAACCCATAACATTTACCCCTTAATTTATTCCGTTACTGTTCATTGCCGCATTCATTGCTTCTGTCTGTTCTTTGGCATTATCATGTGTCACGCTCTTGTTTCTGATTCCCTTGCCCATGTTTTCAACAGGACTCCAACAATTACTCATAGCCGATACGAAAGGCTGAAGAATTGATGTATTGTTAAAGGTATTGTTCTGTGCCAAAACAAGTGCATCAGATGCTATCTCAGGATCCTTTAAAAGTTCGGTATTACAAGGAATAACATTTCTCAACTCATAGTGTGCTTTCTGTGCTTCCATTCCTCCAAGGTATACTGCAAGTGCAACCGCCTGTTCCATATGCTCACTGTGAGAATTTACTCCGATTGCCTTTGAACCTGCATATGCGAGCATCTGCTTTTGTTCACCTTTAATACTGTATGTAGGAAGTGAAGCTGCACCCATATTTTCTCCAAGTGCTTCCTTAATTGCATTTGCATCCCATGAACCTGTAAACATTGCATTTACACTTCCGTCACGAAGCCCTGCAAGTGCAGAACCGTCAGCATCAATTTTGAAATTAGGATTTGCTGCAAGGTCTATAACATAATTTGTGGCATCTACAGCCTTGTCGCCTCCGAAGTCAACACCCTTTGATTCATCGTTTTCATTTCCGAACAATGTACATCCGTTTCCCAGATAGAATGAAGGCAGATACCATGAATTTACAAGCGGAAAAGATACCGTACCCTTCTTCAACATTGTATCAAGATTTTTTATGTCATCATCTGAAAATACGGACTTGTCATAAAACATATACCATGTGTTAGTTGTAAATGGTACACCGTAAAGCTCATTATTTACAGTAAGTGAATCCAAAAGCTCTTTTGAGTTGGTTGACTCAATAGTCTCTTTATACTTTCCTCCAAACTTTGCTATTGCCTTTGCATCGATAAGATTACTTATACGATCGTTTGCATACATAAATACATCGGCGCTCGCTTCCGGATCCTGTGATACCTGATCTGCAGCAGTCGCTTCATCTGCAACTCCGTAGACAAATGTGATATCCCATTCCGGATGTTCATTCGCAAAATTTTTACACATTGTCTGAAGCCACTCACCACTGTCTTTTGACTGATCTTCAGACGGCGACCAAACCATCAGCCTGACTTTCTCTACTCCGGCTGAGCTTTTACTGCCGGCACATGCGGTCAGCCCTACTCCCAGAGTCAAAGCCATGATTCCTGTTAGAAATCTTTTAAGACTTCCTACCATAATCTTACTACCTCCTGATTAAATTTTCGTATTGTTTCGTTAATGTAAATATATATCTTTTTTAATTTCCAGTCAATAAATTTTCATGTTTTCTTTATGTTTTTAAAGCCAGAAAATAATACTGTATACAGTATTCAAAAATTTTCGTTTTCTTTCCGAAATTCTTGAAAAATACCATATTATGTTCTTTGTTGCTTTTTACCATTTTATTCTATATAATGATATAAAAATGATTTTCTTTTATATGAAAGGATATTAAACTATGACTACAATACAGGATATTGCTGATAAATTAGGCATTTCCAAGAGTACTGTGTCAAAGGCATTAAATGATGCACCTGATGTTAGCGAAACTTTACGCAAACAAGTTCTTGAAACTGCTGTTGCATTGGATTATACAAAATTGAGGCGATATAAAAAGCCGATAAAAAAAATCTGTATTTTAATAGAAAGAGAAAATATAGAGTACTTGGAACCACATCACTTTGCTTATGATATTATCATCGGTTTTCGTCAGCTTGCAGAGCCTGCAGGCTTTGAGGTGGAAACAGTGCCTGTTGATACCGATTTTCAAAAAAATACGACATATGATATCTTTATGCTTGAACATGATTATGCAGGTTCATTTGTACTTGGATTCTCACTACATGATCCTTGGATTAATGATTTTAAAGACAGTCATACTCCTGCTGTGCTTTTTGATAACTATGTTACCGGAAATCCGTCTACAGCATATGTCGGCATTGACAATAGTGAAGGAATGGAGCTGATTCTTGATCATCTTACAAATCTCGGTCATAAAAAAATAGCTTATCTTAGCGGTTCACTTGGATCCTATGTACTTCAAATGAGACATGCGGCTTTTTTACATTCTATGCATAGTCATGGCCATAAAACGACACCTGAGAACACAGGCTGTTCTTACTATCTGTCTGAGTGTATAGAAAAGCATCTACCAAGATTTTTGGAAGCCGGAATGACTGCTATAATCTGCAGCCATGATAATATTGCAGCCGCATCAATAACTCAGTGCGGGCAGCTTGGCTATAAAGTGCCTGAAGATGTAAGTATTATCGGATTTGACGATTTGCCTATAGCGGCCTACACATCACCGCCCCTTACTACAATAAAACAGGACAGAATAGAGCTTGGAAAAAGCGGATTCTTTGCCCTCTCAAGTCTTTTAAGCAATATACCCATCAGTACTTTTTTACTTCATGCAAAGCTTATTGAAAGAAAAACAACATCAAAAGTCTGTACAGGCAAAAAAAGCGACAATCTGTGATAACACGGCAAGTCGCTTTTTATTTAGTTATAATTTTTTCGTATCAAGTATCCTGTTGGCATTTTCTATCCTTTCCTTCGTAGGCGGATCAATACCTTCAAGCTTATACTCAATTCCCAGATTATCCCATTTATGTCTTCCCAATGTGTGGTATGGCAATACTTCCACCTTCTCCACATTTTTTAATGAAGAAATAAATTCTCTAAGCTTGACAAGATCCTCATCATAATCACTTCTTTCAGGTACCAAAACATGACGAATCCACATCTTTTTACCCATTTCATCCATTGTTTTTGCCATTTCAAGAATATGATCGTTTTTCATGCCTGTTATAATTTCATGTCTTTTATTGTTTATCTCCTTTATATCAAGCATAATAAGATCCGTATATTGCATCAAGATTTTGAACTTTTCAAAAAACTTTGAATCTTTACTAAAAGGTCCTCCGGCAGTATCAAGACAGGTATTTACACCGTTTTCTTTACACAGTTTAAAGAGCTCTATTACAAAATCTATCTGTAGTAAGGGTTCTCCACCACTTACGGTAATCCCTCCGTTGTCCTTCCAATACGGCTTATATCTTATTGCCTTGTCAAACACTTCCTGAGCGCTGAATATCTGATTTTCCTTTGTAGACCAGGTGTCCGGATTGTGACAGAACTGACACCTCATAGGACAGCCTTGTACAAATACAACAAATCTGACCCCCGGACCGTCCACCAGCCCGAATGTCTCAAATGAGTGTATATTTCCTCTTACTTCCATATTTCCTCCAAAAGCTAAAGGCTATGCAAAGTAAACTTCACATAGCCAAATATCAAATCAGTTTATATTATAGCTTATCGTGGCATGTTCTGGCAATAACGTCAAGCTGCTGCTCTCTTGTGAGGTCGATAAACTTAACGGCATATCCTGAAACTCTTATTGTGAAGTTTGCATACTCCTCCTTCTCAGGATGTTCCATAGCATCTATTAGTTTTTCAGTACCGAAAACATTTACATTAAGGTGATGCGCTCCCTGATCAAAATATCCGTCCATTACCTGAGTAAGGTTTTTCTTTTGTTCATCCTCTCCATGTCCGAGAGCTGACGGATTGATAGTCTGAGTATTTGAAATACCGTCAAGTGCATACTCATACGGCAACTTTGTAAGTGAATTAAGTGAAGCCAAAAGTCCATTTTTTTCTGCACCGTAGCTTGGATTTGCTCCGGGAGCCAGAGGCTCTCCCGCCTTTCTTCCGTCAGGCATGCTTCCTGTCGCCTTACCGTATACTACATTTGAAGTAATTGTAAGTATGGATGTAGTCGCTTCCGAATTTCTGTATGTATGTCTTTTCTTAACCTTTTTAAGGAAAGTCTTTAAAAGCCATACCGCAATATCATCGGCTCTGTCATCATCATTTCCGTATCTTGGGAAATCACCTGTTGTCTCATAGTCAACCACTATTCCGTTTTCATCACGTATTGTCTTTACCTTGGCATATTTGATTGCACAAAGTGAATCTACTACATGTGAAAATCCTGCAATACCTGTTGCAAATGTTCTTCTGACATCGGTATCTATAAGTGCCATCTCTGCAGCCTCATAATAATACTTATCATGCATATATTGAATAAGATTTAATGTATTTACATAAAGTCCTGCCAGCCAGTCCATCATTACATCATATTTCTCCATTACCTCATCATAATCAAGGTATTCAGATGTTATAGGTCTGTAAGCCGGTCCGACCTGCTCTTTTGACTTTGCATCCACACCGCCGTTTATAGCATAAAGCAGGCATTTTGCAAGATTTGCTCTTGCTCCGAAGAACTGCATTTCCTTTCCTGTTTCTGTCGCCGATACACAGCAGCAGATTGAATAATCATCACCCCATACCGGACGCATTACATCATCATTTTCATACTGTACAGAACTTGTTCTTATAGAAATCGCTGATGAATACTCTTTAAATGCCTTTGGAAGTCTGCTTGAATAAAGTACGGTAAGGTTCGGCTCAGGTGAAGGTCCCATATTCTCAAGTGTATGTAAGAATCTGAAATCATTCTTTGTAACCATCGACCTTCCGTCCATACCGAGTCCTGCCATCTCAAGTGTAGCCCAAACCGGATCGCCTGAGAAAAGCTGATTGTAAGAAGGTATTCTTGCAAACTTTACCATTCTGAACTTCATTACAAGGTGATCTATCAACTCCTGTGCTTCACTTTCTGTAAGATTTCCTGCATTTAAATCTCTTTCAATGTAAATATCAAGAAATGTTGAAATTCTTCCGACACTCATTGCCGCACCGTTTTGTGTCTTTATAGCCGCAAGGTATCCGAAGTATAACCACTGTACAGCCTCTCTTGCATCCTTTGCAGGTTTTGAAATATCAAATCCGTATGCTGCAGCCATTTCCTTCATCTGTTTAAGAGCCTCTATCTGCATTCCCAGTTCATCTCTTTGACGGATTATTTCATCAAACATTGTACCGTCGCCACATTTTTCCAAATCTTCCTGTTTCTTTTCTATAAGAAAATCTATTCCATAGAGTGCAACCCTTCTGTAATCTCCTACAATTCTTCCTCTACCGTATGTATCAGGAAGTCCTGTAATTATTTTATTATGCCTTGCCGCATGCATTTCAGGTGTATAAGCCTCAAACACTGCCTGATTATGAGTCCTGTGATATTCTGTAAATATCTTATGAAACTTCTCATTTGTCTGATAGCCGTAAGTACTTGCTGCCTGCTCTGCCATCTTGATACCACCAAAAGGCATAAAAGCTCTCTTTAAAGGTTTATCTGTTTGAAGTCCTACAACCTTTTCAAGATCTTTCATATCTTCATTGATATATCCCGGTCCATAGGCAGTTAGAGTCGAAACAACTTCTGTCTCCATATCAAGGACTCCGCCTTTAACTCTTTCCTCTTTTTGAAGTCTTGAAAGCTCACCCCAAAGCTTGTTTGTAGCTTCTGTAGGACCCTCCAGGAAACTCTCGTCTCCATCGTATATTGTATAATTATTTTGTATAAAATCACGTACATCTATATCGTCACGCCATTTTCTTCCCTTAAAACCATCCCAGCACATAAGTACCTCCTTTTAAAATAAACAAATTAGTTAGGCTTTACTAACCTCTTTATGTCCTGATAATATCACCATTAAATTTATTATTCAAGCCATATTTGTTAAATTTTTCTCATGTTTCCAATAAAAAACAATTCCTAGCTATTTACTGGGAATTGTTCTGATATTTATACATTATTCTATTATACTTTTATCTTTATTTATCTATTTTAAAGACATTACTAACTGCAATCGATATAAAAATTGTGATAAGCATGCTTGGTATTGTACTTCCTATCGGTGTATCAAACTTCATCAAGATTCTGTATATTATAAAGCCTGTCACCCAGATAATAATATTTTTTATTGAAAACATTTTTTTATCATTACTTATTTTCAATATAAAGAAATCCGCTATTTGTATTGCAATCATCGGTGCAAACACCGACCCTATAAGATATAAAAATCCTGTAATATCATCCATAGGTAATACAATTCCTCCCAAAGTTCCTATTACGGTAATAGCTACCGCCACCCACTTTGACTTTATTTTTGAAAATATTGATTCTGTAGATACTCCTGCCGAATATACATCTAAAAATGTTGTAGTCACTGTCGAGAGTACCACTATAAAAAGTCCCATTATGCCAAGTCCGGCTTTCAGTAAAATCTTGGCTATATCCGACTCCATTGTAAATAAGGCCGCACTCATTCCTATAATGTACATCCAGATACTTACAAAGCCGTAAACAATACTGCTTGCAGCAGTTGCTTTAACAGGCTCTTTTGCCTCTTTTGTATAATCACTGATAAGAGGCAACCATGACAGAGGCATAGCTATTGAAAGCTCCATTGCGGCACCGAAACTTATACTGTTATCTCCTTTATCGAATGCTGTCCCACCTTTAAATATGATAAAGCTTAAAATTATTGTCATTAAAAATAATGCCGACATGGCAATTACATTTAACTTACCTAAATTTTTAACCCCTATAAGTATCCACACCAAAATCAGTCCTCCGATAACAATGCACCATATAAAATGTCCTATAGGCAGTATACCTTGAGTAGCTGAGGCTCCGTCATAAATCATTATACCTGTCCAACCGAAAAGCTGTAAGATGTTCAATATTGCAAAGAAAATCCCACCTTTTGTTCCGAAACTTATCTTTACGGTGTCCATTGCGCTTTTTTGAGTCTTTGCACCTATCATTCCTGCCAAAAAAAGTAAAATACAACCCACTATATGTCCAAGCACTATGGCAAATAAGCCTTTTAAAAATCCTAAAGATGCAAAGTATGTACCTGTTAAAATCTCTGCTATGGATACTGCGGCTCCAAACCAGATCAAACCGTTTTCAAATACTGATGTTTTCTTATTCATTATCTGCCTCCTTTGCATACTCTCCGTTTATATTAAATGCATGATTTAGAGGGCCGCTCCCCTTTCCTATATCAAGCATAGCAAGTAGAGCATCGGATATATAGTTCTTTGCCCTTTCAACGGATTCTTCAAGTGTATATCCCTTTGCAAGATTTGATGCTATTGCCGATGAAAGGCTACATCCGGTACCGTGAGTATTTTTATTATCTATACGTTTTCCTAAGAACCACTTTGCTTTTTTATTCTCATACAATAAATCATTGGCATCATTTATACTGTGTCCCCCTTTTAACAGTACCGCACAATGATGATTTTCATAAATTATTTTTGCCGCCTCCAACATGTCTTTTTCATCTTTAATACTTATACCGGAAAGTACTTCCGCCTCAGGTATATTCGGCGTTATCACTCTTGAAAGAGGAAAAAGTTTTTCTTTTATTGATTTTATTGCACTGTTCTCCATAAGATTTGATCCGCTTGTAGCTACCATTACCGGATCAAGTACAATATTTTTCGCCTTATATTTTAGAAGTTCGTATTCAATAGCTTCCACTATTTCCGGCGAAGATACCATGCCTATTTTTATGGCATCAGGAAAAATATCATCAAAAATCATCTCCAACTGACTCTTTATAAATTCAGGAGCAATATTTAGAATTCCCTTTACCCCTGTAGTATTCTGTGCTGTAAGTGCCGTTATGGCACTCATTGCATATACATTGTTTGCAGTCATTGTTTTTATATCAGCCTGTATACCTGCCCCTCCGCTTGAATCACTTCCGGCTATTGTCAATACTTTTTTCATATCATGTCCCCTCGATTAATTCACTTGCCAAATTATAAAGTTCCTTTGTCGCCTTTTTTATATCGGCAGCTCCAAATATTGCAGATACTACTGCAACACCGTCTATACCGCTTCCTTTAAGTTTTAATATGTTTTTAGAATTTATTCCTCCTATTGCCACTTTAGGTATATTTACAGCTTCACATATGGATTTTAATGTTTCATATGAGAGAATACCTACATCATTTTTTGTAGAAGTTTCAAATACCGCACCTAAACCTATATAATCTGCACCGTTTCTTTGTGCCGAGACAGCCTCATCTACCGTATGTACTGAAACTCCTATTATCATATCTTCTCCGACAATCCTGCGGACATCTTTAAGTTCCATATCATCCTGCCCTATATGTATTCCGTCGGCATTTGAGGCAATAGCCACATTCAGATTGTCATTTACAATAAATGGAATATTATACTGTTTACACAGTTGCGATATCTTTTTTGCCTCCTCTATAAAGCTGTCTTCATCCAAGCTTTTTTCTCTAAGCTGTACACAGGTTACACCGCTTTCAAGTGCCTCTTTTAGTTGCTCATATAAAGTTTTATTCTCTGTCCACGCTCTGTCTGTAACCGCATAAAGATGCATGTATTTCTTATCTAATCTCATACCTCGCTCCTTTTTCAAGTTCATCAGGAGTAAGATTATAAACCGCATCTATTAAATAATTTCTGTAGCTGCTGTTACCGTCTTTATCTGTCATACGCTTCTTTGCTATTTCTCCACATAATCCCATTGCACTTACACAGGCAAAAGCGGCTTCTAAAATGTTGTCAGGATTTGCACTTATATATGCTGCCGTCATAGCTGAAAGCTGACATCCGCTTCCGGTAATTTTACTCATTATACTGTCGCCGTTATATACACAGTATGCAATTTTACCGTCCGTAACTATATCAATAGCAGATGTTATAACTGTTACACAGGAGTTTTTCAATGCAAAATCCTTTGCGAACTCAACAACATTATCAAGATTTTTTTCATTGATAAAATCAACGGAATCAACACCCCTCGTATTACCTTTTCCTGCGGCAAGGCATTTTATCTCTGATAAATTCCCACGTACAACGCTGAATTTTACCTTTTCAAGCAGTTTTTTTGCAGTATCCGTTCTTAATTTGGATGCTCCTGCTCCCACAGGATCAAGTACTATAGGATGATTCAATTCATTTGCCTTTTCACCTGCCGCAATCATTGAAAGAATCGTTCGTTTATTTAATGTACCTATATTTATATTAAGGCCTGAACATATTGATGTTATCTCTGCAACTTCGTCCAAATCGTCAGCCATTATAGGACTTGCTCCACAAGCAAGAATTATATTTGCACAGTCATTTACTGTCACATAATTTGTTATATTATGTACCAGAGGTGATTTTTTTTTGACATTTTCAAGCATTTCTTTTATCATATTCTCACCTCTCTTCCCACAATTTTAAACAACAAAAATGAAACAACCGTCTTTTTGACATTACTTTTACTCATAAGTAACCCTCCTAAATTAAAGTTTTAACCATAAAACTTATATACTTATATTCAGGTAAATTTTTGCAATAAAAAATGAGATACAAGAACCTGTATCTCCTGAAAAGAAAGTCAAAAAAACATCTCCCTACGTTGGCATTATCCAAATCAGGTAAACGGTCGAAAGTCACACTTCCCTCTCAGCCTATATATAAGCTCCCAAGTTTATATCGTTATATTTTACAAAAAGTATATCACTGCAATTAAAAATGTCAATAAAAAAAGTCAATTGCAACTCTTGAATTTGTATTCGGCTTAATTAAGCTTTCAACAATTGCCACATGCTTTTTTGATGTTGCATACTTATTAAGAGCATCTTCATCATTTACATCAAGTATCAAAACCAAATCATGAGTACTTGTAGGTAAAACATTATAAACAACATCTGCCTTGACTACTTCATCCATACTTTTGCATAAATCAAGCAGACTGCTTTTTATCTCTTCACCTATAATTTGCTTATCCACACCCTCATTAAACTTCCACATTACGATATGTCTTAACATAAATTCTCCTTTACATACATTACTCTTTTTTTAATTTTGAAAAGAATTCACATACAGCCGTAGCGGACTTTTTATTCATTCCTTCCACCGACATAAGTTCTTCAAAACTTGCATTTTTAATATTTTCAATTTCTTTAAAATGCTTCATAAGTGCTTTTCGCCTTACAACTCCTATTCCCTCTATATCATCAAGTATCGACTTTACCTGAGTTTTTGATCTTAGGCTTCTGTGATACTCTATTGCAAATCTGTGCGCCTCATCCTGTATTCTTGTAATCAGTAAAAATCCTTGAGAATGAGTATCTATAGGAATTTCTACATTGTTGTAATACAGTCCTCTGGTCCTATGGTTATCATCTTTTACCATTCCGCATACCGGAATATTAAGTCCGAATTCCTCCAAAACCTGTAAGCAGATATTTACCTGACCTCTTCCACCGTCCATTAGTATTATATCAGGCAGTTTATTAAATCCGGTATCCTTTTCATCAACACCGCGGTCAAATCTTCTAGTAAGCACTTCCTTCATTGAAGCGTAGTCATTTGGACCTATTACAGTTTTTATTTTGAATTTTCTGTAATCACTTTTTTTCGGCATTCCATTCTCATAAACCACCATAGAACCTACAGATTGAACACCTGAAATATTGGAAATATCATAGGCCTCCATTCTTTTTAAATTAGGCAATGATAATAGCTCTTCAATTTCCTTTACAGCTCCCACACTTCTTGCTTCCTGTCTTTGAAGCTTTTCTCTGTCTTTTGTTAGAACAATTTCAGCATTTTTCTTTGCAAGTTCCACCAGCTTTTCCTTAGAACCTTTCTTTGGAACAATTATATTTACCTTTGAACCTCTTTTAGCAGAGAGCCATTCCGAAATAAGGTTTTCATCCTTTAACTCATACTGTGACATGATTTGACTCGGTACAAAAGGTGTTCCTGCATAAAACTGCTTTATGAAGCTCTCCAGAATATCCACTTTTTCATCATCCATTGCCACTTGTATATAATGATGTTCTCTACCGACCATCTTTCCTTCCCTGATAAAGAATACCTGTACAACAGCATCTCTCTCATCTCTTGCCATTGCAATAATATCCCTGTCTTTGGAATCATCCGAAGTAATTTTCTGTTTTTGTGTAATATGAAGTACGGAGTTTAATAAATCTCTTTGCTTTGCCGCATCTTCAAATTTCAGCTCAGCTGAAAGCCTTTCCATTTCAGTTCTTATTTTATTTATAATAGGATCAAAATCACCACTTAAAAAGCGAAGTGCTTCGGCCGCATTTTTATTATATTCATCTTTTGATATGTAATTTTGGCATGGAGCATCACACTGGTGTATAAAATAATCCAGACATGGACGCTCCGCTCCTATATCCTTTGGGAGATTTCTACTGCAAGTCCTTAGCTTATAGACTCTGTTTAAAAGATTTATCGTATCTCGTACCGCATTACCGCTTGAAAAAGGCCCGAAATATCTGTTTTTGTCCTTCTTTATCTGCCTTACCATCTGCAGCCTCGGGTATTCCTCTTTCACTGTAAGTTTTATATAGGGATAGGTTTTATCATCCCTAAGCATTGTATTATACCTTGGTCTATGTTCTTTTATCAGATTATTCTCAAGTACCAATGCCTCAAGCTCGGAATCGGTTACAATATATTCAAATCTTTCAATCTTTGAGACCATTTGTTTTATCTTAGGACTCTTATCCTTACTTGATTGAAAATATTGCCTTACTCTGTTTCTCAATGAAATAGCCTTGCCGACATATATAATATCATCCTTTTTGTCATGCATTATATAAACGCCCGGCTGGCGTGGCAACTTCTTTAATTCATCTTCTATTACAAATGCCATCTGTTACCTTAGTCTTTTCCCCTCAAAATGTATTTGCATATCAAGATATGCAATAAAATCTGCAATATCTATTGTCTTATCAATGCCGTTTCTCTTTAATCCGTAAATATCAAATATAGCATCCAACTGCTTATCTGTTATATTTTCCTTGTTGGCTAAGATTATTTTCTTTTTTGTATAATAATCATCCGCATCCAGAAAGTCTATAAAGAAATTCTTAGGCTCATCTTCACTTTCTTCCTTCAGCGTTTTGTTAATTGTCTCTATATTAATTTCACTATTTATATCTGTAATTTGTTTAGATACCTCAGATATATTTTCTACCTTTTCAAAGCGATACTTTTGTTCTGTCTCAGGATATTTTTCTCTGTCAACTTCACTTAAGAACATATCAAGCGGTCTTGCATATACTCCAAAATCTCCGTAAAGTGCCTGATATATTACCAGCTGTTCCTTACTTTCAGAATGTGTGGCAACAGCAATTATCTGATAAAGCTTATTTTTAAAATGTCTGTAAAACTCTCCAGGTCTTGGATTCTCTCTCATTATATCACCCTCTTTTTAGTCAAAATTTTCTTTTAAAAATTTCCATACATTATCTATAAGTTCATCTATACTTGATGCTGTATAGATTATTTCATCCGGATCATGTATATAAAAAATAACCTGGCCGACTTTTCCTTCCTTATCCGGATCAAAATCAAGCATCAGATATCCGCAATTGAGATATGTCGCAAAAGCAAACCAATCTTTATGGAATAGATATGGTTTTATTCTGTTGTCTCTCATTTGTTCTATAACATCATCGGTAAAATAGTCCGGATAATCTGTTAAAAGAGCATCCCTGTCTTGAAAATAGCTCTTTACCTTTTTCATCTCTTCAAGGCTGAATAATGTAAAGTTGATTTCTCTGTCGTCTATGTCACATTGCAACAATTCAAAATATCCGCTGCCGTTTTTGTATGAATAAAGCTCTTTAAAATCCTCAGGCAATTTTATTCCGAAAGTTTTTTCAAAATCTTCAA
This sequence comes from Lachnoanaerobaculum sp. ICM7, assembly GCF_000287675.1. GTDB lineage: Bacteria > Bacillota > Clostridia > Lachnospirales > Lachnospiraceae > Lachnoanaerobaculum. Next base: position 23,594 of record NZ_ALJL01000024.1, read on the forward strand.
ACTCACTTTCACTTGCGCCACCTATTTGTTCATACTCTTCAAAGTACCCTTCTTCTACAGGATCATCTATTCCCAATTCCTCAAAATTCTCACAGATATATTTTTCAGCTTCTTTCAGCTTTTCTTTTATTGTCATACCCAATTATTCTACCTTCTTTTTATTTTCGCTAATATTGGTTTTATTATATCACATTGAAGGGTAGTTGCCACTGAGAAGATGAAAAAGTCAATATTATAAAATTATAAACTTTTCACCCTAGGTATAAAATTATATACTTTAAAAAAGTTGATTTTTTTTCACTTTACGAGTATAATTAACTTGCAGGTAGAGATATGCTGTATACTCATGATATCGAATTTGCGTTTAAGCGATATTTAATATCGTCGATCATGAGGCCACCTTTGAGGTGGTTTTTTTATTTTTATTTGGGGTAAATTTTTACATGAATATTTATGTATATTCAGATGAATCCGGAGTATTTGATAAAAAGCATAATGACTATTAAATAAGATATACTATTTAGCTCGAAATGAAATGTTTAGTGACATAAATAATATTTCAAAAATGAATATAGTATTTTTACCATAAAACAGACGAGTGAAAATTTATAATTTCACTCGTCTGTTTTATTATCCTTCAATATTTATTTTTCTATACCTTATAATGGCATCTTTTGACCTTATTCCAATACCAACTTTTCCTTCATGTGGATAAATCATAGAGGTAAAGTTATACTTACCTCCAAGCAAATAAACTTCCAACACATTTCCGTCTTTTATTATACTGAAATCTATATCGTACTCTTTTTGTATATTTGCCTTATATATTCTTATTCCACTTCGTATATTATCATCAGCTTCCGTAAAATCCGTAATAATATTACCAAAGAGAAAATCAAGTTTTATTATTATTTTTTTCTCTTCACTGTCAAAAAACTCAAGATTTAATTCCGAACTGTTTTTATCTCTTGTTATTACACCTGATATATAAATCCTTTCACACATTTTATCCAATATATTTGATATATTTTTGTCGTTTCCTTTAGTCTTTTGGCTGTATTCAACGTCACTTTTTAAATCTAAGTCATGACTGTAAGGTAGCATTTTCAAAATGTTTTCTTCCATATCAATTAGTCTTGGATATGACATTATTCCACGATACCCGCCTTCTTCCACCGGACCATGATCATTAATCCATGGCATCCATTCCCAACCTCCAAGCCAGGCCATTGAAATATTTTTTCCATACTTATCCTTATATGTTTGTGATGCGTAATAATGAGGACCAAAATCCAATGTTCCGCTATACTCATGGAAGAAAATACAATTTTTAAAGTTAATATTTCCAACCATATATACAGTAGGTAGAAAATCGGTTCGATTCATAGGTGATGCTGTTATAACCCACTTTCCACCTATTTCAAATATATCAGGACATTCAAACATTGTCCCTTCACCGGCTTTTGCTTCATAAAGTATTCCTCTATAGCTCCAGTCAAACAAATTCTTAGAATGAAAAAGATAAATTCTTCCATGGCTTTCAAGATCAGACGCGTTTTTGTCAGATCCTCCAATTACCATTTGCCATGTACCATCATGAAAAATTACTTTAGGATCTCTAAAGTCTTTTCCGATAGATTCAATAATCGGATTTTTCTCATATTTTATAAAATTATATCCGTCAAAAGAATATGCCATACATTGTCTTTGACAAACTTCACCTTCTACCAATGAAACAGCCGTATAAAAAGCATATATTTTATCTTCATTAACAACTACAGAGCCTGAAAAGCATCCACCTTTGATATAATCCTCATATTCCTCTTCCGGAATAAGAACAGGACTGCACTCTTCCCAATGTATTAAATCAGGGCTCACGGCATGACCCCAATGCATTTTATCCCAGTTATTGCTGTATGGATTACATTGAAAGTACAGATGATATTTACCTTGAAACCACACGAGACCGTTCGGATCATTTATCCACCCTCTTTTTAGAGTAAAATGATATTTCGGTCTGAAAATATTTTGCTTCATACTCATGACTTTACTGCCCCCAACGTCATTCCGGCTGTCATTTTTTTATTTAATGAAAAATATATAACCAGTGTTGGGAATACAGACATTGCAATGGCCGCATAGGTTGCCCCCCAATCCTTTAATCCTCTCGGCCCTATAAAGTCGGCAAGGCCTATAGATATTGTTTTCAGTTCTGTACTGTTTATAAATACAAGACTGAATGTATAGTCATTCCACACTGTTATAAAGTTCATAGCAAGCACTGTCATTATTGTATTTAACGACAACGGTATAATTACTTTTGTATAAATACCGTAGATACTTGCCCCGTCAATCACTGCAGCCTCTATAATTTCATCAGGAATAAATGAATAAAAATTTACAAACAACATTATCGATACAGGTAATTGAAATGCCAACAGAGGCAATATAACACTTATCCTTGTATTTATAAGTCCAATTTTTGCAAACATTGTAAATAATGGTATCAATGTAACTGCATATGGGATTGTAAGTCCTATAAGAAAATATCTGTATATCTTCTTCCTCCCTGTGAATTTCATCTTGGCAATAGCAAATGATGCCATTGAACTGATTAATACAATAAACACTAATGACACTACAGAAATTATAGCACTGTTTTTTATATAGGTAACTATATTGCTTTCAGTGAATATTCTAATAAAATTCTCTAAAGTAAAGCTCTTTGGAAAGCTGAACGGTTCTGTCAACAACTCTATATTCGGTCTAAATCCGGCTACAATAAGCCATATAACAGGATAGCCCTGAATTATAAGGAACAGAATCATAACAGACCAATATATTATTTTTCTGATATTTCTTTTCATATATCCTCCTATTCGTTTTCGCCATCCATATATTTACTGATTAATAAAACTCCAATAATACTGAGTATTACAATTATTACAGCAATTGCACTTCCATATCCGTAGTCTCTGCTCGTAAAAGCTTTTTTATACATATATGTTGCAAGTATTTCAGATCTGTGATTCGGACCTCCCTTAGTCATATTCATAGGTGCCGCAAAACCTCTAAGCGCACCTACCAGACTCAATATACATGAAAGCATAATTACATTTGCTATAGCAGGTATTCTGATTTTTACCAGAATCTGCAACTCTGTAGCTCCGTCTATTCTTGCCGCCTCCAATATATCAGGTGATACTGAAACCAACGCAGAATAAAAAATAATCATATAAATACCTATATATTGCCAGCCTTCCACAGAAGCAACCGCCCATAAAACAGTTTTATAATCACTTAAAAATGCAATAGGCTCCATACCAAGCATTTTTCTGAAGATATTGAATAAACCCAAAGGCTCATAAGAATAAAATCCTGTAAACAATTGTGATATTGCAATAACCGTAATAACAGAAGGTATGTAATATGCAGTTTGTATAAAGCCTCTTCCTTTTTTAAGATATGTAAGTAAAACTGCAATGCTAAAACCGAAGCCAAGCTGCAGCACCATTACAATAACTATATATATTATGTTGTTTCCAAATGCTTGTCTGAATACGCTGTCTCCAAAAAGTTTTATGTAGTTATTAAAACCAACAAAAGACTTCTTTCCTATACCGTTCCAATCTAAACAGCTATAATAAATTGAAACGAGTATAGGAACCATAACTATAACAGAATAGACAATAAAAGCAGGTAGCAAAAATACAGCAATCGCTTTCTTATCTCTCAAAATTTTCATAAAATTCTATTTATTTGCCTCCAAGGCCTCATCCACCGCCTTTATAAAGTCATCCGTTGTTTCTTCACCCATACAAAGTCCCGGTAGATTATCATTAATTGTTGCTATTACATCTTCATTCAATACTACATCCCAAGGCCTTGCTGCAGTTGAACCTATATTATTTGTATCTTCCATTACCTTTAAAAATAACGGATCAAAGCTGCTGTTGTCACTCATATCCACCTTTTGCGGTGCCAAATGCTCATGTGCAAAATATGCAGGGCTGTAGTTTTTAACTATAAATGTCAGGTAATCTTTGTACTGATCATCAAAAGTCTTAGGATTAACTGCTAAACCTATGCCACCAAATGCCCAGTAGTCATTTTCATTTGTTTTTCCGTCCTTTATTGTGGGCATATAAAAATAATCGACATTCAATCCTTCCGGTCTATTCTTATCTGTAAAATAATTCAACTCCCAAGTACCTGTCGGATACATTGCACTCTTTCCACTAAGAAATAAATTTAATCCTGTAGCTACATCGGTTGTTGAAAATCCCGGCTGGAAATACTGTCCTATTTCAGACATAAAAGTTGCAGCCTTAACGCCCGGTTCATCAGACATCTTAGCTTCTCCTAAAGATAATTTATTTAAATACTCATTACCTGTCATTCTGAACGGATATGTTGCAAGAAGTCGAAGCAATGGCCATCCGTCTCCTCCACCGATTCCAAATGCAGTATACCCTTTTTCTTTTAAAACCTTGCAATCTTCTAGAAGCTCATCCAATGTCTTTGGTGCTTCGATTCCGGCATCTTTAAACATATCAACATTATACCAGATCATTTCTGTTGAAAGCTCTAAAGGTAATGTATACAATTTACCGTCAGAAGTCCTTCCATAGTTTAATGCCAATGGAATATAGCTGTCTTTTTCACCTATTTCATCAAGAAATGCGTCCATATCTGTGAGCATTCCCTGTTCTCCAAGTTCTGTAGCATACGGTGTCGCATCAAGGTCAAACATATCAGGCATCTGTCCACCTGCAATCATTGTTCTAAGTTTTTGATCATACGATGTCCTGTCTGCATTACTGTCAATTACAAGCTTTATATTTCCACCCTGCTCATTATATTTTTTTGTTATCTCCTGCAATGTTACCATTGTATCATCCGATGCGGATCTTGAAGAAAAATAATGAATCTCTCTTACGTTACTGTCTTTGTTTTCAGCCTCTGTAGAATTTGTGTTTGTTTGTGCTTTATTTCCGCAACCCATTAATACCATTCCGGCTATAAGGCATATAGTTCCTATCTTCTTGTACATAATAATCTCCTTTTAAACTTCATACAAATGAATATCAGAAACCCTGATACTTCCGTCTTTTACAAAAAATCCCCAATTTGTTCTTTTCATGTTATAGGCTCTCATTGTCAGAGCGGTAGTATTATTCACATAAAGACATATTATACTTCCGTCTGCCACAACCCTTATATGTACTTTATTATCCTTTAAACTTTTATAATCAAAAGGTCTTTCAAGTTCAATCATAAAGGGCTTGTCCCCGTCAACATACCACTGATTTACGCCGCTTATACGTCTTGGCCACATATCTGCCACAATTCTGTTATAAAAAGGCTCAAATCTAAGGTAATAGCCGTTTGCCAGGGCTGAATCCTGTCTCAAACCTATTCCGAAAGATCTAACTCCTTCACTGAATTCTATTACCGCTTCTATCATACATGTTTCTTTCATTCCGTTGATTACATATGACTTCTCCCCCTCAAAATTTTCTATTTCAACTTTATTTATTTTTTTATTTACGGCTTCCTTATTAAACATATTGATCAATCCGTCAGCAGGTTTTACAGTAAGCTTATTATCAGTTGTTTGGTCAATCTCATGTGCAATAAAATTTCCGCCCCATTCATACTGTCCGAAATCACTTTCACCACGCTTAGTAGGAACCCAAGCAAACGCCATTCTTTTATCACCGACCTGTGCTGTTTTTGCAGCATAAAACGCTCTTCCGTCAAAGGTATCTTCTATAGGAGAGGTCCACGGTCCGCTCAGCTTATCAGACATCCTATAATGAGTTACAAATTTTTCTGAAAAAGTTGAATACACAAGATACCATTTGTTTCCAAGTTTAAACAAATCCGGACATTCATGTGTCATATAAGATTCAGGATTATAAAACGGCTCTTTTGCCTCCCAGTGAATTAAATCATAAGATCTGCATAATCCTACACATCCTCCGTTCTTTTCACTTGCTCCCCGCAATCTTGCAGCCAAAAGCATATCAAAACATTTCTCATCTTCATTATAAAAAACAAACGGATCACGCCAATCAAAAGGCTCGTAAATACTTTCATCTGCACCGAATGTAAGCTCAGGCAGTTTTTCCCAATTTATCAGATCTGTACTTATTGCATGTGCAACATATTGTAAAGGTTTTCCGTCCCTGTGATACTTGGGATTATAATTATTCTGTGCGGTATAAAACATATGAAATTTGCCGTCATTACCTTCTATTACAGACCCTGTATAACAGGCATAGTCCGCATCGTCATACTCCCCGACAGGTAATACAACCTTACAATCTTTTATATTAACCCCGTCCTCCGTTATCAACAGATTCCAGCTTGTACGATATCCATACTCATCCTGTGTATTTCCTTTTCTTTCATCATGAAGATAATAAATATAAAATTTACCATCATGCGCAAATGGAATAGTATCTCCAACCCAACCGTCTTTCGGTTTATAAAAAATATTTTTCATATATAACCTCTTATCTGATATAACTATTTTTTTGAATGCTTTTAAAATCTTGTTTTTATACTAAACTATTTTATATAAATATCCTATTCGCAAATGCTCCAAAGTTTTTATAAATGATTATGCAAGTGTATGTTTTCTTGCATTTTTCATGCAAATATGCTATTGTTTTCATGGTTTTTCAAGATATACTCTTGTCTTTTCATAATCATTTTCATAAAGGAGGTCTTATATGGTTACTATTAATGATGTTGCAAATGCAGCCGGTGTATCTATTTCAACGGTTTCAAGAGTTATAAACCAAAGTAATACTGTATCTGTTTCTACAAAAAACAAAGTTATGGAAGTGATAAGAGAACTTGGTTATTCACCCGGTCCGACATTAAAAAGAGAAAATCGTAAATCAAATAAATTAATCGGTGTTCTTTTTCCCGATATATCTAACAATGTCTTCGGCAGAATATTACAGGGCATCAACAGTGTGGTAACACCTCTTGGATATAATACTGTTATATGTGAAACAAATGGTGAACTCGATAAAGAAATACACTTTTTGGATGTCTTAAAAAATAAGCAAGTTGAAGGTATTATTATGGCAAACGTTCATATACCGCAAGAACATATGATGTGGATACATAGAAACAATAAGCCTGTTATATATGTATGTCAGGATATTCCTGATTTTGAGCTGAAAATCCCTGTCAGTTCTGTAAATATGGATAATCAACAGGCCATCTGTGATATGGTGCATTTTCTTTATAATATGGGGCATAGGAATATAGCATTTATTGGAGGCCCACTTCATGATTTATCAGCCGGAAAGAAAAGATATGAAGGCTATATGAAAGGAATCAGGGAATGTTCATTAAATACTTCCCAAGACCTTATAAGTCTACAGGATTCTTTTACTATAGAAGACGGCTATGCCGGAATGAATCAAATATATGAAAAAGCGTCTATCCTTCCAACAGCAGTTCTTTGTGCCTGTGACAATATCGCTGTAGGAGCGATAGATTTTATGTATGATAATAATATACAAGTACCGGGGCATATTTCAGTAACAGGTGTGGATGACAGTAATCTTGCAACTGCTATCAGGCCATCGCTTACTACAATACGTCATGCTACTTTTGATACGGGAGTAAAATCTGCACAGCTTTTACTTGAATATTTCTCATCAAGCACTTTTAAAGGAAGCGCATTTAAAATGCCATATCAGCTTTTACGCAGACAGAGTGTAAAACATCTATAATATAAATAGGACTCCCCTTTTGGGAAGTCCTTATCTTTATTTCAATCCGTCGATTGACTCTATTCTTTTTTTATCTCCGATATCCTCAAATCTTATCAAAAGTTGTCCGTCATCATCTGCAAATTTAGCATAGATATTATTGTTTTCCCAATGATAATCTGTACCGTTCCATGCAAGGAAGCCTTCTACCAAAATTTTATGGTCCAGCTCATACTGGCTTATAGCACTCATTATAGTTCTGATAAATAACTTTGTATCCACAGGTGCAAAGAATTTTTCAGGTAAATCGTAAAGTGCCACAAATGCAATACCGCCCGAATGTTTACATGGATAATATCCGTAGTTCTTTTCACTTATGCCACATGAAATCATTGAAAGTATATATCCGGTTACTTTCTCTGTCAAAGGAAGATTTGGATTTGTTAAGGCTGCAAAACCTACCTTTTCTCCAAATTCTCTTGCTTCTCCAACAAGTTCAAGTAAGCTCTCATCAAATCCGTTTATATTCTCCCAGCCCCATAGCCAGTCATTTGATTCGATTGCTTCACTTCCTATGTATTGTATCGGATACGTGCTCTTTCCGATTTTGATTTTCTTTGTATGAAAATCCACATTCCAAGCCTGTCCTTTGGCTACATACATCTCAATAGCCTCCTGTACACGAAGCATACCTCCAAATACTGCCGATACTACCTCTGTCCAGTCTGTACGATTCATTTCATAATCTGTTTTTAATATATTAACTCTCTCTGCCATAATACTTCTTTCCTGTTTTTGATACTATAATTCAACCAAAAATGAGCAAAAAATGCAAGCATTATTTTAAGACTCTGTACTCGTTCATTACTTTTCCGTCTTCAAAAATAACAGGCTTTGCAGTAAGTCCTTCAGCTTCATTGTCATAGTATCCCATCAGATAATCATTTACATCCTGTAAACTGTCAAACTCTTCTACCTGATACGGTAACTCAAATGCCAGCTTCTCAATAAAGAGATATTTATCACCGTCTTCTACCAAAATACCTGTATGCCCTATGAACTCCTGTACCTTATTCATACCGTCGTCCATGGTCATAAATACTGAAATCATATGCATCTTATCATTGTTAAACGAAATCTGCTTCTCTTCCCATGATTTTATTATTTCATCTGACAAAACATTTGTATCATGTGTATTTGTTACATCAATATATGAAAATAATGTATCAAATTTCTTCTTATCTTCACCTTCAAAAATATTTTTATCTTTTATAGAATCAAAATCGTTGAAAAGCATTGTTGTATCACCCGGTGTAGGATTTCCGACTTTTATAAAATCTCCCATCAAAGAATATGATGTGATTCTGCAATTTCTGCCTACATATCCTCCCTTGGCAAGCCATGCATCTATAAGCTTATCCTGATCGAATGTTGGGAAAGCGGCATCTATGGTTGTCATACTCTGAACCAGATTCTTAGTGCCTACCGCATTATTATACTCATCTACCGCATCAAAAAAGTTCTTTATCTTTTCATCACTAAGACCGGCATTCTTTAGAGCATTTTTTACTCTGTTTCTGGTATCTTCATCTACAAGATTTGAATACTTTAATTTTATATCCGCCTTACTTACCGCTGTGCTTGGCTCATCTGCCACACTTTCAGTGTCTTCAACGGTTTCAACACTTGTCTCATTGTGTTCTATAGTCACCGTAGTGTCTTCATTTTTATCTGTTCCTTTACTTCCACATGCCGCCAAAACAATAGCTGCACCCATAACTGTCATTAAAAATTGCTTTTTCATATAAAAACCTGCTTTCTTTTTTAGTCGCTTTAGTATATCACTTTAATTATATTTATAATATATAAGTTTGCAGATTTCTTTTTTAATAATAAATGAAAAAATATTATAATCGTGTTCAAATATTTGAAAATTAATTTAATTACTAAACTATGTTGTTCCCCCTTTAATACGGTTTTAAAAAGTGATATAATTCTATTTTAATTTTATATAACAGTTCATACTAAAGAAGGAAGGCGTATTATGAAAATCGGTTTCGATAATCAGATGTATTTAAAAACACAATCTGAGCATATAAGAGAAAGAATAGCAAGTTTTGGTGATAAACTCTATCTTGAATTTGGCGGAAAGCTCTTTGATGATTACCATGCATCCAGAGTACTTCCGGGCTTTGAACCTGATTCAAAGCTTAGAATGCTTCTTCAACTAAAAGATCAGGCCGAAATAATTATTTCAATCTCTGCATCGGATATTGAAAAAAACAAGATTAGAGAAGATCATGGTATTACCTATGATGCCGATGTAATCAGACTTATAGATGAATTTCGAAGAAAAGGATTGTTTGTAGGCAGTGTATGTATTACACAGTATTCGGGACAAAAGAGTGCGGACAAATTTAAGGAAAGACTTGAAAATCTCGGTATAAAAGTATACAAGCTTTATTTGATTGACGGGTATCCAAGCAATGTGGCACATATCGTGAGTGAAGAAGGTTATGGAAAAAATGATTATATCGTCACATCAAGACCTCTTGTAATAGTTACCGCTCCGGGACCCGGATCCGGAAAGATGGCTACATGTCTTTCTCAGCTCTACCATGAGAATAAAAGGGGAATTAAAGCAGGTTATGCAAAGTTTGAGACATTTCCTATCTGGAATTTGCCGCTAAAGCACCCTGTAAACCTTGCATACGAGGCTGCTACAGCTGACTTAAACGATGTAAATATGATTGATCCTTTCCATTTGGAAGCATATGGAACAACAACTGTAAACTACAACAGAGATATAGAAATATATCCTGTTTTGATGGCAATTTTTGAGGGAATATTTGGAGAATGTCCATATAAATCTCCTACAGATATGGGAGTAAATATGGCCGGTAACTGTATTATTGACGATGAGGTATGCAGAGAGGCAAGTAAACAGGAAATCATAAGAAGATACTATAATTCACTTGCAAGATTTGTTAAAGGAGAATGCAAAGCTGATGAAATTTATAAACTTGAGCTTATAATGCAGCAAGCAAAAACAAGTGTTAATGACAGAAAAGCTGTTTCTGCAGCACTATTAAAAGCTGAAGCCACAAATACCCCTGCAGCAGCTATTGAACTTGAAACCGGTGAACTTATTACAGGTAAGACTTCCGAGCTTCTCGGTGCAAGTGCCGCACTTATTTTAAATGCATTAAAAGCTCTCAGCGGTGTGGATGATGAAATAAAGCTTATTTCACCTACAGTTATTGCACCTGTACAGGAATTAAAAACCACATATCTTGGTGGTAATAATCCGAGACTTCATACAGATGAAGCTCTTATAGCTCTCTCTATTTCAGCCGCTACCGATGAGAATGCAAGAAAAGCCTTAAATGCCCTCCCGAAACTTAAAGGTTTACAAATGCATTCTTCCGTAATGCTTTCAGAAGCAGATGTAAAGACTCTAAACAAACTTGGAATAGGACTTACCGCCGAGCCGAAATACGGTAAGAAAAAGAAGTTCTAAATTATAATCCATAAAAAATACCACCCGACTTACCGGGTGGTTATTTTTTAAATATCTAAATCTTCAAAATCATCATCTTCATCATCAGAATCGTTTTTAAGTTCTTCTACTACTTCAAAATCCTCTTCTTCTATAACTTCACCGTTTGATAGGTCTATTACATCAAAATCATCCGATTCATCTTCCGACTTTACAGGCTCTTCTTCCTTTTTCTTACTTAAAGGCATATATTCAAGAGTAGTTTCATCATTCATCTCTTCTTCAGGTATCAAATCCACTTTTGAAGTAATGTTACTCTTGTTCTTCTTCTTGGCAGGTTTTTGTGCCGTCTTTGCAGCCTTCTTTTTATTTGAAGCTCTTGACAAAAGTAAAATTATTATAAAAATAATCAATATAACCGCAAGTGCAATTAAATTTCTTACCCACTCATTACTCTTCTCATATTTCTTTTCAAGTGCATTATATTCTTCAGTCGATACACCTGTGTCTACATTTGGATCGGCAAAGTACCTTTGTATTGTATGCTCTTCCATATCATATCTGTAGAAGTCTTTTTTACCTTCCGAATTCATGGCATAAACAACACAATATCTCTTTTCATTGTCACTGCCCCAAATCCATCCACGAATCTTTTTACCGTTTATATTTATAATACTTTCAATAAATCCCTTAGGTACCTCTACACCTTTATCAATAGGCATTACGGTAATGCTCTTGGTATTTGTGGTAAGCTGTGTATATACAGCCCATGTATCCGCAGCATCATCATATATGTAGAAATCTCCTGAGCCGTCATTGCCTACAAGATAAAGGATATATACATCCTGACCCTTCATTTTTCCGGCCTTGACATCTCTACCTTTATATGTGAATGTAGACTCTTCAAAACCTTCAGGCAGGATATTTTTATCAAATGAATCCGATACCTGATAATCAATTCCGCCTAAGGTAAGCCCGTTATCTGTGGAAACCAGATCCAAAACATCTGCACTGCTCTCGCTCTCTTCGATAACTTCTTCTGCTGAAGTTTCTGAAGAAGACTCTGAGGCTTCCTCTTTTTTTACCGCACTTTTATTTACATTTATAATATAACTTTCTACAGCCGAACCGTCAGGTGATGTTACCTTTACATTAATAGCATTCACTCCGACCACAAGATTATCATTTCCTGTTATAACTACTTTTGCCCCATCCTGTCTTGCCTTTGCGTTGACTGCAATGTTGGATATATTTCCTGCTACATTCATGTCGTAATTTTTCACAGTACTGCTAAAATCAGGTGAAAGCTTACCCGGACTGACTTTCAAAGAAGAAAGCATTGCATCCTTTTTATCTACCGCAACTGTAGTTGCCGCTTCCTTATTCTTTTCAACAGTAGACTCTTCGGCAGTAGTCTGTTCTGCAGATTTTATCTTTATTCTTCCGCTGCCTTGAGACTGCATTGTAGCCATCTTTGAGTTTGTATCATATACTTCCCATGTACTTACAACGACTGTAGTTTCCCCGGCTGTCTTGGCTTTAAATTTCAGGGAATAGTTTTGATTGTTGCTGCTGCTTCCTGTATTGGATGTGACTTTTATACTACCTGCCCCACCCTGTGCATTTGTTCCTCCGACAAAATCCAAAATGCTGTCATCATAACTGAGCATTATATTTGCGCTGTCAATGTTTCCGTCTGTTGACGATAAACTCATTACCAAATTTACTTCATCACCCACTGCTGCATTGACATCTGCAAAGCTTATACTGATACCCATAGCAAAAGCATTAAAAGCTATTACAACTGAAAATATCAATGTAAGTATAAATGAAGGTATGACGATATTTACATTAGGCTTTTTTAAATATTTCATCTTGATCCTCTGACATTAATCCTACATAAAATGTAGATACAGTATTAATTTCCTCTCTTTATATTTATGCTGTACTTCTCTTTAGTTCCGTTTTGAGCTGTAACAATTATGTCAACCGTGGAGTTTGAATAGTTCAGTTCAATATCACCGATTCCTGATATAGTTGTACTTGCATCGGCTGCATTTGCTTTAATATTAACATTATTTACATTTGACGGCAATTCAACCGTATAAGAATAATTGTCACTACTAAAGCTTGGTGTAATATTATATCCGCTTATACTTAATGAAGATAACCTGTTATTCGGACTACCGTCTCCTGTCGGCATTACCTCAGGTAATTCAGGCATATCTCTATAAACAGGTATATGGAATGTGAAAACTCCCTTTTTATCCTCTTCCGAATATGCTCTCGAGAGCATAGCTCCCTCATTCTTTGCACCTTCAATATTTGTCATATATTGATGCTTATATTTGTTTTCACCAAGAACATTAAATTTCTTTAAATAGAATGTATTCTGTCCTGCTTTTGAATAAGTACTTCCATAGAACATGGCGCCACCTATTATTGCTTTAGCCTTTGTATTCCATGGACGAAGGTATGTATTTCCGCTTCCTGCCCATGCCAATCCTCTGCTTGTTGCACTCTGGTTTCCCGACTGATAAGCTTCTATATTGAAGAAATTATAAATACCTGTTGCTCCGCTTATAAGCCCTGATGTTCCTTTAACTCCCTGTTCCTGTATAAGCATTGCGGCTATAACATAGGGATTTACACCGGAACTCTTTGCGGCATCCATTATCATATCAACATATGTGGTTCCGTTTGAAAGTGCATTAGAATTTGTATTTTCTGTAGATGAACTTGAACCTGTTGATACATTTATATTATTTGAAGCACTTACACTCTCTTTAATTGTATCACTGTTTACAACTCCTGGTCCATTTGCTGTATCATTAAACTCTGTAGTAGGCTCAAAAACCGGTGCAGATGCAGGTTCTGTGTAGCCCGGACCGTTATCCTTATCCTCTACTGTAGGAAGTTCCTCTTTCGCTGTTGTTGAGGCAGTTCCACTTTCTACACCGGGACCTACAAGATTTGCATTTTCATTGGGATCTGCCACAGGACCGTTTGTATTGGCCGAATACACTTTGCCTTCACTACTTTGTACACTTTCCGGAGCCTTTACACTTGAGTAACTAACTGTACTGTTCTTATTCGTTCCGGAAGTCTTTGCTTGAGTTGTAGAATCTGCTGCTATTGTAGTTGTCGCAGTTGTAGCAGAAGTTGTAGGTGCCGCTGTTTCAGACGGTGCAGTACTCTTAATACTTGATTTACTCTCCATAAAAGTACCTTTAAGCATCTTCTCAACACCTTCCTCAGTCTGTTCACCTGTAGTATATCCATGATTTAAAAACTGAAATATATTGGTTGAATCCAAAAAGTTTCGTGGATCCATATAGTATCTTATAATACTTTCACTTGCTGCAACCCATTCATTCGAATCAAATCCCGGCCATGTGCCGTTACTCCAGTTATACGCACCTCTTGCAGTTGATTTCCAAGACGACTTTGCATTCTTTTTTACAAGATTAACTCCTACTATCGATTCATTTCTTATTACTTCATCCCATGAAATATCTACATTTTGTACAACAAATTTCCAGTTTGGATATTCAGCATGTAAAGCTCTTAGCCTGTTCTTATAACTCTCAGGAAAACCTGCTATCTCAGACTCAAAATTCTTATCTGTTGTATACTTTGCAGTACTTTCCGTCTTTATATAATTCTTTGCCACATAACCTTCTCTGTCACCTGAACCGGTATTAAAACTTATTTTATACCAATACATTCCGTCACTGTTGACTTCATCAAGTACTGTAACACTTGTATCTCTTTCCAGTGTGGCAACAGTATTATTTCCGGTACCGGCATTTGATCTTACATTAAGTGCACTTACATCTACTGTACCCTTCTTTGTAGTAAATGCATTGATATCTTTTATAAAAATATTTCTTCCGACACCTGTTACAAGTATCGTACCCATTGTTGTTACCAGAATAAATTTATTTAATAATGTTTTCTTCATTAAACCTTCCTATATCTGTTTTTTATATGTACATTTTAACTGTCATTTTAGATTATCAGGTCCAAATCCGAACGGTAACAATTCTTCCAATTTCATGTTTTTTATCTTTGCACCGTCAGACATTACGATTTCAAATTCCTTGGGGTTACAAAACTCCTGCATGACCTGTCTGCAAACTCCACATGGAGTACATAAAGCATCCGCATCCTTATCTTCAAAGCCTCCAACAACGGCTATCTTACAAAAATCATATATTCCTTCAGATACCGCTTTAAAAAAAGCTGTTCTCTCCGCACAATTACACGGAGTATATGCCGCATTCTCTATGTTACAACCATGTATAATCTTTCCTGATTTGGTCATAAGTGCAGCACCTACTTTATATTTTGAATATGGAACATAGGCCATCTTTCTGGCCTTTTTTGCTTCTTCCAGTAATTCTAAATCAGACATAATTCTCCTAAAACTGTACTAATCCGTCTATAGGTCCTGTAAGTAAAATATCATTTGCATATATTACAGGTCCTTTAGCACGGTATTGCGGGCTCATCTCATACTTTATTTTGCCCTTTACCTTTACCCAGTCCTTATTTTTAAAATTCTTTGCACCTTTATAGTGACATACAAAGCCAAGGAACTGAATATCGGCCTCACAACAAGTCATTGCTCTTCTTCCCGGAATCAATATATCATCACCGATTCCGTCAGGTCTTACCACCTGAGCAACAAACTCAACTTCTTTTCCGTCATACTTTTCAGTTCTGTCCATAGCATCCACGTAGAAAATACCATATTCCTCCGGCTTTATAACAAGTTTAGAATCATCAAGATTATATGGAAGATTTATACTGAAATCTCCTGTAATCTCTCCCTCTTCTCCTTCAAAAATGATTTCTGCATTAGGTGCCATGGCCTTTATTTGAAGATGATATGTGCTCAAAATTTCCTCATCAATATTATCCGCTCTGTTGCATATAACAAGTTCGGAATCCTTAAGCATCTTACCCATATATGCCTTTAGATCCTTGTTTTTTATATAGAGGTCCAATGTAGATGTATCATATATTGTAATCATCTGATTTACATACCAGATATCAGGTATTTGTATCTTGTCCTGTTCCCATAGCCCGTTCCATTCTATAAGAATTCTCTCCGGATCCACCTCTTTAGTAAATTCTACCATCTTTTCTTTTGTGAAATCCGATATATCATCTATGTATTTTACTGTTGTGTGAGTAGATTCCAATAATTCCTTATCGTATTCCTCCTCACCTTCTTCACATACAATCAATAATGTATTTCCTTCAGTTTGAAAATACTCCTGCTGCATTGTGAACTTCATAAACTGTGTTTTTCCGGCCTCCAAAAAACCATTGATGACAAAAATAGGTAATCTTTCCATAACTTCTCCAATCAATAAGTTTTAAGCTCTAAAACACTTTTCTATTTCTTCGGTCTTTAATCCTGCACCTATTACACATACCTTACCTGTATACTCCGCATCACCTCTTCTGATGTCGCTCTCTCCCGGAACAAGGTCAAAGTAGAACCAGTCGTCACTGTTTGCATCCTTTAACATTCCCTTAGCTCTAAGAACAACACCGAACTTTTCTTCATCTGCAAAGCTGTCAAGTATACTCTTTAACTTTTCTTCACTTATTGCCGGTACCTGCTCCATTCCCCAGCTGTCAAATACATCATCTGCATGATGGTGATCATGATGGTCATGCCCACATCCGCAATGATCATGGTGATGTTCGTGATCGTGATGATGTTCGTGATCATGCTCGTGGTCATGGTGATGCTCGTGATCATGCTCGTGGTCGTGATCATGACATCCGCAGTGCTCGTCATGCTCATGGTGATGGTCATGCTCATGATGATGCTCATGGTCGTGATCATGGCATCCACAGTGCTCATCATGTTCGTGATGGTGCTCATGTTCATGGCATCCACAATCCTCATCGTGTTCATGGTGATGTTCGTGATCGTGGTGATGATCATGCTCATGATGATGTTCATGCTCCCTTGCCAATTCTTCAAGCAATTCACTCTTTAAATCTATAGGGCTTGATAAGAGCTCTTCTATTTTTTCATTGCTTAATTTATCAAGAGGTGTTGTAACTATTGTCGCATCAGGATTTACATTTTTAATAAGTGCAACGACTTCCTCAATTTTAGTGTTATCCACCAAATCTGTTCTTGACAATATTATAGTATTGGCAAACTGAATCTGATTGTTAAAGAACTCTCCGAAGTTCTTCATATACATCTTACACTTCTTTACATCAACAACTGTCACTGCTGAGTTTGACTCTACAGGTAAATCTTTTTCTACATCTGAAACGGCCTTCAATACATCTGAAAGCTTACCTACTCCACTCGGCTCTATAATAACTCTGTTCGGCTCATAAGTTGATAAAAGTTCCCTTAAAGATGCTTCAAAATCTCCTGCCAAAGAACAGCAAATGCATCCTGAGTTCATCTCTCTGATTTCAATACCTGAATTCTTTAAAAATCCTCCGTCTATACCTATTTCACCAAACTCATTTTCTATTATTATTGTTTTTCCCTTGTCCTTATTTCCTTCAACAAGTCTCTTTATAAAAGTAGTTTTTCCTGCACCTAAAAAACCTGAAACTACATCAATCTTTGTATTTGCCATTTTATCTCCATTCTAAAATCTCTAAAAAGCAAGCCTGATTATAAAATCAAACTTGCAAGGTAACTTTGTTTAATAATATATTTAAATTATGAATGCTTTATATCTGCTTATAATAAGCTATTTGTGTATATAAGGCTTTACTCTAACTATAACAAGTGATGCCGCTATTCCTATAAGCATACCGCTGACTACGCCTGCAATCATAAGTACCGGTAAATATGTGAATACTCCGTTTGTCCTTACAACAAAAGCCGCACAGATTATCTGTCCAACATTGTGCATTATACCTCCGATGATACTTATTCCCACCATTGAAAAGCCTTTGATTTGTTTTGCTAAAATCATGCAAAGTAAACTAAGTGTGGCTCCTGATATAGAATAAAACATCATTGAAATATTTCCGAATGTCATAGCTATCAAAACAATTCTAAGCAGTGAAACTATTACTCCTGTTTTTACATCAAACAAATAAAAAGCAATAATCACAATCAGATTTGCAAGTCCTAACTTCATGCCGGGAATACCTAAATTGATAGGTATTAATGTTTCAACAAATCCAAGTACCATTGCCAAAGCCGTCAGCATTCCGATAGTCGCTATCTTTCTTATATAATTACTTGAAAAATGCCTCATTAGTCTGCTACAACATATGCTATCTTAATATTAACTTCAAGCACTGTAAGTCCTGTCATATTCTCGATAGCATTCTTAACTCTCTCCTGTACTTTCTCACTTACTTCAGGGATATTGTAGTTGTAACTTACATTGATTGCAAGGTCAACACAAACCTTATCATCATTTACCTCTACCTTAACTCCTCTCATACTCTTTGCAGTCTTACTTCCTGAAAGTTTACCTACTATTTCTTTAGTAGGATTTCCTGCCATTGAGTCTACACCTTCTACCTCTGTAGCGGCAATACCTGCAATAACGGCAACAACTTCATCGGCAATCTTTACTTCACCAAGTCTTCCGTTTTCATTTGTCTCTACTTCGAAATTATCTTTTATATTCATTGTATCAGCCATAAAAGCCTCCTTATTTTCTATAATTATTGATTATATCAAATATTGTGTAAAATTAAAAGAGAGGAGGGAAAAATAGCAAAATGTCGGGTGGAAGCACCCGACATAACTAGATTTTTATTTTACTTTCTTATTAAGTTTTACGATACCTATTCCTGTAAGTGCCCATACAAGTGCAAATATCATACCTGAATAATTTAATATTGCATATGGCAAATAATGTAATGTATCTACACCGAGTGTACTTGCCATATAAGCCCCTGCCGCTGTCCATGGAATCAGACATTCCGTACATGTGACAGAGTCCTCAAGTGTTCTTGACAATACCTTCGGATGCAGTCCCATCTTAATATAAGCATCCTTAAAAGCTTCACCCGGCATCAAAATAGATACCTGACCGTTACTTGTAACACCTGTGATTATAAGACAAGTAACTATTGTTGAAGCAACAAGTTTAAATGTTGAGTTGATTTTTTCAAGCATCTTTGAAATAACAACTTCCAAGGCACCTGTTACGCTCATAGTACCTGCAAATGAAATAGCACAAACCGCAATGAGAAGTGTATTCATCATTGACATCATTCCACCTCTGTGAAGAAGTCTTATGAGTTCCGGTGCAACCTCGTCCTTAGTCATTCCAATCATCTCTACATTAAATCCGTTTAATGTAACATCCACTATGCTCTTTAAATCTGCACCTTGGAAAACGGCTGCATTTATAAGAGCAATTGCTGATGCCACAAGCATAACGGGAATTGTAGGTTTCTTTGTAATTGATCCTGCAAGTACTATTACAAGAGGAACAAGTAACAAAATATTCCAGTTAAACATTTGATCAAGTGTACCTGTAAGTATATTTATGGTCTCAGGTACTATAACATTTTTTCCTGCACCTACATGTCCCATTATAAAGTAGAATATTATAGACAAAACAGCCGCACTTCCTGTTGTCCACATCTGATTATATACATGCTCATAAAGATCCACTCCACAAACTGCAGATGAAAGGTTTGTAGTATCTGAAAGAGGTGAAAGCTTATCTCCAAAATATGCACCTGAAACTACAGCACCTGCAACCAATGCAAGATTTGAATCCATTCCTATAGCTACACCCATGAAGGCAACACCTATTGTTCCTGCTGAACCCCATGATGTACCTGTAAGTACCGATACTATGGCTGTAAGTATAAATGCTGTGAGTGCAAGATACTTAGGACTGATAAGTTTTAAACCATAGTAAATAAGCATAGGTATAGTGCCTCCAAGCATCCATGAACCTATCATAAATCCTACAATTATAAGAATTAATAATGCACCCCAAACCTTTGCAATCTTGTTTGCAATCTCATTCATTATATCATCATATGAATATCCAAGGAAAATTGCTTGTACTCCTGATACCACAGCTGCCAAAACAATCAAAGGCTCCGCAGGCAAATCTAAAAATGCAATTCCCACACCAAGTATTATAAGCATTGCAAGTATAGGAAACAACGCTTGAAGTACTGTAGGTTTTCTTTTTATCTTACTCATAAAAATTCTCCCAATTTATATTATTTTTAAATCTAAATAAAGCTTCTTCCAGTAATTTTTTAGGCAATGCGGCATTTACTCTAAAAAATCCTCTTCCGTCTTCACCATATCCGCTACCAAGTGAAAATGCTATATGAGCCTTTTTTATCATAAGCTCTTTAAATTTATCTTCCGTAATATTTAATGCTCTGTAATCAACCCATGAAAGGAAGGTTCCTTCCGAGTCAATTACTTTAAAGCCTTTCATATCATTTTCAAAGAAGCTTTTTATGATGTCCATGTTATCTTTTATTTTTTCTTTTGCAATATTAAGCCATTCTTCGCCGTACTCATAAGCTGCTATAACAGCAGGTATACAAAAATAACTCGGATTATGTATTCCGCCCTGTCTAAGCAGTTTTTTAAAGAAATTTCTCAATTTTTCATTTTTAATAATTATATTGCTGGCCTCAAGTCCTGCAATATTAAAATTTTTTGATGTTGATAATCCTATTATTATATTCTCATACATATCATAGAAAGATGCATAAGATATGAATTTTCCCTTCCAGATAAAGTCGGCATGTGTTTCATCGGATATTATAAGTACATTGTGGCGCTTACATATTTCCACAGTCTTTTTTATTTCATCTTCCGTCCACACTCTCCCCACAGGATTATGTGGTGATACTGTAATAAATATTTTTACTCCGCTCTTTATCTTATCTTCAAAGTCCTTGAAGTCTATCTCATAATGTCCGTCTTTTAAGCTCAATGAACATTCTACCAATTCTCTGTCATTGATGCGTACGGCATTTTGAATAGGATCATAGAGTGGCGTAAATACCAAAACTTTATCATCTTCTTTTGTATAGTTTTGTATTATCAAGGATATTGCCTGAATTATTCTGGGACAATAAACTATCCACTCATTTTCAGGATTGAAGCCATAATTATTTTTTGCCCATTTTTTTGACAGTTCTATATATTTATCACTTACATTTGTATATCCGTATATTCCATGATTTGCAGCCTCTATAACAGCTGTCATAATTTCCGGTGCTACTCTGTAATCCATGTCGGCAACTGTAAGAGGAATCAAATCATCCACTCCGCAATCTGCTATTATCTCATCCCATTTAGCACAATTTGTATTTTTTCTGGAAACTATATTGTCAAACACCTAATCCCCCTTTCTAAATTTACACATACAAATACGGGCTATATACAAAACTGTATAATAGCCCAATATATTTTATGATTTTCCTGTTTTATGATTTGATACTACATCAAATACTACCGCGCCCAAAAGTACAGCACCTTTAACAATGTATTGATACTGATCCGGAAGTCCGAGAATTGACATACCCTGATTTATAACACCCAAGAGAATTGCACCAATCATTATTCCCTGTACGGTTCCGGAACCACCATAAGCGGATGCTCCACCTATGAAGCATGATGCAATAGCATCCATCTCATAGGAACTGCCCATGTTTCCATCTACAGAACCTATACGTGCTACTACTAAAAGTCCTGAGAGTCCTGCCAAAATACTCATAAGAAAATATGCCCAAAAGTACACTCTTCTCGGATCTATACCTGAAAGCCTTGTAGCCTTTTCATTACCGCCCACAGCATAGAAATATCTTCCAAATACTGTTGAACTTGTAACAAATGCAAAAATAGCAACTACAACCAAAATCCAAATAAGCATTATAGGAATGCCCTTATAACTCATAAGCTTATATGCGTAGAATAATATAACAAGGTCAAATATACAAACTCTTGCAGCTGTTAATCCGAATCCTGCAGTTTCATATCCTTTTTTAACCTTTTTTCTCTCAGCCATAAAAGTATATGCTGTAATTGCTGCTGCAACTATTATTCCAACAACCATAGAGGAAATAACTCTCTGGTTTACATCAAGTCCCGGAATTTGGATATATGATGTAAACAGACTTAAGAATTTCTTATCCATTATAGGAACAGTCTTGGAATCCAAAATAACTCTTGCAATACCTCTAAACAGGAACATACCTGCCAATGTACAGATAAAGGGTGGAATATGAATATACCCTATAAGCCATCCCTGCCATACACCTATAACACATGCAACTGCAATTGACGCCAATATAGCAACAAAAGGGCTTATTCCCATACTGAGCAATTTAGCTGAGAGTGCGGCAGACAGACATAATGTGGATCCTATAGACAGATCGACATTACCACCGGTAAGTATACACAAAAGCATACCGCATGCCATTATAAGAACATATGCATTTTGCAGTAGCAGATTTGATATATTCTGTGCTAAAAGAAGTCTACCCCCTGTAAGATATGTAAAGAATACAAAAACTACAAGCAGTGCAAGTACCATTGTATATTTTTTTACAAATTTATTTGCATTCATTTTTGCCTCCTAATTTACTGCAGCACAATCGGATTTTAAGATTGTACTCATTATTTTTTCCTGTGTAGCTTCCTCGGCACTAAACTCTCCGGTTATCTTACCTTCGTTCATAACATATATTCTATCGCACATACCTAAAAGCTCAGTAAGATCTGATGAAATCATTACCACAGATTTACCTTGACCTACCATATCGTTGATAATAGAATAAATCTCATATTTTGCTCCCACATCTATTCCTCTTGTAGGCTCATCCAGAAATAAAACTTCAGGTCCTGCAAACATCCATTTCGATAAAAGAACTTTTTGCTGATTACCGCCTGAAAGATTTCCAACCTTTTGTAAAACAGAAGGGGTTTTCGTTTTCATGGCTTTTACATACTCTTTTGCAACCATGTTTTCCTTTGAAACATCCACAACTCCTCTTTTATCTGCAATTTTTTCCATTCTTGCAAGGGTTGTATTTCTTGCAATCGTTTCAGAAAGTATCAAACCGTCTGTCTTTCTATCCTCTGTAACATATGCCAGACCGTTTACTATTGCATCCCTGGAACTGTTTAAAAAGACCTCTTTACCTGCAATAAATTCCTGACCTGAGATACGACTTCCATAACTCTTTCCAAAAAGTGATTTGGCCAGTTCTGTTCTTCCTGCGCCCTGCAATCCTGAAAAACCTACGACTTCACCTTTTTTTACATTAAAGCTTATATTGTTTACAACGCATTTTTCAGTGTATATCGGATGATATACCGACCAATCTCTTGCTTCAAATATTATTTCATCACTTATTACATGTTCTCTTGCCGGATATCTGTCTTCAAGCTCACGTCCAACCATACCTTTTATAATGCGTTCTTCATTTATAAGGTGATCCGAGTTGTCAATAGTTTCAATTGTCATTCCATCTCTTATTACTGTTATTTCATCAGCCACATATGCAACTTCCTGCAATTTATGTGTAATAATGATTGATGTAATGCCTTTTTCTTTTTTAAAACGTATGAGCATATCAAGTAACATCCTTGAATCCTCATCATTAAGTGAAGATGTAGGCTCGTCAAGAATCAAAAGCTTTACATCCTTTGATATGGCCTTAGCTATCTCTACAAGCTGTTGCTTTCCTGTTCCGATATCCTTTATTAAAGACTGTGTGTTTTCATTAAGTCCTACAGCTTTCATAGCCTGATCGGCTCGGTGAAAGGTTTCATTCCAGTCTATAATACCAAATCTGTTTTTTCTTTCATTACCAAGAAACATGTTTTCAGCAATTGTAAGCTCCGGTATAAGGGCCAGTTCCTGATGTATAATCACTATACCAAGCTTTTCACTGTCATGTATCTTTTGAAATTTACATTCATTATTGTTGTAGAGAATCTGACCTGTATACTCATTATGTGCAATGGTTCCGGAGAGAATATTCATCAGAGTGGATTTTCCCGCTCCATTCTCTCCTACCAATGCATGTATACTTGCTCTTTCTATCTTAAGGTTAACATTATTTAAAGCTTTTACTCCGGGGTATTCCTTTGTAATATTTTTCATTTCTAAAATATAATCTTTCAATACATCCGCCTTTCCGCCATATAAGGCAATATTATAGTCTTATATCGTTATCTACGATAATATTCCGCAAAGATTCCCCGAAGTCTGCGGTGATTTACTGTACAGGATGTGGATAGCCATCACTTCCCATTGTATAATATCCTGTATCAACAAGTTCCTTTTGAATATTATCTTTTGTTACTGTCACAGGAACTAAAAGATATGAAGGTATTACAGCCGCACCGTTGTCATATGATGTGGTATCGTATGTACAGTCAAAGCTCCATCCGGATTTTTCAATAAGTGATGCATCAGGTTTTTCATTATTTAATATTGCCTCACCAAGGTTAAGTGTAGCAACAGCCTCGTTTGCAACAGCCTTATAAACTGTCATTGTTTGCTTTCCGTCAATAATATTTGCAAGGTTTGCCTCATCTCCGTCCTGACCTGTAATTATTATCTCATTACTTCCGGCATAATCTGACTGTATGGCCTGTGTTACACCTAAAGCTGTAGAGTCATTTGAACATACTGCAGCATCAAGTTGTGTACCGTCTGAGTAATATGAACCCAGAATATTCTGGAATCTTGATAATGCCTTTGATGTATCCCACTGTGCAGTACCGACCTGCTCAAATGTTGTCTGTCCTGAAGGAACTACAACTGTTCCTTTTTCAATATATGGCTTTATAACATCCATTGCACCGTTAAAGAAGAATTTTGCATTATTGTCGGCAGGATCTCCACCTGTAAACTCAATGTTAAATTTCTTATCA
Organism: Lachnoanaerobaculum sp. ICM7; assembly: GCF_000287675.1. Lineage (GTDB taxonomy): Bacteria > Bacillota > Clostridia > Lachnospirales > Lachnospiraceae > Lachnoanaerobaculum. Next base: position 48,729 of record NZ_ALJL01000024.1, read on the forward strand.
CCTGCGTTTGCAAGGTCAAGTTTTTCAGCCACAAATTCACCCTGCAGTTTACCTACAGTATAGTTATCAAATGAAACATAGTATGATATTGCATCTGTGTTCATTATAAGTCTGTCATATGCAATAACCGGAATGTTTTGGCTCTTTGCCTCGGCAAGTACCTGTGCAAGTGATTCACCGTCTATTGCGGCAACTACCAATAAATTAACCTTATCGGCAATAAGACCCTCGATATCCTTTACCTGTTGATCGATCTTATTGTCAGAGTAAGTAAGTGAAACCTCATAGCCTGCTTTTTCAAACTCTTTTTCAAGATAAGAACCGTCACGGTTCCATCTCTCAAGAGACTTAGTAGGCATTGATATACCTATTTTACCACCCTTTGACTCTGTAGTTTGAGAGCTTCCTTCCGCCTTGGTACTCTCAGCCTGTGTCTGCTCAGTTGCTGTCTTTGCAGGTTCATTTCCGTCGGTACATGCCACCAATGATAGAGCTAACATACCGGCTGCTACAAACGCACATAATTTCTTCATTTTCATATTATCCTCCTTATATAAACCCGATTTTAACGTCCCCAATCAGGTGTTTTTATAACTTTGAATTAAAAAATATATTATTTACTACAGTCTCCAGATATTCCTGTCTTCCTGACTCAGGTAACTCAGGCTTTTTCATCTTTAATGCATATTCAGCACATTCTACCAATGTAACAGATCTGTTTCTTATCTTCTCACCGATTCCTGAGTTATAACTTGAATATCTTTCCTTAACAAATTCATCTATTCTGCCGTCTTCAATTATTTGTGCGGCTTTTATAAGGCCAAGTGCAAATGTATCCATACCTGCTATAAATCCATAGAACATATCTTCTGCTGTATTACTTGGTCTACGGTTCTTTGAATCAAAGTTTAATCCACCGCTTAAACCGCCTGCCTTTAATATTTCATACATAGCAAGAGTAGTGTCATATACATTTGTAGGGAACTGATCTGTATCCCAGCCAAGTAAAGTATCACCCTGGTTTGCATCTACGGAGCCCAGCATGCCGTTAATTGCAGATACTCTAAGCTCATGCTGGAATGTATGTCCTGCCAATGTAGCGTGATTTGCCTCAATATTCATCTTAAAGTCCTTATCAAGTCCATATTTTCTCAAGAATCCTATTGCTGTTGCCGCATCAAAATCATACTGATGTTTCATTGGCTCCTTCGGCTTCGGCTCGATATAGAAATCACCCTTAAATCCGATACTGCGTCCATAATCTCTGCACATTGTAAATAATGTGGCAATATTCTCCTCTTCAAGCTTCATATCTGTATTAAGAAGAGTCTCATAACCTTCACGTCCACCCCAGAATACAAATCCCTTTGCTCCAAGCTTTACAGCATTTTCAAGACCTTTCTTAGCCTGTGCGGCTGCAAAACAAAACACATCAGCACTGTTTGAGCTTCCTGCACCGTTCATAAATCTTGGATTACTGAACATATTGCATGTTGCCCAAAGGCATTTAATATCTGTTCCCTTTGTCTTTTCAAGAATATAATCTGTTATTTCATCCAAACGTGCATTTGTAACATTGATGTCTTCCTGATCTTCAGGTACGATATCTGTATCGTGGAAGCAATAATATTTGATTCCAAGCTTTTGCATGAATTCAATACCTGCATCAACCTTAGCTTTTGCATGCTCCATTGTTCCCAGATTTTCACCAAAACCTTTATCGGCAGTACCCTGTCCGAACATATCTACACCGCTTGCACAAAGATTATGCCACCATGCCATAGCAAATGATAAATGTTCCTCCATAGTTTTACCCATTATTACTCTTTTAGCATCATAGTATTTGAAGCTGAGTGGGTTCTTGCTCTCACTTCCTTCAAATTTAATAGGTGAAATGCTTGGGAAAAATTCTTTCATAAATATGTCTCCTTTCAAATTTGCAATAATAAAGATAATATTGCTATGTAGTTTATAAACGACTTTCCATGTGATATTATAATAACTGATATATTAAGCCAAATGTCGATAATCTTGTTATTGATATATGTTAATATTGCTATTTCTATGTTAAAATAATATATAGTATAGAATATACTGAATTTAAAAACAAAATAGATACTGATTATACATTTATTTGTCTATTTTTTAACTATATTTGCAACTTAATTTATTCTGTTTATATAAAGGAATGTATGCTATGGACTTGAACTCAATAAAAACTAACAAAACCGAATATGAGATAATAAGACATACAAAAACAAACTCCCTTGCCATGCTTATGATTGAGATACTTTCAAGAAGTGTGCACTGTCATTCGGATCTTGAAATAGGTATGATACTTGAAGGTAATATAGATCTTGTTATTGACAATGAAGTTTTCAAACTGAAGAAAAATGATATCTACATAGTAAACAGATATCAACCACACTCTTTCTACAGCAATAAACATCATAATAAGATGGTTATATTTTTGATAAATCATGCACTGTATAAAAATATAGGACCGGATATTATATATAAGAAAAATCATATAGTATATGATGAAAAGAATTCTGATTTGTATAAAACAATATTTGAATGTGCAATGTGTTATGCAAGTGAGATTGCTTTTACTGAACTCGGAGCCGGTGCAAAGGCTCTTGACTTGATTTATAAACTGAGTAAAATAGCAAATCCATTTATTGATGAGCACAGTACAAAACAAAGCCGTTCAAAAGGTAAGCGTTTGCAAAGAATAACCGATTACATGTCCGAACATCATTCTGAGAATATAACTTTGGAAGATATTGCAAATCTGGAGTCACTGTCTACTTATTATATATCTCACTTTATAAAGAAAATGACCGGCACTACTTTTACTGAATATTTAAATAATATAAGATTTGACCATGCATTTTCGCTTCTAAACAAGACCAATTTAAGGATAAGCGATATTTGCTGTGATGCAGGCTTTTCAGACAGCAGATATTTAAACAGGATATTTAAACAAAAAATGGGAATAGATATACAATCATACCGAAAGAACATAGATAAAATAGAACTGCCGCTAACAGACCAGCCCTATATGACTGTACAAAATCATATATCACAGAGCAAATTTATGTCGGAGATTGAAAAATATTATGAAGAGAATTTAAAACTATGATATCTTTCTTAAACTAAATCAAGTCTTTGAATACAAAAAAGCTACCAATGCAGTATATCATTGGTCGCTTTTTGTATTTTCATATTTATATTTGTATTGTTATATTCTTACTACAATCCCAAAAGAACAACTCTACGCTTCCTCCGACTTTCTTTAACTCTTTAACAAATTCACCCGGAAGACTTTCAGCAACTTTAAAATTGTAAGATTCAGTATCTTTTATCTCCTTTAAAGTATTATATATCCATCTTTTTTTGCTACTTACATTTTCAGTACATTTAGTATTATTTAGTATAGCCGTCAAATCATTGTAAAACACTTCATAATCCATATCATCCGGAAAATAATGCGAGTGCCACTTATAATAGCTCAATGTAAACTCACCGTAATCCTCTAAATCTATATATAATTTATACTGACAAGTAGGGTTAAGGACAGTTATACAGATATTACCTTCTTCTAAATATTCATACTCTTTATTCATTTCACCAAAAGTATGAATTTCATATTCAGCCTCTAAATCATCTAATAATTTACATATTTCATTCTTTTTATCAATGGGATTTATGTCCATACTTATTTACATGCCTTTCGCTTTGCTCAAGGCACAAAACATTATAAAAATATTTCCTTGAGCCTTTTTTATTTATAATTCTTCTTGTAGGGGACTCGGTATACTACAAATCACAGCTTTCAAAAAATCTAAATAACATAAATATATTGTCATTATTTTATTCAATATAAATACGCTTTATAAAAGTAGACTAATTAAAAATCATAATGACTCCACAAACTGATAATTTTAATAATTTTATCTTCCTCATAAACTTCGTAAACAAGCCTATGCTTTATGTTTATCCTACGTGAATAAGCCCCTTTCAAATTTCCTTGTAATTTCTCATACGAAGGTGGAGTTTTATATGGATCATTTCTTATCAGCTCTATCAAAATCTTCGCCTTATTATCAAGTTTTGCAGACTTTAAATTAGCAATATCACCTACCGCTTTTTTAGTGTAAACAATAGAGTACATTACCACTCCACCTGATCCTCTGGTATACAATCCTCTAGGGGAGTCTTCAATCCTTCAACAATCTTTTCTTTCATACCCGGAATTGATGACAAGTATAATGTTTCCATCAATCCGTTATAGTCTTCTTCACTTATAATTACAGCATTTCCGTCCTTAGTGTTTACATTTATCGGCTCATTATATTTTATAGTTTGCTCCAATAGTCCAAAAATTTCTTTTCTAAAATTTGTTATATTTGTATTAATCATAAAAACACCTCCTATATGTACATTATAGCGTACATATAAGAGGTGTCAATAGTTTTATATTTAATCAATTACTTCTTCTGTATATACTTTCTGATATCAAGTGCAATAGCAACTACGATAATGATACCCTGTACTATAAACTGGAAGTCCGGCTTGATTCCGAGGAATTGCATTGAGGATTTCAATAACTCGAATACCAAAACACCGATTACACAACCTGATATTCTACCGATACCACCGTTTACAGATACACCACCGATTGTACAAGCCGCGATAGCCTCAAGCTCGTATGATGCACCCATGTTTACAGATGAACCACCTGATTTAGCTCCCAAAAGGAAACCTGCAATTGCATAAAGAACTGCTGCTGATGTGTAGATAAGTATCTTTGTCTTCTTTACATTAACACCTGATACTTCTGCTGCCGCCTCATTTCCACCGATTGCATACATATACTTACCATGTCTTGTTTTATTGAAAACAAACCACATGATGAGTCCGATAACAAGTGCATAGATGAAAAGATATGGAATCTTTAAGAAGTTTCCTGTAGCAACTGTTGTATATGCTGTTCTGTATCCACCGATAGGTTCAGCCTTTGTATAAACAAGACATACACCATATACTATAAGCTGCATACCGAGTGTTCCGATGAACGCAGGAACGTTCAAATGAGCTATAACAATACCGTTGATACATCCGAATACAGCACAAATAGCTATAGCTATTAAAAGCACTACAAGGATATTCATGTCACCAAGGTTTGGAAACATTTTATTTGCATAGTCTTTATTCTGTAAAAGTGTACCTGCTACACAAGCTGAAAGACCTACCAGACGACCTGCTGAAAGATCTGTACCCTTTGTTATAAGACAGGCTGATACACCAAAGGCAATGATTACTCTTGGTGCCACATTTACCAAAACATTTCTTAAGTTACTTGCTGAAAAGAAATTGTCCTTCATTATACCTGTAAACAGTACAAGCAAAAGTAAAACTATTATGATACCGTTATCCAGTAACAACTTCTTTATATCTAAAGATTTTGTATTCATAGGTATTCCTCCTAAAATTTAGTAGCCAATGCCATGATACTCTCCTGTGTAGCATCGTCTTTTGATACTTCACCGGTGATCTCACCATTGCACATAACGATTATTCTGTCAGACATTCCAATAAGTTCAGGCATCTCGGAAGAAATCATTATGATGCCCTTTCCCTGCTTTGCCAGGTTTATCATTATCTGGTATATTTCATATTTTGCACCTACGTCAATACCTCTTGTAGGCTCATCCATTATCAGCACATCAGGGTTGTTTGCAAGCCATCTTGCTATAATAACCTTTTGCTGATTACCTCCTGACAAAGACTGTATTAATGTCTTATTACTTGGAGTCTTTATACTTAGCTTGCTTACATTTTCATCTACGACCTGTTTGATTTTACCGTCATCCAATGCAATACCTGCTACAAGATAATTATTGAGTGAAGAAATAGCAACATTGTCAGCTATTGAAAGGCATCCGAGTATTCCTGTTCCTCTTCTGTCCTCTGTAATCATACCAAGTCCGTCTTTTATAGCATCTCTTGGTCTTGCTATATTCTGCTCTTTGCCCTTCATGTATACTTTTCCGGATTTTACACTTCTAAGTCCAAATATGGCTTCCATAAGTTCACTTCTACCTGCACCCACAAGTCCGCCAAATCCGAGTATCTCACCTTTTCTAAGTTCAAATGAGCAGTTTCTGAATATATTTTCATGTATACTTGTAAGGCCGTCGACCTTAAGTATAACTTCACCTTTTTCTAAGTCATCCTTTGGCGGATAGATATTTGAAAGCTCTCTACCAACCATTTGTCTTATGATTTCACCGTCGCTGATATCTTTTACTTCCCATGTACCCACATAGGTTCCGTCTCTCATTATGGTGATATCATCGGCAATCTCTCTTATCTCCGCCATCTTATGTGAGATATATATAAGAGATACACCTTTTTCTTTTAATTCTCTTATTATTTTAAATAATCCGCTTACTTCATTTTCAGTAAGTGATGATGTAGGCTCATCCAAAATGATGATCTTTGCTCCCATCGAAACAGCTTTTGCTATTTCTACAGACTGCATCTGTGATATAGATAATGTCTGCAATAATGCATTGGGATTTACATTAAGTTTTACTTCTTTTAGCCATTTGGTAGCTTCATTTTCCATCTTCTTATGGTCTATTACTTTTAGAGGGCCTATATTTATTGTAGGATATCTGCCCAAAAACATATTTTCGGCAATAGATCTTGCAGGTACAGGCTGTAACTCCTGATGAACCATTGCCAATCCCTTATGAAGTGCATCATCAGGGTTTAATATATTCATTTTTTCTCCGTCTACATAGACCTCGCCGGTATCCATTGTATATATTCCGAACAGACATTTCATAAGTGTAGACTTGCCTGCTCCGTTTTCACCCATAAGAGCATGTACGCTGCCCGGTCTGACATTAAGATGGATATTGTCCAGTGCTTTTACACCGGGGAAACTTTTAGAGACCCCTTTCATTTCCAATCTGTACTCTGACATCCATTGCTCCTTTCAAAAATCGGGTGTGCACCGGCACACCCGAAAGATGTTTACTTAAGTTAATTTTTGATTATTTTACAAGCTCTAAGATCTCTGCTGCGTTGTCCTTTGTAACCTTTACATAGTCTACAGGAATCTTTGTGTCAACCTTCTCACCACCGGCAAATGATACAGCTGCCTTTGCTGCTGCCTGTGCCTGGCTGATGAAATCGTTAAATACTGTACCTGTCATCTTGCCTTCTGAAACGTTCTGAACTGCCTCTGCAAGTGCATCAACACCTACGATATAGATATCTTCGCCAACTTTTCTTCCTGCTGCATTGATAGCCTGAAGTGCACCAAGTGCCATAGCATCATTGTTACAGAAGATAACTTCGATGTCGTTTCCATACTGTGTAAGAGCATCCTGTGCAATCTGCTGTCCCTTAGCCTGATCCCAGTCACCTCTCTGAATTAAGAGCTGCTCAGCCTTTAATCCGCTCTTCTCTGTAAGAGCCTTAACTGAATACTCTGTTCTGTACTGTGCGTCAATATTCTCAGGATCACCCTGGATCATGATGTACTTAACTGTTCCGTCACCATTGATGTCACCCTTATTGTCAAGTTCTGCAATTTCCTCACCCTGGAATGTTCCTGACTGACGAGCATCTGCACCTACATATGTTGCACTTATACCGTCTGCTGCCCATCTTGACTCCTCTGTCTCATCAGGCTCACGGTTGATGTATACTACAGGGATTCCTGCTTCCTTAGCAAGATCTGTAACTGTTGGAGCTGAAGATGACTGTACAAGGTTAAGAATCATAACGTCAACCTTAGTTGCGATAAAGTTGTTAATCTGGTTTGTCTGCTCTGCCTGATCGTTCTTACCGTCCTGAACTACTACGTTCTCTTTTGGAATACCAACTTCCTCTGTAAGATATCTAACAAGCTCGTTACGATATAATGTCATAAAGTTATCATCAAACTTATAAATTGAGATACCTACTTTGATATCCTTTGCATCCTTACCTGTAGCTGCAACTGCCTCTGAAACACTCTCAGCCGCCTTGCTTTCTTCCTTTGACTCTGTAGCTGCTGCTGTTGTCTCTGCCGGCTTACTTCCACTTCCACATGCTGCTAATGAAAGAGCACACACAGATGCTACTGATACTGCTAAAACTTTTTTGAACAATTTCATTGTTTTTCCTCCCTTAGGTTTGTTCGTTTATTTGTAAGCTTATTTTAATATTACTTACGATTATTTTACAGAGAATATTTTTACTCTTTTTATTGATTTTTTTTCGCAGCTGTAAACAGGAAAATTTTCCATAAAAAAAGTGTGAAAAATGAATAATCACTTTTCACACTTTATTTTTATTCTTTGTTTGCAGGTGTTATTTCCATATTTCTGAGATTATTTAATATAGTGGCATTCAGCGGAATACTTACACCCATAGGATTTATAAGGAATCCGTCACATTCAGGTGTCATAGGGAAGTTTATAAGGTGCTTAGCCTCTATTATTGTTTTCTTTACATTTGCATCACCCGGCATTTTATCAAACTCTATATTGTCTGTAAATATAGGTATCATATTTCCGCCATTATCACTTATCCTTAACATAAGCATCTGCATCTGTGTTTCTCCGTCTACCTGTGCCTCTCTAACCGGTACAAGGAATCTTGCCTTTAAAATATTTACAAGCATCTCCTCTTCCAATTCACGAATCTCAGGTGTATTCGGATTATCAAGGTTTGCTCTTATCTCTTGTCCGAAATAGAGCATTGTAAGCTGTAATGATCTGTTCTCTACAGGTCTTTTTTCAGGTGGTAACTCGCTAAAATCCGAGAGTTTCACTATTTCTTCAAGTTGAATTATAAATTCATTACCCTGATAATTGTACTTGATAGCATTCACACCGGCTATTGCCATATGTGTAAAGGCTCTCAAAATACCTTCCTGATTAAGTTCCAATACAGTATTCTTCTGCTTATTGGCTGCCAACTCTGCCGATTTTTTCAAAGCATTTTCTTTTTCATCAAATAAAAACGCCACATCATCAAAACTCTCATCATCACAATAAACAAATGGCAGTCTGGTAAAGTCCGACTGAATTAAATATAGATTTACTGCCTTTGGAATACTTGCAAGTACTTCTCTTCTCTCCATTTTTATCTCCAAAAATTTTATTTGTTTTGAAACTACTATATACTCTTTGACTATCAAAGTCAAATTAATAATATCTTTACAAAAATTTATGGTTGAACAAGCTGCTCTTTTGCACCCTCTGAATAAACTATAGAGTAATCTGAAAGTATAAAATAACCATAGGTATCAGATATACTGTTAAGAAGCTTTACACCATCTTCGACTCCCAGTGAAAAGCATGTAGTTGAAAGTGCATCCGCTTCTGTTGATGATTTTGTAAGTATGCTTACTTCCACAAGCCCGTTATCATACGGATAACCTGTTTTCGGGTCCAGAATATGATGATAGTTTTTACCGTCTATAACAAAATGTCTCTCATAAACACCTGATGAAACAACCGATTCATCATCTACTGTAAGTAAAGCGACCGTTTCATTTCTGTCTGCATAAGGTTTTTGAAGACCTATTGTAAAGTTGTCACCATTTGGCTTTTTACCCACACATAAAACATTTCCACCCAGATTTATAATAGCACTGTCAACTCCTTTACTCAAAAGATATTCCTTTGTCTTATCAGCTATATATCCCTTTGCAATCGAACCGAGATCTATTCTTGTATCATCTGAAGTAAACTTTACTGTATTTCCATCCACACTTACTCTTGTATAGTCCACTTTAGGAAGTGCCTCTTTAATACTTTCCTCACTTGGAAGCTCAGGCTCCTCTGCATTAAAATCCCATAATTCCTTCAAAGGTTCTGTGGTAATATCAAATGCACCATTTGATATTTTACTGTAATACAATGCCTTATCTATAAGATAAGCAAGTTCATCACTTACCTCCACACTCATTGTACCCTTTTCCCTGTGGTTTAATTTATACAACTCTGCATATTCGCTTGTTGCGGAAAATATGCTCTCATAGTTTCTTATAAACTGCATTGACTCTTTTAATACATTCTCATCTCCTCCATTATATATGGATACAGTGATAAATGTATCAAGTGCAAATGTAGTATCTGTCAAAGGCTCGTCACCTTTGTTCTTATCTATTGAAAAGTCAAAATTATTGGCTATAGACTTAGAATTTGTACGTTTCCCTAAAATTGCAATTATCAGTAGCACAAAAACAACTACAGCAATAGCTATTATATTTTTTTTATTAAATTGTTTCAAAATATACTCCTACTAAATTTCCCATTTTTTTGCCAAATCATTTATCTGATCTGCAAACTTAGCCAGATCCTTGTTGGCTCCATGTTTATTTTCTTTTATGATTTTTAAGAGTCTCTCTCCTGCACCGAGGAGTCTTAAATAAACGCTGCTTTCCGGCTCCTTTACTTCCTTAACCGCAACAGCAACTCCCTTAGTCTGCTTTATCCACTCTCCTCTTATAAGATCAAAAACAGATCCCGAAAAAGGTGCGAATGAATTTATTCCGTATTTACTTTTCAGTTCATTTGAAAAGTTTTCGCATACTTTATCATCACCATGCACTATAAATACTACCTTCGGCTTTTCTTCAAAAGCTGTTACCCATTTTATAAGTCCGTTTTTATCGGCATGTGAACTTATACTCTTTAAAGTTTCAATATGTGCGTTTACGGAAATATTTTCTCCAAACAATCTCACCTCTGAAACATTATCCTGAAGAGTTCTTCCCAAAGTTCCAAAAGCCTGATATCCGGCAAATACCACGCTGCATTCACTTCTCCATAAATTATGCTTTAGATGATGTCTGATTCTTCCTGCATCACACATACCTGAAGCTGATATTATAACCTTTGGTGATTTATCAATATTTATGGCCATTGACTCATCACTGCTTACAGTCATTTTCAGATTTGGGAAAGCTATCGGGTTTATACCGTTTTCAACAAGCACCTTAGTTTCCTCATCATAACATTCAAGTAAGTTGTCTTTAAATACATTGGTTGCCTCTATTGCAAGAGGACTGTCTACATATACAGGGAAGTTTGGAAAATTCTTCACAAGATTGTTCTGCTTTATCTGTCTCATAAAATAAAGCAACTCCTGTGTTCTTCCGACTGCAAATGCAGGTATTACCACATTTCCGCCTCTTTCAAATGTTTCCTCCAGAATTCTTGCCAGATCCGACACATGATCCGCGCCTTCCTCATGATATCTGTCACCATAGGTTGATTCCATCAAAACGTAGTCGGCATCCTTTATATACTCCGGATCTCTGATTAAAGGCTTATTGAAATTACCGATATCACCTGAAAATACTATTTTTCTGCTTTCATTTCCTTCTTTAAGCCAAACTTCTATTGATGCAGAACCCAGAATATGTCCTGCATCTATAAATCTGATACTTATATTTTCATCGATGTCTATTTTTTTATTATATTCAACGCCTCTAAAGAGTTTAATACTTGCTTCAACATCGGAAAGTTCATATAATGCTGCTTCCTTTTGTCTGCCTGCTCTTTCAGCTTTCCTGTTTTTCCACTTTAACTCTTCAGCCTGTATATGCGCACAGTCTCGAAGCATTATGGTACAAAGTTCCATTGTGGCATTTGATGAGTATATCTCTCCCTTAAATCCTCTTGCTACAAGCTGTGGAATCATGCCTGTATGATCGATATGAGCATGTGTCACAAAAAGATAGTCAATTTCTGCAGGCGAAACAGGCAACGGTGCATTTTCATACACATTTATTCCCTGCTCCATACCATAATCTACTAAAAACTTTTTCTCCCCGACTTCAACATAATGACAGCTTCCTGTAACCTCGTGATCTGCACCTATAAATTCCAGTTTCATATTTTTCCCCTTTAATTAAACAACTGAGCATGTGAGTTATCAGAGCCTAACTCTATTATAACTATACAAAATATTTTTCGTCAACTTAAAATTATTATATATAACCTCTTCAAGACTTGGCTTTCTTTTTCTTCTGGTTATCTCAAACAGACATAATTTTGTGATATCTATTGCTACCGTATTTAATCTGTCCTCTTTAAGATGTTCTTTCATCGTATGATATATCAAATCTATTTCGGATTTATCCGTGGTATTTATTAAATCTATAATTATAATACCCGAAATATTTCTAAGTCTTAGCTGCCTTGCAGTCTCTTTTATTGCTTCAAGGTTTGTATTTAATTTGATTATTTCGGCTTCTTTTTTTCGTACATTTTTTCCGGTATTTACATCAACCACTGTAAGAGCTTCCGTGGATTCTATATAAAGATAGCCTCCATCCTTTAACCATACCTTTTTGCTTAATGAATCACTAAAAAGAGTATCTATGGAATAAAGCTTATTTAAACTTATCATATTATCTTCATAGAATCTGACTCTGCCAAGCATATCTTCGCGCTCTTCTTTAAAAAATTCAACTATTCCTTCGTATATATCCTTGATATCCGTTACTATATCAAACTCAGCATATTTTAATCTGTCTTTAACAATATCTATATAGTCTTTAGAGCCTGCATAAAGCATTGCAGGTGCCTTTATATAGTTTTTCTTTGCAAGAATTTGATCAAGCACTTCACAATCAGAAATATTTGCAATCGCACCCGGCAGTTTATTTTTAATAGGAAGCTTTGAAATCTTTATTACAATATCATCACCCTCGTGTAGAACCGTATGCTCTTTTTCATCGGCAAATATAAGATGCTTAAGTTCAGCCATATCCAAATATACAATTTGACGTTTTGAATTATACTCAATCTCTACAAAGGCGGCATTTATATTTTGAGCGATTTTTTTCACCTTACCTATATGAATGCTGCCAAGTAAAGAAGTATCCTCGATATACTCTATCTCGTTTGCCCTATTCTCATCATATGATATTGCAAAATTTTTATTCTTATAGCTTGTGATAAGAAGCTTAGATAATTTCACAGCCGTATTCATCAAGGGCCTTCCCTTCATCCGTATACATATCTAATCTATATAAATAATATTCATTCTTTTTAGCTGCCGATAATCCTTCTTCATATAAAAATTCCATAACTGCGGCAGGCTTTATATTATTTGTACTTCCCTGTGATAGATGCATGTATACACCGTTTTTTATAGCTTCAAGCTTATATATAAAAGGCTTTATATCTACAACTGAAGTTGTTTCCACCTCTACAAACTTTCCAAACTGATTTTTCTTTTTCTTTTTTGATACCTTGGTCAGTAATATAGACTCTTTTGACATAAGCTTTTCTATAGCGGCATTAATGTCTGTTTCTTTTACTTCGGTTTTAAATTCCGCCTTGAAATCGGCTGTATCCATCAAAGCCATAGCCGGTTTGGAATTATCGGGAATCTGTAAAAACTTGGTAACCTTCATTCCGGTGCACATCATCTCATTGAGCCTTCTTATTGCTTCTTGAGATGAAATATGACTATCTTCCTTTAACTCTATATCCATATATTCACCAAGTCCCGATACACCCATACTAAGGGGAGCACCAAATGACATTATCTGATGAGGTGAAAATCCTTCACTGTATTTTATAGGAATGTCCGCCCTTCTCATAGCTTTTTGAAAATATCTCATTATATCCAAATGGCCTATAAAACGCATTTGCTCGGTTTTTTCAAACTTAATTCTTACCTTCAAAGCAAACACCTCCATTATATTTTCTTGCACCGCAACCTAAACACTGCTGTCTGCAGTTTGGTGAGATCTTATCTTCATGTGCTGTTTTCCACTCTCTGATAAGGAATTCCTTTGTAACTCCTGAATCTATAAAATCCCAAGGGAACAGCTCATCAAGATCTCTTTCTCTTAATGTATAAAAGCTTGGATCTATACCGCTTTGCTCGTATGCTTTAAGCCAATATTCCATATTAAACTGATCCGACCATGAATCATACATTGCACCGTTTTTATAAGCATTAACTATGACATCCGCAATTTTTCTGTCACCTCTTGCCATAAGTCCCTCAAGAAGTGTTACCTCGGCATCATGGTACTGATACTTCATACTCTTTTGGTTTAACTGCTCTCTGAAAGTATCCTTTACAAGATGTGCTCTTCTAAGGTACTCCTCCTCAGTTTCCATCTTCGCCCACTGGAAAGGTGTAAAAGGCTTCGGCACAAAGAAAGATGAACTTGCGGTAATAGATACCTTACCTATTCTTTGATCCTTTGGAATAGAGTAATAATTTTCAGCTATTTTTTCACAAAGCAAAGGTATTCCTTTAATATCCTCATCAGTTTCTGTAGGAAGTCCAAGCATAAAATAAAGCTTTACTTTATTCCATCCTCCTTTAAATGCCTCCATAGAACCGCTTAATATATCTTCCTCTGTAATTCCCTTATTTATAACATCTCTCAGTCTTTGTGTTCCGGCCTCAGGCGCAAATGTCAAAGAACTCTTTTTTACATCCTGAACCTTACTCATTACATCCAGTGAAAATGCATCAATTCGCAAAGAAGGCAAAGATATATTGATTCCTCTATCCTTTGTATATTCCAAAAGGAAATCAAGAAGTTTATCAAGCTGACTGTAATCACTTGAGCTGAGTGAACTGAGTGAAATTTCTTCCGCTCCTGTAATATCAAGCATTGTTTTTGCATAATTTATAAGGTAATCAAGGGAATGTTCTCTTTGCGGTCTGTATACATTTCCCGCCTGACAGAATCTGCATCCTCTGATACATCCTCTCATTATCTCAAGTACCACTCTGTCTTGTGTGACCTTAATAAAAGGAACTACAGGCTTTGAAAGATATGATACTGTATCCATATTTTGGACAACAACTCGATGTACAACACTTGGAACATCCTCATATTTAGGTGTAAATGAAGCTATAGTACCGTCTTCTTTATAACTCACATCATAGAACTCAGGTACATACATACCTTCAAGTTTTGCCGCTTTTCTTAAAAACTCATGCTTTGAAAGATTTTCACTTTTGCACTCCTTATAAAGGTCAAGCAACTTGTCATAAACCACTTCACCCTCACCTATATAGAATATATCAAAGAAAGGTGCCAAAGACTCCGGATTATAAGAGCATGGTCCGCCACCTATCACTATAGGATATTCCTCTCCTCTATCTTTTGAATACATCGGAATCTGTGAAAGCTCTAAAATCTGTAAAATATTTGTATAGCACATCTCATACTGTAAGGTAATACCTAAAATATCGGCATCCTTTACATTTTCCTGACTCTCCAGAGAAAACAGCGGGATATTCTTTTCTCTGAGTATCTTATCAAGGTCTACCCATGGTGAAAATAATCTCTCACAGAATGTGTCTTCTCTTTTATTTAACATGTCATATAAAATCTGCATTCCTATATGACTCATTCCTATCTCATAGACATCAGGAAAACACATAATAAATCTGATATCTACATCCTCTAATCTTTTATCTCTTGAATTTAACTCACCGCCGATATATCTTGCCGGCTTGTCTACGCTAAGCAGTATATCATCGCTTAGTGCCAATTTTCTCATATATTCCTCTTTCTAATTTTAAACTGCATTATTTAATTCATAATAGAAGCCCTTCATCTCCATAAGCTCATTATGATTTCCCTGTTCTATTATATGACCGTCTTTAAGTACCAAAATCACATCTGCATTTTTTATGGTTGAAAGTCTGTGAGCAACTACAAAACTTGTTCTACCTGTCATCATCTTATCAAATGCCTTACTTATTCTTGCTTCAGTCATTGTATCTATACTTGAGGTAGCCTCATCAAGTATAAGCATAGGTGGAAGTACAAGCATAATTCTTGCAATACATAGAAGCTGCCTTTGTCCGGCCGAAAGGTTTTCACCACCTTCGGTTACTATTGTATCATATCCGTCAGGTAATCTTTTTATAAAGCTGTCTGCATACGCTTCCTTGGCTGCCGCCTCTATCTCTTCAAATGTAGCATCAGGTTTTCCGAATGCAATATTATCCCTTATTGAAGCATTCTTTAACCATGTCTCCTGCAAAACCATACCGAAGTTTTCTCTGATCGATTTTCTTGTAATATCATTGATATTCTTGCCCTCTATCTTAACAGAGCCGCTGTCTATATCATAAAAACGCATCAAAAGATTTATAATAGTGGATTTTCCGCTTCCTGTAGGTCCCACTATTGCAATTCTCTGTCCGGCTTTTACATCAAGGTTAAGATCCTCGATAAGTTTCTTTGATTTATCATACGAAAAGTAAACATGTGATATTTCCACATTTCCGTCTACATTTTCAATCTTATTATTTACATCCTTATCAGGAAGTATCTCTTCTTCATCTATAAGTGCAAATACCCTTGCGGCACAGGCAAATGAATTTTGAAGTTCAGTAACAACTCCAGATATTTCATTAAAAGGCTTTGTATATTGAGTAGCATAACTGAGTACCGAAGTAAGCTGTCCAACACTCATTTTTCCTGTAATTGCAAGCAATGCTCCTGAAATTGCAACACCTGCATACACTAAAGAGTTTACAAATCTTGTAGCAGGAAATGCTATAGCCGAAATAAATATAGCATTTTGACTTGCAACCCTGAGCGCCTCATCGGATTCTCTAAACTCGTTTTCTATCTTCTTCTCCATGTTGAAGTTTTTCACAGTTCCAAGTCCTGCAATCATTTCATCCACTATACCGGTCATCCTTGCTCTTCTTTCCGATTGTGACTTGAAATGCTTGTAAGTATTCTTTGCAATAAGCCCTGCAACCAACATTGCAAGCGGTGTAACAAGAAGAACTACCAATGTAACATATACATTTATTTTAAACAATATGATAATAGTCAGTATAATAGTCAGTATTCCTGTAAAAAACTGAGCAAATCCCATCAGAAGTCCTTCGGAAAACTGATCCACATCATTTATAACTCTGTTTATTATCTCTCCATGACTTGTAGAATCCACATATGATATAGGCAGTTTCATTATCTTGGCAAATGCCTGATTTCTGATATCTCTTACCATATGATATGCAACTCCGTTATTTATAGCGGTCATACACCACTGAGCTACAGCTGTAATACACATTATAATTATCATTGTAAAAATAATTTTTATAAGCTTTTCAAAGTCTACATTTCCCTTTGAAACAATTGTATCCACAGCTCTACCTGTAAGTATCGGAAGATATAGAGTTGTAAGCACGATGACCACAGCAAGTATCAGACTGACAAACATCCTGAATCTGTACGGATGCAGCAGGTTTAAAATTCTTTTTAAAGTATTTTTATTTTTCTTCATTTTAATCCTCCTCCGTCATTATCTGTGAACTGTATATTTCCTTGTAGATAGGATTATTCTCCAAAAGTTCTTCATGAGTACCGATACCCACAATTTTTCCGTCATCCAGTACTATTATTCTGTCGGCACTTTTTATTGAAACTATTCTTTGGCTGACTATAAAAGTTGTAATATTTTTTATCTCCTTAATTGCCCTTCTGAGTCTTGAATCAGTGGCATAGTCAAGTGCTGAAGATGAATCGTCAAGTATAAGTATTCCCGCTCTTTTCACAAGACTTCTTGCAATGGAAAGCCTCTGTTTTTGACCTCCGGAAAAATTATTTCCATACATTGCAACTTCAGAATCAAGCTTGCCTTCTTTGGAATTGATTACATCCGTAGCCTGAGCGATATCTGCGGCTTTATACAATTCTTCATCAGTTGCACTCTCATCTCCCCAAAGCAGATTGTTTCTTATATTTCCTCTAAAAAGTCTTGACTTTTGCTCAACCAAAGCCACATTTTTTCTTAGAGAATCTAAAGTGTATTCCTTTATATCTTTACCCGCAATTTTTATACTGCCTCTGCTTATATCATAAAATCTTGGAATTAAATTTATAAGAGAGCTCTTTCCTGAACCCGTACCTCCGATTATTCCTATGGTTTCTCCCTTTCTTACAGAGAATGTTATATCTGAAATCGCCTCCTCCTTTGATTTAGGATATGCAAATCCCACGTTTTCAAAAGTTATTATATCTCCGTCAAAACCATTTAAGACAAGCTCTCTGTTACCGCCATTTATCGAAGATTTAATATCAAATATTTCATTTATTCTCTTTGCGCATGCACTTGCCTTTGCTAAAAGTATTATGAGATTTGCAAACTTCACAAGCTCAACAAGAATTTGTGACATGTAATTTATAAGAGCAACTACCTGACCGGTAGTGAGATTACCTATATTTACCTGTATACCTCCTGCCTGAAGTATGGCTACTATACCTAAGTTAACTACAACATAAGTAAGAGGATTTAAAAGTGCGGATATATTTCCCACCCTTACCTGATCTTTGTAGAGATCCTCTGTCGCAATATCATATTCACCGACTTCACTTCTTTCTTTTGAAAAGGCGCGAATCACTCTGATACCTGTAAGATTTTCTCCTGTTTTTCCAAGTACCTTATCAAGCTTTATTTGTACATTTCTATAGAGTCCTATACTCTTGGACATTATGAGTGAAACTATTATTGATAATATTAATATTACAATAAATGCAATCAGTGACATTTTAGCATCTATATTAAAAGACATTATAAATGCACCTGCAACTATAAATGGCGACCTCAAAACCAATCTGAAAAATCTGTTTACACCGTTTTGTACCTGGTCACTGTCATTTGTTATTCTGGTTACCAAAGTTTCTCTTCCAAGTATATCAGTTTCCGCATGTGAAAACTGTAAAATATGGGCAAACAAATCATCTCTAAGTTTTGTTCCAAAACCGGTTGCAGCCTTTGCACTGAAATACTGTGCAACTATAGCTGATGTAAGCCCTATTACAGCTAATGTTACAAGCAGGATTCCCATCTTTATAATATAATTTGAATCTTTATTTCCTATTCCGATATCAATAATCTTTGCTATAACAAGCGGTACCAAAAGTTCAAATGCCGCCTCCAAAAATTTAAATAATGGTGCAAGAACAGACTCAACTTTATAATCTTTTAAATATCTAACCAGTCTAAGCATAATCCTCCTATCTGTTTGCATACAATTTCTTTATGATAATGCTTTTTTAATAGATTGTCAAAGTAAAAGGCATATATTTATAATGTGTTTTTCATTATAAATATATGCCTGAAATTTATCCCATCAAAGATGATACAAAATACCATACAAGCACTATAAGTCCAAGACCGATTCTGTAGTAACCGAAGAATTTAAAATCATTTTTCTTTATCCAGTTCAATAAGAAACTTATAGAGAAAACAGATACCACAAATGCAACTATCATTCCAAGTAAAAGATATACAACTTCCGCTGCAGTATAGTGAAAACCGAATTTAACCAGTTTCAAAAGGCTTGCACCGAACATTATCGGTATACTTAAGAAAAAAGAAAACTCAGCCGATACGGCTCTTGAAGCTCCTAAAATCATGCCGCCTATAATAGTCGCCCCTGACCTTGATGTTCCCGGTATAAGTGCAAGCACCTGAAAGAATCCTATAAATAAAGCGGTCTGATAATCTATTGCATGAACGCTTCTGATACTGTCAATCCTCTTTTTATTGGAATTTTCTATCATAATAAATAAAATACCATATATAATCAGTGCCATAGATACCACAAATCCGTTATAGAGATGTGCATCCAGCCAGTCATCAATTAAAAACCCAAGCATAGCAGCCGGCAAACATGCAATAATAATCTTCTTCCACAATTCAATGGTAAGTCTTCTCATCTTTGAACTTTTACCCCTGCTGAACGGATTCAGCTTTTTAAAATATAAAACCACAACAGCCAAAATGGCACCAAGCTGTATAACCACCATAAACATTGATTTAAATTCTGTGCTTGCATTAAGTCTGATAAGCTCATCAATCAAAATCATATGACCTGTGGAACTTATAGGCAACCATTCTGTTATACCCTCTACAATACCGATAATTATGACCTTGAGTATCTCCAGTATATTCATACTAATCCTTTCCATATTTATCTTCTAAATATTCTCTATCTGCCAATCAATCGGCGATATATTATTCTTTATCAAAAATTCATTTGCTTTTGAAAAATGTTTACATCCGAAAAAACCTCTATATGCGGAAAGCGGACTTGGATGCACAGTCTTTAATACCAAATGCTTAGGGTTATTCAGCATCTTAGCTTTTGATATTGCGGCACTTCCCCATAACATAAACACAATAGGTCTGTCCGTATCATTTATAATATTTATTATCGCATCTGTAAAATTCTCCCAGCCCTTTCCCTGATGTGAAAAGGCTTTATGAGCTCTTACTGTCAGTATGGTATTAAGTAAAAGCACGCCCTGATTAGTCCATTTTAACAAATTTCCGTTATTAGGTATATATGTACCTACATCATCATGAAGTTCTTTATATATATTTACAAGAGATGGCGGAATTTTCTTTTGAGACTTAGGTACTGAAAAAGATAAACCATGTGCCTGATTTTCTCCATGATAAGGGTCCTGTCCCAAAATCACTACTTTAATATTTGATAAAGGTGTAAGGTGTAATGCCTCAAATATCTTATCTGCCGGTGGAAATACAGTATGTGTACTGTACTCCTCTTTTACAAATTCATACAAACTTCTGTAGTATGGTTTTTTAAACTCTCCGCTAAGTACTTCCTTCCACTCTCCGGTCAATTCACTCATATAGAATACCCCGATTACTTCGTTTTTTAAAGTATATAGTTTATTCTATCATAGCTAATTGTCCTATACAAGGTTTTAAATAATGTCAATTATGCTAATTTAATGTTAAACAAATAAAATTTATTAACTTCTATGAAGTTAGTCTTACCTATTTACAAGCAATATACTTTGCTTTATAATTATTTTGCAGCAGTAAATTGTATGCATTTTAATATTAATGTATTTACTTTCAATAAAGGAGAATTATGAAGGATATTAAAAGAATACTGGAGCTTAATCTTGCTCTGTATAAAAAATATGATATTCCCATAGCCAATTTGGAAGAATTTGTTTTTGGATTCAAATGGGCAATGGCTATTGATAATAATAAAAAAATAAGTTTTGCACTTAGGATAGGAAAAGAAAAGCCTATAGCTGAATATGAGTCTATCATAAGAGAGCTTATAGGCAAGCCTTTAGATCAATGTATTGTTGAACTTTTACTTAAGGAAGATGAGACACTTCGTACTATACTTGTAGTGCTAAGCAATTTGATGAGCAAACCTTTAAACACCGTCGAGCTTCTAAAAGACAGAGGTATTGAACGTAGCGAAGGTCTTAATTTTAAATATGATGTAAAGGATATGAAGGTAGGGCTTATAGGATATGGTGTTTATATCAGATTTTTCCTTAACAAATGTAAGGAATTTCACGCCTTTGATCTACTGCCTGAAAAGCAGATTTTAAGCTATCATATATCAAAGGACAGTACGGAAGTCTATCCGAAAAATATTTATTTCCATCTTGGTGAAGATGCTCTAAAGCACACAGATGTACTTAAAGATCTGGATGTAATTATTATGTCAGGTTCTACACTTGTAAATAACTCCTATCTTGATATATTAAATGCCTGCACCAAAGCAAAAATAAAAGGAATATACGGTCCAAGCAGTGAACTGTCACCGGACTATCTGTTTGAATCAGGTTTCAATTATATTTTCAGTATGAACGCGAAAGACTCTAAGACATATCTTGACTGTTCATTTGCCGCCATTCCAAACTTTGAGACATTTGAAGTTATGGATCTTTATGAATTAAAAAAGGTAAATTAAACCCGAAAACACCCCGGATAACTTAATATTCGGGGTGTTTTTATATCCGGTTTTATGTATTACCGCTTTCAAGACAGCCTATTACAGACTTTTTATAGTCCAAAAACTCTTTTGTAAGCTTAAAAGAATTATCTCTTACTGAGGTTTCTATTTTTATCTCCGTTTTTATACCTCCGTCTCCAAGAATATAAATTCTGTCCGACAGAAGTATCGCTTCATCCACATCATGAGTTATAAATATAGTGGAAGTATTATATTTTCTTCTCATATTCATATACCAGTCATGCATCTCATCCTTTGTAATGGCATCCAGTGCAGAAAAAGGCTCATCGAGTAAAGAAACATCTTTTGAAAAAAGGTGTGTCCTTATAAGTGCAATCCTTTGCCTCATACCTCCTGAGAGTTCTTTAGGATATTTCTTTGCATAGGCATCCAGCTTAAACTCTTTTAACATTTCATTTGCCTTTACCAATGCATTCGATTTCTTTTGTTTTTTTATAAAAAGAGGAAGTGCCACATTCTCTTCTATCGTCATATAAGGCAGCAAAAGGTCTTTTTGAAATGAATAGCTTATAATACCTGATTTACCTGTGATATCCTCTCCTCTATATATTACCTTTCCTACATCCGGCTTTAATAGGCCTGCTATTATATTAAATAAAGTGCTCTTTCCGCTTCCGCTTACTCCAAGAAGCGAAACCAGTTCATTATCCCTCAGCTCAAGATTTATATTTGAAATAATTTCCCTTTCATCATATCCGAAGCTTACATTTCTTACTTCTAAAATAACCTCACTATTTTGTGATGAATTCATTATCAAGTCCCGCTCCCTCATCTATAGGGTTTTCTAAAAGATTGTTCTCATTAAGCCATTTGTAAAATTCTCCCCATCTGTCTGCATCAATATATCCCCATGGTGTACCTTCGTCGATGTATTGAGCCGACAAATACTCCTGAGATGCCATTGCAAGATTTTTATCTATCTCCGGTGCATACTTTAAGAGTATTTCCACAGACTCCTTCGGATTTCCTGCAGCAAACTCGTATCCTTTTTTTGTAGCCTCAAGAAAGCTCTTAACTGTATCCTTATCATTTTTTATCATATCATCATTTGTGAAAATTACAGGTGTATAATAGTCAAATGTAGGATTTATATCTTTGAAAGCAAAATAATCAAATTCAAAGCCCTTGACATTGGCTGCGATACCTGCCCATCCATAATATACCCAGATAGCATCTACCTGTTTACTGCTTAGTGCAGATACCTCATCAGTAACTGTTGAGGGTATGAGATTTACCTTACTGAAATCTCCCCCGTCCTTTTCAACTACATTTTTTAACATAGCTTTTTCTATCGGCATATCCCATGTCGCATAATTTTTACCTTCAAGTCCCTTAGGTGATGTAATACCGTCATTCTTTCTTGACATTATTCCTGAAGTATTATGCTGTGTTATAGCTGCAACCGCCTTTATAGGAAGAGCATTATCTCCGGAAAGCGCTCCTGCCATAGTATCTTGAAATGATACTCCAAAGTTTGCCTTTCCGCTTGCAACAAGTACTTCCGCACCGTCCTCAGGTGGCTGAACTATTTCAAGCTCAATTCCTGCATCCTTATAGTATCCCTTTTCCATTGCAACATAAAATCCTGTATGATTGGTATTCGGCGTCCAATCAAGTACCAAAGTCAGCTTTTTACTGTCTGTTTCCGTAGATTTTTTACTACCACAGGCAGTACTTCCCAAAGCCAAAGCACCTACGCTTAATGCAACAAACAAATTCTTAATTACTTTTTTCATGTTTCTCCTCCCATGGCATGGAGATTTTCTGTAATAAATCCACTGCCTTTAATAATAATAAACTAAGTATAGATATAATAATTATCACTGCAAACATCTTGTCAAAGGCATATGCCTTTCTTACCCTTGTCATATATACGCCAAGGCCTCTAAATCCACCAAGCCATTCCGATATCACGCCTCCTACTACCGAGTATGATGCCGAAATTCTCAAGGCCGCAAAAAACTTTCCCATAGATGAAGGCAGCTTTATAAATTTATAAATATCAAATTCACTTGCACCCATGGACTTTAATAGGTTTATCTCATCTTTGTCAGTACTTTTAAAGCCTTCAAGTACACCTATCGTAATAGGAAAAAAGGTTACAAGTACTATCAGTATAATTTTAGGCAAAAGATCATATCCGAACCATAATACCAAAAGCGGTGCTATGGCTATTGTAGGAATTGTTTGACTGATTATAATAATCGGATAAAATGTTTTATAAAGTTTTGAAAATCTGTCCATCAACAATGCAAATAATAACCCCAGCATCACTCCTACTGTCAGTCCAAGCATACTTTCAAGCAATGTATATAAAAGATGATACATAAGCAATGAAAAATCTCCTGTCAATGCCCTTACTATCTGCATCGGTGAAGGCATAAGATATGACGGTATTACTTGTAGGCTGCAAAGCATCTGCCAGATTAACAAGAATAAAATACCAAATCCGATCGGGTATATACTGTCTCTTTTATTTTTCATCTGTATGGTGTTTTGTCACCTTTCTGTCTATTGTAAGCAAGTCTCCGTCAGGTTTAAAGCTTACTTTAATATAAGACATTACCCCGGGTGCACCTGCCCTTATCGCCACATGTTGACATTCCTTTACTATATCCATAAGTTTGTCATAATCACCCTCAATGGTAGTTTCAAAAGGACCGACATAATATTTTAAACCTGTGCTCTTTATATATGCTATTACCTCATCAACAATTCTCACTATTTCTTCATTGTCATATACTTCAGGTAATGTCTGTATAGCTACACTCGCATTCATATTTACCTCCAAAAAAAAGACTGCTCTACGGCAGTCTTTTTCTTTCCTACGCCGGCATTACCCGGATCAGGTTATGGGTTAAGGTAAAAACCTCTCTCAGCCGTATTAGCACCCCTTCAAATATTTACTTTGATTATAATACGAATCCAAAAAAATTCAATCAAATTTTTTTTATAAAAAATAAAAACTTTTAGTTGACAGATTAGAGCTTAACTGATATAGTATCAAAGTACCTTACAGAGGGGAATAGTTCAATGGTAGAGCAACGGTCTCCAAAACCGTAAATGGGGGTTCGAGCCCCTCTTCCCCTGCTTTAAATCTCGAGGTGTGGCTCAGTTTGGTGGAGTGCAGCGTTCGGGACGCTGAGGTCGCAAGTTCGAATCTTGTCACCTCGATTTTTATAAGGCCAATTGGTCAAGCGGCTAAGACGGCGCCCTCTCACGGCGCAAACCCGGGTTCGATTCCCGGATTGGTCATCAAAAAGTAAATATCCCGTTATAGGGCCAATTGGTCAAGCGGCTAAGACGGCGCCCTCTCACGGCGCAAACCCGGGTTCGATTCCCGGATTGGTCATTAAAGGAAGAGTAAAGCTCTTCCTTTATTCATATACAAGCTTGTGTAGCACAGTTGGTAGTGCAACTCATTCGTAATGAGTAGGTCGTCGGTTCGAGTCCGATCGCGAGCTTAAAAAAGCTGCCAAAAGGCAGCTTTTTTACATTTCCACTTCTATTCCGTCTCTCCAGATTCTGTCAAGATCATAGAAAGCTCTGTCTTCTCTAAGGAAAATATGAACAACAATATCCCTATAATCAAGCAACATCCATGTTGCATTCTTATTTCCTTCTATAGCATGCGGAACAATTCCTTCTCTACCCAAAATAAAATCAATCTCGTCAGATATAGCCTGAACCTGATTTACATTATTTGCACTGGCTATTATAAAATAATCCGCTACAGAACTTACTTTTGTTATATCAATAACCTTGATATCTTCACCTTTTTTATCGTCAATTATATTATAAATCTTTTTTACAATTTCTTTTATTTCCATCTACACCTCTTCATCTCTCAATTCATATGTAAATTTATCTATATACATATCCTGACCGCTCAAATACTCAATGGTCGAATTTGCAATTCTTCCTATCGCTTTTGTTATATCCTCAAATGCAAGTTTTCTTATCTCATCAAGACCCGGTAATTGTTTTCTGTTAGGCTCTATATAATCTGCAACAAATACAATTTTTTCCAACATACTCATATCTTTTTTACCTGTTGTATGCCATCTTACAGCTGACAAGATATCTTTATCTTCTATATTATAGTTTTTCATTACCAAAAAAGGTGCATATATTGCATGTAGGATTTGCGGCGCTTTATCTGACACCAAAGCAACATAAGATTTATCGGTATAAGGATCAATAAATCCGTCCATATCCTCTTTAAGCTTTGAAACCTTCTCTCCTTTGGCTACATCATGCAAAACACCTGCAAGTTCCGCCTTCACAATATCCTCTCCATAGCGCATAGCCAAAGCAGCCGATGTATAAGCCACTCCAAGAGTATGCTCATATCTTTTTTTCGACAATTTTTCTTTCAAATCAGCCTTTATAAGGTCTATATTTTCTCGACTAAAATCAAACATATATTTTATTCTCTTTTATATATCTGCAAACATCCTCAGGAACATACTTTGTAATACTTTCTCCGGCTCCGGACAATTCCCTTATATGAGTTGAAGAAATATCAATATCCATAGTATCCAAAAAGTAAATACCTTTAATCTCATATTTACTTTTCAGATGCTCAAAATGCTTTTTCAAGGTAAGATTTTCATTGCTGTAATCCCTTGATGCCACTATCAATTTTACTATCTTTAATATAATATCCGGATTTTTCCAGGTTTCTATCTCATAAAACGAATCCGCACCCATAATAAAGTAAAATTCATCATCAATATACTTACTTTGAAGCTTTTCCAGAGTATTGAAAGTGTAGGAATTACCTTCTAAAGTATTTTCAAAATCCGAACAATAAAGTCCGTCTTGTCCCTGTATTGCCAATTCAATCATAGATTTTCTAAGTGAAAATTCACTTATCTTTTTACCGAGCTTATGTGGCGGTGTCTTTGCAGGCATAAACCACACTTCATCAAGATTACATAACTCTTTTGCTCCCTCTGCCAGTATCAAATGCCCGAAATGTATCGGATCGAATGTACCTCCAAGAATACCAATCTTCTTCATATTATTTCGGAAGATTTATCTTTCTGTTCTTAGGCTCATCAGCCTGTTTATAAAGTACTATCTTCTTTCCTATGACCTGCACAACCTCACTTCTTGTAAGCTTTGCAATTTCAGCCGCAATTATTTTAGGATCGTCGGCACAATTTTTCAAAACAGATATCTTTATTAACTCTCTGGGCTCCATAGCCTCTGCAATAGCTGCCGCATTCTCCTCTGTAAGAGAAGCTTTACCTATTTGCATTATAGGGTCAAGGTTCATAGCCAGTCCCTTTAAATATGCTCTTTGTCTACTATTCATTTTTCTCCTATTTACTTATAATAGTCAAACTCATGGCCATACATACGAACAGTATTTCCATCAACTATTCCTGCCTCTTCCAGTTTTTCTAAAACACCTGATGTCTTTAAGAATTTCTGGAAGAAATCAAATCCCTTTTCAGAATCCAGATTTGTATATCCAAGCATCTTTTCAATTCTTGGACCTTCTACCACAAATACTCCGTCTTCGTCAATCTCAACTGTAAACGGAAGATTCTTATCGCTTGAATAATCTACTTCAAACTCTTTCTCAAAAACTTTAACAGTTCTGTCGATTGTACTTAAAACATTTACCAGTTCATAGAGAAGCTCCTGTATACCTTTTCCACTTACACCCGATATAGGGAAGACCTTAATGTCAGGGAAAGCCTCCTTTATTCTCTCTATTTGACTGTTTTCTTCGTCATAGATTGCATCTATTTTATTTGCGGCAATAAGCTGCGGTCTTTCAAGAAGACTCTCATCATAACTCTTAAGCTCATTCATGATGGTTTTTATATCCTCTACCGGATCTCTGCCCTCAGTAGAAGCCGCATCTACTACATGCACAAGCACCTTGGTTCTCTCAATGTGCCTAAGAAAGTCATGTCCGAGACCTACACCTTCACTGGCACCCTCTATAAGTCCGGGGATATCCGCCATAACAAAGCCGCCTGCTCCCTTTACATCTACCACTCCCAGATGTGGGTCGAGAGTAGTGAAGTGATAGTTTGCTATCTTCGGCTTTGCATTACTTACTCTTGAAAGAAGTGTAGACTTACCTACATTAGGGAATCCTACAAGACCGACATCTGCTATAACTTTCAGCTCCAAGAGAACAAACATCTCTTTTCCGGGCTGACCGGGCTTTGCAAACTTAGGTACCTGCATGGTAGCTGTGGCAAAATTCATATTACCAAAACCACCCTTACCTCCTCTAAGAATAACCTCTCTCTTATTTTCACCTGACATATCGGCAATTACCTTGCCGGTTTCAAAGTCCTTTATTACCGTACCCTCAGGTACCTTAAGCGTCAGACTCTTGGCATCAGCACCATGGCATTTTCTCTTACCACCCGGCTCACCGTCTCCCGCCACATATTTTCTCTTCATTCTAAAATCGGTGAGTGTATTCAGACCTTCATCCACTTCAAAAATGATATCTCCGCCTTTTCCACCGTCACCACCGTCCGGACCGCCGGCAGCCACAAACAGCTCTCTTCTAAAGCTTACATGTCCATCTCCGCCCTTGCCCGACTTTATAAAAATTTTTGCACTATCAGCAAACATAAATACCTCTTTGTATTAAAGAAGGCCTCATACATCTGTATGAAGCCTCCTGTCTCAACTCTTATTCAGCAATAGCTCTTGGGTAAACAGAAACCTGCTTTTTGTCTCTGCCCTTTCTTTCAAAACGAACTACACCATCAACTGTAGCGAACAAAGTATCATCACCACCACGACCTACATTAAGTCCCGGATGAATCTTTGTACCTCTCTGTCTGTATAGTATATTTCCAGCTAAAACAAACTGTCCGTCTGCTCTCTTAGCACCAAGTCTTTTTGACTCAGAGTCACGACCGTTCTTTGTAGATCCAACTCCCTTTTTATGAGCGAAAAGCTGAAGGTTCATTTTTAACATTTACTTGACCTCCTGTAAATTAATCTTGATAAAATCTCTGTACTCTTCTCCTATATCCATAAGACCAAGAATACATGAATCCAGTAATAGTCCCGATTTTTCACTTCTATCATGCAAAACCAAAGAAAAGAAGCCGTCATCAGAATCGACCGTAAAGTCGTCATCACAAAAATGTTCAATAGAATTCGCCAAGTTCAGTGTAAGCACTGAAACCGCCGCACATACTATATCCCTACCTTCTTCATCAAAGTTTGCATGTCCCAAAACTTTCAAACCGGTGTATTTGCCATTTTTAGCAAATGCAATAACGTCAATCATAAAGATTATGCATTAATCTTTTCAATCTTAACTTCTGTAAACTGCTGTCTGTGACCGTTCTTCTTGTGGTGACCTTTTTTAGGCTTGTACTTGTATACAATAACCTTCTTAGCCTTGCCCTCTTTAAGAACAGATGCACTAACACTTGCTCCTGTTACAGTAGGTGTTCCAACTTTAAGTTCTCCATCGTTTAGTGCAAGAACCTGATCAAATGTAACAGCCTCACCGTCTGCTTTTCCAAGTTTCTCTACTCTAATGATATCTCCTTCAGAAACCTTATACTGCTTACCACCTGTAGCAATAATTGCGTACATAAGGATACCTCCTATTATCATTACTCGCCAAAATTGGTGCCTGAAACAGGCTTGAAACCAACATTGAGCGGCATACCTACTAAGTATACACTAAAAATATAGTGATTGTCAATCAATATATTTACTTTCACTTTCATTTAATATTGTCTCTGCCTGCTTTGTTGCATCCTTATCTACATCAGATTTATTTGTAACCTTATTTATAAGTTCAGGAATCATATCAATGATTTTAGTGAATGCATCCTGATTTTTTATATTCACAACCTTTGTTCTTCCGTCTTGAATAATAAGCATTGCACTTGGTGTTATCTTGGCACTCATTCCGCCGCCGCCCTTTGACTTTGAAGTTTCTTCAAATGTACCTGTCGCCATTCCACAACTTACATCAACCAAAGGTATTATTGTAGTATCACCTACAACAATAGGCTCTCCCACTACAGTCTTTGTTGTAAGAAAAGTGTTCATACCGTTAAATATAGCTTCGGCATTATCAAAAAATCGACTGTTCTTCTCCATCTTTACCCTTTCTATCATAAAACATAATATATGTAAATTTATAAACTCTCTTAAAGTCTTCATTATACCACATATTTATAATAATATCACCATACTTAGTTTACATTTATTTCCGGATTTGATATGATAGTATCAATTCCTAGTTATACACTAGGTATTAAATTAAGTAAAACTGATGATTTTGCTCAAACTCCAAAGGCTTTCAACTTAAATAAATCATCAGATTATATAGAAAAGAGGAATCAAATGAAAATTTCTACTAGAGGTAGATACGCTTTAAAAATGATGGTTGAGTTTGCAATAAACTCCGATACACCTACAAAAATAAATCAGGTATCCAAATCATATGGAATTTCAGAAAAATATTTGGAACAGATCGTCTCCATACTTTCCAAAGCAAAACTTGTGAAAAGTATCCGAGGAGCTCAAGGAGGATATTTGCTTATCAAGCCTGTCGAGGAATATACTGTAGGTGAAATACTGAGACTTACAGAGGGCTCACTCTCTCCGGTTGACTGTCTTGACGGTAACGGTTCCTGTGTGCATTCAGACTTTTGTGTAACACAGAATCTTTTTAAAAAAGTTGAAGATGCTATTAACAATGTAGTTGACAACATATCGCTGCAAGACCTTGTTGATGATGAACTTGATATAAGAAAAAGAGAAAAAGAACTTGAGTTGATTGATAAAAACGGTTGTCATAAAATCACATAAAAGTGATCTATGGCAACCGTTTCAATTTTTAAAAACAACACTGCCGGACATATTATCCATATAGAATCAAATATAAAATGTAATTTCCTTCTCATATAACACCTCAATATTTTATTTGATTAAAAACATATAAAACGAAATCACTGAAAATATCCCCGACAGTATTATTGTAACAATCCTCGCCGCCCTAAATTTTATCCTTCCGGTTAAAATATTTGAAAATACCATTGTCCCGAATATTCCAAACACCATCATGAAAATAATGAATTCAAAAGCTTTATCACTTAATTTAACAATATCGGTAGAGCTGTTTAATGCAAGCAATATAATACAAATGCACCAAACCGCTACAAATATACAAGACAATATCCTCTTCATATCTTCTCCTTAATCGTATTCGGCTCTATTATTATATCATTTATAAATCATATATTCCACCTTTGTTACTACAGGGTATTTGTAATAAAATAAAAGGCATGGCGCCTTGCATCACCATGCCTTTTATTTTACTCTAACATTTTTTATCACTCTAAAAATTCTAACCCTTGCGTAAGTATATCACTCTAACTATATTATATCACTCCAACTATATAACACACTCTACAATCACTCTTAAAACACTCCTGAATATCACTCAGCCTTTACTATATCACTGTAACAATCACTCTAAAACAAAACATTGATATTATGAAAAGTTTGACTTCTCAAACATTTCTTGGCTTTGACAATTATGATTATAGCAGTAAATATAGGTTTTTTATAAAAAAAGTATAAACTGCGGTTTTTGAGGTATAAACTGCAGTTTATTTATCTGTTTTTATTTTTAACGTAAAAAAGCTATCTAAACGATAGCTTTTTTACTGTGATTTGTGATCTCCTATATACTCCAAACAAATTCACTCCAGATTGGATGGAACCCCTGTATCACTCTTTAACATCTGATTTCTCTAACAATTGCCATTATACACGAATTTCTATATAATCTATATAAAAGGTATAAAATACGGTTTTTAAGGTATGAACTGCATTATTCATTTTAATTATATCTTTTTCTTTACCTTAATGTAAAATAAAATACACAAAAAGAGGAACATTATGAATGTACTTATAACAGGTGCCTCCGGCGGTATCGGTAGAGCCGTTGCAATAGAGTTTGCAAAACATAAATATAATATAATCGGATGCGCAAAAACAAATGCCAAAGGACTTGCAGAAACAAAGAAAACAATTGAAGATACAGGTGTAAAATGTTATACAAGTATTTGCGATATCACAAACGAAAATGCCGTAATAGATTTTATATCATCCTCAACAAAAGAAATAGGGTCTGTAGATATACTGGTAAATAACGCAGGTATATCCTTTATCGGTTTGATACAGGATATGTCAATAGATGAATGGAACAATGTAATTAATACTAATCTCACATCAGTGTTTTTAATGTCAAAGCATATAATTCCTTATATGATAAAGAAACAAAAAGGGCATATTATAAACATTTCATCCGTTTGGGGTAATGTAGGTGCATCTATGGAAGCAGCATATTCAGCATCTAAGGGCGGTCTAAACAGTTTTACAAAAGCACTGGCAAAAGAGCTTGCACCAAGCAATATTTTAGTAAATGCAGTTTCTCCCGGATTTATCAATACTGAAATGAATAAATGTTTTGATAAGGAAGAATTAAACGCTATACTTGACGAAATACCGCTTGGAAGAGGTGGCGAAGTAGATGAAGTCGCCGAGTTCGTCTACAAAATTGCAACATCCAAATATCTTACAGGACAAATAATCACAATAGACGGCGGATGGACATAAAATGAAGGCTATCATACACTGCAGGATTAATTATAAGTCATTCAAATCAAGTCTTTCCTGTAGCATTTATGATAGCCCTTTATATATAAAGATATAATATCTTTATATCAATATTTGAATATATCAAATATTACCGATATATTCATAGTTACTTCAACAATCTTTTAATGATTTAATTATAAATAGCAACTAATTTTATGTCAATATCCCCTTTATAACTTTGTGAATATTGTCCTTATAATATCTTTTCTTGTATGAATCTTGTACAAATATATATGCGCTTTTTTATTG
Organism: Lachnoanaerobaculum sp. ICM7; assembly: GCF_000287675.1. Taxonomy (GTDB): domain Bacteria; phylum Bacillota; class Clostridia; order Lachnospirales; family Lachnospiraceae; genus Lachnoanaerobaculum. The sequence continues at coordinate 81,507 of NZ_ALJL01000024.1, forward strand.
ATAATATACCAATAAAACACGAATTTGAAAGTTACTTTTTGATAAGCTTCGGCGAACTTTATCTTGCTAATCCATTAAACAATCCACTATTTATTTTATTAAAAAGGATTATCACCATATTATTATGTGATAATCCTCTTTAATATTTATTACATACCCATCTCTTCTAATATATCAGGAATAATTTTATATAAATCCCCTGTCATTCCTATATCTGCAATATCAAAAATAGGAGCATTCTCATTAGTATTTATTGCTATAATCAGATCCGAGTTTTGCATACCTGCTACATGCTGTATAGCACCTGAAATTCCACATGCAAAATATATACTTGGCTTTACTGTAGTCCCTGTCTGACCAACCTGATAAGCATGATCAATCCAACCTGCATCTACTGCAGCCCTTGAAGCAGCAACAGTACCACCGAAAGCTTTTGCCAGTCTTTCCAATAACTTGAATCCTTCAGCATTTCCAAGGCCCATTCCACCCGAAACAATTACCTTTGCATCTGTAAGTGAAACTTTTTCCTGTACAGTTTTTATTACTTCCAATACCTTTGTTCTAATATCTTCGTTTTTTAATTTTGTCTGTACCTTTATAAGTTCTCCCTTGGCACCATCTACTCTTTCAGCCTTTTCCATTACGCCCGGTCTTACTGTAGACATTTGCGGTCTATGATTAGGGCAAACTATTGTTGCCATCAAGTTACCGCCAAATGCGGGTCTTGTCTGCATAATTCCTTTAGTTTCTTCATTTATTTCAAGCTTTGTACAGTCTGCTGTAAGACCTGTATTACAGTTCACAGCCAGACATGGACCCAAGTCTCTACCGATATGAGTTGCACCGAGTAAAACTATTTCCGGCTTATATTGTTCTATAGCATCACCTATTGCTATTGAATATCCGTCTGTAGTATATTGGTTCAGTCTTTCATCCTCAATATAATATACTTTTTGAGCACCATGTGCAAAAAGCTCATCAACAATATTTGTAAGATTGGATCCGCAAACAACAGCACATAACTGACAACCTCTTGCATCTGCCAGCTTTTTTCCTTCTCCCAAAAGTTCTAAAGCTACATCCTGTAATTGTCCCTGTCTTTGTTCAGCAAATACCCAAATATCATGATATAATGATAAATCATGCTCTTCTTTTTCAACTTCATCTTTTACTATAGCATCAAATGGGCATACTTCTATACATGTTCCACAGCTTGTACACGCGATTCCGATAACTGCCTTTTTATTTTCCATAGTAATAGCATCAAACGGACAAGATTTAACGCATTTAGTACATCCTCGACAATCTTTTTCGATAACTACAACTGACATATTCTCCCCCTTAAATCAAATGTTTTTCCTTAAGTTTAACAACGAGCTGCTTTGCCATATCTTTATTACTTCCTTGAAGCATTTCACCTTTTCCCTTAACAGGGGGTGTAAAAGATCTAAATACCTGTGTTGGAGAAGCATTCAGTCCACAATCCTTCGGATCAAGTTTTACATCTTCATGATTATATATTTTAATATCTTTTTTATAAGCATCAACAATCGCACCGACACTCATATATCTTGGCTCATTTAATTCTTTTACGCAAGTAAGGAAGCAAGGTAATTTCACTTCTATGACTTCATAACCGTCTTCCAACTGTCTTTGTACTTTTATTTTATCTCCTGTATATTCTACAATTTTCTGTACATATGTAACTACAGGAATTCCAAGTCTCATAGCAACCTGTGGTCCAACTTGAGCAGTATCTCCGTCAATAGCCTGTCTACCTCCAAATATAATATCCACATCACCAAGCATCTTAATACCTGCTGCAATTGTTGTAGATGTAGCACAGGTATCGGCACCACCAAATGCCCTGTCACTCAAAAGAACTGCTTCATCTGCACCCATAGCAAGACATTCTCTAAGCATATATGTTGCTTGTGGAGGTCCCATGCTTATAACTGATATTGTAGTATCTTTATATTCATCTTTTAGCTGAAGTGCGGCTTCTAAAGCATTTGCATCATCAGGATTCAATATTGAAGGCACTCCTTCTCTTATCAATGTTCCCTTAACAGGATCAATTCTTACTTCATTTGTATCAGGAACCTGTTTAGCACATACACATATTTTCATTTGTATCCTCCGTTATTTCCTTAGTAGTTTTGAGCTGATAACAATCTGTTGAACCTGACTTGTTCCCTCATATATAGTAAATACTCTACAATCACGATACATTCTTTCAACCTTATAATCTTTGATATATCCGTATCCACCATGTATCTGTACAGCCTTTGCAGCTATTTCATTACAAATTTCTGTTGCATAGAGTTTTGCCATACTGGCAGCCATACCCGAATCCTGCTTTGTATCCATCATATATGCAGCTCTATATGTCAATTGCTTTGCCGCTTCAAGTTTTGTTGCCATATCCGCTATTGTAAATCCTATAGCCTGGAATGCGCCTATGTTCTTTCCGAACTGTTTTCTTTCTTTTGCGTATTTACACGCCTCTTCCAAACATGCTTCAGCAACACCTATTGCCTGTGATGCAACACCAAGTCTACCTGTATCAAGTGTAGCCATAGCAAGATTAAATCCTTTGCCCTCTTCTCCAAGCATGTCTGATTTATGCACTCTGACATTTTCCATAACGATATCAGATGTTGCACATCCTATAAGTCCCATCTTGTCTTCGTGTTTTCCGCAACTGACACCTTCCTGTTTCATATCAATTACAAATGCACTTACACCTCTTGTTCCCTTTGTCATATCTGTTTTTGCAAAAACAACTGCATAATCTGATAAAGGAGCCATTGTTATAAAGCATTTTCTTCCGTTTAAGATATAATAATCTCCGTCTTTTACCGCTGTTGTAGTCATACCTGCAGCATCAGATCCTGCACCCGGCTCAGTTAAAGCAAACGCAAGTTTCTTTTCACCTTTAACAACCGGAGTTAGATACTTTTTCTTTTGCTCATCATTTCCTGCTATCAACAACGGCCCACCTGAGAGCGAATTAGGGCTTGATACATATATACTGGCAACACCTGATGCCTTTGCTATTTCTGACATTACAAGGACATAGCTTCTTGCATCCGCTCCTTGTCCACCAAGTTCTTTTGGAATCTTTATTCCAAAGAATCCGGCCTTAGCCATCTTCTGCAATACTTCCTCCGGAAATACCCCTGTCTCTTCCACTTCATCGAGTAATTCCTTCGTAAGTTCTTTCTCAGCAAAATCTTTTGCAAGCTTTCTAATCAATTCATGTTGTTCTGTAAAATAGCATTCTGACATTGATTTTCTCCTTTGTCTAATATTCTATTAATCTTATTTTTTAATGCGGCAATATCTATCTTTCCATTTGAGGTAGAAGGGAAACTATCAAATCTAAAAATTTTTTTTGGTAATTTATATTCCGATAAATATTGTTTCAAATAATCAATAATATATTCATCTGAAATCTCCCTGTCTGTAACAATACAAAGAGCTACCTCTTCCTGCACTATTTTTTCAGGAATACCACATACCTTTGCATGTTTTATGCCGTCTATCTTGTATACAACTTCTTCTATTTCCATTGGTGATATTTTTTCACCAAGTTTTATAATAACATCCTTTTTTCTGGCCTTTATGTATAGATTACCGTCACTGTCTAAATATCCCAAATCTCCGGTCCTTAGCCATCCGTCATTCGTAAATATCTTTTCGTTTTCAATAGGATTATTATAATATCCCTGCATAACATTGACACCTTTGACCAATACCTCGCCACAGAGTATATTTTCTCCCTCTTTAAGAACGAAATCACTGTCAATTTTTACGCTTACACCCTCTATCGCTTTTCCGCAATGAATAGGCATATTTTCTATATCAGTGTCCCAATCAGATACTGTTACACATGGTGATGTCTCGGACTGACCGTATGAAGTTAACAGTTTCATCTTTGGAAACATAGCAAGAATTTTTCTGTAATCATTCAATAGTATAGGTGATCCGGCAATAATCCCGCTCTTCAAACCGAAAAATTTTCTGTCTCCGTATTTTTCATAGAAAATTAGAAACATACTTGGAACACCACTGAGAATATTACACTTTTTAGTTGTTATTGCTTCAAATACCTTTTTATTTCTAAAATCACCAATTATATATACACCGGCCTTACTTACTATTCCTGAGATTAATCCTGCTGTAAGCCCAAAGCAGTGAAACATAGGTACACATATACACATCTTATCTTCACTGTTCCAATGCAATGCCTTAACAATAGAGCTTGAGTTGCTCAATATATTCTCATGACTTAACATAACCGCCTTTGGCATGGAAGTAGAACCTGATGTGAAAATTATACATGCAGTATCTTTTGCATTAATATCAGCATTACAAGCCTTAATATCACTTGAAAATATTATATTATCCTTAACTTCACTGAAACAAATACACTTAACCTTGTCACTACATAATTTATTCATAGTAGTGATATTATTATCATATATAATACATTCAATATCACAGTGTTCTACAATTTTTTTAAGTTCACATGTTTTCCATTGAGTATTTAATAATACAGGTATACCGCCAAACTTTAAAATCCCCAGAAAAATCTCAGCCCATTCAATACTGTTCTTACCGGATACTCCAATGTGACAGCCTTTTTCATATCCCATTTTTAGAAAAATTTGTGCAATGCTATCTGAACTTTTATCCAATTCTTTCCAGGATAAACTCTTATTCTCATCCTCGAGCGCTATATTATCAGCATATTTAATCGCATTATTTTTTAATACTTCAATAATATTTACAAACATTTTCCTACCTTTAAAATCAATGAGATACTTGTATACAAGTTAAATTGAGCTAAAAAAGGACTATAAAGTCCTTTTTTGCTTTTTTACTTTTTTTCCCAGATGTACAGAGCATTAGTATCTATGAGCTTATCTACATCAGAATCGCTATAGCCTATTTCTTTCAGTACCTCTCTTCCGTTCTCACCGATAAGTGGACCTCTCTTATAATCAGGCGCTCCCATCTCTGTAAACTTTACAGGAAGTCTAACCAATCGTCTTGTATTTCCATTTTCATATGTCATATCATAGAAACAATTGTTCGCCTCAGCCTGCTTATCATTTCTGATTTCCATCCAGTTTTGTGCTAAAGCAAACGGAATATCAGCCTCTGTAAATACTGTTCTCCAATACTCCATGTCCTTCTTATTGATAGCTTCCATTACAATATCATATACTTCTGTTCCAAGTTTATTAGCCTGTAAGCTTTGAACCGGGAAATACTTATCACTTTCTACCAAATCTTCTCTGCCGATAGCTGCCATAAATTTCTTATAATAAGTATTGTAGTCAGGCATACATGTTTGGATAAATCTTTCATCCTTTGTTCTCCAGGCTGCATTGAAAGGATTGGCACTTTCTCTTACATCTATAGGATAGTTTTGTGCTATTCCTTCATAGTTCGATGCTTGAATCATCATTCCGAAATTAAATATAGCACTTTCAAATAATGATGTTTCAACCTTTTCACCAACTCCCTTAACTTTTGCCTGATAAAGTGCTGCAAGAATTCCTGCAACCAGGTTCATTCCGACATTATGGTCTCCAAGTCCCGGTACTACATTCATAGGAACGCTTCCCTTTTGTCTTAGGGAATCAAGGTATCCACCTCTTGCAAAGAATGCTGTAAAGTCAAATCCCGGAAGGTCCTTATCAGGTCCGAACTCTCCATATCCTGTACAAATAGCATAAACAAGCTTAGGATATCTCTTCTTAAGTGTTTCATAGTCTAAACCTGCTCTCTCAAGTGCCTGTACTCTCCAGTTTGTTATAAGTACATCTGCAGTGTCCAGAAGTTTAAAGAATGCTTCCTTTGCCTCAGGGTTTCTCATATCCAAAGAAATACATCTTTTATTTCCGTTTTCAAGATCCCATGTTGTATTCTCATACATATCAAGAGGTCTGCCCTCACTTGGTGCTGTATATCTTAGCGGATCTCCTTTTGCTGATTCAATTTTTATAACATCGGCGCCCAAATCAGCCATAAATCTTCCTGATGTTGAAGCTGCAATAAATGTTGCCAACTCAACTACTTTCACGCCCTCTAAAGGTTTACTCATCTTTCTTCTCCCTTTTTAATTTACTCTTCATCAAACTTTGTAACAGCCATATGAATAAGATAAGGTATCATAATTACAGGTATTGTAAGATAACCTAAATACTTATATCCAACTGCAACTATCTTGTTTAAACCTAACTGTGCAATAAAGAATGCAAGTAATGTACATACTAATGTAACAACAATAACATTTACACCCGGTTTATTATTAGGATCAAAATTCTTATCAATAGATGAACAAATTCTGTTGCTCATTCCGGCAATCATATTTACTGCGGTTGATACAGAACCTAAAACAATAAGTATTGAAATCATAGGTCTTAAGATATCAGGTGCAAATCCTTTATTTACAAGGATAATAAGAGGAATAGATTCCTTAGCAAAATCAGGTTCATTTATAATAGCTGTAAGCCCAAGAACTGCAAGTAAGCATATAAAACCGTTTACAAAAAATCCGTATACCATTGATGTCCTTGCCAAATGATGAGAATCAAAAGGTTTAGCATGCTGTACAAGCAAACCTATTGCACCCAACTGGAATGCAGCATATACAATACCCTTTATCAAAGCAGGTCCGACAGGTGCAGGATTTGCAATCTCTGCTGAAAGATTTGACATTATGTCTCCCCACTGCATAACAATATTAGGTATATAAACAAGAAATAATCCTGCAACTATTAAAACTGAAAGTGTTGATGCCACTTTTCTAACAACATTTGTACCGTAAACAGCAACAATAAAGATAAATAAGCCTGTAAATATTGTTCCGATCCAATGATGAATTCCAAAGGACTTTTCCATTGTAGCTACACCGGTTGCAAAAGCTGCTGCAGGTGCTACACAAATGGTTACTATATAAACCAATTCATATAATGTACTGAAAACTACAGCCAAAACATCTCCGGCCCTTTTTCCGAACTTATCATTAAATCTATAGAAGCTCTTATTGAAACTTGCATAGTTATATAATTCATGTTTCTTAGCATATTTAAGTGCATACCACTGATAGAATGCACCGATTGCTTGAGTAAGAATACAGGTTACAAATGCCCATATTCCGAAGTTCAAAAAGAATGCTCTCAACTGGTTTCCTGATGCAAAACCGCCACCAAACTGAGTTGTAAACCATACGAATGCTACGCCTATCACCACAGGCATTTTGTCCTTATTAATCATGATGTTCCTCCTAAATCAACATATCTGCAAATGTTTGTAACATAGTATTTGCTTGCTGATAATTTTTCATTTGTCTGTCCACTTCTATATTTATATGTGGAATACCTGCCTCATCTGCCGCTCTCTTTATTGGCACATAATCAAATTCTTCAGGATCGCAGAATTTAGTCATAAGAACTACTATACCATCTGCTTTTTTCTTCTTAGCTTCTTCAATTATGAAGCTTACTCTTTTTTTATCTCTGTCATACAGCAGTGAACAATTATCCATTTCTGAAAATTTCTTTGCTAAAGCATATAAATCATTTCCATTTGTAATGTCTGTTCTATATTGTCTTGATTCATATGCTATATCATCACCTACTATCTGCAGATTATTACTGTCAAATATATTAAGTAAATCCGGTGCATCAGCCAATATACCTGTTGTGTAAACTCTCAGCTTCTTAGAAATCTTTCCTTCTTTTTTAATAAGCTCGATAAATTCCTTAACAAGTTCTGTATGCTCTTCTTTAAGCATAAACCATGCACTCTTAAACACTGCACTTCTGTCTGCTGCAGATACTTCATAATCTTCTGAAATCTTTGAGAATTCTCTCATTACCCTATTATGTTCATTATAGATTTCATATGTTTTTTTGAGTTTACTCTCATCAAACTTTTCACCTGTGATATTCTCCAAGTCATTTATTACTCTCTTATACATTTCAACAGTAAAATCAACCGCATAATCGGGTTTTCTGTTTTGTGGGTAAGTCATCGGTATAAACGGAATATCTTTCACTGCATATTTCCAGTTTTGTCCTAAAGTTTTAAGCGAATCGCAAAGTGACGGAACTACTATTGCACTTACTCCGGAATATTTTCCTTTTATTCCAAGTTCCAATACAGTCTGCATTATTGAGCAAATAAATGCAGGATAATATTTCTTTGACTCGTTTATTTCAATATCCGCTCCCCATACTCCCATCGGTACAAATCCAAAAGCATGAATTATCTCCTCAGGTGTATATACAGGTGCAACAGCTATAACTTTCTTTCCTTCTGAAAGGTATTTGTCGAGCTGTTCCTTTGGAGACACACTAACCTTTTTTAAAGTTTCTAAACAATGCCACATAGTCTCCCCCTTAAATTTCCTTATTTACTTCCATAATTTCTGTCAAACCTTGAACTCTTGTATCATATTGAGCCTCGGAGAAGTTTCTTGGATCAGCCTGATCTCCGTCAAAACTTACAACAGGAATTCCACACTCCTCACCGATTTGTCTGCTCATCTCAGACATAAATCCCGACCAAAGTTTACAAGATCTGTTTGTATGTACAAGAAGTCCTTCAACACTGTTATCTTTACAAAGCTTTGTTCTCTTATCTCTTGCATGTTCTATATTCATACAGTTAGGAACATTTGCATATGCCCTGCACATTCCATCAAAGTCATCATAAATAAATCCGAAAGCATCAGCATATATAGTTGTAACCATATTTATTCCACGACTCTTAAGTCCGGTAGCTGTAGCACGAAGCCATGGCCAACATGCTATACCTTCAAACATAATTCTGTATTTTTCTTCACCCTTAAATGTAGACTCACCTTTTTCATGATTTTCTTTATACTCTTTAAGCAAAGTCTCCATTGCCTCCGCCGCTTCAAGCTTTCCTCTGGCTGTAACCATAACAGCCATATGATTTAATAAATCAAATCCGTTAAACGGTGAAGGTGAGTATTTAGCTGTAGCAGTTGCCTCAAGCCATGCTCTGGAGCTTCTTCCTGATATTTTTCTTACTTCTTCGTATCTTTCATTGCTCCACTTTTTACCTGTAATCTCCTCTAATTGATGTATTGCATCCCAGAATTGATTTCTGATATAAGCTGTCATTGCCTCTGAAACTTCATAATCAGGGTTAAAAGGAATATCTATCATAATCATAGGAATATTCAATTCTTTAGCAATGTTCTCATACCATTTAATCATACAGTTACATATATTATTACAACATAGAACGAAATCCGGTTGTGGCATATCTTGTTCCGGTGCTTCCTTAAGCTTCATATATGCAAGAGATATTCTGGCATATGCACATATATCATTAGAATATCCGTCGCCTTCACTCTCACTACACATTCGTTCTCCACCACCTCTGGCTGCAATTCCGGCTGCCTGATTTTCAGGATAACATACATATAATCCTAATGTTTCAGGAATCTCTACCGGAAAGTTACTTGCGCACCATCCTACCAATTCGCCTCGCTTTTTAGCCTCTACGCAGTCACTGTATGCCTTTGCTGCTATCTTACCCAATCTGGCTTTTGCACTGTTTGGATCTATAGTAGGCTTTTGTTTTTTAGCTTCTTCCACTGGTTTCCTCCTACTTTTTAAAATAAAAATTTATGACTTTTTAAAGCCGTATATTGCGGCTCCAAGTGCTCCCATAAGTTGAGCGTTCTTACTAAACACTATATCTACACCAAGTTCTTTACTCATAGCATTTCTAACACCTGAGTTTTTAGCTACACCACCACTCATACATACTTCTTCAACTATTCCGACTCTCTTAGCTAAAGCTGCAACTCTTATCGCAACAGATTTACATATTCCGGCTACCAAGTCCGGTATATTCCTTCCTGTAGCAAGCTGAGATATAACCTCCGACTCCGCAAAAACTGTACATGTACTTGATATATTTGCAGGATTATCAGATTTTAACGCCTCAATCTCCAACTCGTCTATTTGGAGATTAAGAATATTAGCCATCACATCAAGAAATCTTCCTGTTCCTGCAGCGCATTTATCATTCATAACAAAATTTGTCATTTTACCGTTAGCTGCAAGTGATATTACTTTCGCATCCTGTCCACCGATATCTATTACCGTTCTGACATTAGGAAACTCTTTATGTACTCCAAGTGCGTGGCACGTCAACTCACTGACTTTGTAATCAGCCAAATCGTAGTTCATTCTTCCATAACCTGTAGCAACTACCGACTTAATATCTTTTAATTCCAACTTTGAAGAGTTTAGTACATTTTTTACAGCTTCTTCTACACCGGCTGTTCCCACAGTTGCTACAACTATTGAAGAAGCTACTATGTTTTCTCCATCCTCCAATATTACAGCCTTTGAAGTAGTTGATCCGATATCAACACCTAATGTGTACATAAATTTCTCCTTTATATCTTGTCTACTAGTATACAAGTAATCCCAAAAATAAATGTGTTAATAATATAACTAACATCTATGTTATAATATTATCAATTCTTAATATTTTTGTAAATATGCATTTTTACCATATTTACATGTATTTTTTTATTTATTTTTTTATCTATTTATTATTTTATATCATTTTTTGTATATTTAGTATATTATTATAATTTCTCGCCATAATATTGCACTATAATATTAATGCACTTCAGATCCATGTAGTAAACTTTACCATATTGATAAAGATTGCAAAACTTAAGCTTTATTTTGCGTTTTTTATGATATAAAATATTTGGGATATTGCTTTATTGCACTTTCATATATATCTGTAATTGTTTCTAAGTGTGCAGCCATGCACTCTTGTGCTTTATAAAGGTCATTACTCTTTATCCCTTTTACTATATTCTTATGTTCCTCTACAAGCTCATGTATACGATTTGCAAACTTAACATCAAAGTTTCTCCACCTGGAAATGTGAAGCATAATATCACTCAGAATTACAACTAACGCGTATCTGTTCACACTGTCTATCATAGTTTTATGAAATTCGCTATCAAGTATTCCAAATCTACGCGAATATGTCTTCTCATCTATATACTTCTCTTCTTCTTCAATATTCTTCTCAAGCTTTTTTACCAATTCCAGTCTCGCAGACTCATCCAACTTGGTAAACATCTCATATATAACTTCTTTTTCTACCGCTGTTCTAAGCATTAACAGATCTGATATATAATTTAAATCAATTTGTGTTACATAGGTACCTCTCTGAGGTCTTACTTCTACAAATTTCAGCTGTGCCAATTTTGTAAATGCATTTCTTATTATAGATCGTGATACACCATAATCTATGCACATTTGATTTTCACTTATAAGTTGTCCCGGTTCAAGCTCAAGCCTTATAATCCTTTTTAAAATACTCTTGTAAACTTCTTCGGCAGTATACACCTTTTTCTCTTCTGTCATTTTATTTATCCTTTAAAACCATTTATTAAACTGATTTATTATGTTTCTTAGTAAATTATACTACAAAAGTTGATTTTTTTCTCAAAAAAGATCAGGTATGTTTCCATACCCGATCTACATCTGATTCACCTTATTTTTATTCTACTTCAGGGTGTTCCTTTTTAAACTTCGCGTTCTTTATAGGAGCCACAACTGCCAAAGGTATTACAAGCAAGAATACACAAACTCTACCAATCCAACCATAACCTACAGCTATAAGCTTTGTAAGTCCTGCAAATGACAACAATGTAGCTATCACAATTGAAATGAGTGATATAATTATTCTTCTTTGCTCGATATTTAATGATTTAAATCCAACTTTCTCAAATCTTGTTACAAGTCCAAATACTACTCCTACACCTGTTGATACAAATGCACAGAACAATATAACTGAATATGCATATAACAAAATTGGTGCATTTAAAAATTTAGCTATATTGAAAATCGGAAGACTCATACCATCTTCAAGTTGTGTGAGCGCATTCATATTTCCCAGTATCATTATGGCACAAAGTGCTGTCATAAGACCGTTTATAACAGTTCCAATTATAGCAAATCCCATACATTTTTTTGTTGTATCAAGAAGTTGAGATGTACTGATAATAGATGCAACTACCAAACTCTGAAATCCGGCGTACAACAATCCGTTCCATATTGCAGTTCCTAAAGATCCTTCTACATGCTTTGTTGCAGCAACTTCACTTATGCCTGCCTGTCCAAGTGACAATCCCGGAATCAATAGTGCAATAAGGCAAACCAAAATCATAATTGTTATAATTGTAGATGCCTTTCTAACAAGTCCTGCTCCGAATATAGTCAGAACAAAGAATATCGCTCCTGTTATTATACAACCGATGTAAAAGTTCAATCCCCAAAGGCTTGCAAACAACTTTCCTCCACCTGCAATTGCAATACCGGCACCTACTACAACCAATACGAAGAAAGCAATATCAAAAAACAATTTACCTGCAGATGAAAATGGAGCATATAAATGATGTGCCAATTCATCATAACGGAAAGCTTTGTGATTCTTAGCCATTACTGCACCATTATAATAGCACCATCCCAAAAGTATTATTACCAATGCAGGCATAAACAGGGCGGTAAATCTATACTTTACAAAATACTGTACAGTTTGATTACCTGTTGCAAATCCACCACCTACATGTGTGCCAAACCAAACCGCTGCAACTGAAAACATTGCCCCTAAAGCTGATTTTTGAGAAGTATTCTTATCCATATACTTCCTCCTTAACCTTTATTAAATAATTCTTCTAAACGAGCACCATCTTTTAAAAGCTCTATTAGTTGTGGGACTACTTCATATATATCTCCTACAATACCATAATCAGCTACATCAAATATAGGTGCGTTGGGATTTGTATTAATAGCAACAATAATTCCCGAATCCTGCATACCGGCCAAATGCTGTATAGCACCTGAAATACCACATGCAATATACACTTTTGGACGTACAGTTGTTCCTGTTTGCCCAACTTGTCTTGATCTGTCAATCCATCCTGCGTCAACTGTAGCTCTTGAAGCACCTATAGTGCCTCCCAAGATATCTGCAAGCTCCTTTAATAGTTTAAAACCGTCCGCATTCTTGATTCCCATTCCACCTGATACTATAATATCCGCATCAGTTAAAGGAATCATATCCTTTTTAATTTTTATTATATCTAATACTTCTGTTCTTATATCGTCCTCGGATAAATCAACCTTTACGTCAATGATATCTCCTGTTTTTGATGTATCTTTTATAGCCTTATCCATAACTCCCGGACGAACTGTACACATTTGAGGTCTTGTTTCAGGGCAGATAATAGTTGCCATCAAATTACCGCCAAATGCAGGTCTTGTCTGCAAAAGCTTTCCATCTTCCTCATCTATTTTAAGCTTTGTACAATCTGCAGTAAGTCCTGTGTTAAGTTTTGAAGCAATTCTTGGTGCCAAATCTCTACCTATATGGGTGGCTCCAATAAGAATTATCTCAGGCTTATACTCTTCTACTGCCTTTTCCAACACCTTTGCATAACCGTCTGTAGTATAATTGTGTAATAACTTATTATTTACATAATATACCTTATCAGCACCGTGTTGTATAAGCTCAGGTATCAAATCATCAACATTATCTCCTGCAAGAAATGCACATAGCTCAACGCCAATCTTACTTGCGAGTTTCTTTCCTTCTCCCAAAAGTTCAATAACTACAGGTGTAAGTACTCCCTGACGTTGTTCGGCAAATACCCACACTCCTTTAAATGATTTTATATCTCTGTTATCCATGCTTTCCTCCTATCAGATAATGTGATTATGTTTAAACTTGATAGCCAATTGTTCAACCATATCTTTTACGCTTCCTTCAAGCATAACAGAATTTCCCTTAGCCGGTGGAGTAAAGGATTTATATACTCTTGTAGGAGATGCCTTAAGACCTACATCTGTTGGTGATACGTCCAAATCATCAATATTCCAACGTGTTATATCCATCTTCATAGCTTCGAATATTCTATCAACGCTCATGTATCTTGGACTGTTTAATTCTTTAACAGCAGTCAACATAGCCGGTGACTTTACCTTTATTACTTCATATCCATCTTCCAGCTGTCTTTGTACTGTCACAGTGTTATCATCATTTAATACAATATCCTGCACATATGTTATCTGTGGAATTCCAAGTTTTTCTGCTGTTTGTGGTCCTACTTGAGCTGTATCTCCATCTATTGCCTGTCTTCCACCAAATATAAAATCATAATCTTTCAATTTGCGACATGCTGATGCCAATGCATTTGATGTAGCCCATGTATCTGATCCGCCGAACGCTCTGTCTGAAATCAAATATGCTTCATCCGCACCCATAGCCAAGCACTCTCTAAGCATGTTTTCAGCCTGTGGCGGTCCCATAGAAATGACACTTACTATTGTATCAGGTAACTTATCTTTTATTGTTAACGCTGCCTCCAAGGCATTTGCATCATCCGGGTTTAAAATACTAGGTACACCATCTCTTATAAGCGTATTTGTTTTAGGATCTATACGCACTTCTGTAGTATCAGGTACCTGTTTTGCACATACTATAATTCTCAAAATAAATCCTCCATGTTAATTAAAATAAACTATAAGCTTGTTATTTTATCACTTTTTTATCACATGGCCTGCAATAACCATTTGTTGTACCTGTGATGTTCCTTCGTAAATTGACAAAATCCTTGCATCTCTATATATTCTCTCAATAGGATAATCCTTGATATATCCGTATCCTCCATGGAGTTGTAGTGCTTTATATGCAACTTCGTTTGCTGTTTCTGCTGCATAATATTTTGCCATAGCTGACTCAAGTCCAGGTACTCCGCCACTATCTTTTTTCATAGCTGCATCATACACAAGCAATCTTGCAGCCTGAACCTTTGTAGCCATATCTGCAATGGTAAACTGCGTATTTTGGAATTTTGCTAAAGGTCTATTAAACTGAATTCTTTCTTGAGTGTACTTTATCGCTTCATCTAATGCTCCTTGTGCAACTCCAAGAGCCTGTGCTGCTACTCCAATTCGTCCGTAATCCAATGTGTTCAGCATTATCTTAAAGCCACGGCCTTCTCCTCCAAGTAAATTAGACTTAGGAACCTTTACTTTATCCAATATAATATCTGAAGTCTCTGTACCACGAATTCCCATCTTATCTTCATGTGCACCGACTGAAAAACCATCCCATTTAGATTCAACTATAAAAGTACTTATCCCCTTAGTTCCCTTACTTTTATCCGTCATTGCGGAAATTATTGCAAAATCACAAATAGGAGCGTTAGTTATAAAACATTTTCTTCCGCTTAATTCGTAATATTCACCCTTATCAATAGCAATTGTCTGTCCTGCTCCTGCATCTGATCCTGCTCCGGGTTCTGTTAATCCAAAGCTTCCAATGTATTTTCCTTCTGCAAGTGGCCTTAAATACTTTTCTTTTTGTTCAGGTGTTCCAAAGTTTACCAAAGGAAGTGCAACAAGAGATGACCCTGCTGTAATATATGTTCCTGTAGATGCACATCTCCTACTGATTTCTTCCATAATTATGGCATAAGAAACATAATCTGCTCCTGCACCACCGTATTCCTTTGGAATTATTGATGAAATAAACTTATACTTTACCAGTTTATCAATAACTTCCTCCGGGATTTTCCCGGTTTTATCAACCTCATCGGGATAAGTAGACATCTCTCTTTCTACGAAATCTCTGATAGTTTTTCTTAACAATTCGTGTTCTTTTTTTAAAATCATATTACCCCCGCTTTTTTAAAGCATTTCAGCAAATGTTTGTAATCTTGTCCTTATTTGTTCAATGCTACCTGACTCCTGGTCAATTTCAATTGTAACAGCCTTTAATCCTGCATCATGAATATCGTCCAACAAAATAGGAGCATCATACTCTTCTGTATCACAGAATTTTAAAAGTGCAAATACAACACCTTCCGCATCTCTATCTTTTGCAAGCTTAGCAACCATCTTTCCTCTAATTCTAAAAGGATCATATGCGAAAGAGCATCCTTCTATTTCTGACCACTGTGTTGCAATGCTTAAGAGCGCATTTTCTTTTCTTGGCACATCGGTTCTAAACTGTCTTGTTTCATGAGCAATATCATCACCAACAATCCTTAACGCGTTAGACTCCATAATTTCAAGAATTTCTTTGGAATCCAGAATGAATCCTGTTGTTATTATCTTGTGACCGTCATACTTTTCTTCAGGTAATTTTTTTAACTCATCATTGATGAGCTTTACCTTTTGTGTATGTTCTTCCTTTAACATAAAGTAAGCTGACTTTATTATATGGCTTCTTTGTACATTATTTATAGAATTAGGATGTTTTGCTGCCAACTCAACAAACTCTCTCATAGTCTTTCTATGCTCATTGTAAATATCTATGCTGTTAAAAATTGCTTCCTCAGATATTTCTTTTCCACAAACCTTCTCTAATTCTTTTTTTACGTTCTCAAGTTCAGAAACAAGATACTTTACACCTGCAGATAATTTTCTATTCTGTGGGTATACAAGTGTAATAAATGGAATATCCTTAATAGCAGCTTTCCAGTTTTGTCCCAAACAAATCAATGTATCATCCATACCCGGAATAATAGCTGCGGACAATTGATTATATGTGCCTTTTAATGCTAATTCCATACACGTAAACACTACAGAATTACAGAATGCAGGAAAATATTGTTTGGCCAGATCTAATGTAACATTTTGTCCACCCCAAATGCCTACCGGCAACATACCTGCTGCATGAACCAGCTCTTCAGGTGTGTATACAGGTGCAACTCCAACTGCTTTGCTTCCTGTTTTACTCAAATAATCAGCAACCGCTTCTCTTGGATTTTCAGCAACATGTTCCAATTCACTTATTAGATTATCAATTGTTGTCATCTGCCTTACCTCCATTTTCTTTTTGATGTTCCATGACTTCTACTAAACCTTGAAGTCTTGTCTCAAATTGTGCGTCTGAAAAAGCTCTCGGATCGGCTTGATCTCCATCAAATGAAGCATATGGTAAACCTGTTTTTTCATGTACTTCTCTAGCCATTTGATATTGTATAAAGCTCATAAGCTTACAGCTACGATTCATGTGGTAGAATACACCCTCACAGTTTCCGTCTTTAAGAGCATTTACTCTGTAATCTGTCATCTTATTCAAATCAACATTGTTGAACATACTACAGTATGCTCTTGCTAATCCGTCAAGATCATTCTTCTCATATACTAAAGCCCATGCATGAGGATAAACGCTTCCTGTCATGTTTACACCATATTTTCCAAAAGACTTCATCTTGTATCCGATATATGGCCAACACGGTATTCCTTCCATCATTATTCTATACTTTTCTTCACATCTGTTAGAAGTTGTACCGTTCTTTATATGTTCTTTAAGTTCAGAAATAAGTAGCTTAAAGGCCTCTGTAGTTTCTTTCTTCCCTCTATAACAAACTATAACTGCCATATATGAAAATAAGTCAAATCCATTCATTGGAGCAGGATATACATCTTTTGATAATGACATTGACTCTTTCCACAACTTGCCGTTTTCGGATGAAATAGCCATAACTTCTTCTAATTTTTTAGGATCGAACTTCTTTCCTGAAATTTTTTCCAATTGATTTGCAGCTTCTTTAAATTGCTCTACAAAATAGTCAATACGACTCTGGCTCACTTCTCCTGAATTATTATATGCCGCATCAATCATTATTAGAGGTATATTAAGCTCTCTTGCAAGACTCTCATACCATTTTATAACTTCATTACAAATATTATTACAACAACACACAAAATCCGGCTTCGGCATATTAAGATTTTCAGATCCGCCGTTTTCAAGTAATCCAAAATTTGTTCTTGCATATGCACATAAATCAATAGAATATCCTCTTGATTCAGCCTTTTCCTGTAATGACAATGACTCCTTTTTAGCTGCTACACCGGCCGCCTGGTTTTCCGGATATAACAAAGGTAATCCAAAACACTCTACAATTTCCTGTGGAAATACAGATGTAGACCAACCTACCGGAATTCCTTTTTCTTTAGCCTCCCACGCCTCTTTGTAAGACTTGGCTAAAAGACCGTTAATCATCTTCATCGCAGTGATTTTATTTTCTTCTGCCATTTTTCCTCCTTTACTTATTATCACTTATTCAATGCTTCGAATGCGAAAAGAGCTGCACCTAAAGCTCCTGTCAACTGAGCGAGTTTAGGAACTTCTATATTCTTTCCAAGCGCATCTTCCATAGCCTTCACGACACCTATGTTTTTTGCCACTCCACCAACCATGACAACTTTATCCTTTATACCAACTCTTTTTGCAAGTGCTGCCACTCTACCTGCTACAGAAATATGGATTCCGGCTATTATATCTTCTTTATTAACACCTGCAGACAAATGTGAAATAACTTCCGACTCTGCAAATACTGTACATGTACTGCTTATATTAACAGGTGATTTTGACATCATTGAAATTTCACCCAACATTGAAACCTCTGTTTCCAATACCCCTGCCATAACATCTAAGAACCTGCCTGTACCTGCTGCACATTTATCATTCATGACAAAATTAGATAAATTTCCATTCTTGTCTAATAAAAGCGCCTTTATATCCTGTCCACCAATATCAATAACTGTTCCTACATCCGGAACAAGAAAGTGTACTCCTTTAGCATGACAACTCAACTCACTAATCTGCTTTTTTGCTCCCTGATATGTCATTCTTCCATAACCGGTTACAACAACAGCCTCCATATCACTTTCTAAAAGATTACTTTCCGTTAACAATTTTTCCTTTACACGTTCCGGTCCACTGGTGCCTGTGCCTGAGGTAATAATTGCCGTACAAACGATTTCTTTACCATCCTTTAGCACGACTCCCTTTGACGCAGTAGAGCCGAAATCCAATCCCATTGTATACACTTTTCTACCTCATTAATTATGATTAATTTATAACTTTGTTTTCTCTGAGTTTGTTAAGCTCATCATCACTGTATCCTGCCTCTTTTAATACTTCTACTGTATGTTCTCCAAGTAAAGGTGAAAGCTTGTACTCTTCCTTTTCTCTCTTTGGGAATTGTACAGGATTTGTGAACATAGTTCTTTCATTTCCATTTCTGTATTTTATTTTAATCAAGAAGTCATTATCCCAACACTGCATATCATTTGCAATATCAACTGGAGTCTGTAACTTTTCAAATGGAATACCTGCTTTTTGTAATCTCTCACACCATTCATTTATAGGACGTTTTGCAAATTCAACTTCCATCATATCTACAAATTCTTCAATATAATTTACAACACTTTTCATTGTGCTATATTTAGAATCCTTCAAATCCGGACGTTCTATTACTATATCGCAAAATCCCGGGAACCACTTGTCGTATTGGAAAAACGCTAATTGCAACCAATTTCCATCAGAACACTTATATGTAGTATTAAGTGGATTTGGAGGATTCTTACGTGTTATCGGCATATTGTATCCATACTGTGCCGCATTAACATATAAGCCTAATCCAAATACAGCTGTATGGAATAAAGACACTGTTACTTTTTCGCCTTCTCCTGTCTGACCTTTATTATACAGAGCAGCCAGTATACCTGCTGTAAGGTTCATTCCAGCATAATGATCACCTAATGCCGCCGCTGAATTACATGGAGATGTATCCTTCTCCATAAGACTTGCTGCTACTCCACCTCTTGCAAAATATGCTGTATAATCAAATGCCGGATTATCCTTTGCAGGCCCTTTTTCACCATATCCCAACAAATGAGCATATATAACATGTGGAAGCCTCTTGTGAACACTTTCATAGTCTAAACCGCTTTTAACCAAAGCTTTTTCTCGAGTATTAGTCAAGAAAATATCAGCAGATTCGAGTAATTTAAATATTATCTCGACTCCCTCAGGTGTTCCTGTGTCAACTACAATACCCTTCTTTCCGGAGTTTTCCATCTCAAATAGTGGACATTCATCTTCTCCGGTAGGAAAATTCCATTGCATTCCTACGGCTCTAGTCATATCTCCAAATGCAGGTTCAATTTTTATTACTTCTGCACCCCAATCTGCTAAAACTCTACCGCTTATAGGTGCTGCAACAAAATTCGCATATTCGATGACTCGTATGCCTTCTAACAACTTTCTTTTACCCATATTTCAAATCCTCCTTATATAAATATGTGAAAATTGTACTTAAATTTATTATATATGCAAAAATAATTATCGTCAAGTAATATATACATTGATATAATATAATCTATATTTTACTATTTTTGTAAAATATTGTTCATTCTTATAATAAATTATATATATTTTTGCAAAAAGTGTTTTTCTTTTTTTGCATTGTTTATTATGAATTCGCATATATTATTTTTTGATTATTAGTCTATATATTTAAGTATTTTGATGCCTTATTCAAAGCTTTTATATATTTTTATATCGAAAATATATAAATAAAAAAAAGAGGGATAAAACCCTCTTTTATATAGTAGTAAATATTTAACTTTAATACTGTGATCCGCTCTCTGCGAACACATTTCCCTGATACTGTGCATCACCGAAACCGAGAATAATCTCAAACACGAACGGTAAAAAGAATAAGCCTACTGCAAATCCTACATCATATCCGAAAGCTTTTGCTTTCCAATAGCAGAATCTTGCTCTTGCAACAATGAAGAGTACCAAGAACGCAAAGCTTACCAGACCGAATAGGAAACCGATAAATCCACCGATTTCTGCTATCAATGCTACTATTCTTGAAAGAATGAATGCACACCAAAAGTAAATAATATACTTCTGATCCCATGTCTTTCCTGCGTAAAGATAATCATTATAAAATGGAATAATTGATTTCCATCCTTCAATATTCATCTTCTCAAAGGCCTTGAACATTCCTACAACTGCAAGTGCGTAGAAAATAAACCAAAAACAATTAACAAAGAACTGCAATACACCCATAATTTTGCCTCCTAAAACAGTTTCTTGTAGTGATAAAACGCATTAAATTTTTATCAATACTTTTTAAAGTATATAGTAATTTTTATTATTCCGCAACAAATTTATATTCTAAATTTTCTTACTTTTTTATAACATTATTCTTATTCATAAATAATTTCATCTTGAATTCCGGCTTTACTTTAATACAATTCATTTATAGCCATTTTATATTCTTTCAGTCCACCGGATTTTCTTATCTTTTTCAGTATTTTTACATATCTGTCATCATCACCCATTATCATTCCCCAGATTTCTTTGAGTTTAAATAAAGTATTTCTTTCTCCGAAACCCAAAGACATATACTCTTCAACTATATCATCCAAAAATTCTATCGTCCTTCTAATACAGATAGTTTCTATGTTTTCCTTTATGGACTCGGCCAGTAGAGGATTTCTTACCAAACCCCTTCCAATCATAATTCCTGTAACTTTCTCATCAAATATTTTTGTTTTCAAATCATTGACATCGTCTAATGTCTTTATATCACCGTTATATATAATATTCTGTTTAAAAGTGTTGCAGGCTTCTGTAAATGAAGGCAAGTGTATATTATTTTTATAAAAATCACTTCGTAGTCTCGGATGAATTATTATTTCATTAAAATCATATTTTTTATATACTTTTAGTAAATCATCCCATTCTCCATAATCCGAAAAACCTATTCTTGTTTTTACAGAAATTGTTATATTATTTTTCTTCTCAAATATTTCATAAAAGAATCTGTCTAAAGCTTCAGGGTCCTGTAAAAAACCTGAGCCACGACCCTTTGATGTTACTGTTCCTGAAGGACAACCAAGGTTTATATTGAATTCACTATAACCCATCTCCTCAATTTCATCTGCAAGCTTTAAAAAATCTTCTGCACTGTTTGTAAGTATTTGCGGTATCAGATATTGTCCCTTATTGTATTCTGAATTCAGTTCCATCAATTCGGATTTTGAAAATCCTTTTTTCATATGTGGTGTAATGAAAGGTGTAAAGAATTTGTCCACTCCGCTAAAATGCTTTATATATACCTTCCTGAAAACATAGTTTGTTACACCTTCCATAGGTGCCATGTATATCTTCATAAATCTCCTCAAATCAAAAAATAGAGGGCAAACAACCCTCTATCTAAGTTTATCATTTTATATGCATTTATCAAATATAATTTTTAATTTTTTTCTGTCTGTGATGAATCACTGCTTGGCGGCTCCGGCATTTCAAGTTCATTGCCGTTTGCATCGGTAGGCTTTTGTGGCGGCTCTCCTGTAGGAGGATTTCCTCCCGGACCTCCGTTTCCATCCGGTCCACCTTGACCTCCCATGCCTCCACCGGTACTTTCACCGATAGTATTTCCACCTGCTGTTATAGTTACCTCATCACTGTTATCTCCTGCAGTTACCGTATATGTTTCTCCTGTGGTTAACTTATCTGAAGATATAACCGCAAAACTGAATGACTTGGCTGCCGTATAACTTACAACGACATTACCGCTCTTATCGGTTACCTTTATCTCCGTTCCTGCCTCAAGAGTACTTGAATAGTAAGCAGTTATAAAGTTCTGTGTTGAATTGCTTGAAAATGTCTGTGACATCTCCTGAACACCTGTACTTACAAATGTACCGCTTGAAATAGTTGCTTCACCGTTGTAATCAAGTGCAACGTCCGGACCTGAAGTAGCTCCTGATATATATACAGTTCCTCCTTCAATATATACCTGACCGTTTGAATCAATACCGTCTGCTCCTGCATCTACATTCACCACTCCGCCTGTGATCTTTAAGTACGTATCAGCCTGGTTTTCCTCTCCATATGCTTCCTTCTCGGCGTCTGAGGCACTGTCATCGATAAGTCCCCTTGCATTAAGACCGTCATCTGTTGCAACAATATCAATATTTCCACCGTTAATATCAATAGTAACAGCCTCAAGACCTTCTCCGGCCTTCTTTATATTAATATTTCCGCTGTTTATTACCAGCGCTCCGTCTGTTGTGATTCCGTCATCTTCCGCATTTATAGTTATATTTGCATTTTCAATAGTAACAGAATCTTTACCCTTTATAGCCTTATCTACAGAATCAATAGTGATATTTCCTCCAAGTATAATAAGGTTGTCTTTGGATTTTATTGCCGCTGCATAATTAGAATCAATGTTTAGGCTTCCGTTTCCGTTAATAGTTAAATTGTTTTTAACAAAAAGTGTTGCATCAGGCTCATCTTCACCGTCTGCATACTCATAGCTTGTTCCGTCACTGAGTGTATTTGTTGTTCCGTCTACAAGTGTGATTACAACTTTCTTTCCTGTAGCTGCATTAATAGCTGACGATGTGGTATTTGTAATATTTACACCGTTGAATACCAGGTGTACCACATCCTCATCACCGACTTCAGTTATTATCTGTCCGTCAAAGTCTCCGCTGAGAACATATGTACCCGCCTTTGTTATTTTAATATTTCCGTCTTCAAATGTAGCACCGTCACCTGTTATATCGGCACTACCTGCACTGAGTTCAATCTTCGTATCTGAGTCTGAATATGAAGTATCCAGATCTTCATCCGAGTACTCACCAACTGTAGTTATACTTGAAGTATCGGTTGCAGTAGTTTCGCTCTGCTGCATTGTAGTTTCTGTTGTAGTTATTGTCTTGTTATTTGAACAACCTACTATTGCTAATCCAAGTGCCATAGTTATAAGCCAAGCACACATTTTCTTTTTATTCTTTTGCATATTGTACCTCGTTTCTAAAATGGGGTTTGTTGTTTATGCTCTGCATTATCTACAAAAGATATGTTCAAAATGTGTGCTTCAAGTGTAAAGTTTGTGTTTTTCTTACTTTTCCATAACGGAATACGTAAAGTTTTCTGCGAGCATTATACTAAAAAAGCAGACAGGCAATATCCCTGTCCGCTTGAATTATTCTTGAATTATTTTGCTACATAAACTCCGTCATTATTTACATAGTAACCGTCAGGAGTTGTTGCATTGTACCACATAGCACCGTTAGCATCGAAATAGTACCAAAGATGTGTATTCTCTGTGAGTAACCAACCGATGTTCATATGTCCGTCATCATGTAAGTAGTACCAGTTATTATTGATATGTAACCATGAAGTATACATATAACCGTCTGCATTGAAATAATACCATTTAGAATCCTTGAATACCCAAGTATTCTTTGCATAATTTCCTGCACCATAGTTTAACCACCAGCCGTTGGCATCCTTCACCCATGTACCTGCTGAAGAGCTTAAAGTTGATACTGAACTGCTTCTTCTGTTGCTTGAACCTGAACCGCCTGATGATGAAGAACCTCCTCTTCCTCTTCCTGAACTTGAAGGTGTTGCAACAGATGGTGTTGAAGGTGTTGCTGTTGATGATGTTGCCACTACTGCAGCAGTACTTCTTGACGGTATAATAATTGTTGATGGAGCCGCATTAGCTGCAAAAACTGCTCCAAATGTTAAACCTAATCCTAATGTAAGTGTCGCTATTAAACGTTTCATATATCCCTCCATATATCAAATTAATTTAATATTTCTTAACGAAACATTTAGGATAATAACATCATTCAACAAATAATGCAATGTAAATTACCTTTCTAAAAAATTACAACTTTCTTACATAATTAATTGTAATCTATGAAACACATATATTAACAGATACAAGCAATTAACATATGTTAATTATTTTAATTAAAAAAGTTTTCACATAACATAAAAGGAAAGGCATAACCTCCCCTTAAAACCTTATTTCTTATCAAATTTTTCAAGTGCGTCCCATACACCAAGAATATACATTACACCAAGTGCTCTGTCATACAGACCGTATCCAGGTCTACACTTTTCATCCCAGATATGTCTTCCATGGTCAGGACGAATATATCCTGTATATCCACAGTCGTGATAAGCCTTTATAATATCAAGGATTCCTACATCTCCGTCACAATCTCTATGTGAAACTTCCGAGAAATCTCCTCCTTCATAGTGCTTTACATTTCTTATATGTGCAAAGTAGATTCTGTCACAGTGCTTCCTTACTATATTTGCAACTCTGTTTTTCTCATTTGCTCCCAATGAACCTGAACAAAGTGTAAGTCCTGAATAAGGATTGTCTACAAGCTTTAAAAACTTATCGATTGCAGCTTCATCAACCAAAAGTCTTGGAAGTCCGAAAATATCCCATGGCGGATCATCCTGGTGAATAGCCATTTTGATATTACATTCCTCACAAGTAGGCATTATTGCCTCCAAGAAATACTTTAAGTTTTCCCAAAGCTTTTCTTTTGTAACAGGCTTATATGCCTCAAAAAGTTCCTTTAAATGCTCAAGTCTCTCAGGCTCCCAACCCGGCATTGTATATCCCTTTGACCCTTCTATGATATATTTTGCCATCTCAATAGGATCTTCTCTGATAACTTTCTTTTCATAAAAAAGTGCATTTGAACCGTCAGGCAACTCATGATGTAAATCAGTTCTGGTCCAGTCAAATACAGGCATAAAGTTGTAACATACAACTTTTACACCGAATTTTGCAAGATTTTTTAGAGTTGTTTTATAGTTCTCTATAAGTGCATCTCTCGTAGGTAAGCCTATCTTTATATCATCATGAACATTTACCGACTCAACAACATCCATATTAAAACCATAAGGCATTAGTTGCTTTCTTACCTCTTCGATTTCGGCCACTTCCCAAACTTCTCCTGCAGCCTTATTATGTAGTGCCCAAACAATGCCCTCTACACCCGGAATCTGCTTGATTTGCTTTAAGGTGACGGAGTCATTTCCTTCTCCGTACCAGCGCCAAGTCATTTGCATAAATTTCTCCTTCTATAATATCTATACAATAAAAGTAACCAAAGTTACCGATATTATCCCACATATTTCTTCAATGTCTCCCTTACAGCTCCCTTTCCGGCTATAAGTTCAACAAAATAATTCTCAGAAAGTTCTCCAAGACCTACTTCATAAAGATTTACTCCAAATATAGAAGCATCGCTAAAGAGCTTTTCCAGTCTTGAATGTACATCAGTATCTCCGATTTTAATATCTGCCACCATAGGAACCACCTTATCAAGTAAAGGATCCGGACTGAGCTCAAATTTATTTAAATTGTCATCGATACCCATAAGATATCTTGCCCAACCTGCAAATACAAGTGGTATAAGCTTAAGGTCTGATACCTTTAAACTTTCGCTCTTCTCATATGCCTTTATCGTCTCACCGAATCTTATTGCAAGCTTTTGTGATGTATCACAGGCAATTCTTTGCGGTGTATCAGGCATAAACGGATTTGGAAGTCTTACCTCTACTACTGTATCTATGAAATCTTTAGGATTTATAATTCCCGGATCTGTAACTACAGGAAGTCCCTCTTTGTATCCGATAGTCTGAATAAGTTTTGTGAGCTCTGTATCTTTCATCTCATCACTGATTTTTTCATATCCCAAGAGACATCCATATATTGCAAGAGTTGTATGTAATGGATTAAGGCATGTACATACCTTCATTCTCTCTACCATATCTACAACTTCACGCTTTGTAAACATTACTCCACCATCTTCAAGCTTAGGTCTGCCGTTCGGGAAATTGTCCTCAATTACAAGGTATTCAGCCTCTTCTGCATTTACAAACGGTGCCACAAATGTATTCTTGCTTGTCTTAACAAAATCAACATCCTCTATACCGTCTTTAACAAGCATATCCATTACGGAGTCAGCCGGTCTCGGTGTTATTTTATCAATCATAGACCATGGGAAACTTACCTTTTTGGAATCTTCTACATATGATAAAAATCCTTTGTCACAGACATTGTTATCAGACCAATTCTTTGCAAATGCTGTTACGGCGCCTTTAAGCTTATCACCATTATGTGAGCAGTTATCCATACTTACCATGGCAACCGGAAGTGCACCTGCCTTAAATCTCTCATAGAGCATAGCACATACCTTACCCATATAGCTGGTTGCTTTTTCAGGTCCTACTTTAAAATCAGCCTCAATACCTGCAGGAGTATTACCGTTTCCATCCACCACAGCATATCCCTTTTCAGTAATTGTAAAACTTACCATTTGAAGCGAAGGTTTTCTGAAAAGCTCCTTTAATGTTTCATAATCCGCATTTTCAGGATCTACTCTCAAAGACTCTACAACCGAGCCTACAATATTTTTCTCAACCGTTCCGTCACAGCAGAGCTTCATATATATTGTAAGATTGTCAAATGACTTGAATGCCTTATCTATTATTTCATAATCAAAACCTTCTGCAACAACAAGACCTATATCTGTTTTCTTTTCATTTAAAAGATTGTTTAAAACATTTGCCTGGAATGCTCTGAAAATATTCCCGGCACCGAAATGTATCCAGTTCGGATTTGCAAGTGTATTATTTTTCACCTGCTCTCTGTCATACTTTGGTAGAGAGTATCCAAGTTTTTCCCATGCCGCTGCATTTTCTAAAATACTTATTTGATTAAGTTTCATTATTATTCTCCTCATTTTGACCTAAAAAGCTTATAAACGATATTTATAAGCCACAACTTCGACCATAAATATATTACAATTTACGTTGTAAGACATTCAATATTTTATCATCTTTTCCAAATAAAAAGCAAGGCTGAACCGTTACAAAACTTCACTTTTATAACACGGTTCAGCCTACTGAATTCAATAGTTTTAATATTTAATTATTTATATACTCAAGAACTTCTTCTATACTCTTCTTACCGAAGAAAACTTTATCTTCATTCATTACCAAACACGGCACACTCATTACATGATACTTTTCTCTGAGATCTCCGAAATGATTTATATCATAAACCTGTGCATCAATATTCGTATTTAACGAAGCAATTCTTTGTACCGCTACAACAAGATCAGGACACATTGTACAGCTGAGTGATACTAAGATTTTAAATGATACTTTATCCTTTATATTAAGTATCTTCTCTCTTATATCATCACTTAATCCCTGTCCCGGACCTGATACATTGTATATACCAAGAATAAATGAAGTAAATTCATGTCCTCCCGGAACACCGTGGAATGCCAGACCGCTGTATTCTCCGTCTCTATGTATTTCTACAACAGGCGCCTTTGCTTCATCTTTTACCTCTTCAACAGAAATCTTGTCTGTAAGTTTACCAAGTTCTGTCATATATGAAAGGAGTTCTTTTGATACATCATCATCCTTCACATATACCTTAAGTAAAATATCATTTTCCATCTTACCGAATACAGTATTTAACTGTGCCAGCATATCAGATGAGAATAATCCTTCTTCCTTGACTTCTTCCTTAGGTAAACTTCCCTTTCCTGCACCTGATTGCCTTATCGGAACTACAGGCTTGATACCTGTCTTTTTATGCATTACAGAGATATACTTTTCAAGTTCTGTTGCTGCAATACCTGCATCTCCTACAGTTGTTACCACCTGTCTGAGAGGCTTTATACAAACATCTCCTGCCGCATACAATCCGTCAATTGCAGTTTTCTTTGAGTTGTCTGTAATTACATATCCTCTTTCATCAAGTATTCCGAAGTCCTTTACCAAAGATGTTGCCGGCTCATATCCTGCAAATACGAATACACCGAAACCTTCCTTATCTTCAAATACTTCTTCTTTACCTGTTTCATTGTTCTTATAAACAATTCTCTCAAGGACGTCTCCACCCTCTACTTTAACCACTTCAGTATGTGTAAGTACGGTTATGTTCTCGTTATCATAAGCATGCTGCGCAGTAGTCTTTGCGCAAGTAAAGTCAGGTTCTCTTATAAGAATGGTTACATGCTTTGCATACTTGGTCAAAAATACACTTTCTTCCGCTGCGGCAAATCCACCACCAACAACAAAAACCTCTTTTCCTTTAAAGAATTCTCCATCGCATGTCGCACAATATGCAACTCCATGTCCTTTGAATTCAGCTTCACCCTGAAATCCTATCATTCTCGGCGATGCACCTGTTGCAAGTATTACTCCGAAACACTCAATATCTCCCTTTGATGTATGTACCTTTTTGATATCACCGTCCATATCAATGGAGTCAACTGTAGCAAGTAAGAATTCGGCACCAAAGTTTTCCGCCTGCTTTCTCATCTGCTCGCCTAACTTTGCTCCTGAGATATGCTCTATTCCCGGATAATTTACAACTTCAGCGGTCAGACTGATCTGACCGCCAAATTTCTCTTTTTCTATAACAAGTACACGATAATATGCTCTGGCTAAGTAAATAGCCGCTGTCAGACCTGCAGGACCTCCGCCCACAATGACTGCATCGTACATATTTTTACTCATAATGTCCCCTAATATTATAACTGACCTACAAGATCAAGACTTGGCTTTAATGTCTCAGCACCCGGCTGCCACTTAGCAGGGCAAACCTGATCGCCATGCTCATGAACAAACTGGCAAGCACGAAGCTTTCTTAAAAGCTCTTCTGCATTTCTTCCTACTCCACCTGCATTTACTTCATAAGAAACGATCTTTCCGTCAGGATTGATGATGAAAGAACCTCTCTCTGCCAAACCGTTCTCCTCGATATATACTTCAAAATCTCTTGAAAGCACATGTGTAGGATCTGCAAGCATCGGATACTCGATCTTTGAAATACGCTCTGAATGATCATGCCATGCCTTATGTGTGAAATGTGTATCTGTTGAAACTGAATAAATCTCACATCCTGCCTCAGCAAACTCCTTGTAGTTCTTCTGTAAATCCTCCAACTCTGTAGGACATACAAATGTGAAATCTGCAGGATAGAAGAAGAATACACTCCACTTTCCTAAGATATCCTTCTTAGATACCTCAACAAAATCTCCCTTATGAAATCCCTGTACGCTAAACTCTCCAACTTCCTTGTTAATTAATGACATAATTGCCTCCTTATATAAATAAAATATTTTTAGTTCTAAATCAGTATAGGAAATATCTTTACTCGAAAAGTAAATGATAGGTTTTCCTAACCTGTTGTTATTATATTTAACATAAAATTATTGTATACACAATAGCATTTTTGTAATTTCAGCATTTTAACTAATAATAATTCCTATTATTACCAATTATATACACTAATTTTTTATATGGAGTTATGAGATTCTATACTCTGCTTAAGTTCTGATTCTGAATAAAATTATAGAAGTTTCATTCAAAATAAAAAAGGGGCGTTGCTCCGGATACCAATGAACTCAATATAGCTTAAATTCTATATATTTATATTATATTCCGAGCAGCAGCCCTCTTATTATTCATTATCTAAAAAAAGGATGCGATTATCTCGCATCCTGCTTAAATATATTCAATTTCAACTAAAGTAAGTCCCTTTGCAGGCATTGTCTGTCCTGCAAGTTTTCTGTTTTTTGCTTTCATTATCTCTGTGATATGACTTGGCGGATAAACTCCCATACCTACCTTTATCAGAGTACCTGCTATGATTCGAATCATATTGTAGAGGAAACCGTCACCTCTTATCACAATAGTAATCATATCTTCATCCTGTAATACTTCCAGAGAAAATATAGTTCTTACCGGTGATGACGCCTGAGATTTTTGTGAGCAAAAGCTTGTAAAATCATGTGTTCCGATAAAGTACCCGCTTGCCTCTCTCATCTTGTCAACATCCAGATTAAAATAGCAAAAATGAGCATAAAGTCGTTCTGTAGGTATATCAATCTTTCGATTTAAAATCCTATATGTATAAGTCTTTATACAGTCGTTCTTTCTCGGATGCCAACCTGCTTCCACCTCATCGGAATATTGTATTCTGATATCGTCAGGTAATCTTTGATTTATAGCAAATGCAAACTTATCTGCCGCCATTCTTGCATTAGTATCAAATACCGCTACATTTCCATAGGCATGGACTCCGGAGTCTGTTCTGGAGGCACCTATTATCTCTGTTTCTTCACCTGTCAATTTTGAAATAGCATTATTTAATACTTCTTCTATAGTTATTCCGTTGGGCTGCTTTTGCCAGCCACAGTAATTCGTACCGTCATAGGATACTATAAGTCTTATTCTTCTCATTACCCTACTTCCTAAACACAAAAACCAATGCAATACATATAAGCATATATATCAAATAATATAAATATGCAATTATATCAATCTTCTTATATTTTAAAGGTTTAAGCTTGGTTCTGCCCTCACCGCCGTGATAACATCTGGCTTCCATCGCCATTGCCAAATCCGTAGCTCTTCTCATTGCTGAAATAAAAAGCGGTACAAGAAGCGGTACCATTGCCTTTGCTTTTTGTATTATATTTCCGGACTCAAAATCGGCACCTCTTGCCATCTGAGCCTTCATTATTTTATCTGTTTCCTCTATCAATATAGGAATAAATCTAAGTGCAATTGACATCATCATTGATATCTCATGTACAGGTATCTTTATAACCTTCAAAAACCCAAGACTTTTTTCAAGGCCGTCTGTCAGTGCATTCGGAGTTGTTGTCAATGTCATTATAGATGATCCTACTATTAGGAAAATCAATCTCAGTCCCATGAATATTGAAATTCTGATACCTTCTTTAGTTATTTTAATTATCCATAGTTTAAATACCACTTCTCCGTCAGTCAAAAACAGATTAAAACTGACACTGATAATCAAAAGTATAAGGACCGCTTTCAGCCCCTTTACCATAAATTTCACCGGTACCTTTGAAAGCGAAATAGCAACCACCAAAAAGAGTGTTGCCAAAGCGTATCCCGGCCATGAGTTTGCTATAAACAGAGAAATAATAAAAATCATGGTTCCAAAAAGCTTTGTTCTCGGATCAAGTCTATGTATTACAGAATCTATTGGGTAATACTGTCCCAATGTAATATCTCTAAGCATTTTTATCCTTCCTCTTAATATACTCTAATATTGTATCCCTGGCTTCTTCTATTGTAGTAATATCGTCCCCAAGGTCTATACCTTCTTTTTTAAGCCTCTCCACTATATAAGTTATTCCCGGCGCACTAAGTCCTATGCTCTCAAGATATTTATATTTCTTAAAAACCTCCTTAGGTGTTCCGTCTAAAACAAGCTCACCGGCATTCATAACAAGTAATCTGTCAACATACTTTGCTACATCTTCCATACTGTGAGAAACTAAAATGACTGTCATATCCCTTGATTTTTTCAATTCTATAATTTCGTCAAAGAGCTCATCCCTTCCCTTCGGATCAAGTCCGGCTGTAGGCTCATCTAAAATGAGCACTTCCGGATTCATAGCTAAAACTCCGGCTATTGCAACTCTTCTTTTTTGTCCTCCTGAAAGTTCAAAAGGTGATTTTTTATAATAGCTTTCATCAAGGCCTACCAGAGCAAGACTTTCCTTTGCCCTTGCTTCCACCACTTCTTCAGAAAGTTTTTGATTTCTTGGTCCGAATTCCACATCTGAGAGTACATCCACCTCAAAGAGCTGATGCTCAGGATATTGGAAAACCAAACCTACCTTTTGTCTAAGAAGTTTCATATCATACTTTGCCGTATATATATTTTCTCCGTTAAAGAAAAGCTCGCCTGAAGTAGCCTTTATCAGTCCGTTCAAGTGCTGTATCAAAGTAGATTTTCCCGAGCCGGTATGTCCGATAACACCCACAAACTCACCCTTTTTGATGGTAAATGATACATCCTTTATGGCATACTGCTCAAATGCGGTACCCTCTCCATATATAAAATTTAATTTCTTTGCTTCTATTTGCACGCTATCTTGCATTATTATCTCCAAATGTGTTTATTTTAATATCGGTAAAAGATTATCTACAAGCTCATCCAATGTAAGTATGCCATCCGGTAAATCAAGTCCTGATTGTTTAAGCTCAAATGCCAGCTCGGTAGTACTTGGTACATCCAGTCTGAGTTTCTTTAATTCCTCCACATGTGAGAAAACCTCTTTCGGTGTTCCGTCCATTACTATCTTACCCTCATCCATAACTATAACTCTGTCGGCTTCTATAACCTCTTCCATATAATGAGTAATCAGTATTACCGTAATATTTTCTTTTTTATTTAATTCAAGAACTGTCTTTATAACTTCTTTTCTGCCATTTGGATCAAGCATCGCTGTAGGCTCATCAAGTACAATGCATTTCGGCTTCATTGCCATAATACCGGCTATAGCCACTCTTTGCTTTTGCCCACCTGAAAGTTTATTTGGAGATTTATATCTGTAAGCAGTCATACCTACCGCTTCAAGTGCGGCATCTACTCTCTTCCACATATCATCTGTAGGAATACCGATATTTTCCGGTCCGAATGCTACATCCTCCTCTACTACATTTCCTATAATCTGATTGTCCGGGTTTTGGAATACCATTCCCACCATCTTTCTCAAATCAAGAAGTGTTTCATCATTTGCCGTATCCAAATCAGAGATAAATACAGTACCCTCTGTAGGTAACAATATACCGTTTAAATGTTTTGCAAATGTGGATTTACCGGAGCCGTTATGACCTAAAACTGCTACAAAATCACCTTGAGTTATATCAATATTTAAATTATTGATAGCTCTTCTTACTTCTTCTACATTATCTTCTTCATCTCTGGTTATATAATCAAATATAAGCTTTGTTGCTTTTACTATTCCCATATTTTCCTTTTACTTACTCTTTATAAAACAAAAACCTCAGCAAGGTTGCTGAGGTTCTAATAACGTGCGTGAGAAGATTCGAACTCCCGACACCTTGGTCCGTAGCCAAGTGCTCTATCCAGCTGAGCTACACACACATTGCAAGTACATATTTTACATTAGTGTTTTGTGTTTGTCAATAGGATTTAAATATTTAAGTAAAAACGCAAAATGCCCAGTATAAATATATGCACAGGATAAAAAAGATAATTAATCCACTTATATTGTTTACCTCTTTTTCCATTATAAGTTAGAGTCAGACCGAACCCCAAAAATGAGTATAACTCCTTTATAATGGAAAGATAACCTAATCCTGCTCGGATCAGAGGCTTATCATAAAAAATATAAAAGATGTAAGCTACTACTACTGCATGATAATCATAGTCAAGGCTAAGTTCCATGGCTGAAAGTCCCAAAATTATAACTATTATAATCGAAACTGTATACCATAAGGCTTTAATCTTAATTTTCTCTTTTAAAGCATCAATTATCCATATAGTTATAAGGCATAGAGCCAGAGTAAACATCATATTATTCCAATACGGATTGAAGAATGTTTTTGATGTAAACATATCAAAAGGTACTTCCGATATTATACCGAATACTATCAATGTAATCAGATATTTCTTCCTACTTTTTGTTTTAAAAAATCCCTCCACTATAAAAAATACAAAAATAGGGAAAGCGATTCTTCCCAATATTGAAAATATATTTGACAAATACAATAAAAATCCACTGCCATCAAGCATCGGTGTTATAAGAGCATTATTTACATGATCAATCAGCATTGAAATAAATGCTATATATTTTAACTGTGCCCCTGAAAAAATTTGAATTCTTTTTAATCCCATAGTTCTCCTTATATATATAATGAATTTTTATTATATCATATCAAAATGAATATTTTATAAAATGAATTTTAACATATTCTTTGTAATCATTTGACTTGTAAGTACACTGCACATATAATGGTAAAATCACGCTCTTAAATAAGAGATTTATTAGTATGGAGGATCAGTATGTACACCGTTACAAAAGGCAGCTCATCTTTTAATAAAGATATTTTAAGGCTTGCCGTCCCGATAGTTTTACAAAATATTGTTACAACCGCTGTAAATTCAGCCGATGTAATAATGCTAGGGTTTGTAGGACAAAATGCACTTTCAGCCGGATCACTGGCAAACCAGGTTATGTTTATATTACAACTTGTCTATACAGGTATTTCTTCAGGTGTTATCATGCTTGCCGCACAGTACTGGGGAAAAAAAGATACAAAGACAATTGAACATATTATGGGCATAGGTATGCAGCTATCCATATTTATTTCAAGTATGTTTTTCATTATGGCATTCTTTTTTCCACATGTTTTGATGAGAATATTTACAAATGATATAAATTTAATCACTGAAGGTATACCTTATCTTAGAATGGTAAGCTTCTCCTATCTTTTTATGAGTTTTTCTCAAGTCTACCTATGTGCAATGAGAAGTATAGAAAGAGTTCATTTTTCAACCGTTACAAATGCTGTTGCACTGATTTTAAATATTATCTTTAATGCAGTTTTTATTTTCGGACTGTTCGATGCACCGAAGCTTGGAATACTCGGTGTTGCACTGGCAACCGTAATTGCAAGAGCTGTTGAATTTACAATATGTGTTATAGATAATTTTATACCTAAAGCCATTCATTTTCATATAAAGAATGTTTTGGAAGTAAATAAAATATTGTTTTTTGATTTTATGAAATATTCTCTTCCCGCCTTCGGAAATGAGATAGTTTGGGGAGTGGCCTTTTCAATGTACTCTGTTATTATGGGGCATCTTGACAGTGATATAGTGGCGGCGAATGCAGTAGTTGTGGTTGCAAGAAACCTTGGTACTGTGGCATGTTTCGGTATAGCCGATGCAGGAGCAATTATCCTTGGAAAGTCGATAGGTTCCGGAAATACCGATACTATAAAGTCAGATTCTTCACACTTTGTTAAAATAACAAGTATGTCTGCAGTTGTAGGTGGAATAGTTATATTTCTTTTACGACCGGTATTTTTCACTATGGCTGATTTAACTCCTACTGCAAAGAGTTATCTTAGTATAATGCTTTTTATAAATATGTATTATATAGTAGGCCAGGCATTCAATACTGCAATGATTTGTGGTGTATTCAGGTCAGGCGGCGATTCCAAATGGGGATTTTTCTGTGATATAATAGATATGTGGTGCTATTCGGTTCCACTTGGCTTTATATCGGCTTTTGTTCTTAAGCTTCCACCAATGTGGGTATATTTCCTTATTTGTACTGATGAATTTGTAAAGATTCCTTTTGTTTATAAGCATTATAAGAGCTATAAATGGCTGAAAAATATTACAAGAGATTTTTAAAATAAGGGGCGATAATCGCCCCTTATAACTATAATTGTATCCATTCCAATCCGTCTACGCTATTTAATGTAAGTACTCTTTTGTCATACCTGTTTTTAAGCACAACTTCATCTTCCACTGATATATCGGTATACCAATGATTAAGACTTGCATATTTTCCTCTGTGAATATCTATGATTACAGTCGTTATAGGATCCCAGGTTTTCTTTTTAACACTCTCTACAATCACATAATATGCGTCTAAGAATACAAGATTTCTTCCATACATCCAAAACGGTAGTTCTCTATCCAACAGTGGAAGCTTTGCAGAAAAAATAAAATCACCCATCGGCGGCTCCGTTTCATAGTTTAATTCAATCTCACTTCCATAATATGCGATTTCTGCTCCATATGCACCTACACTTACAGGTACACCTTCTTCGGCTATTATAAAATCCATATATTTCCTTTCAAAGTCTATACTATCCCCTCCGCATTCATTCGAATGGCAAAAAACTCTTTAATTGAATCAGGTTCATTTTCTATAGTTTCTTTCATGGATATAAGTTTTCTTTTACCGACTCTTCTGTCCAAAACAGCAAATATCCTGACAAGCATATTTTCACTGCATAGACTCTTTTCAATGCTTTGGTTATCAAACTCATCAAATGCCTTATAAAAACATGTTTGATCGAACACTCCAAGCTTTATGGCGGTATCGTCAATATAGGCAAATTCTTCCCTCATACGTCTTTCATATTTTTCATCTTTTGGAAATGACGCCGCTTTTGTCCAATTATGATAATAACAACCCTTTATAATCTCTTTACCTTTATACCTTATAGCTGCCCTACCTTCATGATCCGGAGACCTGCTATAGGATGTCGCAAAGTAGCTGATATCCCCCTTTAAACTCTCCGCCAGATATTCGCTTTCCATTCGTTTTCTTATACCGCTCCAAGTTGACATTTTGCCTCCAAACTATAAATTCGTGTTATCATAAAGCTTCTCAAAATATTCATCTAAGCAACGATATATTTTCATATCCTCTTCATCATCGCCTCTTAAAACCACACAAATATTTTTATTTTCAATATCTGCAAACACAAAATTATATTCACCAAAGTAAGCCTGGTAACCGCATCTTTTTAGAGTCAATATCTGACCGACCTTAAAGTTAAAAATATTCTTTCTGACAATATAAGTCTTACCTGTTTCCAATGTCAGTCCTTCTTATAAAAATATAGATATGGGTAGTTTACAATCTCTTCATGCCAGTTATCATCATGCTTTATTATAACCTTTCCATTTTCATCATAATACCTTGTAACTATCGGTGCGCTCTCTCCGGATTTTATTTTCCAAACCAATATTCCGTCCTCAAGCCCTGAATCAGGTGAATCGGTCTTTATATATTTTCCCAAATAGCAATCCCACCTTCCAAAAGGCAACTTATCATACACAATATTTACAAACTCTGCCAAGGTATCAGGCAAAATAAATGTATCGGGATTAGGTGCGTTTACATCATCTCCCATGCACATACTGCTCCTGCCCATATAGACTTTTATTTGCATACTCTTCTCCTTAAAATTTATATAAAAGAGGGAATATCAATCCTACATCAATAGCCATAAATCCAAATATAATACACAAAGAACCCACGAATATAGTTAGCCCCTTAACATTTTCACGAATCTGTATGGAGAACTTCTTATAATCAATAACCCTGTTATTTATAATATTTTCTCTTTCTTCTACACTGTCCGTTAATGAGATATTATAGCTTCCTCTATCCGCATCAAATGTAAACAGCTTAACTCTGGCATCCTTAATACTGTTTGCCGTAGTCCTAAAAAAATCCGGATATAATTGTACAAACTCTCCTGTAGCATTATTTTTTAGTTTAATATCTAAATTATATATAGGAGATACTGAATACTTTTTTCCCGAAAGCCATATATCATATTTACCGCCATCCTCAAGTCTAAAGCTTCCGTCTATTAAGCTTACAGGCATTTCATATATCATCTTAGCCTTGGCAAATAATCTGACTTTTTTTATGCCGATAACCACCAGATATATTCCCACAGGTACAAGAAGAAACAATAAATATTTTAAATCCTTAATAGATTGTAACCAAGACATTTCCGTCTGCCTCCAAAATTTCCTTATAGAACTCTTTCATTCTTTCAAAACAGTCAAGAAGATCTTCTTTTATTTCATCTTCTTCATCGTCATAATCCCAGATATCCGGATAAAGCTCCGCTTCCTTACCTTCTTCCAACCCAAAGCTTTCCAAAGCGGTTTCCATATCAAAATCTTCAAGTACTTTTAATATATCAGCAACTCTGTCTTTTTTTGTATAGGCTATAAAATCATCTATTCCCTCTATTGAAGTTACACCTACCACAGCTTCACTAAGAGGGTCTTCCCATATAGGATCTGACGCACTTACTCCTGTTAACATATAGTGAAGAAGATCCCAGTTCTTATCTATATCAAGAAGTATTTCAGCCTCCTCATTCCAATCTTCCACCGTTTCAAAAATATCATCCCCATTGTCTAAGTTTTTAAGTGTTTCCAAATCTTCATCACTTAAATATTGATAGTTTGCTCTAAGTCCCATTTTATTTTCTCCTTAAATATTAAAATATTTTATAAATCTTTTTTGTAGTTTATCCGATGTATATCCTATATTCTCATAGAATTTATGTGCTTCTACACGATGATTTGCCGAATTCAGTCTGATAAATGAAATACCGTTATCCATAGCATATTTTTCAATATAACCAATTAGTTTTTTACCTACCCCATTACCCCGGAAATCAGGATCCACGGCTAAACCCAATATATTAAGTCCGGTATCACTATACACACTTTCATACACCTGTGCGTGGATAAATCCGATAACCTTCTTTGTATTCTCATCTTCATATACTGCCAAGATATGATTTTTATTATCGCAAGATAATTTATTTATCTGATTACTTACTGTGCTTATATCAACATCATAACCCAAAGCTGTTTTGCATATTTTTTGTATATCTTCTGCATCGGATATATTTATTTCTCTTATCATATGCATCTCATCCTCCCATACTTGCGGATGTAATACCTTTTTTCAGACTTCCGCCAACTGTTATGCAATGTCCTGCAAAAATATCATCATCATTAAAATACGCAGTGAATGAACCTCCGGATGTCATAGAAATCGACTCTATAGTAATTCTCTTGGCAAAACTTTCTTCTGTGATTTTTGCGGCTTCCTCCTCAGATTCACACCAATCTTTTGCAAGGTCTATAAGCTTTCTCGCTGCAAATTTTCTCATATTCATATCCCATTTTTCGGCACTTAAGTACATTTCTTTTATGGCTTTTCTTGCCTTTGTGATTCCCGATTTGTTGTCTTTATCAACATCCAAAGAAATATCAATTTTTTTATCAAGCCAAGGAATATGCCCTTCAAAGCTGTTTATAGTTCTATCATACAAAAGCTCACCCAATATATCATCCTCTATGATTATAGGCTTTTTGTACTCTGCAAGAATTTCTTCAAGCTCCGGACTTTGTGCATTTTTTTCTATTACATCTACAAGAAGAAAATCAAGACTTCTTATCATAATCTCCGGCAGTTCTTCAGGTAGTTTCTTCCGTACTTTTAGATGATACACAGTTTCTTCATCAAATTCCGGTATCAAATGATTTTCATACTCTTTTTCACTTGCTGCAAATACAAATCTACATTCTTCTTTATGTAGCTCTCCGGTTTCACAATCTATATAGGCCAGGCAGCAAATTGCCACTTCCCAAAATCCGTTTCTCTTACTTGTAACATCACCTTCATGCCTAAGTACAAGAATTTCCTGTTCTTTTTTATCAAAAGAGTTTTCCCATTCGTTCTCAGTCATTTGGTTTCTTTTTCTCATATAATCTATGAGTTCCATTAAGATTCACCCCCTATAAGCTGTGATAATTCATCATCAAGCTTACCGTCAGTATATAACTTTTCAAGCAAATTTTCATCAAAATCTATTTCATAATAGTCTGTTACAAACTCCTTGAAATCATCATATGTTTCACATATATATCCCATCATCCATTTACTTCCGTCATCATCAGACAATTTATTTTGATGAATTTTCCCGTCATACCAAATAAAAAATGTTGTTTCATCTATTTCCCTGTCATCAAAGAGAGAAATATATTTTTCATCAACACCTTCATATATCTTTTGTATAACACTTCTGTCAAATTCTTTCTTAGCAAACTGACTCAAACTGCTTTCATGCGAAAATCCCTTTATTAAGACAATATCTTCTGTAAAAATAACATATAGAGTATCGCCTGAGCCGTTATCAACAATATACTTTAAATAAGTTTCATTTTCTTCTTTATCGATTATTCGAAGATATTCCTCAGACGGGTCAGTCAAGGCATTGTCAAGAAAATATAATGCCTCAAGTCCGGTTCGCATATTACCCCAATCCATATTTTTTTTACTCCTATCTTAAATCCGCTTTTTTATATCTTCCGGAAACATATCCTAAAATACAAATCTGAGCTATATTCCATTCATTTGCAAGATAGATGCTGCATCTGACTTCATCACCTAAAGTATTTTTTGCAATAAACTCATATCTTCCAAGTTCTTCATTATTTGAAATTCTTTCAATATCTGCTACATATGTTTCCTTGAAAAACATATTAAATTCATCCCAAGTGGTTAGTGCATCAGCTTCTGTAATTTCCACCTTTAGACAATATCCGATACTGACCTTGCACCTTTTCTTTCTTCCGATTTCATCAGCCTTAAATACTTTTGTACTGCCCTTATCAAATACCCATTCCTTATCCTTCAGTGCATCTACCTTTTCTGTCAATATATCCTTAAATTTGACGATATTCTCCGAAAAGTAATTACAGGCATTTTCAAAAATCTCTATATTTTCCATTTTGATTATTCCTTATATGATATTAAATCTGCTCTAATCTCACGATCAAAAATATCAGTCGACATCCACCCACAAATGATGTTTTCCACAGTGTAAACATCTAAATAAATATCCACAAATTGATCCGTCTTTTTCCAGATATTCTTCTATATCATTAAACTCTTTTCGTTTATTGTACTCTTCAAATACTTCTTCTGCAATTCCCATTTCTTTTAGTTCTTTTGTTCCTACGCTGCCAAGATATGCGCAGTAATCATTACAACAATAAAGCCAATACTCACCCTGCCAGCTCAAATACCCCGGGGTTCTATAAAAGAGTTCGTCTCTCTTTTCCTTATCCGGCACAAAGTCATCATCAACATCCTGAATAAAATCGGCATCAAATTTCTTTGCGGCTTCTCCGTTTGAAATACATACAGGGCAAAGATAATCCACATCATCTACAGCATATGGGCTTTTTACATAGTAGGTGTTACTTTCTTTACCGCAACAAGGGCATATCTTTGCTTCACCTTCTATAAACGAACCTGTCTCCAAAGGATCGGGATGATATCTGAATTTCGGCAATAATTTTTTACGTTCTTCCCTTTTTAGCCTTTCTTTTTTATTTAGCGGCCTTGGTGTTGCAAATCTGTCACCATGACTCTCATTTAAATCTTTTAAACTTAAAAACTTTTTAATCTGTTTTCTGTCAGCTTTATCATATATATTTTCATACAGTTTATATGCACTTTCCATCTTATAAAGCAGTTGATAGACATCTACCAGTACTTCCATGGCTTCTTTTTCGGTTCTTTCTTTCAGTCTGTCCGCAAATTCATATAGTGCCAATACACTTGCCTCATTTTCATGATGCTTTACAAATTTTTCTTTTAAACTAATATATTCTTTTAAAAATTCATTCATGTTTCATCCTTATATAATCAAAGCATCTCATAATGTTCTTTTACATACTCTATAAACTCATATATATCTTTAGATACCTCTTCCATTTCGCATGATCCCAGTGCTCCTAAATCATTTTTATATA
The DNA here is from genome assembly GCF_000287675.1 of Lachnoanaerobaculum sp. ICM7. Classification (GTDB taxonomy): domain Bacteria; phylum Bacillota; class Clostridia; order Lachnospirales; family Lachnospiraceae; genus Lachnoanaerobaculum. The sequence continues at coordinate 123,454 of NZ_ALJL01000024.1, forward strand.
TGGTATCGTCCGAGTCCTTTTTTATAAAGAAAGCCAAATCCCCGTCCTGTCCTATCATAAAAAAATCAGGCTCATATTCAAAAACCTCATATGTCAGATTTCTTTCCGGCAAGTCTTCTTCTTCATAAAGTATCACACCTGTATCTCCTACTGAAAATCCTTCACTTCCTCTTATTTCTTTTAAAAACTTTTCATACATTTTTGGAAGTTTAAAATTTATATTATCCATAGTATTACCTCGTATTTTATAGTTCGAACTTTTTCCAATCATCTACTGATTCTATTATCGGTATCAGACTGTCAATTTCAAAATATTCTTTTTCAATAGGGTCGGCATAACCGTCAACAATCAATACTCCGGTGCATCTTATATTAGCATTATCATCTTTTATCTCTATAATTTCAAGCCTATATGAGACCATAGGTTCCGACTCATAAATATAAAATGTATCTTCTCTTTCATCACATTCTTCCAATGTATTTACACTAAAAGTTTCTCCTACAAGATCTTTTGCACTGCTTTTGTTTGAATCTATACTGTTTATACAAATAGACGGTATTATAATTTCACCTCTAAAATCGCCCTCTTTAAAACCTATATCTACAGACCACTCGCCGCTATCTTTATCAAATATAAGGCAACTCTGCCTGTCACTTAAATCATCTTCAAAACGGTACTTTTCACCTATCTTCAGCATTTTATACTCCTTTTTAAATATATTATATAATTTCTATTCTAACCTTTCCTCAAAACTAACCCCGATACATGGCCATTTTTTTAGAAATATCCAATTTTTATCTGTTACTACTTTAAGTATATCTGTATCAAACTTCTTTATTTCTTCTATATTTGTTATCTCACCGCTGTAAACCGTACTCTTTTTATATGAAATATCTATACTCATATAGTCCTCATAACATGATAAAAACGCCATTATTCTAAGATTATCTTTTTCATATGAATACCTGCAAAATCCCGCCTCTTTTTCAAAAAGATAGGAAGGCTCACTTTCAAAAAATTCAAAAAAATCAAGTTCATCATATTTCATATACATTCACCTCACACATATCTACTCTACTATATCACTAATATACAATCTGTATCTACTGTACTTTTTATAAAAAAAGAACCGGCAGTGCCGGTCCTTAGTATGTTAACTTTATTTGATACCCTGATCCTTCTTTACCTCTTCCAGCTCTGCAAATACCACATCGTTTATTACCTTGATGTAGGTACCCTTCATGCCGGATGACCTGCTTTCTATTACTCCTGCACTTTCAAATTTTCTTAGTGCATTTACTATCACCGATCTGGTGATTCCTACTCTGTCAGCTATCTTACTTGCTACAAGCACACCTTCATTGCCGCTAAGCTCTTCAAAGATATGTATTATAGCTTCAAGTTCTGAAAAGCTTAATGTTGATATAGCAGACTTCACAATAGCAATTTTTCTATTTTCTTCCGCATTCTCCTCATTAACACTTCTCATCATTTCAAGTCCTACCACTGTTGTACCATACTCACTAAGTATTATGTCATCTATATCAAAGCCCTTCTCCTCTTTGTAAATGAATACAGTACCAAGTCTTGAACCTGCAATATCAATCGGGCTGATAATAGCCTGAAATCTGTTTACATTTTCCTCGTCAAATCCAAGTGTTGCAAGATTAACATTTTCTTTTGTGGACAATATTGAGAGCAGTCTTTCATTCAGCATTTCATCTATAAAGCCGCCTACTTTATCAGCAATCAGCTCTGTAATCTCAGATGTACCATTATGTGTTCCAACTCCTAATACCTTTCCCTTTTTACTAATAACAAGACTATTTGCCTCGAGTATTTCTGATAATACCTCACATATATCATTAAACACTACTTTCTGTGAATTATTATTGTGTAATAACTTGTTAATCTTTCTAGTCTTATCCAATAATTGTACACTCATTCAAGAAAACCTCCCCTTAGAAAACAACGTATTTTCAATAAAGCTCACATTTAAATTTTAGCACAATTTGAATAAATGTACAACTTTTTTATATTATAATTCATATTATTTACTTATCTAAACTTATGTAATCCAAATGATATATTATTCCAATATAACACTTTATTTAAAATAACTGAATAAAGTTGTCAATTTTATATATAATCTGATAATAATATTCAAAAAGGCGAAGTTTTCACCTCGCCTCACACAATTTATAATTCACTATATATTTCCTTGCCATGTACATACACAGCTTTTATATTTAATGACTTATCCATCAATACCAGATCCGCATATTTTCCTTCTTCAATACTTCCGACTTTATCGTAAATTCCGATTTGTTTTGCAGGATTTATCGTAGCGGCAGCTATAGCATCCTCAAGTCTGATATGCATATCCTGTACAGCCCTCTTCATACATTCAAAAAGATTTGTAACCGAACCTGCAATAGTACCGTCCTCAAGTACGGCCTTTCTGCCGGTAACAAACACCTTCTGTCCGCCAAGAGTATACTCTCCGTCACTGAGTCCGCATGCTCTCATACTGTCACTTATAAGTATAACCCTCTCGTCTCCGAACATCTTAAATGTAGCTCTTACTACAGCAGGATGAATATGAATACCGTCACAAATAAGCTCCACACATACTCTGTCATTATCAATAGCCGCACCTATCACTCCGGGTTCTCTATGTGTAAAAGGTGGCATAGCATTGTAAAGATGTGTAACATGAGATGCACCCTCTTCAAATGCCTTTACCGCTGTATCGTAATTTGCCATAGTATGTGCAATAGATACTACGACATTGTCCTTTACACCTGCTATAAAATCCATAGCACCTTCACCCTCAGGAGCGATATCTACAAGCTTAATAAGATTTCCCGACAACTCATTCAATTCATTGAAGAAGTCAATATCGGTATTTAATATATACTTTGATGACTGAGCACCTTTTTTTGCCTCACTTATAAAAGGGCCTTCCATATTTATACCCACAAGCTTGGCACCTGTATCGCCGTCATATGCGGCAGCCTTTTTCATGATTTCTTTAAGTTCATCTTTAGAAATAGTCATGGTGGCAGGACAAATACTTGTCACACCTACTTTAGCCTCGTATTCAGCTATATTCTTTATTGTATCTTCCTTTGCATCACAAAAATCATCACCCATACAGCCATGGAAATGTATATCTATAAGTCCCGGTATTGCATAAAGTCCCGTAGCATCCACCTGCTTCTTGTCATCTTCCGGTGAAAATCCTAGATTCATAAATGAGCTTTCTGAAAACTTCTCACCCGAGATATGAATCTCTCTGTTTCTGAACACTCTGTCCGGATCAAACACTATCGCATTTTTTATAAGCATGACAAAGCCTCCGTATCACCTATCAGAATAAAATCATTGTGTAACTGCAATATAGATGCAGGTACCTTAGGTGTAATAGGTCCGAAGAATGCTTCTTTTACAATTTCAGCCTTTCCCTTACCGTTTACTACCATCAGTACACGCTTTGCTCTCATAATGCTTCCTATACCCATAGTATATGCCTGCTTAGGAACATCATCTATACTTGCAAAGAATCTCTTATTAGCCTCTATCGTACTCTCTGTCAAATCTACCACATGAGTCTTGTCGATAAATTCGTCACCCGGCTCATTAAAACCGATATGTCCGTTATTGCCAAGTCCGAGAAGCTGCAAATCTATTCCACCGTAATTTTTTATAATATTTTCATAATCCTGACCTGCCTTAAGTGCATCAGGCTCCATACCGTCAGGTACCTTTGTATTATTTTTATTTATATTTATATGGTCAAAAAGATGTGAATGCATAAAATAATAATAACTTTGATCATTATCCTTTGTAAGACCTCTGTACTCGTCAAGGTTTACAGTCTTAATTTTACTGAAATCAAGTCTGCCTGCCTCATATCTTCTTACCAATTCTTCATAAGTGCCTATAGGTGTTGAACCTGTAGCAAGTCCAAGTACGGCATCAGGCTTTAAAAGTACCTGCGCACCTATTATGTCTGCCGCCATTTCACTCATTTCTTTATAATCTTTTGCGCATATAATTCGCATATTGCACTCCCCCCTATGCCAACTGTGATTTAAACTCTTCCTTTGCCTTATCAAGCGCATCCTTGATACCTGCAGGATTCTTTCCGCCGGCCTGAGCGATATTCTGTCTACCGCCACCGCCACCGCCTACAAGTGTAGCGATTGCTTTGATAATATTTCCTGCATGTGCTCCTGCCTTAAGTGCATTATCACCTGCCATACATAAAAGATTTACCTTACCGTCAACATCTGATGCAAGTACAACCATACCTTCATCAACATCATTCTTAAGCTTGTCACCAAGATTTCTAAGCTCGTTCATTTCAACGCCGCTTACCTGCATTGCAATGAATTTGATTCCGTTTATTGTTTCAACATTTTCGGTGCTGTCTCCAAGTGCCTCACTTGCAAGTTTTGCTTTAAGCTTCTCATTCTCAGACTTAAGAGCTTTCATCTCATCAAGCAAGCTCTCAGCCTTTGCAACAAGTTCGGATTCACCTGTTTTTAAAAGCTCAGCTACTCTTTGCATTCTGTTCTCTATATCCTGATAGAATTCGATAACGCCGTCACCTGTAAGAGCTTCTATTCTTCTTACACCTGCTGCAATACCGTTTTCTGAAAGAATCTTGAAAAGCTTTATATCCGATGTGTTATGTACATGAGTACCGCCGCAAAGTTCCTTTGAGAAGTCTCCCATGCTTACAACTCTTACATCGCCCTGATATTTTTCACCAAAGAGTGCCATAGCGCCGCTCTTTTTAGCCGACTCCACATCCATTACATCTGTAACTACCGGAAGAGCTTTATTTATCTCTGCATTTACAAGTGCCTCTACCTCTGCAATTTCTTCTCTTGAAAGGCTCTTAAAATGTGTAAAGTCAAATCTTAGTCTATCTGCGGCAACATAGCTTCCTGCCTGCTCCACATGGTTTCCAAGCACTTCTCTAAGTGCCTTATGTAAAAGGTGAGTTGCTGAATGATTTGCAGCTGTTTTCTTTCTGTTTTCAGAATCTACAACAGTTTCCACTACATCGCCAAGCTTAAACATTCCCTGACTTACAAATCCCACATGACCGATCTTATCACCTGCAAGCTTGATAACATCCACTACATTAAATACTGCGTCATCTTTTCTTATAACACCGATATCCGCATTCTGACCACCCATGGTAGCATAGAATGAAGTCTTATCAAGGATAATTGTTCCATGATCACCCTCTGCAATAGCCTCAACTATTTCATCCTCTGTAGTAAGTGCGGTTATCTTACCTGTATCAAGAAGACTGTCATAGCCTTCAAATACTGAGGTAAGTTTCGGATCAAGTGACTGATATATGGTAACATCGGCTCCCATATAGTTTGTAGCTTTTCTGGCTGCTCTTGCCTGATTTCTCTGAGCCTCCATAGCCTTATTAAATCCTGCCTCATCTACGGTGAAGCCCTTTTCCTCAATTATCTCTTTTGTAAGATCGAGAGGGAAACCGTAAGTATCATAGAGTCTGAATGCATCCTCACCTGAGATTACCTTTTCACCGCTCTTTGCAAGATTCTCTTCTATCTCTGCAAGAATTGAAAGTCCCTGATCTATGGTCTTATCAAACTTGTTCTCTTCCTCTGTAAGAACCTTAAGGATCATCTCCTTCTTTTCTTCAAGCTCAGGGTAACCGTCCTTTGAAAGCTCTATTGCCGTATTTGCAAGAGAAGCCAAGAAAGTATCCTTTATTCCAAGCATTCTTCCATGTCTTGCAGCTCTTCTTAAAAGTCTTCTGAGTACATATCCTCTACCCTCATTACTTGGCATAATACCGTCTGAGATCATAAATGTACATGATCTGATATGGTCTGTAATAAGACGGAGTGATATATCCTTTTTTGCATCCTCTTTATATGATGTCTTTGCCAAATCCGCAACTCTGTCAAGCAGGTTCTTTATAGTGTCAACCTCAAATATGGACTCTACATCCTGAAGCGCTACCGCAAGTCTTTCAAGTCCCATACCTGTATCTATATTCTTTTGGATAAGCTCTGTATAATTGCCCTTTCCGTCCGAGTTAAACTGTGAAAATACATTATTCCATACTTCCATATATCTGTCACAGTCACAACCTACAGTACAGCTTGGCTTTCCGCAACCGTACTTTTCACCTCTGTCATAGTATACTTCCGAACAAGGTCCACAAGGTCCCTCTCCATGCTCCCAGAAGTTATCCTCTTTTCCGAACTTAAATATTCTTTCAGCCGGAATACCTATCTCTTTATTCCAGATCTCAAATGCCTCATCATCCTCTAAATATACTGAGGGATATAGTCTGTCTGCATCAAGACCTGCCACCTCTGTTAAAAATTCCCAGGTCCATGCGATAGCCTCATGCTTAAAGTAATCTCCGAAAGAGAAGTTTCCAAGCATTTCAAAGAATGTACCATGTCTTGCAGTCTTTCCTACATTCTCAATATCTCCTGTACGAATACATTTCTGGCATGTACATACTCTTCTTCTAGGCGGTATCTCCTGACCTGTAAAGTACGGCTTGAGCGGTGCCATACCTGAATTGATCAATAATAGTGAATTATCATTATGAGGAACCAAAGAGAAACTCTTCATTACCAAATGTCCCTTGCTCTCAAAAAAGTCAAGGAATTTCTTCCTTATTTTGTTTACCCCGTTTTCACTGTTAAAATTTTTGTTACTCATATATCTGTTATTTTCCTTTTCTCATATCTCTTGCTTTTTTGCCCAGCTTTATACCTATAAAAGCTAAAATTCCAAAAATGATAGCCTTAATTAAACTTCCTATAAATGATGATAAAAAAACAGCCATAATACACCTCACTTATTCTTAGGCAATGCCTTCTATTTTCATAGACAAAACTGCTTTTATAATATCACAATAATGCCTAAAACTCAATGTCCTTATTGTAATGGTAAAATAATAAAAAAAGCGATGCCCACATAAAGCATCGCCTTCTTGAAAGTAAATATTTACTATTTAACAATCAGATTTTTAGGATCATATAGTTCCAAGATTTTATTTTTCATAATACCTTTTTTTCCTGCATGATTTGGAGAAATTGTTAAATCTTCTCTATTATTCTCTGAATCATTTCTTTTTTCTTCTACAGAATTTGTGGCATTACTGTCTGTAGCAAGTCTCTGCTGTGCAGCCATATCTCTGTTTGCCATTCTAAAGCCGCTTTGGTCTGCAAAGGCTTTTTTAACAGCCTTTTTTATAGCAACTGATGACACCGTTGCACCGCTTATACTGTCTACAGAATCAATTTCAGATGCTTTCTTTCCGACAAAATCAGGCAACATTCTTAATGCATTTGACCAGAATCCGGCATTATTTCCCGGGCTTGTTTCATTGTCTTCTACACTTACAATAACTCCGGTCTTTTTATTGAAGGTTACTCTGAGGCTTGCATAGTATCCGAACATTGTAACATTCTCTACAACATCTTTTACTATATTGTCCTGTCCTTCTTCTTTCTCTTTTACTTCACCAAGTTCAAACTTAAAGCTTGTGGAGCAGTATCCGTCTTTTTTATTTGCATCTTTTAAGATCACTGTATACTCTCCCACACCGGTGTTTTCCGTACTCTTAATTGAAAGAGTTTTATTTGTTTTATCAAATGTATAATCGCTTCCTTCAACAAGTTTCTTGGCATTATCTTTTGAACCGAAGAATAAATCTCCGATCTCATATCCTTCATAAGGCATTTTTCTCATATCAAATGTTACATCTGCCCCGTTTTCCGCACTAAACTCTGTTTTTGATGCTATAGCAGGTATATGACTGCTGCGAAGTCTCTTAGGAATATATAATTCCAATCCGTCTATCTCAAACTTCTTGTGATCACTTAATAAATATGTAATTTTGTAAATCTTATCACCCAGTAATGAAGCAAAACGCTTATGTGCTAAATTACCACCATATTTGCCCATCTCCACTGAGAATGCAAGCTCACCGTCATCAATAATATTGTCAACATGTGATAATCCGAAAACTTTAGCATTTCTCTTACTGCTTCCCGCCTCAAATGTTACACCGAGTACATTCTTATCAGTCTTTATTTCCTCAGGCAGACCTTCGAGGTTGATTTGATAATTTCCATACTCGCTTTGATCTGTGAGTGAAACTCTTACATCTGAAGGATTTGCATTTATTTCAGGAGTATTCTCACTTGCCTTCATTTCGGAGATTGTAGAATCATAATTAATAACCTTATAAGTAGGCAATTCCGCTTTTGTAACCTCTCTGCTTATTCCTGTAACGGAATCCGGAGCAGTCATACTTGTAATTGCCGGAATAAGTGCTGTATGATTTTCCGCACCTACAGCAGCCAAAAGTTTTACCTTTGCATACAAGTCGGCATCTACCTGAACCGGTGTTTTAACTCCCTTAATCTTATATCCTGTTTCGGTTTTGTCAGTGTAAGCCGCTGTGGCAAATTTGCCGTAGCTTCCTATTTTTGAAGAACTTACCGAATCATATCTTCCTCCAAAACTCATCATTTGCAATGGAGTAGGCTCCTGTCCTATAGTAGGATCACCTCCGAATGAAGGCGCAGTTCTTATAGCTAAAAGCTCTCTTAAATAGAAGTATGAGTATGGGAAATCAGCAGTACCGTATAGATTTCCTGTAAGTTTTTGATCATCCTCCACATAGTAGTATACCTTAGGTACATATGGATTTCCTACCAAATTAGCCTTATTGGTTACATCCTTGCCATTTACAACAAATGTCATATTCGTATTTTTAGGATCATACTTTTTGTAATAATAAGTATGTATCTTTCCGTCCACTACCAGATCCAATTTATCCATATTGGTTTCTTCAGATACGGGTGGCTTAGGGAATGCATCCTTTACGGCATTTTTAATGGCATTTGATGAAAGCGTTGCCCCTGTAACGGCATCAACGGTATCAACGTTGTCCTTTGTTTTACCTACAAGTTTACCAAACATTTCAAGTGACATATCCCAGTAACCTCTGTTATGGGTATTTCCCGGATTTGTACCGTCATCTTCAACCTTTATAATTTTTCCTGTTTTTTCATTATATGTTACCAAAACTTTTGCCTTATAGAAGAAAGTCTCCATCTGAGCCTCTCCCTTTGCAGTCTTTATAGTTTCGGCTTCACTTTCACCACCTTCGTATTTAAACCTTAGTCCTATACTTCCGTTTCCAAACTGCGGGCTGTGATAATCTACAAGTTTGATATTTAAGATATTGTCGCTCTTTGTAAGGCTGTAATTAAGCTGTATGCCATCGGAATCAAGTACTTTTACTGTAAATGTATCCTCACTCCATTTATTCTCATACTTTTTAGGTATTGTAACATCCAGCACTAAATGTGCATTACTTCCTTCAAACTCCTGCTTTGTAATACCTGTTTTATTGTAAATAAGTTCCTGCTTATCATATAATTCAACTGCAGCCGGTAATACATGCTCTTTCTGTGGTGTTTCCACAAACTTAAAGCCTATCCATACATAGCCGCCGCTTTCATGGAATGCTCTGTAGTTGGCAAAGTCCACTTTAAGTACAGAGTATTTCTTTCCTACCTTGCTCTCAAGTAATACTCCATCCTCATTATAAGCTTTTACAGTGAATGTATCCTTAGTCCACTTTTCATACTCTTTCGGTATCTCAACATTAAATATCTTTAAATAACCTTGAGCTTCTCTAAACTTATTAAAGTCTACATTTACTGTTGTAAGCTTCTTCTCGCCTGCATAAAGCTCAATCTTTGCAGGTACCTGTTTCTTTGGATCGGATACATTTACTGTAAATGTTTTTTCTACAGTCTGTCCGCCTATAGTCTTTTTGATAGTGATTGTTTTCTCACCTATATCAGCACTTGTAAATACATATCCGTTATCAGGATCTGAGGTGAATCCTCCCGTCTTACATGCTTCCCAGCCTACAAATGCCTTATTGTTTCCGTTCTGTGTAACGGCATTTATCTCAAGTCCTCCGATTTCAAGGCTGTCTCCTACATAGTAGTTCTTCTTTATAAGCTTTGTCTCAAGTGCAAATGATGCTATCTCAGAGGTATCCTTTGATACATCAACTATTACCGCATATACATCATATCCCCATGCATCATATCCCGGATGGGCTATCTCTTTCATATTGAAGCGCCACTGTGAAAGATCTCTGTCATACTTTGCCTTTCCGAGTTCTTCCGCTCCTGCAAAGATTGTCATTTCTTTTATCTTTCCCTTAGCTTCAACTATATAGCGATATTCATCCTTACTTAATGTGATATCCTTTGTTTCTCCGCTCTCATATGAGATAACTATCTTATCAGGATATTTTTTACCAAGTTTCTTTCTTACCTGAATCTCACTTTGTATATCTATAAGAGAATCTGCATTCTTAAAATGTACATGCACAAACTCAAGTAATGACGGCAATGCGCTTCCATGTAGAGGATCGGTAACTATTCCATACTCTTCAAACTCTGAAGGTGTTATTTCTTTTACCTCTCCACCCTTTAAATGAAGCTTAAGCACTGTTTTTGAAAGATCAAGGCTCTGACCTGTTGCAACACTGTCAGGTCTTGTTTTAAACTCAATATAGTCAATTCTTTGAACCTTTTGGTCTTTTTTAAACTTCTTTGATCTTTCAAGGGCATTCTCCACAGCACTTACATGTCCCTGTGCTGTTTCTGTTGCTCCGCTGACTGCATCAAAAATCTCGCCTTTTCTCTCACTAAGCTGCTTTTTGATTCCGTCAATATTTTCAAGTCCCTTAAACTTCTCAAGAAGATAATCTCTCTTTCTTTCATAGCTTCCCGCTATCTTATCATCATCTGTATATACTACAGAATCTACCTTCTCGATTTTTCCGTCCTTTATAGTTACCTTAACGATATTTGAACCTCTTTGAAGCTTATATCTGCTCCATGTAGCTGTTCCATACCATTCACCGTCC
>NZ_ALJL01000025.1 GCF_000287675.1 Lachnoanaerobaculum sp. ICM7
CAACAGAAAAGAAGTTGCAAAGGCAAGAGTAGATCTTGGTGGTACTATAGAAGAAGCAAAGATCCTCACAGGAGACCCATACCTTAAGGTAGCAGAAGTTGCTGAAATAAATGAGGCTATAGCACATGCACTTGAGACACTTAGACAGGCAAGAGATCTTGTATCTCCTGACGGAACTACATATCTCAGACAGGCAAACTATGCAGAGCTTCAGCAGGCAATAGATGCACTTAGAAGACTTATTGACAAGTATTCAAAGATAGCAGCCGACAGAGCCGGAGACAGAAACAGAAGAACCGGCGGTGCCAGCGGTGGCGGTAACTCTTCAAGTGGTAGAGGAAGTAGACTTTTGACACCGGGAGAGAAGTCACAACAAAATACAGCTATCAATGAAAACAGTAATGTAAGAGCATTCGTACTTGGTGTAGACGGTGCTTGGGAGACAAACCCTGTAACAGGCGGATGGTCATTCGTACTTAATGGTGGAACACCTATCAATGATATGTGGGGTATGATTACATTCAACGACAATACAGGTAAGAAGGTATCACGTTGGTATTACTTTGACGGACGCTCAACAATGGCAACAGGTTGGGTATATGACTCAAAGAACGGTAACTGGTACTATATGAATACAACACCGGGTCCTGAGCTTGGCCAGATGGTAACAGGTTGGGTAAAGGATGAAAAGACAAATAAGTGGTATTATATGAATGATAATACAGGTATCCTAGAGACAGGATGGCATTTGGATAAGCAGGATGGAAGATGGTATTACCTAAACCAGAATGGTGAAATGCTTGTCGGATGGCAAAATATTGGTGGAAAGTGGTATTACTTCAATGCCAATGCTCCACAAAATACTTATGTATGGGATGCTAATGCTTTCAAGTGGAACTATTTGAATAATAGTACAAGACCATTTGGATCTATGTATGCAGGAGAAAAGACTCCTGACGGATATAGTGTAGATGCAAACGGTGCTTGGAATTAAGTGACATAGGAGAGAGAATGAAAAGAAAGACAATAAAAGCAAAATTGGCTGCCGTATTGTCTGCCGGCATGTTATTTACCATGCTGGCACCGGCAAAGCCGGCATATGCTGCAGATGTAACTATAACATTTGATTTTGATACGAATACACCTTCATTGGATCCTGGTATTGCTCCACATCAAATTACACATCAAATTACAGTGAGTGGTCCGTTGGGTGCCCCTATAAATACTAATTCAGCAGGTCTTCAGACAGATGCAAATGGTGTTTTACTTCCATGGGGGAATGGAACTACTTATCCAACACAACCAGATGGCACAGGATATACAGGAAAAGTTGGTGGAAAAATATGGGGCAAAGATTTAACGGGAGTAGTAGATGGACTGGATTTGATTGGATATAAGATAAGTGAATTCAGAAAAGCACCAGGTGCTGGTGACTTTCCTAGAAGTAAGTTAGATAGTGGAAGATATCAAGCTACAACTTATTATGCGACTCTTGTACCTGACGAGAATGTTACATCAGCAATGAAATTAGATATAAAACATTTACCGGATACAACTGATCCTGATACAACATATTTTCCTGTACCGGCTGGTACTCCTAAAGAGCATAAAGTAATGTATGAGGTTTTTACAACACCTTATACAATACCGGGATATGATATACAAAGCTTAAAGGTATCAGGTCCGGGTGTTGGAAGTGTGGCTAAACAGGTTGAAAAAACACTATCCGGTACAGAATTAAACATAGGTTCACCTTATACACTAAAATTTCTGACCACAAATAAAGATGTTAATATCGAGTATAGGTATAAAGTTAATAATGATAAATTTTCGTTAAAGGTTGTTGATAAAATATGGGATTATACAGGTAGTATAACCAATCCTGTTCGTGGTACTGTAAAGTCTCAGAATCAAAGGGCTATTCCTACGGTTTCAAACCAGAAGGTACTTACATCTGTTGACGCTGCTGACATAAAAGCAAATAGTAAATATGTTAATATAGCATCTTCTGCTTCAAGTACTCCAAGCAGATATATACTTGATCCTGTAAATCCTGTGACCATTACATATGATTGGGGAGTTCCAAATGCTACAACAGGAAGGTTTACGCTGGATAAAACCGGTGATGATTTTAATCTTACTAATCCGGATCCAAACAAGAAACCTCTTGATACAATAATACCGGCAAAAGATGCAGCCAATTATCAAAGTATAAAGGTTGGTAATGCTGCCAGTGGATATAAAATTACCGGACAGCTTCCAAACCAAGGGGTAACCGTAACATATAATTACTATGAAAATCCGGCTTATTATAAAGTTATAAATGTACAATATTCTGATAATGAGGGAAAGAATATATTTGATAAAGTGAAGGAAGCAAATCCTAATGCATTTACAGATATATCAACAGTCGTTCCTCCTGCTGAGCCGGCCATTGGTGTAATGTATACAGATGGTAATAATGTATATATGAGAGTAGCTGTTTCAAATAAGGATTATGATATTCCTGTTCCGGTATTAGACAATTATATCAGTACAGGAACAGATGTGAATAAATTACCAACCATAAAAACTGATAATATTGCAGACTTTAGAAGCTCATATTCATATAAATATTTAAATACTAATCCCGCACATTATAATCAAACAGAACCTAATGCAAATGAAGCCGGATGGTCAGATACTAATCCTAAATACACTATAAGTATTGACAAAGATGGAGATAATACACCGGACTCACCTGATAAAGATGCAAATTTAGTTATAACATACACAATTGATCCAACAAAGGTGGCAAATGTGGTAGCTTCAAGTGTAGGAACAGGAAAACTTTTAGTTGATAAAGGTCTTGCAACAGAACATGAATATGGAACCGGTAATAAAGATATAAAGCAGTTAACAAGGAAAAACAGTTCAGTTCCAAACCACTATTCATTGGAAATTCAAGAGTCAGATTTGCCGACTCCTGAACCCGCAGTTGGATACAGATTTGCAGGATGGAAATATAACAGTGTTGATATCACATCATTCCCTGCTACTATAAATGTGCCAAACTCAACTAACAGTGCATCTATTATTGCAACATTTGAAAAGAATGTAAACCAGTGGAATGTTTATACACTTAAAGAAGGTAACAATCATGTTCAAATAGTTAATGGAGATGAATCTACAGCTACAACAGAGAATGTCAATGCCGGAGGTTCATTATTGACATACATCCCATTTAGTGCATTAGATAACTTTACTCAAGGTACAGCTATTATTGTAGATCCGGGATATACAGCTACATGGTATTATAGATACTATGACAATGTAGAGAGAAAGTATAAGTATGATGAGTTGAGTCCAACAACAGATATAAGAAATATGAATGGTGAAACATTTGTAGTATTTGCTTATAACACTCCATTTGCAACACCATATACACCTATAGCTACAGGTGAGATTGATAATAATGGAAAGCCTATAATTACTGTAGATACTCAATTACCTTCTACAATGGATTCCAGATTGAACTATGTAGTTACAGATGCAGGCGGAAATGTAGTTGCAGTTTTATCCGGTGCTGAAATAATGACAAATGGTGGAAATATTACAGGTGATTTCCTTACACCTGGAAATACATATAATGTTGCCACAGCACTTTCTACAACACCGATAACAGTGGGAGATCCTATTCCTACAGGAGTAACCGGTGTAAGTACGAATAGTACAACTCAAATTCCTGTAGCGCCTACACCAATGGTTACAGAGGATTACTCAAATCCAGGTAAAGCAAGCATCACAATAACACCTACAGCACCTAATACAGAGTATGCATTAGTGGATAACAATGGAAATACTGTTTATCCTTTTACAACTCCGACAAATGATTCACGTGGAGTTGGAACAGTAACATTTGGGAACTTAGATCCGGGAACAACATATCATATTGTACCAAGACCGTTAGGAAGTACTGATACACCGGCACAAAGACAGGCAGCAGGTGCAGATTTACCTGTAGCTACAAATAACTTTGGTTTAAGTGTAAATACATTTGATATAACTGTAGTTGGAAGTAACAGTCTATTGCCTGTTATGTATAAATTAGGAAATGCAGATGTAACGCTTGCTCCAACAGATAATATTAATGATATGTTAAGGGGAGTCACACCTGGAACACATGTAGAGATAGTCGCATATCCACTTGATAATAATTCAAACACATTTAGAGAGTGGAAGGTTGTAAATGGAGATTTCTCCGGAACAACTAATGCCAGAATATCTTTCACAATGCCGAATAAGCCTGTAAAAATTCAGGCAATGTATGATGTAGCAGGCTTATACTGGGATGATAATATATACAATGATAATATAGGCTCAGGAAAACATATTGGAGTGATAAATCCTGTTATTTTAGATACCGGTAGATTTAGAGTCGTTATTGATAAGGATAGTGTATCTAACCCATTTAAGACACTTGTGGAAGATACCCTTACAGATCACTATCATCCAATATTTGCTATGACAGCAAAGGTTCAGAAGTTAAATACCTTAACTAATGTTTGGGAAGATTATCCAGGTAATATTGATCTTGATACAACTGTTGAAACAGGAGCACTACTGTCAACCAGAGATTACATGTTACATGAGGTTGCAACAGGTTCAAATGCTGTTACAGCATTAAATGGGGATTATGAGAATCCTTCAGCAACATATCCGGGACAGTTTAATGTAACTTTGAAGTCAGGTAATACCTACATATTTGGATATACAACACCAGCTATATATAAAGTTAAGGTAAGAGATAATAGAGATAATGATCTTATAACAACCCTTACTCTTAGGTCTACAGAGACAGTTCAAGATAAGGCAAATTTATACTCACATAAGATAAGCAGGGATTATATCGATAACAATGGTATAACATGGCATTATGAAGGTTTGAGTACGGACAAAAATACATATCAGGAATATGATCCTACACTAAGAGTTACTTCAGATGAAACAGTTTATGTGTTCTATTCAAATGACAAAATTGAAAGACTAAAAGCTGAAAGGGACTTAAAGTCTGCAGTGACTACAGCAAGAAATAATTTGAATAATTATGATGCACCTTCACAGGCATTGTTATTAGCACAGTTGGCTGATGCTCAGGCAGTAATTGATAGGATAAATAGAAAGTCATCGACATCTGAATTAGAGGCTGCACTTGATGCATTAAATAATCTTATTGCTACACTACAGCCAAGAAGATCCTCCGGTGGCGGCTCTTCAAGCGGCGGTGGCCGTGGCTCTTCAGGCGGCGGTAGCGGTCGTGGAAGCTCAGGTGGTGGCGCAGCATCTTCAAATACAGGAAGAGGCAGAGCGAACACATTGTCAGGATCAACACCTATTGCAGTAGGAGTAGGCGGAAACTGGGAACTTATTAACCCTGAAGAAGCAGCTAAGAATCTTGATAATTCAAAGTGGATCTTTAAGCTTACAACAGGTGAGAGAGTAACAGGATGGCAATTACTCAGTTATACTTTTGAGGGTAGAACAAAGGTTGAATGGTATCACTTTGAACAGGACGGTATCATGGATAGCGGATGGTTCTTAGACAGAGATACAAACAAGTGGTATTATCTTTCAATGAATCATGACGGTTTCTTTGGTGAGATGATTAAGGGATGGCACCATGATCCTGATGATACAAGATGGTATTTCCTTGACAGAAATGACGGTCATATGCATGTATCATGGGATAAGATCGATGGAAACTGGTATTTCTTCAATCCTAATCCACCGGCTCAGACATGGTTCTTTGACAATACTACAGGTCGTTGGAACTATGGAGACAATAAGGATATAAGACCGCTCGGTTCTATGTATGTTAACGAAGAGACTCCTGACGGATTTCATGTAAATGCCGACGGAGCATGGAGATAATATTGTCTGATCTGTTTTCAGACGAAATGGTGAACGCCTCGATTCGTTCGGGGCGTATCACCTAAAATAGGGTAATTATTCTACTTGAGTTTTGCCTTATTTGAATGTATTCTAATATATCGAATAAGGAGTACACCATGAAGAAGATTTTAGTGATAGGAACAGGTGGAACAATTGCTTCAAAGCAAATGGGTGAGGGATTGTCACCGGCACTCTCGGCACCTGAAATTTTGACATTTGTACCTGAAGTGGAAAAACTTTGTGAGATAGATGTATTGCAGGTTTGTAATATTGACTCTACAAATATTACACCGAGTATCTGGCAGGATATAGCGAGAGCTATTGAAAAAAATTATGATTCCTATGACGGTTTTGTAATTTTACACGGTACGGATACTATGGCATATACTTCGGCGGCTCTCAGCTATATGATACAAAATTCCAGAAAGCCTATAGTTATTACAGGAGCTCAAAAGCCGATAAGTACAGACGGTACAGATGCAAAATTAAATTTAAGAGACAGTATTCTCTATGCATGTGATGATTATTCTCAGAATGTTGTTCTGGTATTTGACGGTAATGTAATTGCCGGTACCAGAGCAAAGAAGATGATGGCAAAATCATTCAATGCGTTTCATAGTGTGAATTTCCCGGTACTTGCAAGAATCCAGGAAAAACACATAATACGATACATTCCATACATACCTATGAGAGAGAGGGTAAGATTCTTCCTTGACTTAAGTGATTCGGTATGTGTATTAAAAATGATTCCGGGTATGAAAGAGGGCATGCTTGGATATTTATTTGATAACTATGATTGCATTATTATAGAGAGTTTCGGAGTTGGGGGTATACCCGACAATATGCTTGATAAATTCTATGAAGAGATGGAGAAGTGGCAGGAAATGGGCAAATTCATTGTCATGGCGACTCAGGTTGTAAATGAGGGCTCCAATATGGAGATTTATCAGGTAGGTCAAAAAATCAAAAAAGATTTCAGTCTAATAGAGGCATATGATATGACATTGGAGGCAACAATTACGAAATTGATGGTCCTGTTGAAAAGGTATACATCATATTCCGATCTTAGAAGAGCTTTCTATGAAGAAGTAAATTATGATATATTATGTGCCTTTGAAGGACTGTAAAGTTTTATTTTGGAGATTGAAATGGGTTTAAGCAAGAAAATCTTGGGATTAATTTTTGTTTGTTTTACAAGTTGTTTATTATCAATGATTGCTTTAGCATCACCTCCTGTTTTAGAGGGATGGAGGCAAAATGATATAGGGTGGTGGTATAGGCAGGTCGATGGCACATACCCGAGTGATTCTTGGAAAAACATAAATAAAAAGTGGTATTATTTTAATGATAACGGTTACATGGTGGAAGATTCATGGGTGGAAAACTATTATCTGGGTTCGGACGGTGCTATGCTTGTAAATACAATAACGCCTGATGGTTACTATGTACTTGATAACGGAGAGAGAATAGAAGAGAGCTTACCGGCAAATCAGACCGGAATTACTGCCAATGTTCACAAGCCGAATGTTGATAAAAGAGAATTGGAAAGCTTGATTGGTCCGGGTGCGGAGTTAAGCGAGTATTATAAGAATGAAGTTTTGGGAAATAGTGTAGATTCTTTGGCCGATGAGGTTATCAAAGAGGTATCTACTGAAAATGACACTGTATCAGAGACATTGGATTCTTTGGCCGATGACGGTATCAAAGAGGTATCCGGTGAGAATAATGCAGTAGAAGCTGATACTTCAAATCTATTCAAAGAAACAAAAGTATTGGAAAACACAAATAATAATATCGGACCTGTGGCTGACAATACAGCTTCCGATTCAAATAATATCGGACCGACTGCCACCAAAGACAATGATACTACAAATCAGGTGGTACCAGGTGCTAATGATGGCAACGTTACAAATCAGGTGGTGCCAAGTGATAATGACGGCAACGTTACAAATGTTCCTACAACTGTAATTACAAACGATAATGTTGAAGGAGACACAAGAGCAAAGATCATTGCTGAACTTAGAGAATACGGACTGAGTGAAGCAGAAGCAAATTTATATTATTTGATAAATGAGTACAGAGAGAGTCTTGGACTTTCTAAGTTGTCATTCTCAAAATCTCTTACAAGTGTTGCAAGAGCCCATGTAAAAGATTCACATGATTACACACCAAGGCTTCAGCTTGATGAAAGAGGAATCCAGGGCAATCTTCACAGCTGGTCTAATAACGGAAATTGGAGCGGTGGAGCATACACACCCGATCATGAACATGCACAAATCATGTGGGATAAGCCAAGCGAGTTGACGGACTATGCGGGAGCAGGATATGAAATATCCGTATACCACAGTATCGGAATAGATCCTAAGTTGGCTCTTGATTTATGGAAGAGTTCTTCAGGTCATAATGAAGTAATAATAGGTGATAATGACTGGTCATTTATAACAACTATGGGAGTGGCTATGGATAAAAATTATTCTCATGTCTGGTTTGGAGGAGATGAAGATCCGGCAGGTTATTATGACATTGAAGGATATGAAGTAATACATCCATAAAAACAAAAAAACTTATTGACAAACAAAAAGAAAACTGATAACATAGACACGTTGAAAGAAAGCAGGTTCGCCTCACCTTAGCACAGGAGTGACTTTGGTTCATATAAGCATTTTTTGATTTTTGATTAAATGATTATTTGGGCGGATAGTTTTCTATCTGCCTTTTTATATTGGTAAAGAAAATGGAGGTATAAAGGTATTAGCGAACAATTGATTAACGAACAGATTAAAGCTAAAGAAGTTCGTCTTATTTCATCAGAGGGTGAACAGTTAGGTGTAGTTTCAATAAATGAGGCAAGGGAAAAAGCAGAGGAAGCAGGCTTGGATTTGGTTCTTATTGCTCCAACAGCTAAACCCCCTGTTTGTAAAATTATTGATTATGGTAAATTCAGATATGAACTTGCCAGAAAAGATAAGGAAGCAAAGAAAAAACAAAAGACAATAGAAGTAAAAGAGGTTCGTTTATCTCCAAATATTGACACTAATGATCTTAATACTAAAGTCGGTTCAGCCAGAAAATTCTTGGAAAAAGGAAACAAAGTTAAGGTTACTCTAAGATTCAGAGGCAGAGAGATGGCAAGAATGTTCAAGTCGAAATATATTTTGGATGATTTTGCCGAAGCTCTTTCAGATGTGGCAACAATTGACAAACCTTCTAAGGCAGAAGGAAGAAGTTTGGTAATGTTTTTATCAGCAAAGAAGGCTTAAAGATATTGTAATAAAAGGAGGATTCATTATGCCAAAGCTAAAGACAAACAAAGCAGCAGCGAAGCGTTTTAAGAAAACAGGAACAGGTAAGCTTGTAAGAAACAAAGCTTATAAGTCACATATCTTAACTAAGAAGTCAACAAAGAGAAAAAGAAATCTTAGAAAAGATATCGTAACAGATGCTACAAACGCAAAAGTTATGAAGAAAATTTTACCATATCTATAAGTTGACGAAGGGTTAGGAGGTTTTTAAATGGCAAGAGTTAAAGGTGCTTTAAATGCAAAGAAAAGACATAATAGAGTTTTAAAACTTGCAAAGGGATATAGAGGAGCTCGTTCAAAGCAGTACAGAATTGCAAAGCAGTCTGTAATGAGAGCTTTAGCAAGTGCTTATGCAGGTAGAAAAGAGAGAAAGAGACAGTTCAGACAGCTCTGGATCGCAAGAATCAATGCAGCTGCAAGAATCAACGGTCTTTCATACTCAAAGCTTATGCACGGACTTAAGGTTGCAGGCGTTGATATGAACAGAAAGATGCTTGCTGAGTTGGCTGTAAATGATGCTGCAGGTTTTGCTAAGTTGGCAGAAGTTGCAAAATCTAAGCTTGCATAATATTCAGTATTGTATTATACTTGCCACGTAAGTAAATCTTACGTGGCGTTATAAGCAGAAATGGCGGAATTGGCAGACGCGCACGGTTCAGGTCCGTGTGATAGCAATATCATGAGGGTTCAAGTCCCTTTTTCTGCATGGAATTTATCTTAAATATTGAGAGGTATTTCATTTTAAAAGATTGTACATTATGTGCAATTTTTTTTTATATTAGAGAGGAGAAAACATATGTTAAAGGTATTGGCAAAATATATAAAAGAATATAAACTTGCTTCCCTGCTCACAATTGTATTTATAATTGGTGAAGTAATATTTGAATTACTTATACCGTATATGATGACATTTATAATTGATAAAGGTGTTGCAATTAATGATTTCAATGCGGTAATAAAATACGGTTCAATTATGATAGCGCTTGCCGTTCTCGGACTTATATGCGGTATTGCTGCAGGTATTTACGGTGCAAATGCTTCAGCCGGTTTTGCTAAAAATTTACGAGAAGGTATGTTTAGAAATATTCAAAATTTCTCTTTCTCAAATATTGATAAATTTTCAAGTGCAAGTCTTGTTACAAGACTTACTACAGATATAACCAATGTTCAAAATTCATACCAAATGATATTAAGAATGTTGATGAGAGCTCCGGCTACACTCATTTTTGCTCTGATTATGACTGTTTCTATCTCAAAAGACATGTCTGTTATATTCTTTGTTGCTATTTTCTTTTTAGCTACAGCCCTTGCTATTATAATTGCGGTAGCCTTTAAACTCTTTAATCAGGTATTTGAAAAGTATGATGCATTGAATGCAAATGTACAGGAAAATATTTCGGGTATAAGAGTTGTAAAATCATATGTACAGGAAAATAAAGAGATATCTAAGTTTGACAGAGCTATAACAAATTTATATACCTTGTTTGTAAAGGCGGAATCACTTGTTGTATTAAACAATCCTTTGATGATGCTTACAATATATGCCTGCATAATCGCACTGTCATGGTTTGGTGCAAAAAGAATTGTAGCCGGAGCATTAACAACAGGTGAACTTACATCTCTTTTTTCATATATAATGAGTATACTTATATCCCTGATGATGCTCTCGTTTGCATTTGTAATGATTACTTTATCTGAAGCAAGTGCAAAGAGAATTGCGGAAGTTTTGCAGGAGGAAAGTGATATTAAGTCAAAGGAAAATGCGTCCAAAAAGGTAAAGGACGGCAGCATCGACTTTGATAATGTAAGCTTTTCATATAAAGCAGGTATCGGAAAGCCTGTACTGTCAAATATAAATATTCATATAGCATCAGGTCAGACTATAGGAATAATCGGTGGTACAGGCAGTTCAAAGACATCTTTGGTAAATCTTATTCCAAGACTTTATGATGCCACACAGGGAAAAGTATATGTGGGCGGAAAGAATGTAAAGGATTATGACATAAAGAGTCTTAGAGATGCGGTAAGTGTGGTATTACAAAAAAATGTACTCTTCTCAGGCAGTATAATCGACAATCTTCGTTGGGGAAATGAAAACGCTACTCTGGATGAGATAAAGAGAGCCTGTGAACTTGCTTGTGCCGATGAATTTATAGAAAGAATGCCTGAAAAATATGATACATGGATAGAGCGTGGCGGAAGTAATGTATCAGGTGGACAAAAGCAGAGACTTTGTATTGCAAGAGCTCTTCTAAAAAACCCTAAGATATTGATACTTGATGACTCTACATCTGCTGTAGATACTGCTACAGATGCAAAGATAAGAAAAGCATTCAAAGAAGAGATACCGAATACTACCAAAATCATTATCTCTCAAAGAATATCATCCATAAAAGAGGCTGATAAGATCATTGTAATGGATAACGGTAAGATTGTGGGATTTGATACACATGAAAAATTGCTTGAGACTAATGAGATTTATAGAACTACAGCAAATGCGCAGTCTGAAGGTAATGCGGATTTTGATAAGGCAGGTGCATAATGTCGGGAATAAATAGAGAAAAAAGCGGTATAAATCAAACTATACAGGTTGTTGCAAGCGACAGCATGAAAAGAGTAATATCACTTGTATTAAAAAACTATAAAAAGAGTATCTTTGTTGTAATTATAGGAATATTGATATCGGCGGTAGTAAGTTCTCTGAGTGCTTCAGTTATGCAGGATATTATAGATAATTATATAATTCCCCTCACAAAAGAAAGTAATCCTGATTTCACACCATTGGCAATTGAGATAGGAAAACTTATTTGTATATTTTCGGTGGGTGTATTGGCATCATTTGCTTATAACAGGATAATGGTAAATGTGGGACAGGGAACCATGCGTGAGATCAGAAGAAATCTTTTTGCACATATGGAAAAACTTCCTATAAGATATTTTGATACACATTCACATGGCGATATCATGTCCATCTATACCAATGATACAGACACATTGCGACAGTTTATAGGTGTATCTTTCCCACAGCTCGTTGAGGCATTGCTTTCTTTAATTGCTGTATTTATTACAATGCTTATTTTAAGTCCTACGATGACTTTAGTATCTGTAATTATGATTATTATATCCGTACAGGCTTCAGGTAAGGCCGCAAGTATTTCAGGCAAATATTTCGGAATACAGCAAGCTACTCTTGGAAAAGTAAACGGATATATAGAAGAGATGATAAGCGGTCAAAAGGTTGTAAAGGTATTCAACTATGAAGATAAGAACATAAAAGGGTTTACATCCATAAATGATGAACTATGTGAGGCCGCTTCAAAAGCAAACGGATTTGCAAATATACTTATGCCTATAGTTGCACAAATCGGAAACTTAAGTTATGTAGTAATAGCTGTAGTTGGCGGCTACCTGGCTATAAACGGTCATTTCGGTGTGACAATAGGAACTATAGCTGCATTCCTTTCATTGGTAAAAGCATTTAACAGACCTTTTATGACTGTATCACAACAGCTCAATGCGGTAGTTATGGCGGCTGCAGGAAGTCAGAGAGTATTTGCACTTATGGATGAATCTGTAGAAGAAGATGAAGGATATGTTACACTGGTAAATGCAAAAATAGACGGTAAGGGAAATATATCAGAGTCAAAATCAAGAACCGGTATCTGGGCATGGAAGCATAAACATGATAACGGAGAAATCACTTATACAAAACTTGAGGGAGATATTGTATTTGAAAATGTCGACTTCGGATATGTACCTGAAAAGATAGTACTACATGATATAAATCTCTTTGCGAACAAGGGACAAAAGATTGCCTTTGTAGGTTCTACAGGTGCAGGTAAGACAACTATAACAAATCTTATAAACAGATTTTATGATATTCAAAACGGTAAGATAAGATATGACGGTATAAACATCGAAAAGATAAAGAAGGATGACCTTAGAAGATCTTTGGGTGTGGTTCTTCAGGAAACAAATCTCTTCTCAGATACTGTTATGGAAAATATTCGTTACGGTCGTCCTGATGCAACAGATGAGGAGTGTAGAGATGCTGCAAGACTGGCGAATGCAGACGGCTTTATAGAAAGACTTCCTGACGGATACAATACATTCCTTCATGAGGGCGGTGCAAATCTGTCACAGGGTCAAAAACAGCTCCTTTCTATCGCAAGAGCGGCCTTAGCAGATCCTCCTGTACTTATTTTGGACGAGGCTACATCTTCAATTGATACAAGAACGGAACAGCTTGTACAGGCCGGTATGGACTCCTTGATGGAAGGAAGAACTACATTTGTTATTGCCCACAGACTCTCAACCATTAAAAACTCGGATGTAATAATGGTACTTGAGCAGGGTAGAATAATAGAGCGTGGTTCACATGAAAGCTTGTTGGAACAAAAGGGAAGATATTATCAACTTTATACGGGAAAAGTGGTATAATAAAAATGTAGTATATATTTTTAGACCTGTAATTTAAGGAGAGTGCATATATGTTTTGTTCAAATTGCGGTAAACAGCTCGAAGACGGTGATAAAGTATGCGGTTTTTGCGGAAAACAGGCTGTACATACAGTTGCTAATGAAAATACTATAAGAAATGTTTCTGTTGAAAACACGGCAAATACCAATGAACTCGATGAACCAAGTACCGGTATAAATGTTTTATGTTTCTTTATTCCTATAATTGGCTTGACTCTATACTTTGCATGGAAGAATATGTACCCTAAAAAGGCAATAACAGCACTGAAGGTTGCTTTAATAGGATTTTTAACTTGGACGGTATTAAGCGTTGTATTAAGATTATCTATAGACTTTATAGTTTATTGGATGATTTCGAACATGTAATAATAATTGATGTATGAAATTTAATATTTAAGATAGAATAACGGTCGAAGCGGATTGCTTTGGCCGTTATTTTTTTGTAATATATACTTAAGAAAAATATTGACATTTTATTATATAAACCTTACGATAGTATTTAGATATATTAATTATAAATTAAATAGTAATATAATATATATAATATATGTAGCAGTTTGAGTTAAAGGGTGTATTACATGCAAGGACGCAGGATTTGTCAAAGTGATATAATTAAATATATAAATGAAGAGTTGGGTATTCCATATTCATCATTATGTACTGTTATAGATACGGTTAGACCTGGAAATATGGTGGAGCCTAGAATCAGTGAGATAAAACGTGGAAAAAGAAAGGGATACAAGGATCTTGAAAATCATGAGGACCTATTTTTTGATACATGCTTTACAATCAAAGATGAAGAGCTTGGATTTCAAAGGGTAAAGGAGTTTATTGAACGTGAAAAATTAATATTTCCTAATCATAAAGGTTTACAGGAAGATGATTATAAAACTTATTCTTTGCGAATGCTAAAGTATGGTCTGGAGAATTGTGAATTACCGTCCAGCCATAAAAATATTGTATTAGTTGAGGAAGACTTAGAATACATTAAAGAACCACGTGTAGTGACGGAAGATATATTGGATATAGTTGATATTGAGGAATCTTCAAATAAAATAGATATAAGTTCAAAAAACAGATATATAAACAGTTTGAAGGATAATTGGAACTATATATTTTTTTGCCTTGTTTTTTTGACACTTGGTTCGATAATATTCAGTATTTATAGGATTTCCGCAATGGATATATTCATTTGGATGAAGAATATGTCACCTGCTTTGTTTTCTTTTTTGACATTATTTATTTCGGTATCTACAGTGATTTTTGGGTTTGTTGATACAGGTATTGCAGTTTTTATCTATAATATAAAAAATAAAAACCGGGAAAAATTGACTTATAAAGACATATATATGATTGCCAAATACGGTGATAAAGACAAAATAATACAAGGGCGTGGAAGATATGATCTTGGAATAAGTCATATATGTTATTCATTATTTTGCAATATAACAGGAGCCCTATGTGCATTGGCTTTATACAGCTATTTAAAGAAACAGGAAAGCTTTGATACTTTTTTATTATCAAAGGATTTTTCTATAGTGGCAAATATAGCTCTAATGTTTGTATTGATATTGGTATTTGTAAACAGTTTCTTATTATTTACCAGAGAGCCTATGAAGGATTTCCATGATATAGAAGAAAACCCGGATACATTGAAAATCACAAGGTTAAGTGTCATAGCCAACAATGTTCATATAGCAGTAAATATATTTTTCTCGTCTATGGGAATACTGTTTTCATTTATGTATGGATTTTCAAGCTATAATGTAATGGGAAATATATCACCTATGTTTTGTCTTGTACTTATAGGATTGTATTCATATTTATGGTTTTCCTCAACATCGCCATATGCGGTAGAGTTCAATGCACAATGTGCGGGATCTTTTTTATTGCTGGCACCTTTTATAGCATCTGTTACCTCACTATATACAATTATGTGTTTTGACAACTCGACTTCATATATGATGGTTATAGGTGTAAATGTAATAGCTGTAATAGTATGGCTCGTATGCCTGATTTATAAAGAAGAGAGAAAATTAGCACCGGTGATGCGAAACAATAAGATTTATTTTTCTGTCTATGCATCACTTTTGGTTTTGTTTTTTATTATACTCAATTGTATTTAAATGTAATTTTATAAAATTGATTTTACCACCGTTTTAGTACGGTGGTTTTTTATTGTAAATTTTATGTACATTTTTTATAAAAAAGTCAATAAATATAAGGGTTACAGTACTTACACTAAAATTACACAGGGGTATGTAAGTTATTGGGATGGTACATTATATAAAAAAGGTTAAAATAAAACTGTATTTTGGGGGCAAATATTGCTACGTTAAACAAATAAATAAAATGTTGGAGGAATGTATATGCTTTAGTAGGAAAAATATTAATTTTAAAAAGAATAGAATTTATTATAAGGGGGATAAAATGAATAAACGTATTAATAAAATTATAGCAATCCTATTATCTATAGCAATAGTTTTTGCTAATCAAACAGTTGCATATGGAGGAATAGAACAACAGGATAATGAAGAGTTTTTGGAAGGATATGAGAATTTAAATATCGATGAAGACTTAGATATATCCAAATTTGCAACTCCATCTATAGCAAGTTTTAGAATGGCCAGTTTATTAAACACAGGTGTAGGATTTACTAGGAGAACCACAGCTCCTGAATATGGAAATGTATATTATTATAATGGGGCATATAATCCTTTTGCATATAATCAAGCTCTTATTGGAGAATGTACATGGTATGTTTGGGGAAGGGCTTATGAAATACTTGGACAACGGCCTAATATTTCAAGAGGTCAAGCAAAAGATTTTTACACATACAACCTAAATTCAGGAGCATATCCTTATGGAAACGAACCTAAATTGGGAGCTATTGCCTGTTTTGCACCAAATAATCATGCATATTGGACAGGACATGTAGCCATAGTAGAAGCTGTAGGTGGAGATGGCTCAGTAATACTTTCAGAGTATAATTTTGTATCCGTACATGCATTTTCTGCCAACAGATATCTCAATCCAACAGAGGCAAGAACATGGGTACAAGGATATATTTATTTAAGGCCTGACGATCCCGTCATACCTGATCATATCCCGGGACCTGTAGGCGGAAGTGATGATGATATAGCAGACGGCGACTATACTATACGTTCGGATGTGGCAGAAGGTAGAAGCTTAGGTTGGGAAGGTGACGGAAATACAAACGGACAGAATGTATGTTTAAAAGATTATTTTACATATGGTGATTATGTATGGACGCTTGAACGTCAAAGTGATGACAGTTTTATCGTAAAAACAAAGCAAGGTGGAAAACTTCTTGATATATTAGGTGGACCATATTCATATGGAAATGAAAAGAATGCGATTATGTGGGACTATGTACAGGGAAATGATAATCAAAGATGGTACATAGTAAGAAACGGCAGTGGATATAGATTTATTGCTAAACATTCAGGATATTCATTGGATGTAAGAAACGGAGATACTACTGACGGCAATAATATATACCAATATTATCCTAATGAATCTACAGCACAAAGATTCTATCTTGAAAAACATGATTTTCCAAATGTAGAAGAAACAAGTGCAAATGATTTAAAAGATAATGCTACTTACATAATTCGATCAAAACTGGATGTATCAAAAGTAATTACGTCCGAGTCTGATTCAAGTGGTGCAAACGGTAAAAATATATACCTATATGATTATAATTCGCCTAATTTACCTTCAACACAGATTTGGAAGCTTGAGAAGCAGTCAGACGGAACATTTCTTATAAAGAATACATACAATAATAAATATATGGATGTAGTATGGTATTCCTTGAGCAACAGAGCAAATATATACAGCTGGGAAAGGCATTATAATCCAAGTGAGAGCTGGTATATTGTGAAAAACAATGATACTGAGGGAACATATAGAATTGTAAATAAGAATTCAGGTAAAGTTGTGGATATAACCGGAGGTCAAACAGCAAACGGTACTAATGTGCAACAATATATTTGGCATGAGCATCCGGCACAAATGTTCTTCTTTGAAAGAGTTCCTGCTACGATAGAATATACAGTTACATTTAAGACAGATGATAACAATATAATATCAACTCAGATAGTAGAAGAAGGTAATCCTGCATTTGCACCGCAAGCGCCTTATAGAGAAGGGTATGAATTTGTAGATTGGGAAGGTGATTACAGCAATATACTCTCAGATACTGTTATAATTGCTAAGTACAATAAATTGCCTGAGAATAATAATGGAACAAATACCGGCAATAATAACAATAATGCACCAAATATAGGAAGTTCAAGTAATAATACAGCTAATTCCGGCAATAATGTGGTAAATAATACAGGTACAAATCCAAGTAATAGTGGAAATAATACAGGTGGTAATCTAAATATCGGAAACGGTAATAATATTGTCGGAACAAATGCAGGTAATACAAATAGTAATACCGGAAATAATATAGGAAATACAGCAACCGATACTACAAAGAAAAGTAAAGGTGGTTCATCATCGGGAGGCGGAGGCGGCTCACGTTCCGGTGGTGGAGGTGGCGGTGGATCACGTTCAGGAGGAAGCAGTGGCTCACGCTCCGGTGGCAGCGCTGCTAAAACTTCTCAAAATTCAACTTCTATACATCAGGGAAGTGTATCATGGCAAAGAGATAACAAAGGATGGTGGATAAAGAACAGTGACGGCTCATATCCAAGAAATGAGTGGAAGCTTGTTAACAACAGTTGGTATTTCTTTGATTCACAAGGATACATGTTCACAGGTTGGTTAAATTCAAATGGAAGTTGGTACTACATGAATACAGACGAAGGTAGTAACAACGGAAAGATGGTCACAGGTTGGAGAGCAGTATCAGGAAAATGGTATTATCTAAGCACCGCTACAGACGGTAGTGGAGGAAAAATGCTTCTGAATACAACAATAGACGGCTACAGATTAGGTGCTGACGGGGCATGGGTAAAATGATAATTTGGTATGGGGTGAATCACCCCATACCAATAATAGCAACTAAAAATATATATTATTTAATATTATTTTTATTATATAAATAAAGGAGAGAAACATGGTATACAAAGAAGGACATAGTTCATATGGACATTGTTGGATTGAGGGCGACGGTATAAATTTTTGGTAAACTGCCTGTCAAAAAGTCGAGTTAATTAAAGGATAAAATACTAGACTTAAGGTTTGCTCATTGTCTTAAGGAAAAAACTTGTTTGTAATATATAGGCGGTACGATAAAAGGATTTTGATATCAGTACCATATTTATTAAGCAAAGAAAGGGGTTTTTATGAGAAAATTATTTGTTATGTCATTGGCAGCATTACTTGTAATGGCAAGTGCTATGCCGACCTTTGCAATCGGAGAAGGTCTGGAAAAAGATGACGGAGGATACTACTTTGAAAAAGATAACGGTGAACGTGCAAGGAATGAATGGGTATATGTAGAATACGAGGGTAAAGGATATTGGTATTATATGACTGATTATGGCTATCCTTTAAGATCGGCTATAACACCGGACGGCTATAAGGTAAATTCTAACGGACATTGGATTGATGAGGGGAATTTAAGCAGCGACTCTTATGAATATGATAAGGATTATATGTTATTTATAAGCAACTTGGTATTTGATGATTTTTATGACAATAATCCTATCAGTTCGGGTCTTAATAAAAAAAGAGAAAACTTCTCTTCCGCAGATAAAGCACTCATTACCTATGCTTATGTATACTTTAAAAAAGATAGTAGGATAAGTGAAAAACGTTCAGGTCGTTATGATTTATACAATGTAGTAAGCAAGGACAATCTAATGTCCATAATGAAAGATCTTACAGGCTCAAGTAATGAAACTGATATGCAAGAATTTGCAAAGTATGGAACTTTAAAAGGAGATACTTATTGGGTTCAGGCTGGTGGAAGTTTTGGCGCTGCCGGCGATTCTTATCTGTCCGACAAAAATATTCAATTAAGTATAGAGGGCAATAGAGTTAAAATCACCGGTGATGTTTTGCGTTATCAGGCTAATTCAGGGTATGTTCCAATTAAGAAATATAACGCATACTTTACCATAAGCGATGCTCCACAACTGGGATTTTTAAGATTTGATGAACTTAATATTCAATAGTTATAAATAGATAATTGCGAAACTTGCTAAGCTCTTTTGCAATCTTCGTTGAAAACAAAGATGAATTTGTGCAAAGCACAAATTCTAAGCTGAAAAGTTGATAACTGCAAGATTTAAGTGCACTTTAATAAGCATAGTGCTTATATAAAGTTGATAAGTCATAAGCAATTAAAGATTTTAAACTTCTGATACGTTGTCGTTGATTAATTTTATCAGCAACAATTACAGTTAATAACTGAGATGTACCGGCTGGCAGTGAATCGGAATGTGGTGTTTTTTCATTTGTTGTTTTCCTTTTGGTCATGCAGAAACTATCCTTAAAGTGGTTGATTGATAAGGGATGGTGATGAGTGGCTACGAGGTGATGGAAGCTCTTTATTAAAATATCCATTTGGGTCAATATCGGATATTAGTATGATTTATGCCGGAGCGGTTACCGGCTCAAAAGATGACGCTCGTAAAGAGTTTTATAATTTTATTGCGGAAACTTGTCCCGAAAATTCTTTGGTACATTTTGAACAAAGTAGTTGCCCTGTTGAGTAGAGCTTGATTTAATAACATTTATTAGAAAATTATTATTATTTTAGATAGCAATTTAAACATAAGTTCTTTTGGAATAAGGCATAAAAATAATAGGAGAAATTTTAATGTTATTAATGAGAATATGAAGAAAAGTCTATAAATAAAAATATCTTATAAAGGGTGTAATATGTTATACAGTATTTTCATCCTTGTTATATAATATAGAATTTAAATTTGCATTCACAAGACTTAAAATAGAATGAATATCATTTAGATTAAATTTATATAATCATTAATATGGTAAATGTGAATAAAAAATAATATTAAGGAGATGTTTGATGAGAAAAGTAATTTTAGCAGCAGCGATAACAACTTTCAGCTGCATAATGACAATAAGTGCATATGCAGGCAATTGGGTAAAAAATAATACCGGTTGGTGGTATGATAACGGTAACGGTACTTGGCCGTCATCATCATGGCAGTGGATAGACGGTAACTCTGACGGAATAGCGGAGTGCTACTACTTTGACGGTTCAGGTTATTGTATGATCAATACTACTACACCTGACAATTACATTGTAAATAATTCAGGGGCATGGACTGTAAACGGAGTAGTACAAACAAAAAATGCAGGCACTGAAAAAAGCGACAGCTATTATATGGAAAAGTATGCATCTGTGATAGATAAATGGAGAAACGACGAAGCCGGATATGCACTGGATCCTGTTTACGATTTTATAGATATAAATGGAAATGGCAGTAAGGAGCTGATAATAGGAGAGAGAGATAATGGTTTCATTAGAGGTATATACACTTTAAATAATGAAACTCCTGTTGAGATTGTAATTGACCCGGGTGTTAGTGCTTGGAGATTTAATGTTCTTAAAGGTGGATATATTTCAACCAGTAACAGTAATGCCAGTTGGGATACCAACAGTCTCTCTATATTAGATAGTAATGATAACAGAGTTTGGGTGAGTACGGCAAATTATACACATATCTTTGACGAGCCTGAGGTTTATGAAGTAAATGATGTTAAAGTATCTAGAGAAGCATATATTGATGAACTGAATAAGTATAATATTGAAAAAGAAAATATAAGATTAACAAGAAATTTTAAATAATTAAAGATATGTTTTTATAAAATATAGCTTAAATAAAACTTGCATTAAGGATAAACTTAGTGCAAGTTTTGTTGTAAAGATTAATTAAATAAGTGTTTAACTAAATGAAAAACTTCATTTAAATCTCTATCTCTCTCCCCAGCGACATAAATGAAAATATACCGACTGCAAGCTCCACATCGTCCTGATCTTTTACTGATATGTTGTAGACGGAGATTTTCTTTCCTTTCTTTATTTCTGTGGCGGTAGCGGAAAGTTCTTTTGTATTTAAGCCGGCACGCAGATAATGGAAGTTTCCGTCAATTGTAGTAACATGTACTCCGTAGGAACTTGCAGCAGCACCGCCTGCTATATCGGCGATGGTATAAAGGCAGCCTCCATGTATTGAATCTATTGGATTTAAAAGTTCTTTTGTGACTTTCATTTCAGCTTTGGCATAGCCGTTTGAAAGTTCGGTAAGTTCTATACCAAGTAATTTTGCGAAGTTGTTGTTTATATTTCTAAATGATTTCAGTTTCTCATAATCCATATGCATCCTCCTGATAATCGGAATTTACTCCGATTGATTTTAATAATTATACAATAATATGTACCATATAAAAATATCATTTTTATTTTACACGTAAATAATATGTATTGTATTAATGAAATATATGTGCTAATATATCTAGGTAAAATTTAATTGAATTATTTTTAGCCATTGTTTTTAGAATGAATTGTACTACCTGGGGGTAGTGTGTCAATTTTAAAGGCAATGGCTTTTTGCTGTGCTTTTTTGCACCTTGAAAATCAAATCCGTAGATGCAAATGACGGCCGGCCGGGGAAGTATGCGATGAACTAAAATAAAGTGAGCATGCCAAGGAAGAGTCATTGCAGACTGCGACAGTAACAAAACAATTTAAAAACGAAAAGAGGTATGGCAATGAATAAAACAAATGAAATACGTAAAGAATTTTTATGTTCAACATCAATAGTATATACAGGTGAATTTAACGGTGAGGTGTATGGTGTCAGTGACAGATTTATGACCTATGGAATGTATTTAAAAGATGGTGAGACTTTGGGATTTGAAATTGTAATGAATCAGGGTGAGCCTTATAAAAACTATATATACTTGGATTCGGATAATGAGGTTTCTACAGATGAGTTTGACTGGATTTTCAACAATTATGCAAAGGTGATTCCGGATAAGTATATTTTGGAAGATAAAACACCAGAAAATGACAGAATAAAGTATAGAGCGGTTGCCTGTGAGAGTTTGAATATTAATTTTATAGATGATGACATAATATATATGATTCCTAATTCCGGATATTTTAAGGCAATGTGTAAGGAGATAAGCGAGGTTGGAGGACATATCAGTGTGATTATTA
Source organism: Lachnoanaerobaculum sp. ICM7 (assembly GCF_000287675.1). Taxonomy (GTDB): domain Bacteria; phylum Bacillota; class Clostridia; order Lachnospirales; family Lachnospiraceae; genus Lachnoanaerobaculum. The sequence continues at coordinate 22,887 of NZ_ALJL01000025.1, forward strand.
AAGCTGGAGGAAATAAAGACGGTAATGTTGGAAGTATTGTTTTTGATTTTCCGCAAAGAATATCCAAAAAGCTTAAATCACTTATAAGTATGGTCTTTAAGGGTTGTGTTTTGGAAGAGGTAGGCGATGAAGTAAGTGATAATAATATAAGTAAAAAGAATTTAAGAGATTATATTATTATTCTTTTGAAAATACTTGGTATGCAGCAAAAGGTGGATAAGGACTCCATTGACAATCTGGAACTTGGGGTTCGCTCCTACAATGCATTAAAAAAAGCGAATATTACTTCTATAAAAAGGCTTCTTGAGATGTCCGATATGGAACTTCTTAAGATTAGAAATCTCGGCAGGAAATGTATTTCAGAGATTAGAACACAGCTTATTGAAAAAAATTATGTGAGTTCTTATGAGGATCAATTTTTTGAAAATATGGACTCTATCGTATTGCCGGAAATGCCTAAAGATATTTTTGAAGATATAGCGGATAAGCGTAACTATATGGATGAACTACAGGCTTTGGTAGGTATAAGGGCTGTAAAGGATCAGGTGAAAAAGATTTTGGCATTTGCAAAGATGAGAAAGGCTATGGAAGAAAATGGGAAACATTTAGAACCTATAACTTTGAATATGGAGTTTGTAGGAAATCCGGGGACTGCCAAAACCACTGTAGCAAGGATTGTTGCAGGATTACTGAAAGAAATAGGTATTATAACAACAGGAGAGTTTATAGAGGTAGGAAGAGCCGATCTTGTAGCAAAGTATGTGGGACAAACAGCTCCCATGATACAAAATGTATTTCAAAGGGCAAAGGGCGGTGTGCTCTTTATAGATGAGGCGTATTCACTTTTGGAAGAAGTAAGGGGAGGATTCGGTGATGAAGCTATAAATATGATTGTTCAGGAGATGGAAAACAACAGAAAGGATACTATAGTAATATTTGCCGGTTATCCTGATGAGATGGATGAGTTCTTCTTGCGAAATCAGGGGCTTAGATCAAGAGTACCTTTTAGAGTAAATTTTGAAGACTATAATGTTGAGGAGATGTTAGATATATGTAAACTGGAAGCCTTTAAGAAGGGATTTTTGACAGATGACATGGCTGATAAAAAGATTATGGAAATATGTGAGAAATCTATTGAAAATAAAAATAATGGAAACGGAAGATTTTGCAGAAATCTGATAGAAATGGGAGTACTCAATTTTGCATTCAGAAACTATGGAGATTTGGATGTAAATGAAAAAATAGAGTATATTTTAAGAAAAGAAGATTTCATAGATATGAATGATTTGGATTTAAAATCTGATGAGAACAACTCAAGAATAGGTTTTAAGATATCTGCTTAAGTAGTCAAAGTTATAAAAAGTGTAATAAAGTATCCTTTATACAGAAATATCGTATTTCTTTATAATTTATTTCTAAATATTGATATTGGCTAAATGCATTATTTGTTGTAGAATAGTATACAGTGTGTTACATTAAAATTTATAATAAGTAATTTGGAGGAGAATATGTTTTGGTTTACATCCAATGACATTGGTATAGATCTTGGAACAGCAAGTATCTTAGTTTATATAAAGGGCAAGGGTGTTGTTTTAAAAGAGCCAAGTGTTGTAGCTATAGATAGAGAAAACGGTAAGATACAGGCCATAGGTGAGGAAGCCAGACTTATGATCGGAAGAACACCGGGAAATATTGTGGCAGTAAGACCGCTTCGTCAGGGTGTTATTTCAGATTATACAATAACAGAAAAGATGTTAAAGTACTTTATCGACAAGGCTGTAGGAAAGAAGACTTTCAGAAAGCCGAGAATTGCAGTATGTATCCCGTCAGGTGCTACTGAGGTCGAGAAGAAGGCTGTAGAGGATGCAACATATTCTGCAGGTGCAAGAGAAGTTAAGATTATTGAAGAGCCTGTAGCGGCTGCTATAGGTGCAGGAATTGATATTGAAAAGGCTGTAGGAAACATGATAGTTGATATCGGTGGTGGTACAGCTGATATAGCTGTTATCTCTCTTGGAGGTACTGTTGTAAGTACATCAATTAAGATTGCAGGTGACGATTTCGATGAGTCTATTGTTAGATATATGAGAAAGAAGCACAATCTTTTAATCGGTGAGAGAACAGCAGAGGAAATTAAGATTAATATCGGTGCAGCATACAGAAGACCTGAGGTTCTTACTATGGAAGTTAAGGGTAGAAACCTTGTAACAGGACTTCCAAAGACTATAGAGGTTAACTCTGATGAGACTTTAGAGGCACTTAGAGAGCCGGCAATGCAGATCGTAGACTCAGTTCACAATGTTTTGGAGAGAACACCACCTGAGCTTGCAGCCGATGTATATGACAGAGGTATTGTACTTACCGGTGGTGGTGCATTACTTTCAGGTCTTGACGCTCTTATTGAGGAAAAGACAGGTATCAACACAGTAATAGCTGACAATCCTTTGACAGCGGTTGCTATCGGTACAGGTAAGTTTATTGAGTTCAGATCCGGTAATAAGGGAGATTCTAAAAAATAATATGTCAACAGTATCAGGCTATATCGAAAAAATCATTTATAGGAATGAAACTAATGGCTATACTGTGCTCAGCGTGGAGGCCGATGATGACGATTATGTCCTTGTCGGTACCTTCAACTATATCGCTGAAGGTGAATTTATAAAGGCAAATGGAAATATGAAGCTGCATCCAAACTATGGAGAGCAGCTTTTTGTCGATGAATACGAAATCATAGAGCCGAGAGAACTTGACAGTATACAAAAGTATCTGGAATCTTCCGCAATAAAGGGTGTGGGCGAGGCACTGGCAAAAAGAATAGTTAAAAAGTTTAAGATGGACACTCTTAGGGTGATGGAAGAAGAACCTGAAAGGCTGGCAGAGGTAAAAGGTGTAAGTGAAAAGCTTGCAAGATCCATAAGCGAACAGATACAGGAAAAGAAGTCCATGCGTGATGCTATGATTTTTTTACAAAAGTTTGGAATCAGCATGAAGCTTTCCGCAAAGATATATATGGAATACGGAAGTAAAATATATACTATAATAGAGACAAATCCATATAAACTTGCAGATGATATAGACGGTATAGGTTTTAAGATTGCAGACGATATTGCCAAAAAGGTAGGTATTACAGCTGATTCCAAGTTTCGTGCCATTGCAGGAGTGGAGTATATTTTATCAAATGCCATGATGTCCGGACATCTATATCTGCCTGATACAGTTTTAAATGCTGAATTCCTTGATTTATTCGGTGAAAATATATTTGACTTTGATTCTTTACTTTCAGAAATGCAGATGGAAAAAAGAATCGTTGTGAAGAAAAATGAAGAAACTCAAGTTTATCTTTCACAGTGCTATTATACTGAACTGGCGGTAGCAAAAATGCTGACAGATATCAATATAAAAGCAAAGTATGATATAGAAAAGATAGAAGAGAAAATTCTAAAGATTGAGGATAAAGAAGGTATTGTCCTGGATGACTTGCAAAGGCAGGCGGTAATAGAATCCATAAGCAGCGGTCTTATAATAATCACCGGAGGACCGGGAACCGGAAAGACTACGACTATAAATACTATTATCAAATACTTTGAAAGCGAAGGCGAAAGTATTGCGCTCGCAGCTCCTACGGGAAGAGCGGCAAAGAGGATGTCGGAAGCTACATCATATGAAGCGAAAACCATTCACAGACTTCTGGAAATAACACCTAATAACAGTGATAATTCAAGCAATATAGGTACTCATTTTGAGAGAAATGAAGACAATCCGCTTGAGTCAGATGTACTTATAGTGGATGAGGTCAGTATGGTGGATATTTTTCTTATGCATGCACTTTTAAAGGCTGTAGCAATAGGAACAAGACTGATTTTAGTAGGAGACATAAATCAGCTTCCAAGTGTAGGTCCGGGAACAGTGTTAAAAGATATGATCGACTCAAATTGCTTTAATGTTGTAAGGCTTAATAAGATATTCCGCCAGTCCACAGGAAGTGATATTGTTGTAAATGCTCATAATATAATGACAAATGAAGAGATTGATCTGGGTAAGAAGAGTAATGATTTTATTTTTATCAAACAGAGTAATCCCGAGCATGTAATGGATTCGGTTATTTCTCTTGTAAAGGATAAACTTCCTTCATATGTAAAAGCATCTACAAATGAACTTCAGGTCATGACACCTATGAGAAAGGGACCTCTCGGAGTGGAACTTTTAAACTCATTTTTACAAAATAAACTAAATCCTGCAAGTAACTCCAAAAAAGAAAAAGAATATGATGCCACAGTCTTTAGAGAAGGCGATAAGGTAATGCAGATAAAAAACAATTACCAAAAAGAGTGGTTCGTATACAATGAAAAACATATGCCGGTGGATAAGGGGCTTGGAGTTTACAATGGTGATACCGGAATAATTAAAGAAATAGATATGTTTTCAGAAAGCTTCACTGTTTGTTTTGATGACGGTAAGGTTTCAAATTATGAGTTTTCGGAGTTTAACGAAATTGAACTTGCATATGCCATTACTGTTCATAAATCACAGGGAAGCGAGTATCCAGCTGTAATTATTCCCATTTATAAGGGACCTGCAATGCTTATGAACAGAAATCTTATATATACGGCTGTTACAAGAGCAAAAAAATGTGTTGTACTTGTAGGTATTCCCGAAGTGTTTTACAGTATGATTCAAAACACTAAGGAGATGGCAAGATATACCGGTTTAAAATCCAAAATAATTGAGCTTTCCATGTTATCTAAGGAGGATTAGGACATATTTAAAAACATAGTTGATATTATTTACCCGAGAAGATGTCCTGTGTGTGAAGAGATAATAAATGAAAAAGGTCATCTTATATGTAAGACATGTATAAAAAAGCTTCCTTTTGTGAAAGAACCCTATTGTATTAGATGCGGTAAGGAAATAATTTCAGAAGATTCCGCCTACTGTGACGAGTGTAACTTAGACAGAGAGTTTGAAGCCGGTAGAGGACTTTGTAATTATACCGATGAGATGAGGCATATCATACTTAAAATTAAGTATGACAATAAAAGAGAGTATATTGAAGGCTTTGCAAAGCTAATGGCAATTCGCTATGAAAAGTTTATTAAAGCCTCAAATATTGACTGTATTATACCTGTTCCGCTTCACAGCTCACGAAAAAGGATGAGAGGTTTTAATCAGTCCGATATTTTGGCAAAATATTTGTCAAAGTATCTGGATATCCCTGTAGTACATGACTGCCTTTGCAGAGTAAAAAAGACTAAAGATCAAAAAGGATTAAACAGAACTGAAAGACTTCACAATCTTGACAATGCATTCATGGTAAGGGATTTACCCTCAAATATTAAAAATATTTTGATTGTTGATGATGTATATACTACAGGTACAACTATAGAAAAATGTGCAAAAGTCTTAAAAGATTCCGGAATAAATAAAATTTATTTCTTAACCATATGTACAGGAAGCATTGGTTAGTAGTAAAATATACTTAGGTTTGCAGTTCTTAAAACCTTACATTTTAACTTCCGGGAGGACATAATTTATGAAAAAGAGTTTATATCTGTTACCTTTAATGATTGTAATGCTTTCTGCTTGTGTAAATAAACAGGCGGATGTAGCGGTGACTGCAAAAGCGGATGAGAGTACGGTGGAAGCCACACAAAAAGATGAGACTACAGCGGATTCTACACAAAAAGATGAGACTACGGCGGATGCTACACAAAAAGATGATGCAGCCAATAAAGACTCAAAGAGAGTTGAGAAGGAGTTTGGAAGCTTTATTGTGGCTGAAGGATTCGGTGAAGCAAAGGAACAATCAGGCGGTGGAAGATATTTTTATGTTGTTGAAGGTCATGAACATGATGCAAGACCAAATAATATCTCTATAAATACCGGACATCAAAATTATAACTTGGATGAAAGTGAAAAGTTTGCGGAGTCTACCACATGGCAGTTAAATATGCAGATAAAGCAATACGGTATGGATGCTGTAGTTTACGGTTCATCAGGAAAAACCGATGCAGGCGATATAATGTATATCTTTGATATCAAGTTTAATGACAGTGATGAGATAGACCGTCAATACTATATATTAAGAGATAAAAAATACGTGATGGTCTTTATGTCAAACTTTGACGGTGATGAGTCTGTAAACAAGGCGGCGGAGTTGATGGCAAAGAGTTTTGAGTGGAAATAATTTAATTTCCGGTAGATGGTGAATAGGAGCATATAGCTAAAAGTATAGTACTTAAATATTTATTGCTATATTTTAACTTATTGTATAACTATTTTCCCTATGGTATACTTGTGTCATAATTCCAAGTAAAAAGGATAGAAGAATCTATGCAAAACAAAAGAGTAATGTTGAAACTCAGCGGTGAAGCTTTGGCAAAGCCTGAGGGTGGTTACAACGAAGATAAAGTAAGAGATATTGCAAAGCAATTAAAGCCTTCTTTGGCGGCAGGTACTAATATCGGTATTGTTATCGGTGGAGGTAACTACTGGAGAGGCAGAACATCTGAAGCTATTGACAGAACAAAGGCGGATCAGATAGGAATGCTTGCGACCATTATGAACTGTATTTATGTATCTGAAATTTTCCGTTCGGAGGGAATAGATACAGCAATCTTTTCGGCATTTCCTTGTGGGGATATGGCGGAAGTATTCTCAAAAGACAGAGTAAATGAAAGATTTAAAGAGGGCAAGGTTGTATTCTTTGGTGGAGGTACAGGTCATCCATACTTCTCTACAGATACCGGTATAGTTTTAAGAGCTATTGAAATGGATGTAGATATGATACTTTTGGCAAAATCTATTGACGGAGTATATAATGCAGATCCTAAGGTGGATCCTAATGCAAAGAAGTATGATACGCTTACAATTCAGGAAGTAATTGATAAGAGACTGGCTGTAGTTGATTTGACCGCTTCAGTAATGTGTCTTGAGCATAAGATGCCGCTCGCAGTATTTGATTTAAATGAAGAGAATTCTATAAAAAATGCGCTGGACGGCAAGATAAACGGAACAATTGTGACAGTGTAATTGTAATATATTTAATAAACATAATTTTAAGGAGATTTTATGCAAGAGAGTATTAAAAAGTTTGAAGAGAAGATGACAAAATCTATCGATGTTTTGCTTGAGGAATACGCTTCAATCAGAGCAGGAAGAGCTAACCCTCATGTACTTGACAGAATAAAAGTTGAATATTATGGAACACCTACACCTATTCAGCAGGTTGGAAATATTTCAGTTCCGGAGCCTAGAATTATACAGATAGCACCTTGGGAGAAGTCTCTTTTAAAGGAGATTGAGAAGGCTATCAATATGTCGGACCTCGGCATCAATCCTACAAATGACGGTTCATGTATCAGACTTATCTTCCCTGAGCTTACTGAGGAGAGAAGAAAAGAACTTGTTAAGGATGTAAAGAAAAAAGGTGAGGCATGTAAGGTTGCTGTCAGAAATATCAGACGTGATGCTATAGATGCCATCAAAAAACTCGAAAAGGCCGGAGAGTTTACAGAGGATGATTTAAAGGACGGCGAAAACAAAATACAAAAGATTACAGATAAGGCTATTGAGAGAGTAGATAAGGCTATTGAAGACAAGTCAAAGGAAATATTAACAGTTTAATTAGCCGGCTTCATATCAGTAGAGACAAATAGTTTCTAAAGTTTAAGAAGGTGGGCTTCCACCTTCTTGTTTTATAGTTTAAAGTGAATGGAGTATAAATTTGGAAAACTTAGTTATACCAAAAAGCATTGCCATAATACTGGACGGTAATGGCAGATGGGCTGAAAGAAGAAACCTGCCAAGAGCAATGGGACATAAAGCCGGATGTGAGGCGCTTGAAAAAACTGTTGAGGACTGTGTGAGGCTTGGAGTGGAGTGCCTTACAGTATATGCTTTTTCTACAGAAAACTGGAAAAGATCTGCAGTTGAAGTAAGTGCTTTGATGAAGCTTCTCAGATTTTATATGGTGAAGCTTATCGATGTTGCAAATAAAAACAATGTAAAGGCTGTAATGATCGGTGATGAGAGCAGATTTGATCCCGATATCAGAAAAGGAATTCAAAAGCTTGTGGATGCAACAAGCTCAAACACAGGTATGACTTTTGCCTTTGCTATAAATTACGGTGGAAGAGATGAGATAAAAAGAGCTGTAGAGCATATAGTGGATGATGCCGTCGCCGGAGTTATTTCAAAAGAGAATATAAATGAGGAGCTTATATCCTCATATTTAGATACAAAGAATTTACCGGATCCGGATTTGCTTATTCGTACAAGCGGTGAGCTGAGAGTTTCAAACTTCTTACTTTGGCAGATAGCATACAGTGAGTTTTATATTACGGATACCTTGTGGCCGGATTTTGATAAGGAAGAGCTTTTGAAGGCTGTTGAGAGCTACAGCAAAAGACAGAGGAGATTTGGAGGTCGTTAATGTTTTTTACCAGACTGATAAGTGGAATAGGACTTTTGATAGTGGCTATCTTGGCTTTTTATATAGGTAATTTACCGCTTATAATATTATCCGCATTGATTTCTATAATAGGTTTATTTGAATTTTACAGAGCCTTGGACCTTGATAAGAAAAATATTGCATATCTTGGATATGTATATTCAATGATATATTATTGCTTGATTTATTTTAAATTAAATCAATATATATTCTTTTCAGTGATAGCATTCCTTATGCTTATTTTTGCAATATATGTATTTACATTTCCTAAGTATAAGACCGAGGAGATATCACTTATATTTATGGGGGTGATGTATATTCCGATACTGTTTTCATATGTTTACAATACCAGAACATATGAGGACGGACAGTATCTGGCATGGTTAATACTTATATCCAGCTGGGGTTCGGATACATGTGCATATGCGGTAGGTTCACTTTTTGGAAAGCATAAGATAGCTCCTGTACTAAGCCCTAAAAAGTCTGTAGAAGGCAGTATAGGCGGAGTTTTGGGAGCCGCTCTTATAGGAGGTATATTCGGTGCTATAATGTCGGGACATTTTATAAGTACCTTCTCACCGGTATTTACTTGTGCCGCTTCATGTGCTATAGGTTCTGTAATATCACAGGTCGGTGATGCTCTTGCTTCAGCTATAAAGAGAAATCATAATATAAAAGACTATGGTAATTTAATTCCGGGACATGGTGGCATACTTGACAGATTTGACAGTATGATATTTACCGCTCCTGCAATCTTTTTTGCAATATATTTTTTAGGATAAATAAATGAAAAAAATATCTATTTTGGGATCCACAGGATCCATAGGAACACAGACACTTGATATAGTTAGAATAAATAATGATGCGGAAGTGGTGGCACTTTCCGCTCATAAAAATATAGATTTACTGGAAAAGCAGATACGAGAGTTCAATCCGAAGGTGGTTGCCATATGGGAGGAAGCTGACGCAAAAATTCTTTCAGATAAAGTAAAGGATTTGGATGTGAAAGTGTGCTTCGGTATGGATGGACTGATAGAGGTTGCCTCTGTTTGTGATGCCGATATAGTGGTAACAGCTGTTGTAGGAATGATAGGTATAGAGCCTACTATTGCGGCAATTAAGGCAAAGAAGGATATTGCGCTTGCAAATAAGGAGACACTTGTTTGTGCCGGTCATATTATTATGCCGCTTGCAAAGGATATGGGTATAAATATATATCCGGTTGACTCTGAGCACAGTGCTATTTTTCAATGTCTTGATAAGAACAATCCTATAAAGAAGATCTTGCTTACCGCTTCAGGCGGACCTTTTAGAGGTTTTAGCAAGGAAGAATTGGAAAATGTTACTCTTGAAGATGCTCTAAAGCATCCGAACTGGAGTATGGGCAAAAAAATCACCATTGATTCTGCTACAATGATAAACAAGGGATTGGAGATAATTGAGGCGTCGCATTTATTTGGTGTGGATATTGATGATATTGAGGTTGTAATACAAAAAGAATCCATCATTCATTCTATGGTAGAGTTTAAAGATAACGGAATTTTAGCACAGCTTGGTACACCTGATATGAAGCTGCCTATTTCCTATGCTCTGTTCTATCCGGAAAGAAGATATATATCTGAGGAAAGAGTGGACTTTAACGCACTTGCAACTTTAAACTTTTCAAAACCTGATTTGGATGTGTTTGAAGGACTTAAGATGGCTATATCGGCAGGCAAAAAGGGTGGAAGTGCACCTACAGTTTTGAATGCCGCGAATGAATGGGCTGTAGATAAATTCTTAAATAAAAAGATTGGATTTACAGATATACCGCGTCTTATCGGTCTTGCCATTGAAAATCATCAGTTCAAGGAAAATCCGTCCCTTGAGGATATCCTATCATTGAAACAGTGGACAGAAGAGTATCTGGAAAGGATAAAAATTTGAATATAGTTATTGCACTAATTATTTTTGGAATAATAGTATTAATACATGAGTTTGGACATTTTCTTTTTGCCAAACTCTCAGGAGTAAAAGTTGTAGAGTTTTCCGTAGGAATGGGACCTAGAATTTTCTCTGTAAAGGGGAAAGAGACAAGGTACTCACTGAAACTCTTACTGCTTGGCGGTTCCTGCGCCATGTATGGAGAAGATGAGGATGAAGATGCACCGGGAAGCTTTAACAGTGCACCCCTTTTAGGAAGAATTGCCACTATTGCGGCAGGACCTTTTTTTAACTTTATCTTAGCATTTTTAGTTGCCATATTTATAGTTGCAAATGTAGGCGTGGATAAACCTGTTATAAGCGGATTTGTATCAGGACTTCCGGCTGAGAGCTCAGGGCTTATGGTAGGCGATGAGATAGAAAAAATTAATGGAAGAGATATTGACTTTTACAGAAGTGTTTCCACATATCTGTTTATGAATCAGGGCAAGGATATTACACTTACGGTAAAAAGAAATAATGAAAAACAAACAATAACCGTTACACCCGTGTATAATGAGGAATACTCTCAATATATGATAGGTATAAAAAGCTCAGGATATGAAAAGCTGAAAAATCCTTTTTCTGTACTGAAGTATTCTGTTTTGGAAGTGAAATATACTATTTCCATGACTGTTGATTCACTTATATACCTTCTGAGAGGCAGAGCAAGAGCAAGTGAGATAAGCGGTCCTGTAGGTATTGTAAATATGATTGGAACTACGGTGAATGAATCAAAACCTTATGGAATATTCGTTGTGCTGCTTTCATTGTCACAGATGGTTTTACTTTTAAGTGCAAACCTTGGAGTAATGAATTTACTTCCACTACCGGCACTTGACGGCGGAAGACTTATCTTTTTATTCCTTGAGGCAATATTTAGACGACCTTTAAACAGAAAAGTGGAAGGATATATCCATTTTGCAGGTTTTGCTCTCTTAATGCTTTTGATGGTTTTTGTAATGTTTAATGATATAAGAAAGATTATATGATGCTAAACATCATTGGAGTAAGTAATGAGAAAGAAAACAAGATTAGTACAAATAGGAGATAAATATATAGGCGGTGACATGCCTATTCTTATACAGTCAATGTGTAATACAAAGACTGATGATGTTAAAGCAACTGTAGATCAGATTTTAAGACTTGAGGATGCAGGTTGTGACATAATAAGAGTTGCAGTGCCAAATTCGGAGGCCGCTTCGGCAATCTCTGAGATTAAAAAGCAGATACATATACCGCTTGTTGCCGATATTCATTTTGACTACAGACTGGCACTTGAGGCTATAAAGTCAGGTTGTGATAAGATAAGGATTAATCCCGGAAATATCGGAAGCAGTGAAAGAATAAAAGCTGTAGTGGATGCTTGTAAAGAAAGAAATCTTCCAATAAGAGTAGGTGTAAACTCAGGCTCTTTGGAGAAAAATCTTATTGAAAAATATGGCGGTGTTACAGCCGAAGGTATTGTTGAGTCTGCACTTGATAAGGTAAAAATTATAGAAGATATGTATTATAACAATCTTGTTATAAGTATTAAATCTTCAGATGTAATGATGTGTGTAAAGGCACATGAACTGATTTCACAAAGAACAGATTATCCGCTTCATATAGGTATAACAGAATCCGGAACAGTGAAAAGAGGTATGATAAAGTCATCACTGGGCCTTGGTATTATATTATATCAGGGTATAGGTGATACTGTCAGAGTATCTCTTACAGGTGATCCGGTAGAAGAAATTTTTGCGGCAAAGCTTATATTAAACAATCTCGGACTTAGAAAAGGCGGTATAGAGGTTGTATCCTGTCCTACATGTGGAAGAACAAATATAGATCTTATAGGTCTTGCAGGTAAGGTTGAAAAGCTTGTAGAAGGTTATGATCTTAATATAAAGGTTGCAGTAATGGGATGTGTGGTAAACGGACCGGGAGAAGCCAAGGAAGCCGACATAGGTATTGCCGGGGGAATAGGTGAGGGACTCTTGATAAAGAAGGGCAAGGTAGTAAAGAAATTGCCTGAAAATGAACTTTTAGCTGCCCTTAAAGAGGAACTTGATATATTGTCAAAAGAGGCATAGAATGTTAAAAAAATTCAAAGATGTTTTTCAAAGTTTAGAATGTTCAGGTCATATTGACGAACTTTTAAACTTTGTTTTTGTGGAAAAAGTAAGTGCAAGCAATGATATGTCTTTGATAAAGATAAATATCATTTCCGAGAGAATAATAGAGAAGAAAACAATCCTTGATTTGGAAAAGCTTATAAAGGATAAGATGTTTCCAAAAAAGAATGTTAAAATTAAAATATTTGAAAAATTCAAACTATCAAGCCAATATACTGCACAAAATCTTTTTGAGACGTATAGAGACAGCATACTCCTGGAAATAAAAAACTATAAGATATCCCAGTATGTTATTTTAAACAATGCCTGTATTACATTTGACGGTTCATACATGGATATGACGGTTGAGAAAAATCCTTTAAATGAAAGTGTAATTGATGAGCTTGTAAGAATACTTGAAAAAATCTTTAATGAAAGATGTGGAATACTTTGTACGGTAAGGCATAAGTTTATTGCAAGAAAAGAAAGAAATGAAGAAATAGAGTATGCCGAACGAACTGTTACAAAGAAAAGCGATAACAGTGATTTTGTTACCGGAAATGCTAATGCAGCCTGGGAAAACGGTGAAAATAATGAAGTGGCAAAATCAAATGAGACGGCAGCTAAGTCAAATCCTAAAAAGGATACAGGAAATAAAAAGTTTGGAAATAAAGGCTTTGATAAAAAAGGATATACTCCTAAATATACAAAGCAAAAGTCTGATAATCCGGATGTTATTTATGGAAGAGATTTTGATGACAATTTTATAAAACTCTCAGACCTTATCGGAGAGATTGGAGAAGTAACTGTCAGAGGAAAAATAATAGAAGTTGAAAGCAGATATCTTGAAAGAAGTGATTCCACGCTTTATATTTTTGCAATTACAGACTTCAGCGATTCCATTTATGTAAAGATGTTTGTTCGTGGTGAGCAGTTGGATGCTGTTAAGGCAAATATAGTCAAGGGAAATTACATAAAAGTAAACGGTATGGCTCTGATTGATAAATTTGACAGTGAGCTTACTGTATCGTCTATAAAAGGAATCAAAAAATGTGAGAAGTTTGAAGAAAATATCAGAATGGACAATGAGCCTGTAAAAAGAGTAGAGCTTCATTGCCATACAAAGATGAGCGATTTTGACGGTGTTTCTTCAGCTTCAGATATAATAAATCAGGTTAAAAACTGGGGTATGGATGCAATTGCAATTACAGATCATGGAAATATTCAAGGCTTTACAGAAGCCAGCCATGTGAAGAATCCACCTAAGATAATTTATGGCGTTGAAGGCTATCTGGTAGACGATTTAAAGGAACTTGTGACTAATCCTTCAGATAAGACTCTTGATGACGGCTTTATAGTATTTGATATAGAGACCACCGGTTTTTCCGCCAAAAACGATGCAATCACCGAGATTGGTGCAGTCAAGGTCGTAAAAGGAGAAATAGTAGACAGATTCTCAACATTTGTAAATCCAAGAAGACCTATTCCTTTTAAGATAGAGGAACTTACACATATAAATGATGCAATGGTAATGAATGCTCCGATTATCGAAGATATACTTCCGCAGTTTTTGGATTTTTGTGAGGACTATATTATAGTAGCTCATAATGCAGGATTTGATACCGGATTTATACGTGAGAATGCCAAGAGGATAAACAGAGAGTATAATCCATCTATAATAGATACTGTAGCAATGGCAAGACTTCTTTTACCGGATCTTAACAGATTCAAGCTGGATACGGTATGCAAGGCTTTAAATATATCACTTGAAGGCCATCATAGGGCTGTTAACGATGCCGAGGCTACTGCACAGATATGGGTGGAGTTTATAAGAAGACTTAAAAACAGAGGATTGTCAAAATTATCCGAGGTGGCAAGTCTAGGTGAAACAAATGCGGATATAGTAAAGAAAACAAAGTACAATCATGTAATAATACTTGCAAAAAATGATATCGGAAGAATAAATCTTTATAAATTAATTTCACTTTCACATATTGATTTCTTTAATAAAAGACCAAGGATTCCAAAGTCTATTTTAGCAAAGATGAGAGAGGGACTTATTATAGGAAGTGCATGTGAACAGGGAGAGGTTTATAAGGCTATTTTGGATGATGCCACAGATGATGAATTAAACAGAATAGTATCATTCTATGATTATCTTGAGATTCAACCCATAGGCAACAATATGTTCCTTTTGGAAGACGAACAAAATGATATTCATTCTATAGAAGACTTGCAGGATATCAACAGAAGGATTGTAGAGCTTGGAAATGTATATGAAAAGCCTGTAGTTGCCACCTGTGATGTACATTTTTTAAATCCTGAAGATGAAATATATCGAAGAATTATATTCTATGGAAAGGGATATAAGGATGCGGATACACAGCCTCCTTTATATCTTCGTACAACTAAAGAGATGCTTGATGAGTTTGAGTATCTTGGCAGCGAAAAGGCTTATGAAGTCGTTGTTACAAATACAAGAATGATTGCGGATATGGTGGAGGTGATATCACCGGTAAGACCGGATAAATGCCCGCCTGTTATAGAAAACTCGGATGAGGATCTGACCAATGCATGCTACAAGAAAGCACATGAGCAGTACGGTGAAGAATTGCCGAAAATAGTGGAGGACAGACTTAAAAAAGAGCTGAACTCAATTATCTCAAACGGATTTGCGGTTATGTATATTATTGCAAAAAAACTGGTGGAAAAGAGCAATGAAGACGGTTACCTTGTCGGTTCCAGAGGATCTGTAGGTTCATCTTTTGCCGCATATACTTCCGGAATAACTGAGGTTAATCCATTACCTGCACATTATTACTGTGACTGTAAATATGTTGACTTTGACTCACCGGAAGTAAAAGCGTTTGCAGGTATGGCAGGATGTGACATGCCTGATAAGATTTGTCCGAAATGTGGCAAGAAACTAAAAAAAGACGGATTTGATATTCCTTTTGAGACTTTCCTCGGATTTAAAGGAGATAAAGAGCCTGATATAGACCTAAACTTCTCAGGAGAATATCAGCCTAATGCCCATGAATATACCGAGGTTATATTCGGTAAGGGTTATACCTACAGAGCCGGAACAGTAGGTACTCTGGCAAATAAGACGGCATATGGTTATGTAAAGCATTATTTTGATGATAAAAATGAGAGTAAGAGAAAATGTGAGATAAACAGACTTGCTGTAGGCTGTGAAGGTGTAAGAAGAACTACGGGTCAGCACCCGGGAGGTATTATAGTTCTTCCTCACGGTGAGGAGATCTATACATTTACACCGGTGCAAAGGCCGGCAAATGATATGACCACAAAGACCATTACCACACATTTTGATTATCATGCTATTGATCACAATCTTTTAAAGCTAGATATACTTGGACATCAGGACCCTACAATGATAAGAATGCTTCAAGATCTTACAGGTATCGATCCTGTTAAAGATATTCCTTTGGATTCAAAGGAGACAATGAGCCTTTTCCAAAACACCTCGGCACTTGGAATTGAACCGAAGGATATACTTGATTGTCCGCTGGGTGCTTTAGGTGTGCCGGAGTTTGGTACAGACTTTGCTATGCAAATGTTAATTGATACAAAACCTCAGGGGCTTTCAGATCTTGTAAGAATTGCCGGACTTGCACATGGTACCGATGTTTGGCTTGGAAATGCTCAGACTTTGATACTTGAAGGTAAAGCAACCATAAGAACAGCCATCTGTACCAGAGATGATATCATGATTTATCTTATAGAACAGGGACTTGATGAGGGTGAATCCTTTAAGATAATGGAGAGTGTAAGAAAGGGTAAGGGACTTACAGATGAATGGGTTGAGCATATGGAGGAAAAGGGTGTACCTGACTGGTATATCTGGTCCTGTAAGAAAATAAAGTATATGTTCCCTAAAGCTCATGCTGCCGCATATGTTATGATGGCATGGAGAATTGCCTACTGTAAGATATTTTATCCATTGGCATATTATACGGCATACTTTACTATAAGAGCTACAGGATTTAACTATTCTCTTATGTGTATGGGAAAGGATAAGCTTGAGTTTAATATTGCTCAATATAAGAAAAATCCGGATACCACAGCCAAATATGCGGATACTCTTCGAGATATGAGAATAGCACAGGAGATGTATGCAAGAGGCTTTGAGTTTGCAAAGATAGACCTTTTCAAAGTACATCCTACAAAGTTTCAAATAATGGATGACGGCAAGATAATGCCTTCACTTTCAAGTATTGAAGGCCTTGGAGAAACTGCCGCAACATCCATAGTCAATGCAACAAAGGCCGGACCTTTTATTTCAAAAGATGATTTTATGTCAAGAGCCAAGGTAGGTAAGAGCACCTGCGAACTTCTTGACAGCTTGAACTTACTGGGTGATCTGCCTGAGAGCAATCAGATATCGTTTTTTGATTTGATGGGGTAAAATATAGATGAACTAATTACGTTAAAGTATAATTTGTTCTAGAGTTATTTCCAAAGTTGTTTTAATTAAGGAGAAATGGAATATGGAATGTTTAACATGTGGAAAGATAACAGATAATAAAAAAGAATTTTATGAGGTTACTGGTAGAGTGGGTTTGAAGTACATTTGTAAGGAATGTGCAGCCGAACTTGGATATAATAATTTTTTTTCTGTTGGAATTCATACAAATACTGATCTGCTAAAAAAATATGTAAAGATTCATCCTGAAGCACAAGAAAGACTTGATTTACATATACAAAGAAAACTTGAATCAAATTCAAGAGAAATAGAACAAATAAAAGGATATGGAGAGAAGATAAAAGGCTGTATTGATAAGATAAAATCTGATGCAGAAGAAAAACGTAAATATAAAAATTATAAAAAAATGAAAGAAACAGAATTTACCTGTAAGGCATGTGGTAATATTTATTATTTTGGTTTAATGGATGATATAAAAAATTTCTCATTAATAGCCGCGGATCTTGGTAGCTTAGGAAATAATATCTATGCAGCAAATAATGTAAAGTATAGAAATCAATGCCCTAAATGTGGTAGTACAAGGACTACTAATAGAGAGATTTATTTTTATGTTGATAAAAAAGGGAATTTGGTGGAGTGATTTATTAATAGTTATTTAAGATTCAATCAAAAAAGGTTTTTATTGAAATCAAGCCAATATGTGAGTATATGAAGCTTTTTCTGTAAATAGCTATTAAGCCAAAGGCCTTCTATGACAAAATATAAAATCATAGGAGGCCTTTTATTATGACAAAAATAGAGAAGAAACCAGATTTAAGTCGCTTTATTTGTAAAGTAAATATATTTGAAATACAAAATTCTTTATAGCGTGTTCGTATACTAAGTATTAATATATAAATCTTGTCATATTTTTGGCCCACAACTCTCTTTACTTTATGACAAAGGGCTGATATAATATTCTTATCTAATAGGAGGAGTAATTTATGATGGATTTGATTGATATTGGAAAAAGAATAAAGAGTCTTAGAAAAGATTCCAATCTTACACAAAGTAAAGTTGCAGAGTTTTTATCATTAGATCAGAGTATGATTGCAAAAATAGAAAGAGGAGAAAGAAGTATTAGTTCAGATGTTATTGAAAAACTTTCCTATCTCTTTTGTTGTACAACAGATTACATTTTAACAGGTGAAGATTCAGAACAAAAATGTTTGATATCATTCAGATCCGGTGACATCACAGAAAACGACTTGGAATCTTTGGCAATAATTAATAAGATAGTTTTAAATCAATTTGAAATGGATAAAATTGCGAGGCTATAGATGATTAATAAAATGGAATTGAGTAGCAAAGCTGCGCTTCTCAGGAAAAAATTTGGAGAAGATGAATCATCACCTATTGACATATTTCAGGTGGTGCAAGCAATAGATAAACTTACGCTTGTTTTTTATCCTTTGAATAATAATATAAGTGGCATTTGCTACAAAGGAAAAAGTTCAAACGTAATTATAATTAATTCGGATATGTCTATAGGTAGGCAAAGATTTTCTCTTGCACATGAGCTTTATCATTTATATTTTGATGAAAGCGGTATTAGTTCGGCAAGTTTAACAACTATAGGTAAGGGAGATGAAAACGAGAAAAAAGCCGATCAATTTGCATCATATTTCTTAATACCTCAATCATCATTTTATGGACTGATTGAATCTATTAAAGAGAAAAACCAAAAAAAACATCTCGATATAGAAGATGTTATTAGAATTGAACAGTATTACGGAGTCAGTCATAAAGCAATATTATATAGACTAATGGAGGAAGGAGAAATTGATTCGGAAGATATAAAATCAATGGAAACAGGAGTTATTGCACTCGCTGCCAGATTAGGGTATGATACAACAATTTATTATCCTTCAGTGAAAGATAAAAATAAAATGGTATTGGGACATTATATAGCTTTGGCTGAAAAGCTTTTAGATGAAGAGTATATTTCGTATGGTAAATATGAAGAAATACTGTTGGACGGCTTTAGAGATGATATAGTCTATGGAATTGAAGGGGAGGACGGTGTTATTCTTGATTGATTCTATATTTAAACTATAGGGGCAAATTCGTTTACAGAATTTTTGAAAATAAAAAAATGATAATAATTAATAAAATAATCTAAAAGGAGGATTTATGGCAAAAAGACCTATATTTATCGCAAAGGATAAGTATCCTTTTTATACAGAGAAAACAATTGAATTTGAATATTTTGCAGGATTTTCTGCAAGTCAAAAACAAAAATCAATTAATTCACTTCACAATTCGTATAAGAAACAAGGAGGAGGCGATGTTCTCGAGATTTCAACAAAGGGAGAGGATAAGCTTGGAATAAACTTAAGTGCATTCAACTTGTTGATTGGTATAAATGGAGGTAAATACAAACTTGAATGTGTATTTCAAGGAAGTAAAGTGTTTGAACATGGCGGACCATATACAGATTTATATGATGTACAACCTTGGGAAGCAAAGAAGGATAACCGCTTAAGAGAAAGTGGAAAAGTGATAGGATTTAATTTATTTGGGAAAGATTTTAAAAGCGAACCTAAAGATTTTTTCTATAATTGGATCTACATAAATGCCTTAGCCAAAAATAAGAAATATTTGGAAGAACTTGATATGTATGAGGCTTTTACAGATATTGAATTCAATCCGAATAAATCTATCAACTGCCAGGCCAGATCGGTTGCAATTGCAGTCGGATTAAAAAAAGCCGGTATATTGGAAAAATGTATTTCGGATGAAAAAGTTTTCTTAAGTGAAGTTTATAAGGTAACCGGTTAGTAAATAAATATCAAATCAAACGATATTAAATTTTTATGAGGAATTTTCAAGCTGTCAAGTAAAAACACTTGACAGCTTCTTTTTATGTTGTTATAATCTCTCAGTATGGAAAATAATGATATAGAAAAATATATCAATCAAGGGATTCTTTATGATTTCTATGGGAAGCTTTTGACAGAGCATCAACAAAGAATTTATGAAGATGTGGTTTTCAATGATTTGTCACTGAGTGAGATTGCTGAAAATGAGGGAATAAGCAGACAGGGTGTGAGCGATCTTATAAAAAGATGCAATAAATCTCTGGTTTCTTATGAGGAAAAGCTTGGTTTGATAAAAAAGTTTGATGAAACAAAATCTTATGTAAAAGAGATACAAAGGATTGTTAAGATATATCAGGACACAAAGAATGAAGAACTTATATCAAAGATAGAAGAGCTTTCATTCAAGATACTGGATGTATAGGAGGTTTGAATGGCTTTTGAAAGCTTATCCGAAAAACTTCAAAATGTTTTCAAAAATCTTCGTGGCAAGGGTAGACTTACTGAGGATGATGTAAGAGCCGGATTAAAAGAAGTAAGACTGGCGCTTCTTGAGGCTGACGTAAGTTTTAAAGTTGTAAAAGATTTTATAAAGAGTATTCAAGAAAAGGCAACAGGTACTGATGTACTCAATTCACTTACACCGGCTCAGCAGGTTATCAAAATAGTTAATGACGAGATGGTTTCTTTAATGGGTAGTGAGACTACTGAAGTAAAGATTAAACCGTCAGGAGAAATGACTATAATATTGATGGCAGGACTTCAGGGTGCAGGTAAGACAACAACTACCGCAAAGCTTGCCGCAAAATTAAAGAAAAAAGGAAATTCACCACTTCTTGTAGGATGTGATATCTACAGACCTGCCGCTATAGAGCAGTTAAAAAGAAATGGTGAAAAGGTGGATGTGCCCGTTTTTGAGATGGGAACAGATCATAAACCTGCAGAGATTGCTAAAAGAGCTGTAGAATTTGCTAAGGAGAATCATCATAACATTATATTCCTTGATACTGCAGGTCGTCTGCATATCGATGAAGATATGATGAATGAGCTTATAGAGATAAAAGAAAATGTAACTGTTGACGATATCATTTTGGTAGTAGATGCCATGACAGGTCAGGATGCGGTAAATGTAGCCGAGACCTTCAATGAAAAGCTTGATATTACCGGAGTAATACTTACAAAGCTCGACGGTGATACCAGAGGTGGTGCAGCTCTTTCAGTACGTGCCGTTACAGGCAAGCCTATACTTTATGTAGGTATGGGAGAAAAGCTCTCTGATTTGGAGCAGTTTTATCCTGACAGAATGGCAAGCAGAATTCTTGGCATGGGAGATATCCTTTCTCTTATTGAAAAGGCTGAGATGGATATGGACAGTGAGAAAGCCAAGAAGCTCTCACAAAAGATTGCCAAAGCGGATTTTGATTTCAACGATTTCCTTGATCAACTGGAACAGCTTGAGAAGATGGGTGGCATGGCAAGTATACTCAGCATGTTACCGGGAATCGGTGGTAAGGCTGCATTACCTGAGGTGGATGACAGTCAGATGATAAAAATAAAAGCTATTATTCAGAGTATGTCTGAAAAGGAAAGGCTTGATCCAAGTCTTTTAAACCCTTCAAGAAAAAACAGAATTGCGAAGGGTTCAGGTGTTAATATTGCTGATGTCAACAGACTTGTAAAGCAATTTGAACAGATGAAAAAGATGATGAAGCAATTCCCGGGTATGATGAAGAATAATAAAAAGAGAGGAGCCCTTGGCGGACTCTTCGGAGGAAAATTAGGTTTTTAAAGGATTTTATTCTAAATAATTAGAATTGATCATATATAGATTTTTATAGCTATTAGGAGGATAATAAAATGGCGGTTAAGATGAGATTAAAGAGAATGGGACAGAAGAAGGCACCTTTCTATAGAGTAGTTGTTGCTGATGCTCGTTCACCAAGAGACGGTAGATTTATCGACGAGGTTGGTTACTATGATCCAACAGTTGAGCCAAGCGTAATCAAGTTTGATGAGGAGAACACAAAGAAGTGGCTTGCAAACGGTGCACAGCCGACAGATAGAGTTGCTAAGCTCTTAAAGAGTGCCGGATTAGTATAATAAGGACTGATTATGAAAGAAGTCATTGAGGTTATAGCAAAAGCTTTGGTAGATGACCCGGCTCAAGTAAAAGTTGAAGAGACAATCGATGGTGATACTACTATATGTACATTGTCTGTAGCCGAAGCCGATATGGGTAAGGTTATAGGTAAGTCAGGAAAGATAGCTAAGGCTATTCGTTCTATTATAAAATCAGCATCTATAAGAGCTGAAAAAAAGGTAGTATTAGAAATAAAATAACAAAACAAGCTGCTACATTTGTAGTAGCTTTATTGTTATTTAAAGGCTGTATTAAATAATTTTTGAAAGTGAACAAAATGATAGATAGATTTAGAGTGGGAGTTATCACAAGCTCTCATGGAATAAAGGGTGAGGCAAAGGTATATCCTACATCTGATGACCAAAACAGATTGAAAAAGATAAAGAAAGTATATGCAAATATTAAGGGAGTTGAGACTGAACTTGATATTGAAACTGTCAGATTTCAAAAAAATATGGCACTTGTAAAGTTTAAGCAGTTTAACGCTCCTGAAGAAATACAGGCACTTAGGAATACCGATTTGTTTGTAGACAGAGAAAATGCCACACCTTTAAAAAAGAATGAAAACTATATTGCAGATCTTATAGGTCTTGATGTAATTGATGAAGAAAGTATTTTACTTGGTAAGGTTACAGATATATTCCCTACGGGAGCAAATCATGTAATGGAAGTGGATATGGGAGAAAAGAAGGTATTATTCCCATATATCAGCCAATGTATACTGGATGTGGATCTTGAAGAAGGAAAAATTAAAGTCCATGTTTTGGACGGACTTTTGGATTTATAGATATGAAGTTTTTTTGTTTAACATTATTTCCTGAAATGATAGAAATGTGTATGAACACAAGTATAGTAGGTAGAGCCATAAAAAATGATTTGATATCAATGGAAGCGATAAATATACGTGATTATACACTTGATAAACATAGAAGAGTGGATGACTATCCATATGGCGGCGGTGCAGGTATGGTAATGCAGGCAGAGCCTATTCATAAAGCATATGAGAGTATCTGTGGCAGACTGGATAAAAGAGCAAAGCTTATATATCTTTCACCACAGGGCAAGGTATTTGATCAAAACGATGCCAAAGAACTTGCAAAACTTGATGAAATAGTTTTTCTTTGTGGGCATTATGAAGGTGTGGATGAGAGAGCACTGGAACTTATAAATGCTCAGTGTTACTCCATAGGAGACTATGTACTTACAGGTGGTGAGCTTCCTGCACTTGTAATGATGGATGCAATCGCCAGGATGGTAGACGGTGTACTTACCAATAATGAAAGTGCCGATTTTGAGTCATTTGAAGATAATTTGCTTGAATATCCTCAGTATACAAGACCTGTAGAATATGAGGGACTTAGGGTGCCTGATATGCTTCTTTCAGGACATCACAAAAATATAGAAGAGTGGCGAAGAAAAGAGTCTATAAAGAGAACTTATCTTAACAGACCGGATCTGCTTGATAATGCAAATCTTTCAAAAAAAGATTTAATTTATCTGGAGCAATTGAAGCAGGAAAGTAGTAAATAGATGATTAGAGAAGAAATTAATGAGATCAAAAAGCAGTTTAACAAGGATACCAATGTTATCACAAAGTATGCCGGTTGCTATGTTGATGCTGAAAAGAATATAAAATTTATGAATAAGGATGCTTTCTATTCGTTACCCGAGGAGGACGCTTTCAAATATGAGGAAATATTCAGAAAGACCTTATCGGGAGCAATCGGAAAGTCATTACTTACATTGGACTTTTCTTTGGATGATGAAGATAAAGACAGCCCACATGCATTTTTAATGAAGCTTAGGGAGAGCAGACTTGATGATGAACTACTCTTGGATGAGTTTTTCAGAAAAGTAATTGAATCCTACGAACATGCGGAAAATTATTACATAATACTTATTGATATCATGTATGATATCCCCGGTAAGGCGAGCGATAAGATTGCAATGGATGATGCTTCAACGGAAGTTTATCATGCACTGCTTTGCAGTATTTGCCCTGTGAGCCTTTCAAAGCCTGCACTCAGTTATTTTGCCAATGAAGGTGTAATTGCAAACAGAGTAAGAGATTGGATAGTAGGTATGCCAATGCACGGGTTTTTATTCCCTGCATTTACAGACAGAACTACTGATATACATGCATCATTATATTTCAGTAAGAAAAATGATGCACTTAATGAAAGCTTTATCAATGAAATAATAGGGGTTGAGCCTCCTATGTCATCAGTTATGCAAAAAGAAACTTTTGAAGCTGTACTTTATGATATTTTAAGAGATGAGCTTACAATGCCTGTTATGTCCTCTTTAAGCTCAAATATGCTTGATTTGATTGCAGAAAACTCTGATAATCCTGAGCCTTTGGTACTTACAAAAAATGATATGGTAAAGCTTATTTCAAAGAGCGGTGTATCTGATGAAGCAGTGGAATCATATGAGAAAAGTGAAGATGCCGATATAGAAGTACTTGCGGATAATGTAATAGATACAAAGAAATTTGAAGTTAAAACACCGGGTATTACTGTAAAGACCGATACAGATTCTATTGAAAAGCTTGAGACAAGGATTATAGACGGAAGGAAATATATCCTTGTACCTATAGAAGATGATGTGGAAGTTAACGGAATGCCTGTAAAGAGTATATAATACTATAGAATGCCTGTAAAGAGTATATAATACTATTGACATTTTGTATAAAAAGTCTTAAAATTAAGTTAACAAAATTAATATTTCTTCGGGGCGGGGCGTAATTCCCCACCGGCAGTATAGTCTGCGACCTGCATGAGCAGTTGATTTGGTGAAATTCCAAAACCGACAGTATAGTCTGGATGAGAGAAGAGTGTTTTCAAATTCATTTGCTTATGCCCCCTATAGATGATATAGGGGTTTTTGCATTGAAGAAAACCACTCCGAAGCATAAGCTATGGAGGTAGTTATGTTAAAGACAGTAGTTGAAAATTTGGTTTTTGTAGCAGAATTCTTGGGAATCGTATTTGCTACATTTGTAGTCGCATATCTTTTTGAGAAGATAGCAAACAAGAAATCAGGCTATACCGGTCCGATTATCACCACTCAAAAGATTGCAATGGTAGGTTTGTTCGGTGCTATAAGTACAATACTCATGATGTTTGAGTTTCCTGTACCTTTTGCTCCTACATTTTACAAACTTGACTTTTCCGAATTACCTGTAATGATAATAACTTTTGCTTTCGGTCCGGTTGCCGGAATACTTACAGAGTTTATAAAGATACTTTTAAAAGTAATGTTTAGATCCACTACCACAGCATTTGTCGGTGAACTTGCAAACTTCTGTGTAGGAGCATCTTTGATACTTCCTTCAAGTATTATTTATATATTCAGCAAAACAAGAAAGGGAGCCTTACTCGGAAGTATAGCGGGAACACTTACAATGACAGTATTCGGATCACTTTTTAATGCATTGTATCTTTTGCCTAAGTTTGCGCAGATGTATGGAATGGATCTGAGCGCACTTGTGGGAATGGGAAGTGCAATAAATCCTGCGGTAAATAGTATTCAAACTTTTGCATTAATGATAGTTGCACCGTTAAATTTATTAAAGGGTTGTATGATTTCAGTCCTTACAATTGCTCTTTATAAGAAGTTTTCACCGATATTAAAGCAGGGCAATTCATTTAGAGAAGTGAATACAGTAAAATAGACTTTTGCCGGCACTTATGTGCCGGTTTTTTCTTAGGTTTTCTTGCTTTTTTTACATTATATTCGTATAATAAAACTTTGAACATATATAACCCAAACTATAGCTTTGTAATATTTTAGCCTGAGAATGAGGATTTTGATGAAAGAGGATAAGTTTAATTTTCCAGATGAAAATATAGAAACTCAAATTGATAAACCGGCAGATTTTACTTCGCCGGAAAGCTTGTATAAAAAACTTGTTGATATCATATTACATTATCATCCTTCAGATGATATCACGATGATATCAAAAGCCTATGAGCTGGCAAAAAAAGCACATAATGACCAAAAGAGAAAGTCAGGTGAACCATATATCATTCACCCTATTTGTGTTGCTATAATTCTTGCCGAGCTTGAGCTTGATAAAGAGACTATAGCCGCAGGTCTCTTACATGATGTAATAGAAGATACAGCTATATCATTTGAAGAGCTATCAGATATATTCGGTGTGGATGTAGCCAACTTGGTAGACGGTGTTACAAAGCTTACACAGCTTTCATTAAAGAACGATAAAATAGAGATGCAGGCTGAAAACCTTAGAAAAATGTTTTTGGCTATGGCAAAGGATATAAGGGTTATTCTTATAAAACTTGCGGACAGACTTCACAATATGCGTACACTGCAATATATGAAGCCTGAGAAGCAAAAAGAAAAGGCAAGGGAGACTATGGATATATATTCTCCTATTGCACAAAGACTTGGTATTTCAAAAATAAAGGTAGAGCTTGATGATCTGTCATTAAAGTATCTGCATCCTGATGTTTACTATGATCTTTCGGAAAAACTGGCATTCAGGAAAGAGCAGAGACAGCAATTTGTCGATGAGATAATAAAGAAGTTCAATGAGCATTTATCGGATACAGGAATGAAATATCAGATAAGCGGAAGAGTTAAGCATTTATTCTCCATATATAAAAAGATGGTAAATCAAAATAAGACTCTGGATCAGATCTATGATGTGTTTGCCATACGTATAATCGTTGAAGATGTTGCAGCGTGTTATCTTGCTCTCGGTACGGCACATGAAATATATAAACCGATACCGGGAAGATTTAAAGACTATATTGCAATGCCGAAACCGAACATGTATCAGTCACTTCATACCACACTTATCTCAGATACGGGACAGCCGTTTGAGGTACAAATAAGAACTTTTGAGATGCATAAAACTGCAGAGTTCGGTATTGCCGCTCACTGGAAATATAAAGAGAGCGGAAGCGGTACATCTGCACAGGGTTCAGAGGATGCCAAGATGAACTGGCTCAGACAAATACTTGAGTGGCAAAAGGATACCTCCGACAATGCGGAATTTTTAAAAGTTATAAAGAGTGACTTGGATCTTTTCTCAGACAGCGTATATTGCTTTACGCCTAATGGTGATGTGAAGAACCTGCCTGCAGGATCAAACCCTATAGATTTTGCCTATTCGATACATTCAGCTGTCGGAAATAAGATGGTCGGTGCAAGAGTTAATGGTCGCCTTGTAAATATCGACTATGAATTGAAGAGCGGCGACAGAGTCGAAATCATAACCTCTCAAAATTCAAAGGGACCAAGTAGAGACTGGCTAAATATAGTCAAGTCAAATCAGGCTAAGTCAAAGATACAACAATGGTTTAAGACTGAGCTTAAAGAAGACAATATACTAAGGGGAAAAGATCTCTTAGAAAGATATTGCAAGGCTAAGGGTATAAACTGGAATGAGATAAACAAGCCTCAATTCCAGGAGAAAGTTATGAAGCGCTATGCTATCAAGGACTGGGATTCAATTCTTGCATCTTTAGGTCATGGTGGCTTAAAAGAAGGTCAGGTCATCAATAAGATGATTGAAGAACAAAAGAAGGTTGCAAAGAAAGAAATTTCAGAGTCGGCTCTTTTGGAAAGTCTAAGCGACAATAATAATACTGCTGTACATAAGAAATCAAAAAACGGTATCACTGTAAAGGGCATAGAAGATATTGCGGTCAGATTTTCAAAATGCTGCAATCCTGTTCCGGGTGATGAGATAGTAGGCTTTATTACAAGGGGCAGAGGTGTATCAATACACAGAACAGACTGTATAAATGTGATGAACCTTCCTTCGGATGACAGAACAAGGCTTATACCTGCCGAGTGGCAGGAGTTTGAAGATGCAAAGCTTGAAGAAAAGTATCAAACAGAATTGCAGATATTTGCTCACAATCGTCAGGGGCTTATATTCGATCTTATAAGAATTTACAGTGAAAACAACATCACAATCAACAATATGAATGCCCGTACAAACAAGCAGGATATCTCGACAATAAATCTTGTGTTTGATATAAAGGGAAGAGAAGAGTTGAACTCTTTAATCGGTAAACTAAGACAGATTACCGGAGTAATAGATATTGAAAGGGCTACAGGCTGATGAATAAATTAGGAATATATGTGCTTACACTCGGTCCGGTGCAGACCAATGTGTATGTAGCATATAATAAAGAAACTTTGGAATGTATTATAGTGGACCCCTCAGCTCAGGCGGATGCTATTATCAACACAATAGAGGAAAATAAATTAAAACCAAGTGCAATACTCCTTACACATGGTCATTTTGATCATATAATGGCCGTGAATGATCTGGTGGAAAAATATCATTTAAAAGTATATATTTCAAAGCATGATGATGAGATGCTTGGTGACAGTTATAAATCAGGTGGAAAGTCATTTATAGGACATGGATATGTTACAAAGGCGGATTTTTTGCTGAATGACGGTGATGTTATTCGTTTGCTTGATGAAGATATAAAATTTATTGCCACACCGGGGCATACAAAGGGATCAGGTTGCTATTATATAGAGTCCGAAAAGATTTTATTTTCAGGTGATACGGTTTTTAGAGAGGACTGTGGAAGAACGGATCTTTACGGAGGAGATAATCCTACTATAATCAGATCAATATATGATAAGGTCCTTACTTTGCCGGAAGATGTAAATATATTGCCGGGACATATGGATATGACTACAGTAGGACATGAGAAAAAATATAATCCTGTTGCAATTTATGTAGAAAAGCATGGGATAGACAGATGATTTCATTACTATTGGAAGATATGACCTTCGAGCAGGATATCAGAGAGCTTTTGATGGCTTTTTATCCGGAGGAAAAATATATTTACACAAATGAAGATGTATTTCTTTCACTTTTTTTATCAAAAAAAAGTATTGAATATCATATCAAAATCAAAAGTGAAGACAATGTATTGGAGTTTAGTTCACCACTTAGAGAAACAAAATTTGATACCAAAAATGATTTAAAAAGAAATATATATATAAATCTTTTAAAACTGGGTAATAAGGAACTTCCTTGGGGAACTCTCACCGGAATAAGGCCTACAAAGATAGTAATGGAAATGCTTGAAAATGATATGTCTTTAGAAGATATAAAAAAACATTTAAAAGAAGTCTATCTTGTAAGTGATAAAAGAATTAAGCTTTGTACCGATACGGCAAAAAATGAATTCAATATATTAAAGAAGATTGATTATAAGAACGGTTACAGTCTTTATATAGGTATACCG
Source organism: Lachnoanaerobaculum sp. ICM7 (assembly GCF_000287675.1). GTDB lineage: Bacteria > Bacillota > Clostridia > Lachnospirales > Lachnospiraceae > Lachnoanaerobaculum. The sequence continues at coordinate 52,089 of NZ_ALJL01000025.1, forward strand.
TTTTGCCCTACAAGATGTTTATACTGTTCTTTTACATCTTATTCTATTGCACAATGGAAGAAAGATACCGATACATATGTAGAAGCACTTTGTAAAGAGCTTTTGGCAGTATCAAAGATGTATAAAGGCAAAAAACTTCAAACTGTTTATATGGGTGGTGGAACACCTACTTCACTTGAAGGATATCAACTATCAAAAATTTTAAATGTTGTAAAGAAAAATTTTGATCTTTCAAACCTTTTAGAATTAACTGTAGAGGCAGGAAGGCCTGACAGTATTACAAGAGAAAAGCTTGAGGCATTAAAGGAAGTAGGAGTTGACAGAATATCGATAAATCCACAGACAATGCAGCAAAAGACTTTGGATCTTATCGGAAGATATCATACCATTGAAGATATATTTGAAAGCTATAAACTGGCAAGAGATGTAGGATTTGAAAATATAAATATGGACTTTATAATCGGATTAAACGGTGAAACTTTAGAGGATGTAATAGACAGCTTCAAAAAGGTAAGAACCTTTACTCCTGAGTCTGTTACCATACATTCACTTGCATTAAAGAGAGCAGCCAGGTTAAATACAGAAAACAAAAGAGAGATTATGGACAATGATTTGATTTTATCAATGATAAATACAGCAACCGATACTTGTGCAGATTTGGGATTGGAGCCGTATTACTTGTATAGACAAAAAAATATGGCGGGTAATCTTGAAAATATAGGATTTTCAAAGCCCGGTAAAGAATGTCTTTACAATATATTGATTATGGAAGAAAAACAGACTATCATAGCCTGTGGAGCAGGTACATCAAGTAAGATAGTATTTGGAGACGGCAGAATAGAGCGAATTGAAAATGTTAAGGATCCGAAACTTTATATAGAAAGACTTGATGAAATGATAATGAGAAAGGAAAGTATGCATGGCATTGATTAAAAAAGGTGTCACCGGAATGAAGGACATTCTCCCTGAGGAGATGATTATCAGGGACTATTTGATAAATATAATAAAAAAGACATACGGAAGTTTTGGATTTACCTCAATAGAGACTCCTGCAATGGAGCATATCGAAAATCTTTTAAGTAAGCAGGGTGGTGACAATGAAAAGCTTATTTTTAAGGTTCTAAAAAGAGGTGAAAAATTAAAACTTGATGATGTTAAGGATGAGAATGATCTGGTAGATGCAGGCCTCAGATATGATCTCACTTTGCCACTTGCAAGATACTATTCAAATAATCAGGCAAATCTTCCAAATCCGTTTAAAGCATTGCAGATAGGTAATGTATATAGAGCTGACAGACCTCAAAAGGGTAGATTCAGACAGTTTACACAATGTGATATAGATATTCTTGGAGAAGCATCAAATCTTGCAGAAATCGAGCTTATACTTGCAACTACCAAGGCACTCAGTGAAATTGCCAAGGGAAAGAAATTCACAGTTAGAATAAATGACAGAAGAATTCTTTTAGCAATGGCACTTTTTGCAGGCTATTCTGAGGACAATATAAGTAATGTATTTATTATCCTTGATAAGATGGACAAAATAGGACTTGATGGAGTCAAAAAAGAATTGACAGAGCTTGACGGAGCAGATAAATGTGAGAAGTATCTGAATCTTTTTGACGGATTATCCGGTGATACAAAGGCTCTTTTATCTTTAAAGGAAAGTTTGAACGGATTTATTGAAGAAGGCGTACTTGACAGCCTATCTGATATAATGAATACAGTATTGGATGTAAAGGATAATGATTTTTCACTGGAATTTGATCCTACTTTGGTTCGTGGTATGGGATATTATACAGGAACTATTTTTGAAGTAAGTATGGAAGGATTCTCAGGTTCAGTAGCAGGCGGTGGAAGATATGACAAGATGATTGGAAAATTTACAGGAAGTGATACACCTGCATGCGGTTTTTCTATAGGTTTTGAAAGAATTATCACAATACTGATGGATGCAGGATTTAAGATTCCTGATGAGAGCAAAAAGATCGCATTCCTTTATGAGAAGAATATAGACGCAAATGTTTTAACATCTATATTAAAGGAGGCATCAGCTCTTAGAGAAGCCGGAAATATTGTCTTGGTTTCAAAGATGAATAAGAATAAGAAGTTCCAAAAAGAGGGGCTTGAAAAACAAGGTTATATTGAATTTAAAGAGTTTTATAGAGAAGCTTTAAAATAGTGAGGAGATAAAAAATGGCAGAATCAATGCTCGGCTTAAAGAGAAGTCACAGATGTGCAGAGGTGGTTAATGCACCGATTGAGAGTGAAGTTACAGTAATGGGTTGGGTTCAAAAGAACCGTAACAAAGGTGGAATTATATTTTGTGATTTAAGGGACCGTTCAGGTATCTTACAGATCATTTTTGAAGAAGAAGAATGCGGTAGCGAAGTATTTAACAAGGCAATGAAGCTTAAGCAGGAGTTTTGTATTGCTGTAACCGGAATTCTCAAGAAAAGAAGCGGTGCTTTTAACGAATCACTTGAGACAGGAGAGCTTGAGGTAAGAGCAACAGGGCTTAGAATACTTTCAGAGTCTGAGACACCTCCATTCCATATAGAGGAAGATTCAAAAACAAAGGAAGAACTTAGATTAAAGTACAGATTCCTTGATCTTAGAAGACCTGATCTTCAAAGAAATCTTATGATAAGAAGTAATGTGGCTACAACCACAAGAAACTTCCTTGCAGAAAACGGATTTTTAGAGATTGAAACACCTACACTGATAAAGAGTTCACCTGAGGGTGCAAGGGATTATCTTGTGCCAAGCCGTGTATATCCGGGAAGCTTTTATGCACTTCCACAGTCACCTCAGCTTTTTAAGCAGCTTTTAATGGTATCCGGATATGACAGATATTTCCAGCTTGCAAGATGCTACAGAGATGAGGACCTTAGAGCGGATAGACAGCCTGAGTTCACACAGATAGATATGGAACTTTCATTCGTTGATGTGGATGATGTCTTAGATGTAAACGAAAGACTCTTACAGAGACTTTTTAAGGATGTACTTAATATCGATGTTAAGCTCCCTATACAGAGAATGACATGGCAGGAGGCTATGGACAGATTCGGTTCAGATAAGCCTGACCTTAGATTCGGTATGGAATTAAAGGATGTTTCAAATGTTGTTGCAAACTCTGAATTTGCAGTATTTAAAAATGCATTGGCAGCCGGCGGCAGTGTAAGGGGTATTAATGCTACAGGACAGGCAGGTATGCCTAGAAAGAAAATAGATGCCCTTGTAGAGTTTGTTAAGAGCTACAGGGCTAAGGGACTTGCATATATGGCTATTGAAGCTGACGGAAATATCAAGTCTTCATTTGCAAAATTTATGACTGAGGCTGAGATAGAAGGACTAAAGCAAGCTATGGATGCCAAACCGGGTGATATGCTCTTCTTTGCTGCAGACAGCAATAAGGTTGTTTGGGATACTCTCGGTGCTCTGAGAGTTGAACTTGCAAGTCAGCTCGGTCTTTTAAAGAAGGATGATTACAGATTCCTTTGGGTTACAGAATTCCCGCTTCTTGAATGGTCAGAGGAAGAAAACAGATTTAAAGCAATGCACCATCCGTTTACCGCACCTATGGATGAGGATTGGCAGTATATTGATTCGGATCCGGGTAGAGTAAGGGCAAAGGCTTACGACATTGTGCTTAACGGTACTGAGATAGGTGGAGGTTCTGTAAGAATTCACCAGGGAGATGTACAGGCAAAGATGTTTGATGTACTTGGACTTTCAAAAGAAGTTGCACAGGAAAGATTCGGTTATCTTCTTGATGCATTCAAGTATGGTGTACCGCCTCATGCAGGACTTGCATATGGTCTTGACAGAGTGGTAATGCTTATGGTTGAGGCAGATTCTATAAGAGATGTTATCGCATTCCCAAAGGTAAAGGATGCATCAGATCTTATGACAAATGCTCCTGATAAGGTAGATGATGCACAGCTTAAAGAACTTGGACTTATAATAAAGAGCGAACAGTAAACTGAATCTTTATACTGTTGTGGGGATTATATGGAAGATGTAAAGATACTGGTGGTTGATGATGAAGCCAGAATGAGAAAACTTGTAAAAGATTTTCTTTCTATGAAAGGATTTATAGTTTTGGAGGCCGGAGACGGTGAGGAAGCTCTCAAAATTTTTGATTCCAATAAGGATATAAAGCTGATTCTATTAGATGTAATGATGCCGAAACTTGACGGCTTTGAAACTTTAGAAGTTATAAGGCAGTATTCCAAAGTACCTGTTATGATGTTGACTGCAAGAAGTGAAGAAAGAGACGAGCTTGAAGGCTATAAGCTCGGAGTGGATGAATATATTACAAAGCCTTTTTCACCTAAGATACTTGTTGCCAGAGTTGAAGCGGTACTTAGAAGAACAATGGGTGAGTCTGAAGAAAAACTTATAGCCGGTGCAATAGAGATTGATAAGGTTGCACGCAGTGTTTATATAGATCAAAAGCCGGTTGACTTAAGCTTCAAAGAATATGAACTTTTAACCTACTTTATTGAAAATAAAGGTATTGCATTATCCAGAGAAAAAATCCTTAATTCAGTATGGAATTACGATTATTTCGGAGATGCCAGAACCATTGATACACATGTAAAAAAACTTCGTGCCAAGATGGGTGATAGAGGTGACTATATAAAGACAGTATGGGGCATGGGCTATAAGTTTGAGATAACACCATAAATAATAATTATATATATAGATAAGGAGCATTTATGACAAAAATAAGGACAAGATATGCACCGAGTCCTACCGGAAGAATGCATGTTGGAAATCTTAGAACCGCATTGTATGCATATTTGATAGCAAAGCATGAGGGTGGAGATTTTCTGCTTAGAATAGAGGATACAGACCAGGAAAGATATGTGGAAGGTGCTACAGAGATAATCTATAGAACATTAGCAGAGACAGGACTTATACATGATGAGGGTCCTGACAAAGACGGCGGTTGCGGTCCATATGTACAAAGTGAGAGACAAAAGCAGGGCCTCTACCTTGAGTATGCAAAAAAGCTTATAGAAAAGAAGCAGGCATACTATTGTTTCTGTACTCCTGAGAGACTTAATTCACTCAGATCAAGTGTGAACGGTGAGGAGATAATGAAATATGACAAGCACTGTCTTTCACTGTCTGAGGAAGAGATAAAGAAAAATCTTGAAAGCGGTATTCCATATGTAATCCGTCAAAATAATCCTACTACAGGTACAACATCATTCCATGATGATATTTACGGTGATATCACAGTGGATAATTCAGAGCTTGATGATATGGTACTTATAAAGTCTGACGGTTATCCTACCTACAATTTTGCAAATGTTGTAGATGACCATCTTATGGGAATCACACATGTTGTTAGAGGAAATGAGTATCTTTCATCATCACCTAAGTACAACAGATTGTATGAAGCATTCGGATGGGAAGTGCCTACATATGTTCACTGTCCTTTGATAACAAATGAGGAGCATAAAAAGCTTTCAAAAAGAAGCGGCCATTCTTCATTTGAGGACCTTATTGAACAGGGCTATGTATCTGAAGCTATAGTAAACTTTGTAGCCTTACTTGGATGGTCACCTGAAGATGATAAGGAAATATTCTCATTAGATGAGCTTATAAAAGCATTTGATTATAAGCATATCTCAAAATCACCTGCAGTCTTTGATATGGTAAAGCTTTCATGGATGAACGGCGAGTATTTAAAGAATATGAGTGAAGATGATTTCTTCAAACTGGCGGAACCATATATTAAAGAAGTTATAAAAAAGCCTCTTGATTTAAAGAAGATCTCAAATATGGTAAAGACCAGAATAGAAGTATTGCCACAGATTGCTTCACATATTGATTTCTTTGAAGAGTTGCCTGAATATGATACTGAAATGTATACACATAAAAAGATGAAGACAAATTCAGAGAATTCATTATCTCTTTTAAAAGAGGTATTACCACTTCTTGAAAATACAGATGACTATACAAATGATAATTTGTTTGGTATCTTGCAGGAATTTGGTAAGGAGCATGAATATAAGACAGGATTTGTTATGTGGCCGATAAGAACAGCTCTTTCAGGAAAGCAGATGACTCCTGCAGGTGCTACAGAGATTATGGAAGTTCTCGGAAAAGATGAATCAATAAGAAGGATTAAGATTGGAATTGATAAATTACAGCAGTAATCAAAAAAAAGCCATAGAGCATGGGGCAGGGCCCTTGATGGTATTGGCAGGTCCCGGCTCCGGAAAAACCTTTGTAATCACACATAGAATAAAATATCTTATAGAGGGGTCGGGTATAAACCCGGCCCATATTTTGGTTGTAACATTTTCAAGAGCCGCAGCCAAGGAAATGAAAGACAGATTTGAAAAACTTATCGGAAAGACTCTTGTAACATTTGGAACATTTCATTCGGTGTTTTTCAATCTTCTAAAAACAGCTTACGGATTCAGTGCGGAACAGATTGCATCTGATGAATTAAGATATACCCTTATAAAGGAATTGATAAAGAAAAATGAAATAGTGAATGAAGATATCAATACACTTTCCGGTAATCTTTTAAATGAAATAGCTCTTATAAAGCAGGATAATATAAATATAAAAAACTATTATTCAAACAGTATTGCAAGTGATACTTTTAAGAAACTTTACAATGAATATGAAGCTGAGCTTGAAGCAAGAAATAAACTTGACTTTGAAGATATGCTTTCACTTACATATGAGCTATTAAGCGAAAGAAAAGATATTTTATCCGCGGTACAAAACAGATATCAGTATATCTTGGTAGATGAGTTTCAGGATATAAATTTTTTGCAATATAATATCATAAAACTTATGGCAGGCAAGAATCAAAATATCACTGTTGTAGGAGATGACGATCAATCTATCTATAGATTTAGAGGTGCAAGACCCGAGATAATGCTTGGATTTGAGAGAGACTTTAAAAATGTTTCTAAAGTATTTCTGGATATAAATTTCAGATCAAGTACTCAAATAGTGGATGCCTCGACCAAACTTATATCTTTTAACAGTAAGAGATTTCCTAAAACTTTTACGGCACACAACGGAAGCGGTGCACCTGTATCGGTAATAGAATTTAAAAATCCTTTTGCCGAGGTAAATACTATAGTAAATGATATAAAAGAATATATAAAATCCGGGCAGGATATAAACAATATTGCAGTGCTTTATCGTACAAACCTTTCACCGAGACTTTTAATTGAGAGGATGATGAAGAATAATATTCCTTTTACTATAAGAGATTCTATTCCGAATCTTTTTGAGCATTGGGTATCAAAGGATATTATATCTTACATAAAGCTGGCTATAAATTCAGGAAACAAATCCGATTTGCTTCGTATTTCCAATAAGCCTAACAGGTATATAAGCAGAGATTCACTTTCCTCATCAAAGGCAAGTATTGAAACACTATTTGACTATTATGAGGATAAAAGCTATATGATCAAAAGAATAATAGAACTTAGAGAACATTTAAGAACCATAAAGAATCTTAAACCTGCAACGGCTCTCAGATATATAAGAAATGTAGTGGGATATGATGAGTATATAGAAGAGTACTGTGATATGAACGGTATAGAAAGTGATGACTGCTATACAGTTTTGGGGGATCTTGAAAACAGCGCATCTGAATTCGGTACATTTTCAGACTGGTTTGTACATATGGAAGAGTATAAGGAAGAGCTGATAGAGGCAAGAAAAAAGTCAAATGAAGATGATAACGGCGTAAGGCTTATGACCTTCCATTCCTCCAAAGGACTTGAATTTGATATTGTTTATATTATTGATGTAAATGAGGGAAGTGTACCGTATAAAAAAGCAAAAGGTGCTGATGAGATAGAAGAAGAGCGAAGAATGTTTTATGTTGCAATGACAAGAGCCAGACATAAACTCTTTATTTGTTGTTGCAAGGAAAATTTTGGAAAGTCTGTAGGTAAGTCTGATTTTATAGTGGAACTTTCTTCCAAGACTAAGCCATAAAGAGGTATATATGATACAAAAATTCAGCCATTCACTACGTATGAAGATAACCTTGATAATCTTATTGATTATTTCGGTATTATTACTTTCAATAGGTCTTTTAAACAATTTCGGACTGAGATGGTTTTATCAGAATGAAAAGGTAAGTGAAATAAAAGAGGCATACCTTAAAATAGATAATGAAGTAATGAAAATCGGCTCCTCGGGTCAGCATATCATTGATGAAAGTACTGAAGAATCTGTTATTAATAACAGCCTTAAAAGTATTATTCTGGATTACTCAAATAAATATAATATAACCATTGCCCTTGTAGACTCTTTTACAAATAAGGCCATATATTCATCAGCAAGGGAGGGTGACGGATTAATAAGTAGAATCCAGGACGGATTTATAGGAAATCAAAATCAGGATATTTTATACAGAAATAATAATTACACAATAATACTTCATAAGACTATGCAAAACACATCTTTTATAGAAGGTTTCGGTTATTGCACTGATAATCAGACAATGGTTATAATGTCTACTCCGGTTGCAAGTTTAAAAGAAAGCGTAAGTATTTCAAACAGATTTCTGATATATATGGCAATTATAGGATTCATTATAACTGTTATACTTACATTTATTATTGCAAAAATGATTACCTATCCGATACTTGAGTTGGCTGAGATTTCAAATAAAATGGGTAAACTTGATTTTACCGCCAAATATATAGGTAACAGAAGTGATGAAATACAGACGCTTGGACAAAATATGAATTATATGTCCGACAGACTTAAAAAGGCTATTGACGAATTGCAGGAAGCCAATGAACTCTTAAAAGAAGACATTAAGAGAAAAGAAGCTATTGACGAAATGCGGAAAGATTTTATTGCGAATGTTTCTCATGAGTTAAAGACACCTATTGCACTTATTCAAGGATATGCGGAAGGACTGAATGAAGGACTCTGTGAAGATGAAGAGAGCAGAAAATACTATACAGAGGTAATACTTGATGAAAGTGAAAAGATGAACAAAATGGTAAAACAATTACTTACACTTTCTTCACTTGAATCCGGAAACAGTATTTTGCATAAGGAGAACTTTAATCTGACTTCTCTTATTGAGTCGGTGCTTGGTTCAATATCAATACTTATAGGTGAAAAGAATGTAAATATTGAATTTGATTCCGACAAGGAAATATTTCTTAATGCTGATGAATTCAAAATAGAAGAGGTGGTTACAAACTATATCAGTAATTCTATTCATCATGTAAGTGATTCCGGTGAAATAAAAATAAATGTATCCGATGATGGAGAAAATATTACTTTTAGTGTTTATAATACAGGTAATCCTATTCCCGAAAAAGATTTAAACAATATTTGGGAAAAGTTCTTTAAGGTGGATAAGGCACATTCCAGAGCATATGGAGGAAGCGGAATCGGACTTTCCATAGTAAAGGCCATAGTAGAAGCTCATAACGGTACTGTGGCTGTAAAAAATATACTTGACGGTGTTGAATTTTCATTCAAGATACCAAAGGCATAAATATGACAATTGATGAATTTAATAAAAAAAACGGACATACACAGAGGTATGGCTTTACCACAGGAACTACTGCAACTGCTGCAGCAATAGGAGCTGCATATATGTATCTGAACGATAAAAGGGATATGGTAGATGTAGAGTTACCTGCAGGTATAACACTCTCTATTCCGTTAGAATTTGTGAAGAAAGAAAAAAACTTATTTACCTGTGGTGTAAAAAAGAACGCAGGTGATGACCCGGATGTTACCGACGGAATTCTAATCAGTACAAAGCTTGAATTTATAAAAAAAGAAAACGGTCTTGAATTTAATTTTTTTGCCGGAGAAGGTGTAGGAATATTTACAAAAGACGGACTGGCCTTACCAAAGGGAGAAGCGGCTATAAATCCGGTTCCAAGGCAGATGATGATTGACAATCTTTCACGTATATTAAAAGAAGCAGGATTTAGCGGTATAGTAAATATAACCGTTATGGTAGAAAACGGAGTGGAGATAGCAAAAAAGACCTTTAATGAAAGACTTGGAATTATCGGTGGAATATCAATTCTGGGAACTTCGGGACTTGTGCTGCCTATGAGTAAAACAGCACTTTTACAGACGATAGAAGCTGATATAAAATTCAGACTTAAAAATTCAGAAAACAAAACAGTATATATGGCACCCGGAAATATAGGTGCAAAATTTTTAGAACAAAACTTTGGCATTGAAAGTAAAACGGTGGCAATTATCAGTAATTTTATAGGTGAAAGTATAGACTATGCAATCTCAAATGATGCAAAAGAAATTGTACTATGTGGCGACTTGGGCAAACTTATAAAATTATCCGGTGGAATAATGAATACACATTCAAATGATTCCGATTCCAGACTGGAATTGCTTGCATCATCAATACTGAAACTTTGTATAAAAGAAAGTATACAATTACCGATTCAGTTTATTTCAAATATATTTGAACAAAAGACCACAACAGGTGCCGTAAATATAATAAAAGAAAATAACTTTGATAATTGCTTTGATATACTTGCAGATCAGATGCTTTACTATGCATATAACCGTGCATTTAAGGCTGAGATATTTTATCATAAAAACAGATATGCAAATATTGAAGAGTTTAAAAATAATTTAGCAATCAGAATTATTGTATTCAGTGACAATATAATGATTATAGATACAGGAGAAAATAATGAATAAATTATATGGTGTAGGAGTAGGTCCGGGAGATCCGGAGCTTATGACAATAAAGGCGTTAAATGCTATAAAAAAATCAAAAACAATATGTTATCCCGGAAAAAGTGATGATACTTCCATTGCTTTTAATATTGTAAAGCCGGTAGTCCCTGAGATAGATGAAAAAGTAAAGGTATGTATAGACTTTCCAATGACAAAAGACCCGTTTATATTGGAAGAAGCACATTCAAAAATCACCAATGAGATAAAAGAACTTTTAAAAGAAGGAGATGTAGCACTCCTGACACTTGGTGATCCCGGAGTATATGCGACTTATTCATACATTGCACAGAGACTGAATGCAGAGGGGATAGAAGTAATTACTATACCCGGAATTACATCATTTAGTGCTGCTGCGGCGGCACTTGGTATTCCACTTACATTGGCTGATGAGGAGCTTCATGTAATTCCTTCATCATACTCATTTGAAGAGGCATTCAGACTTAAAGGTACCTTAGTATTTATGAAATCCGGAAGAAGCTATGAAAAACTGGCTTCATATATCAAAAAAGAAAAGTTTGATTATGATATTTATATGGTGGAAAATTGCGGTATGACAAATGAAAGATTATTTGTTGGAGCAAAAAATCTTCCTGAAACAAGTGGATATTTTACAATAATTATAGTAAGGGGTTTAAAATGAAACAAATTTATATAATCGGTATGGGACCGGGTAAATATGATCAGATGACTGTTGAGGCAATAAAAAAAATAGAAGAGAGCGATATTGTTATCGGTTATACTGTATATACTGATTTAATAAAGGAAATATGGCCTGATAAGGAATGCCTTTCAACACCCATGACGAAGGAATATGAAAGATGTGTAATGGCATTTGAAGAGGCTGATAAGGGAAAAACCGTTGCAATGGTTTGTTCAGGTGATGCCGGAGTATATGGACTTACGGGACTTATGCTTAGTATAGCACCCAATTATAAAGATGTGGAGGTAAAAACTATCGCAGGAGTTACTGCAGCTCTTTCAGGTGCAGCTATAATAGGTGCACCGCTCATACATGATTTTGCGGTAATCAGTCTCAGCGATCTTTTAACACCTTGGGAGAAAATAGAAAAAAGACTCGAATGTGCTGCAATAGGAGATTTTTGTATCTCAATATATAATCCGGGAAGTAAAAAGAGAGTGGATTATCTAAAAAAAGCATGTGAAATTCTACTAAAGTATAAGAGTGAGCAAACACCATGTGCTATAGCCAAGAATATAGGAAGAGATGGTGAAAGTTATACCGTCTATACTCTTTCTGAATTAAAGGATGTACAGGTAGGAATGTTTGAAACTGTATTTATAGGTAACTCTATGACCAAGGTTATTGACGGCAAGCTTGTAACGCCAAGAGGATACTCCAATGAGTGATGTTTTAATCTTTGGCGGTACTACCGAAGGGAGAGAAATTGCTACCTACTGTGATGAGCTTAGAATAAATACGATACTATGCGTAGCTACCGAGTATGGTAAAGAAGTACTTCCGGAATTTAAAACTGTTAAAGTTAGTAATAAACGACTGAAAACAGAAGAGATAGCAGATCTTATAAAAGAAAATAAAATATCCTGCGTCATAGATTCAACACATCCATATGCTTATGAGATATCAAAAAATATTGAATCTGCATTAAAACTCTTAGAAAAAGATATCACTTTTTTTAAAATAAAAAGAGAGTCTATGGATGTCAGTTTAGAAAATACACTTGAGTTTTCAAGTAATTTTGAAGCGGTTAATTATCTTTTAAATACCGAAGGAAATATCTTACTTACAACAGGCAGCAAGGAAATATCAGCTTTCAGTGGGCTTTCAAATCGTATATTTCCAAGAGTACTTCCAAGTGTAGATTCTATAAATGCCTGTATATCTGCCGGTATACCTTCAAAGAATATAATAGCAATGCAGGGCCCTTTTTCTACAGCTTTAAATGAAGCAATTATAAAAGAATTTGATTGCAAATATCTTGTAAGTAAAATATCGGGAAGAAGCGGCGGCTTTGATGAGAAGATTGAGGCTGCAAAAAATACAGGATGTATTCCTGTGATTATTTTGCCAAAAACGGAAATTACAGGAATATCTGTAGAAGAGTGCAAAGTAAATTTAGAGAAATTATATAATGAATAGCTTCCTGTATAATTCAAAGTGTAGAAAGTAAATGATTTTACAAAAATAGATACCTAAGTTAAACTGTCATTGCTGACCGGCCAGTTAGCAAATGAGCAGAATAAGGAAGGTATCTACAAATGAATTCTACACAAAATAAGAAGATTGAACAAGTAAAAGAAACAACAATGATTGTCGGCATTGATGTTGGCAGTGAAAAGCATTATTTCAGAGCTTTTAACTGGAGAGGCATAGAACTTACCAGAAAGCCTGTAGCGTTTTCAAACTCTATGGAGGGATTCAACAGCTTTTACAATTCTGTTGTGGAACTGATGCAGAAAAATGAACTTAAAGAGGCACTGGTAGGAATAGAGCCAACCGGTCACTACTGGTTTGATCTTGGGCAGTTCATGGGTGAAAAGAACATAAAGTTTGTGATGGTAAATCCGCACCATGTGCATAAGACCAAAGAATTAGATGACAATAGTCCATCTAAAAATGACAGAAAAGATCCTCGTGTTATTGCAGGGCTTGTAAGGGATGGACGATATTTTTATTCATATATGCCGACAGGTGTATATGCAGAACTGCGGAATGCGTCAAACCGCCGGTTTGTGCTTGTAGAAGAACAGACAAGGGCGAAGAACCGTCTGCAGAAGTGGGTTGCAGTGTATTTCCCGGAATATAAGGGGATTTATACACACATAGATGCCAAGGGAGGTCTGCTGGTGTTAAAGCAGGCACCAACTCTTGAGGAGATAGTAAGACTAGGAGTGGAAGGTATCATAAAGATATGGAAAGACGCTAAACTCCGAGGAAATGGGCATAAGAAGGCTATGCTGATTCTGAATGCAGCCATGAAAAGCATAGGATTAAAAGCAGGTCTTACAGAAGCTCGGATGGAGATACAGGATCTGATAGAGGATTATGAACTCCAGACAAAACGCCTTGAACGGGTCAATGACCTGATCAAAGAACTGTGCCAACAGGTCAGGTATGCGGATAAGCTGCTTGAAATAAAAGGTATAGGAATAACAACCGTAGCTGGTTTCATAGCAGAAGTTGGTGATATCACGCGCTTTGATAGCACGAAAGAACTTCAGAAACT
>NZ_ALJL01000026.1 GCF_000287675.1 Lachnoanaerobaculum sp. ICM7
CAGAGGACAGAAAGGACGTAAGAGGATATGTATTTATTCTAATGAGTTCAATCGCAGCTGCAATGGCACTGGCATTCAAGAAAAAAGAAGAAAGATAATTTTTCGGTCCCCGACTTTATGTCGGGGGCTTTTTTATTATTGAAAAAGAATATGGTATTTGCAAAATAAATGATGTAGATAATCAGAAATAAAAAATAGCTGCCGGCTTACGATTATTAATCGTAAGTCGACAGCCAAAGTATTATTTAGAAATCTTCCCATCCGTCAATGGAAGAACTCATATTATAACTTGTAACAGTTCCTTCAAAGAAATTAGACTTAACATTACCTTCACCCTCGGTATCGGCAAATCTTTCCAAATGCTTATAAGGGTTTTTAGTAAAACCTGAATATAGAGGCTCCAGGCCTAAAGACTTTAATCTTTCATTAGCCAGCCATTTTGTATAACCCTCAGTTGTCTGAGAAGTTATGCCAAGCACACGATTTCCTATTATATGCTCGGTCCAGCTGATTTCCTGCTCAACAGCAGTATTAAACATGGAATAGATCGTTTCTGTCGAGAAAAACTCAGGGTAATCATTCTTTATTTCTTTAACAATACTTCTAAATAAAACAACATGTGAGAGCTCATCTCTGTTTATCAGTCTTATAATATCAGAGGTACCCACCATCTTATTTCTGCTTGCAAGAAGATAGAAGAAGTTAAAGCCGTTATAGAAATACAGTGATTCAAGCAAATAGTTTGCTATTATGACCTTAGCAAAGTTCTCATCGGACTGATTATCTATAAAATCCTGATATATCTTCGCAATAAAACTGTTTCTTTCAAATAATATCTTATCATCTCTCCATTTGTCATAGATCAGATCTCTACTTTGCTTTGGAAGTATGGACTCAATTATATACTGATAAGATTGAGAGTGAATGGACTCCTGGAAAGTCTGTATGGCCAGTAATAAATTCACCTCAGGTGCCGTGACATGGTCTGAAATATTAGGAATATTATTTGTCTGTATACTGTCAAGGAAGATCAAAAAGGAAAGTATTCCGTCGTAGGCTTCCCTTTCAGGTAAGGTCAAATTTTCATAGTCATTTTTATCCTTGGTTAAATCCACCTTTTCAGGTATCCAGAAATTTGCCATCATAGTTCTGTAAAGGTGATTGGCCCACTGAAATCTGACATTATTAAGGTTAAAAAGGTTTGTTGAATTACCCTTTATAATTTTCCTTGCACTTAATGTATCATCACCTGCCGGATTAAATAATTTCTTTCTATCCACTACAGCTTTCGCACTCCTCTTTATCTGAAATAGTATTCGTATTCTTTTGAATTGTTCTTATATAATAAACACTCTTACAGCCTTCTTCCCAGGCAGTCATTAAAGTGTCATAAATATCTTTTGCTTTAATATTTTTGTTTAAGTCAAAGACCATTTCCATAGATACACCCTGTGTTATCCATGAACCTATCTTTGCCATTATCTTTACATAGCTAATAGGGTTTACATTTTTAAACTCAGGATAGAACCATGCTCTGTCCTTCAAATGCTTAACAGTTCTTGGTATTGCTCCTCTTTGATTCTTTTCAATATAAAATCTTGAGAATGTCGGAGTTACAGAAGCAGTTGATCCCATTAACAAAGATGTGGAAGTATTAGGTGCTATCGCTGTAAGCTCACCGTTTCTTAGACCGTTAGCCTCTACCAGATAAAAAGCTTCATTCCATTCATCTTTGAATTTGGAATTTGCTCCATACCATTCTCTTTTCTTGCCGAAGAATATACCCTGATCCCATTTGGAACCCTTAAAGGCCTTGTAAGCTCCTCTTTCTTTTGCCAGCAATGCGGAAGACTTTACGGAATAAAGTGCTATTCTTTCAAAGAGCTCATTTATCTCATTTATAGAGTCTTCATAAATCATATATTCTCTTGCCAAGTAGTCTGCAAGTCCCATTGCACCGACACCTACTGTTCTGTAAAGTAAGTTATGCTTATTGGATTCCTTTAAAGGAGTAACTGTCAAATCTATAGTATTGTCCAAAGCTCTTATTGCAAGGGCTACATGTTTTTCAATCTCATCAGAGGTAAGTTCGGCCAGATTAAGAGAGATAAGGTTACAAGTGTGAATTTCACCCATATCACTTTTTCTGACAGCTGTATTGCCGTTAACTTCTTCCTCAAAATTTAGCGTAGGTTTGAAGTTTGAAAAACTCTCCATACAGAGATTTCCGTTACCTATCATGCCCATATGAGAGTTGTGATTTACTTCATTTGCTCTGTCTTTAAAGAATATATAAGGCATGCCGGTTTCAAGCTGAGTTTTCATAATACTCTTAAACAGATCTTTGGCATTTAAAATCTTTTTAAGCTTGATATTATCGTCTTTTTCAATCTTTTCATAGATTGATTCAAACTCATAACCATAAAGCTCACAAAGTTCAACACCGTATTTTCTTCTTATTTCATATGGATCAAGTAAAGTCCAGGATTCATTGTTTTTAACTCTCTTCATAAAGAGATTGGAACACACTACCTGTGGATAGATATCATAGGCTTTTCCTCTTTGGTCACCATTCTCGGTTTGCAGTTCAAGGAATGATTCAATATCCAAATGCCAGGTATCCAAAGCTACTGTAGCGGCTCCGGCTCTTCTTCCCTGTTGATTTACCGCAACAGCTGTATCATTTATTATTCTGATCCATGGTACAACACCGCCGCTGGCATTGTAATAACCGTTTACCATAGAGCCTTTTGCTCTTATTCTCGAAACATTTACACCGACTCCACCGCCGTTTTTACTGATTCTTGCCAAAGAGTCGATATTATAGAAGATAGACTCTATATTGTCATCTATTGCTGTAATAAAGCATGATGACAGATTTCCGTCAGGGACTCTAAGGTTTGCAAGCATAGGAGTCGCAAGTGAGAGCTTTCTTAGAGATAATGCATTATAGAACTCTTTTACTATATTTACTCTTGTTTCACCGGGCTCTTCATTTAAAGCCAGCATCATGGATATTGCCATAAATGTTTCTTGAGGCAACTCATAAGTTTTGCCTTCATGCTTAATCAAATATCTGTTAACAAGCATATTTGCCCCGGCATAGTCATAGACCATATCTCTGTCTATATCTATGAGTGGGGCAATTTGATCCAATTCCTCTTTGCTGTAGGTTAACAGTCTTTCATCATACAGCCCAAGTTCAACCATATGCTTTATAGTTTTGGAAAAATCACCGTAAGAAAAATTTCTTGAGTGGAAAACTTCCCTTTCAGCTTCCATCATAAGAAGTCTGCCTGCCACATATGCCCAGTCACTTTCTTCAAAACTTGTCATTGTAACAGCCGTGTTTATTAAAGATGCCTGAATCTTTTGAGTGGTAATATTTTCCTCATAGATTGAGTCTATATTACTCTCAAGCTCAACCATATTCACGTCCAGACCGTCACAGGCCCTTAAGAGTTTTTCTCTGATTTTTTCTATATTAAGATCTTCAATTATGTTATCTCGATTGATAACCTTTCTTTTTTCGTTTGACATCAGATCACCTGTAAGAAGGCTTCCATTGAGTACACATGATCATTGTATTCCACTACAGGAGCACTCATAATTCTTGCCTTACTTGCAACTATCATAAGTGTCTTCATGTCCTCAATGTACTCGAATTCAAGGTTTTTATTTTCCAATATTCCCTTTAAAGATACGCATTTACCACAGTTTTCCTTGCCATAAACTTTTATCATTTCTAAACACTCCTTAAATTCATACATATATATTGTGAAGTGATACGATATCGGCACAATATATTGTGTTAATAGCCTACTAATTTTATTATATAAAACCCAAAAAGTAAAGTATATATTTTGATTTTAAATAATAAAACGGAGGGTTAAAATAATTATTGTTTAAAAAAAAAACATTGTACTAATGTTACTGAAAAAACATGTAAATTGTGCTATGGTGAGCTCGTATATTCAGCACAAATATTTTTAATGTAAAATGATAAAATTAAATTACTTAAAAAATAATTTTACAAAATCAAAAAAATACTTTGCAAATATAATTTATTATGATATCATGTGCCTAATATAGAGTGAAAGGGAGGGTTTTATGAAAATAATACACGAGTTTTAGCTATATATCGAACTTTAGTTAAGGAGTGATCTGACAGATGACTCCTTAAAGTTATGTATAAATTATTATTAGGAGGAGGAAATATGAATACAATAAGAAAACGATTATTGGCCGCTTTTTTATCATTTGTGATGGTATTTCTGTCAATGAGTGATTTATTCACAGCATATGCAGGTCCGCCGGGTATAGTAAACGATCCTGATATTATTGCGGAAGTCACATACGACAGAAGTGTGGTCAACAGCAGAGGAAACAGCGACTTTTACGTAGGTGAGGAGGTTTCGTTCTATGCAAATATTACGGTATCTTCTATTACCAGGAGTATACCGGGAGCCTACGGAAAGCTCTACTTACCGAAGAAGATTTTTACTTATATAAATGCAAATAATATCTCTACTTGGATAAACAGACCAAGTACCAATTATTTGAATATAGACAGTTCATCAGATACTGAGTACCATATAGTTACTCTAAAGTTTAATAACCTGGGTGGCGGTACCACACAGACAGTGCCTTTTAAGGGAAAGCTTGCAGACTTCTCACTTGCAAATAATGAGAGTTATGTAATACCGTATCAGGTATATGATGCAAACGATACTTTACTTGAGAGTAACAATAATACCTTCACTGCAAAAACATATCCTATCGGATATGGTAACGAGGATTATAACTACAGAAGAAGCTACCAGTATGTACAGGGGTCAAGTGATTTACAGAGTAACAACTCGCTTTCAAACACATTGTCCACTTATGTAGACTTTTATACAAGAAGAACTAACTGGCCTGCAGCGGGTACATATCATGGTACAAGTTTCCCACAAGTAGGTGCCGACAGAAGAAAGACAAGAGTAACGGTACAGCTTCCGGCAAATGAAAACTTCGATACAACAGACAGCAGAAATGCCGGATGGACATATGATCCTGTAAACCATACTATCAGTAAAGAAAAGAATTATCCGAGTAATACATATACCAGTGAAGGTTTCTACATAAGATATAACAATCAGCCTACAGGAACTGTAAATTCACCGGTAGAGGTTACATTCCCTATAAAATGGGAGTATGTAAATGATGACGGTACAACAGATCCTGCATCTTTGGAGAAATCAAAGTCTTTTGCCAGATATGCTTCATTTCCGGCAATACCTCCGACAGACAGAGGTGTTACAGCTTATAAAAGTGCAAGTCCATGGTATTTGACATTTGACGACAGAGAAGAATCGACTGTACATAAATATGATATCAGTACTACATGGGGCTGGAATACGGGAACTCCTATAACATATCCGACTTTAGGTCAAAAAAAGGGAAGACTTTTCTCCATACTTGATACTCCTGAAGTCGATATGGAATTTATGGGATATCAAATCAAATATCCGAACTTAACAGGAAAAGTAGTTGATGCATCTGGAACGGAGCAGACTATTCCTGTTTTGGATGCCACTCAAAAGGCTGCTCTTTCAAATAACCAACTTATAGGAACAAAGCCTGACGGTAGTGAGGAAGTGATTGCTACTAATATATCAATTACAGAGAACTCCACAATGATTGATTTGCCGAATCCTACTCATTACACAAAGATAAATCTTAAATTTACAAATCCTATAGAGATACAGGCACCGAACGGTAATGTAGTGGTTGCAACATATAAATTCCGTTTGGCAGAGAATTCATACAATGATGTAAAGAATATTTTGGATGCAAAGCCTGACAATGAACAAAGCTATTCTGATACTTATAACAGAGCAAATGTATACGGTGATGACGGAGCAAGTCATCAATGGAATGCTCAAACCAGACAGATGATAAGATGGGCAAAAATTTATGCAAAAGAAAGTGCCCATACCACTCAGAATCAGAACTTGGGAACAAAGTATCTGAACGAAGAATTTGCTATGACTGACGGTATACAGTTCCGTCACAACCTTCCGGAGAGAGGTAGAGATGTAAAGAATCCGAAGTTCTTTTTATTGGCAGATCCGGCTCTTGAGTTTAAGGGTATGACCACAAACTCTGTCGGACAGCCTACATTCGGTCCGTATCTGAATAATTACAGAGTGGAATATAACTTTAAGAATACCGGAAAGACTGCTTATATCTGGGATTTCCCGACATTCCACCTTCCGAAGGGATCTAATTATTATACTATAGGCTTTTATCCGAGATTTAAGACTACTAAGAATATGGCAGGCGGTCAGAACTCTATAGATACATATATGTCATGGGACAATAATGAAGAGGCCGCTACCGATAAGGTGCCGGGACTCTATGATGATGTTCTTGACCTGGACAATGACGGAAACACCACAGAGAAGTTCACCAGCAAAAAGGCTACATATCTTTACTCACCTCCGTTAGAGTTGATTCTTACAAAGAGATCAAAGAGAGCGGATTCAGCCGAGACTTTGTATTCAACACTTACAACACCTGACAGTGAGCAGATAGTAGACTATAAGTTAAACATTTTCAATAACTCTATAACAGGAGTTAGCGGATTTACATTCTTTGATATCCTGCCACATGTGGGTGATAAGGCAATAGCACCTGATCAGCAGGGACATTATGCGGACAGAGGTTCAACATACAGACTTGGACTTACAGGTCCTCTTGATCCTAATCCGAACTATACATATGAATACAGTACAACCCCTGTGACAGAAGGAAATATAGCTGCCAACTATGCGGGCGCTACATGGACTTCATCAGTTTCAGACTGGTCAGCGGTTACTATGTTCAGACTTAAGATGAAGCCGGGATATACACTGGCAAGCGGTGCGGCGGATGATATCACATTCAGAGCAAAGATGCCTGATACCACTCCTCTTGATACCACAAACAAAGCGGTAAATACCTTTGCAGGATTTGCCGGAGACAGCTATACAGGTGCATTTGAGGCACTCAGCAATGTTGTAATTCCAAAGAAGTATAAGATCAGCGGTAAGATCTACTATGATGTTCCACCTGCAGGCGGAAGCGGAAACGGTACATATCTTACAACTGATGATGACGTACCTGCAGCAGGCAGAACGGTAAGTCTTTATGATGCAAGCGGTAATCCGGTACTTGATGAATCAGGTAATCCGATGACTACCACAGCCAATGCAAACGGAGACTACGCATTTGACAACATTTCAAGAGCAGGAACATACAAAGTAGTGATAACACCGGGAGTAGGAGATACAATAAGTACAAACCGTGTTACATCTACATCTCTCATAATAGGAAATGACTTTGCCAACGGAACTCAGGGAAGCAATCCTGTATTTGAAACAAGCGTAACACTTACACCAAGTGATGATAAGAAAACAGCAAATGCAGCGCTTGTGGCAAGTAATTCTACATTGAAAGTAAAATATGTAGATATGGCAGGAAATCCGATACCGCTTGACGACGGAAGCGGAAATGTGGCCGATACGGACAGCGTTCACGGCTTTAGAGATCCATATACGGTAACACCGCCTACAACACTTACAGGTGT
>NZ_ALJL01000027.1 GCF_000287675.1 Lachnoanaerobaculum sp. ICM7
AGTGGTAAATATCCTTGTTTTGAATTACAATAATTATTGTGTAAAGTTTTCATCGTAAGTTAATTTTACCACAGAAATAGGACCTTTCGCATGAACGAATGGTCCTATTTCTTTCAGGGACTTATTTCACAGCCCCTTTTTTATATCCCTTGTCACTTAGGATCTTTATTCTTATCCCCTACAACCCAGTAGTCACATATTTTACCGCCTGATGCCAATGTGCTTTCTCTATGTAATATTCCTCTTCCTTTCTTAAACATAAGATGATCGATATCACAGCACATAGGTAACAGGTCCAGGTAGCCGTTATCTCTGGCAAATTTTTCAATGGGACATCTTGTGAAGTGATAGTAAAAGCCATCTCTGTGAAGTTCCTCATCAAAATTAAAGTCCCAAGTTTTATCCTTATACTCCGTATGTTTATCTGCCCAATCCGCCATCTTATGCATCCTGCCGGCAAACTTTTTCATATCTTTAGGATTATTTAAATCAAAACTGCCTTTTAGTTTACCAATCAATTTGTTATTTAAAAATTCAACAATGATCTCATTAAAATCATCTGCACTGAAATCTCCTGCCCTGCACACAGCCATAAAAACATATGCCGAATAAATATTGCCGGCCATAGGGTTGTTAGAGCCTATATCCTCAGTATTCTCAATCATTTGTTTGTATAAACCACGAGCCTTTTTCAAACTTTCTTCAGTCTTATCCTTACCGAATTTTCTTATCATAGGTTTTTTTAATAAAAAACTTATTAAACTAAAATATACCCCCTTATATTTCATTAGACCCCCTTTAAACTTTTTCACAAGTTAATTTTACTGATTTGTAAATGCTGTTTGTAAATTATTAAGTTCTAAAACGGCAGGTGCTTCTCTAAAGTTTTGATATGCAAAGATTCCAAATCCGGAAACCTCTCCGGTTTCTCTTGCAGCCTTTACCTGTCTTAGTAAAATATCATTATATCTTAACCATTCTGAAACTGCATTGCCGTCCTTTATATCCTTTCCGGTTCTGTAAAGTCCAAGGCCTATATACAGCTTTACATTACTATTACTCTTTCTCTTTAAATCCACCCAGCTGTTTAAACAATTTATATATGAATGCGGTGCCAATATACCTGTTCTTGTTTTTGCTTCAAAACCATGGTATAGCTGTGGCATTATATAGTCAATATATTCATTTGACGCCATCCATTTATCAATATCTACAAAATATGATTTATCACTTCTAAGATTTGATAAAAGGGCTACAGGGCTGATTCCAAAAACCGCCTGAGGACGAGCCTCATGTACCGCCTTGTATACATCTTTTACAAGCATTGACACATTCTCTCTTCTCCACTGTGTAATGCCCAAACCGCTGCCTGAAGCATCATATTCCGCCTTGTCAAAACTCTTTGCCGGATCACCGTCATTTAATGAAGGATAAAAATAATCATCAAACTGTATACCGTCAATTGCATAGTTTTTGCAAATTTCACTGATTGAATTCACAAGATAGCTTCTAACCTCCGCACTTGAAGGATTCAGATAATAACTGCCATCATGTAATAATACATTTCTCTGTTTTGAAGGATCTCCCATCCACTGCTTCACTATCGAATTATCCGGTATATTTTTCATCATAGAATTGGTAACTCTATAAGGGTTTACCCAAGCATGGAATGAAAGTCCCTGTTTGTGAGCACTTTCAATCATATACTCTAAAGGGTCAAAACTCGGAGCCGAATCTTTTGTGACCATAAACTTTGACAATGGGAAAGATTTTAATTTCTGACCATAACTGTCCGAATGACTGTGCACATGACAAAATATAGCATTCATTCCACGATTTTTTATATCCGACATAACTTGATCTGCACGTTTCTTAAATGCTTCAACATCTGACGGCATCTCACTCCAGTCAATATATGAAAACCATACTCCTCTAAGTTCTTTTTGCTCTGCAACTGTGCTGTTAACTGTAACGTTTCTCTTTACAGGTTTAACCGCAGCATGAACTTGCAAAGAAGCCAAAGTATTTATTACCAACAACATAGCTATAATTTTGCCGATCAATCCACTAAACCACTTTCTCTTCATCTTCATCTCGCTCTCTATTTTTTAAGTATAATAAGATCACTTAATATCATACTATAGCTAAGATAAAAAACCAATATCAACTTGCTTAAAGACTGATTACAAATACTTTTATCTAAGTTTCACTTCTATAGCACCCATTTTTGAAGTTTCAAATATAATACAACCGTTTTCTTTTAATGTCTCTATTGTTTCAGGGCTTGGATGTCCGTAGTGATTATTTTTTCCACAGGATATAACGGCATACTCAGGACTTACATTTTCTATAAAAGCTTTCAGTGAAGAATTCTTTGAACCGTGATGGGCTACCTTTAAGATATCCACCTTTCCTATATCAAAATAATTTAATATGCTCTCCTCACTGCTTTTGCCTATATCCCCTGTAAATAACAGCCTCTTTCCATATGTCTCTATAACAAATGTCTGGCTTTGCTCATTCACATTTTCCTTATCCGATGTATCAGGCCATAGACAGTCTATCTTTAAATTTTTTCTTTCAAAACAATCCCCCATACTCAAATATCTTATATTGCATCCGGCCTTCAACGCCTTTTCCTTTAATTTATCATATGAATTATCTTTCATTGCTTGATACGGAAGAAACATGTTCTCAATTTTTATATCTGTATCAAGTAAATACAGTATTCCGCTTATATGGTCAATATCTGAATGTGTGATAAAGCTCATCTCAATATCATCCACTCCCTTATATAAAAGAAAAGGCTCCATACTGTATTCACCCAAAGAAGGCTTTGATGTGCTGCCTCCATCTATCAATATATCCAAATCGTCAATATGCATATAAATGCCGTCTCCCTGTCCCACATCAAGATACACAACACTCTCAGTTTTTAAAAAAGGATATAAAATAAGAACAGTAAACAAAGAAAGTAAAAGATATATTTTTCTACACCTTAATACAGATATTGCAATTATTAAAAGCAGTAAAATATAATAAATAAATATCTGCCAAGGCTTCGGCCTTCCAAATACAATATAATGATAAGGTAAATACTTTGTAATAATACACAGAAAATCATAGAATCTTAAAATAGCGACGGTAAATACACTTATATATTTATATAAAATCAGTCTTAATATATTTAAAACCAAAGAAAGCATAGAAGAATAAAGTACAAAACTCATAAGTGGTATAACTAAAATATTAATTAAGAAAGCATATAAGGGGAATGTATAAAAATAATACAATGTAACCGGTAAGGTCAAAAGCTGAACTCCGATACTTACGACAAGAATTTTAAATACTCTATAACTACAGGAGGATTTGTCCTTTTTTTCCACAGGCTTAAATCTTTTTATAATAAATGCAATAGGTCCTCCAAGGCTCAAAACCGCCGCAAAAGAGAGTTGAAAACTTAATCCGAAAGGCTCAAACGGTGAAATAAGGCTTATGGTTACCGCACTGATACTAAGTGCAGATATAATACAATAACTTCTTCCTATTACCTCGGCAATAAAGTAAAGTATAAGCATAGTACTTGCTCTTACAATACTTACACTATCACCTACCAATAATCCGTAAAACACTAAAAATACACTTGCAAGACTTGCTGAAAGTAAAAAACTTCTTTGCAGTATTTTTCTTAGAAGTTTGTAAAGGCCTATACCGAACAATGAAACATGAAGACCTGAAATAGCAAGTATATGGGATATTCCGCTTCTTTGATACAGTTTATAAGTACCTTTATCAAGTTCTCCCCTCATCCCAAGTATAATAGCTTTTATAAATCCGGCTTTGTCAGACTCAAAAGTCTCATCTATTTTTGTATTAAGGTATTGTCTTAATGAAAAGAAAAACTCACCTATATTATCACAGCTTTTATCAACCACCCTATAGTCACTCACCGACATTTTTACATATATGCCCTTGGTTCTATAATAACTTTTTGCATCAAATTCACCGGGGTTGGTCCCTTTGCTTATCTCTTCAAGCCTCCCTTCAAACTTTACCTTATTTCCAATGTGAATGTCATTTAAAAAGATTTCATCTTTTAGATAGTAGATTACTCCTTCACAGATAATCATTACATTATCATCTTTAAAAATAATACTTTTTACTCTTCCACATAATGAAGTGTTTTTCCCATCGTTATCCACATCAGCTATAAAGTTATTCATATATCGGATTTCATATTTGATTCTTAGAATAAAGATACTGCATATTAGAAAAAATATCAGAAAGTAAATTAATTTGAATTTTATAATTTTTTTGAATTTCAGAATAATTAAGACCGCAGCCGCGATGGGAATTCCCACCGCGAGCCTATATATACCGAAATAATACCCTAAAAGCTCTCCAAGCAAACAGGCCGTTACTATAAGTACACATGGTCTTTTCATTTTTAATCCTCTTTTAGATAATCAAGATTTCTCTCTACAGAAGTTCCCAAAGAGATTGTATTATATTTTTTATCGGATTTTCCGTTTACAAGTATCTGCACTCTGCTTATATTCGGCAATTCGGAAAGTGAATCCACTATTGAGTATATTGTAATACTGTCAAGAACATCCGGTATTGCATTGAGGAAGGCCTCATCAAAATTTACATAACAGATACCCTCATTCATTGTAACGCTTACTACCTTTGTATCACTTGGTATAGTAGCCTTCAAACCGACTGTTTCAGGTCCTTTTAAAAGTTCATCAACTATAATTCGCTCTTTTGATGTATTGATATCATAAAACACATCTCTTGCCTCCGGCACCAGCTTTGTCCCTGATTCATCTGCAAAGTAAAGCATAAGTGTGGCTTTTTCAAAGCTGTTTATGTTTGAAACATTATTTATAAAGTTGTTGGCACTTATAAGTCCTACATTTTCTCCCAAGGCGTTTACAAGAGGCTGGTCTCCCGAACGAATACTTATGTACTCTATTCCCTCTATCTGTGTAAATGTCTTTGCCAAAGCTGCCCTTGCAAGTATTTCTCTGGTAACGTCCATTCCCTGATAGTTTGTATCGAAGTTTAAATATAAAATATTTCCGTCTATATCAAATCCCTGATATGTAACCTTGTCAGGTAAAGCGCCCACCGCTTCCAAATCATCCGGCACCTTTAAAAAATGTGTCATAAGTTCTTTTATCAGTCCGTTTGTATTGCTCTTGCCTGAAGCTGCGGTGTATCGGCTCTCCACCAGGGTATTAATATTTGTATTTAAATAATAAATATTGTATTCATTTTCCGCTAAAGGCGGTATCTCCTTTTTCTTACAGGATACAAGAGTTATAGAAAGCAGAACCATTACTATAATCACAAATTTGTTTCTCACTTCTTATCCCTCCTTTTTACATGATTTAGAGGAATTCTGACTGTAAACGTGGTTCCCTCACCCTCTTTACCGGAAACTTTTATAATACCGTCATGTAAATGAACTACATTCCTTGTAATAGCAAGTCCCAAACCGGTACCTCCTGTCTGCCTGGACCTTGCCTTATCTATGCGATAAAATCTTTCAAAGATAAGATCTCTATACTCAGGGGCTATTCCGTCTCCCGAGTCTTTTACCTTTATATAGAAAAACTTGTGATCCGCGTCAATACTTACCTTTACAAAACCGCCATCCTTATTATATTTGATTGCATTTTCTATAAGATTATTTATGGCCAATGACAACTTG
The DNA here is from genome assembly GCF_000287675.1 of Lachnoanaerobaculum sp. ICM7. Lineage (GTDB taxonomy): Bacteria > Bacillota > Clostridia > Lachnospirales > Lachnospiraceae > Lachnoanaerobaculum. The sequence goes on from NZ_ALJL01000027.1 coordinate 5,720, forward strand.
GTTTCATCCACATCGGCACTTACATCTCTGATGGTCTCAAAAGTCATTTCTATATCACGCTTTTGTGCTATAGGTCTCAGTCTTTTCAAGATTTGTTTTATAAGCTGATTTATATCAACCTGCTCGGTTACCAAAGTGTTGGCTGACTTATCAAGCTTCACCAAAGAGAGAAGATCGTCTATTATCTTTGCCTCTCTGTCTATCTCATCTGAAATATCTTGCATAAACTCCGCATACATCTCATTCGGTACGTTTTCCATACTCATTAAAGAATCCGCCAATACTCTTATAGATGTAATAGGTGTCTTTAACTCATGAGACACATTGGCCACAAACTCATCTCTGGATTTATCTGCATCCTGTAGCTTTGCAAGAGTAGTATTGATATTCTCGGAAATAGATTTGGTCAGCTGATATTCATTATGCTCTATCTTTTGATCAAGCTTTCCATAACCTATACTTGATATATCATCTCTTAAATTTATAAGTGGCCTTAACAGTCTTCCGCCTATGATAACAGAAAGCACAAATACTATTGCTGTAAGTGTTATATATAAAAACCTCTCGGTATTTCCAACACCTTCGGCTACCGAGACCAGATTCTCTGTAGACGCAATAAACATTAAGACTCCGTCTATATTCTGATTATCAATATTCTCATATATAGGCATTGTTTGCAAAATATATGATTTGGTCTTATTGTATATATTTGTATTGTTGCCGTTGAATGTTCCTATTATTTCCGGAGAGATATTTATCTTACCTGTTGCCAGATTAAAAGTATCTTCAATAGTCGTATAGGATTTATCTATTATAACTATCCTACCGTTATATATATCCGCCACTGTATCTATCTCAGATCTTATAACCTCTCTGTTATCGGAATTTTTCAAAAAATTTCCTCTTGTGAGTTTATTGCTGAGCATAAGACATTTTGTCTGCAACTCTATTTTTCTGGCATCGACTCTTGAGGTGAAATTCGTACGGCTTACAATTCCTCCATATATAAATATAGGTAAGACACCGAAAAGTAAAAATACTACAGACAAAAGCACTCTCAAATTTATAGGAGGCAGTTTAAATTTCGTTTTTTTCTTTTCAACATCCATAATCTTACTTAATACTTGACTTTCTTGCTGCCGCAATAGCTACTGTTCCCGGTCCGATATGTGTTGCTACGGAAAGTGAAAGATTAACTATATCCACCTTTCCAAAAACAGGCTCAAGCTCTGTTGCAAATTCATTCGCAAAATCAAGCGCATCGTACTGTGCTATCATTACTCTGGACTTTTTGGCATCCGGATCATCAAGTCTTTCTGCAAGATCCTTTTTTAACGCTTCAAGCATTATCTGCTTTGCCTGTTTAAATGTTCTGGCTTTTCCATAAGCATCAATCTTTGATTCATGAATTTGAAGTACAGGCTTTATCTTTAGCAATGAAGCAAGAGCGGCTGCCATAGGTGTGATCCTTCCGCCCTTTTTAAGATACTTCAAGTCACTTACCATCAAATAGATTCCTGATTTACCCGCATCGGCTTCAAGCTTTTCCTTTATCTTTTCAGGTGACATGCCCTCTTTAAGCATCTCTATTGCATCCAAACCGGCACTTATCTGTGTGATTGATATTCTCTTATTATCCACTACAAATACCTTACCGAAGAATTCATCCTCATTTGAAAGCATTATTGCTGTATCACATGAACCTGAAAGCCCTGATGTCATAGGTATATGTATTATTGAATCATACTCTTTTAAAAGTTCAGTCCACAGATTCATCACCTCTTCAGGTGAGGGCTGTGATGTCACTATATCGGCACCGTTCTTTTGTAATCTTAAGAACTCATCATATGTAATATCCTTACCGTCCAGATATTCTTTTCCGTCTATCATAAACGGCATAGGCAAAATATACATGCCAAGCTCTCTTGCCTCTTCCTTTGTCAAACCACTGTTACTATCCAATACAACCGCTGTACTCATTAGCCTCTATCCTTACCCTTTGCTATTTCATCAATTACATTATTTTTAATCATATCATCTATGATATCATTTCCGTTTTTTTCTTCATCCTCTTCCATCTTTGCATGAAGTACATAGACTGCACATACAAAGACAAGTATCAAAATCAGCACTGCTATTCTGATCATTTAATCACTTCCTTTATAATTCTGAGTGCATTTTTATATGTTATATTTTCAATAAGACTTGCGCTAAAACCTTCTCTCTCCATCGCATCTGTCAGGCGTCCCATTCCCCCGGCATCCTTCCACTCTAAAGTATCACTAAATCCGTCATAGTCCGAACCTAAAGCTACAAATTCGCTTCCTCCAACATTTACCATATATTTCAGCATATCTATAGTATCGTCTATATAGGCTTTTCTTTCTCTGTTTGAAAAATCCTTCGATAGGAACTCAGGATAAAAGTTAAGCCCCGAAATGCATCCTTTATTTGCCATCTTCTTTATCATATCATCAGTCAAATTTCTCGGGTGATTGCATACGGTTCTGGCATTTGAATGACTGGCAACAAAAGGCTTTTTTGCAATATCAATTATATCATAAATTCCCGCATCCGAAAGATGTGAAACATCAACTATTATTCCCAACTCTTCCATTTTTTCCACAACTTCAAATCCGAAGGGTTTAAGACCGTTGTCTTTATCAGGGTTATAGCCGACACATTCACCGTTTTCTATAATTCGTTTATTGCCAAAGCCTATGCAGTTTTCAAAATTCCAGGTAAGAGTTATCATCCTTACACCTCTGTTGTATAAGTGTATAAGATTTTCTATACTGCCCTCTATCGCCTCACCCTCTTCTATTGTGAGGAATGCTGAGATCTTATTGTTTTCCTTGTTTTTTTGGATATCGCTATAGCTTTTTGCAAAAGCAATATCAGATGAATTTTTCTCTATTTCGTCTTCATACAAATCAATCAGTTCATTTACATATTTATACGGTGAGTCCACCTCTTTTAAATATGTAAACATAGCAAAGCATTGTAAAAGTACATCTGATTTTTTCAGCTTGTTTATATCAATCATTAAATCATTCTCTTTTAGACTTATACCCTTATTTTTATATATTTCACTGATTGTATCACAATGTAAATCAACTATCATGTTTCCCCTTTTTTCAAATCCTTATGCCACCATTTTCCTGATATAAATCTATATGCAAAATTTGACGATCGAAATACCCAGTCTATAATCATTGCACACCATACACCTATCGCTCCTATATGAAAAACATTGGCTATAAAAAGTGATGTTGCAAATCTGAATACCGTCATTGAAAACAGGCTTACCGTCATTGTAAACTTCACATCATTTCCTGCTCTTAGTGCATTTGGAAGTATAAAGCTTAAAGGCCATAAGAATACCGCCATTCCCATATGTATCCATACCAGTACGGCTGTAAGCTCTCTTGTAGCATCCGACACCTTATATATTGAGATAAAAAAGCTTTGAAATCCCAATATAAATATAGTAGGAATTATAATGACCGAATATCCTATAAACATCAGTTTTTTTACATAGTATTTAGCCTCTTTATAATTTCCCGCACCCACACATCTTCCTATGACCGTAATCATAGCAATACTTATCGCATTGCCCATGTTCACACCAAGTCCGTCAAGATTATTGGCTATGGCATTGGCCGCTATCTCCGCTCTTCCAAAGTTTGAAATTATGGAAACTACAGCAACTCTTCCGACCTGAAACAGTGAGTTTTCAATTCCTGAAGGTATTCCGATATAAAGTATCCTTCTCATATAGTCCATTCTCAGTCTGAATACCTCTTCTATCTTCAAATAAACTATAGCATTTTTATTCCTTGATGCAAGTATTGTTATAGCAATAGCAGCTACGCTTCTTGAGATAACACTTGGTATAGCCACACCGGCCACTCCCATATGTAATACAAAGATTCCGATACTGTTTCCGACTACATTTATTATATTCATAAATATACTGACTTTCATGGAAGTCTTTGAATCTCCTATGCTTCTGTATATAGCCGCACCTGAATTATATATTGCCAGCATAGGAAAACTTATTGCGGTTATTGTCAAATACTGCTTGCTTGCCTCAAATACTTCATTATCTATATTACCGAAAAGCATTGATATAAGAGGATGAGCAAATATTATAACAAGAATGGAAATAATTACGGAAACAGAAAATGTCATAAGCTCAAGCTGAGCCGCCGCCGTGCATGCATCGTCGTTTTTCCTTGCACCTATAAACTGACTGATTACTACAGCACCACCGGTTGCAAGTGCAGCCAGTAAAGATATAAGCACATTGTTTACCATATCAACAAGCGACACTCCCGATACTGCCGCTTCACCTGCAAAGCTTACCATAACAGTATCCGACATTCCTACAGCTATGGCCAGAAACTGCTCGATAATAAGAGGAACTATAAGTAGTTTCAAATCAGTATTACTGAATAATTTTCTGGTATATTTTTTATTATCCTGTTCCATATATTCTCCATACAACCGTCGCTTTACAAGTTCTCACTTACCAGTAAATACCCCGAATGTGGTTCTATCTCCATGCTCACATGACCGTTGTCATTAAAATATGTTACTATTCCTACATTGTAACCTGTAGTATTTGTATATATTACTCTGCTTATAGCTGCATTATCTCTCATGCCTGTGAGATAGAGCGGAATATCTATTTTCTTTTTTTCTCTTCCTGTATAAATTATAATTACAGATACATTATCTTTGGAAACTCTGGCATAACCTACTATACCGTCTTTTGAAACAAGTTTTATCAAAGAGCCGTGTTTTAACTCTTTTCTTATTCTATGCCATCTGTTCATATATCTGTGATACTCTAAAAGTTCAAGATTTTCATTTCCCCACGGATATGTTCTTCTGCTGTCAGGATCTGTAAATCCGCATACTCCGACCTCGTCACCATAGTATACGGTAGGTGCACCCGGCAGAGTCAACTGCATCATTATGGCCTGCCTCATAACCTCAAGCTTTACACCTAAACTTGCATCCTCTGATCTATGAGTATTTATTCTTCCTACAATGCCGTTTGTCCTTGTCAGAAATCTGGAATGATCATGATTTGAAAGCTGAATCATAGATACAAGTGCTACATCATAATGCATCTTTCCAAGTGCATTCTTTAACATCATAAAGAACACATCTGCATTTCCCTTAAGGCACATATCCTCTCTGTCCGAATGTTTCTCTAAGCCTGTCAAAAACCAGCTCACCGGCTCCATAAAGCCGTCATAGTTCATTACTCCGTCCCAGCACTTGCCGTCCAGCCAAAAGCTCGGATCTCCGTAATGCTCGGCGAGAATAATTGCATCCTTGTTTACGGATTTTACCGCATCTCTAAACATTGTCCAAAACTTATGGTTAAACTCTTTTGTATACCCAAGATCCGCCGCTACATCAAGTCTCCAACCGTCCACATTAAAAGGTGGTGATATCCACTTCTTTGCAATTCTCAGTATCTCATCAACCAGCTTTTGACTGTTTTCATAATAGAGCTTCGGCAAAGTATCATGTCCCCACCAACCGTCATACTCTGTTCCGATAAAGTTAAAATATGATCTGAACTCACTTTCTTTTGACCAATATGCACCTATCGGATATTCTTCATCTGCTCTTTTATAGATACCTTCTTTATCCATCCACTTGTTAAAAGATCCGCAGTGATTAAATACTCCGTCTATAATCACTTTGATATTTCTCTTATGAGCTTCATTTACAAGTTTTACAAATACTTCATTACTTGCTTCAAGATTTTTCTTACTTGTAACTCTTTTTACATATTTTGCGGCATTTTTATTGTCAATGTCAAACTCTCCCAGAACTCCGTCCGTATCCTCCACAATTTTTCCTATATGCGGATCTATATAGTCATAGTCCTGCGTATCATATTTGTGATTTGAAGGTGATACAAAGAGAGGGTTAAAGTATATCACCTCAACCCCAAAGTCCTTTAAGTAGTCCAGTTTTTGTAAAACGCCCTCCAAGTCTCCGCCATAAAAATATCCCACATCAAAGTTTGAAGGATATTCATTCCAATTTTCCTTATGTTTTACAGGTAAACCTATATATATGTATTCATCATCCACAACATCATTTGTTTCGTCTCCACGATTGAATCTGTCGATGAAGATCTGATACATCAAAGCCCCCTTTGCCCAATCAGGCAAAAAGAAATCTTTATTATATTCAAACAATGTGTCTTCTTTTAAATAATCCGTAACTCCGAATCTGGTATAAAAGAGAGTTCTTCCACCCTCAAATATTTTAAAAAAATATTTAAAATAATTTACATCATTCAGATCAGCGTAGTAATAATCAAAGTATTCACTTGATCGAAGCTTTTCCATCTTTGATTCACTACCGTCAAAATAATTTACCAGAAAAATCTCCGGCTTATCCTCCTTAAAAACCCTTATCTGTATTCGTATATCCTGTCTATTTTTAAGGCTTTGTAATGATATATAATCTATCGTTTCATCACTAAAAATACCTTCAATATTCATTTAAAATAACGCCTCAAATTCTTCAAAACCTATCTTTTCTTTCTCTATAAGAAGCTTTGCACATGACTCAAGCACATACTTTCTCTTCAATATTATCTCTTTCGCCTTTTTGTAGCAGTCATTGATAATATTTCTGACTTCCTCATCAATCATACTTGCAGTCTCTTCGCTGTATCCCTTTGTCTGTCCGAAGTCTCTTCCTATAAAAATTTCATCACCTTCATTGCCGTAGTTTACAAGCCCGGCTCTCTCGTTCATACCAAACTCCATAACCATTGCCTTTGCAACCTTTGTCGCCTGTTTTATATCTGAGCTTGCACCTGTCGTAATGTCACCGAAGATGATCTCTTCCGCTATTCTTCCTCCAAGACTTACCATTATATCATTTAACATCTTGGATTTTGTGTTAAACATCTGATCCTCACCCGGCAAAGGCATTGTATATCCTGCAGCACTTACACCTGTAGGTATAATGGAAATAGTATGTACCGGTCCTACTCCTTCAAGTTCTCTGAAAAGTATGGCATGTCCTGCTTCATGATATGCTGTAATTGCCTTTTCCTTTTCACTTACTACTCTTGATTTCTTCTCCGTACCTATTCCGACTTTTATAAACGCTCTGTTTATATCATCTGCACAAATATAAGCTTTCCCTTCCCTTGCGGAAAGTATTGCCGCTTCGTTCATAAGATTTTCAAGGTCCGCACCTGTAAATCCTGAAGTCTGTCTCGCCACTGAATGTAAGTCTACATCATCACCTAAAGGCTTTGACGAAGCATGTATCTTCAATATCGCTTCTCTGGCCGCCACATCAGGTCTGCCTACTGCAACTTTTCTGTCAAATCTTCCCGGTCGAAGGAGCGCAGGATCCAAAATGTCAACACGGTTTGTGGCCGCCATTACTATTATACCTTGATTTCCTCCAAAGCCGTCCATCTCCACAAGGAGCTGATTTAGAGTCTGCTCTCTCTCATCGTGACTTCCGCCAAGTCCTGAGCCTCTTCTTCTGCCGACCGCATCAATCTCATCAATAAAGATAATACATGGAGCGTTTTTCTTGGCATCCTCAAAAAGATCTCTGACTCTGCTTGCACCGACACCCACAAACATCTCCACAAAATCGGAACCTGATATTGTAAAGAAAGGTACTCCGGCTTCACCTGCCACCGCCTTGGCTAAAAGAGTTTTTCCGGTTCCGGGAGGCCCAACCAATATAATTCCTTTAGGAATTCTGGCACCAAGCCTTGTGTACTTGCCTGGGTCCTTTAAAAAGTCTACAACTTCAGCCAGTTCTTCCTTCTCTTCTTCAAGTCCTGCAACCTTTGAAAAGTTTATATTTGCCGTCTTTACGATTCTGGCTCTGCTCTTCCCGAAATTCATCATCTTATTATTGCCGCCGGCGCCTCCTGCCGCAATCTTTCCGTTCATATACATAACGAAAAACATTACCATAACAGCCGCAAGTAATACCGGCAAAACGGTATTTGTAAATACGCTCTCTCTCGGAACATCATCTAAGATATATGTTATATCCTTAGCTTCCATTTTTTTGATGAACTCATTTACATCAGATATAAAATAATGTACTTCCGATTTTCCGTACTTCTCCTGATTCTTGAAGTAAATTATAGCCTCCCCTGTAGGAGTTTGTGAATTCTGTCTTATCTCAATCAGTCCGATATTATTTTCTTCAATTACGCTGTTAAACTCAGCTGAGTTAAGTTTTGTAATACTCAGCTGATTTCCCATGTTAAATATCAGCCATATTATAAGTGCCACAACAAACAGTAAGAAAAACATTCTTACCGGATTATCTGATTTTTTCATTTTTCTCCAATCTGGTCTGAAAGCTCCATAACCCCGATATATGGAAGATTTCTATATCTCTGGTCGTAATCAAGTCCGTATCCCACCACAAACTTGTCCTCTATTTCAAAGCAAACATAGTCTACAGTAACATCCTTTTCTCTTCTGGAAGGCTTGTCTAAGAGAGTGCAAAGCCTTATTGACTTCGGTCCTCTCTTTTCCAATATATCAAGAAGATATGATAAAGTATTACCTGAATCAATGATATCTTCTACTACAAGTACATCCTTACCTGCTATACTGTCGTCCAGATCCATTATTATCTTTACAACACCTGAGCTTGTAGTTTCAGCACCGTAGCTTGAAACACTCATGAAATCAAGCCTTACATTCAAATCAAGTCTCTTGGCAAGGTCACACATAAACATGACTCCACCCTTTAACACACATATAAGTATCAAGTCTTTGCCCTTGTAATCCGCGTTGATTCTTCCTGCAATCTCCAAAATCCTCTTACTTATCTCCTCTTCCGATATCAGTACTTCAACCTTTTCTTTCATATTATCTCCTACTTACTTCTATTTCTAAAATATTTTTTGTGTTTTCATCTATTCTGTAGAGTTCTCCCGTTCTGTCAAGCCCGGCTCCCTCTCCAAAAATATTGCTCTCTCTAAATATCCAAAGTATCTCAAAGTCCATCGCAACAACTACATATTCACCTCTGATATTTAAAGGTATCTTATCATCCGTGAAAAGTTTTTTAACAGCCTTTCTACCGGATTTTATATGTATAAAATCTCCGCTTTCACATCCTCTGATTACAATATTTTCCTCTATGATTTTTATCATATCATCTTTATTAATAATACTGTTTATACATATAGATTTTCTATTATATTTTACTATATTTTCAAGGACTTTGTCAAAATCAAGCCACCTGATATTACCGGCTTTCGGAATGTCCTTAATATTGAAATTATCCAAAATATTGTAGTTTATTTCAGGTAATACATATTTATCATTATCCTTACCTTTTTTATCTTCATTTGCAAATCTTATATTTTCATATTCATTGTAGACTTTTATTCCGTATTTTAAATCAAGCTTTTTTCCGTTTTCCGATTTTGCCAGGTTCCATATATCCTCTATGTGTACCATACCGATATCTTTTATTCCAAGCGATTTACTCTTTAATACCTTTCTTAAAGTATACCTGATAATATATGTGCTTATAATATGATACTCATTAAGCAAGGCCTCTTTGTCTAATAAAAATTCATCTTCACCTTTTATTTTTAAATTCTTTTCACAAAATTTTATAGCCGAACTTTCAAAAAACTCATCGGCCTCAGCCGCAATTTTAGAGGACTTATAAAAATTATTGATCACATTACTGTTAACATTTTTTTTTAGTATCGGAAAGACCTCATTCCTTAAAATATTTCTTGTATAATCATTTTCCAGATTTGTACTGTCCGTCATATACTCTATACTGTTTCTTTTTAGATAGTCCTCTATTTCATCCCTTGAAAATGCCAGTAAAGGTCTTATAATATTTTTATTTCTTACCAAAATACCCTTTAACCCCGATATGCCGCTACCCCTTGACAGATTGTGAAGTATGGTCTCCGCATTATCGTTTTTATTATGAGCCACTGCAATTTTGATCTTGTTAAAATCCAAGCCCTCCTTTATGGCTATATCTTTTGATACACTTTCAAAAGACTTATATCTCATCTTTCTTCCGGCTTCTTCTTCACTTAGTTTAAGATCTTTTGCAATCCTCGGTATGTCATAGTGAAAGCTGAAAAAACAAATATCAAGTTTTTCACAAAATTTCTTTACATAATTTTCATCACGACTTGCCTCTTCACCTCTTATACCATGATTTATATGTACGACAAAAAGCCTTATTTCTAAGGCTTTTTGTATACGACTCAATGTATGCAACAGGCATATGGAATCCGCACCTCCGCTTACACCAAGTACTATTCTATCTTTTTTTTCGATCAGATTATTATCCTCTATGAAATGACTAAACGTATCTATATCTAACATATTATTTTTCTGCCTTTATAGCAATCTCATCAGGAAAAACAAGTCCCAGTTTTTCTCTTGCCATTTCTATTATATAACTGTCGGTTTGAACATATTTTCTTTGTTCTTCAAGTTTCTTTGATCTTTCGTCTTCACTCTCAAGTTCTTCAATTACTTTTTGATTGTAAGACTCTCTTTTTGCCAATTCCTGTTTTATGCTGTTTACCCTTACTCCGAGAATAATCGCTACAGATAAAACTACTCCGGTGACAAAAATTATCGCAAATTTATTTTCCGATATTGCGCCGGCTTTCTTTCTTTTTCTCGCCATAAAAACACTCCTCTTAAATTCCGGTGTCGGCTTTATTTAAAAACTGACATATTTTTAAGCGGCTACTGACTTTATAATAGTATCATTCTATTCTTTTTGCAAGCCTCAATCATATCGGCCGGCCATACACTTGACTGAACTTCTCCAACATGTGCTTTGTTAAGCAGAAGCATACAAAGTCTGCTCTGTCCTATACCTCCGCCTATTGTATATGGTAATTCTCCTGCCAAAAGAGCCTTGTGAAAAGGTAAATTCTTTCTGTCAAGTGCATTTGCAGCCTTTAACTGAGCTTCCATTGCCACTTCATCCACTCTGATACCCATACTTGATATCTCCAATGCACAGTTTAAATTCTCAAACCAGAAGAGAATATCACCGTTTAACTCCCAGTCATCATAGTCAGGTGCTCTGCCGTCATGAGGCTTTCCGTCACCTAAAGCACCACCTATCTTCTCCACAAAAACACAGCCATGTTCTTTAACGATAATATTTTCTCTCTCCTTCGGAGTCTTATCAGGATATCTTTGTCTAAGTTCCTCTGATGTGATAAAGAATATATCATCCGGCAAATGATTTACAGCCTCAGGATATTTATACCACACCTCATGCTCCATATGTTTGATCACTTTAAATATGGTTCTTACAGTATCTTCCAAAACTTCGATACTTCTGTCTTCTTTTCTTATTACCTTTTCCCAGTCCCATTGATCCACATAGCATGAGTGAAGATTATCAAGCTCCTCATCTCTTCTTATGGCATTCATATTTGTGTAAAGTCCCTCGCCCGGCGCAAAATTATACTCACCAAGAGCCATTCTCTTCCACTTTGCAAGTGATTGAACAACTTCATACTCCTCATTAGGGACTCCAAGTATATCAAATGCTACAGGACGCTCCACTCCGTTTAAGGTATCATTCAACCCGCTTGACTTTGCTACAAATAAAGGAGCTGAAACCCTCTCCAGATTCATTTCTTTTCCGAATTCTTTTTGGAATGTATCTCTGATATATTTTATCGCTTCTTGCGTCTGTCTTACGCTTAATACTGGATCATAACCTTTTGGTAAAATCAATGCCATAAAAACCTCCGATATTTATATAAATTCATACTCTTTAAAGAATTTATGATAGCACTAAGTACCGCAATATACAAGAGATAATGCCATAACTTAATAAAAAAGACAAAAGAAAAAGACTGCCTTTTAAAGCAGTCTTAAAAATTATTCAATTGCAATTGTCTTCGGCTCCTGTGGAAGTCTCTCTTTTTCTTTTGGCAAAGTAAGTTTTAAAATACCGTTGTTATATGAAGCCTTTATATCTTCCTCAGTTATCGCATCTCCTACAAAGAAACTTCTCTGACATGAACCGAATCTTCTCTCTCTGCGGATGTATTTATCCTGTTCATCCTTTTCATCTTTATTTTCCTCATGCTTTGCACTGATTGTAAGGTATCCGTCCTTTAAGCTTGCACTTATATCTTCCTTATTAAATCCCGGAATCTCAACACTCAGCTCATAGTTTCCTTCGACTTCCTTTACATCTGTCTTCATGCTTGGAGCATCAAACTTTCTAAAATCTCTTCCAAAAAAATCATTATTAAAAAAATCATCAAATAAATTATAACTTCTTCCCGGTAATAACATATCTATATCTCCTTCTATATATTCATTATTATTTACAAATAAAACTGTATAACCATGTTGTTATCTATGTCTTATTTGTTATATGCATACTATAACACTAATTATTAGCACTGTCAATAGTCGAGTGCTAATTTTTTCAAAAATTTATGTTGCAAAAACCGGCTCGTATTATGAGCCGGTCAAATTTGTCTCAATATATTATTTCTGTATTGCCTTAAATGCCTCTGTTTGTGATGTCATACCTCTCTCTGATGCCAATCTCTCTATAGAAGAAGCTCCAAAGAAACCGTCAATCTCAGGAACATTCTTTATTACATATGCCGCATCCTCAGGATCGGCAATAGGACCGCCATGGCAAATTACCATTATCTCAGGATTAACCTCACGACCTGCCTTAATGATCTCACGAATCTTTTCACAGCAGTCGTCAAGTGTTAAAGCAGTTTCAGCTCCGATTGATCCCTTTGTTGTGAGTCCCATATGTGCAACTAAAATATCTGCACCTGCCTCTGCCATAGCCTTTGCCTGCTCAGGATCAAAAACATATGGACATGTTAACATATCAAGCTTATGTGCTTCTCTAATCATTTCTACTTCGAGCCCATATCCCATTCCTGTTTCCTCAAGATTTGCACGGAACTTTCCGTCTATCAATCCTACTGTTGGGAAGTTTTGCACACCGTTAAATCCTTGATCCTTTAATTGCTTTAAGAAAAGGTCCATTACACGGAAAGGATCGGTTCCGCAAACACCTGCAAGAACAGGAGTGTTCTTTACTATCGGAAGTACTTCAGCACCCATTTCCTGTACAATTTTATTTGCATCACCATAAGCCAGTAATCCTGATAAAGATCCTCTACCTGCCATTCTAAAACGTCCTGAGTTATAGATGATAAGCATGTCAGCTCCACCCTTTTCACTGCACTTTGCTGTAATACCTGTTCCGGCACCAACACCTACAAGGATCTTTCCGGCTGCTACCTCGGATTTAAACTTGTCCATGATTTCTTTTCTTGACTGTCTGTTCATAATATTTCTCCTTTACTTATATATTTTATACTTCCAACATCTTAATAAGTTCTTCTGCAGCCCTTTGTGCAAAAGCTTTCTCATTTATATTATTATCCATCTCTACTATATTAACTTTATCTTTGTCGATATTATTTTTTAATGTATCAAACAAAGCTTCATCCTCTTTACTTCCATAAAAAGGCTGATCCGGTGCATCAATCATTGATACTCCTTTTAACGGTAGTATCAATACGGTCTTGCCAAAAGATGCATTTAATTTTTCTGCAATCTTTTGACCGAATTTTATATTTTCTTCCACTGTAGTTCTCATCAGAGTAACTGTCGGATTATGTTTATATAAATTACGACTTTTAAATTTCTCCGGGATAGTATCAATCGGTCCGAAGTTTACCATATCAAGTGCACCAACAGAAACAACCTGCGGAACATGATTTCTTCCTGCCGCTTCCAGTCTGTTAGGTCCGGCACCAAGTACTCCTCCGACTATTTCATCACACCACTCTGTTGTTGTAATATCCAGTACTCCTTTGAAAAATCCTGCATCTATCAGGGATTCCATAGTCTTTCCACCTGTTCCTGTTGCATGGAACACAAGTACTTCATAACCACGCTCTTCCAAATACTCTTTGGCAAAATCTACACATGGAGTGGTTACTCCAAACATTGTAGCGGCAATCAAAGGCTTTTCATCTTCCTCAACTTCTTTTATCTTATCCGCCATTCCCACCATTCCTGCAATGGCAAGTACTGCATTTTTAAATATTGTTTTTGAGATTTTATTCAGACCTGCAACATCTACTATTGATGGCATCATTATTATGTCGCTTGTTCCCACATACTGAGATACATTTCCGGAAGCCATGGTGGAAACCATCATTTTAGGTACCCCGATAGGTAAGGCTCTCATTGCAGGTGTTACAAGTGATGTTCCTCCGGAACCTCCAAATGAGATAATACCGTCAAACTTCCCTTCGGCATAAAGTCTTGGAATCAACAGCTCCATTCCCTTTGATAAAGCTTCTGTGGCCATTGCCCTATCTCTTCTTGAGACAATATCTTCAATATCATAACCTGCTTCTTTTGCAATTTCTTTATTTGATACATCAACCTCAATCTCAGAATTAAATACGCCTGTATTTATCATATATGTCTTTAATCCGAGCTCTTCTATCAACTCTTTGACATACAAAAATTCTTTTCCTTTAGTATCAAATGTTCCTGCTACGGCGATAGTTTTCATCTAACCTTTATACTCCTTTCTTTTTAGACTTGTTACGATTCCCTATAAATAATCATGCTTTAATAATACCCTAAATACAAAAAAATTAAATGTCATTATTTTATGTTTTATTGTGTTTATTTTATATTCTAATTGTATTTTATATATTAAACCTTGTCCTTATATTATCTTTCATAATATAAGAACAAAAAAACAACCCCTTATCAATATTGAAAGAGATTGTTCCTCATAATATTATTTATTTTGTTTACGATATATTTCCGGAGAAACTCCTATATACTTCTTAAAAATTTTGGTAAATTGAACATAATCCGTATAGCCCACCGACATACCTATTTCTTTACAGGAAATTTTCCCTTTTTTCAAGAGTTTTTTAGCTTTATTGAGCCTAAACCAAATCAAATATTCTGTAAATGACATACCCGTATCTTTTTTGAATCTTATACTGTAATAAGTTGGTGATATATGCGCCACCAAAGCCAGATCTCTAAGTTGAATAACTTCCATGTAGTGCTCTTCAATATATCTTTTTGCCATCTCGGTATAATCTGCCGTATTTAAATTTCCGTCTATAGCTTTTACAAACAAGTCCTCACTGTTAAACTCTCCATAACTTTTAAAGGCCTTTGTTGTATTATGAATCGCCCTTTCTATAGGTATTCTCTCAAATGTAGATCCACCTATATATCCCTGACAGCTCGTATTTTGATACATATACCTCATATCTATAGGTGTACTTGCCGGCCCTGAATAGATCATTCTTATAATATCTTTACTTTTTGACTCACAAACTTTAAATATATCTTCTGCCAGTCTATGAGCATCATATAATGACAAAGATCTCTTTGCTCCCAAAAAACCTCCCTTTGTAAGCCCAAGGTGAACACATATAGCATCAGCTCCGGCATCTATCATTCTCTTTGCCTCATATTCTGTAGTTACAAAGGCCACCGTAAACAAATCAAAGTAATTAGCAAGCTTTATTGCCTCAATCTCTTTTTCAAAAGAAGTGCCCTCCTCCTCCAATGCCTCACGAAACTTCCCGTCTATCAAAGCCAATGTGGGGAAATTGACAATACCCGCAAATCCGCTCATTTTTATTTTCTTGATATATTCGTATAGGTTTATTTCCGGATCTGATGCCAATACTCCAAATAATATGGGGATGTTTTTTATAATAGGCAACAGTTCTCTTGTACCCAATTCCATAACAATGTCATTACTGTTACCATAGCATAGATAGCTTGCATAAGAACTTCTTCCGGTAATACGATATTTTCCTGCACTGAGAGCCATTATAAAGTCTACGCCCCCCATGGCGACATATTTAGCTGTCATACCCGATCCCAAAGCCGCTCCGATAATATGACCGTTTACATTGATTTGTGCATGCAACATCTTTTTTATTGTTTCTCTATCCAATGTTTTTATGTCCCCCGTGCTGTTTATATTTCTTACTTTGTTTTATTATAAATACATATAAAACAAATATCAAATCTATTCAACAAAACTTTCTCTTAAACCTTGACATTCCACTTAGAATATCCTAAAATTATATTCGCGTTTAGATTGAACTGTCCGTGTCCAGGCTTCAATATAAACTTTTAAAATTAAAATTTAATTCAACAAAAAAGTTATTTATTTATTGGAGGTAAATGTGGCTAATATCAAATCAGCAAAGAAGAGAATTCAGGTTGCTTTAGTTAGAACAGAGAGAAATAAGTCTATCAGATCAAAAGTAAAGACTGCTATTAAGAAAGTTGACAGTGCTGTTGCAGCAAATGACAAGAAGCTTGCACAGGAGAACCTTAAGAATGCTATCGTTGAGATTACAAAGGCAGCATCAAAGGGTGTATATCACAAGAACAATGCATCTCGTAAGGTTGCAAGACTTTCAAAGGCTGTTGATAGTATCAATGCATAAAACAAACTCCAATGACCGTCATCATTGGAGTTTTTTATTTCACCTGCCGATTTTGGCAGGTGATTTTTTATCTGCTTATAATCATTTTACAAATCTTATTTCCTTGACTTGAGAATTTCTCCTCATATTCCGTCATTATATTTCCTTCAGATTCTTTTTCCGAATGAAAGTCAAAGCTGCAAAAATTAAGTTTCCACTTTGAATCCTTTACCACATCCAAAGAATATTCAAATAACCCTATATTATCGGTCTTAAATTCTATTACACCATCCTTTTTCAATATAATATCGTACACATTTAAAAAATCCGGTGATGTCAGTCTTCTGTTTGCATGTCTGTCCTTCGGCCATGGATCTGAAAAATTAAGAAAGATCTTGTCCACCTCTCCTGCCTCAAATATCTCTGAAAGTTTCTTTGCATCTGCACATAGAAACCTTAGATTATCTATGCTCTTCTCTTTTTCAAGGTTTCTTTTTCTTTGTATTGCTTTCATCAATACACTTTCATATTTTTCTATACCGATAAAGTTTATATCCTGATGTGTTATCGCCATATTTCTGATAAACAGTCCCTTACCCATTCCTATCTCTATCTGCAAAGGTCTTTTCTCCTCAAAGATATCCTGTATACTTCCCTTTAATTCTATTGCTTTATCTTCTCTGATACATTCCTTTGCATCTGTTATAAAGTCCTCACAGCCCTTTATATGTCTAAGTCTCATTATTACTACCCCATTTCCTATATAGCAATTTAGTATACATTATATCTGATAAAAAAAGCAACAGGCATTTAACCTGTTGCTTATAAAATAACTTATTGTTCTGTAGCCTCTCTCTTTCCAAGAGTTATTGTTACAGTCTTTTCCACATAATTACCGCTTTCATCCAACCTTTGAACTGTCAAATCCACTGTTTTTCCACTCTCATAATATGTAAGCATATTTTTGAGGCTTTCCATGGATCTTACACTCTGCCCATCAAATTTTGTTATGATATCCTTGGCCTTTAAGTCTGAAGAAGCTGCCGCTCCACCTTCTACAACCTTGTAAACATATATACCCTGTGGCATGTCATATGCCTTAGCCATTTCCTCATCTATATCTTTTCCCTGTATTCCAAGATATCCCTGATTCTCTGCCGCAACAACCGTCCTGGTTTCTTTGCTTGAAAGTTCAGCAATAAGATCCTTTACTGCAGAAATAGGTATGGCATAGCCCATTCCTTCAACATCGGTATCGGAATATTTAGCCGAATTTATACCGATGACTTCACCCTTCATATTAAGAAGTGCGCCGCCTGAGTTTCCCGGGTTTATGGCTGCATCTGTCTGAAGAAGATTTCTTGATGTACCTCCCTCAGTCTTTACTTCTCTGTTTAATGCCGAAATATAACCTACAGTTACAGACTGGCCATATCCAAGTGCATTACCTATGGCAACCACTCCCTGTCCAACCTTAATATCATTTGAATCGCCTATATTTGCAATACTTATCTTTGACAATGTATCTTCTGAAAGATCTGAAAGCTTAATCGCCACAACGGCAACATCATTGTCGCTGTCTCCTCCCTTTACGGAAGCTGTAGCCTTTGTTCCGTCATTAAATTCAACTTCCAGACTGTCGGTATCTGCAATAACATGATTGTTTGTGACTACCAAAAGTTCAGTATCTGTTTTTCCGACTATAATACCTGAACCGCTTGACTGTGCTTCATAACTTTGTGTTCCGAAGAAGCTGTTCTGTGTAATCTCGGCTTTACCATAAATAGCTACGACTGAAGGCATAGCCTTGTCTACAATTGTAGACACATCCATATTTGAAAGATTTGTTGCAGGTGCCGCAGTGCTTTCACTGTCACTCTTGATATCGGTTTGATTTCCTATAACAATATTGTCTTTAGTTTCTACATTACTTGCAATATAGCTGTTTGCAACGGTATTTACACCTACCATTACTCCACCGGCAACAAGTCCGAATACCGCCGCACTTGCTACAAGACCTACAGCCTTACCTACTTTTGATTTCTTTCGCTCCTTACCCTTACCTTGGACTTTTTGAGGCTGTGCGGCAAGAGCCCTTGCTCGTACATCTTCTGACTGAGTTGTTCTATAAGTTTCTCTACTATTTCCCTCAATGTTTGCATTATTATTCACCTCATCATTTGTATTTGTTTTATCTAAACTTACCGTATTAGCGCTGCTGTCGGACTCTGTTTCATTTTTGGCTATATTTTCTGCAGCTTTTGCAAGACTGTCTGTGTGTCTTTTTATAATACTGTCTATATCCTTTTGCTCGGACTGAGTATCAATGCCGATTTCATCTGCAGTATTTGTATTTGAAATCTCCGTCGTGTTCTCTGTATTTGTTGTATGCTCCTGTGCATTGTTTATCTCATTATCAAATTCATCTCTATCAAATCCCATATTCTTATTCGCACGATTAAGTGCGCTCCTTTCATGTATTAAAAAAAGCATTGGTAGCTTTCCTTTTATGGTTTATAGTCTACCAATGCTTTGTGTCTAATTTGTGTTCAAAGTTAGTTTAAATTGTGTTTTTTATTCAGGTTTCGCTTCCACAGTCTGTGAAACTGTACTTCCGGGTCCCACTACATTAGGTGCAGGTGCTACAGTTTCTTCTTTTGCACCGGTAGTCAAAGGTTCCACTGTAGATTCTTTAGGACTCTTTCCGGACTTTGTCTGGGCCTGAGTTGTTTCACCCGGACCGTTTGATTTTCTGGGCTGAGCCTCACCGCTTGCTGCAGTAGTCTCGCCCGGTCCGTTTACCTTCTTTGTCTGAGTTTCAGATGTAGTGTTTTTCTTGTTCTGAGCCTCGGTTGACGAAGTTATAATCTCCACATTTGAACCCTTTGAGGCCTGTGTGGTCTCTCCCGGACCTACATTTACTCCGGTTTTTGAGCTGCTTGTGGTCTTATCCCTTTCAGCCGCACTTCCCTTCTCGGTAGGCTTTATATAGTACTTATTTCCGTCACCGTCTGTGTAATAATCATTTTCTTCATCTTTATCTATCCAAACGGTTTCACCGTCTTTATCAAGCTGATAATACCTTCCGTTATTGTCTATGTAGATATCTACACTCTTTTTGGTCTCGGCTTCAGTGGTAGATTTCTTCTTACTCTTGGTTTCTTTATTATCTTCATCATCGTTATTTTTATTCGACTTATATCCGCCGCTGGTTTTTACTCGCTTTATACTGTCACCGTCTTTATAAACTCCGGTATCTGATGAAATTCTGTCACTGTAGGCCTTTACTTTTGCGGAAACTTCATAATTTTCATCACCGAAGAGATACTTGTGAAGCTCCAATACATTACTTTCAAGGTTTACAGGAACTACTATAAATCCCTTTGTACCGAGAGTCATATCATCCAACTCAAACGGAAAACCTGCAGTATCTTTTAAGTTATATTTTCCGAAATCATTTATTACATCAAGACCGTCCTGCCATGTAAGATTTGTCGCTACCATAGAAAGCATATTTCCAAGCAAATCATTCAACGTCTTAAGGTCGGCCTTCTTTGCCTTTTCAAATGCAAGTTCAATAACCTTTCTCTGTCTTTCCGTTCTCTGGTAATCTGTGTCCATATATCTAAGTCTTGCATATGCTACAGCCTGAACACCGTCCAAATGCTGCATTCCCGGTGCCTTTAACTGTACAGATCCTATTCCTGTTCCCTTTACTGTTTCTGTAATATAAGAGTTTATATATTTAAACTCCGGCTTTGTGACTTCTATATCTACACCGCCCAAAATATTTATTGCTGTTGCAACTGCCTTCCAGTTAAATGTAACATAGTCTGTAATATTAAGATCCAAACTGTCATTTAGCATCTTAACAGCTCTTGCAGGTCCACCATAGCTATATGCATGTGTAGCCTTCTGGAATGAATTCTTACCTACATCAAGGTATGTATCTCTATATACAGATACAAGCTTAATGTCTCCTGTAGCCTGATCTATTGAACATATAATTATAACATCGGATCTGTTTCCTTTTCCGACACTGTTGTCTCTGGAGTCTACACCGAATAATGCAATATTTCTATATCCTCTCATCTCCTGAAGCTTTTTTTCCGACAAGCCGGTGTTTGCCACCTCTTCCACATCATACTCCGGGCGTTGGATTTTGGAATATTGTTTCAACGCATAGGCATATGCAAATATAACGCCCAGAACAAGCATCTCTGCTATAAGCATTGTTATGAAAAAAGCAACTTTTGATTTTTTCTTTTTTCTGGACTTCTTTTTTTCTTCGCTCATTATGATCCTCCTGCTAATAAGCATTCTTATTGATAAATCCCTTAAATATCGTCAAAAACATTATCTTGAAATCAAAACCTAAAGTCCAGTTTTCAATATAATATAAGTCATGGTCTATCCTCTTTTGTA
Source organism: Lachnoanaerobaculum sp. ICM7 (assembly GCF_000287675.1). GTDB lineage: Bacteria > Bacillota > Clostridia > Lachnospirales > Lachnospiraceae > Lachnoanaerobaculum. The sequence continues at coordinate 26,676 of NZ_ALJL01000027.1, forward strand.
TTGAAGTATCCCCTCTAAACCCGTTAACCTGTGCCCAACCGGTAAGTCCCGGTCTAACTTGATGTTTTATCATATAATGCGGTATTTCTTCTCTGAACTTTTCCACATAAAACGGTCTCTCAGGTCTTGGACCGACAAGTGACATATCACCTTTTAAAATATTAAAAAACTGAGGCATCTCGTCAATACTTGTCTTTCTTATAAACCTGCCTATTTTCGTGACTCTGGGGTCATTTGGAGTAGTCCATTTTGACTTTTCCTCTGACGGCTTTTGCACAGCCATTGAACGGAATTTATACATTTTAAAAGGTTTATTGTGTAAACCTACTCTTTCTTGAGCATATATTATGGGGCCACCGTCTGTCAGCTTTACCAATATTGCGGCAATTAACATCCATGGTGAGAACAGTATTATACCAAATAATGCCCCGAATATGTCAACTATTCTTTTTATATATGCATTGTGTAATTCTGTAAGCGGCACATGCCTGATATTTATAACCGGCAGTCCCTGTAAGTCCTCTATGTATGGAATAGTTGGGATAAAATTATTGTAATCAGGTATAAACTTTGTATGAACACCTGATTTCTCACAGTCATTTACTATCGCTTCCAAATGTTCATATTCTTTTATACTTAGAGTTATTGCTATTTCATCAAGCACATTCATCTCTAATATCATATGAAGATTCGCTACGGTTCCTATCACCTTTACACCGTTATAACTGAATCCTCGTTCTTTATTGTCATCCAAAATACCCCTGATATTATATCCCCACTCAGGATTTTGTTTTACTCTGTCTATATATCCTTCAGCAGCCCTTGAATACCCGATTAATAAAATATGCTTCTGATTATATCCCTTTTGTCTTATATTCATTAAGAAAATCCGTATTGAAGTTCTCTCAACTATCATAAGTACATTTGACAGAATATAGAAGATAATTACCAATCTTCTTGAGAAGTGATGCATATTCATATTTTTACCACCCAGATAGAGTGTCAATGTAAATATCAACCATCCTATGGAATTAGCTTTGAATATATTTGCTATCTCACTTCTTCTTCCCGAAACTCTCTTAGGAGTATACAGTTCAAAAAATTCATAGAGTATCAAAAAACCCGGTATAATTATTATCAGAGCACTGAAATACTCCTGTGCCGACAATGCAAGCAAGGCATCATCATTATAATACATTATAAGATAAGCTATTAAATAACTTAAAAATATAACCAGAGCATCTAGAAGTATATGTAGCCTGTTTAATCTCTTCTGGTTTTCTTTAATCATATATTGCTCCATATCGCAATCTTATGCGATAGACTTCTTTTCATTATTCGTAAAATCATATATCAATTTTACAACCAAACGCAAAATCATTTATTACATTTTACTTAATCTTTAGTAACAGTTCTCAACTGCTATGCCTTTTTATAAATCTATACACATATTCAAATGTTCCGGCGATTATTTCGCCTTCAAGAGCCAATATATCCGTTTTTTTGATTTCCGAAAAATCAACCCTTTCACACTCTCCCAGATTCTTAAATCCTTCTTTAAGTCCGCTTATATAGTCTGCCAGAAATCCCTTTTTGAAGAAAAATGCCGTTTTAATCAAAGTTCCCAATAAAAGAGGGAAAAAGTTAAATGCTATCTGCAGGTTTGTCATGTTTTTATAAATCAAATAAATATTATTTCTTGCCGCAAGTCTTACTTTAAAGGAATTGTATTTTGATCCTGAAGTTGCACTTCCGAGATGATATACCTTGGCCCTTGGCTCAAAACCGATAATATATCCTCTAAGTCTCGCTCTGAAACTTAAGTCCATATCTTCCAAATATGCAAAATGCATTTCATCAAAATAACCTATTTCATCCAGGATGCTCTTCCTGTATATACTTGCACCCGCACATGCTGAAAATACGGCTCTTCTTTTTGTAAAATCCGCCACCTTTTCTCCAACACCTATCTGATATCCCCAGCCAAGAAGCGAATATCCGTCTCCGGCATCATCCACAAGCTCCTTGTCATGAGCATTTATCATCAAAGGATTAACCGCAAATATTCTATCCGACTTCTCTATTGCATCAACAAGCATTTCCACATAGTCCGGAAATACTTCGGTATCATTGTTCAACAAAATAACATATTTACTGTCACAGGCTGCAAGGCCTACATTTACTCCACCCGCAAAGCCAAGGTTTTCATCCAGATAAATTGCTTTTATATTCAGATTGCTTTCATAACTTTCAAGATCTCTCAGATAATCTACAGACTCGTCTTTCGAACCGTTGTCTACCACCAAAATTTCAAAGTTTTTATAAGTTTGAACTCTAAGCGATTCAATGCAATCCTTCATAAACTTTATGCCGTTATAGTTCGGTATTATTATTGTTACTTTACTCATCTTTCTCCCGGATACCTAAAGGTATTTTTTTATCTTCTCGTCAATAAACGGTTCGCCAATTTTTTCATTCAACAAATCTCTAAGTGCAAAGTTTGACTTACGCAGTGTAAGATTAGGATTGTAATACGGATCTCCCTTTGCCAGTATTTTGGGCCATCTCTTCATAAATGTTGCAGTCTCTCTGTTAAATCTTTCGATTTTTTCCGGACTGTCTTCAAGTCCTCTTGACTTTGACTCATAGTGATAGAAAAGCGCATAAGGATTATAAACCACAAGATAGTTTTTAGCCCTTACCTTCATGCAGAAATCAATATCATTAAACGCAACCGCAAGATCCTCACTAAATCCTCCAACCTCTTCAAATACAGATTTCTTTGTTATAAGTGCCGCAGCTGTTACAGCTGAATAATCCTGCAATGTAAGTGCCCTGTGGAAATAGCTGTTTTCCACCTCTGAAAGTCCTATAAAGGTATGTCCTGCCACACCACCAAAACCTATAACCACACCTGCATGCTGTATGGTATCATCATTATAAAGGAGTCTGGCACCTACTATACCTACATCCTCTCTTACAGCATACCACATCATCTCTTCTATTGAAGTCGGATTTATCAGCTCAATATCATTATTTAAGAAGAAAAGATATTCACCGTTTGCAAAGTTTACACCGAAATTATTGATAAGAGAATAGTTAAATTCTCTCTCCCAACGCACAACCTTTACATTGTCAAACTCTTTTTGAATCTTATCATAGTAATCAAAAGTCTTTTTGTCGGTAGAGTTGTTTTCCACAACAATAAACTCAATATTCTTATAGCTGCTCTTTGTCATTATAGAGCGAATCGCCAAATCAAGGTCCTCTCTGTGGTCCTTGTTTGGAATGATAATAGATAGTAAAGGCTTATCTTCCATAATAAAGTACTTATGATAAATACCGTAGTCCACACCCTTATCTATCTTCTCTATAGGCAATGACTTTCCTACTCTTTCAATATGTGCCTTTATAGCTCTTGCACCCGCTTCAAATGCATATAATTTACTTTGCGGATTTGATGCAGTGGAGTTCATATGACATCTCCAATGGTATAAAACCTTTGGTATATGCACTATCCTCTTTGCATTCTCAGTCACTCTGAATATAAAATCATAGTCCTGTGCACCGTCAAATGCCGCGTCAAACATTCCTGCCACATCAACGAGTTCCTTCTTTACTACAAAAAGATGGCAGATATAATTCACACTCTCCAGTAAGTCAATATTAAAATCAGGCTTAAAGTGAGGGTCAAATAATGAACCTCCGTCCATATCAAGCTTATCTTCATCAGAGTATAAGCAATCACAGTTTTCTTCATTTATTGCCTTTGCACATTCATACAATGCATTCTCGGTAATAACATCATCATGGTCCGCAAGTACTATATAGTCACCGCTTGCCATCTTAAGTGCTTCATTTGTATTGCCTGCAATACCTAAGTTTTTACCAAGCTTATTGTATTTTATCTTGCTTCCTGTGTTTTTTTCTTCTATATATTTTTTTACAAATTCCTCTTTATCCTTACCGTTCTCACTTCCGTCAGCCAGGCAAACCTCAAAGTTTGTATAAGTCTGTGCAAGAATTGAGTCAAGCAACTCTCTGAGGAAATTGTCGGGAGTTGCATAAAGAGGTATAACTATCGAAAATACAGGAAAATACTCAAACTTTTCCGCTCTTTGTGCAGCCAACTCTTCCTTTGTAGGCTTGGTCTTTTCATACCATTCTGTATATTCGTAATCATTGTCCATGCCCTGTATTTTACTTTTTGACTTTCTGATAAGAGCTCTAAGGCCGTTCTTTTTCATGAAATTAAAAGCCACCCTTACAGTTTCCATATTGCAAAGATCTTTAAGTTTTTCCATTCTTTTATAAGATACACTTGAGCGCTTATATATAAGCTCCTCATTGTATTTTATTTTTTTCTTTTGATTATCAATCGCTATCTCGAGGTAATAGTCTTCACCCCTTTTATAATCAAATTTGATATCAAAACCATAATCTTCATCATACACTTTCCCAAAATACACCTGACTTACATCATCTCTTCTGGTCTTAACATATTTGAAGTCAACACTTTCCATTTTACTGTTGTAAACACAAAAAGCAGGCTGTGAACCGGGTTTCTTACCCACTACCCAACCGTTTAATGTGATATAATTCTCGCGTATGCGAACATAATCCACCTTATATTTCATAAAGTATCATTCCTTTTTTATAATATTATATACTGTTTGGCACAGCTTCTATTCATCAAAATTGATTCTTTCCTCTTCCACAACCAATGGTCTCTTCATTACTCTCTGGTTGATGGTAAGTATATACTCTCCTATAAGTCCTATAAAGAATATCTGTATTGAACCTAGGAAAAGCATGCCTATAAGTATAGGAGCCATACCTGCCGGAAATCTGTCCCAGTATACCAGTTTTAAGATCAAATATATTACCGCAATAATCATTGATATACCTGAAAGTATAACACCGGCAAACGTTGCAAGTCGCAGTCCCACCTTGGTATATGCCGTAATTGACAGCATAGCCGCATCATAAAGTCTGTATAAATTATTGCTGGTAATTCCCGCTCTTCTTTGAGGTTGTTCATATGGAATTTCTTTCCTTCTAAATCCCAGCTCGGCAACTATTCCTCTGAGGAAAGGAACAGGATCGTCCAAATTTCTCATAACATTTATAAATGCCTTATCATAGAGTCCGAAACCTGTAAAATGCTCTATCTGCTCTACCTCTGAGAGTTTCTTTATAGTTTTGTAATACAGGCTTCTAAGATGATACATTATCTTATTTTCCTGACTGGACTTCTTGATACCGATAGCTATTTTATAGCCTTCTTCCCAGGCAGCCACATATTTTGGTATCATCTCCACCGGATCTTGAAAATCTGCAGCCATCAACACTGTAGCATCTCCGGTACTTTGCAGCATTCCGTAATAAGGTGAATTAAACTGTCCGAAATTTTTAGCATTAAATATACCTTTAATGCCCTTATCTGAATTGCACAGTTCCCTTATCAACTCTCTTGTATTATCTTTTGAATCATTATCAATAAAAATAATTTCATACTCATATGATGAAAGATTTTTCTTAAATTCTTCTCTTATGGCATCTGCCATAGGTACCACATTTTCCTCTTCATTAAAACATGGTACAACTATACTTATTTTTTTCATTCTACCATCCCGTAAGTATCATTGTCTTTATAACAGTATTGCCCTTGTCCCTCATAAGTTCAAGAGCCTGTTCTACATTTTCAAAACCTTCAAATGTATGTGTAATCAGTTTTTCAGGTGTAAATCTTTTATTCTTTACCATTGAAAGAAGTCTTTCCATTCTGACTCTACCGCCTTTTCCAAGCTCCATGTATACGCTTTTGCCGGACATACCTCTTCCTGAAGAAAACTTCGGTATCTCCATACTGCCGTCGCCTGTAAAAAGCTTCAAATTTACAACCTTTCCGACACCATATCTTACCATATCTATGGCATCTGAAAAAGACTTATCATTTCCTCCGGCTATGATTACCACATCTGCTCCCTTGCCATTTGTTGCTTTAAGAACATATTCTGTAATATCGTCATTCTTATATGATATAACTTCACTTGCTCCGTACTCATACGCCAAAGGTACGCTTGCTCCTCGGCTTCCTACCGCAATGATCCTTCCGGCACCGCGAAGTGCCGCACCACATACCGCCATAAGCCCTACACCACCGATTCCAAGCACAACAACTGTATCTCCGAAATTGACCCTTTCGGCACCTGTGAAACCTGTAGTTGCCATATCCGTGCACATAAGTCCGTTTCCAAGACTTACACCCTCAGGCAAAATAGCCAAGTTTAAATCCGCATCAGCCACTTCAAATTCTCTTGCAAAAACTCCCGGCGTACTTCTTCCCAAAGTATTTGCACTGAAGTTTGCTCCTGCATGTAAAAAATTTCCGTCCTGTATATCTTTGTCATGAAAATTCGGTGTCATAGACGGAACAACAACCACATCACCCTCTTTAAAGTCTTTGACTTTTTCACCGACTTTTACAATCCTTGCAACTGCTTCATGTCCCAAAATAAGATTATCAGGTTTCTTTGAGCCGGATCCGTATACGGTATTTACATCAGATGTGCAAACCGATATCGCTACCGGTGTCAATATAGCATTATATGGATCTGAAAGTTTTGGACTTGGCAAATCTATAATTTTTGCTTCGTTTCTCCTTATAAGCGCAAATGCCTCCATGGTATATCCTTTCAATAATATTTCTTATCTAATTATATATCTTAAATGCAAATGGAACAATAGTGTTAATATAAACAAAAAATGCTTATACCGACATACTAAGAAGAAATCTTTCAATAGCGGTATAAGCATCTTTTTCATTCTTTTAAAATCATCAAAATCTCATTAATTATCTTTTGTCACCGACAAAAAATACTGCAACTGTTCCGGGACCTGTATGTGCACCGTTTACATGGCCTATATCTTTTACTTCTACATTTCCCTTTAAATTCGGAAAACGAGCCTCAAGCATACTTGCCAACTTATTTGCTTCTTTTTCTGAATCTGCATGGCTGATAAAACATTTTCCGGTATATCTCTTTCCATCAACGGCCTGTGTTTCCATTCTTGAAACTATAGCCTCCATGGTCTTTTTCTTGGTCTTTACTTTTTCAATAACCACTAACTTGCCTTCTCCGTCTACACACATAAGCGGACAGAAATTCAATGTCTTTCCAATCTTAAATGTAAAATTAGTCAGGCTGTCTTCTCTTAAGTAGGTAGTCAAATCTGTAGAAAAGAACCAATGATTGATATACTTTTTAGAGTTCTCCGCATAGCTTTTCAGCTTGTCAATAGGCATTCCCTCATCTCTTTTGTCTGCTAAAATGTCTACCAACAGGCCCATACCGGCTGATGCAGACAAAGAGTCTACTACATATAATTGTCTTTCAGGATAATTCCCTTTAAGTTCCTTAACTGCTTCCATCGCTGATAGATACGAGTCGGATATACTTGATGATAAACAAATATGCAATACATCCTTACCATCTTCCAAGAACTTCTTAAAGTATTCCTTGTATTCTGCCATGTCGATTTGACTTGTTGTCGGAATTTCACCATTTCTCATTCTTTCGTAGAAATCCGACAAAGGCACGCTCTCTCCCATACTTTCATCATATGTATTGCCACCTATTGTATATTTACAGTCTATATGATGAATATCCCTACTAGAGTAATACCCGTTAGTCATATCTGCGGTGGAGCTGCATGATAAAATATAGTCCTCCATGACTATACCTCCTAACGTTTTTTGTGACCCAACCAAATGGAATTTGATACCAAAGCAACATTTACGTCCCATCAAAAATGCTCTGATATAAGGACCGGTCAATCCTTTTTTTCTGTCTTTACATATCAAGTCAATCTAATGTCAATTTGCAAATTCTTCTGCAACTCTATAATAACATACTTTTAGGCTATTTTTCAATATTTTATTATTTGATTTATATTTTTTATGCGATTTTTTATTCACAAAATGATTTCAAAAAAAGTAATTTTACTATATAAACATATATATAAGATATATTTGTTCAATATGGAAAATTATAGTTCAGCTATTAAACAATTATACAATCTGCTGTATCATATTGAAAGAACATCGATTATAGACTGCAATGCTTCCAAACTTCCGTTATCTCTTATCTTATAAAACAGATGTTCCAAAGTCTTTTTTTCTCCGATTCTTGCCATCTCTTTTTCAAGATTTTCTGTCGCATCTGAAAATACCTTTAAATTTTCCTGGAACAATGCCCATTTTAAAAATTTCTCCACACCTTCATCCGTCATTGCATTTGCTTTTTCAATACTTATCTTCTTTTTCTCATTGTTTTCATCTGCAAACTTTTTCATGTCATCCATATTGTAGTAATATATATTGTCAAGGTTGCTTACTCTTTCATCAATATCACATGGAACAGCCAGATCAATAAATACTTTTTTACTTCCGGGTACAATATTCTCCTGAATATGCTCCTTTGTCAGAGTGAAATGCGGTCCGCTTGTAGCCGAGACTATAACATCCGCATTCTTTATATAATCATATCTGTCATTATATTCTATAATGCTTACCCTATCCATTGCATTTGGAGACATATCTATATTATGTCTTCTCCTTGTGACATATATTTGTTCAAAGTCATAGCTTAGTGCATTTTTTAATACTATATCTCCTATTTTTCCGGATGCACCTATTATAAGTATATTTTTTCCTGAAAACGAATTAAGAACATCCTTTGCCGCTCTCAGTGCCAATGTAGCTGTGGATACTCCTGATTTTGAAATCATAGTTTCTGTTTTTATCTTCTTAGCTTCAGTAACGGCATCTCTAAATAATGTATTAAGATATAAATGTGCAGTATCGCATTCTCTTGCAAATTCAATTGCATCCTTTACCTGCCCAAGTATCTGGTCTTCCCCTACCAGCATGGAATCAAGACCTGCACTGACCTTATACAGATGAGAGACTGCACTCTTTCCGGTATAGAAAAGCAAATAATCTCTGATATTATCTATATTTATACCTATTATATCTTCACATTTTTCCAAAATAATGTTTATTATACTGCTTGTACTCTTGTCATTTCCCGAACTTACATATATTTCAGTTCTGTTGCATGTGATAAGTACTACAGCTTCATCTATCAGTTCTTCACTGCATAAGGATTTTAAGAGTCTTTTTTTATCCTCATTACCGAAGGCAAAGTATTCTCTTATCTTTTGAGGTGTATTTCTAAAGCTTAAGCTTAGGAGTAAAATCATTCTTTTCCCCCAAACTCGGCTATTACATCCAAAGTTTTTATAATATCGTCCGTACTGTGTGAATTGGATATAAATGCCGCCTCAAATTGACTTGGTGCCACATAAATACCGTTCTCTCTTAAAAAACTGTAATAGCTTGCATATTTATCTAGATCACAGCTTAACACATCCTCATAACATTCCACCTTCTTTGATGTAAAAAACACTGATAGCAAAGAACCCACTCTGTTTATATGTATTTTTTTCTCATCCTTGTTCATTATCTTTTCTATGCCTTCAGCCAAAAGCTTAGCATTTTCATCTATATTTGCATAAATCTCAGGATTTTGAAACAATACCTCAAGAGTTGCAATACCGGCTGTTGTTGCTATAGGATTTCCACTCAGAGTACCTGCCTGATATACATCTCCCAGAGGACTGATATGAGCCATTATTTCTTTCTTTCCACCATAAGCCGCAAGTGGCATACCTCCACCTACTATCTTGCCTATAGTAATCAAATCCGGCTTTATTCCGAAATATTCACAGGCTCCTCCCTTTGCCAGCCTAAACCCTGTAATAACTTCATCAAATATCAAAAGAGCATTATTCTTTTTTGTGATTTCTCTAAGAAATTCAAGGAATCCGTCCTTTGGAGGAATAACACCCATATTTGCAGCTACAGGCTCCACAATAACTGCTGCAATCTTGTCATTATATTTATCAAATAATGCTTTGACGCTTTCTTTGTCATTAAACTCTGCTACAACGGTATTTTTTGCATAGTCGTTAGGTACTCCACCACTTGAAGAAATTGCCTCTGTAAGCACACCGCTTCCGGCTTTAACCAAAAGTCCGTCCGAGTGACCATGATAACAACCTGTAAATTTTAAAATAAGATCCCTATTTGTATATCCTCTCGCAAGTCTGATTGCACTCATTGTCGCTTCAGTACCTGAATTTACAAGTCTTACCTGCTCCATAACAGGCATTGCTTCATTTATCATTTCAGCCAGTATATACTCTTTCTTTGTAGGAGCACCGAAGCTGAGACCTTTTTTTAATGCTTTTTTCACCTTTTCAAGTACATACGGATGAGCATGTCCGAGTATTGCCGGTCCCCATGAGCATACATAATCTATATATTCATTTCCGTCCACATCAAATATCTTTGAGCCTAAGCCCGACTTTATAAATACCGGATCTCTGTGTACCGCCCTTGCCGCACGAACCGGTGAGTTCACACCGCCCGGAATATATTCTTTGGATATATCAAAGTACTTCTCAGACCTTTTATAATTTCTTGATTGCATCCACTATCCCCTTTACATCATATTGTTTTGCTGTAATCAATTCCTCTATACCAAATTCCCTAAGAGCCTTTGTGGTTACAGGCCCTATAGATACCACTCTGTTTAAAAGAGCGGATTTATCCTCTATCATCTCACACAAAGCCTTTGCGGCACTTGCACTTGCCACGACCACATAATCAAATTTCTTTATTTCCTTATTGAGCTCGAAACTTCTTCTGTAGTCAATAATTGTGTCATAAATAGGAATATCGCTAAACTCTATACCTGCCTTTTTAAGTCCGTATGGAAGATTGTCATTTCCAAGCTTGGCCCTTAACATAAGTACTCTGCTTTTTTTATCAAGCTTTGGCAAAATCTCTTCCACAAAGCTTTTTGAGTCAAACTTACTCGGAATAAAATCTGCATTCACTCCATATTTTTTCAAAGCCTCAGAGCTTCCGCTACCTATAACACATATTTTTTTATTGTATAAGCTCCTGATGTCTATATCATAGTTTTTTATCTTTTCAAAAAATATATCCACACCGTTTGAGCTGGTAAATAAAACATGTGTAGCAAGCTTAAGTTCCGAAACGAATCTTTCCTTATCAATTTCTATCTCTTTTGTAGCAATCAGACTCATCTCACAAGTATTTGCTCCAAGCTTTTTAAATTCAGGTGACATCTTTTCCACCAAACCCCTGGTGGCAGTAAGAAGTATATTTTTACCTGAAAGCGGCAGTATATCTTTTTGAAAGAAAGCAAGATTCTTTTCACATACATCTCCCACCACTATAAGCGCCGGAGAAATAATATTTTCTCTTTTTGCAATCTCTTCTATATTTGAGAGCTTACCCCTAAATACTCTTTGATTATACCTTGTTCCGTTCTCAATTACAGCAGCTCCGATATCCGGATCCATTCCGTTTGACAACAGACCTTGTGCTATCAAACTTAAATTTGATATTCCCATCAAAAATACCAAGCTTCCCTCAAGCTTTGCTATATTTTTAAAATTTAAATCAAGTTCTTCTCCCTGCTTCTTATGGCCGGTAAATACATGAAACTCTGCCGCTTCTCCTCTGAATGTAACAGGTATTCCGGCATATCCAAGCCCTGTATAGAATGAGCTTACCCCATGCACTATTTCAAAATCAATATTTCTTTCTAAAAGATACTCGGCCTCTTCACCGCCTCTGCCAAAAATATAGGGGTCACCCCCCTTTAGTCTTACTACATATTCACCTGTAAGGGCATGTTCTGCAATAGTCTCATTTATTTTATCCTGTGTAAGATAATGGTTTCCTGATATCTTACCTGCATAAATAAGTTTTGCATTTATCTTTACCCTGTTTAATATGGTAGGATTTATCAGATTGTCATATACTATTACATCTGCAGTTTCAATGCATTCGCAAGCTCTTAATGTAAGCAGTTTTTCATCTCCGGGTCCAACACCTACCAGTGATACACTCTTTATTTCCTTATTAAACATTTTCCCTCTTTAATTTGCCCGCTAATTCCTCTACTGACATAAGCAAATTTTCTAATGTCTTTTCTATATTATCGGCTTCCATATATTTACCGTCAAAGTAAGCTTTTATACTATATTTTTCTGAAGCGGATGATATAAAAATGCCTGCACTTGTATGGCAATCAGCCTGCAATACACTTAGATACCTTCTTTCTGCAGCAAATAAAGACTCACATTCTTTATCCTGTATTTTTTCCAGTATCTCTGCCATATCATCATTTGCATATTCTGCACATAATATTCCTTGTGCAGGTGCCGGCAATATATCACTTTCCTTTATAACGGAAATACTTATCTTATCAAAAATATCGCTGTATTCCGTGACATATTTATTATCAGCAAGAAGTCTGTCAATTCCTGCTCTTGCCAAGATAACACCATCTACCTCATTTGAAAATATCTTCCCTATTCTGGTGATCACATTTCCTCTGACAGGCAGTATTTCAAGACCTTCATTTAAAATCCTCAGCTGTTCGGATCTTCTTTTTGAACTTGTACCTATTCTAAATCCCTTTGGTAATTTTCTTATATCTGTATTTAAATCTTTTTTAAATACAAGAATATCATTGACTGCCGCCCTTTTTAAAACCGGCATAAGCTTCAATCTGTTATCAAACTCTAAAGGAAGATCCTTGGCTGAATGTACTGCCAGGTCTATATTTCCATTTATCAGTGCTTCTTCCAGCTCCTTTGTAAATAAACCTTTCCCCCCTATTTTCTGCAAGGAGATATCAAGCCTTTTATCACCCAAAGTATTCATGGGAACATACTCTATTTTTATATGGGGGAAGCTATTTATTATAGCATCCCCCACCAATTTGCTCTGTGCCAGTGCCAAAGCACTTTTTCTTGTACCTATTCTTATTGTATCTTTATGAAACATATACCGCCTCATTTGCGTGCTTAAGTATAAGACTTCTTACAAAATCATATTCTCCAAGTCCTTTAAGTTCAAAACTTACATTTTTCCCTCTTTCTTCAAGAATTGTTTTGAAGCTTTCATCATCACCTGCCATATCATTTTTTGCATGGTCACCTGCCACTATCATAAGAGGTGACAGATGAACGGACTTGTATTCCGAAAGCTGTGGCAGAATATCTTCAATATACGGATACCCCTCTACACAGGCTATATATATATCATCTCTTCCCTTATCTACAAATCTGTTCCTAAGCTGTTCATATATCTCATTTGCTTCATGGTCTGAACCATGCCCCATCAAAAGATATGCTCTGCCAACTTCTTTATTGTAGATCTCATCCAGTTCCTTTATGATGCACTTGAAGTCGTCCTCATTTTCCAATAGTGCAGCTCCTATTTTTATTTTCTTAAATCTGTCCTTATAACTTAATACTGCATCCTTGACTTTATTATGTTCCACTCCGTTTATAATATGAGTGCTTATCACCAGTAATTCTTCCACACCTTCTTTTAAAGCCTCATCCAAGGCTTCTTTTATATTGTTTATATGTAAATTCTCACGGCGTTTTAATTTCGACCTGATAATATCACTTGTCCAAGCTCTGATAAAGATACTGTCATTAAAAGCTTCTCTTATATCATTTTCTATCACATCTATTGTCTTTTTTCTGGTGTCCTCATGTGTTGTTCCAAAACTTGCAACTATAACTCCCTTTTTCATCCGATTATCCCCTTATCAATACATTTTGCCAGCTCTTTTGCATAATATGTAATATAAATATCGGCTCCCGCTCTGAATGCCGATACCGCCATCTCACACATTATCTTTTCTTCATCTATAAAGCCGTTCTTAGCAGCGGACTTTACCATTGCATATTCTCCACTGACTGAATATGCGGCTACCGGAACATTCGTAATCTCCTTGACTTTTGTCACTATATCCAAAAAGCTCATAGCCGGTTTTACCATTACAATATCGGCACCTTCTAAAATATCCTCTTCCACTTCCTTTAGCGCTTCTCTCACATTGTGCACATCCATCTGATAGCTCTTTCTGTCACCGAATGCAGGTGCGGAATCTGCCGCCACTCTGAACGGACCGTAAAACGCAGAAGCATACTTTGCCGAGTATGCCATTATAGGAATATTTTTATATCCGTTATCGTCTAAAATTGCCCTTATCTCTTCAACTCTGCCATCCATCATATCTGAAGGAGCCACCATGTCGGCTCCGGCTTCTACCTGTGAAAGCGCAATCTTTGCAAGATACTTTATAGTTGTATCGTTATCTACATCGCTTCCGTTTAATATTCCGCAATGTCCGTGTGAAGTATACTCACACATACATACATCACCTATTACATAAATCCCCGGATATTTTTTCTTTATATATCTGATTGCCTCCTGAACAATTCCATGGTCATGGTATGCCTCACTGCCTACTTCATCTTTATGTTTCGGTATACCAAAGAGCATTACAGCACCGACTCCTGCATCTAAAAGTTCTTCTATTGCACTGTCACATCTGTCTATGCTCATTCTATACTGTCCCGGCATGGACTCTATTTCTTCAAATATATTTTCTCCCTCTTCAAAAAACATAGGATAAATAAGGGCATCCTTGCTTATCCTCGTTTCTCTGACCATATTTCTTATACCCGTATTTGCTCTCAGTCTTCTGGTCCTAAACATATGTCCTCCCTGTTTCAGTCAAAATCTTCCTGCTTCGGATTTTCTTCCTGCTCTCTCCTGCATTCCTCAACTATATCTTTTATGTTATATCTGATTGCGCTTGCCACCCTTCTTGCCAACTTGTGGTTACTTCCGGATGACGTTACCCCTATCACCATCTCTTCCTCTGTAACAATTCCCGGAAAATAAAAATCACAATTCTTATAATTCGAGGCATCATTTACTATAACACCGGCTTTTTTACAGTCCCATACTATCTTTTCATTCAGCTCCTTGTCATTGGTAGCGGCTATAACATAGTCAACACCTACAACATCCGAACTGTCATAAGCTCTTTCCTTTAAAATAAGCCTGTCATCCTGCAAATCCATTATAGTTACCGCTATAGACTTTGCTACAACTATTATTTTGCAACCGAACTCCTTAAGTTTCAGAATTCTTCTTGCAGCTATATTTCCGGCCCCTATCACCAAAAACGTCTTGTTACTTATATCAATAAACAGCGGAAAATACTTTGCCATATCATCCTCCTTCTATATAGAATCATGTCCATATTATAACATATAATACTATAAAGTTTATCGAAAATATATTGTATCAATAGAGATGTTCATTAAAAAAAGCAGGGATTAGCCTGCCATCCACATACATCACAATAATCTCAAACCTAAATTACAGTATTGTAATAAGATTTTTAATTGGTATAATAAGAATATAAATGGATTTAACAATAATCCCACATGGCTTTTTCTAAAATTTCTATACTTATATTCTTAAGTTTCACCCTAACGTGGATTCTAAAATATTTCTTTGTTATAATAAAGGAGCGAGATATGCAAGAGAAAGATATATCACAAAAGATGTTGGAACAATTCAATGATGTCTTTTCCGACATAGTAAATGTACTTTTATTTAATGGTGAGAATGTAGTGGATGAAAATTCTCTACTTGATACACCTACAACCGCCATGCTAAAGATTGACGGTAGGGTCCATTCTCAGGATAGAGATGTATCCAAGTATTGGCAACACAGTTGTATAAATATTGCTTTATTCGGTTTTGAAAATCAAACCGTGCCGGATAAGTTGATGCCTTTAAGAGTAATCAGCTATGACGGTACCGAGTATGGACGACAAACAAAAAAACGATACAGATATAAAACCAAATACCCTGTGATTACCTTGGTATTATATTTAGGATACAAAAAAAGATGGAACTATCCGATTAATATAATCGATATAGTTAAAGTTGATGACAGATTAAAACCTTTTGTAAATGATTATAGAATCAATCTTTTCGAGATAGCATACCTGGATGAAGAGAAGACAGCATTATTTAAAAGTGATTTCAGGATACTGGTGGATTATTTACATCAATTACGGACAAACAACTCATATAATCCAAAAGATTATACTATAAAGCATATAAATGAATTGCTTACCCTTATGTCCGTTATGACAGGGGATAAAAGATTTGAAAATTCAATAAATGAAGCTAATGAAAAGGAGGCCAAATATATGTGTGAAGTTCTTGATATTATTGAAAATAGAGGAATTGAAAAAGGATTAGAAAAAGGTCTGGAGAAAGGCAGGCAGGAAGGTGCCGATATGGTCAGTAAACTTAATGAACTGCTGTTAAATGAAGGTGATATTGATAAACTTCGCAGAGCCAACACAGACAAAGATTACAGATATAAGTTGCTAATGGAATATAATATATTGAAGTAATTTTTTGATGTACTGTTTCCTGCAGATATACTAAATAAATTTATATAAAATATTGGAACTGATAAGCGGGTGATAAAATCATATTTCTTAACGATTTTATCACCCGTTTATACTATAACCACTATATAAATTTTAATCCATATGTAGTTGAATAGCGAATACCTTGCTCATCAATTATAATGAAATCATTCCTAGGATACATGTAATCTTCTCTAAGATCTATGAAAATTAAAACACTCCCTACCTACGCGGGAAACACAAGCTTAATGCCCATTCCTACTTGCGAGTTGAGGAATCACCACCACCCACGCGGTGAACACTTCCATCTAAGGCTTTCCTATATGGCAAATGTTCCCTTCCTAAACTCTTCGAATATCTTTAGCTCTACAAGCTCTCTTAGCCTATCTTCTACCTTTTGAGAACTCTCATTCAACTTAATGCATCCAAGGTTCTCAGAAATAAGCATTCTTATTTCATCTTCATTTTTTCTATCTTTTATCCAATCGCTAGGAGTATATATCATCATAGTCCCCCCATTTTTTACATTACACACTCCAAAATATCACTATATATTATCTGTTGATTACCCGAAAGTGTCCAGAAGTCTTTTCCTATTGCTAATTTTAATTCAGCCTTTAGGATCACTACCACCTACGCGAGGAACACATACAGTGTACTTCATTTTGTCTCCTTTCTTAAGGTTCACCCCCGCCTACGCGGGGAACACGTATTTGCATCTGTCAACTTGTCCTTAAGCTCGGGATCACCCCCGCCTGCGCGGGGAACACTGATAAACAGCTCCCTGTATCTCATATCCCCAGGGATCACCCCCGCCTACGCGGGGAACACGTTTTCCAAACGTTTGTTTGTGCGGGCGAACCGGGATCACCCCCGCCTACGCGGGGAACACTCATATTTTCAAAGTTGCGCCAACAGATTATTAGGATCACCCCCGCCTACGCGGGGAACACAAATACACCGTCCTTGAAATGCCCTGTCTTTTGGGATCACCCCCGCCTACGCGGGGAACACTGTGCCTCTCTACCATAAATAGGTTGTAGTCTGGGATCACCCCCGCCTACGCGGGGAACACCTGTGATTATTTGTGATTATCCCAAGACTGTTAGGATCACCCCCGCCTACGCGGGGAACACGGCAAGATCTGCAATGATCCCTTTACTATTGCAGGATCACCCCCGCCTACGCGGGGAACACTTAATGTCCCTTGATGGGTTGTTGTTGTTAAGGGGATCACCCCCGCCTACGCGGGGAACACTTACATAGTTAGAGATGAGAGTAAACTATTTGAGGATCACCCCCGCCTACGCGGGGAACACAAAGACTGCAGATTTTACAGATAGAGAAAGATGGGATCACCCCCGCCTACGCGGGGAACACTAAGATTATTCATAGTGTTTAGCAAGTTAGCAAGGATCACCCCCGCCTACGCGGGGAACACCGGATCCAGTGGGGCAAGTGTTCCGATGGTACAGGATCACCCCCGCCTACGCGGGGAACACTGTTATAAAAATCTTCCAGTATAACGGCTAATGGGATCACCCCCGCCTACGCGGGGAACACTGTTTATTTCCATTCTATAGATTACGTGTCTTAGGATCACCCCCGCCTACGCGGGGAACACAGATTGACTTAAATATATCTATAAAGGGTATTGGGATCACCCCCGCCTACGCGGGGAACACTGAAATTGACTAAAATTATTATCATTGTAAGTAGGATCACCCCCGCCTACGCGGGGAACACCTTTTACAAACGCGTTTCCGATACGAAACTTAGGGATCACCCCCGCCTACGCGGGGAACACGCCATGGAAACATTGGTATTCATTTCTGCCGTGGGATCACCCCCGCCTACGCGGGGAACACTTTTGTGTTGATGGCAGATATGACGGAGCAGAAGGATCACCCCCGCCTACGCGGGGAACACCTAGGCATAATTTGAACCTCCTAACGTGAAATAGGATCACCCCCGCCTACGCGGGGAACACCAAGTCACAACCTACCCCATATTGACTAAACTGGGATCACCCCCGCCTACGCGGGGAACACTGATAATCAACCTCAACCGCTATCTTGCATTTGGGATCACCCCCGCCTACGCGGGGAACACTGGTAAACCCTAAGAAGTTAAAAGCTGTACTTAGGATCACCCCCGCCTACGCGGGGAACACTTTATAATGTTTTCAAGTTCCGCATTTATGGAAGGATCACCCCCGCCTACGCGGGGAACACCCGTTAGCATTAAACTTATCATCATTGCTAGTGGGATCACCCCCGCCTACGCGGGGAACACAATATAGAAGTAATACTGTATTGGAAGAAGCAGGGATCACCCCCGCCTACGCGGGGAACACACTTACTACCACATCTGCAGAAAAGGGCGACAGGGATCACCCCCGCCTACGCGGGGAACACTTGCTTCTATTTGGTTTAGATCCGATACAGTAGGGATCACCCCCGCCTACGCGGGGAACACTTCTTGATGCTTCACTTGCAGAGCCTTTCCAAAGGATCACCCCCGCCTACGCGGGGAACACAGAAGGGGAGCAGACAGGCGTGTCAACAGAGAAGGATCACCCCCGCCTACGCGGGGAACACGACGTTCCGCAAAAAGAATATTTTGAAGAGTTAGGATCACCCCCGCCTACGCGGGGAACACCAGATGGTGCAGATGGTGCAGATGGTGCAGATGGGATCACCCCCGCCTACGCGGGGAACACGGTGAAACTACAACAAAGTAAGCTTTGCACTGAGGATCACCCCCGCCTACGCGGGGAACACTCTGTCAATAGGGTTCTTTATTCTAAGTGCCTGGGATCACCCCCGCCTACGCGGGGAACACGCTTTGCGATTTTTTGAACTTTGGCTTTAGCCCGGGATCACCCCCGCCTACGCGGGGAACACACTAAGCTTAAAAAGTCGGATATATTGGAGTTAGGATCACCCCCGCCTACGCGGGGAACACGTTGTTAGAGCTATCAATACATTAATTGAGGGGAGGATCACCCCCGCCTACGCGGGGAACACGTACTAACTTTTGTAATAAATGTAATGAAAAGGGATCACCCCCGCCTACGCGGGGAACACTGTTCCAAGATACGCAATCGCAGGCATTGACGAGGATCACCCCCGCCTACGCGGGGAACACTCAATATTTCCGAAACCGTCAATATTTTTGTTGGGATCACCCCCGCCTACGCGGGGAACACTACATTCATAATAATTTAACCCCCTTAGTATCAGGATCACCCCCGCCTACGCGGGGAACACCTATTTGATACACCTAGTGCCATACTTGTTGAGGGATCACCCCCGCCTACGCGGGGAACACTCATACTGGTATGGTTTACGGTGTAGACGATAAGGATCACCCCCGCCTACGCGGGGAACACACAATCCGAACATTGATTTTAATCTGGATAAGAGGATCACCCCCGCCTACGCGGGGAACACCCTGTACTATTTCCGCCGTCTTCAGTAGCAAAGGGATCACCCCCGCCTACGCGGGGAACACTCCTGCTTCCAGTGGTGATACCGCTGCAAGAAAGGATCACCCCCGCCTACGCGGGGAACACTTTACTTGATTATGACATTGAAGACTTTGTATAGGATCACCCCCGCCTACGCGGGGAACACTTTTTAAAAAATACAATTGCCCCTAAAGTCGGAGGATCACCCCCGCCTACGCGGGGAACACTGCAAGCCTGTCTTTTTCACAATATCCGACCCAGGATCACCCCCGCCTACGCGGGGAACACCCTTATACAATCGCAATGAAATATAGCGAAGTAGGATCACCCCCGCCTACGCGGGGAACACTCTATATAATTCGTAAAATCGTCTTTCGGGTTGGGATCACCCCCGCCTACGCGGGGAACACGCAGTTATTACCTCGTCCTGTGAGCTACCCCCGGGATCACCCCCGCCTACGCGGGGAACACTTTTTAAAAAATACAATTGCCCCTAAAGTCGGAGGATCACCCCCGCCTACGCGGGGAACACAAACTTACAAAGACAGGATAGAACAGCCTACAAGGATCACCCCCGCCTACGCGGGGAACACTTATCACTTCCGCCCGTGGTACTTGTCTGATTAGGATCACCCCCGCCTACGCGGGGAACACAAGATTATTTTTACAGTGATACAGACAGCAACAGGATCACCCCCGCCTACGCGGGGAACACCACCTTTTCTTTAATAGTATTTTATAATGATTGGGATCACCCCCGCCTACGCGGGGAACACTGGAGACGCTCAAAAAACACTATCTAATAAAATAGGATCACCCCCGCCTACGCGGGGAACACCATTACAAATTGTTTGAAAGTAGCTTGTAGCCGGGATCACCCCCGCCTACGCGGGGAACACAAACTCAAATCCTAAACGGTAATTGTCCGTATGGGATCACCCCCGCCTACGCGGGGAACACGATAAAAAGTATGTTGATGACGCAGACGCAGTAGGATCACCCCCGCCTACGCGGGGAACACATTTAAACAAAACCTTATTCTGTCAATATGCCAGGATCACCCCC
This sequence comes from Lachnoanaerobaculum sp. ICM7, assembly GCF_000287675.1. Taxonomy (GTDB): domain Bacteria; phylum Bacillota; class Clostridia; order Lachnospirales; family Lachnospiraceae; genus Lachnoanaerobaculum. The sequence goes on from NZ_ALJL01000027.1 coordinate 47,644, forward strand.
GCCTACGCGGGGAACACCATGGAAGAGATGATAAAATTTCCAAACGACTAGGATCACCCCCGCCTACGCGGGGAACACGATACCTAACAACGTACCACAGGGACAAAGCGGGGATCACCCCCGCCTACGCGGGGAACACTTTTGTTCTAACTTAATAATAAAGCTACTTATAGGATCACCCCCGCCTACGCGGGGAACACTTACAGATGCAAAGGCCGCAAAGGAAGAGCTTGGGATCACCCCCGCCTACGCGGGGAACACTTAGAAAAATAGCAATTTTTTAATAATTGCCCGGGATCACCCCCGCCTACGCGGGGAACACGAATATGTCCAGCAAATAAATGAAAATGGTGTGGGATCACCCCCGCCTACGCGGGGAACACAATCAATGCTATTAGTTTGTTCTCGTTCATCTGGGATCACCCCCGCCTACGCGGGGAACACAGTAATAAGATCCCTTAAATACGCTATGTCAGACTATATAAATCCCTGAATTTATTTACTTTGAGAGCAAGTTTATATATTAGCCTTGCATCTTCCAATGCTCTATGTGGTACTTCATCACCAACTCCATATTCCTTTATTACAGTTTGTAATTTATAATTTGACAAAAACAGTTTTTCGTTTTTTACAAACTTCATTAAATCATATCGTTTATTTTTTAGTTTTTCAAGTTCAAATTTTGACAACGCAATGTCTATAAATTCAATATCAAAACTCACATTATATCCTATGATATCCAAATCCCCTATGAAATCTTTAAAATCCTTTAATACAGCTTCCTCACTCCTACCATTTGTTTTAAGCATATTAGTGTTGATACCTGTCATTGCAACTATATGTTTTGGCAATGTTCCTTCATAGCTTATCAAGCTTTGAAACTCACTTATTCTTCCACCTACAGACTTTACTGCACCTATTTCGATAATAGAATCTTTATCTTTATCTAAGCCATCAGTTTCTATATCTATTATCACAAAGTCCTTACTGTCCAATTTAGTTTTATGTACCATATATCTTTTAGCATTTCTAAACTTAGCTGCATTGCTAAAACCATGTTTTATTTCTCTTTTTTCATCTGCATTTTCGTTTGGAATGAAAACCAAAGGTATGCCATCCATATCAATATTTGAAAAGCTTGTATTATGGGTATCAAATTGATAACCAAGTTCATTTCTGTAAGAAAAGCTCAAAGTCGCCTCTCCATCTTTGACATTCTCCTTCACCCTCTTCCAAAGCTTTTCTCTCACCTTTGTGTTGAAATTTCCAATATAGACTCCTGTAGTTATCTCCTGCATCCATTTGGTCAAATCGCCCCTAAGTGCCTGTGGTACTTTTTTCAATGTAATAACTGTAAATGGCATATCACATTACCTCAGTATAACTCACACCATAGCTTACAAGTTGATCCTTATTATCCCAAAGTCCCAAAAATTCTCCTTCAAGCTTTTCTTCATCACCTACATCCAATAAATACTGTAAGTCTGATACAACCTGCTTTACAAGCTTTTTTTCTTCGAAAACATCCCTTGCCTTTCTTCTGGTAATACTTCCGATATCATCTTCTTCTCCAAACTCGCTTGCTATTTCAAATGCAAGTGGTATGGTCGTATCTGCTTTATATAAATCTGCGATATCGTATACAAATGATAAATCATGTCCAGTATGTACAAATCCAAGTCCCGGGGATATTCCAAGTGCTGAAATCACACTATATACCAGTCCATATAATGCGACATTACCGGCGGATAATGCCTGGTTCACTATATTACTACTTGCAAAGTCATCTACTTTATAATCTCTTCCGGTCCATTCCACATTATATTTTTTTGATAATCCCGCATAAAGTCTTCTAACTCTGGTACCCTCATGTCCTCTTAACTGCTGCATAGTATATGATGAAACGTCCTCCCCCTGAAACCTCATCATATACATTTTTCTTGCAACATCTATTCTACTCCTAACATTTGTGACCAACTTCGCCTGACTTTCCAAAAATCTAGTAGAATGAGTCAATGCCCTACCATGTGCATAATGTCTTACACCTTTTTCTCCTACCCATATTATGCCTGTACCCATATCTCCTATCAGCTCCATTGCTCTATGGGTAATGTCTGTTCCGGGTCCCAACATCAATGCTCCAATCATTGCTACCGGTATTCTGACAGTACCTCTACTGTCCGATACCACTATAGCTCCATCTTGCCTATTTACTTTAGCATGCTCAATGTAGATAAATGTAACTCTATCACTTATTCTAGGTAATTCATTTATTTCAGCTTTTTCCATACTCCCACCTACTATCATATCGGTATAACGGTCATAAGTCCAAAGCCATAAGCTTTTTTCTTACCGAATCCATTCTCCAAAACAGATTTGAACTTATCCTCATCAACTACAGTTAATACCCCTTCAAATGTAGCTTTTACCACTTTTACCGACTTTGAACCGGATTTTCTTAGTATCTCAAATCCCCTCTCTACAATATTCACCTCATCTTCATTTACTTCAAAACCATTTTTTATAGTTCTGTACATAAAGAACTTCTTTTGAAATTCTGCTGTAATGTGTGGCTTTTCACTGCCTCGCTTGCCATCCTCCATCACTGCATGTACAGGATTTGTTACAAGTCTAAAGCGTAACCTCATACCGGTTTTTATCTTGCTTATATATGCATCATAGTCCTTTGTTACTGCACTACTTGGCACACCATATTTTTCCAGCAATTTTAGATCGGGCTTCTCTACACTTACCAACAACAAATACTTCTTATCATTTATATTATCAAGTCTCCAAAGCTTCCTACTTCTTACCCCACTCTCTTCTCTAAAGCTTTGTTCCACCCAGTTATGATAAGCTCCCAAATGTGTCAAATCTCTTATCTTCTGTCTATTGTATATATCTAACTCAACTCTTGAAATATACATATCATTCACCTACCAAATCAAAAATATTGTGGTCTGTATCCTCAGCTTCAAACATACTGTTTTTTACATAGATTTTTGTATGTGCCTCATATCTGAAACTGAACTGCCTATTCTTCTTTGAAAAAGATATAACCTTATCTTGCCTCAATGCCTCTCTGTCAGTCTTATCAAAAACACCCTTATCGCAATATACATCCAATGATTTCTGACTTTTATTATATCTTTTCCTATAATATTCTTTTGCCTGCCACTCACATTTTTCCAATATGCTACTTATATCTCCATCAAAATTTCCCAGAATAAAATCTGCCAAAACCGGTGTCGATCTTCTCCCTAAAAACATTTGAAAATAGGGTCTCTTCAAAGCTTCATATATTTTCTCTATAAGATTATTATCTTCATGTGATATTGCAACTACAAATACCGCATCTTCCAAATAATATCTCTCTGTGACATAAGTCCTGTCAAAATCTCCAGTCGGCTTATATTTTCTTGCAATATGATAATCTTTTAAAAGACTGCCTTCTTGGTCAATCCTTATTGCAAATTTTATCTTTTCCAGCTCTTTGATAGCCTCATCATCTCTCCTTATCCCGAGTGCAGCCCCTATTAATCCTACCACTGCACTTTTTGATGGATAAAGATCTGTATGTCTGGTTTCAAAATGTGAGTCAGTTCCCCAGGACTGCATAGGTCCTGCAAACTTTAATAATATAGTTTTCACATTTTCACCCCTTAGCTAAATTGATAATTTTCTATTTCTACTCCAAGCTTTTCAAGTAATTCATCCAGTGAATCAACTTCCTCACCATCTGTAATATCCACATTATCTATCGATAAATAAAGTGTCTTTACAGGCTTTTGTACGAACTTTTGTATCTTTTTCATCTCATCCGTCATTCTTTTTATAGAACCTACAACATATCCTTCTTCTGATTTTACAGGAGATTCAAATGCGCTTACGAGACTTACCGGTCTATCCTCTCTCAAATTAATCACCAGTATGCTTGGCAATGTCTGATTGGCAAATGTATTTATCTTGCCTGTAGGTAATGACTTTACAAATGCTTCTACAAATAGTTTTGTAGCATTTATCATACTACCTTTGTCCTTAAGTTGATGTAAAAACTCATGAAGTGCAACATTTGCATACCTATAAAGTGTTGATGAATTGTACTCAACATTTCCAATCATACCCGCTCCTGCATTATCCTCCGGTGATAAATCATCTGCCGCTGTAAAGTAATCAAACTCAGTCTGTACTCCATGTGTGGAAATAGCATGAGCTACCTGTGAAGATGCATCTTCATTCAAGCTTGGATCATCAGCCACCATTCTTCCAAATAATGCAATATCTATAGCAACATTATCATTTAAAACCTTTTGCAATGACTCCTTGTCTAATACAAGCTTGCCCTTTGCATCTACTTCTGCTTCTGCTGCTATTCTTGCAATATCCTTTGCCTGGTTTTCTCCAAGGAAGAATAAAGCTTTAGCTTCTTTAGCACTCTTATCTTTATTATCTTTCAGTTTTATTCCGGCTTTTTCTATCGCCTCTGCCGCTCTGTCCATAGCTTCTTTTTCAAGTACTGTACTATTTATTTCTCTAATCTTTACAGCAACATAGCTTACTATATCTTTTGTTCTTACACCTACATTAGCTACTTCTCCACATTCCTTAAAGTAATTTCTCATTGCAGCCTTCCATGACTGTGAGCTAACCCTTGCTCTTCTTACTCCACCATATAGAGCTGTCTTTGGACTACCTGTATCATCTCTATTGATATTAGAGGGTGGTAATGTCTGTATAATATGCATATCCAAAAATAATCTACTGTTCATTTGATTCTCCTTTACTATTGAACTTATAATATTCTCTTGCCCAATTTAAAATAATATTCTCTTTGTTTTTGTTCTTTCTTATCCAATACAAATCGTCTGCAAGTCTAGCGTAGTCAATTCTTTCACCTTTTTGCTTTGACTTTAATAGCCTTATTAAATGCCTTAAATGCACTATTAACTCATCAAAATCAATTGATGTAATCATTGCATTAAATCTTCTATCCACTGCTGTAGCATCATCACCTACTCTAAGCGATTTTAAGCTTGTTCCTACATTACTGTACTCGCCTTCAGTAGTATTGACGCAAAGATCTTCCCCCTGTTGATGTATTGCATATAGCTGTAAACAGCTCAATATGCACATTTCCTCATCAGTCATCTTCTTGCTGTTTCCAAGAAAACTTTCAGGCAGTTTATCAAAGACAAATGGCATTATATCTGCCATATCGGCATAGTCTCTTCCAATAGAATTCCTCAGCCTTGAAAGTATTGCCTTTCCCGTGGAATATTCCTGAATAGCATAGAGCTCTTTAAGAATTCTCCCACAAACACTTTTTACACTCTCCATCTAACCTCCTTAATCTTTTTGATTTAATCTATATAAGAATGAATTATATATTGTTGCAATATTCTTTATACCTTTGCTTGTTTCTATTCCTTTATAGTCTCTTAAACCGGCACTTGATACTATTTCATCTACATACTCTTTCATAGATTTTTTTAGTATCCCCTGCCATTCAATTTCTTTTGCATCCTTATCATCATCAATATCAATGCTTTCAATCCATTTTCTAAACGATAGATCTATTCTGAAATAAAACTGTTCCACATATTTTGAATCACCTGACTTGTCCATATTTCTTATTTCTAATAAATCCGTTATGAACCTTTTTAACACTCTCTCAATGATATCTATCGTATCTGTAATAGTTTTATTTATTCGTATTACCCAACCAGTATCTACCAACACCCTTTCTTTAAGGTTGAGAGTATCTTCAACCTCATCTATGGGTGCCCAGGATGTTGCATTGCCATCATCCAACATACATACTGCACATAATGTAATATTTTCCTTCGCCAGTCCCAATTCTACAGAATCAGATATATCATCTAATTTATTCAGCCATTCTATAACTCCGGGCTTTCTTATACCCTCTCCCACACCTGTCAATAGTCCAAAGTTTCGCCACATTGACTGATTTGCATTATGTTTTCTTGGTCTATATTTATCCTTATACTCCCCATCTTTATTATACCTCCAAACAGTCATCGGCTCTAGGAAAGCATCGAAATGTTCAATCTCCGGCAATTTCGCTATACAACATACAAACTTGTCTTCTTGCATTCTACCGGGATCTATAAATATTTCTCTGCACCACGCAGTGTAGAGTGAAGCAATATTGTCAATTCCATTATGAAAATATAACTCTATATTTTTCTCTATTGTTTCTGCCTCCCAAGAAGGTTTTTGAATCTTTAGTAAATTGTTATTTTCACTATGACCAATTGCAAAATTTAGCATTAATGTTTCAAATAGATTATTGCCTTGAAGATATACTCCACCCAAATCATACAGCCATCCCTTGGAATAAGTCTTTGCAGATCCAACCTTCTTCTTATCAGATGTACCTATATATCCCTGCAATGTTATAAGCCACCTTGCCAATTCATCATCAGCCATATATTCCTTATAAGATTCATCTTTGGGTGAAAAATATGCCAGCTTATTATTGCTCTCTGAAACAAGCCTATTTATATTTTTTCCATAAAACTCACCACCACCGCCGGCATCCTTTTCTATAATCTCTTTTGTCACCTGAAAGAATGGATATTTATCATCATATAAGAAAAATCTATTCCTCCATTTTTCCAAATACTCATCCACTACTTTAGGAAATTCTTTCGCATTCCATATATCAATCCAAGTCTGATATAATGCCTCCTCGTAGTCATCCAAATCACCTTCTTTAAGTCCGCCGGTCTGTAAAAATTTCTCTTTATCCACCTCGAAAAATCCATATGGCTCTCCGTTTGAGTCAAACCTTGAAAATACTGTATGAAGAATTGCCAGCATAACCCTCATTACTGCAAAATCCTGAGCTTTCATATCCCCGGCCAATTCTTTATAATACCCGGCACCGGCAAATAGTTCTTTTATAGAAACCTTTTCTACAGTATCTTTACTTACGACCTGAATCCATTTTTCATCCAATAAATTATACCTTGGCATCATCTTCCCCCTTTAATATCAAACCATATTTTTTGTCATATACCATGCTTACTCCATTTATAGTGCACTCATTGTTCTCATCAAATATCACGCATAAAGTTCCACTTAACCACACAGAATTATTCCAATTTTGTAATTTATCTATATAAAAATCTTCTAATTCCTTTATAGTATTATCTATATTATAGGGCTTTGACAACTTATTTGGAAGTTTTATTGTAGAACTTGCAATCTTTTTCGCTATTTCAGCATTCTCAATATTTTGTGATATATCTTCATTGCCATCAAATGTAGTATATCCATCTTTAAACTTCTTTAGAGCAATTACCTCTATGGTATCCTGAGTATCTCTTACCTGTGAATTTCCATCTTCCTCACCGGAAGCCCTTGACTGGTTATTAAGCCATCCGATAAGGTTCGGTTCCTTAGATATACGTTTTTTTAGGATAGGACTACTTAATCTATACGTACCGGCTCTACTCTCCTTACTGTTTACCAGTGCTTTATATTCACTCTTATATTCACTATATTTCTCACGTAATTCATCCGATAAATCCGGCTCTATACTCTCATCATATACTACTTGTACTAGCCTTGAGATGTCACTTGGAAGATTTATGTTATCTCCCAGAAAGTATCCTGTCCTTGTCAATAGATATCCGCCATAGACTGCCTTTGATCCGCTTTCAAAATCCAAATTCTTGTTATTTCCCAAAACATATAGTACAGGTTTTTTATGTTTCCTTGGTCTATTATCTCTTGTATGTCTATGGAGTCTTCCCATTCTTTGTATCAATAAGTCTACCGGTGCAATATCACTTATCATTACATCAAAATCAATGTCTAAAGACTGCTCTATAACCTGTGTTCCTACTACAATCAGCTTCTGTGGTCTATCTCCGTCTTTACCAAGATATTTCATCAACTTTTCTTCATTTTTCACTCTGTCTGTAGCTATAAACGAAGAATGAAGTAACATAACATTACTATCTCCAAACTTTAGTGAAAGTAAATTAGCAATATCCTGTGCTTTCTTCACTGTATTTACAATAACACCGGCATTACCTCCCCCCTCAAGTAAGGAATCCAGTAGCTTAGGCAAATTCTCAGTGTCAGTATATTTTATCTCGATTCTCTTATCTTCTATCTGTGCAAAGTCCTTTACATTTAATGCTTTATCATTATCAGTATAGGTAATCAAAGGATAATCATCCACCTCTAAATGCCCTATATCATCTTTATTTAGCTTCACTCCATTACCAATCAGATAATGATTTATAAAGTCAACTCTACTTTTCTTCGGTAATGTTGCAGATAAGAGTATTACCGGTACATTGTAAGCTCCCAGCCATTCAAGTGCCATATTCAGATATTGATCCATATATGCATCATAAGCATGTACCTCATCAATTACGACAACCTTTTTACTGAGTCCAAGATGTCTTAGTGCCAAATGCTTCTGCCTTAGTGCCATCATCAAAAGCTGATCTACAGTACCTACTACAAAATCATCCATTATGGCTGTCTTCTTTCCACAAAACCACTGATTCACTACGAAACCTTCTTTGCCTTCATTATCTCCATCAATATCTATATTTGAAGCATTTGTTAGATTATTATATTCTTCATTTAAAAAGGCCTTACCATGTACCAGTCTTAGTCCTCGTCTTTCACCAAGATCTGCACTCAGTTTGCCTAGCCAGCTGATTATTCTAGGAAATATACCATTAGATGTAGCCTGTGTAGGAAGCCCGAAAAACAGTCCGCCCCTACCCGACTTTATGGCAAGTTCTTCGGCTCCTACAAGTGCTGCTTCTGTTTTTCCAAGTCCCATCGGAGCTTCAAGTATTATAAGTCCGGGATTTTTTGCATCGCTGATTGTCTGTGCGAATATTGATTGTACATTTCTTGGTTCAAAGCCAAATCTCTCCTTAAACAATTCATTACAATCAGCATATATTTCCGGTAACCATATATCACTGCCATTAGATTTTTTCCACTTTTTAAAACCATACTCACATCTCTTATTCATATCAATATCGGCATCATCAAAAATTCCAATTAGTGGAAAGAAGTATGTATTACTGGAGATCCAATCTGCCATTGTCAAAAGTCCAAGAAGCATTGCCTGTGCAGGCTGAGATAGTACCGGTATATCCTCACATCTTTTAAAACCACTATTTTTTAATGCATTGTTTAAAATATCTGTATGTATACTTAACCATATTTTATATATATCACTGTTTTCATTTTCACTTTGGAAGAGATTTTTCTTATATGATTTAAGTACTTCAGAAATCATGCTTTTATTATCTATAGGTCTTCCATGGTGTCCACCTACAATAGAGCCTATGTCATTTTCCTTTTTAAATCTATCGCTTAATACACTTAGTATAACCTCTCCTGCCAGTCCGTGCGGTGTTTTTTCAGGTGATGCCAGTAAATCCGGCGAGTCAATACCTATAAACCCTGCCCTTACCAGCTTTTCTATCAACTCCTTATCTAAGTCCTTAGAATTTGAGAAGCCTTTCTTTAGCTGAAAAGCCGGACTTGCCTTGCCGATATCATGAATTGCACCTATAAATACTGCTGTTTGTTTTCCAATATCTGTATCAACTGAAACAATCCTCTTTTGTCCCTCGCTTAGCCAATGTTCCCACAAAAGTCCCATAATTCTTCCCGTATCTTCTAAATGAACTATGAGCGGTAACCAATACATTAATCCGTCTTTTTCTTCTTTCTTTGCCCATAAAGCCTCTATCATATCCCCTCCTACAATCTTCAATGACTTTATTTTACTACATATGCTGTCCTTTAAAAATACCTGCTGTAAATAATTATTACCTTTAATATATCAAAATAATCTCAGACTTAAATAACAGTATTGTAATAAAATTTATAATTGATACAATAAAAATATATGGTGATAAAAGATTTGAAAATTCAATAAATGAAGCTAATGAAAAGGAGGCTAAATATATGTGTGAAGTTCTTGATATTATTGAAAATAGAGGAATTGAAAAAGGAATCGAAAAAGGGTTGGAGAAAGGTATGGAAAAAGGTCTGGAAAAAGGCAGGCAGGAAGGTGCCGATATGGTCAGTAAGCTTAATGAGTTACTGTTAAACGAAGGTAATATTGATAAGCTTCGCAGAGCCAACACAGACAAAGATTACAGATATAAGTTGTTAATGGAATATAATATATTACAATAACTTTTATGTGTTATAGTCCAATCAATAATTTTCTATAAAATATTAAAAATGCCACAAAATCATCTGTTATAATGATTTTGTGGCATTCTGCATTCTAAAATCTTTCGCAAACCTCTTTTGCAAACGGAATACTTGGTGATGCACCTTTTCTGCTTACTGTAATACTTGCAGCCCGGGCAGCCTGCTTTAAGGATGCTGCAACATCTGTGCCTGCAACTATTCCTGCTATAAAGTAACCTGTGAAGGTATCACCTGCTGCCGTAGTGTCAACTACATCAGCCTTGTATATTTCCTGTCTTATCTTCTGAGTCTTGTCCACATATACAGAGCCCTTCTCTCCCAAAGTCAACACTATCTTCATTCCCGGGAATCTTTTTGTCAACTTCTCTATCAGCTCATCTTCACCGGTGTCTGAGGCTCCAAGTATATCCGCAGCCTCTATTTCATTGAGTATAAGATATTCCACCTTTTCCAAATCACATTCAAATATCTTTTCATTTATAGGTGAGGTGTTTAATACAATGCTCATTCCCCTTTTATATCCCTCATCTATAATAAATGAAAGATTACTCACCTCATTTTGAAGTAAAAGTATATCTCCTTTATCAAAATCTTTTAATACCTCTTTGATAAAGTCAATACCTATATTTTGGTTTGCTCCACCATATAAAAGTATGCAATTATTGCCTGCTCTGTTTTTTTGTATAATGGCATGCCCTGATGACATATCATACCTTTTTACGTAAGATATATCGACTCCTACATCTGAAAGTGCCTCCAAAAGCATAGCTCCGTCTGCACTTCCCACTGCTCCGGCATGGTATACTTTAACACCTGCCTTTGCCAAAGCCACAGACTGGTTGAGCCCCTTTCCACCACAAAATACATTCATGTCTTCCGAGGATATGGTCTCTCCCTCTCTCACGAAATGGTCTACATCATATACATAATCCAGATTTAGTGAACCAAAATTAAGTACCTTCATTATCAACTCTTACTTTCTAAAAATAAACATACTCCTTTTACCATCAGGTATCCAGCTACAGCACCCTGGTCTGCAATGCCCTTTGCTTTAGCGGAAAATACCGCAGCCTTGCCAAACTTAGGCAACATATCTTTTGTAGCTTCAACACCTTCATCCGCACCCTTTAGTGCCGCACTTGCTACATCAAGCAAACTTCCATCCGCTGCTGCTTTTGCTCTTTCACCTGCCAATAAAAGTGCATCATATATTGTTCTGTCTCCTGCCTCACATTTTCCTCTTTTCTTGATTCCTGCTGCAAAGCTTTCAAAATAAACCGCCAAATCTTTGGCATCTATCTTATCCTTTTCATTTAATGACTTGCCGGCTTCCATTATACCGCTTGCCATCAATGTACCCATGGTTGAGGGTACCACTGAAGCCATCTTCATGCCTGCCTTAAACAATGTCTTTCCCACATTATTTTCTACCGTATTTTCTCTTATAAGATCAGGCATTGCACTGTAGCCCTTACTCATAGTAAGCCCAAGATCACCGTCTCCCATATTTGCATCCATTGCACATAGTTCATCTTTTTTCTCGACAAACACCTTAGCTATAGACTCAAATAATTCCGGAAGATCCTCTATTCTAATCTCTGTCATAACAACTCCTATAATCTGATAAATGGAGTCTTTACTTCCATATCAAGCCAAGCCTTTTCCTTGTCACTGTTTAACTTACAAATAGATATGGATGCACCTGCCATCTCCATACTTGTTGCATACTCACCTACAAATGTTTTATAGATCTTTATACCCTTTGAGGCCAATATCCCGCTCACTTCTCCTGAAAGTATATAAAGCTCTTCTATGCTGCTTGCACCAAGTCCGTTTATAAGTACTGCAACTTCATCACCGTTTCCTATTTCTATATCATCAAGGATTTCTCCCACGGCTTCATCTGCAAGTTCTTTTGCGCTCTTTATATCTCCGTTCCAAACTCCCGGCTCACCGTGAATTCCCATACCGAATGCCATTTCATTCTCCGCCAAAGAGAAATTGGCATGTCCAAGCTCAGGTATAACACATGGTGTCAATGCAAATCCCACAGTCCTTGTATTTTGTTTAGCTGTATTTGCCGCCTCATATACTTCATCAAGGCTTCCCATATTTGCCGCTGCCGCACCTGCATACTTATACATAAAGAATATGCCCGCAACACCTCTTCTGGTTTCAGGGAGCTTGTTTGAGAGTACATCATCGGCACCTACAATGCTTCTGGTCTTTATATCATCCATCTCAAGCATTTCAGCCGCCATATCAAAGTTCATAATATCTCCGGTATAATTTCCGTATAGATAGAGTATTCCACTTCCCGCTTCCACTTCCTTTGATATCTCATATATCTGCTCTGCCGAAGGTGACTGGAAAACGCTTCCCACACCACAACCGTCAAGCAGGTTTTCACCTACATATCCGAGGAATAGCGGTAAATGTCCGGTACCTCCACCTGTTACGATTGCCACCTTACCGGGTTTTTTATCTGCTATACAATAGCATCTGAGGTCATCTGCTACATACTTAACCTGCTTATGTGCACTATAAATGCCTTTTAACATATCATCTGTATAATTCTCAGGAACATTGATTATCTTCTTCATATTATCTCCTATCTGTCCTAAAGTCCCAATTCCTTAAATGCCTTATCAAATGGATATTTACAAATACCCTTTTCGGTAATAATACCTGTTATAAGTGAATGATCGGTAACATCAAATGCAGGATTATATACACCTATATTCTCAGGTGCCATCCTCTCTTTATACCACATATCTGTAATCTCTTCCCCATCTCTTATCTCTATAGGGATGTCCTTATCACTTTCAGCCTTCATATCAATAGTTGATGTAGGTGCACATACATAGAATGGAATGCCGTAATGCTTTGCTATAATAGCGAGTCCTGATGTACCGATCTTGTTTGCCGCATCACCGTTTCTTGCCACTCTGTCACAACCTACAAATATAATATCTATCTTACCCGATTTCATTAAAATAGATGCCATATTGTCACATTGTAATGTCGTCTTTATTCCGGCATTACTAAGCTCAAATGCTGTAAGCCTTGCACCCTGCAAGAGAGGTCTGGTCTCATCACAGTAGACATGCATATCATCACCGTTAAATCCGTTTTCAAGTGCCATATACATCGGCGCTGTCGCCGTACCGTACTTTGCTGTCGCCAATGTTCCGGCATTGCAGTGAGTCATTATACCGATCTCTTTACCGTTTCTTTTAAGCTTTTTTAAAAGCTTAAATCCCAAAGCTCCTATTCCACGGCTTATTTCAACATCCTCATTTCTGATATCCTCAGCTTCTTTAAATAAAGCTTCCTTTATCTCATCAATGCTTTTTTCTTTATTTGCTTTCAGGGCATCTTCCATTCTATTAAGTGCCCAAAAAAGATTTACTGCTGTAGGTCTGGAAGAGGCAAAATACTCTTTTAATTCCAAAAACCCTTTTTCAAAATCAGCATAGTTGTCTGCCTCTATCTGTGAAGCCGTCTTTGCAATACCATATGCCGCACATACTCCTATTGCAGGAGCCCCACGTACTCTAAGCTTCTTTATAGCTTCCCAGATTTCTTCCTTTGTATTTAAGTTTATTCTCTTTATCTCTCCCGGCAGAAGCGTTTGGTCAATAATATTCAGCTCCTTATCTTCCGTCATTTTCACAGAGATTATTTTATCAAAAAATTCTTCAATACCCATTTATAACTCCTCTGCCAAAGCTTTGCACTTTAGTATAGTATCTACATAATCTTTACCACTTTTAAAGCTGTCCGCTTTCAGTATAAACTCCTTACCTGCCAAAATATTTATTCTTTCAGCCACAAGTCTCTTTTTCTCATCTTCAATTGTAGTTACATCTGTAACATTGGCCATTCCTACAGTTCTTCTGTGAAGCTCTGTTCCGGTAAATCCTGCCGTGTCTCTAAGAATACAGTCAAGATAGTACTCTTTAAAGCCTTCTACCATTGCCATCGGCTCACTTACCCACTCATCATAATATTTATTATACTTTTCTATGAATAAATCTATGACCTCTTCCACTGATTTAAGAATCCAGTCAGTGAACTCTTTCTTTCCGTAAGCAATTCCGTTGTCATAGGCAAAAATAAGATTTGCTATAACATTTCCGATATCATATCCACAAGGTCCAAGTATACCGAACTCAGGGTCAAATACTTTTAAACCGTCTTCTTTTATAAAAATAGAACCTGTATGCAAATCTCCATGAATCAATGCCTGTGCATTTGTCATGAAATTGAATTTAAGCTTTGCAACTTCAAAATGCAATGCCTTATCCTCATAAAGCTCCTTCTTTACAAAGTCCGCATTTGGAGGAAAAACATTATTTCTATGATTGAGATCATTGTATGGCTCCATAAAAACAAGCTTTTCCGTAATATCACAAAGATCAGGTGAAACGAGTTTCCCTCCGATTACCTTCTTCTCTTTATGGTCTATTACCACATCACTGCTCTTTAGTAATGTCTCTATCAAAAAGTCCGTTATCTTTTCTGTAAAATGAGGATATATTTTATGCTCAAGCATTGCCTGACGCATTACCAAAAAGTCTGAACAGTCCTCCATACCGCAGGCACACATCACAGTATCATAAAAATAAATATATGGTACCATTCCGCTTGCAAATTTTTCCTGTAACATTAAAATCTCCGATTCCAGCCTGTTTCTGTCTCTGGAAGGCTTCATATCCTTTGAGATTCTTGTTTCGGTACCTGCCTGCTTTATATAAATCGAATGTCCCTTATCATCCGTTACTCTGTAGACATAGTTTAAATTCCCATGTTCTTTAGGTATAACAGCCTTCATGCTGTCCTTATCCCAGTCTATAGATGTTGCTTTTAATAAAGTATACTCAACTATATCCTTTTCTTCCATCTGAAAATATGTGTCAAATCTACTCATACTGACTCCCTTTTATATTATTCTCTCTTATATGCATATGCCGCTATAAGTGCCAAAGCAAGTACCGCACCCTTTACCGCCGGCAATACAAAGAAAGGTACTGCACAGATAGTAAGTCCGTTTTCAAGTGTGGATACAAGCATTGAGCCTATCATTGTTCCAAGAGCATTAGGTTTTTCAGCACCTCCTACAGTTCTTCCAACAAAAACTGCTGCAAGTGAAGGCATCAAATAGTTGTCACAACACATAACCTGTGCAGAACTTCCTCTTGATGAAACTAAAATACCACCGATAGCTATAAATACAGCAGTTATCATACCTGCTACATATCTGTATTTCTTAATATCAATACCTGAAAGTTTTGCAGCTTCTTTATTTCCACCCATTGCATACAAATATCTTCCAAACTTTGTAAAATCAAGGAAAATATATGCGGCAAGCACACATCCAAGCATAATGATAATTATCCAAGGCGCTCTTCCTATTGCCGAAAAAGAATCTGAAAGAGCTGTTCTAAGAGGTTCCGCATTCCAAGGTGTTCTCATACCTGTGGATACTGCACCACCTCCTATATACCACTGTCCGAGTCCCTGATGAACAAACATCAAAGCACAAGTCGCAAGCATATCCGGTATCTTACATACCAGAATAAGAAACATGGTAAGCTGATATAAAATCAAAGTTGTCACTATAGTTATTACTACCGACATAAACAGTGACTGTCCGAACCAAAGGTATGACGATACAAACGCATAAGCTGAACAGCTTCCCAAAGTACCGGCAGACATATCAAATCCGTCAGGCGCCATGGTAATTGTAGCCGCAATACCGAATACCGTGGTTATTGCCATAGCTCTGAGAATATTTACCATATTGCTCTGGGACATGAATGCACTGCCCTTAATTGCTGTAAATGCTATAAAACATAGAGCAAGTGCCAGGATAGCAGCCCAATCTATACCAAACTTTATTAATTTTTTGCGTTCCATCAAACTACCTCCTCTTGACTTTGCTTACCACCTACGCTGTAAAACATTATTTCATCTTCATTTGTATTTTTTGTAATAAGTTCTGCACTTATAGCGCCATTGTACATTACATAAATTCTGTCTGTGAGGGCCAAGAGCTCCTGGTTCTCACAAGTTGCATATATAACAGCATTTCCTTTTTTTGCTATTTCATGAATAAGATCAAAAATATCCTGCTTTGCACCTACATCAACACCCTTTGTAGGTTCATCAAATATATAAAGCTCACAATCTGCAGCCAACCATTTTCCTACAGCAACCTTTTGCTGATTTCCGCCTGAAAGTTTCTTTACAAGCTGTCTTGGACTTGGTGTTGATACATTAAGGCTTTGTATATAACTCTTTGCATTGTCTGTTACCTTTTTCTTGTCTATGAAAGACAATTTACAAAACTTTTCCAAGGACGCCGCAGATAAATTAAAGCTTACACTCTCTTCTACAAGTACACCTTCTTTTCTTCTCTCCTCAGGTACCAGTGCTATTTTATTTTTAACTGCAAGTGCAGGATTTTTTAGATTCAGTTCTTTACCGTTTAATATGATTTTTCCGGTACTCTTATATGCTCCGAAAAGAGTTTTACAAAGTTCAGACTTACCCGCTCCGACAAGCCCTGCTATACCAAGTATTTCACCTTTTCTTACATGTAAGTTTATATCTTTTATTCTTCCGTTGATTTCACTCAAATTCTCTGTTTTAAAAATAGTGTCACCTATAGAAATTTCTTCTCTTTTGTATGCTTCCTCAAAAGTTCTTCCAAGCATAAGTTCCACTATTTCTTTGGTGGTAGTTGACTCTTCTATAGGATATGTACCGATCAACTTTCCGTTTCTCATTACCGTATAACTTTCACATATTTCCAGTATCTCATTCAATCTGTGGGAAATAAACAGTATTGCTATATTCTCCGTTTTGTGTAAATGCTCAACAACTTCAAAAAGCTCTTTTGTCTCCTGATTACTAAGTGGAGCCGTCGGCTCATCAAGTATCAGGAAATTACACTTTCTTCTGATTGCCTTTGCTATAAGTACCATCTGCTTATCTGCAAGTGAAAGCTTAGAAACCAGATCCCTTTCATTTATCCTTTCCTTACTGATATGAAGTCTGTCAAGAGCTTTTCTACCCTCTTTATAGACCTCTCGCCAGTTTAAGATGGTATTTCCCTTATCCATTACCAAGTCACCCTGAATAATATTCTCAGCTACTGTAAGGTTTGGAAACAGTGCTGTATCTACTTCCTGATACACTATCTGAACACCGCATTTTTTTGCATCTACAGGAGTTCTAAGCTCCACATCTTTGTCATTTAATAATACTTCTCCGGTGTATGTAGGATTGGCACCTGATAATACCTTCATAAGCGTGGACTTTCCGGCACCATTTGCTCCTACAACAGCCCTTATTTCTCCCGTACTTACCTCAAAGTTTATATCCTCTAAGGCCTTTACTCCCGGGAATTCTATCGACACATTTTTTGTGCTTAACTTTATTCTGTCCATAATCATCCAATCTAAAACAGGTGAGTCATCAAAATTTCAATGACTTTTAAAAATAAAAGTAAATGTATCTGATAAACTCACCTCATTCATTAATTTTATAAGTCGCTAATCTTTGGTAGACTTATATTTACATCCCTATTATTTGTGTAAAAGATCCTTTGGCATCCAATCCGCTTCTGAGAGATAGTTAAGGTTACCATAAGTTTCTCCTGCTACGTTTCCAAGATTCTCTACGTTTGAATCTGTCTTTAAGTCTGATGCCTTAATAGCTGTACCCGGAACCTCTACAACATCAACTCCCATTTCTCCTGTTGCCGGATCATAAATCTTGTCATACTCTCCTGCCATCTCAAGCAAAAGAAGTCTCATAGCAATCTCTCCGTTTAATGTCCAGTCTGTTGTTCCTGCCGCTGTCCATATATCAGGTCTTGTCTGCATATTTGTAATATCAACCGGATCAATATCTACCGATGCCATAGGAAGCGCATCACCGTTCTTACCGTTCATATTGTCGTTTTCGATAAGTGCATTATATACACCCTGTCCATACATATCGTAATATGCAATAACACCGTCAACATCTTCTCTCTTTAAGCTCTGAAGATAAGCCGCCGTTACAGTGTTTGCAGAGTCTACAGAGTCCTGTAAAGGTTGTACCTCGCCTACAGTTACAATCTTTCCCGCCTTCTCGTATTCCTGCCAGCCTTCTTCTCTTCTGTCAAACGGGCTGTTATAGTTAGGGCCTCTCCATACCTTTACAAGTCTTACTCCCTCACCATACTTAGCTACCATCTCATCCAGAAGAACAGTTACCAAAGATTTATCCTGCTGGAACATCTGAGTAACACCGTCAAGCTTCTTGTACTCTCCGTCTGCATAGAACTGTGTATCGAATGTAACGATCTTTAAATCCTTGTACTCATCCAAGATGCCTTTTAAGAATACATATGAACCGTCCTGATTTCCATGACTTACAATAAGTCCGTCATAGCCTGCAGATGCACATGTTCTTATAGTATCCTGCCACTTATTAAAGTCACCGTCACAGAAGAAGAAATCAAACTGTACTCCAAGCTCATCACAAAGCTTCTTACATGAATCCTTCCACATCTGGAAAATAGTAGCTGAAGGCATAATCATAATATATGCTACCTTCTTACCTGCTACAGGATTGCTTGCATCAGTTGTCTTGCTCTCCTCAGCCTTAGAGTCTGCTACAGTTGCGGTAGTACTGTCTGCACTCTTTGTAGCTCCTCCGCCACATCCGATCAGTGGAGCACTAACCATTGCACCGATTAACAACGCACTAACTAATTTCTTGACCTTTCTCATATCATCCTCCTTGTTTACTAAATATTTAACAAATCAAGAACTATCGTTTATATAAACAATAATATTATTATGTTTAAATGTCAATACAATCTGAATTATTCTATTTTGTGCATAGATTAATGTAATATTTTTGTGTATATTGTATAATAACTGTTTTTAATCGCCTTTTATCGTTTAATAAACTTAAATTCAAACTGTTTAACATGTTTTTATAAACAAAAATAATATTTTTTATAGTATATAATCACCAAAGACAATCTTCTCGTTCACCATCCTACACATTTAAAGTAAAATATTGTACTTATAATTATTTGACAATATATTTTTGAAATAGTATTATGATTACTGAAAACAATTATTGTTTAGTGAACAACATTTCTTTGGAGAATACTATGACCATTAGAGAGTTATCAAAACTGATAAATGTTTCTCCTGCCACTATTTCCATAGTAATAAATGAAAAAAAAGGCGTCAGTGAGGAAACAAGAGAAAAGGTGTTGGCGGCAATGAAGGAATATAATTATTACCCTCAACAAAGAAAAAGAATTACGGAAAATAAAAATGTACTGGTTCTGAAATATTACAGAAGCGGTGTTTTTGTTGAAGAAAATCAAGGTTTTATAGCCGGAATACTGGACGCAATAGAGAGCAGACTTCAAAAAGAAAATTTAAATATGGTTTTAAGAGTGCATAAGGAGAGCTTTGAAAAGTTTCTATCAGAAACAGATCTTAGCCAATATGAAGGTATTATACTGATAGGTACAGAGTTTACTCCGGATCTGTATCCACTATTTGATTCCATATCCATTCCCTATGTTGTGGTGGACAATGTTTGCCCATACACTACCTGCAACAGTGTCTGTATGAATAATGAAGAGAATGTCTATATTGCTGTTGATTATCTAAAAAAATGCGGACATCAAAGCATCGGATACATCGGTGGAAATGTATATTCTGAAAATTTTCAACTAAGGAAAAAAGGATTCACAGATAGTGTGGAAAGGCTAAAAATGGACTATGTAAAAGAGCATACATATATGATCTCTCCCACTATGATCGGTGCTTATAATGATATGCTTGAGCAACTTGGTGATCTAAGTACACTTCCCGACTGTTTCTTTGCGGACAATGATACTCTTGCTCTTGGTGCTATAAAGGCTTTAAAAGAAAAGGGGGTTAAAATACCGAAAGATATCTCTATAATAGGTTTTGATGATATACCTTACTCTGCAGTTTCTTCGCCTGCTCTTACTACAGTTCATGTACAAAGAAAGCAAATAGGAAAACTTGCTGTGGAACAACTCTTAAAAATAAAAAAGGACAAAAAAAATAAACCGGTAAAAACTTTAATTACCGGAAATTTAATCATCAGAGACAGTGTGGCAAAAAAGGCTTAAAAAAGCCTTTTTGCTACATTTTTATTCTATTATGTTTCTATCCGAAACAATAAAATTTAGGATCTCCCTTAACAAAGTTTTCAGGGAATTTTTCATACTTCATTGCATCAAAATCATATATTCCTATCTTGACCGGCTTGTCACCTTTACAAAATGCCACTTTTTTATAACTTGTTACAGTCACAGTAAGATACTCTATATCCCTTATCTCAAGTTGCGCATATGCATCTTCCACAGGTACATATATATTTATTTCATTTTCGCCTACATATTCTACCGTCATATCTGAAAAATTCATCAGGCATTCATAGAATGTATTTATTATAAATATATCGCTTACATTCGGTTCAAAAGTTTTCTCTTCAAAATCATACTCTGTAAATGATAATAAATCAAATATCAGATCTATACCGATATCAAAGCTTACAGCAAACTTTTCTTTATTATAATTCGGCTTCATGCCCCATACGGCAAGCACAATGCCGTCAAAATCAAGTAATTCATTCATTTTTTGTTCAAAATCTTTAAGTTCAAAACTACTCATATGATAAACCCTCCTAAATTTTAATATTTTGTATAAAAATACTATATTCTTATATCGTATTCTAACACAATCTACGCACAGTCTATATACTACTATATTACATGTTATTCCAATATATGTAAATAGGGGAGCCACACTTTCGTGTGACTCCCCTTTATTATTTTCGGAATGAGTAAATCTACAAGTCTTTATAAACTATTGATTATCTCCAAGCTCCGCTTTCATTTACATGATAACCGTCAGGTGTAGTTTCATTCTGATACATTGAACCATATGGTCTTGAACTTATATTACCAAAATTCCATCTACCTGTTGCATTATCAAAAAACCATGTCTGTGCAGGTGCTGTAGGATTGAGGAAATAATACTCTCCTCCTATCTTGCTCCAGTTTGTATGCATAGCACCGCTTGAAGGATCAAGGTAATACCATCTTCCGTCCTGGCCGTCATGATGCCATCCCTTAATCATCTCACCATAGAATCCGTTGTGATTCATTGACAGATAATACCATGTACTTCCGTCTAAGAACCATCCTGAATCCATGATGCCGTCCTCAGCAAAGTGATACCACTCAGACTTTGTCTTTCCTTCGTAAGTATAGCTTAAGTATGCCCATCCCTTAGCTCTTCCACCATTTGCAAGGTTGAATACCCACTTGCTGCTGTCAGGATTTGCTGTAGCTTCTACAGGATTTGTAAGCTCCCAGTTACCGTCGTAGCCTACTCTAAGACCTGCTGTATATCCGCTTGATCTTCTGCTTGCGCTTCCTGATCCGCCGCCTGAACCGCCACGGCCACCACGACCACCGCTGTTCGGTACTCTTCCGCCTGCATCAACCACTGCATCATTAAGCGCCTGAAGAGCTGCTATTAGCTCAGGTGTAGATGACTTTCTGTTTATTCTGTCAATTACAGCCTGTGCCGCATTAATAGCCGCCTGAAGTGCTGCTCTCTTTACAGGATCATTGATTCTGTTTAACTGATTGTTTGCATTCTTAATAGCCGCCTTTAAATCAGCCTCAGCTTTTCTACGCTCAGCCTTATCATTTGAATAGTAAACATAGATTGTCTCATCAGCTGTTACACGAAGAGTCGGATCATAAGGATCATACATTCCTCTGTCCTTACTTAATCCCTCGTAATGCCATGTAATACCGTCATTGTCTACATAGTCTGACTGTATTGCACTTCTATAAAGTGATTCAAAATCACTAACTGTATTTGTACTGCTAAGAGTAAGTCTTGTTACTATAGAGTTATCTCTTGCATCTTTTACTGTTACCTTAAATGCACCGACTATTGTTGTATAACCGAATACATATGTCTTTCCACTCTCAAGAGTCTTGTTGAACTGGCCTGTATATGAAGCGGCATTTGTTGCTTCTATATCAGATACATTCATATCAGTTGCTACTATTGAAC
>NZ_ALJL01000028.1:0-157500 GCF_000287675.1 Lachnoanaerobaculum sp. ICM7
TAAATAGTACAGGTGTACTACAAGCGATTATAGATGGTCCAAACCATGTAAAAGTAATTCCTACAGATCCTTTAGAACTACCAATATGGATGAGCACCAGAGAAACAGCAAAAGAGAATCCATACTACTTAACAAAAATATTAGCATCAATATCTATAAGAGATAATGGAGGACCATGTAATGTCAGCAGTGATTGATAATTTAATTAGTAAAGAAGAGTATAATATTTATGTAAATGAATATATAAGAGATGAAAAATTATGTGAATTAGCCTCTTTATTAGAAAAGGAGGATGATAATTTAGAAACTTATTTTAACACAAGGAGATATAAATCTAAATTTTTATGGGTTAATATTTTATATATTATAGAAAGAATGAGCTATGCTAAAAGAATAGAATACATACCATTTTTAATAGAGTTTTTGCAAGATGTAAACTGGCCAGTATTTAGATATACTATTTCATCACTTATGTCCTATAAGAAAACTGATTTAGTACCATTTGTAGAGCAAGCACTATGGACTGCATATAGAGATGATGATGAAATGTGGATAGCAGGAATAGCTAGACTTATGGAAAAAGATAATATAAAACAACAGGATTTTAAAAATCCAGAAACTTATGATTTATTAAAGTATAGAGATTTTTAGAGTTCTTAGTATTATAAAATAATGCATAGGATTAATTTAAAGAAGAAAAAGGGAGTATACCCTAATAGGGAATATAGTTATGATAAAAGAGGTAACTTAAAGTCTGTATTAAGAGGAGGTGAACTTATAATTAGATAAGGTTCAAAATTCGTTTGTAAAAGTTACATTATTTGATGTAAGTCCTGGTGATAAGCCAATTAGAAGTAATTATAATATACAAAAATTCAAAGTTGAAGAACATACAGAATATATAAATAAAAAATCAAGTATATATGGAGAGAGGTATCTGCTAGTAGGGATTGGGTTACTTAAAAAAACAAAGAATATAGATGATTTAAGTAAAGGAATGGAAAAAACTTTTGCTAATATAAATCAATATTTTAATTCTGGTAGGTAAAATGGTAGAGATGAAAAATAAACATATTATTTTTGGGCTGATTTGCGTTTGCTTTGTTTTATACTTTATTATTACGAATTTGAAATGCAAAACAATAATAAAAGGGGATATTTTAGTTAAGATACAAAGTGGTATTATTGAAAAAAAAGAAGATATTGCAGAGTTTAATGTTCCTGAAGGAGTAACTATTATTGACAACTATGCTTTTGGAGAATGTTGGAATTTACGTGTGATTAATTTGCCAGATACAGTTAAGATTATAAGAGAAAAAGCATTTTGTAATTGTATTAGCTTGGAAGAAATTATTTTACCAAATAGTTTAGAAAGGATAGAAAATGGAGCTTTTTTAAATTGTAAATCATTAAAGAATATTAAATTACCAGAAAAAATGATTATTATTGAAGGTAACACTTTTTCGGGATGTACTTTATTAGAAAATATTGATTTACCTCAGAAACTAACAGAAATAAAAACAAGTGCTTTTGAGGATTGCAAAAGCTTAAGAAAATTAGTGTTACCAAATAGTATTAAGAGTATTGAGAATTGGGCATTTAAAAATTGTAGTAGTTTAGAAGAAATCAAAGCACCAGAAAATATCAGAAGCATTGGGGAAGATATTTTTGAGGGAACAGCTTTTCTGACTCAAGCACAAACTGAAGAAGATGGGGGTATATATTGGGGAAGAATACTATTAAAGTACACGCTGTTAAAAGAAAGTGTAAAGATAAAAAAATTTACTAAAGTTATTGCAGCCAACGCATTTAGAGAAAATAAAACAATAAAAAATATTGAGTTACCTGAGGGCTTATTAGAAATAGGAAATACAGCTTTTGCTTATTGTGAAAGTCTGGAAGATATAAACTTACCTACGAGTATTGAAAAAGTAGGATTGGATATTTTTGAGGGGACAAAATATTTAAAAAAATTACAGGTAGACGAGTATGGTTGCAAGTATTCAGAAAATATATTGTTAGAATATAAAACTAAAGGAATTGATAAAATAAAGATAAGAGAAAACACAAGGATAATCGCTGGAAATGTATTTTATAAAGCAGAGGATATCAAAGAGGTATATATTCCTGAGAGTGTGAATTGTATCTGCACTCAAGCTTTTATTGATTGCAATAATTTAGAAAAAGTTGAGTTTGAAGAAGGTAGTAAATTGGAGACCATTGAGAGTTATGCTTTTTCAAGTTGTAATAGTTTGAAAAGTATTAGCTTGCCGATAAATCTTAAGAGTGTATCCCAATTTGCTTTTTGGTGGTGTGGTTTTGAAACTATAAGAATACCAGAAAATGTGGAATATTTAGATTTATGGGCTATTGCAGATTGTCTTTATCTAAAAAGGATAGAACTTCCTAAAAGCCTAGAGGGGAAGTATTATTGGATTTCTGATAGACCAAAGCCAGAAATTGCGTTTTATTAGGACTAATATCTACTTATTACTAATTGAATATTGAAGTTTGACTAATAATAAAATAAAAATAACTAAGAGGTACTTATGAACGACTATATTGATGAAAAAATAATACCAATAAAGGTAAGTAATACCGATGAATCTCACCAATCCCTAGAAGAGGGTTACTACATATCAGGTAGGCTTGAAACTTTCTCTAAGGAAAAGTATTTTGACGCGTGACACTCAACTTTAGAGGCTTTAAATAGTACAGGTGTACTACAAGCGATTATAGATGGTCCAAACCATGTAAAAGTAATTCCTACAGATCCTTTAGAACTACCAATATGGATGAGCACCAGAGAAACAGCAAAAGAGAATCCATACTACTTAACAAAAATATTAGCATCAATATCTATAAGAGATAATGGAGGACCATGTAATGTCAGCAGTGATTGATAATTTAATTAGTAAAGAAGAATATAATATTTATGAAAATAGAAATATATCAGATGAAAATTTGGAAGAATTAGCCTTATTATTTCAAATGGAAGGTAATAATTTAGAAGATTATCTTTATTTAGGTAACTACAAATCTAAGTTTTGCTGGTTTAATATTCTATATATTATAGAAAAAATGAAATATTCTATGAAGATTAGATATATACCGTTTTTGATAAGATTGTTACAAGATGCCAACTGGCCTGCATTTGAATATGCAGTTTCTTTATTATCATCTTATAATAAAAGTGATTTGATTCCATTTATAGAAGATGCATTGTGGAAAGCATATAAAAGTGATGATGGAATGTGGATATCAGGAATTGATATACTATTGGAACATATCCCTATAAAGCCAAGTGAATTTGAAAACCCTAAAACCTATGGCTTGTTAAAATATGGAGATTTTTAGAGTTCTTATTTTTTGAAGGTGTGAGAATTATATTTTAGCTCAGCTTGTAGAAGAAAGTGGAGTATCTCCTAATAGAAAATATAGTTACGATAAAAGAGGTAACTTAAAGTCCGTATTAAGTGCAGGAGAGCTTATAAGAGCTTATGAGTATGACAGTACAGATAGGCTTAGTTTAAGTTATGATTTTTCAGGACAAGCAAAGAATTATATCTATGACGGATTAGGAAATAGAATAGGAAATAATGAGTATAGAGTAGACAAGGATGATTTAAAAGATATTTCTAAAGACAGTCTACAAGAACTTGATATAGTAAGTAAAGAAGAATATCTACTTGATATAACAAGACCATACCATAATCTACTGCAAAGAAATGAGAAGTTTAGGAATATAGAACACAGCCAGAGCTTTATATGGGATTATAACACTGCTTTTATGGAAGAGAAGGATAAAACCTATACCTACTTGCAAGATGAGCTTGGAAGTCCTATAAGGCTACTTGAGCTTGGAGAAACAGAGGAAACTAGGCAGATGGTATATGGCTATGATGAGTTTGGAGTGGATACATATAAAATGCAAGGTAGGATACAACCATTTGGCTATACAGGATATAGGCATGATGAGGTAGCTAACACCTACTTTGCACAGGCAAGAGAGTATATGCAGGGTATAGTGGTGTAGTTGTCAAGACAAAAATCTAAGATTTTTATAATGAACTGATATAGCTGAATAATCTGTGCCTCAATGAGCCACCTGTCCGGTGAGATTGAGCCATCAGTCCGTTTTGCTGTGAGCCACCATTCCGGTCACAATGAGCCACTTGTTTTATAATAGAATTATGCACAATTATTGTGTAAATCTATTATACAGGAGGTCACCATTATGTAAGCGCCTTATAAGATAATGCCTTATATCCAATAGATAAAGAAGCAGTAGTTAGAATACGTGTTAATCAAGGTGTATTCAAGGAACAGTTATTGTGTAGGTATAGTCATTGTTGTTTATGTAATGTAACACAGAAAGATTTTCTTATTGCAAGTCATATTAAACCATGGAAAGATAGCGATGAGAATGAGCGTTTGGATATTGACAATGGATTATTACTTTGCCCAAACCATGATAAGGCATTTGATAGAGGGTATATATCGTTTGATGATAATGGTTTGATTATAATTTCAGATGAGCTTGATGATACAAATAGAGTATTCCTAAATCTTAGACAAGATATGAGTATAAAGCTTACAGATGGAAATAGAGAATAT
The DNA here is from genome assembly GCF_000287675.1 of Lachnoanaerobaculum sp. ICM7. Taxonomy (GTDB): domain Bacteria; phylum Bacillota; class Clostridia; order Lachnospirales; family Lachnospiraceae; genus Lachnoanaerobaculum. The sequence goes on from NZ_ALJL01000028.1 coordinate 4,618, forward strand.
TTGAAATATCATAGAAAAAATATCATGGTGATAAACAGATAATTTTATAGATACATAGTCTCATGATTATTTTATTAGCCAAAGAGTTATTTGAACAATTGGATTTTACACGGAGGTAAATATGTTTATAGGGAATAAGTGGGAATGGTCTGAAGTATATGTCCTTTTAAGACTTTTGGCAGAAGAAAAGATATATGCTAATGACAATGAATTAAATAAGCTTGAGGATGTTTATTTTCCTATTATTAAAGTGCTCAGAGAAGAAAACAAGGGTGAAATAAAAGAGTATACCGCCGGAGAAATGATATCGATTTATATTGATGGAGCAAAAGTGAAGGAATTACCTGTGACAGAGTTTGAATCGGAGTACGGAAATTTGTTGAATGAGATTAACAGCAAAGATTCAAAGTGCACATTTCCTGTAGAAAGTACGCAGAATTTCATAGATAAAATTTTGTGTTATAAGATTTTTACACCTGCAACGGATAAAAGTGATATCAAGGTAAAAATAATTGATGCAGATACAGTATACAGTCCTACTATAGGTTCATCAATGAAATCCGAATTGGGTTCATCTCCGACTTTGTTGAATGCAGGAAAAACTACAAACTTTATCTATAAGATAGTACATAATCATCCTGACTTGATAAGAGAAGCGAACGGAATATACAAGGTGTCAGGAGGTAAGAATCATACTGATGTCAGGGGACGTATAAATAAGATAATTAAAGAAAACGGAACTCTTGAATATCGAAAGATGAACAATCAGATTTTTGAAGATAATCTGGTGCTTATCGACAGTAATATGGATAAAATTATTGCAGAGACTCTTTTATATTTTTATAAAGACGGAATCAGCAACTGCAATGAGATGGTTGAAAAACTTGAACAGGAAAATCCTATGAACTACGGTAATGTAAATGCCTATAAATATAAGTTCAAAAAGTTTTTGACAGCTGTAGCATTGGGAATGAAACCTGCTACAGTGTGGGACGGTTTGGATGAGGCTACAGGTGGATATATTGTAGTTACAAAGGAAGGCAATGTTCTTGCTTATCATATATACAACAGAAATCACTTTGAAGAATATTTGTTAAGTAATACAAAATATGAAACAGCATCCACATCAAGACATGATTTCGGGGAAGTGTACAGTGAAAACGGAGAAGATTTTATAAAACTTAATTTGCAGGTAAGATTCAGATAATGAAGAAGAGTAAGCCGATGACCAGAAGTGAAAATATGGCAAAAGTTAAAAATAAGAATACACAACCTGAAGTTTATTTGAGGAAGCTTTTGTGGCATAGGGGGTTTAGATACAGATTAAATTATAAGAGTTTACCCGGAAGTCCGGATATCTATATTTCTAAATATAAGATCGCCATATTTGTAAACGGGTGTTTTTGGCACATGCATGAAAATTGCAGGTATGCATCCATACCTAAGAATAATCATGATTTTTGGAAAAACAAGTTGGAGGGGAACGTTCAAAGAGATAAGCAAAACTACATCAAACTTGAGAGCATGGGTATTAATGTTATAGTGGTGTGGGGATGTGAAATCAAACAGATGATGAAAGATAAGATGATAGAACAGGAAAAAGTGGATAATCTCGCCAAATACATTTTTTCTACGCCAAAATCCGAATAATGGCGAGATTATTCTCGTCTATAGTTATTTTTCATAGCCAAATACTCCAAAATGGCTATGAAAAGTCATTTTAAATATATTAATTTTAGATGATTTGGATATCTCGTTTCAGCTTTTTAAAAATAAAACAGAGAATAAAAATTGAGGGTACTATGACGGCGCTACAAAACAGATATGAAGAATTGAAAAGACAAAACTTCCCCGATAGCGAAAGAATAAAATTTATTGCAGACTTAGGAGCAAGTGAAGAAATAGAATATCATTATCAATTAATTTGCACAGACCGGGATGAAGGTACTAACCTAAATCTGTCAGGCAGTTTTTATAAACATGATAAAGAAGGCTTGGAGTATTTGTTTGAAGTTTTAGATAATGAAAAAGACGAAAGTATAAAAGTATTTGCCGCATACCTTACGGCAGAAACTCTTTCCAAACTAAGACATAGAGATTTTTACGTAGAATTTTGCAACAGACTTATTCCTGTTATGAGTTCATTGATAGAAATAAGAGATGATTTGCTCCGTAGAAAAGTTATTATAGCTCTCGGTTGGATAGGATCTTCAGATGAGATTGATATTTTGACAAAACGGATGTCGGAAGATAAAGACAGTCTTTGCAGAGCATGGTCTGCATCAAGTCTTATGCAAATGTCGTTTCACGGAGTTAAAAAAGAATTGCTTCAGGAAAAGACGAAGGCGTGTCTGGCTTTGGCAATTGCTAAAGAAGACGATTTATATGCCTGCGGTATTATGATAGAGGCTACACAGATTTTATTCGGAAAGAAATGGATAAGCTCATCGGCTGTGGAAGATGTTGATGCCGAAAAAATAGAAAAGGCAAGGAAATCGGCGATGAGATTTTTGAAGAGGTAGGAATATAAATAAAAATCAAAAAAAATAAGTTTTGGTAAAGTTACTGAATTGTAAGTTGTATATTCATATATTATGAATACTTTGTATAATGAGATAAGATTATTTTATTTGGAGAGATTGTAATGATTGAGATGGTGACAGATAAGCATTATGATGCAATAGTATCATTGTTTGAAGAAGCGCAGAATGAAATAAAAATTATAAGCCCTTTTTTATCTGAAAAGACAGCAGAATTGCTATGTAATGCAGCTAAAAGAGGGATAGTCTGCTCATTTATAACAAGACTATATCTCCAAGATTTCTTAGATGGTTCTAATACACTTGAGGGATTACAAAAAATGCTAAGTTCTGGAGTAAAGTTACATGCGCTCATTGGTTTACATACTAAGCTTTACCTTTTTGATTCAGATGATGCAATAGTTGGAAGTGCTAATTTTACAGAGAGTGGCTTGACTAGAAATATAGAGCTGTCTATACATTTGAATAGAGAAATAACTATTAACAGCTTACATAAATACTATGATGATATAGCTGCTAAAATAAATGATACTAAGGATGGCTGCATTACTCAAGATATACTAGATTATTATAAATTAAGGTATCAAGAGCATAAAAAATCTATATCCAAGGTTGATGGAGGGAAAAAAATTGTAACAACGATTTATGGTGCTGCCCTTGATACAAATGCAAAACGTATTAAGGAAGATAGAAATGAGGCGTATAATGAAATCGATAGTAATACTTCAGAACGACGGACAGATCCGGTTTATTCTGCGTTGGGTGGAGAAACATCTATAGTATCATATAAAAGTTTAAAAAATATATTGTTAAAATTCTCTGCTTCGGCCAGTAACAGAGCTGATGGAAAAGAAGCGATGTATATGTATGCTTTTGATGACAATGGAAAAGAAATATATATATCAAATTTTTCAGAGGCAAGAGCAAAGAGTGCAAAAACTGTAGAAGAAGGAGATGAAACCTTCTTTTGTGTGCATTCTTATGATAAAAGTGGCAAGGAGTGCCCTTTAATTGTAGGAAAAGGATATTTTAAAGCATTTAACTCGAATAATGATGCCAGAAAAAAAACATGGAGTAAGCAATTTGATTGGCTTAAAAAATATCCTATTTATTGTGTTATATCAGAAGCAAAAATTATAGATGCTCCTGTAAATTGTGGTATTCCGCTTCGTGAAGTTACGGATGCTCTAGGATATAAGACTTATATTCATACTAAAGATAGTCCGGATAAATATACTGAGGAAAAAGTAGCAAAGGCTCATAGACAGCAGGCTATGCTTGCATTGTCTCATGAAGCGAGGGAGTATATTGATAAAAGATTAGAAGAGATTGGAAAACAGCATGGTTGGAAAACATATAGGTCAGAGTAGTGAAAAACTATTGTAAATTATTTAAAAAAAACCAATATTATATTAGAAAATAAATGCTCAAAGGTATAGATGCCTTTTATAAGTATTATTATATAGATAAATAGATTGAATTAGTGAATAGTATGAGTAAGAAGAGGGGTGAATTATAATAGGTAAACCACCCCTAAATATATTATTGTATTTTTTTCACACTATCCCTTACATAAAGTTTTGTCGGTACAAGTACTTTAACTCCTATTGTTCTACCGTCCTTGATTTTATGCTCAAGCACCTCGACGGCATGCTCACCCATAAATTCCATATATACTCTGACAGTTGTAAGAGGTGGAATCATGTACTTTGCTCCGGGGATATCGTTAAAACCTATGACGCTTATATCGCTGGGTATATCCAGTCCAAGCTCATATGCGGCTCTGTATATTCCGGTTGCAACGGAGTCATTTGAGGCAAATATGGCAGTCGGTAGATTGCCTTCATCATATAATTCTTTAAAAAGGTTTCTTCCTGACTTGGCCTTATAAGGGCATATCTTTATAAATTTCTCATTATAGAGGCTCTTCTTTTTTAAATAGTCACAAAATTCCACATATCTGGAATCATCTTGGGAGCTTTCCTCCGGATTTTCCGCTGCTCCTCCAATAAATCCTATTTTGCTATGTCCGTTATTTATAAATTCATCCAAAATGTTTTGTACTGCACCCTTGTAATCGACTGTTATGGTATCACTTTGTGGAGTTCCGGAATATGTATCTATAAAAACAGTGGGTTTGTTCCATCCTTCAATTGTCTTTAGCATATCTTTTGTAAAAGTACCTGTGCATATAACTCCATCCAAAGAGTTTACAGTATCCTGTGATGTGTTTAGAGATAAAACCGCCTTTTTATGTCCTTCCTGCTTTATCTTTTTTTCAATAGCCAGGCGTATACAAAGATAGTATGGATCTTCCAGCTCTTCTTCAGGAGAATAAGAGTAGAATGTACCTATTTTAAGTTTTTTTGAAACCTGTTTTGTTATTTTTCTGGAATACTCCAGTTCCTCTGCAATCTCGAAGATACGTTTTCTTGTTGTTTCTTTTACATTTAAAGAATCATCATGGTTTAAAACTCTTGAAACGGTTGCAGGAGAGACTCTTGCTTTATCTGCAATATCTTTTATTGTTACCATACAGTTGCCTCCGTATGTTTTATTCTTGTTTTTCTTTGAAAATTTGTAATTCGGACATTAAAACAGCAGATAATATCATTATTCCACCTATTATCATTTTTATTGTGAGTTTTTCGCCCAAAAGTATGATTGAAAATAATGTTCCGAATACCGCCTCCATTGACAATATTATTGCTGATTTTGTTTCATCCACATATTTTTGTGCAGCAGTCTGTAGGAAATAACATATTGCGGTACTTACAACTCCAAGATAAATTATAGCAGAAATTCCCTGTGTTGAAAGTGATAAATTAATTTTACCACTGAATAAGGGTCCTATAACCGACAAGCAAAATGCCGTGAACATTTGTAAAAAGTTCAGTATTGAAGGCCTTATTTGCTTTCCGAATATTCCTGTCAGATATATTTGGAAAGCAAAACCCATGGCACAGAAAAGCGTAAATATATCACCGGTACCTATGGAGAAATTGCTTTGTAAAGATAATACGCCTACACCTATCAATGCTGTAAAAGATCCGACTATATCTGCTTTATTGAGTTTTTTTCGTCCTATAATATATGCGATGAAAGGGACCATGACTACATTTGTTGCTGTGAGAAAAGCATTATTTGAAGGAGTTGTGTATTTAAGTCCTATTATTTGCAATGCAAATCCTGAAAATAATGCTACACCTAAAACAGAGCCGTATATGATCTCGTCTTTACTTATTGTTTTTAAATTTTTCCATGCAAATATTCCCATCAAAATACTTGCGATTAAAAATCTATAGCTCATTATTTCAAAGGGGCTTAGTTCGTTTAAGGCAATATCACTTGCTACAAAGCCACCACCCCAAATAATAGTGACAATTACAAGTCCTATTATACCTAAAGTTTTCTTCATATCTTACCCTTTATATTAAAATTCAAAAGTCAAATTTAAATTATAGTCGTTTAAACGTACCTTGTTTTTATAGGTCTGTTCTTCACCGCAGGAGTTACTTCCAAGTCCTGAATGTTTTGCATCTATGTGTAAGATTACCTCATCGATTGTCTCGAGTTCATTCCAATGTTTTGCCTTTTCTAAAGCCTTTATAGTATAGTTATGGACATCAAAACCTATCGGTTTTAAAGAGTTTATAACAAGAGTATCTTCTTTGCTGTTTAATTCTATAATATCTGTTCCTTCACGGTGACCGTTTTCTTGAGGTTTTATGTAAACATTGCTCATATCTTCTATGTTTTTTGAATATACTCCGTATTTAACATGTGATTTCATATCAGGATAATTTTCATAAGGACCTAATCCATACCATTTTACATTTGTAAATGCTGAAGGTAACCTGAGTTCTATTCCTATTCTTGGAATAAACTCCGGGGCGAAGCTTGTTTTCCTAAAGCCATTTAGATCAAGGTTCATAATTATCTTTCTATCAGGGAAAATATAGTAAGTGTATTCGGCTTTAAATCCGAATGCCATACTCAAAGGTGAGAAATGTTTACCTATACTTACCTTTACAAAGCCCTTATATTCATGTGCATCAAAATATTCTAATTGTTCCTGCTGTTTTTGTATAAAATATTTGTTGTACCAGTCACCAACCTTATACATATCATTATCTATAGCGGCTCTCATCATATTTAAGGAAGGACCTTTATTGAATATATTTTGACCTTCACTTTCTAAACTAAGCAAATCTCCTGTTACTTTATCAAATTTCACAGAGTAGCCTTTACCTCTGACTTCAAAACATGTATTAGTTTCAAATATTTCACAACATGAATTTCCGGACTTTTCTTCATAAATTTGTGTATCATTTTTTAATGCCGCTTTTATTAAAAGCTGATCAAATGAAACTTCATATCCTTTTTCGCAAAACGGCATATCCTTATTGTAGATAAATGATATATCAATATAGCAGTCGGCAGTATTATCAAAATGATTATATGCCGATACAATATCCGGAATAATCAGCTTTGATTCACATCCTGCTTTTATGTTAATTGTTGGAATCCTACCTTCAAAAATACAGTTTCCGTTTTGATGAATTTTATAAATAAGACTTATATAGGAAGTATCTGCAAAAATATTTTTGTTTTTAACACTTATTTCGCCTGTTTTAATATCAGTTATGCTTGCTTTAAAAGGTCTTATTACCTGCTTATAATTTTTTAGTCCGGTAGAAATCTTTCTGTCAGGGGATAGAAGTCCGTCCAAACAAAAATTGCTGTTATTGGGGGTATCGCCATAGTCCCCTCCATAGAGATAAACTGTATTACCGTTTTCATCTTTTTCGGCCAGTCCCTGATCATACCATTCCCATATAAAGCCTCCCTGAAGTCTGCCATATGCTTCAAATAACTCTTGATACTCATCAAGGTTTCCCGGGCCTACTCCCATGCTATGTCCGTATTCACATAAGATATGCGGCTTATTATGAGCATCATTTCCATGTGCAATCTTAAGCATGCCGTCAAGCCTTGTATACATGGTAGAGTAAACGTCGCTAATATCGGCATTCATATCACCTTCATAGTGTACAATTCGGCTTTTATCAAGCTTTCTTACAGACTCTGCCTGTGCATCTACATTTGGTCCGGTAGATGCCTCATTTCCCAAAGACCACATAATTATAGAAGGATGATTTCTATGCTCCCTGACCATTCTCTCAACCCTGTCAACATAAGCACTTTCCCAGCTTTTTTCTTCATTGAGCCATTTGTAATTCTCAACCCATTCAAAACCGTGATTTTCAAAATCCGCTTCATCTATTACATATAAACCGTATTTATCACAAAGACTGTAGAAGTAGGAAGCTTTAGGATAATGAGCACATCGAACAGCGTTGATATTGTGGCACTTCATTATTTTTATATCTTCTTCTATTATAGCTTTATCGACAGTTAAACCGCCTTCGGGTGAGAAGTCATGCATATTTACGCCATTAAATAATATGGCTTTTCCGTTTATGCATATCTGATTATTTTCAATACTGACCCTTCTAAAACCTATATAGCTTGAGACTTCATCAATGATTTTTTCATTATCGGTGATTTTTAAATTTAATTTATACAGATTTGGACATTCAGCGCTCCATGGATAGACTTTGAGTTCATCTTTGAAAAAATGAAAGGAATCTTCACTTGAAAGAGTGCTTTCCTTAAAAATAATCTTATCATTTGAATCAAGCAGTTCAACGTATATTGTTTGGTCTTTGTCTATATAAAAGTAAAGAGACAGATCAATGGAACCCGAATTTTTTGAAGAATCAAAGTCTGATATTATATGAAGATCTTTTATACCGTTTTGTGGTACAAAAAGTAAATATACATCTCTGAATATACCTGATAACCACCACATATCCTGACATTCAAGATAGGAACCGTCTGACCATTGGTAGACTCTTACTGTAAGTTGATTGATTCCCTCGCGTATATATTTTGATATATCAAATGAACTACCAAGTCTGCTTACTTTACTGTAACCTACATGTTTTCCATTTATCCAGAGATCGTACGCGCTGCTTACACCGTCAAATCTTAGGATGATTTTTTTGTTTGGATCTAGTGTTTCAATATTAAAATCTCGTCTGTATATTCCGGTCGGATTTTTTGACGGTACAAAGGGGGGATTAATAGGGAACAAATACCATACATCAGTATAGTGGTTGTGCCCGTAGCCTTGTCTTTGCCAGCAAGATGGGACTTTGGTGCTGTTCCAGATACTGTCATCAAAAGTTGTTTCAAAAAAGGCATCGGGGGAATATTCCGGAGCATCTAAAAATAAGAATTTCCAATCTCCGTTAAGACTTACAGTGCGTGAAACTGTAGTACTATGCATAAAATCCGCCCTTGCTTCTTCTCTTCCCATCATCAGCAGCTCTTCGTTTTCCCAACGTTTTTTTTGCCTTATCATAAAACCTCCAAAGTACTGTAAAAATATAATATATGGTAAAATCTTTAGTTTTAAACTTATTTGTAATAAATAAAGATTAGCATAGAATAGGGGGCTGAGTCAATTGATTTAGTAAAAATTTACTTATTTAAAATATGATATAATAAGCTTAAAAAAGGCTTATAAATACAGATAAGAAATAAGGTTCAAATAGTATTTATTTACTTTTTAATTAGTAAATGATATAATAAATTTACTAAAATTTACGTGAGGTGTTTATGAAAAAGAAAATAGCTATGAGTTGCATCGCGCTTCTTTGCGCAAGTACAGTTTTATCAGCCTGTGCATCAGGTGGTAACAGCAGTGAGTCTAAGAATGGTAAGGTTAAGGTTAGATTTGCTTCATGGGATGTTGCGGAAGATATTGATAAGCAACAAAGCCTTGTAGACAAATTTAATGAGTCACATGATGATATTGAGGTAGTGCTTGAGGCCTATGGAAGAGATTTTGACACTAAGATAAGTGCCGGTATGGGCTCTAAGGATGCACCGGATATTATGTATATGTGGAATTATCCTGCATACTATGAAGGATTAGAGCCACTTGACTCATACATTGAGAAAGAGGGAGAGGATTTTAAGAAGAATTATTATTCGGCTCTCTGGGATTACAATTCTATAGAAGGCAATATTTACGGTATGCCTGTAGGTTTTACTACACATGCTTTATTCTATAATAAGGATTTATTTGAAGAGGCAGGGGTTGACTTACCGGGTGAAAATTTTACATGGGATGACTTAAGAACTACGGCTAAGACAATTTCTGAGAAAACAAACGCAAAGGGATTTGCCTTCCAAATGAAGCCGGATCCATATGATTTTGAAATGTATTTATGGAGTAATGGTACAGCTTATTGTGATGATAAAGGAGATATGAAGGGTAAAATAGACTCGCAAGAATCACAGGAAGTATTTAAGATGTTCCAGGACATGGCAAAAGAAGAGGTTGCGGCTGTGACTGAAGGAAACGGTACGGATGAATTCCGAGCAGGACAGGTTGCCATGTATATATACGGTTCATGGTCTATAAATTCTTTAAATGAAGACAATATGAACTATGGAATAACTAAGCTTCCAAACTTCGGTTCAAAGCCATCTGTAAGTATATTAAGTTCTTCAGGTATAGCAATGTCAAAAGACAGTAAGAATAAGGATGCCGCATGGGAATTTATGAAGTATTGGACAGGTGAAGAAGCTAATAGGGCAAGGATAGGTCTTGAACTTCCGGTTCTTGAGACTGTAATAGAGTCGGAAAAAATAATGGAAGACAGCACATATGCACCATTTTATGAAATGCTTAAGCAAAGTGCGGGATATACACCTGCAAGCTTCATACAGAAGAATTGGTCTGAGGTTTCTGAGAATCTTTCTCTAAGCTTTGAAGAAATGTTTAACCCAAGTACATATAAAGATGTAAAAGCAACACTTGAACAAGCAGCACAACAATAATTATGCAAAAATCAATTAAAAAAATAACACCATATTTATTTATTCTACCTTGGATAATAGGCTTTTTGGTATTTACACTTGGACCTTTGATATTTTCTCTTATAATGAGTTTTTATAATTGGTCACTGACAGGTAAACCTGAGTTTGTAGGATTTGGAAACTATATCGAGATGTTTACAAGTGATAAACAGTTTTCAAAATCTCTGATTATAAGCTTAAAGTATGCGGCGGTTTTTGTACCGCTTAATATGGCAATAGCTTTGTTTTTAGCCATGCTTATAGCTCAACCTGTAAAACACACAAAGATATTCAGAACTATTTTTTATATTCCTTCTGTAATATCCGGAGTAGCTGTTTCTATAATATGGAGTTGGATACTTAACAGTGATTATGGTATTTTAAATTATTTACTTTCTCTTTTGGGTATAAAGGGACCGAAATGGCTTGTGGACCCGGGGTATGCAATGCTGGCTGTTATAATAGCAAGTGCATTCGGAGTAGGATCTATGATGCTTATTTTCTATACTGATATTAAAGGGATTTCAACAACTCTTTATGAGGCGGCTTCGCTTGACGGAGCCTCCTCTTTTAGGCAGTTTTTCTCTATTACATTGCCACTTATAACTCCGACACTATTATTTAACTTGATAACCTCAATAATAAGTTCGTTCCAACAGGTGACACTGGTTATGCTTTTAACAGGTGGAGGACCTTTGAAATCAACCTATTTTTATGGTTTATATACCTACAATAATGCTTTTAAACATCATAAACTTGGATATGCAAGTGCAAATGCATGGGTTATGTTTGTTATTATTTTGATATTAACGATGCTTGTTTTCAAAACTTCATCAAGCTGGGTATTTTATCAATCAGAAAACTCAAAAAACAAAAAAAGGAGGAAGGCATAGATATGCATTTATCTAAAAAAACAAAATTTATTATCTATTTTCTTTTGATAATATTTGCGATTTATTTTACCGCTCCTTTTATTTATATGGTTTTCTCGGCATTTAAGACAGAAGCTGAAGCTATAGCTTATCCGCCAAAGTTTTTACCATCACAATGGCATTTTGAAAATTTTATAAAGGCATGGAAGTCACAGCCGTTTGGCACATACTTGTTTAATTCAATTCTTGTTACAGCTCTTACAACACTTGGGCAGGTTATTTCCTGTTCATTGGTTGCATATGGATTTGCGAGATTTGAGTTTAAAGGCAGAGATATTCTTTTTATGATACTTATGGCCACAATGATGATTCCATGGGATGTTACAATGATTCCACAATATATGGAATTTAACAAGTTCGGATGGATCAATACACTTAAACCTCTTATTGTACCTGCATGGTTCGGATCTGCTTATTATATATTTTTGATGAGGCAGTTTTTGCTTAGTGTACCTAAGGACTTTGAGGAGGCGGCAAGAATAGACGGGGCAAATGCTTTTCAGATATATTTGAAAGTATTTATGCCTATACTGAAGCCTTCTCTAATATTGGTTGCAGTGCTAAATATGATTACGGTATGGAATGATTACCTGGGTCCTTTAATATTCTTGCAGGAAAGAAATAAATATACTCTGGCTCTTGGTTTGGCGGCATTTAAGGGAGTACATTCCACAAAGATAATACCAATGCTTTGTATTACGATTATTATGATAATACCTCCTGTGCTTACATTTATATTCTCAGGAAAGCACATAGTTGAAAGTACAGGCGGAGGAATAAAATAATGGAAAGAAAAGATAGTATAAATATTTTTGAAGATAAAATTAAAGCACTTAAGAGTACGGATGAGTTTATTATTCCCGAAGATCTTTATAATGAGAAAGAGAATCTTAAATTTGAAAGTTTATTTGCCTTGTCAAATTCCTACCTTGGTATAAGAGGAAGTCATGAGGAAGGAATGAAGATTTCTCTGCCTTACTTTTATATAAACGGAGTTTTTGATAAATCCGAAACCTTTATGAGAGAACTTGCGACATTGCCAAATCCTTTGGGAATTAGATTCTATATAGAAAAAGAGCTTATAGGAATAGAAGATTGTGAAATCTTGGAATATTTAAGGGAGCTTGATCTAAAAAATGGTATTCTGTGGAAAAGTCTGATCCTTAGAGACAGCAAGGGAAGAGAGACTAAAATAGAGGGTTGTCGTTTTGTAAGCAGAAAAAATGTACATAGAATAGGGATGATCTATAATCTTATTCCAATCAATTATGATGGAATAATAGAGGTGGAGAGCGAAACTGATGGAACCATAATCAACTTTGCGGACGCTCCCAGATTTAAGGTTAAACATACCAATACTTTAAAGAATGAGGAGTTAAGTGATTTTGGTGGAAACTATATTGAAGTTGCTACAAGAGATAGAAATCTTCATATTGGTGTGGGTAGTTATATAGAAGCTTTTAAAGAAGGTGAACCTGTACTTAGTAATCGAAATTTTAATTCTTTTGGAGAAAAGAGTATAGAATTTGCTGATGTAAAAGTAAAAGCCGGAGAAAATATAAATTTTATAAAGTACATAGCAGTATACACAGAGAATGATGTACACAAAGAAGAAATAAAGAAATGTGTCACTAAAGAAGTTACAGACTTTATAGAAAATGGATTGTACAAAGAGATTGCAGACCACTGCTTAGAGTATAGCAAACTGTGGGATATGGCAGACATTAAAATTGATTGCGATGAAGAACTTAATAAGGCAATAAGATTTAATATATTCCACCTTATGAGTACCGGTAGTTCTACAAATAACAGTATAAATATAGGGGCAAAATTATTGACCGGTGAAGAGTATGGTGGTCATGCATTTTGGGATACCGAGCTTTTTATGCTTCCTTTCTTTTCATATGTTTTTCCTGATATTGCAAAGAATCTCGTTAGTTACAGATATAGACTGCTTGATGCTGCAAAGGAAAATGCGCTTAAAAACGGATATAAAGGGGCGCAATATCCATGGGAATCTGCGGATGATGGAACTGAGCAGTGTCCGGCGTATACTATAGAGCCTGATGGAAGTTGTTACAGATGTTATGTGGCAGATTATGAGCATCATGTGAGTGCGGCAGTGGCATATGGAGTTTACAATTATACACGAATTACAGGAGATTTGGAATTTTTCTATAGTAAAGGAATTTATATACTTATAGAAACTGCAAGGTTTTGGGCAAGTCGCTGTGAGTATATAGAAAAAGAAGACAGATATGAGATTCGTAAAGTTACAGGTCCTGATGAATGGCATGAACCGGTGGATAATAATGTTTATACGAATTATTTGGTACGTTGGAATTTGCTGTATGTAAAGAGAAAGCTGGATGAGTTAAAAGCTGATAACAGAAGTCTTTATAAAGATGTCCTTGAAAAGACACAGTTTTCAGATGAAGAAGCCGAAGAACTTAAGTCAATTGCAGATAAGATATATCTTCCCAAAATGGCCGGTAGAAATATACTTGAGCAATTTGAGGGATACTTTGGATTAAAGGACTGTATTATAGAAAAATATGATGAAAATGACTGGCCAAAAAGGCCTGAGATATTAAAAGAAATTACTATTGATAAGACATCTCTGATAAAGCAGGCGGATGTAGTTATGCTTATGTATCTTTTAGAGAATGAGTTTACTGCAGAAGAAATAAGAGATAATTATCACTATTATGAAAAAAGAACATTGCATGGATCATCACTAAGTCCTGCAATATACTCTATAGTAGGTTTAAGAACAGGTGATAAAGGTAAGGCATACAGATATTTAAGGAGAGCGGCTTTTATTGATTTACTCAATTTGCAGAAGAACACAAGAGAAGGTATACATGCGGCAAATGCAGGGGGTGTATGGCAGGTAATTGTTTTTGGCTTTGCGGGAGTTAAGACAGATGATAAGGGAGAACTTATCATTGAGCCTAATATGCCAAAGGATTGGAAGAACCTTAACTTTAAGCTTTGGCATAACAATAAGCGCTTGAATATAAATATTTATGCTGATAACAGCTACAATATAGAAGAAATTTAATATATACGATTTGACGTCCGGCCTGATTTTCTGTATAATACTTTTCGTCAAAAAATGACGTAGACTTAAAGGGGAGCATAATATGCTACCCTTTTATTATTCAGTTAAGGAGGTATAGCGTATTAAAGGTATAAGAAAGAACTTAAGCTTTGTATTTATTATATTGATGTTTGCACTGTTGGTTTCAGGCTGTGCAAAGCAAAGTGAAAATAATAATATTCATATCGGAACAGGTGGGACAGGCGGTACATATTTTGCATATGGAAATGCCCTAAAGGATATTGCCGAGCAGGAAAGTGATATTGAAATGAGCATACAGATGAGTGCCGGTTCGGCGGCAAATCTAAGATTGCTTGAAAACAATATCGTCGGTATGGCAATAGTTCAAAATGATACTCTTACAGACGCTTACAACGGAAAAGGTGAGTTTGAGGGGAATCCCTTAAAAATAACCAAGGCTGTTGCGGGCCTTTATACGGAGAGCTATCAAATAGTCGTAAATAAGAAATTAAAGCTGAACTCTGTGGAGGATTTGGCAGGACTTAGAGTTTCGGTAGGTGAAGAGGGATCAGGTGTTTTAAAAAATGCAAAGAATATCCTTAGAGCCTACGGTATGACTGTAGATGATATTGATGTGAGATATCTTTCATTTGAAGATGCCGCAAATGCCTTAAAAAACGGGGAGATAGATGCATTCTTTGTAACGGCGTCGGCACCTACAAAGGCAATTTCAGATTTGGCTGATTCAAATGTACCTATTGATATTCTTTCATTGGATGAAAGGGCAATAAGATTTCTTCAAAACAGCTATAACGGATATAGCGTTACTACAATTAAAAAAGGAACGTATAAGGGTATAAATAAGGATATTACTACAGTTGGAGTAATGGCTGTGCTTGTGGCAAACAACAATATGAGTTCAAGCAATATTGAAACTGTATTAAATCTTATAAAAGCACATCAAGACAGCTTCAATAAGATATCAGGTAATACTGTAGATTTTTTTGATGAAGCAACTTTAAACAGTATTGTGGTACCTTTCCATAAAGCGGCAAGTGAATGGTACAGTGCAAACGGAATAACAGGATTAAAGGCTGAGGTTAAGGCTGATAATGTTTCAAGAAAAACTTTGAATCTGGATATGTATCAGACGGTTGCGGTAGCGGTACTTGCACTATTTATAGGAGTACTTTTAAAGGAAAGAATAAAGTTTTTAACTACATTTTGCATTCCCGCTCCTGTGGTAGGAGGAATGATTTTCGCTATAATATTCTGTGCATTGTATGCACTTGGCATTCTTGAGATAAATTTTGATGAGACTCTTAGAAATGTATGCATGGTTATGTTCTTTACCTCAGTAGGATTCCAGGCAAATATGAAGGTACTAAAGAGTGGTGGTAAGGGTACATTTATTTTCCTTGCGTTGGTATTGGTACTCATAATATCTCAGAATTTTGTAGCTGTCGGTCTATCAAAACTTCTTGGTATAAATCCGCTTATAGGTATGTGTACAGGTTCTATATCTATGATTGGAGGACATGGTACTGCGGGAGCATTCGGTCCTTTGCTTGAAGATATGAATGTTGACGGTGCGACCACTTTGGCTACAGCAGCGGCTACTTTCGGTCTTGTAGCCGGTTCACTGATGGGTGGTCCATTGGCAAACGGACTTATAAAAAAGAAAAATCTTATGGATACTGCAGTGTATGAAGATGACAGCATGCTTGTTGAAGAGGAGATAAAGCATAGAAGAGAGGTTTCAATGTATGCACCTGCAGTGTATCAGCTGACTTTGGCAATGGGTATTGGAACTGTTATATCTTTTGTACTTTCAAAGACAGGTATGACCTTCCCTATATACATAGGCTCTATGATAGTGGCGGCTGTAATGAGAAATATCAGTGAATATACAGACGGCTTTAGAATACATATGGGTGAAATAAACGATCTTGGAAGTATTTGTCTTTCACTTTTCCTGGGTGTAGCTATGATTACACTCAAGCTTTGGCAGTTGACTGCACTTGCCCTTCCTCTGTTTATACTATTGGCAGGTCAAGTAGTTCTTATGTATATCTTTGCAAGATTTATTGTGTTCAAATGTATGAGAAGTGATTATGATGCGGCTGTTTTGGCAGCAGGCACATGTGGTTTCGGTATGGGTGCAACACCTAATGCCATGGCAAATATGCAGGCTGTTACAGAGAAATATTTGCCTTCGGTAAAGGCATTCTTACTTGTGCCGATAGTCGGAAGTATGTTTGCGGATTTCTTAAACAGTTTGACAATAACATTTTTCATAAACTTCTTAGGTTAAAAATAATTTAAGCCAATTTAAAAGCTCACCTTATAAGAGGTGAGTTTTTTTATTGGAATAGTATATTTTGACTAAGATTTTAGTTGAACTTTTTGTAATAAAATATTATATTTTATAGTATAGCTTTTGTAAAAAGTCTTATGTGAAGTAGAAGAGAAAATGTTGGAGAGTACAAGACTTTTTGACTTAAAAATTATAAATATAGATACCTAGGGGGTCAAATGTTAAAAGGAAGGGTAACAATACCTACAGATGTTGATATCATTGAAGAGACAAAGGAAATAATGGAGCTTTGGGGTGCTGACGCTATCAGAGATTGTGACGGAACAGATATGCCGAAGGAAATAGAGGAACTGGATGCGAAGATCTATGCCACTTATTATACCACCAGAAAGGATAATGAGTGGGCAAAGGCTAATCCTGATGAAGTGCAGCAGATGTATATAATGACTGACTTTCATATGGCAACTGAGGATACTCTCAGAATCAGATTGATGGAAGGCTTACATCCGGATCTTTTAAAGGTCAATGATTATGATGATATAAAAAGATGGTGGGAAGTCATGGACAGGACAATCGGAGAGCCTGTGAGTGACTGGAGTTATGAAGACGGTGAAGTAATTATAAATGCAAAGAAATATCATGAATATACAGTAAGTTTCTTAGCTTATATAATTTGGGATCCTGTACATATGTACAATGCGGTGACAAACGGCTGGACAAATTTTGAAAAGCAGATAACTTTTGATGTGCGTCAACCAAAAACAAAAGTTTATTCTATGAAGAGACTTAGAAAGTTTTTGGAGGAGCATCCAAAGGTTGATGTAATAAGATTTACCACATTCTTTCATCAGTTTACATTGATATTTGATGAACTTGCAAGACAAAAGTATGTGGATTGGTATGGATATACAGCTTCTGTAAGTCCATATATTTTAGACCAATTTGAAAAGGAAACCGGTATTAAGTTCAGACCTGAATATATTATAGATCAGGGTTATATGAACAATACTTACAGAGTTCCGTGTAAGGAATATTTTGCCTTCATAGATTTTCAAAGAAGAGAAGTTGCAAAACTTGCCAAAGAGATGGTGGATATAGTTCACGAGTACGGCAAGGAAGCTATGATGTTTTTGGGTGATCACTGGATAGGCATGGAGCCGTATATGGAAGAGTTCAAAAATATAGGTCTGGATGCAGTGGTTGGAAGTGTAGGCAACGGTCAGACACTTAGACTTATCAGTGATATAGAAGGTGTGAAATATACAGAGGGCAGACTTTTGCCATATTTCTTCCCGGATACATTCCATAAGGGTGGTGATCCGCTTGGAGAGGCAAAGAGAAATTGGATAACAGCCAGAAGAGCAATACTTAGAAAGCCTGTAGACAGAATAGGCTATGGCGGATATTTGAAGCTTACACTTGATTTCCCTGAGTTTATAGATTATACAAAGCAGGTATGTGATGAGTTTAGAGAACTGTATGCAAATGCACAAGGCTGCAAGGCTTATTGTATCAAAAAGATTGCCGTGCTCAGCGGTTGGGGAAGGTATAAGGCATGGGGAAATCATATGGTACACCATGCTATATATTATAAGAACAACTATTCATATGCAGGAGTAATAGAGGCACTTAGCGGTTCACCTTTTGATATTGACTTTATCAGTTTCGAAGATATCTTAAAAGATAAGGATATATTAAACAGATTTGATATAGTAATGAATATCGGTGATGCGAACACAGGACAAACCGGTGGAAAGTATTGGAGTGATGAGAGAATACTTACAGCTGTAAGGGATTTCATATATAATGGCGGAGGCTTTATAGGTGTAGGTGAACCAAGCGGATATAATTATCAGGGAAGAACATTGCAGCTTGCAACTCAGCTTGGGGTAGAGCTTGAAAACGGCTTTACTTTGGCAAAAGGCAAGTATTATAAAGAAGTAAAATCACATTTTATTACAGAGGAAGTTTGTGATGAGATATATTTCGGTGAAGGTAAGGACTTCATATATGCACTTGACGGTACAGAAATTCTTGCACTAAGAGGAGATTCAGTACAGCTTGCATGTAAGGAGATTGGAAAAGGGCGTACGGTTTATATCAGCGGTTTGCCTTACAGTTTGGAAAACAACAGATTGCTATATAGAGCAATACTTTGGGCTTCACATGATGAAGAGGGTATACACAGATGGTTTAGCACTAACTTGAATGTAGAGGTAAATGCCTATGTGGAAAATAATAAATTCTGTGTGGTAAACAATACCTATAAATCTCAGGTTACAAATATATATAAAGGGGATGGAAGTTCGTTTGAACTTAAACTTGAGCCTAATGAAATAAAATGGTTTGAAATAGAGGGGAAAGTATGAAATCAAGTATAATAGAAGTATTGCAGCAATATGATAATTTTACCGAATTAAAAGAGTTTTCGGAGTATGGTAACGGTCATATAAATGATACCTATCTTCTGGATTATGAGGGATCAGGTAAGGTTATTTTACAAAAGATAAATAAATCAATATTTAAAGAGCCTAAGAAGCTTATGGAAAATATTGCCTTGGTAACATCATTTTTGAGAGATAAGATTGAAAAAAACGGCGGAGATCCGGACCGTGAGACTCTAAATCTTATAAAGACCAAAGACGGACAAAGTTTTTATGAAGACAGTAAAGGGGATATTTGGCGAGCTTATAATTTCATAGCGGATACTATATGCTATGAACAGGTTACAAATGCTAAAGAGTTTTATGAGTCAGGCTTTGCTTTTGGAAATTTTCAAAATCTTTTGGCAGACTTCCCGGTTAATAAACTTAGTGAAGTTATCAAAAACTTCCACAATACTGAGGACAGATTTGCTACATTTAAAGCACAGATAAATGAAGATCCTTTGGGCAGAGTAAAGGATGTCAAAGAGGAGATAGACTTTTTCTTAAACAGAGAGGAATATACCCATATCTTTAACAGAGCACTTGCAAATAATGAGATCTCATTGAAGGTTACACATAATGATACCAAGCTTAACAATATTTTATTTGATAAAGATACAAAGAAGGCATTATGTGTAATAGATTTAGATACTATAATGCCGGGAGTTGCGGCTTTTGATTTTGGTGATTCCATTCGTTTCGGTGCAAATAAAGGACTTGAGGATGAGGTTGATCTGTCAAAGGTAGGTCTTGATATTGAACTGTTTGAAGCTTTTACAAGGGGATTTTTGGAAGCTTGCGGTAAGAGTTTAAATAAAAGAGAGATTGAACTTTTGCATATGGGAGCTGTAGTAATGACTTATGAATGCGGTATAAGATTTTTGGGAGATTATATTGCAGGTGATAAGTATTTTAAGATAGCAAGAGAAAATCATAATCTTGACCGTGCGAGAACTCAAATAAAGCTTGTTTCGGATATGGAAGAACATATTGAAGAGATGAAAAAGATTGTAGAAAAGTATATTTAGTTTATGAGTTGGAAGCCACAAGTGTAGTAAAACATTTGTGGCTGTTTATAGAAACGGATACTGATATATGTTAAATAAAAAAATTATACTTTGCGGTTTTATGGCAAGCGGAAAGACAACTGTAGGAAGAGAATTGGCTAAGGAGATTAATACTCATTATATAGATACCGATGAGCTTTTGATAGAAACTTATGAAATGGATATACCGACTATATTTACTAAATATGGTGAAGACTATTTTAGAGATTTGGAGCATGAAATAGCTATAAAGGTTTCCGAAATGCCGGCCGGAGTTATTTCCACAGGCGGAGGAATGCTTACCTTTGACAGAAACGGTGAGGTTTTGAAAAAGGGAGGCACTATCATATGCCTTGTAAGGGATTTTGATAAGATTTATGAAGATTTGCTATCAGATACAAACAGACCTCTTGCAAGAGATAAGTCAAAGGAAGAACTTAAGCAGATGTATGATATGAGAATTTTAAAATATCAAAAGTATGCCGATTATACTGTTGAGAATAACGGCAGTATAGAAGATTGTGTAAAAAAGATAATATCCATTATTGACGTAAATTAAAATAAATTATATACTGTTACGAAAGTATGTTCGAACTGTTCGAACATGTTTATGGAGATAATAATGGATACAAAATATATAAAAATAAGAGGTGCCAATGAGCACAATTTAAAAAATATATCAGTGGACATACCAAGAGGAGAATTGGTTGTTTTAACAGGGCTTTCCGGTTCCGGAAAGTCCTCTTTGGCGTTCGATACCATATATGCTGAGGGACAAAGAAGATATATGGAGTCAATGTCTTCATATGCCAGAATGTTTCTGGGACAGATGGAAAAGCCTGATGTGGAAAGTATAGAGGGGCTGTCCCCTGCGATTTCAATAGACCAAAAGTCTACGAACAGAAACCCGAGGTCTACAGTGGGTACCGTTACGGAGATTTATGATTACCTCAGACTTTTGTATGCAAGAATAGGCATTCCTCATTGTCCTTGTTGCGGTAAGGAGATACATAGACAGAGTATTGATCAGATGGTCGACAGGGTGCTTACACTTCCTGAAAAGACCAAGTTTATGATACTTGCACCTGTGGTAAAGGGTAAAAAAGGAAGACATGAGAAGGTACTTGAAAGTGCAAAAAAATCAGGCTATGTGCGTGCTATGATAGATGGAAATATGTATGAACTCAGCGAGGAGATTACACTGGAAAAGAACATCAAGCACAGCATTGATATTGTAATAGACAGACTTTCAGTAAAGGAAAATATAGAAAAAAGGCTTACAGATTCATTGGAAGCCGCTCTAAATCTTGGTGGAGGCTATGCAACCATTGATGTAATAGACGGTGAGCCTATGAAGTTTTCACAAAACTTTGCCTGTCCTGATTGCGGTATTTCAATTGATGAGGTGGAGCCGAGAACCTTTTCTTTTAACAATCCATTCGGAGCCTGTCCGGACTGTGCAGGACTTGGATACACCATGGAATTTGATGAAGATCTGATGATTCCCGATAAATCACTTTCTATAAATCAGGGAGCTATAATAGTACTTGGTTGGCAAAGCAGCAATGATAAAAAAAGCTTCAGCAATGCTATGCTAAGAGCACTTGCAGAAAAGTTTAACTTCAGTCTGGATACACCTTTTGAGGATTATCCGAAGGAAATACATGATATATTGATTTACGGTACTACTGAGCAGGTGGATGTAGCTTATACCGGCCAGAGAGGTAGCGGAGTATATCCTGTTATATTTGAAGGTCTTATAAAGAACATGGAAAAGCGTTATAGAGAGACATTTTCACAGTCTGCCAAGGAAGAGTATGAGCAGTATATGAGAATTGCACCATGTAAGTCATGTGGTGGAAGGAGGCTTAAAAAAGAGGCTCTGGCTGTAACTCTTGGCGGAAAGAATATATATGATGCTACAGATGCGTCTATTACCGATTTTAGAAACTTTATAGATTCTTTGGAACTTACAAAGATGCAGGAAGCTATAGGAGCATTAATTTTAAAGGAGATCAGAGCAAGAGTTACATTCCTTATAGATGTAGGTCTTGACTATCTAAGCCTTACAAGAGCGACAGGTACACTTAGCGGCGGTGAAGCACAAAGAATAAGACTTGCTACTCAGATAGGTTCTGGGCTTGTAGGTGTGGCATATATACTGGATGAGCCGAGTATAGGACTCCATCAAAGGGATAATGATAAGCTGCTTGCTACTTTAAAGCATCTAAGAGATATAGGAAATTCAGTTTTGGTGGTGGAGCACGATGAAGACACTATGATGGAAGCCGACTATATAGTTGATATAGGTCCGGGAGCCGGAAGTCATGGCGGAGAGGTAGTGGCTACAGGAACCGCCAAGGAAATAATGGCAAATCCGGATTCAATTACCGGTAAGTATCTTTCAGGTGAAATAAAGATACCTGTTCCGGAAAGCAGAAGAACACCTACAGGTTGGCTTAAAGTCAAGGGTGCGTCTCAAAATAATCTAAAGAGTATAAATGTAGATATACCTACAGGAGTGATGACCTGTGTTACAGGTGTTTCAGGCTCAGGTAAGTCTTCTTTGGTAAATGAAATAGTATATAAGGCATTGGCAAAGAAGCTAAACCGTGCTCATACTATTCCGGGCAAGTATAAGTCAATAGAAGGTACAGAGCAGCTTGATAAGGTAATTGCAATAGACCAGTCACCGATAGGAAGAACTCCAAGATCAAATCCTGCCACATATACAGGTGTATTTGATATGATTAGAGACTTGTTTGCGGCAACTCAGGATGCCAAGATGAGAGGATATAAGAAGGGGAGATTTAGTTTCAATGTAAAGGGTGGAAGATGTGAGAGCTGTTCAGGTGACGGTATCATAAAGATAGAGATGCATTTCCTGCCTGATGTATATGTACCATGTGAAGTTTGTGGTGGAAAGAGATACAACAGAGAAACTTTGGAAGTAAGGTATAAGGGTAAATCCATATATGATGTACTTGATATGACTGTGGAGGAGGCTTTAACATTTTTTGAGAATGTGCCTACTATAGCAAGGAAAATACAGACTTTGTATGATGTGGGGCTTTCTTATATCAAACTTGGTCAGCCGTCTACAGAGCTAAGCGGTGGAGAGGCTCAGAGAATAAAGCTTGCAACTGAGCTTTCAAAGAGGGCTACAGGAAAGACTATTTATATCTTAGATGAGCCTACTACAGGTCTTCATTTTGCAGATGTACACAAACTGGTGGAGATACTTAGAAGACTCTCAGACAGTGGAAATACAGTACTTGTTATAGAGCATAATTTGGATGTTATAAAATGTGCCGATTATATAATAGATATAGGTCCCGAAGGCGGTGCAGGAGGTGGCGAAGTGGTAGCTACAGGTACACCTGAGGAAATAGCTGATATAGAAAAGTCATATACGGGAAAGTATGTGAAGAGATATTTGTATTAAAGTTATATAAGTATACTGTATACATGTGCAATAAGAGTTGATTTAGCAATAAAAAATGATAAAATATAATTGCCTCTTGATAGAGACTATCATTTCAAAAGTTTTATATCAGCAGATATATTTGAAGCTTAATATTAATTTTTGAAAAGTTGGAGGTGATAGAAATGGATTGCATAAATGGTATTGTTTTGCAGAAAGGAATATTTTATGAAACAGGAATTACTTGCAAAAATGAATGCTTATTTAGCAAATCAGGAGATTATGTACATCAAACTACATAATATGCACTGGAATCTGAAGGGACATGGATTTTTCACTCTTCATTCCAAATTAGAGGAATATTATGATCAGACAGCCGATATTATTGATGAGGTGGCTGAGAGAATACTTGCTAAGGATGCTCTACCGATAGCTAACTTAAAAGAAGCGTTGGAAATTAGCAAGGTAAAGGAACTTCCGGACAAAGCCATCAACATTGACGAGGCTATTCGCATACTCACTATTGATGTTGAATACTGGGTAAACGATTCAAAGGAAATTGTGGAATTGGCTGATAAGGAAGGCGATGTCGTTACCGCAGATATTTTTACAGGCTATGTAAAAGAATATGAGAAGACATTGTGGATGCTTAAGGCATTTGCACAAAACTAAACACTAAAAAGCTCAAGGCACAGTCGGAAATGGCTGTGCCTTTTAAAAATTTAAATATCCAAAACAGCTACTAAAATATAATCACTCGGATTTTTAAAATCATGTTTGATATTTGAAACATCAAGGCTCCAGTTTCCGATTCCCGAATACTTTGATGACAATATCATATGGAAGTTGAGCATTGCAGCACCGAGTCCAAGGAAATTATCATCATCTGTAACCATCTCGTCAAGCTGGTTAAACAGATAGATATGAGTTCCGTTTATAACGAAGCGATAATTTTGATGATTCAAAAAGCTTGGTGAAAGGCTGGCTGCATAAAGTGCATCGGCAATGACAGGATCCGCATATTCATCATCAAAATTATATGGGGTATTGAAGTCACTATCAAATGCCAATGCAGTAACAGCAATTTTTGGAGCGATATGTCCGGATTTACTGCTGATACTTACATTTGAAGGTGAGTGTATATCTATCTTTGTAGTATCCTTTTCTTTTTTGCCATAACCAAATGCAATCACAGTTGCTACAGCAAGGTCTGAATCAATAAGTAAAGCCTTCTTTACTATATCGTCATCATCGCATGTAAGGTAGCATGAGGACAATCCCATTTCTTCAAGCTTTAATAAAATATGCTCAGACACAAATCCTGCATTTATAAGGTAATTATCCTTTTCTTCAGATAACATAACAAGATAGGAAGGAGCATTAAAGGCATTTCCACGATATCCGACCACGCCTGTAAGTCTTTGAGCAGTATCTTCATTTGAAAATATAAGTAATTGAGTATTCACGTCAAAAAGATTTTGAGCTGAATTAAAAAATCCTGTTATCTCATCTAATTTAGCTTGCTCAACAGGTTTTCTGAGAAAATCTCTGATAGAATTTCTCTTTTCAATAAGTTCTAAATAATTCATACATTTATTCCCTCCACAGTACAAATTCCAAAAGATTAAATTATATATATTATACAAAAAAAAGTCTGTAAGGTCAATTTTATATATGTTTTTATTTGAAAAACATATTGCAAAGGCATTTTTTATCGGATTGTTAAAGATAGTTTTTTAAAATAAAATTTTACTTTAGAGTTATGTAAGAATATAGAGAAAAATGCACAAAAAATAAAATATATTATCGCTATATAAAATTATAAAAAGTTAAAATAGCTAAAAATAATTAAAACAAAAATCCTGACGGGAAATATGTACAATTATTTAAAGTAAGTATAGTAAATTTGCCTATATACAAAAATATAGTAAGTGATATTATCATATTTATATAAGATGAAATCGGTTACATAAATACTGATACAGGATGGTTTTAAATTGAACATAAAAGAGATTG
Source organism: Lachnoanaerobaculum sp. ICM7 (assembly GCF_000287675.1). GTDB lineage: Bacteria > Bacillota > Clostridia > Lachnospirales > Lachnospiraceae > Lachnoanaerobaculum. The sequence goes on from NZ_ALJL01000028.1 coordinate 30,318, forward strand.
CCAAACTGGTTGGAGTGTCATCGGCTACTGTATCCAGAGTGTTAAATAATTCAGGATATGTTAAAGCTGAAACCAGAGAAAAGGTTTTACAAGTAATAAAGGAGAACAATTATATACCAAGTGCTATTGCCAGAAGTCTTAGTAATAAAGAGACCAATAGCATAGGTGCCATTATTCCGGATATTCAAAATGAGTTTTTTGCAAAGCTTATTTCAGGAATAACCGAATCGGCAGATAGACATGGTTATAATATGGTGCTTTTAAATTCCAATGAAGATATAAATAAGGAACATGAGATACTTTCAATGGTGGAATCACAACACTTCAAGGGAGTTATTATAACGCCGGTTGCATATAATGATACTATAACCAAAGATTTTTTATTAAGATTTGAAAATGTAGGAATACCGGTTGTACTTGTAGATAGAGATATAAGATCGACATCTTTTGCAGGTGTATTCGTAGACAATTTTAAAGGTGCATTTGACGGTGTAAATGAGCTGATAAAAGCGAATCACAAAAGAATTGCTATTATTAGCGGACCTGAGACATCCAGACCGGGAAAAGACAGGTACAGAGGATATATAGCCGCATTGGAAGAACAAGGTTTAGATGTAGATAAAAAGTATATAGTACATGGAGATTTTAAAGTAGATAAGGCGTATGAGTGTACAAAAGAGCTGTTAAGTTTAGAGCAAAAACCTACTGCTATATTTACGTCAAATAATCTTACAACAATGGGATGCTTGAAGTATCTTACTGAGAATAATATAAAACTGGGAAAAGACATTTCAGTTCTTGGATTTGATGATATAGATGCTTTAAAAATGATTGGATATAATATATCAGTCGTAAGCAGGGATGCAGGTTTGCAGGGTGAAGAGGCAATGGAATTGTTACAGGAACGTTTTATAAAGCGGGACGGTATAGACGGAAAACAGGTAATGGTTCCATACAAGATTATACTTAGAGGCTCTGAAAAGTGTGAGAAGTGAACTTAGACTATATTTTTGTTGTAAAATATGTAACCGATTACATAATAAAAATATAGACGAAATAAATTTATAAAAAAGGGAGGTAAAATGAGCAAAGCAGTTGTTTTTGGAAGTTTTGTGGTCGACTTAATGGCCAGAAGTCCACATCTTCCGGTTCCCGGAGAGACAGTCAAGGGAAGTTATTTTAAGATGGGGCCGGGAGGAAAGGGATTCAATCAATGTGTAGCGGCTCACAAAGCCGGAGCGGATGTTGTCATGGTGACAAAACTGGGAAAAGATACCTTTGGGAAAGTAGCGACGGATACTATGGACAGCTTAAATATGCCAAAGGAACATCTCTTATTTTCAGATACTGAGGATACGGGAATAGCACTGATCTTAGTTGATGAAAATACGGCACAAAATGAGATAATTATAGTTCCATGTGCGTTAAACACAATAACAGATGAGGAAGTAAAAGGAACTGAGAAGATTCTGGAGGATGCCGAATATGTATTATTACAATTGGAAGTGAATCAGAGTGCAAATGAAAGCATAGTTAAGTTGGCTAAAAAGCATAATTGTAAGGTGATAGTAAATACGGCACCATATTCTCCTGTTTCAGATGAGTTCTTGTCAGATGTATATATGGTAACTCCTAATGAAGTAGAGGCAAGAGAAATCACTGGGGTAGAAGTAAAGGATCTTGAAAGTTGTGATAAGGCTGCAAAATTCTTTAAAGAAAAGGGGGTTGAAATTGTAGTTATTACTTTGGGTGAGATGGGTGCCTATGTTTGTACAAATGAACAGTCCACAATAATTCCACCGTATAAAGTAAAAGCGGTCGATACTACCGGAGCGGGTGATGCATTTAATGGAGCATTATTAGCAGCGCTAACAGAAGGAAAGGATATTTTTGAGGCGGTAAAATTTGCTAATGCAGTAGCAGCATTATCTGTACAAAAATATGGAACAACACCTTCTATGCCTGACAGAAATGAAATAGAAGATTTTATTTTGGCCCAAACCAAAAAATAGGGCAAAATATAAGATAGTAGTATTAAGTTCAAATTAAGGAGAGATGGTATGTTAAAAGGAATTCCTGAAATAATAGGTTCAGATTTACTGAAGGCTATGGCGGATATGGGACATGGTGATTTATTGGTTATTGCAGATGATTTCTATCCACCATTCAGTAAAAGTCCAAATGCAAGAAGTATACAGGCAAAGGGAAATACCGCACCTGAGATGTTGGAAGCAATACTTAAGCTTTTGCCGATTGATACAGAATATGTAGCTCATCCTGTGGAGTACATGGTTCCGGATAATGATTCGGGAATAGTTATGGAGAGCAATCCTGTATGGAGCGATATTAAAGTTGTAATGGAAAAGTATGGTTACAAGGATGCAGTAGGTACTATTGAAAGAACAAAGTTTTATGAAAAAGCAAAAGATGCATTTGTAACGGTGTGTACAAGTGAGAGACAGCCTTATGGCTGCATAATATTACAAAAAGGTGTAATGTAAAAGGAGGACAATATGAGAAAAACAGCTTTATTTTTAGCGGCAATGATGGTTTTAGCAACCGGTTTAACAGGATGTGGTGGAAAGACAACTACAGGAGAAAATACTCAAAACAGCAGTGCAAATGAACAGGCTGCTCAAGGAGGAGATGAGAAAACTTATGATATAGTATATCTTTCTCCATCAACAGCTTCACAGTTTTGGACTTATGTAGGTATTGGAATTGAGAATGCTAAGAAGGATTTGGAAGAAAGTAAAGGCATAAAGATTAACTTTTCTACTGTAGGTCCTGCACAGGAAGCACAAACAGAGGACTATATAACAGCTTTTGAACAGTGTATAGCAAAGAAACCGGCAGCAATTGTAACTGCAACTTTAGCAATAGACGCAACTATACCAAAGGCTGCAGAAGCTACAAACAACGGTATTGTTTTAAACTTTGTAAACTGTGGCTTAGGAGTTGGAGATGATGGGGCAAATGCAGACACATATAATCAATTCTACTATTGCTCTAATGATACTATTGGAGAAATGGCTGCAGAGGCATTTGTAAATGCGGCTAAAGAAAAAAATATTGCTTCAGGTGTAGTCGGAGTAAATATGAATGTTGAAAATGAAGCTTTAAATCACAGAATTCAAAGTTTCAGAGATTATATGGCAAAGAATGCGCCGGAATTCGAATTAACAGATACATACTATAACGGAAATGTTGTAGAGACAGCTCAAAGTAATGCAGAAAATGTTATTTCAACATATGGTGATAAGCTTGTAGGAATGTATTCAGGAAATAACATAACAGGTGACGGAGTTTGCCTGGCAGTAGCTTCAGCAGGTATTGGATCAAAGATAGTTTCAGTAGCTGTTGACTCAGATGATAGTGAGATTGAAGCATTGAAGGCAGGAAATTTAAATGCAATTATTGTTCAGGATGCGTATGCACAGGGTTATAAGTGCATGGAGAATGCAATCTTAACACTTTTAGAAGGGAAAAATCCTGAAAGTAAGAAGCAGGTAAATTGTCCACCTGTAGTTATAAATTCTGAGAATATGGCATCTGAAGAAATGCAAGATCTGTTAGATCCTACAAGACTAAAAAAATAAGATTAAGGTGGCATAAACCATGGAAGACTTAATATTGAAAGTGGAAAATGTATCTAAATACTATCCGGGAGTTACAGCACTGAATAATGTCAGTTTTACAATAAAAAAAGGTGAAGTAAGAGCACTGGTTGGAGAGAATGGTGCGGGAAAGTCTACATTGATTAAATGTATTATGGGTGTTGAACGACCGGATACAGGTCATGTCGGTATGAACTATAATGGTGAATGGGTTATAAATACCGATGCATTGGAAGCACAAAGGCATGGGGTATTTGCTAATTACCAAAATGTAAATATTGCAGACGAATTGAGTGTGGCAGAGAATTACTTTTTAGGGAATCAACCACGCAATGCTTTTGGTATTATAGACTGGAAGAAAATGAATGAAGAAAGTTCCAAGATATTACATAAATTTTCTATGGACATTGACCCAAGAGAAAAAATAAATAGGCTGCCACTGGCAATGCAAGCAATGGTTACCATCAGTAAGATAGACCTAAATAAAAATATAAAACTGGTTATTTTTGATGAGCCTACCGCACTTTTGGAGAATGAAAAAACAAAGATTCTCTTTGACTTTATAAAGTCTTTGAAAGAGCAAGGAGTAAGTGTCATTTATATTTCTCACAGGCTGGAAGAAATAATGGATATATGTGATAGTGTAACAGTACTAAAAGACGGTACTTATGTAGACACTCAGCCTATTGAAAATGTGAGTAAAGATATACTTATTTCAATGATGGTAGGTAGAGAAATGTCAGACATATATAATATCAGACATTTTAAACCGGGAAAAGAGTTGCTGAGAGTAGAGCACTTTTCAGATGATGATAATTTTAGAGATATAAATTTTCAGGTTCACGAGGGTGAAATAGTCGGGTTTGTAGGGTTGGTTGGTGCCGGAAGAAGTGAAGTGATGAGAGCTTTATGTGGTCTAAGTCATAAAACAGGAGATGTTTATATTAGAGAGACTAAAACTGATATAAAAAATCCGGCAGACGCTATGGAAAAAGGTATAAGTTTTTTAACGGAAGACCGCAGAAAAGACGGATTGGCACTGCAGTTACCGATAAGTATAAATATTAATATGAATTCCTATAAAATGATAAGTAGTAACGGAGTTATATCTTTAAGCAAAGAGATTGAAAGAGCAAAGGATTTTTGCAAAAAGGTAAATGTAAAAACTCCGAATATTTCACAATTGGTGGGAAATCTTTCAGGTGGTAATCAACAAAAGGTCGTTATTGCAAAGTTACTTTGTTTAAATCCTGATATATTGATTTTTGATGAGCCTACGGTAGGTGTAGATGTAGGTGCCAAGGAAGAAATATATAAGATCATGGAGGATCTGACTTCGCAAGGTAAGGGAATTATATTGATATCTTCATATCTACCTGAAGTGATGGGATTATCAGATAGACTTATTGTGATGGCAGGTGGACAAGTCACGGGTGATTTTAATAGAGAAGAAGTAACTAAGCTTCGAGAAGAAGATGTGCTTTTATGTGCATCACATGAAGCCGTAGTATAGGGGGAATAGATGTTAAATAAGGATAAAACATTCAAATTAAAAGATTTAGCTAAACATACAGAGTTTACATTAATAATTATTATAGTTGGTTTGTTTATATTGGCATCTGTTTTTACCGAGAATTTTTTCTCAACCTATAACATTACAAATCTTATGAAGCAATGTGCTATCATTGGAGTTTTGGCTGTAGCACAGACCATTATAATATCAACAGGCGGTATAGACATAAGTGGTGGTGCTATAACAGGGCTATCCTGTATGGTTTTGGCACTGTTACAAAGAGATACCAATTTAAATGTATTTGTTACACTGATTATAGCTGTCATAGTATCTGTTATTGCAGGATTTATTAACGGATTTATAATACATGATTTTAAAGTACCTCCAATGATTGCTACATTGGGAAGTGCAACAATTATCAGAGGTATAGTAAAGATAATCAGTAAAGCGCTGACAGTCAGTGGATTAAATAAGGGTATTTTGGATATGGGTAATCTCAGTCTTTTCAATTTAATACCTGTATTGGCTATCATATGGATAGCGGTAGCGATTATTATTTTCTTGGTATTGAAGTATACAATATTTGGACGAAATCTGTATATCATAGGTAGTGGAGTTGAAGTAGCAAGGCTTAGCGGTATTAAAGTAAGAAAAATGTTCTACTCTGTATATGCTTTGGCAGGATTATTATATGGAATAGCAGGAATAATGTTGGCCGCCAGAGTACAGTCGGCACTTCCTACAGGAGGTGAGGGCTATGATATGAATGCCATTGCGGCAGCTGTAATAGGTGGTGCATCACTTTCAGGTGGAAGAGGAACTGTAAGCGGTACTTTACTCGGAACTATACTCATGGTTATTATTAATAATGCCGGAGTACAATTCGGATTGAATACCCATATTCTGGAAATAACAAGTGGTGTTTTGATAGTATTTGCTGTAACAATGGATATGTTAAAGAATAGAGTAAAAAAATAGAATACGAATATTTCCAATAAAAACGTCAAGTCTTGTTGCTTGGCGTTTTTATTAGAAAACGATTGTTAAAAAAGTATTCTTTCTATAAAATTTATTGTTATAATTGCATTTATTAGATATTATGATATAATAAATTTACAATATTATTAAGTGGAGTAGGGTATAAATATTAACAATTATGAAGTGATTTTATACTCATATGTCTAGACAAGGAGGAATTTTATGACAGGTTTACCACTTATATTCGTGTTTATTTTGGCGGTTATCGTTATGATAGTTGCCATCTCAAAGTTTGGTGTACATCCGTTTATATCGATTATGTGTATATCACTTATTTTGGGACTTGTAGCAGGAATACCGCTTGTAGATAAGACATTGGAAGACGGAACAAAGATACAAGGTCTTGCAAGTGTTATCGGAGCAGGATTTGCAGGTACTTTTTCAAGTATAGGTATTGTTATTATACTTGGTGCTCTGATCGGAACAATTTTGGAGAAAACAGGTGCGGCTTTTAAACTGGCAGATATGGTTATAAAGCTGGTTGGAAAAAATAATCCTGTTTTGGCAGTAGAGCTTATGGGTTGGGTGGTTTCAATTCCTGTATTCTGTGATTCGGGATTTGTTATCTTAAACCCTATCAGAAAGGCTTTGGTAAAGAGAACCGCTCAGTCATCTGTAGCTATGACAGTTGGACTTTCTGCTGGTCTTTACATTTCACATGTATTTATACCGCCTACACCGGGACCTATAGCGGCAGCTTCTACACTCGGTATCGGTGATAATCTCTTACTTGTAATGGGTATGGGTGCAGTATGTTCTATATTCCCTCTTTTAGCCGGTTTATTCTATGCTAAATTCATCGGCAAGAGAGTAAAAGCTGATGATGAGGCTGATTCAGGTGAAGTTACAAAGACATATGAAGAGCTTGTGGCAGAATATGGAAAGCTTCCAAGTGGATGGCTGTCTTTAGCACCTATTTTAGTTCCTGTATTACTTATGGCTATTGCATCAATAGTTGCAATGATGAAGATGAGCGGTACAGGTGCGGATGTTTTAAAGTTCCTCGGAACACCTATTATAGCTCTTGCAGTCGGTACAGTTTTCGGTGTATTACAGCTCCAAGGTGCAGGTAAGATGAAGGACTTCTACAGCATTACAAATGATACGTTAAAGACTGTAGGACCTATATTGTTTGTGACTGCGGCAGGTGGTGTACTTGGTAAGGTTATAGCATCTTCAGATATGGTGAACTTTATAAAGGATCATGCAGCGGTTCTCAGCACAATGGGTATGCTTTTCCCATTCTTATTATCTGCTATTTTAAAGAGTGCACAGGGTTCATCCACAGTAGCTCTTACAACTACTGCAGGTATTGTGGCCCCACTGTTGCCGGCTCTTGGATTTGCAAGTCCAATGAGTGCTACACTTGTAACTATGGCAATCGGTGCAGGTGCAATGACAGTTTCACATGCTAATGACTCATATTTCTGGGTTGTTACAAACTTCGGTGCAATGACTCCTGAAAAAGGATATAAGACACAGACAGTGTGTACATTACTTTTAGGTATTGCAGGTATTGTTGAAATAATGCTTCTCAGCTTATTTTTACATTAATTAAACAGACTTTTATTAAGAGGCACAAATCTTATTTGCTTGTAAGACTTGTGCCTTATTTTTATTGAAAAATATTATATTATAAAATCTGCTGACAGTAATTTTTATATATGGTATATTTATATTGATTGCGCTTAAGGCGTTTTAAGGATGGATTCCTAAGTTTACTGATATAAGATCAGTAAGATAAAAATATAAATTTTATAGGAAAATAACATGGAATTACTTGAACAATGTAAAACCTGGAATGATGACGGTGAGTATGAGAGTGTAGTTGATGCACTTGAGATATTGCCGGAGAATGCCAGAACACCTGAGATGGATTCGGAACTTGCAAGAGCTTATAACAACATTGGAGAACCGGGGGAATATAAGTTGTTTGCGCAGGCACTTGAACTTTTAAAGCCTCATGAGGAGTACTTTAGAGGAAATCATAAGTATTATTTCAGGCTGGCATATTCATACTATTATTTGGATGAAGACGGACTTGCCCTACACTACTTCAAAAGAGCTTTGGATTCAAAGCCGGGAGACAGTGATACCATAGAAATGATGACTTCCTGTGCCGATATGCTGTCAGAATCGGATTTAAGAATAAAAATGTCTGACAGAGTAAGTTCAATGTGGGAAGGTGTAAGCAAAGATATAAATAAGTACAACAAACTTGATAAAGACTTTTATTCAAATGCTTTGTCCATCATTGCAAAAGGTATTAAGGAAATATCAAAAAGAACCGATGCACATATAATAGGTGACAGAGCAATGGAACTTGAGGCAGGTGATGATAAATCCGATATTTTCATGCTTCAATATATACTTGATAGGATGCCGAAAGACTTAAGAGAACATGTTGATTTAAAAATAGGTATATCACCGAAATCGGATATTCCCGATACATCTTTTTTTAACGACAGAGAGTATGATATAACAGGACTTAGATTTTTTGTCAGTGATGACAGGCAGATAGTTATCTATGCGGATGAATTCGATATGCCTCTGGAGGTGTTTGAGAAGCTCTTTATTGATATATTCGGTGAAATAGATCTGATGGCAAATGATTTTGAGTTTGATTTTGCAGATAAAGAGGATTTTGATTCTCCTAACGATGAGACTTGCAGCATAGTACTTAAATTTAAAAACAGAGAAGATTTTTTAAAGGAATGTGTTGACTACAGAGGACTTAGAGCATGTGCCGAGAGTAAGGGCGCAAGACTAGGAATAAATGCAAAAGACTATCTTAAAATGTATTCAGGCTATCAGTTGCCGTCTATAGTAGAGGATGAAATAAGAGAGGATATATATACAGGAACTACCTGTTTACCTTCTCTTGTAAGTGAGTATATGTCCTCGAATCTGTTTGATAAAATGCCGATAATGGATGAGTTATACAGAAACGGAGTTGCGGCCGGATTTTTCTGCTTCAGCATTGACCAAAAAAAATACTCGGATGATATGCTGGAATATGAGTTTGAAATAATGAACTTAAGGAATCAGCTTATTGAATATATCATGAAGAGGTTGAAAGAAAAAAACAGAGAACATGATATCGCATTCCTTGAGGGTGCAACCGGTAAAAAATACGGATATCTTGATTTTTTAATATTTGGAAGTTTTATGCTTATAATGAATACTGCATGTGATTTTTTTGAAAAGAATAAAATACCTTTTGCAGGCTATAAAACTTTTAGAAAAATATCAAAAATAATAACTTTTGTGGAGGACTAATGTTTAATTTTTTTAAGAAAAAGCAAAATGAGGTAGAGATACCACAGGTACAGCCTATGGCTGCATGGGAGGAAAACTCTTATATGCATGTACTTTCTGACCGAGTAGATGATGAAGATCTTAGCGGAGCCAAGAAAAGAATAGAGGCAATTGAGGGTGTAAAACTTATAGAGTTTAACGAAAGAGATGACGGATCAGGCAATCTTACATTGGAATATAAGGGTGAAGAGTATGGTGTAGGATTCTATTTTGAGGACTTTGTTTTGGAGAGTTTGTATTCTTTGCAGAACCAAAAGATTCATGATGAAGACTTTTTAGAGATAAAGGAAAAGGATTCTTCATTTGTTATTCATATGAATTTCAATAAAAATTATTTTGATTCATATCATTTACAGCTAAAGCTTATAATGGCATTTTTCCCGGATGCACTCGCTGTAGTAGATGAAAGTGCAGAGAGGCTTTTAAGTGGAAGATGGGTAAAACTTGCGGCAGAGTCAAGTGTTACACCTAATGCAGAAAGCTTATTTACAGTACAGGCAGTATTTGATGATGAGACAAAGAAAGTATGGCTTCATACACATGGTATGTGTAGAACGGGATTTTCAGAGTTTGAGCTCCTGGATATAAGCCAGGAAAATGCAAATGATATTTATTACTTACTAAATACAGTGGCTTGCAGAGTATTGTATCAGAATGAAGCTATAGAAGATTATATATTCCTTGGGGAGTTTATAGATGGAAATGAGATAGTTGTGGCACCACTGCCTTGGAATGTTGCTATTGAAAAATATCCTTCTACCATACTTGGAGGTCCTGCAGACAGAGTCGACAGTCATAATACAAACAGTCAGGTTATTTTCCTGTTCTTATCAGAGGAAGATGCAAACAATGCTAAATATACAAAGCCTTCCGAGGTAGAGGAAAAGCTTATTGAAAATCCGCTCTATTATTATACAAATGAGCAGACTGAACATATGAAGTTTATGGCAAGAGACAGATATGAACTTATGAAAAAGTCAATCCTGGAAAATCCAAGTTACAGAGCATTGATAAAGGTCGGATTACCTACAGACGGTGAGGATGGAAATCCTGATTATGAAAACCTTGAGCATATCTGGTTTGAACTTATAGAGTTTACAGAGGAAGGATTTAAGGCGGTGCTTACACAGGCTCCATACAGGGTTGCGGCCATGAAAGAGGGCGATGAGGGTGAATATACCGTCAATGATGTAACTGATTGGATTATTTATACAGATGAAATGAGTATAGATCCGAATACTGCATATTTATTATAAAGGGGTGGGGGTATGTTTTTTACAAACATAAAGCTTGCTGAGAAGTATAATTATTTAAATGAAAAGTTTTTGGCCGCATATGACTGGTTAAGAAACAATGATTTAAAGGCGTTGGAGCCGGGGAAGTATGAAATAATGGGCGATGATGTTGTCGCAAATATACAAGTATACGATACATTGCCTGTTGAAGAAAAAAGATTTGAGGCACATGATAAATTTTTTGATATCCAGTGTCTGGTGGAGGGTGTTGAATTTTTCGGAGTATGCAGTAGAGACTCTCTTAAAGTAATTGAAAGTATACCTGAAAAAGATGTAGTGTTCTACGATAAACCGGAGGTATACGGACATGTTATACTTTATCCGGGAGATTTTATAGTAGTAGCTCCGGAAGATGCACATATGCCCGGATGTGCACTTACTGCTCCTGCAGCTGCAAAAAAGGTGGTTGTAAAAGTAAGAGTATGATAAAAAAAGGTTTTTTAATCGGGCTGTTACTTTTCGGTATATTTTTTGGGGCGGGGAATCTGATTTTTCCTGCGGAACTTGGGTTTAGAGCCGGAGAGAATTTCTATCCTGCCATACTCGGTTTTGTATTATCAGGTGTAGGCATTGCGATAATTACCTTGGTACTTGGCACTATGGTAAAAGGCGGGTATAAAAATGAGATCAGCATAAAGGTGGACCCACATTACGCAACAGCCTATTTGACGTTACTCTACCTTGCTATCGGACCCTTCTTTGCAATACCGAGAACGGCAGGAACTTCATTTTCCATTGGAATAGCTCCTGTGACCGGCAATGGAAGATTGCCGCTACTTATATTCAGTGCAATTTATTTTTTATTTGCATATCTTATAGCCATCAATCCTTCAAAGTTAATGGATAGAGTAGGTAAGATACTTACTCCTATGTTTGCAATGCTGATAATTATTCTTATAGTGATTGGAAATATGAATTTCCATGCTATAAATCAGGGTGAGATGAGTGGTGTAATGTCGGCATTAAAAACCGGATTTCTTGAAGGCTATAATACTTTGGATGCACTGGCTGCAGTAAGTTTTTGTCTGATTGCCACTTCGAGTATAAAGACTTTCGGATTTTCTTCAAAGAAGGAATATATAAAGATAATGACTGTAGTGGGTATAGTAACAACTATATTCTTCAGTACACTTTACATAGGTCTTGGAGCATTGGGAAATAAATTCGGTATACCTGCAGATGTATTGGCAGATCCTGACACAAATATAGGAACTTATATATTGTCAAAAAGCTCATATGAGCTCTTTGGTAGCTTCGGACAGGTGTTTTTGGGTGCAATGACTATACTTACCTGCTTTACAACTACTGCAGGTCTTATAGTAGTGGTTTCTGAGTATTTTGTGGATACGTTCCCAAGATTTAAGTATAAAACATATGTGAATATATTTACTCTTATAGGATTTGCTATGTCAAACTTCGGACTTAATACTATAATTAAGATATCGGTGCCTGTACTTAGAATTTTATATCCTATTACAATAGTTATGGTTGCAATAATTATCTTAAATAAATTTGTAAGACTTTCAAAGTCGGGTATGGCAATTACAATGATTCTAACAACTGTTTTTTCAGGAATAGAAGTAATGGGAAGTGTCTTAAAAGTGAAGTCAATAAACTCTATTATGGCTCTGTTCATAGGAGGAGATTCCGGATTTTTCTGGATTAATATTGCTGTTTTGGGAATAGTATTATCACTTTTACTGAAAGATAAAATAAAGGGCGATAGCTTTGAAATATAAAAATGAGCTGTTATAGGGAAGACCTTATAACAGCTCGTTTTTTAGAATCTTAAAACTTTCATAGATGTTGCTTCATGTGATGCAAGACTGTAGGCACAGTTCTTATCAAGGGATTCCATTCTTACCCATTCAAGGGAACGCATGGTTGCTTCTTTATCAACTGTAACAGCAGGAGGAGCAAGCTCTTTCCATGCAAGTTCTCCGTATCCGGCATCAGAGTACAATAAAGTAAATTTGTTATTTTCAGATGTTACTTTTACTCCAAACATTCCTGCGGAATGTCCGTAAAGCTTCATAAGTATAATGGAGCCGTCGCCTAAGAGATCCAAAGATTTTTCAAAAGGACCTTCTTTGCCGTTCCAGTCAAAAATTGAAATATTTGCATTCTTCCACCAGCTTCTGGAATATCTTAAAGGATTTTTTACAGCAGCCTTTGCCTCATCTCTGGAAACAAGTATCTTTGTTTCTGAAGAAAAGTCTGCAACACCGCTGACATTTTCAAAGTCCAGATGTGTAAGAAGCACGTAGTCAATATCTTTTGGTGAAAGATTCAACTCTTCAAGTCTTGAAACAAGTGAAGAATCCTTTGGCAAATGAAAGCGTGTGGAAGCAAAGGTGAGAGGTGCTTTTATAGCTTTCAACTGCTTGTCAAAGCTAAGTGGTTCTTCAGATTCCAGCTCTCTTTTTATGCCTGTGTCTACAAGAATATTTTTGTTACCGGTTTGTATAAGGAATGAAAGTACCGGAATATTTACTCTATCATCACTTTTAAGTAATAAACCATGTGTCTGCGGATTAAAGCCGGTGTTTCCATTATATGCAAGAGAAGGAGCTACCATCACTTCTCCGGTTTGTAATATATGTATTTTCATAAATAACCATACCTTAAATTTATTTTTAGTTGTTTCAAATACTATTATACAAAACATAATAGCCAAGGTCAAACTTAATATATTTTTTGGTTGCTAAGACTTACCTCATTACGTATAATTATAGAAATGTGAGGTAAGAGAGAAATGACAAAAAAGAAAAAAGACGGTGGAAGTTTGCTGAAAAAACTGCTTTGGTGGCTTCCGATAATAATACTTGGCTTAATGTTTGCTCTGGGTGCATGCACAAGGCAGGAAGCAAAGAAAGAGAGCGCGAAAACAGAAAGCTCTAAGATAGAAAGTTCTAAAACGGAAAGCGTCAAAGACGGAAAAAATCAAAGTAAAGATTCGACAAGCAAAGAAGATACTACCACGATTGCCGAGTCTGAAGAAGAAACGCTTCAAGAAAGCGTAACAGAAAAAGAAGTACAGGTAGAAGAAAACGGAAATTATACTTCCAAGGAAGAAGTTGCACTATACATTCATACTTATGGAAAACTTCCGGTAAACTATATTACAAAAAAAGAAGCACAGGATATGGGATGGGATCCTTCAAAGGGAAATCTCTCAGATATACTGCCGGGAATGAGTATAGGCGGAAGTGCTTTCGGAAATTATGAGGGCGCACTCCCAAGAGCAAACGGAAGAAGATATTTTGAATGTGATATTGATTATGACGGTGGATACAGAGGTGCCAAAAGGCTTGTTTATTCAAATGACGGCCTGGTATTCTACACAGAAGATCATTACAATACTTTCGAACAAATATATTAGGGAAAATTAAATGAATAATATAACTTTGAAATTAGATAAATTTAGCGGTAAAAATGAGATACATAATTATTTGAAAAAGAAAATGAAATTTCCTGATTATTACGGCGGAAATCTTGATGCACTTTATGATTGTCTGACAGATATAAGTACAGATACAGCTGTAGATATAAGATATGATGAGGAAAATGATATGCAAAGAGCCGTGCTTGAAGTATTCAGTGATGCAGTGGCTACAAATACACATTTGGCTATAATAAAAACAAAGGTAAATAAGAAAAAGCAATTGTAAGTTCGTTTTGAAATTTTAGATTGGAGAATAGATGGAGTCAAAGTGGATGCTTTATACAAAGCGGGCTGAGTTTGAAAAAATATCAGCCCGTTTTAATATTTCACCGGTATTGGCAAGGATTATAATAAACAGGGATATAAAGGAAGAAGATTTTACGATATTTCTTCAAAATGATATGAGCCTTATGCATAATCCGAAAGACTTGACCGGCATAAATGAGGCTTATGATATCATAACGGAAGAAATAAATGCAGGAAAAAAGATAAGAGTAGTAGGAGACTATGATATAGACGGAGTATGCTCGTCTTATATTCTGGTAAGATCATTAAAATATTTCGGAGCAAATGTAGATGTTAGGATACCGGACAGAATAAAGGACGGTTACGGAATCAATGATAATATAATAAATGAAGCCGCAAATGACGGAGTGGATATGATTATTACCTGTGATAACGGTATTGCGGCACATTCTCAGATGGAGCTTGCAAGAAAACTTGGAATTAAAGTAATTATCACCGATCATCATGAGGTGTATCAAGAGAATGATAAAGATCTTTTACCTGTTGCAAATGTAGTAATAAATCCGAAAAGAAGTGATTGTGAATATCCTTTCAAGAGTATATGCGGAGGTCTGGTGGCATATAAGCTTATGGAATATATTTATGAGAAGCGAAATAACACAAAAAAGATTTATGATGATCCGGAGCTTAAAGATCTCTTAGAAGTAGCGGCTATAGCTACTGTCGGAGATGTTATGCCGTTAATTGATGAAAACAGGATATTGGTAAAAAACGGGCTGAAAAGTTTGATGAATACAAATAATCTTGGGCTTCAGGCTCTTATAAGGGCTACAGGTATGGAGGGTAAAAAACTCAGTGCGTACAGTATCGGATTTGTACTAGGACCATGCCTAAATGCCGGAGGAAGACTTGAAAATGCTCTGATTGCACTTAATATGTTTATGGCTGAAAGTAAAGAAGAAGCGGATGAATATGCCGCTCATTTAAAGGAATTAAATGACGAGCGAAAAGACCTTACATTAAAGAATGTAAAAAGAGCTATAGAGATTGCAGAAAATGAATATATAGATGATGATATTCTTGTAATACATTTAGATGATTGTCATGAATCAATTGCCGGAATAATAGCCGGAAGAGTAAGAGAGGCTCTTGGAAAACCGACTATCATACTTACGGAAGCCTTCGGAGAGGAAGATATGATAAAGGGATCTGGCAGGTCTATAGAAAGCTACAACATGTTTGAAGCACTATATGAAGTCAAAGATGTATTTGTAAAATTCGGCGGACATCATATGGCTGCCGGAATGAGCCTTGAAAAGAACAGGCTTGATGAGTTTAGAAACAGGCTTAATATGAATTCAAAACTTTGTGAAGAGGATTTTGTGCAAAAGATCTGGATAGATATTGCTCTTCCGTTTTCATATTTGAACCTCGATTTCGTGAGAGAACTTGAAAAACTTGAGCCTTTTGGAAATAAGAATGAAAAACCCAAGTTTGCCAGAAAAGATATAAAAGTACTTTCAAAAAAGGTACTCGGAAAGAACAAAAATGTTGTAAAGATGCTTTTGGAAGATACAGACGGGACTGTAGTGGAGGGAATCTATTTCGGTGACGGTGAAGAGTTCTTTGAAGACATAAAGGAAAGAAAAGAGATAGATATTATATATTATCCTGATATTAATGAGTATAATGGAAGAGAAAGCCTGCAGATAGTTATAAGTAATTATAGGTAAAAACATATAGCAAAGAGATTTGATTTATTGTATACTTTCATAGACAACAGCAATATAGTTGTAGTTAGGAGATAAAGATATGGTTAATGAAGTGATGAACTTTTTAAAGGAACTTGACCCTGAGGTTGGCATTGCGGTAGAAAAAGAGGCAAACAGACAGAGAAGAAATCTTGAGCTTATTGCATCTGAAAACATTGTATCCGAAGCTGTAATGATGGCAATGGGAACAGTCCTTACAAATAAATATGCCGAAGGATATCCCGGGAAGAGATATTACGGCGGATGTGAAGATGTAGATATAGTAGAGAGTATTGCAATTGAGAGAGCAAAGAAGCTTTTCGGCTGTGACTATGCAAATGTACAACCACACTCGGGAGCACAGGCAAATATGGCTGTATTTTTGGCAATGCTTGAGGCCGGGGATACAGTGCTTGGAATGAATTTGAATCATGGAGGACATTTGACACATGGTTCAGCTGTAAACTTTTCAGGAAAATATTTTAATATAGTACCTTACGGTGTAAATGATGAAGGCTTTATAGACTATGATGAGCTTGAAAAGATTGCCATCGAGTGTAAGCCGAAAATGATAATAGCAGGTGCAAGTGCATATGCAAGAACTATCGACTTTAAGAGATTCAGAGAAGTTGCAGATAAGGTGGGTGCATATCTTATGGTTGATATGGCTCATATTGCGGGACTTGTAGCTGCAGGACTTCATCCATCACCTATCGGAATTGCTGACGTTGTAACTACAACAACACATAAGACACTTAGAGGACCGAGAGGCGGACTTATTTTGGCAAACAAGGAAGCCGCTGAGAAATTTAACTTTAATAAGGCTGTATTCCCGGGAATACAGGGCGGTCCGCTTGAGCACGTAATAGCATCAAAGGCTGTATGCTTCGGTGAGGCTCTAAAGCCTGAATTTAAGACATATCAGGAGCAGATAGTAAAGAATGCCAAGGCATTGGCTGATGCTTTGATAGCTGAGGGATTCAATATCCTTACAGGAGGTACAGACAATCATTTGATGTTGCTTGATCTTAGAGGTACAGGTGTTACCGGAAAGGAACTTCAAAATAAATGTGATGAAGTATATATTACTTTGAACAAGAACACTGTCCCAAATGATCCTGAGAGTCCTTTTACAACAAGTGGAGTAAGAATAGGTACTCCTGCCGTAACAAGCAGAGGACTTGTGGAAGAGGATATGAAGACTATAGCAAGACTTATCAGAATGACTGCATTTGAGTTTGATACAAAGGCAGATGAGATAAGAGCTGAAGTTACAAAGCTTATGGATAAGTATCCTATCTATAAATAATATTGTAAATATTTCAGAAAGGCCGGCCCAATAGATATTTTGGGACGATTTGGTGTGTATTATGAAAGAATTAAAGGACTATGTAAGAAGTATCCCTGATTTTCCGGAGCCGGGAATCATATTTAGAGATGTTACCACTATATTACAGGATCCCGACGGACTTGCCCTGAGCATAGACGGCTTGAGAGCCGAGATCAAAGATCTTGATTATGATCTTATCTTGGGCCCTGAATCAAGAGGCTTCATCTTCGGTGTACCTGTAGCCTATGCAGAGCATAAGGCTTTTATCCCTGTAAGAAAAAAAGGTAAGCTCCCATGTGAGACTGTAAGCATGGATTACGATCTGGAATATGGCAAGGCTACAATAGAAATTCATAAGGATGCTATAAAGCCGGGCGACAAGGTTGTTATAATAGACGATTTGATAGCTACAGGCGGTACAATAGAGGCTATTACAAAACTTGTTGAAAGTCTTGGCGGTGAAATCGTAAAGATTGTATTTGTAATGGAGCTTGAGGGACTTAATGGCAGAGAAAAGCTTTCAAAATACAATATTGCCAGCCTTATAAAGTATGAGGGGAAATAAAAATTGAAATAGTATATGGGCATAACTCTTTATATACAAGGGTTATGCCTTTTTTGATTGTATAAAGGGTAGTACTAAATGCAACTATTGTAAAAGTTGAATATGTGTAAGACTAAATTTAACTTTAATATAGGGATAGTGAAAATAGACTTTTCATCTTAGGTATTACTTCTATATCAAAACTTGACAAAATTGTATTGGATTATTATAATTAAAATACAAATATCGTCGAATATTTAAGCAAATCAAATTTGATGTAGAAGTGAAATTTATAATTGTTCTTGAAAATCAAAAAGTATTGTTCGAATTAAACTTTACAAATATCACTTCAAAATACGAGCTGAAAATATGGTAGAACCATAAAGAGGAGGAAAAAATGAAAAAAAGAGGGTTAGCGTTAGCGGTTGTATCAGCCATGTTGATTACAACATTGGGTGCGTGTGGAGGTGGCTCAAAGCAGGCTACAAGTGACAGTACTACAGCGGCAGGACAGTCACAGGAAGCTGCAGAGACTACAAAGGCGGCTGCAGAGAATCTTACAGGTGTAGATGCGATAATTGCAGAGGCTCAGGGGATGACATTGGAAGAACTTGCAAAGAAGGCTATTGAAGAGTCTAACGGACAGACATTCTATGGTGTAGGAAACTCAAGCCGTGGAAAGACTGCAATACCATTATTTATTTCATATTTGCAGACAATCAATCCAAGTTATAATATGAATTTTGAGTGGCAGCAGCCTAAGAATAATAAGATTTTTGAGCAGCTTAGTGCAGATTCATTAAAGCCTACAGGTACATTTGCAATGACTTTGATACAGGACGGAAACCAGATACAGACTAAAATGGTAGAAACAAATATATTAAAGACATTTATCCCTAAGGACTGGGCAGATGCTAATAAGGTGACTGCAGACAGTTATACAGGATTCCTTCCTCTGCAGACATTGAATAAAGTATTTATGTTCAACAATACGGGAGATGCAAAGTTTGCTAACTGCTGGGACTTTGTATATGAAGGATCACATCCTTTGTTTATGGATATAGACTCCGAGCTTGTAGGAAAGAACTTCCTTTATATGCTTACAAAGGATACATATGCGGATAAGTTAAAAGAAGCATATGACAAGCTTGATGAAACTAAGAAGGCATACTTTGATCCAACTATTAAAGAAGTTGAGACAGATGCAAAAGACCTTGGATTGTCTGATAATGGAAAGTACGCTCTTGCATGGATTAAGCTCTGGGTTGAAAACTATACAGAAGAAACAGATGACGGACCTATATGTAATACTCTTGTAGATGCATCAGCAAAGAATCAGTCAGGACTTTTGGTTTATTCAAAACTACGTTCTATAGAGGAATCTTCAAATATATCAGTAAATAATGTAACTGTTGCGGCATATCAGGATGATTATACAGGTATGGGTGGTTACGGATATAACCACTATCTCTTCCTTACAAAGAACAGTCCTCTTCCTTGGACAGCATGTGCATTTATAGCATATATCACATGTACAGAAGATGGATTCAGCGCATGGGGTAAGGATATGGGAGGATATTCTTCAAATCCTAAGGTTATGGAAGAAACTGAGGCTAAGTATCAGCATCAAAAGGGTGGATACAATGAGGCAGGAGAGGACCAGTTCCCGGCTAAGAATGATAGAGGCTATGAGTGGTGGACAACTGATGGAGGTCTTGTACTTGAAGACCCACAGTACTGTGCAGAGGTTTCATTTACTGTAGGTAGCTGGATTGAAATGTTAAGTAAAGCTTCAGATAAGAACTAATTTGACCGGTGCTGCCTCGTGCAGCACCTTTTTAAGGAGAAAATTATGGGAATACTAAAAAATAGAGTTAAAACTTTTTTTAGCAAGCCACAAAATATTATTTTGCTTATTTTTGGAATAATGCTGACATTCAGTACGATCGCACCGGTCATTGCCATAGTAAAGGATACTTTACAGATACATCCCGGTACAATTGATCAGCATCTTACAGGAAAGGCATCAGGCTACAGTATTGTAAACTATACAGACTTATTTACAAGTAAACTTGCGATGTCCAATCTTTGGAGACCGCTCTTTAACACAATACTTTTGGCTGTACTTACATGTATAATATCTATTCTTTACGGTGGATTTTTTGCATTTCTGGTTACAAGAACCAATATGAAGTTCGAAAAATATCTGAGCTCAATTTTCATTTTTCCATATATAATGCCGCAGTGGACATTGGCAGTTGTATGGCAAAATATGTTTAATTCCAATGCTGTTCTAGGAACTTCTGACGGTTTAATTGCCTCACTTACAGGCATTACTTTCCCTAAATGGTGGTGTCAGGGACTATTTCCAAGTGCTGTAGTATTAGGCCTTCACTATGCACCTTTTGCATATATTATGATTGGTGGAATTTTCAAGAACATGGATGCCAATCTTGAAGAGGCGGCTACAATACTTGATACACCTAAATGGAAAATTATGACAATGATCACATTGCCTATGATCACACCTGCTATACTCAATACTATTTTGCTGGTATTCGGTTCGGCAATGGGCTCATATCCTGTGCCTCATTATCTTGGGCTTACCACATTGTCAACAAAGTATATTTCTATGAACAGTAAATATACAGGCGAGGCAAGTATACTGGCAATCATTATGATGGTATTTGGTATAATGATACTTGGAATAAATCAGCTTTCCCTCAGAAGTAGAAAAAACTATACAACAGTTACAGGAAAATCAGGTCAGCTCTCAAAGATTAATATAGGAAAGATAGGAAAATATGTCGTAGGAGCAGTATTTGCAGTACTGACTTTCTTTACAAGTATTTGGCCTATTATGCTTTTTGCACTTGAAACATTCCTTCCAAATCCGGGAGATTACAGCTTCCTTTACACACATGATTTCAGTAATCTCACTACAAAATGGTGGTTGACAAGTGAAAATGTTACAGAAAACGGACTATACGGTCAGTTTGGTATACTACACAACCCTACTATATGGAAAGCATTCTGGGGTACACTACTTTTAGCATTTGCTTGTGCGGCCATTGCAGGTACTATAGGTACTTTGATTGGCTATGCGGTAGCAAAGAACAGAAGATCAAAATGGGCCTCATATGTAAATAATATGGCTTTTTTACCTTATTTGATGCCTTCTATAGCAGTGGGTGCAGCGTTCTTTATATTATTTTCAAATGAACATATAAATTTATTTAACACATATTATCTGCTTATTATAGCAGGTGTTATAAAATACATTCCATTTGCAAGTAGGGCATCTTTAAACTCAATGCTTCAAATCAGTAATGAGCTTGAAGAGGCTGCTATAATTCAAAATACAGGATGGTTTAAGAGAATGGTAAGAATAATTATACCGATTCAGAAATCTTCTATTATAAGTGGGTTTAGCTTACCTTTCATGACTTGCCTCAGAGAGTTGTCATTATTCCTCTTACTTTGTACACAGGGATTTATATTGTCAACTACACTTGATTATTTTGATGAAATGGGATTGTACGCATTTTCAAGTGCTATAAACTTAATTTTGATCGTAACTATACTTTTCTTTAATACATTGGCAGATAAACTTACAGGTTCAAGCCTGGACAATGGAATAGGAGGTTGATATGCCGGCAATTACATTAACAAATATTACCAAAAGATGGAAAAACTATTTTGGTGTGGATAACTTAAGTCTTGAGATACCTGACAATTCATTTATTACATTGCTTGGACCTTCGGGTTGCGGAAAGACAACTATTCTTCGTATGATTGCAGGTTTGGAGACACCTACAGAAGGAAGAATAACTATCGGAGATAATGTGGTATTTGACAGCGAGAAGGGAATTAATGTACCGGCAAATAAGAGAAGAGTAGGATTCTTATTTCAAAACTACGCTCTTTGGCCAAATATGACTGTTTATCAGAATATAATGTTTGGACTAAAGAATATAAAGGAAGAACTTCCGGTAATAGATGTAGAAGCAAAAAGATATACAGATATTATGAGAGCATTACAGAATGGTAAAAGAATAAAGGCCGAAGTAATGGATTGCTATGATAAAAACGGAAAGCTGGATAATAACAGAGCCTATGTAAAACTGATAGATGCTTTTGAACTGTCAATATTCAGTGCAAAAACTGTATTTGAATTAAAAATTCATGAAAGTGATAACCCGGATGAGGTTGCCGATAAGTATAGAGCGGAGTATGAGCAAAAACTTGTAAGCATTGTAGATGCACATAGAGCAAAGGGAGAAGAACTGAATAAAGACTTTGAAGTTGTTAAGGCAGGTAATGTAGTGACAGAAGTCCGTAAGCTCACTGATGAGGAAATGGATTCAAGACTTCGCCAGGTAGCAAGAATTGTTAAGATCGGTATGTTTATGGACAGATATCCGGCAGAGCTTTCAGGTGGTCAGCAACAAAGAGTTGCTATTGCAAGAACACTTGCACCAAGGCCACAGGTTCTTTTTATGGATGAGCCACTCTCAAATCTGGATGCAAAGCTTAGACTTGAAATGCGTTATGAGCTTCAAAGACTTCATGTAGAGACAGGAAGTACATTTGTTTATGTTACACATGACCAGATGGAGGCTATGACACTTGCAACTCAGATTTGTCTTGTGGAAAATGGTGTATTGCAGCAGTATGCACCTCCACTTGAGGTTTACAGAAGACCTGAAAATCTCTTTGTTGCCGATTTCGTTGGAAATCCTTCTATTAACTTTGTAGAGGCAAAGGGTACTCAGCAGGGTGATGGAAGTATTTCTTTGGACATCCTTGGCGGTGTAAAGGCAAAGTTTGTCACAAATGAAAATATAAAGCTGAATGAATGGTTTGAAAAAAGAGATAGCGATGCAGCAAAGAAGCAGGAACTGCTTAAAGGACTTATGAAGGATAAGCATTATGTGGAAAAGGCTAACAAGGATGAGGTATTTAAGTATCATATAGCAAAGGTTATGGAAGAGGACAGCAGCATACAAAGTGAGCCTGTTGTAAGTAATGAGGACTTTGTAGTTGCAATAAGACCGGAGGCCATAGGAATAACATCAGGAGAAGGGCTTCATACAACTATTTACGGTGCGATGCCTACAGGAATGGAAAGCACATTGAAGTTAAGATTTGGAGATTATCTGCTTACGGGAGTTATATTTGGAAACACAGCCTATAAAATAGGTGAAAATGTAAACATCAATATAAACGGAGATGATATATTATTGTTTGACAGAAGATCGGGCATGAGAGTTGCAACAGGACATCTGGTGCTTGAGAATGCCTAAAAAGCGTGTAAGTTTTCATAAAAAAGCTCAAATATTGGTATTGACAAATAAAGGTAAGTTAAATATAATTATTAATTGTGACATTAGAGATTAATGCTTATTCCAATGCCCCGGAGAGCATTTATCCATATAAAGCGAAGTTAAAAGATTAATGGAGGTCAGTCAATGAAAACTTTTATGGCTAATCCGGATAAGATCGACAGAAAATGGTATGTTGTCGATGCAAAGGGAGCTACATTGGGACGACTTGCTTCAGAAGTTGCAAGTGTATTAAGAGGAAAGAACAAACCGGAATTTACACCACACGTTGATTGTGGAGATTATGTTATCGTAATCAATGCTGCTGAGGTAAAGGTTACAGGTAAAAAGTTAGATCAGAAGATTTATTACAACCATTCAGAGTATGTTGGTGGTATGAGAGAGACAACTCTTCGTGAACTTCTTGCAAAGAAGCCTGAGAGAGTAGTAGAGCTTGCCATCAGGGGCATGCTTCCAAAGGGACCACTTGGTAGAGATATGTACAGAAAGCTTCATGTTTATGCAGGAGAGACTCATGGACATCAGGCACAGAAGCCGGTAGTATTGGAAATTAAAGGCTAATAATCTTTAAGAAGGAGAATGGTATGACTAACGATAAGTTTTACGGAACAGGTAGAAGAAAAAGTTCTATCGCCAGAGTATATCTTGTACCTGGAACAGGTAAGATAACAATAAATAAAAGAGATATTGATGAGTATTTTGGTCTTGAGACATTGAAGGTTGTTGTTCGTCAGCCTTTAGTGGCTACAGACAATGTAAATAAGTTTGATGTACTTGTAAATGTTTGCGGTGGTGGTTTCACAGGCCAGGCCGGAGCTATCAGACATGGTATATCAAGAGCACTTCTTCACGCAGATGAGGAGTACAGACCAACTTTAAAGAAGGCCGGATTCCTTACAAGAGATCCAAGAATGAAAGAGCGTAAGAAATACGGTCTTAAGTCAGCGAGAAGAGCACCACAGTTCAGTAAGAGATAATCGAGACTTGGAAGAATCAAAAAACCCCGGAAAATCAATGGTTTTCGGGGGTTTTTTGTTGCCAAAAATTCTGCTGTAATTTGTTATCAGGCGTCATCATTTATTAGCATCTGTTGTTTATGAATCAAATTTTAGATACATAGAGCGTTAGCTCATTCTTTAAAGTTGAAGAATGAGTTGAAGCTCTTTTTTACATACCATCACAAATCTAGAGGAGATTTTTATATTCAGTAACAAAAAAGTGTCGTATTTATACGGCTTTTGGCGTTTCGCAAACGCCTATAAGTATTCAACATCTAAGGAACATTCTTGGGGGACAAAGGAACTGTCCTCATGAACTATTAGTAGAGATTGCTTGTGTATCGGATATCAGTATGGAAAAATAATGTTCCGAAATGTCTCGTAATGTTATTGGGATAGCAAAATAAGCATTTAGAATTTTTTTGAGGAGACAGTGTATAATATCTATTGAAATTCGTAATGCTTCGCAATGTGTCCGTAATGTTCCGAAATGTTATTGCAATGTTCTGAAATGTTTGGTATGTTTTATAAGAAGAATATTGGAGGTACTTGGATGCAAATAAAAGAATTATATCCGGATGTAATTGCAGAGGATATAGAGTATGAATATAAAGCAAGGTTAAACTCTGATAAACCGATTAAATGGGCTAAAACTATTGTAGGATATGCAAATGGCAATGGTGGAACCATGTTTGTCGGAGTCTCTGATAGTGGGGAGGCTTTTGGTATTGATTTGGATGAAATTGATAAAACAAAATTATTGATATCAAAAATTAATGATAGGCATATTTTCCCACATGCAAAAATTCGCTATATGATGAGGAGTGTTGATGCAGATGCAGAGAAATTTGTTTTAGCTGTCAATGTTATTCAAGCTGATTCTGTTGTGAGATACAAAGAAGGAGATTTTAACGAAACTGTATATATAAAAGGGGATGGAAATTCAACCACGGCTTCACCGGAAGATATTATTTCATTATCCAAAAGAAAATTTGGGGTTGATAATGAAACAAGTGAAATACTTTATGCTGAAAATCAATGGAGAGAGTATCTTGATTTGTGCAGGGAATACAGAGAAGAGTCATCCATACCTACTATTAAGGATTTGCAAAATGAAGAAATCGTTTCTAAGGAAGGGTATGCAAAATCCGGTTTTCTTATGTTTAGTGATGACTATGATGGTGATGACTCGTTAATTTGCTGTCGGCTTTGGAAGGGAAAAGATAAAACAGGCATAGTGCTGGATAGTGGAAGATATAAAGGTTCCTTAGCTAAAGTTTTTAAAAATGCATTGAACTTTATAGAGAGGAATACACGAACCGGATGGCGAAAAACGGAGTCAGGTGGTCGTGAAGAGGTTCGTGCCTATCCCAAAGAAGCCATTAGAGAGGCATTAGTGAATGCGATTGCACATCGAGATTATTCTATTGCCGGCACACAGATTGATGTGGACGTCTATATTGACAGGATTGATATTGTGTCCCCGGGGTCGTGGCTATTGCCAAAGAGCTATAATCGATATCCGGTAGGTTCTATTCCTTCTATCCGGAGAAATTCGATTATAGCGGCATGTTTGGATATGGCAAATTTGATGGAGCGTGGTGGAACAGGATTTCAAACAATGGTTGAAAGTTATAAAGGCAGTGCAGAACATTTGCAACCCGGAGTTTTGATCTATCCCGGGTTCCTTGATCTACGGTTATTTGATCTTATATACGAAGATAGTGCAATGCCGGTGGTACAAGATGAATTATCTGATAGACAAAAGATTTTGGAGATTCTAAGAACGGAAGGATCAAAGCATGTGAAGGAACTTCAGATAGTTACAAGTTATAAAAGCAGGAGCCAATTTTTGGTTGAAGTTATAAATCCTCTGATAGAAGAAGGTGTTATCTATAGGGATGGCAATGTAAAGTCTCCAAAGTCTCTAATAAAGTTGAAAAACAAATGATGATTTTATAGGTGTGGGAACGATTGCTCTCACAGTAATGTGGGGGTGATCGTTTTTTGTCTGCATAATAATATTGAAAATCCTCTTCAACCCGGTAATCGTTAATAACTGATAATTTCCATAAACTGATACATGCAAGGACAAAAGTTTTTTAGCAGCTCCTTGAAAACTGAATATCATTCACTTGGTACATTACTTTTTGTGGGGGCCTGAAATACGTGATGATGTCCATTGGGACGGTAGCGGATACGTATTGTAGAAATGGTCAAGGATGTCAGTATGCAGCCGGCATTATAAGGATTACAAGAAGGGACAATGATACTTCCGTAATTCGCGGCCCGGTCATAGATATTTAAAGCGGCTCTCGATAGTCGTGTGATTGGAAAAGATCCGACACTCTATCTTTCATCAGAAGGCGGAGGTATACTGCAGAAAGACAAGGAGGCACTTACGGACGAACAGGCAGAACGTCTGATAGATGAGGTAAGAGGTCTTTCAATCTACACATTTGTAATGCTTGGTTTATATGCAGGTTTACGATGAGAATAAATTCTGGTATTGCAATGGGATTGTGTTTTTCTGGATGCATTAACACCGTACATTTCAGTAAGAAAGGCATGGAGAAATGATCATAACAGAGCAGATATTAGTACTAGCGAGAAGAGCGCCCCAGTTCTCAAAGAGATAATCAGGTATTGCAATATTACACTCCGAAACAATGTTTCGGAGTTTTTTGCGTTTTAATAAAAGGTTGAAAATTATGAATATAAAAAAGTCTACAACTTAAGCAGTCGTAGACTTTGAATAATTGTACTCGATTTTAAAATTTATTATTTACTCTACCGTAACAGACTTTGCCAGATTTCTTGGCTTATCAGGATCTAATCCTTTTAGGAGGCTGACCTGATAGGAGAGAAACTGTAGTGGAACTACCAAAAGGCTTCCGGCAAAGAGAGGATGGGTACTTGGTACACTAAGATTTTGTACAAAGTCATTCTCATCTATAGAAATATTTTCCATTGTGAGAGCAAAGCATTTTGCTCCACGACTTTTCACCTCGTGAATATTTGAAATACTTTTTTTGGAGAGTTTCTCTTGGGAAAGAAGAGCGATCACAGGACTGTCTTTTTCTATTAGGCTTATTGTGCCATGCTTTAACTCACCGCTGCTGTAGCTTTCACAGTGAATATAACTGATTTCTTTAAGCTTCAAAGCTCCTTCCATGGAGATGGCCCAGTCAAGACCTCTTCCAAGGAAGAAAATATTGTCTGAGTCCTTCAGCTTCTTTGCCATAGGTAGGATTTCGCCATCCAGGGAAAGACATTGTTGAATCTTACCGGGGAGAAGGAAAAGTTCATCTCTGAGGCTTTGAGCTTCTTCATCTTTAATTTTACCATTTGCTTTAGCTAAAAGTATTGAGAAAATGTATCCGGCAACAAGCTGACAGCTATATGCCTTTGTAGTGGCGACTGCAATTTCAGGTCCTGCCTGTGTATAAAAGGCAAAGTCGGATTCCCCGGCAATTGCAGATCCCTTGACATTTACAATGGAAAGAGTTTTTGCTCCCAATTTCTTTGCTTCTTTTACCGCAGCTAAAGTATCCGCAGTCTCTCCGGACTGGCTTATACTGATAACCAGTTCACCATCTTCTAAAATCGGATGATTGTAGCGGAACTCACTTGCAAGTTCCACCTGTACCGGAACTCTTGCCAGGCTTTCACAAACTGACTTTAATACATAGCCTACATGGTATGCAGATCCACACGCGATTATTCTGACTCTTGAAATATTCCGGAAATCCCTTTCACTCATAGAGAAGGCCTCATAGGAAAAGTCATCATTTTCTTTGCCGCAGGCATAAAGTAGAGTATCTTTTACAGCCTGTGGTTGCTCAAAGATTTCCTTCTCCATAAAATGCAGATATTCTCCTTTATGAATTCGGCTTTGATCAAGATCGGCTATACCGGAAGAGCGTTTTACCTCTTCCTTATTTTTGTTATAAATATGTATTTCATTTTCGGAAAGGCTTAAAATCTCCTTGTTTTCCAAGGCATATATTTCATTTGTATAGTCCAAAAATGCGGAAATATCTGAGGCAATATAAAAAGAATTTTCACCTTTTCCTACAATTAAAGGACTGTCCTTTCTCATTGCATAAAGAGTATTTGCATCATCTTCGAACATAATTGCAAAGGCGTAAGAACCTTTCAACTCTCTTTGCACTAAGAAGAGAGTATTTAAAATATTCTTTTCTTTCAAGTAAAAATATTCAATCAGGTTTACAGCAACCTCGGTATCGGTTTCTGAGTAGAAACTGTATCCTTTTTCTTGTAAAAAGTTCTTTAAATCTGCAAAATTTTCAATAATACCGTTATGAACCAGCACCACTTCTTTATTCATAGATAAGTGTGGATGAGAATTTTTTTCGTCAGCTTTACCATGAGTTGCCCAACGTGTGTGACCGATTCCCATAGAGCATGGAAAATCACATTCTTTGGAAGCAACAACCTTTTTTTTCAATTCCTCCAATTTACCTACAGATTTTACTACAGTAAAAGGATGAGAATATAGAGCTATTCCGGCAGAATCATAGCCTCTGTATTCTAGACGCGAAAGACCGGACAGTAGAATATCCTTCGTATTCCCCTGCCCAACAAAACCAACAATACCGCACATAGTATTTTACTCCTATTTAATTGTTTATTGTGCGAAGAAAGCTTTTGTTACGATCTTGATTTCGCTTTTTTTCTTTCTTTTACGATGCACTACTCCGAAACAGCATCCGCCGAATCTTTCGATAACTGTTTACCTCGTCAGCTAGGGGAATCCCCGAAGCCCTGGCGCTAATTTTCCCTTATTCCTCAGTAAAGAAAAATTTGTGTTATGATAACATATGAAAAAGAAATTTGGAATGCTTTTTTGCAAAAATTAAAAAAATTATATAAAATATGGTAGAATAATCATATGTAAATACGTAAATAGGAGGGTAAGTATGAGCGCCAGATTATTATTTATAGGGTTAATGGTTTTCCTTGGAGTTTGCTTTATTGCTATAGCACTTTGGCTTAGAATCAGCTTGAAGAAAAGTTCAGCATACGGTATGCGAGGAGCGGCAAATAATCAAACCGATACAAGTAAAATGAAAATAGGTGAGATATTTTTATATATTCTAAGTATAGTTATCACGGTACTGATAGTTCTGAAGTTAATGAGTGTTATGGGATCAGGGGCTGCGGCTCTTGGCGGAATGATTATAGCAATACCTGTAAGAGCTTTTTTTAATGCAAGAAAGCGTACATATAATGCTATATTTTCTCTTGCAGTATTGGCATTATTGATTGTCTTTTTATGCTTCGGATATATTCTTATAGGTTTACCGGTAAAGCCCCCTGTAATGAGTGTAGGAGGGATGAAAATAACATTGAGTAAGACAAGTGTAGAAGACCTCTTAGACGGAGGATTTGATATATACATTATGAATGATGAGGATACATATGAGTACAGTGAATTGCTGACAAGCGGTTCTTATACAAAGTTTGAGAGAAATCAAAATATTACTGTAGAAAAGGGATATAGAAGTACAGGAGAGACTCTAAGGGGAGCGCCATATTTATTAGTTAAAGATGATACACTTATAGGTGCAATAGATTTGTACGGAAGTCTTGACAAAGATGTGGATATAAAGGATGCCAAGGTCGTGAATTTCTATATGGATAATGACTGTGAGAGTGCAGTGAAAAATGCCGGTATAGATATTGAGCTTGAAGTGCTGGATCTGTTAGATACTTTTGATACAGATAATATAAAAAATATATTTAAAAAGAAACTTTGGCTAATACCGGATGAATCCGAGCCTACAGACTCTGTATATGGAATAGCATGGCGTACCAACAGTGATTCTATATTCTGGAATGAGTATTATGCTTATATACGAATTGATGAAAATAAGAATATGAGAAATTTTATAGTTTCAACAAGCGTTGCTAAGGACAAACCTGAAAAGTAAAATTATACGTTTAAGAACAATAGAATATTTGCGTTTTTTTTCTATTTAGGATATATTATTGTATGTACAAATTAATTTATCAAGTATAGGAGATACAGATGGAATTAAAGCAGGAACTTATAATTGTTTTGGACTTTGGAGGCCAGTACAACCAGTTGGTTGCAAGAAGAGTAAGAGAAAACAATGTATATTGTGAGATCTATTCATATAAAACCCCTTTAGAAGAGATCAAGAAGAAAAATCCGAAGGGAATCATACTTACAGGAGGACCGGACAGTTGCTATCTGCCTGATTCAGCTACATATTCAAAAGAGCTTTTTGAACT
This sequence comes from Lachnoanaerobaculum sp. ICM7, assembly GCF_000287675.1. GTDB lineage: Bacteria > Bacillota > Clostridia > Lachnospirales > Lachnospiraceae > Lachnoanaerobaculum. Next base: position 61,040 of record NZ_ALJL01000028.1, read on the forward strand.
TGGAGTTCCTGTACTTGGACTATGCTACGGTGCACAGCTTATGCAGCATCTACTTGGCGGAAAGGTAGAAAGAGCAAGTGTAAGAGAGTATGGTAAAATCAAACTGACAGTGGATAAGACTGACAGTGCACTGTTTGAGAATGTGCCGAAGGAAAGTATTGTGTGGATGAGCCATACAGACTATATAAGTAAAATTGGTGAAGGATTTGAGATTACATCACATAGTGATGACTGTCTTGCAGCTTCATATGAGAATACAGCGAAGAATCTATACGGAATTCAGTTTCACCCTGAAGTTTTGCATTCAGAGTACGGTTCTGTAATGCTTGGAAACTTTATAAAGAATGTCTGCAAATGTGAATGTAACTGGAAAATGGATGCCTTTGTAGAAAACAGTATAAAGGCAATAAAAGAAAAGGTAGGCAACGGTAAGGTACTTTGTGCACTTTCAGGCGGTGTTGACTCATCGGTTGCAGCAGTAATGCTAAGCAAAGCGGTAGGTGAAAACCTTACCTGTGTATTTGTTGACCATGGACTTCTTAGAAAAAATGAAGGTGATGAGGTTGAGGCCGTATTCGGACCGAACGGCAATTATAAGCTGAACTTCATCAGAGTAAATGCAGCGGAAAGATTCTATTCAAAACTTGCAGGTGTAAGCGAGCCTGAAAAGAAGCGTAAGATAATAGGTGAGGAATTTATCAGAGTCTTTGAAGAAGAGGCGAAAAAAATCGGTAAGGTAGATTTCTTAGTACAGGGAACAATTTACCCTGATGTTGTGGAATCAGGACTTGGCGGAGAGAGTGTAGTAATCAAGTCACATCACAATGTAGGAGGACTCCCTGACTATGTTGATTTCAAGGAAATCATAGAGCCGCTTAGAGATCTTTTCAAGGATGAGGTAAGAAAGGCGGGACTTGAGCTTGGCATACCGAAGCATCTTGTATTCCGTCAGCCATTCCCGGGACCGGGCCTTGGTATAAGAATAATAGGTGAAGTGACAGCAGAAAAGGTAAAGATAGTTCAGGATGCAGACGCTATATACCGTGAGGAAATAGACAAGGCAGGACTTTCACAGGAAATCAACCAGTACTTTGCTGCTCTTACAAATATGAGAAGCGTAGGAGTAATGGGCGATTACAGAACTTATGACTATGCCATAGCACTTCGTGCAGTAAAGACAATAGATTTTATGACAGCAGAGGCTGCCAGACTCCCTTGGGAAGTACTTGAAAAGGTGACCAACAGGATTATCAATGAGGTAGACCATGTAAACAGGGTACTCTATGATATCACAAGCAAGCCACCGGGAACTATTGAGTTGGAATAGCAGAAGCAAATATGTTACTGCTATAAAACTGTTGAAAACAATGAGTTTCAGCGATTTTGATGTAGCGAATTTCTCTAAATGATACTATTTTGATACTAAAAAGCTGAAATAGTAGGTTAAAAAGGGAGTTGTTGAATTTAGGTGAATTGTTTAAAAAGCGGTAACTAGTAAATATATATTTTTGGAGAAGAAAACTATTATGGAGAATATAGAGATATTTTTTGCTAAAAATCCTGACACACCGCCAAGGACGACAGAGACTACTACTTCTGAAGAACGCAAATCAAATTGGGATAAGAGGATTATCAAAGCGAAAGAACAAGCTAAACTTAAACCTATCTTATTTACTAAAGTGTTTTCGTTTGCAAATGAGTTTATTAATATGTTAAGGTCAAGAAACGAGTTAGATGAGAAAGAAAATATTGCTCTACTTGCATTAGATGATGAAAATCAGGCTATTATTTTAGGCAACGGCATTATTGCGTGTGGATGTAGTTGGGAAGATACAAAATGGAATAAAGAAGAACGTAGGTATGAAAAATATGATTTCAAATACGAACGAATAAAAGAAAGATTTGATCTAACATATCCGAGCGATATAATTTGGATGAAATTTACTGATAAGGGTCATTTGGGTGTTGTTGCTAAAAGTTTTGATATAAACTTTGAAAATGATAATACCTCTGGAAAATTAATAAATGAAGTTGGTGAAAAATGGGATGACTCATTTGTATTTATATTTCCTTTGACAAAAGGGATACTTAATGTTTATAAAAAAGATGATATTGAAAGAGCTATTGGGAATTATCTCATTTCGAAAGGCATTCCCATAATTGATTTTTACTCACATAATTACTAGTAAATAAATCATCGTTTGTCGGGGTAGTTCGATAAATTATAAGGCGAAAGCACATAACTTTAAGACCTAAAAATCTTTTGGCTATGTGCTTTTTCTGTGCTTATTTTATATCTGGTGGAATCTTAGCAGATATACCTTTTTTATAAAACTTTACATTGCTTTCTTCAAAAGGAACATAATCTTTCTTCAGGATGTCAGGATAGTTAGCTTTCTAATCTTGCAATGCTTCTTTTGTAATTTCGTTATTCTCATATTTTTCTTTCATTTTCTTCCAATTATCAAGTATATCGTAAAAATATAGATGTAACTGTTGACATTACATCCACATAGCGATAATATAAGCCCACAAGATGAAAAAATAAAGGTTACATCAATGCAATAAATCAAATTCAGGAGGAAATTATCATGACAAACAAAGAGAAAGCATTGGCACTTATCAGCACATTTGCATCAGGATATACAATGAAGGCAAAGGAACTTCTTGCAGAGGGTTACATTCAGCATAATCTTGCTTATGGAACAGGAAGAGATGCTTTTGTAGGAGCAGTGGAATATCTTGCATCGGCACCGGTTAAAACAACAGTTAATAATATTCGTGCATTTGAGGATGGCGATAAGGTGTTTCTACAAACGATATATAATTTTGCAGGAGAAGGAGAGCAGGTAGCATTTGATATTTTCAGATTTGACTCAGAAGGAAAGATTGCAGAGCACTGGGACAATCTGGCTACAAAAACGGAACCTAATCCGTCAGGGCATACACAGATTGACGGCAACTTAGAGAAGAAAGATGTGGATAAGGAAGATACAAGAAAGGTTGTAGAGGGATTTGTAGGAGATGTCCTTCGTGGAGAAAATCCTGATAGGCTCACTTCATACTTCTATGGAGATAATTATATTCAGCACAATACAGCAATTGCTGATGGACTTTCAGGGCTTGGTGCAGCACTTGAAGCGTTGGCAAAACAGGGAATACAGATGATATATAATAAGACTTATTTTGTATTGGCTGATGGAGATTATGCACTTGCAGTAAGTGAAGGAACATTTGGTGGTGTGGCAACATCCTTCTATGATTTGTTCCGTGTGGAAAATGGGAAAATTGCAGAACACTGGGATGTTATGGAAATAATAGCTGACAAAACGACTTGGAAAAATCAGAATGGAAAGTTCTAATGTAACTTTTGATATTATAATATAAGGTGGCAAGGGGTACAGGAAAATCATGATGGAAGCGAAGAATTATTTGAAATATATAGTAGATGGAATTCATACAGTTATAGTTGCGACTGTAGATAGCGAAGGTCTTCCGGTCACAGCAGCTATTGATATGATGGATGCAGACGATTCAAGTTTATATTTTCTGACCGCAAAAGGTAAGAACTTATATGATAGATTATCAGATAGGAGATTTCTTGCATTTACAGCGATGAAAGGCGAGGACACAATGTCACGAGTGGCGGTATCTGTAAGAGGGAAAGTTAGAGAACTTGGATATGAAAAAATCCCTGAGTTATTTGAAAAGAATCAATATATGTATCAAATATATCCAACTGCAGAATCAAGAAAAGCCCTGACAGTATTTCAAATTTATGAAGGTACAGGAGAATGGTTTGATTTATCTAAAAAGCCTATAGAGAGAGCAAATTTTTCTTTTGTAGCTAAAAAAGATGAAATGAAAGGTTATTTTATTACGGATGGTTGTATCGGATGTGGAAGGTGTGTGGAAGTTTGTCCACAAGATTGCATTAACCAAGAGACCATACCCTATGTAATTGAGAATAAGCATTGTCTGCATTGTGGTAATTGCTTAACGGTTTGCCCGGTTGGTGCAGTGGATAGAGTGTAAAAGTTGAGAAAAATATAGAATTTGTATTTGAAGGAGAATATTGGACATACTAAAATTGGGTCTGTAGGACTCATTCAAATAATGGGTTCTTTGTCAAGTGTTGGGGTGGGTTGATTTTTTAACCCACTTTTTATATGTGGTTTGAGTGTTAATTTAAAGTTTTGGAGGCAGTTTAAATGGATGATAAAGTTAGAGCGTTTTGAAGAGTTTTTCTACAGGCCCGGACTAAAAGATGGACTGAATATGAAAAGTACAGTAAAATCTATATTAGAAATGCTATCGGGAAATATTCGTGGAGGGTAACTAAAGAATGAAGAATGAAATTGTATTATTTACAGATGGTGATATTAATATAGAAGTTCAAATCAATACTGAACTGGAGACCGTTTGGCTGACACAAAAGCAAATGGAAGTATTGTTTGATGTTAAACACGCTACAGTAAGCGAACATATTTCAAATATTATTGCTTCAGGAGAACTGGATGAGACTTCTGTCGGTTTTTCCGACAGAAGTACAGGGGGAAGAAAACCTAAAATTTATAATTTAGATATGATTTTGTCTGTCGGATATCGAGTTAATTCAAAAAGAGGTATAGCTTTCAGAAAATGGGCAAATAATGTTCTTAAAGAGTATATTTTGAAAGGCTATGCAATCAATGAAAAGCGTCTTCAAGCGCTTAAGAAAACAGTTGATATCCAGTCAAGGATGATTGCAGATGCACTCGATATAGAGGAAAAAGATGTGCTCAGAGCTGTGAATGAATACACGGATGCATTGATTCTTTTGGATCAATATGACCATCAGGCATTAAGTAAGCCGGAGGGAAGTGCTCCTGTATACCGCATTACTTATGAAGAGTGTATTCGTATGGTTTATCAGATGAAAGATCCTTTTGAAACAGATGTATTTGGTGTAGAAAAAGAGGCCGGCAAGGTAGAAGGAATTATTGACGCTGTTTACCAGAGTGTGTTTGGTCAGGATGTGTATCAATCTTTGGAGGATTGCTGAATCAAAACCGGAAGAAAAAGATGTGATGGTAAAAATGGTAATGAATCTGTTGAATTTATAGTGGTATTGTATCGTTTTTATATTACAGTAGAAATTATGTAACAAGTGGGAATGTAAAGCAAAAGCACATAACTTTAAGATTTTAAAGTCTTTCAGCTATGTGCTTTTTTATGTGCCTATTTTAATGAAATATATCTCAACAGATCCATAAAATTTTTACGGTTATAATTTAGTTATTTTTATCGGCTATAACAATACCATAAAAATGATGGAGGTAAATCAAATGAGTATTATATTAGAAACGAAAGGACTGACAAAAAAATATAAAAACGGGATTGCACTGGATAATGTTTCAATTCAAGTGGAAAAAGGTATGGTATATGGTCTGTTGGGGCCTAACGGTGCCGGGAAATCGACATTATTGAAAATCATAACAAGAGCGATTCCAAAAAGCTCGGGTGAAGTGATGTTTGAAAATCATCTGTTAGCTGCAGATGATGTAAAGAAAATTGGGGCGATTATTGAACATCCTGCTATTTATCCTAATTTAACGGCTTATGAAAATTTAGAGGTTATTACAACTTTACTGAATATTGACAGAAAGAAAATTGATGAAGTACTTAGCATGGTTTCATTGAATAATACCGGCAAAAAGTTGGCAAAAGAGTTCTCCCTAGGTATGAAACAAAGACTGGGTATTGCAATGGCACTGATTAACAGCCCGTTATTATTAGTTCTTGACGAACCTACAAACGGGTTAGACCCTGTAGGAATTCAAGAATTAAGAGAGTTGATAAAAATGCTTTCAGGTCAAGGCATTACAATAATATTATCAAGTCATATTTTGAGTGAAGTAGGACAGATTGCAGATAAAATAGGTATCCTAAATAAAGGACGTTTAAGTTATGAAGGTCAAAATACCGATTCGTCTAAGTTGGAAGATTTATTTATGGAAATTATTAGAAAGGACGTGATGAATGATGATTAAGATGCTGAAAGCGGAATGGATTAAGGAAAAAAGAGCTGCCAATTCTACACTAAAATATATAGTACCTGTTATTTTTGTGTTATTTAATCTTTTTATGGTCAGTATTATGGGGCAAAGCCCTGTAGGAAGAAGTTATTTAATGGCCACAGCATTTAATTGGTATCCTGTTCTGATTTTACCTATTGTATTAAGTCTGCTTGTAGTTAATATTGTTAGTAAAGAGAAAGAAGAGCATGTTGCCTTGTTGCGAAGATTGGATATACTCCCGGAAAAGATGTTAATTGCCAAGAACAGAATAGTTATTTTTGAATTATTTACTGTTTTGATATTGTCATCGACAGGAATTTATTTAATAGGTAGATTTTTATTACATGAGGAGATTAGTCTTAAAATCATGATAGTAGCTACCTGTTGTTTATTTATTGGAAGTTTGCCGGTAGTTGCTTTATCTTTTTTTATTTACAAATTATTTCATAAAAGGTTTTTAGTGATTTTAATTAATTTTATATTTACCTTTCCGTCGGCAATTATTGCTGTAACCTCGTATTGGGAATTTTTCCCTTGGGATTATAATTTACGTATACTATGTCCGATTATTGAGGTTCATCCTAACGGTACTTTTTTGGAAAAATCATCCCCTTTAACATCTATGAATGCAGTATATGTCGGATTAGTGTTAAGTGTCATGGTGTATATCATAATAACAGCTATAAATATAGTGATGGAAAGAGGAAAAGGTCATGCTTAATATTCTAAAGTCTTACCTGTTAAGAATCAAAAGAACACCGGCCATAATGGTAATTATCTTGTGTCCTTTAATTTTTACCGGTCTTTTTATTGTATATCTTTTAAGTGCAACAGGTTTGAAAGGAGTAGAACTTGCCTATTTTTTTGTAGCATATACGATTTTAGCAAGCTTTTCTGTCAGCTTTTTTATTCCCATGTTATATGAAAGCGACAAAAAAGCCGGGAACTATGCCAATGATTTAAGAATAGGAATTTGTCGAAAAAAATTGTTTTTTGTTAGATTTATATTTATCTTTATACTATTAATGACTATTGAAGGGATAGCGATCTTACCGTTTATGTTATTTTTATACTTTTATGGAATCAATGTTCAAATATTGAATTTGGCAGTTTATGCTATGATCGGGTCTGTGGGATTGATTAGTATGGTACCTGTTTATCAATTTTTAAGTTTAAAATTCAATTATACAGGCTCTATTTTAACAGGTGTTATTTGTACCTTGGCTGCCGTTCTTTTAGGCACAACAGATTTGGGAAGCGGTATATGGTATTACTTTCCGTTTGTTTATCCTATAAGACTTATATACGGATATGTCAGTGGATCTTTTAATGTAGATACTGTTATTTTTTATCTTTTTATATCTTTTTTGATCTCATTTGTAAGTGTGGTAATATTATCATTTTGGTATAATAGATGGGACGGAATAAGTGAAATGGAGGAATGAAAGGTATGAATCTTCTCATAATAGATGATGACAAAGATTTGCTTAAATTATTAAAGCTAACCTTTGAGAAAGAATATAATGTCGTTATTTGTAATTCGGCACTGAAACTCCGGCCAAGTGATTTATGCAAATATGACTTGATTATTCTGGATATCATGATGGAAGAAATGTCGGGTTTTGAATTTTTGACTAAATACAGAAATATTATAGATATTCCTATTATTTTACTTACAGCGAAAGATTTTGAAAAAGACAAAGTAGAAGGATTTGCATTAGGAGCGGATGATTATGTGACAAAACCTTTTTCTCTTGCTGAAATTAGAGCGAGGGTAGCTGCACATATTCGGAGAGAAAAAAGAGAAAAACATTCAAAACTTATAGATTATCCGATATCTTGTGATTTGCTTTCGAAAAAAATTTATTTTGATAATGTAGAGATAAGCTTTACAAATAGCGAATACGAAATTTGTGAGTTTTTATTAAAAAATAGAAATCAAGTATTTTCGAAAGAAAAAATTTATACGGAAATTTATGGTTATGATAAGGAAGGCGACAGTTCTACAACGATTACCGAAAGAATCAAATTAATAAGAAGTAAATTTGAGCCATATTATATAAATCCTATAAAAACAGTTTGGGGAGTTGGTTATCAGTGGGAAATAAAAAAAGTTTAAGATATTTAATCAGCAAATATGCAATTATAGAGTTGGTATATACTTTATTTATCATTGTGCTGTTTTATGTTGGATTAAATGTATTATTAAATACCGGAGTAGTATATCCTGCCAACTATGCTGATATTCAGTCCGGAAAAGTGGAAACAGGTTTTCAAACAGAAGATTGGACACCGGCTGAAATACCATATTATTATGATTTTTTATATTTGAAAGACGGAAAAATAATAGAAAATACTATTGATAAAAAATATGATGATTTAGTACAGGAAGCCATAAAAAACGGAAAGTCAACAAGCGATGAGGTTATAGGTTCAAATATTTTTAAAGCTTATGCAATGGGAAATAGACAACTGGTAATAAGATACAGGGTTAATGTTATATTTACCAATAAAAAGCTTTATAAACTCTTTGAAAATTTCGAGTGTGGATATATTGTCCTGATACTAATTATTTGGTTTTTGGGATTCGCTTTGTTTCTTATTCGCTCATCAAATATATTAAAAAGGGAAATCCACAAAATTGCTATGGCTAATGATAACATCAGTCGTATGGATTTGGATTATGAGAGAGAATATTCTAAGTATAAAGAAATAGATGGAGTACTGGTTTCGATTGATGTACTGGCTGAAAATCTAAAACAATCTCTTGGTGAGCAATGGGATATGCAAGTTAAGCAAAAAGAGTTGGTGGAACAACTTACCCATGACATAAGAACACCGATAACACTGATTAAAGGAAATTTAGAATTATTAAAAGAAGAGAATCCCGGTTTATCTTCTGATAGATTTGCAGATATTTCAAACGGTATTGACAGGCTGGAAAAGTATATTGATAAATTGAAAAAATTTTCTTATACAATGGAAGGAAAAAAAGATGTTGTAAGTAATGAAGTGATTTTATATTGGATTGAGATAATGTCCGGGATATGTAGGTTAAACGGTTTGAATTTAGAAATAATAAAAAGTGAATGCAGTAATATTAAGCTGGATAAAGAGGAAGTAGCTGTAGCTCTGCAAAATATAGTTACCAATGCGGTTGAATATTCTAAAAAAGGTTCTAAAATAACGGTAGAGTTTAAAGATGAACCTGAAGAGTTTATTTTGACAGTCAGAGATGAAGGAACAGGTTTTAATAAAGACTTATTACCTTTACTTACAGAAAAATTCATTTCCGGAAAAGTAAAAGATAAGTCTAATAAACATGGTTTAGGCTTATGGGTAGTAAAGAATATTGTCTCGGCAAATAACGGCAACTTGTATTTGAAAAATTATACAGGAGTAAATGCAGGGGCTGAGGTCAAAATGGTTTTTAATAAATGATTGAAGAATAATTACGGTTATGGATACCATTTTCCAATAGGAGTAAGGAGGCTAAATGAACGAATTTAATAAGTACAAATTATTAAGCGAAGGTAAAGCATTTGGAGATAGAGCTAAAATTGCTTTAGTATTACTTGATAGCAACACAGCTTATGAAGAACTAAAGGTGGAAGGTGCGCAAACTTCAGTTGCCGGAAGTTATAGCTGTGTCGGAGGGGATCCGGCTTCAATACTTGAAATGATAACGATAGAGTTGATATGCCGCAATCCTCGTGATACATGGTATTTGCCTGACAATGTAAAATATTGGGACAGGAGATTTGGCAGTCTGTTTGAAACAAAGTTCTTTTGTTATGATGATGATGTAGAAACTTGGAGTAAAATACTGAATAAATTCTTTATAAAGCTGCAGTGGATGCCTAAAAGAGAAGATTATAGTTCAACAAAAAGTTATAATAATGCCTGGGGATATTTTGCAGAGCTTTTAGCGGTTGTAAAAGAAAATAATCATCCTGAATTTAATACTTATTATGAGATTGCTACCGGGAAAGGTATGAGTGAATCAGTATTTGAAAGAAAGCTAAAAGAGCTGGCAGAATTAAAACTGTCATTTGTAAAGGGTTAAATGTCACCATTTAATAAAGCCGACAGAGTTTAAATTCTGGCGGCTTTTTGAAAATTCTACTCAATTTCTTCTGAGGCTCTAAGCCCCAATATAAATTCTTCAAAGTTATCTGCAAGTACAATTATCTCGAAATCATCTTCTTGTATACATATTGATACCTTCGGTTCTCCATCTTTGCCACAATCTCTGTAGTCTAAATATATCATTTCATGTCCGCCTGAGATTGTATCGGCAATAATAACACCTACATTTCTTGGATATTCCCATTCATCATACCAAAACTCATTTCCGAATTTTCCAAATAAGGAATCTTCTTTTTCTTCCGATATACTGTATAATTCATCTACATCAACACGGTACCTATTCTTATCATCAAACCAAACATTCTTATTGGGTTTACCACCGTTTTGTGTTTTCATAAGCTCTATATATGACTTCGGTAACTTAACGCCCAGTCTTTTTTCAGCTTCTTGCACCATCTCATCTGTTAAATTCTCACCGGTACAGACTTTATTTATATACTCACTTTCCTTCCAAAAACTTTTTAATTCAATATTATCAAACATTGTTGATCCCCCGCTTTTTCCAAACTTGAATTAACTTATCAACTTATATTATAATCATGTTTAGTAATTAAAGTAAATATTAATAAAGATAAATCCTACCTGGGGGAGGTTTTAATGAGTGAAAATGGACTTATGGATTTGAAACAAAAAATGATCAAGCTGATTGAACATTTAGGCAATGAAAATATTATTACAGGTGTAAGTGCAAAGGATTTAGGTAGTCAAACGTTTGAGGAGTTGGTTATTTTACTGAGAGATACACTTAAAGAAGAATACCCGAAGACAAAGTTGAAAAGAATTATGAAAAGCGTTCATTATGCAAATGGTTTTAGTGATTTGGATTTAAAACAAAGTGCATTTATACTTGATGAAATTGAACAGTATCTTTGTATAAATAAATTTCTTAATCATGATAAGTTGGTTAAGTATTTTAATAAGCGTATAGTATCAAACGAGTTTGAAATAAATCCACAAAATATGGTTTTGGTTATGATAGAAAGCTTACTTTACAGTAAGAGTAAGTTGTAGTTTTAAAATATTTTTTGGAGAATTGAAAATGGGAATAATAGCAAATTATCAATATTTAAGCGACAGAAACTTAAAAGAAATGAAGAACTTTTATAATGAAGCGGTTGAGGATATTGAAGATGATAAAGATTGTAATGATGATATAGAAATACAACTTGACATGGATAAGATGTGGGATGCGCTTCACTTCGTGCTTACAGGAGTGGGTAAGGATGAAGCTATGGAAAATAATCATCTTAGTGAGGCTGTTTTTGGGGTGAATACTATTAAAAACTCACAGGAGTATATAGCTTATACACAAAAGTCGAAGGTTAAGGATATAGTATTTGCACTTGAGGATTTTGATATAGAGAAAGCATTGGAGAACTTAAGTATGAGCCGGTTTAAAAAAGCAAATATATACCCGAACATTTGGGATTATGAAGAAGATGCTGATAAAATAAGAGAAGAATTAATGACATATTTCCAAAGACTAAGAGATTTTTATAAGAAAATACTTGAAGTAAATGGAAATGTAGTGATTATTATTTGTTAGTATAAGTGTTTAGAAATAATAGGGGGATTAATATATAAATAGTTATGTGTGATTATTGTTCCAATATCAAAAAAATAGAATCCTTTTCTTCGCCCAAACTATATAAAGAAACTATAGAATATATTAAGGATCTTGTTGAAAAAAGAGGTTTTATAATTGTTGAAGGCAACTGTAAATTAGGTGAGCATATGAAAGACGGACATTGGATTGATGATATTATTTACCATATTATCAAATGTCCGAAGTGCGGTAAAAAATTCACCTGTATTGTAAATACCTATAGAGGTGGAGGTTCTTTTGAATAACTATCACTTTGGAATAAATATGTATTTTTTATTTAACATAGAGAAAGAGATTTTATGATAGAGTATACTAGTGGAAATATTTTTGAGAGTGGTGCAGATTGCTTGATAAATGCGGTAAACTGTGAAGGAGTTATGGGAAAAGGAATTGCTTATCAGTTTAAGTTGAAATTTCCTGAAAATAACAAGTCGTATATTAAAGCATGTAAGTCAAGTGAATTGACAATTGGAAAAGTACATTATTTTACTGAAAATGGAATTACTATTGTAAATTTACCTACTAAAAATAAATGGCGTGAAAAATCAAAGATAGAGTATATTAAAACGGCAATGGATTATTTTGTCGATATATTACCAAAACTGCAAGTGAAAAAGATTGCTATTCCACCTTTAGGATGTGGCAATGGAGGTCTTAATTGGGAAGATGTTAAAAAGGTAATAGAATGTAAACTGGAAAATATTTCGGATAAATATATTTTTGAATGTATTGAGTATCTGGAAAGTACATCAATTATATCAAAAGATATAAATGGTAATTATTTTATTAGGGATTAAAATACCGGAGAAATTAATGAGTTTTTTATTTGTAGCACTTGGTGGAGCGGTTGGGGCAATGGCAAGATATGCGATAAGTCTTATACCGGTTAAAACAGGATTTCCGATACTTACACTTATTACAAATATAGCGGGTGCAATATTAATCGGTTTTATTGTCGGGTTTACAAGTAACAAAGACAATATATCAGGTAATACAGTACTGTTTTGGAAGACAGGTGTATGTGGCGGATTCACTACATTTTCAACATTTTCACTGGAAGCGTTTAACTTGCTTGATAATAAGCAATACACATTAGGCGGATTATATATTGTAATAAGTGTTGTATGCTGTATATTCGGTATCTTATGCGGAAAGAGGTTGGCTTCGGTGGTAAAGTTATAAGTAATGAAGTCTTGAAAAATTGTCATAAGGGAGAATCTGTATATTTGACTAAGAATGGCGGAGGACGTTTTGTAGTTATGGATATTGAAGATTATGAGCGTGATCATGCAGAGAAAAAGCTTTTGACGAAGTTGCAGGAGGCTGAAGAGGTTGTAAAAGATTGTGAAGGTTGGTTGAATTTGGACGAATTGAAAGCAATGATGGAGGAATAAGATATGCTGTTGGATGAAGAAAGATATGCAAGTGTCATAGAATACGGTAAGGATGCAGTAACTAAAATTAACGAAGGAAATATTAAAGAGGGATTTGAAAGTGCAGATAAAGGCTGGAGAGCATTCCCTGAGTCCGGAGCTAAATGGAATCAGGGATATGGATATGCAAAAAACTTCTTTAAAAAAGCACTGGAAAATAATGATTTGTTGAATGCCAAAATATGGCTTGAGAGAATGACAGAAAATAATGCCAATTTGCATTTATTTGATGAAGAGCTGGAGCATATGAAGGCAAAGTATGCATATGAAATAGGTGAGCTTGATAAGGCCTTTGAAATATGGCAAAAACTTGTAAAGATAAAGGCGGTAAGCTTCAGATACTTTGATAATGATGATCCAAAGTATAAAGAGTTCTATAAGTCAAGAAGATAAAACAAAAGCACATAGCTTTGAGAAATTCTTTTGCTATGTGCTTATTTAGTTTATGAAAATCTACCCTTAGCCATCTCATAGGTTTTATCTGCAAGTGACATTGTAGATTTTCTATGAGAAACGAGAACAATAGTCTTTCCGGCACTTTCCTCTGAGAGTGACTTTAAGATAATACCCTCATTTAAAACATCCAGATTGCTGGTAGGTTCATCCAAAAGCAGGAAGTCACCGTCATGTAAGAATGCTCTGGCAAGTCCTACACGCTGCTTCTCACCGTCAGAGAGTGAATCACCCAGTTCGCCGACACTCGTATCATAGCCATTTGGAAGACTTATTATAAAGTCATGTATACTTGCTTTTTTAGCCGCCTTTTGAATCTCTTCAATAGTAGCATTTTGCTTTGCAACTCTTATATTATCTGCAATAGTTCCTTGGAACATTACAGTTTCCTGAGTTACATAGCCTGTCATTTCACGAAGATTCTCAGTATTAACATCCTTTATATTCTTTCCTGAAATATGCACTTCACCTGTTTTTACATCCCGGAATCTCATCAGCAGTTTTAATAGTGTAGATTTACCGGAACCGCTCACACCATGTATTCCAAGCACCTGACCTTTCTTTATATCAAGAGAAACATTATCAAGTATAGTTTCGTCACCATATGAGAAGTTTACCCTTTCAACATCGGCACCTTCAAATACAGTATTTTCTTTACCGGATACTTCTTCAACTACCGGTTCTTCCTCAAGCAGCGAAAGTACACGCTCACCACAGGCAAGAGTCTGATTGAGATTATTTGATAAAGAAGACAGTGCAACAGTAGGTCCGAATGAACTCATCATAGCCAGGGTAGCAATCAGCATCTGAGAAAAAGTTATACTCTCATTTTTGTAAAGTATCAACATAGAAAAGAACATTACCCATGAGAAAAGTTGAATAACAAGATTTGTAGCTGCTCTTTGAGAACCCTCAAAAAAGCTTAGTTTTCTTTGATTATCCGCCAACTCTAAAGATTTTGAATTCATCTCATTTAAGCGCATATCCCCCTGATTGTATTGAAGTATCTCATCTACACCATACATACTGTTGATAACAAAGTTATTGAGTTCGCCTACATTATTTCTAAATTTCATTCCGGCATCTGCACTGCGACTTCCATTCCAAAGTGGAAGAGCAATTCCTACAGTCATGTATGCAAGCAATGAAATAATACCTGCAATAGGATGTTGTGACCATATAAATATAACCATTATAAGAGATGTGATAAAAGCAATGGCTATAGGTGATATTGTATGTGCAAAGAACACCTCCAAAAGTTCGATATCACTTGTGATAATGGCAATAAGATTTCCCTTTTCCTTTCCATCAAGCTTTGCAGGACATAGCTTTCTAAGCACTGCAAAAACCTTGTGTCGTATTATTGCAAGTATACGAAAGGCAATATAGTGATTACAGTATTGTTCACCATAGTGCAGAATACCTCTGGCAACAGCCATTACAATAAGCGATATAAATATTACTTTTGAAATGTCGGGAGCAGAAGTAAATCCGTTATTTAACAGGGTATAAAGTCCGTAAATAATACCATATCCGCCTGTTATTGTAAGGAAGATAGCACATAAAAAGCCGATGACACCAAGAAAAATTCCAAGTAACATAACACCTGTCAGAGGCTTTACCAAAACGATAAGACTTCTCATAATTGAAAGTCCGGATCTTCTTGTGGTTTGTTTCATTATCCTACTACCTCCTTTCTTTTTGAGAAATTCTCAAGATTCATCTGCTCTGTAAACAGCTTCTCATAAGCACCTTTATTGTTCATAAGCTCAGAGTGAATACCGGATTCAACAATGTTTCCGTTTTTAAGCATAAATATCTTATCACTGCCAACTACATTTGCCAGTCTATGTGATATAAGTATAACAGTTTTGTTTTTTGACAACTCATGTATTACATTCATTATTATCTCTTCACTGCCTGCATCAACATTTGATGTTGCTTCATCAAATATATATACCGGAGTATTGTGAAGAAGAGCCCTTGCAAGTGAGAGTCTTTGCTTTTGTCCTCCGGAGAGATTGCTTGCATTGGAAGTAAGCTTTGTATCAAGTCCGTCTTGAGAATTGATGAAGGCAAGAAGATTTACTTTCTCAAGAGCATCATTCATTTCTTTTTCTGTAGCACTTGGATTGCCAATCAAAAGATTATCTCTTACAGTACCTGCAAATATCCAACTGCTATGGCCTACCAGAGTAAAATGACCAAGTATGGTTTCACTTGTGAGTTCACTATGCTCATCATTATTTATCTTCAGACTTCCACTATACTTTGGATTTTTACCCATAAGAATACCTGCTATGGTAGATTTACCTGAGCCCGATACACCTACTATTGAAACAAATGATTTTGGCTCGATAGTCATATTTATTTTATTCAATATGGTCTTATTTGAATCATATGAGAAAGAAAGATCTTCAAGTGATATTTTAATTTCATTATCACTTATCTCTTTACTACCTCTTTGTTGCTCGGGAAGATCAAGGAATGCAAATATACGATCACTTGCCTTCATTCCGTTCATACCTATATGGAAGAAACTTCCTAAGATTCTCATTGGAAGAAAAAATTCAGCAGCAAGGAATAAAATCATAAGCATTCCGTAAAGAGAAACTTCAGCTTTATAAAACTGTGACAGTGCACTGATAATACCTACAGCTGCACCACCATATGCCACTATATCCATGATAGAAGTACTGTTAAGCTGCATCATCAAAACTTTCATGGTTATTTTTCTAAACTGCTCCGATTCTCTGTCCATATCATCTGCAGCAGTTTTATCAGCCTGATAAATCTTTAAAGTTGTCATACCTTGAAGCTTTTCAAGGAAACTGTCACCAAGACCGTAGTAGATGTCAAAGTAATGGCTTAGAAGTCTCTTGGCAATAATCATTACAAGCATGATCACTATAGGAATCAGAGGAACTGCTACAAGAAGAATAACAGCAGATTTCATACTGATTCTCATAACAACTATAAAAAGTGTTAAAGGTGCAAGCAGTGAATAGAAAAATTGACTCAAATATCTGCTAAAATATACTTCAAGTTGTTCCACACCCTCACCTGCCATTTGCACTATTTCAGATGTATGTACCTGTTCTCTGTAAGCAGGACCTAAGCGAAGTACCTTTTCATAGATACGATTACGCAAGATTCTCTTTACATTTACACCTGCATGAAAACTTGCTTTAGTGTAGAGTTTGTCACATATTGCTCTTATCAAAACACCTACAATGACGACAATAACAACTCTTGGAATATGAGATTCAAAGGTTGTATCTAAGAAAACTTCTTGAATAAGCCCGGTAATGTTTATTGCAATGATTATTTGCATAATAAGAGATATCCATTGCCAAAGAACCTGGTAGAGGATATACTTTCCGGAGCCTTTCAAAAGACGAATAAGTCTCATTTTGATCATAGACTAAAGACCTCCATATTATTTTGTAATATCAATAAATATAGCATATTTGGAATACCTAACTTTAGGCTATATTTTTAATTTAGCTGTTAAAGATGTAAGAGCATGCTTTATACACATGACCGGGTGGTAAAACATGATACGCGGTCCTGAATAACGCATTACCTCCTTGATTTTTACTCTCATATCAGGAGAATAACAGTGAACCGTACAATTACTGCAAAAACTTTTACTTTCCATAAATGGACAATGCTCAATTCTTGAGCGTGCATAGTCCATAAGCTTCTGACAATCTTTACATAGAGCGGTATTATGGCCATGCTTTCCACGACAGTATATTTCTATCATCCGGGTTACGGCCTGTAATTCATCATGCATTTTCTTTTCTGTTTTTTCTGAATTCATACAATTTATCCTTTCAATATAGGAAAATGAAAGATTCAATAATAAACGTAGATTATGTATATATAAATATAGCATGATTTAAGGTGTTTTTCTATGATAAAAGGTTAGGGAAGCCTAAAAAAATGACATAAAATTAAATATAGTTAATATTGAGAAGATAAAATCGATATTTAGTACTTGGTTTTTTTAAAATTTAATGTATAATAGTATCTAACAGAGTTGCCCAGTCATTGCATTGGGGACCGGGTCGAGATTCTTATCTCGACCTTTTTACAATTTAGGAGATAATATAATGGAATTGATCTTGAAAGGAATATATAAATGTTTTCAAAAATAAAAGAAAGAGGCTTAAATACAGGTGATTTAAAGTTAATTGCTATTGTGGCAATGACAATAGATCATTTGGCATGGTTGCTTTTTCCGGGGCTTCAAAGAGTTTGGTTTGTATGTGCATTGCATATAATAGGACGTCTTACCGCTCCTATCATGTGGTTTTTTATAGCGGAAGGCTCGTATTATACCGGAGATTCTGTTAAGTATATAAAGAGATTGTTTTTATTTGCTGTAATATCACATTTTGCATACAGTTTTGCCTTTGGACTTAGTCCGGTGCCTTTTAAAAGCGGAATATTCAATCAAACAAGTGTCATATGGTCACTTGCCATAGGTGCAACGCTGATATTTGCAGTGCAAAAACATAAATTGCCCGGTATTGTAACGGTATTTCTTATAATACTTGCAAATCTGCTTTCATTCCCTGCGGATTGGTCCTGTATTGCGGTTATGGTTCCTTTTTTCCTATATATGCACAGAGGAGATTTTAAAAAGCAGGCAATTGATTATATTATTTTTGCCATAGTATATGCGGCAGTTTATTTTATATTTATAGACAGAGTCTACGCAGTGCTACAGCTGTGTATATGTTTGTGCCTACCGCTTTTAAAAATGTATAATGGTGAGGTCGGTAGCAATAAAAGTATGAAGTGGTTGTTTTATATTTACTATCCGGCACATTTGTTTTTAATAGGTTTTATCCGAATATTATTATATGGAAATGTAAATATTTTATTTTAAGGGGGAAATATGGTCAAAGGTTGGAAGGATAAGCTTGAAAATTATGTAAATCTAAATGAGAATATCTTTGTTGATATGAAGGTAAAAGGCAATGCGGAGTATGACTTTTGTTGTTTTGGAGTGGATGGAAACGGAAAACTCTCGGACGAAAGATATATGATTTTCTACAATCAAAAGATGAGTCCAAACGGTGAGATATCTGTTGAAGATATTCCTGACGGGGCAAGATACACATTAAAATTATCTGCTGTTCCCGACTTTATCAACAGACTGGTATTTACTGTAAGCATTGACGGTAACAAGACTATGGGAGAGATGAATAGCCTTGAGACTAAAGTATATCAATCCGGAGCCAAGGATATAGAAATGACACTTGGAGGCAATGATTTCTCCAATGAAAAGGCAGTTATTGTTATGGAAATATACCGCAAAGATGTTTGGAGAATAGGCTGTGTGGCAAGCGGATTTGACGGTGGATTGTCTGCGCTTTTAAAATATTTCGGTGGGGAAGAAGTAGTAAGTGATCCGGTACAAGAGCCTGTTGCGGCGGAACCTGTGAAAGTATCCCTTGAAAAGAAGATGGAGAAAGCACCTGAGCTTGTAAGTCTTGTAAAACCTTTGGTATTTGAGCTAAAGAAAAAGAATCTTGAGACTACAGTGGCAAGAGTAGGCCTTGTTCTTGATATTTCAGGATCTATGGTACCACGCTTTAAGAACGGCACGGTACAGTCCATTGTAAATAAGACATTGCCTCTTGCAGTACAGTTTGATGATGACGGGGAACTTGACTTTTGGTTTTACGGAACTACAGCCAGAAAGATGGACATCGTAAATTTAAAAAACTATACGGTGGCTGTTCCTGAAGATTGGAAACATCTGATGTTGGATCTTGGAGGAAGAAATAATGAGCCTATTGTAATGAGAATGGTAGTGGATGAATATAAGGATACCAAGATACCTGCCTATGTACTTTTTATTACAGATGGAGGAGTAAACCAAAAAAGGGAAATACAAAATATCATCACAGAGGCCTCACATCTGCCGATTTTCTGGCAGTTTGTGGGTGTAGGCGGTAAGAATTACGGTATACTTGAAAAGCTGGATACCATGAGCGGAAGATATGTGGATAATGCAGGATTTTTTGCTTTGGATGATTTTAAAAAGGTATCAAATGAAGAACTCTATGCCAGACTATTGGAAGAGTTTCCGTCATGGCTTGAGGAAATAAAGAAAAAAGGAATGATATAAGTATTTGCATGTATTTAAGGAGATAATGGATGTACTATACAATAACATTAAATCCGGCGATAGATATGCTTACTAAGGTTGAAAACTTCGAACTTGGTAAGTTAAACAGAACCGGAGAATCCGATTACGTTGTAGGTGGTAAGGGAATAAACATTTCCCTTTTACTTAAAAATATCGGTAAAGAAAGTAAGGCATTGGGCTTTATTGCAGGATTTACAGGATATTTTATAAAAGATGAATTAAAAAAGCTGGGAATAGAATCTGATTTTGTTGAAACAAAGGGATTTACAAGAATCAATATAAAATTGACTACAGATACAGAGACTGAAATCAACTCTCAAAGCAGTAAGGTAAGTGCAGAAAATGTAAAAGAGTTTTTTGGTACGCTTGAAGGATTAAACAGTGAGGACACCGTCTTTTTATCAGGTAATATTATACCGGGTATGGAGAGCGATGATTTTGTAAAGATAGCGGAGAAGGTAAAACAAAAGGGTGCAAAGCTGGTTGTGGACAGCAATAAAGATATGGTACTTAATACTTTAAAATACAAGCCTTTTATCGTTAAGCCTAATGAATTTGAGCTGGGAGAAATGTTTGGAGTCAAGCCAAATTCCGTTGAAGATATAAAAAAGTATGCAAGAAAGCTTCAGGAAATGGGTGCACAAAATGTACTGGTTTCAAGAGGTAGTAAGGGCGCAATACTTTTCACATCAAATGGTGATGTACTCGGTGCAAATATTGCAAAGGGAAAAGTCGTTTCAACCATAGCTGCAGGTGACAGTATGCTTGCCATGTTTGTAGCAAAGTATGATGAGACCAAAGACTTTAAACTCAGTTTGCAGTATGCATCAGCGGCAGGCGGTGCAACGTCATTTTCTGCAGGAGTAGGTAAAAAAGAACTGATAGAAGAACTTTTAGTACAAATAAAGGTTGAAGAGGTACTATAATTTTTAAATCGAATGGAGATAAGATGGAATTTAGAGAAATGAGAAGATTTAAACAGCAGCTGTCAAAAGAGGAGTGCTTTGAAATACTGAAGAGTGCACCAAGAGGGGTTATAGCTATGAACGGTGAGAACGGATATCCTTATGCAGTTACGATAAATCAATATTTTGATGAAACTGACGGTAGAATATATTTTCACGGTGCATTGCAGGGGCTTAAGGTAGATCTTTTGGGAAAAGATAACAAGGTATGCTTTACAACTACAGATAAGGGGCATATAGAAGAGGGCGACTGGGCAAATACATTCAAAAGTGTTGTATGTCTGGGGCGTGTGGAGGAAGTGAATGACAAGGAAAAGATATATAATCAGTTGAGAAGACTTGCTGAAGGATTTTATCCAAGCCCGGAATCCATTGAAAAGGAAATTGAAAGCGCAGGCAGCAGAGTGAAAATGTATGTAATGAGTATTGATCATATGACAGGTAAACTGGTGCATGAAAAGTAAATAGCATGTATAGGTGGAATGGGCGGATAGATTAGTATATAATTGGAATATAAAAATGGAGGTAGTATAGTGCCTTTTAAGATTATAAGAAATGATATAACTAAGGTAAAAGCGGATGCCATTGTTAATACAGTAAATCCTTACGGTTTTATCGGACGTGGAGTTGAGACCGCCATATATCATGCGGCAGGAAGCGAAGAGCTTTTAGAGGAAAGAAGAAAGCTTGGAATTTTACATACCGGAGATGTAGGTATTACACCTGCATTTAATCTTGATGCCAAATACATTATTCATGTAAGCGGTCCGGTTTGGAAGGACGGAAGAAGTAATGAACTCGCTATACTTAGGCAGTGTTATGATAAAGCGTTGTATATGGCAGTTGAAAATAATTGCAAATCCATAGCATTTCCTTTGCTTGCAACAGGTACATACAGGTTTCCTGAAGAAATCGGTGTAGCTATAGCTGTAGAAGCCTTCACGGAATTTTTAAAAGAGTATGAGATAGAAATATTTCTTGTGGTTTTCGGAAGTGATGCGGTACGGGTTTCCGGCACTCTGGTGGATAAAGTTACAGAGTTTATAGATGATGATTATGTAGCGGCAGCCAATGCTACTGAGTATCTGACGGTGGATGAAGATTACAACGCATATGAAGATGATTATTACCATGAAGATGATAAGGAATGTTTCGGTTACAAAGAGCCTCCATATCCGAGTCTGAAAGAATTTGAAACAGGAGTAGGAGAATTTCAACATGAGTATAGTCATTCACCTTTAAACATACCGGATTTCTTGAGAAAAAAGAAGGCTGAGAATGTTTCTGAATCTCTGGAAGATGCGTTAAAGAAGATATATACTGAATCTTTTGAAAAACATTTACAGCAACTTATAAACAAGAAGGGATTGAAAAACTCCGAGGTTTACGCAACTTCAAATATATCAAAGCAGTATTTTTCAAAGCTTTTAAAGGGAAAGGTAAAGCCTTCAAAAGAGAAAGTACTGGCACTTGCAGTCGGACTTAGGTTAAATATTGATGAAACAGTGGATTTTTTAAGGATTGCGGGATATGCACTTTCACCTATTTCACAGACAGACAAGGTGGTGGAATACTTTATAAGGAATGAAGATTACAATGTAATCAAAATAGATATTGTGCTCTTTGACTTCGGTTTAGAGCCACTTTCAAGTTAAATATAAAAGGTCGCCTTTGGGTTGACCTTTTTTTGCTTCGATTAATGTATCATAAGCTTACAAAACAATTTTAAAGGAGAAATCTTATGAAAAAGACATTAACAGAAATAGTTTATATTTTGGACAGAAGCGGATCAATGAGCGGTCTTGAGGCTGATACAATCGGAGGATTCAATTCAATGATTGAAAAGCAAAAACAGACAGGAGAGAAAGCATATGTATCAACAGTATTGTTTGATGACAGAACCGAGGTTATTCATGACAGAGTGCCGATTGAAAAGGTGGATAAGATAACAAGTAAAGAGTATTTTGTAAGAGGATCGACAGCACTTTTGGACGCAGTTGGTGGTGCAATCAAACATATAATCAATATCCATAAATATGCAAGGGAAGAAGACAGGCCTGATAAGACTATATTTGTTATCACAACGGATGGAATGGAAAATGCAAGCATCAATTATAACTACAAGCAGGTTAAGAAGATGATTGAAAAAGAGCAGAAAGAGTATGGCTGGGAATTTATCTTCATAGGAGCAAATATAGATGCATGTGCAGAAGCCGAGAGATTTGGAATAAGAAAAGAAAGAGCTGTAAATTATATACATGATGATATAGGCACAAAGCTGATATATGAAGGAGTATCACAGGCTATGTGTGCTGCAATGGAAGCAGATTCTCCAATGGTTATGGAAGAGAGTTTATCTAATAATAGCTGGAAAAAAGGAATAGTTTTTGATTATCTGAGGCGTAAGAAATAAAAAAAGTAGAGGATTAAAAATATGCCCATATATACAATATTTGCCGGAGTAAACGGTGCAGGAAAGTCAACTTTATATAGTACATTACTACAGGAAAATCATGATTTCGGAGTGAGAGTAAATTCAGATGAAATCGTAATATCCAATGGTGGAGATTGGAGGAATCAATCCGATCAGGCTAAGGCAATGAAGATGGCCGTAAAACTTATAAAAGACTGTATGAATAAAGGTGTTTCATTCAATCAGGAAACTACATTGACCGGAAGAAGTATGATAATTCAAAGCATATGAAGTTGGTAGCTAAGGAGATTGGAGGATACGGTACATTGCTTGATACTGACTGCTTATGGTTGAATTCTTCTCACTTATTTGATAGATACACAAATGAATTCATGCTATAATGGAAGATGTGCGATATGGTAACATAGATATGTGAAGGTATCGCACAGAAAGAAATTAAATATAAGAGAGGTATTATTTATATGAAGAAGATAGCAGGAATTATATTAACAGGAGTTTTACTCACAGTTGCAGGATGCTCAAACAATGCAAGTATGCAGGAGACTACAGCAAAGGAAACAGCTGTAAGCAGTGTAGCTGCAAGCGAAAAAGCCGGAGAAACTATGAAGGAAAGTGAGGAAGCTAAAAAAGACAGCTATACACATATTGATCAGGAAACTGCAAAGCAGATGATGGCAAATGAAGACGGCCATGTGATTGTTGATGTGAGAAGCAAGGATGAGTATGCAGCAGGTCATATTCCGGGGGCTATATGTATACCAAATGAGAGTATAACAAATACTCAGCCTACAGAGCTTCCTGACCTTGATCAGGTTATACTTGTATATTGCAGAAGCGGAAATCGCAGCAGACAGGCATCAGAAAAACTTGCAGCTATGGGATATACAAATGTATATGAATTTGGCGGTATCAAAGACTGGACAGGAGAAACAGTAGCAGGTAATTAATAATAATCCAAATTAGGATAAGTATAGAGTGAAACTTTTAATATAGAACTTTAAAAGGCATTGATTATAGGAGATATTATGAGTACAAGTACATTAATAAAGACAAACAGCGGTATTACACAGATATCACTGGAAGCAAAGTTTTTCAGTAAAAGATGTATAAATATCAATGGAGAAATAACAGATGAGCTGGCTGTTGATTTTACAGACAAGATATTGGAACTCAATCTGGAGTCAAATGAGCCTATTACAGTGCTTATAAACAGTCCGGGAGGAGAAATAAACAGCGGTCTTTTGATGTATGATGCAATAGTAGGCTCCATAGCACCTGTAAGGATGATATGTAGGGGAAAAGCCTACAGCATGGCTGCAGTGCTTTTGGCATGTGCAGGCAAAAGATATATGCTTCCAAACAGTGAACTTATGCTACATCAACCGATGCTTGGCGGAAGAGTATCAGGAAATGCTTCAAGTATCAAGAGTATTTCAGACAGCATGCTTGAAACCAAGAAGAAAATTAACAGTCTACTGGCAAAACATACAGAAAAGACCGAAGAAGAGATTGACAAAGCTACTGATTTTGATCATTATTTCTCACCTGATGAAGCAATTGCATTCAATCTATGTGATGAAATAATAGAGTTCTCAAAAGTTATTGATTTTGTAAAAGAAGCGGAGTGGTAATGAGAGATAAAAATGGTAAGCAGATACAATCCCAAATTGACAGGGTGATTTTAGGTGAAGGCGAAGATTGTATATTTTCTACAGACAGTAATATAACCGGTATAAACAATAATATCTTGGTAGTCGGAGGCTCAGGTTCAGGTAAAACCCTTTCCATAACGGAGGCATTTCTTCTGGAATCATATAACAGAAATATCATTACTTCTGTAACAAAGAGAAGAATTGTAAATAAATATTTTTCATTATTGGAAGAAAGAGATTATAAGGTCTGGGATCTTGACTTTGTACATCCTGAAAATGGAAATATAGCTTATGATCCGCTTGATTTTATCAAGAGTTATCAGGATATAGTCTTTGTAGCCAAGAGCATTGTTACAGCAAATAAGAAAAAAGAAAACAGTAATGCGGATCCTTTCTGGGATGAGGCGGCTACTTCACTTTTTGCGGCATTTATATCCTATGTACTGATGAAAAAGGATGATCCGAGCTTTATAGATGTTCTTGAGATGATTGATAAGCTTAGCTTTGAGGATGATACAAGCGAGATAAAGACTAATTATGATTACAATTTTTTAGAGCTTGAAATTGCTAATTCTTTTAACTTCGCTACAGTTAACTGGAAATCTTTTAGGAGATTGCCTATAAAAACCGCAAGTTGTGTTTTCGGAACATTGAATACGGCCATCGGATATGTTTTTACACCTGAGCTTAGAAGAATGTTCAAGATGGAAAATAAGATAAGCTTTGAGAAGCTGGCAATGGAAAAGAGAGCATTGTTTGTGACTACCAGTCCGGTAAATCCAAGCTTAAACAGTTTTATAAATATGTTTTATGCACATATATTTAAAGAGCTGTTTGAAATTGGAGAAAGACAGGATGGAGGTGTATTGCCAAGACCTATTCATTTTCTTGCGGACGACTTTGCCACCGGATGTCCGGTACCTTTATTTGACCAGTATATTTCAATATTCAGGGAAAAGGGTATCTCAGTTACACTTTTGATACAGTCGGAGTCACAATTGTCCTCACTTTATGGAAAAGACAGTGCTACAACTATTATTAATAACTGTGATACATATGTTTATATGGGTTCAAATGATTTGGATACTGCAAGAAATATCGGAATGAGGGCCGGAATAATGACAGAGGATTGTCTGAATATGAAACTTGGAAATCAGATTATATTCAGAAGAGGCTCAAAACCTAAGTTTTCAAAAAGATATAATATAATGGAAAATGAACTGTATAAAAAGCTTACAAATAATATGAAAGAGCCGAACGTATTTGAAGGATTTACTCAAGAAAGAAGCTTATTTATAGAAGAACTGAAAAACAGTATAAAGCTATATGAAACAGATATATATGAAGACGATCAATATGAAACAGACGAGTTTGAACCGAAGTCATTTAAAATAAAGCCCATAGCTGAGATGGTAGAACTATATGGGGGAGCGGAAAATGGAAAGGATGAAATTTTCTATGACTTTTTTGAATTCAGGGATGACTTTTCTGAAGACGATGATGACTTTCCTGAAGACGATGATGACTCTCCTGAAGACGATGATGACTTTTTCGACATTTTCTAGGTATTAGAGACAAAATTTAAAATACAGGGTGATCAGGGAGAGTATTGATGAAAATAGGTGGTAATTTGATGAGGAAGATTTGTTTTACAAGAGATTTGGAGTTTATATATGAAGATTAAGAAAACCGGATATTTGCTTATTTTTATATGTGCCGCCATTCTTAGTATATACAGTTTTTCTTTATTGGCTGAAAAGACTTATATATTATTTGATATCGGTGAGATGGAAACAAAGATGCTTTATTTTGAACATATACTGCTATTTGTTATATTTTATCTGATATTAAGATTGGTGAAAAACAATTATATAAGACTTATAGGTATAGGATTTTTTAGTCTGATATATATGATTTTACATCAGGATGCCACCGCTTTTATAGTAGATTGTATCTTCCTTATGGTACTCATTTGGCTTGGTGAAATAATACTTGTAAAAGTGAGAAAAATCTGTGTGGAAGATGGCATTATAGCCCGTTATTTAAACAGCTTTACCGCCGGTAGCCTTACATATATTATTTTCATATGTGTACTTTCAGCACTTCATCTTGCTTCAAAAAAAGGAGTAAGATACTTTACTCTGGGACTTGCAATGCTTGTTGTAGTCACTTATATTTTGATGAGATTTTTCAAAATAATAGTACCGGTAGTAAAGAATAATACAGAAAAAAAGAAAGAGTTCGAAAATAAAAATTTTTTCTGCCTAGGTTCTGCAATATCACTTTCAGCAATTCTGTTACAAATTGGAAGAATCAATATTACTTTGGACTATGATTCTTTAAGGTACGGACTTAGAAGCTTGTCAGTACTTATCGGAAATACAGGGATATATGACAATCTGGGAACTGTAAACGATGTATATGTCTATCCCAAAGGTCTTGAGATACTTACCCTTGTACTTAATACAAAGAAAAGCTTCGGATTTGTACTGAGCTTTTCTTACATATGTGCAATAATGGTACTTTTTACGGTATTTGAGATAGTAAAAGTCTGTAGTGAAAAAAGGACTGATAAGTCATGGCTTGCAGTAGTACTGGTATCAGTGACACCTGCAATTATGAATATGGGGCTGTCGGCAAAGACTGATATGATTACATTATTAATGCAGCTGATATCAATACTGAATATGTGCCTGTATGTGAAAAAAAGACATAGTTACTATATTACATTTGCATTGATAGCACTGCTTGCAAGTATTATATATAAGCCTACGAGTCTATTGTTCAGCTTCGGTATAGGCATTGCAAATATTATTTATCTTGTTACAGACCTTATAAAGAATAAAAATAAAATCAAAAATTTATTCGAATTTGCCTACCTGTTAATTATTCCGATAGCTGCAATAGTACTTGTATATGCAAGAACATATATACTTACCGGACATATTATTACTTCGGTATATTCTTCTGTATGGTATAAGCTTGGAATAGAGACAAAATATCCTTATACTATCGGAGATTATAGAAGTGCCGGTATGAATATGTCATCAGGTGAGAGCGTGGATATATTTTACAGACTATTCCAGCTTTTCATATCACCTACAAATGAGACGCATATTTATATAGCTTCACCTACTGTACTGATAACCGTATTATTTATAATTCTGGCTGTATTTACTCTTAGATACTGCATTAAGAATAATAGTAATAAGGATATATTTACATATATAATGATTATTCTCGGAGTAGATGCTGCGGTCAGTCTGTTTAGCTTATTTATATTAAATCAGGTAGACGGTAATTATTTCATATTGTTGTTTGTCTTGGTTATCATTACGGTTTGTTTTTTGGTTGAAGAAACAGGAGTTAAGAGTTTATTCTATTCATTGATACCATGTATAGCATTTTCACTTCTTATAACGGGTGTTACAAACTGGGCAGGTATCAGAGGGCTGACTGAAAATCCGAAGTATATTAGAGAACTTGGAATCTATAATCATCATGACAGATATATCGACAAAGAAGTGCTGGGAAACACAGACAGCAAATTTGTGGATGTATATATGGATTTGATGAAATTGGGAAATCCAAGAACACTATTATTGTCAGAGGACAACTTACTTAAAATATTAAGTGCGGATATAAGGACTTATACGGATATTACAGGAAGCGGAGGTAATTCGGCGGTTGTAAGAACACTTGATAATTTTAAGGATTATCTGCATTATGCGGATATAAAATATATCTGTGTTGAAGATGAGTATCTGGAAGGCAGAGAAAGAGCTGCGGATGTTGTAAGATATTTGTTGGAGGATGGAAGTACTACAGTTTATAAAGATTATGGAGATGTAATACTTTATAAAGTGATGATAAATTAAAAAAATGTGCAAGTTTTGGGGCTTGCACACTTTTTTTACCAAATACCAAGTATATGCTGCATTATAAGACTTACTGCGGTAATACCTACCCAGCATATACCGCCTAGTATAATAGGCTTGCCACCTGATTTGATAAGCTTTATCAGATTACTGTTCAGTCCGATTGCAGCCATTGCCATAATAATACAGAACTTACTGAAATCCTTTAAAGGGGCAAATGAATGTGAAGGTACACCTGCACTTAGGGCAACAGTAGTGATAACAGATGCGATAATAAAAAATATTATAAACATCGGAAATGATCTTTTAAGGCTGAAACTATTCTGATTATCATTTGACTTTTTTGCATTGATTATTGCAAGCACCAAAGTAATGGGAATGATTGCAAGAGTTCTGGTAAGCTTTACAGTAACCGCCTTATCAAGAGTCTGAGTGCCCAGATTCCACATACTGTCCCAAGTGGAAGCGGCGGCGGTAACGGATGAAGTGTCATTTATTGCAGTTCCTGAGAATATTCCGAAAGCCTCTCCGCTTAGAGTATCAAAGCCAATCATCTTGCCGAAAACGGGAAAGAGCAATGCAGCCAATACATTGAAAAAGAAAATAACGGATATGGCCTGTGCCACCTCGTCATCATCCGCATTTATTACAGGTGCTGTTGCCGCTATGGCTGAACCTCCGCATATGGAAGAGCCTACCCCAACAAGAGTTGAAATATTGCCGGGGATCTTCATCAGCTTATGTAAAATAAAGGCAATTATAAGCGCAGTGGATATCGTGCAGATGATGATAGGAAGAGACTGCTTACCGGTTTGGAGTACAACACTTAGATTAAGGCCGAACCCAAGGAAAACTACAGCCGCCTGCAAAACATATTTTGAAGTGAACTTTATTCCGCTACCTGCCATGCCCTTATCATTCCAAAAAAGTGTAATAATCATACCGGCAATAATCGCAATCACCGGACCTCCGATTATAGGAAATCTCTTCCCCAGAAACCAAGCCGGCAAGGCAATAATAAAGCATATAAGCATACCTATAAGATTTTTTGATAAGAAAGATTTTATTGAATTCATCTTAATGTCCTTTCTGAATTTTATAGTATGATTATAGTACAATGAGGGGAAATGTGGGGAGAAAAAATGTGTGTGATAGAAAATATTTATAAATAAAATAAGGTTATTAAAAACCTTAAAACTAGGCTTGACTTTCGTATTTTTTAGGTTTATTATAACCTTAAAAAATAAAGGTTATTAAAAACCTAGAAGGGGTGGCATGGATATATCATATCTTAAAAGCTTGGAAAAGATTGATACATCAGATATTTCAGATGCTATAAGCAGTGAGCTTCGTATAATATCAGGTGATAATAAATCAAGATATTCAACCATATTAGCATATTTATTGTACAGGGCAGCTAAGGACAAAATTAAAAACCTTGACAGTATCGAATTAGTTGAGAATATCTGTGATGTAGATGACGGCATAAAAAGTGAGTTAATCTATTATTTTCCTGAGATATCGTCTATATTATATAGATTAAAGGTATATGGATTTGATGCAGAGAATCTCCTTGCATATCTGTTATTTAATAATGACTTAGAAGATGTTTTCCAAGAGTCATCTACGCCAAGAGGAATATTAAAGCTGGTTGCTAAGATATTGAATGTACAGGAAAATGATAGTGTATTGGAGCTTTGTTCAGGCAAGGGTAATTTTTTTGTTGAGCTAGCATTGCTGAGAAATAAGATAAAATACACCGGTATAGAGCTTAGTATGGCAAATAACTTTATTGCAAATATAAGGGCATCACTATTGGGCAGGGATATATCTTTAGTTTTAAATGATGCTATAACATACAAAGCGGAAAAGAATGTAGATAAGCTTTTTGCAAATTATCCTTTTATGATCTCTATTCCTGATATTGAAGATATTGTGGATTTTCCGGATAATATAAAGAGAGTTTCTTCAGACTGGATATTTAACTTGAAATTAGTTGAGCAGATGAAATTGGATGGAAGGGCTGTAGCCATTATGACAAATGGAACAACATGGAATTCTACAGACAGAAAAATAAGGGAATACTTTGTTGAAAACGGTCTTATAGAAGCAACAGTTTTATTGCCTGCAAAACTACTATTCGGAACATCTATTGCAACAACTCTTGTTATTTTCAGTCATGGAAACACTAATATTAAGATGATTGATGCCGGTGAGAGTTTTACAAAAGAAGGAAGAAGAACTATATTATCGGACAATGACATATCAGATATTATGGAATTATTACAAAAGAACAGTAATAAATCTATAACAATAAGCATAAATGAGATTGCAGAAAATGATTATATTATTAATGCAAGTAGATATTTGGAAAAAGCACCGGAGATTAAAGACGGAGTGGAGCTTGCGAGTATTGTAAAGAGTATAACAAGGGGAGCACAGGTAAAAGCATCATATTTAGATGAAAATAGAGCAGGTGAACCCACACCTTATAGATATATAATGATTTCAAACATCAGTGATGGAGACATTTTCTTTACGGATAATCAGTACTTAAAGGATATACAGGCTAATGTAAAAAAGTTTTGTATAAGAAATAATTCAATCGTTTTGACTAAAACAGGATCACCGGACTTTAAATCAGCGGTTGTAAAGGTAGCAGAAGGTATGGAAATATTGGCAACCGGAAATATGTTTATTCTTGAAATAGATGAGATAAAAGCTAATCCATATTATTTACAAGCACTTTTTGACAGTGAGCTTGGAAGAGCCTTATTTAAAAGTATATATGTAGGCAGCGTAATACCAACAATTTCTTTAGAAAAGCTGAGAAAGCTTGAGATTCCTTTGCCTTCGCTAGAGGAACAGAATATAATAGGAGAGAAATACAAAGAGGAACTTGAGAGGATGGCTGACCTAAAAGAAAAGCTTTCGACTTCAAGAGAAAAATTGAAGAAAATTTACAATATAAAAAATAATATGGAATAACATAAATGTTATCTTTAAAAAAGTGGAAAGGGATATTATGACAGGCGAATTAAAAAATAAGATTGACGGATTATGGGAGATATTTTGGACAGGGGGTATTACAAATCCTCTTGAGGTTGTAGAACAGATGACATATTTGATGTTTATCAAAGATATCGACAGTGCCGACAATATAAGAGCAAAAGAGGCATCTATGCTTGGATTACCTTTTAAGAGTATTTTTGACGGTGAGGTAGAGATAGGAGATAGAAAAGTAGAAGGTGAACAACTTAAATGGTCTGTTTTTCACGATTTTCCTGCACAAAGAATGTATAGCATAGTGCAAGAATGGGTATTTCCATTTATAAAAAATCTTCACGGTGACAAGAATAGCGCCTACAGTAAGTATATGGGAGATGCTATATTTAAAGTAAGTACACCTTTGATGCTGTCAAAGATAGTGGATGCCATGGATGAGATATATGCCATGATGGATAAGATACAGAGTACGGATGTAAGAGGAGATGTATATGAGTACCTGCTTTCTAAAATTGCACAGTCAGGTGTAAACGGTCAGTTTAGAACACCAAGGCATATCATAAGGATGATGGTGGAAATGATGGATCCGCAGCCAAATGAGACTATATGTGATCCTGCATGCGGTACATCAGGATTTCTTGTAATGAGTGGTGAGTACTTAAAAGAAAAATATAAAAAAGAAGTACTTATGGATAAAAAGAATAAAGAACATTTTATGAATAACATGTTCTACGGATTTGATATGGACAGAACCATGCTTCGCATAGGTGCTATGAATATGATGACTCATGGTATAGAAAATCCTTGTATAGAATACAGGGATAGTTTATCCGATCAAAACCCCGATAAGGATATGTACTCTCTTATACTTGCAAATCCACCATTTAAGGGTAGCCTTGATGCTGACATAGTATCTACAGATATTCTAAAAATATGTAAGACTAAAAAAACAGAGCTTTTATTCCTAGCACTCTTTACAAGAATGCTAAAGATAGGTGGAAGATGTGCCTGTATAGTACCTGATGGTGTGCTTTTTGGTTCTTCCAATGCTCATAAGGCTATAAGAAAAGAATTGATAGAAAATCAAAAGCTGGAAGCAGTAATATCTATGCCTTCCGGAGTCTTTAAACCGTACGCGGGAGTGTCCACAGGTATACTTATATTTACAAAGACTAATCATGGCGGAACTGATAATGTATGGTTTTATGATATGACAGCTGACGGTAAGAGTCTTGACGATAAGCGATCACCAATAGCAGAAAATGATATACCGGATATTATAGCTCGTTTCAAAAACCTTGATGGTGAAAAGGACAGAAAGTGTACAGATAAGTCCTTTATGGTACCTAAGAGTGAAATCATAGAAAAAGATTATGATCTATCTATCAATAAATATAAGGAAGTTGAGTATATACCTGTAGAATATCCGCCAACATCTGAGATCTTGGATGAAATAGAGAGACTAAATGAGCAGATAATGGAAGAGACCAGAGTCTTGAGAGAATTATTGAAAGGGACCTCAAATTGAGGTTTGTGTGGGATCGTAGATGAAAGTGAAATTGGAAGAAGTCTGTAAGAGAATCTATGCGGGCGGAGATGTACCTAAAGATAGGTATTCAGAAGAAAAAACAGAATATTATAAAGTCCCTATCTTTGCAAATGCTGAAAAAGATGAAGGTTTGTACGGATATACAGATGAAGCAAGAGAAAAAGAGCTAAGTATTACTGTTGCAGCGAGGGGGACTATAGGATATACAGTAATTAGAAGGGAACCATTTTTACCAGTTGTTAGGCTTATAACTGTTGTTCCTGATTTGGAGAAAGTATCAGAAAGATACTTGTTCTATGCGTTGAAAATGTGTAAACCACAGTCTAGTGGTACATCTATTCCGCAACTTACAGTTCCTGATATAAAGAGGAATACTCTTAATCTGTTAGATATTGCTGAACAGGAGTCTATAGCAAATATATTAGATAAATTAAAAGGAATTATAAAATTGAGAACAGAAGTGATTTTTAAATTGGATGAACTTATCAGAGCCCGATTTGTAGAGATGTTTGGAGACTTGAAAAATACGATTAGATTGGGAGATTGTTGTAAGGTTCATGCAAGAATAGGATGGCAAGCATTAACTAGAGATGAACATATGAAAACGGGGGAATATATGCTTGTTACAGGGACAGATTTTATTGATGGTAAAATAAACTACAATACGTGTGTATACGTTACTAGGGAAAGATATGAAATGGATCCACATATTATTCTAAGAGAAAATGATATTCTGATTACGAAAGATGGATCTATAGGAAAAGTTGCTATTATACATAATTTATCAAAACCAGCAACGCTAAATAGCGGAGTATTTGTGGTTAGGCCAAAAGATATATTTAATAAAGAATATATTTCAGGTGTTTTTAGAGGACCGTTATTTGAAAAATTTATAGAATTATCAAAGACAGGAGCGACGATTAAACATTTGAACCAAAAACATTTAGTTGAATTTAGAATTCCTTTGCCAACACTTGAAAAGCAAGAAGTTTTCGCTAGATTTTCAAATCAAATCAACAAATCAAAAGTTGAGGTGCAAAGGGCACTTGATGAAGCACAGTTATTATTTGATAGTCTTATGCAAAAGTACTTTGGATAGGAAATAAATAATAAAAACTAGGATAAATGTATGAAAAGCTTTTAGTAATGAGTATAAACAAATCAGGATATGAAATAAAGTATTAATTGGTGTAGGATGATGGTATATAAGGGAGTATACTATCATGGAAGAAAAAATTGTAATCATACTAAATGAGATGTCAGAGTATTTATCTATTTCGCAGATGAAAAAGCTTCAGGAGGTTATCTTGAAAGCTTTTTCTGATTGTGAAGCTACTAAGCAGGAAATATCAAATGAAGAGTTTTTGAAACTTTTTTTAGATGCAAAGAAGGTAGAAGGATGTTCTGAAAGGACAATACAATATTATAAGGCAACTATAGAACATTTGTTAAAGAATAAGGAAACACCGGTAAGAAGAGTAACTACCGAGGAGATGAGGGAATACCTTTCAGACTATCAAAAGATAAATAATTGCAGCAACACAACTATTGATAATATAAGACGAAATATTTCAAGTTTCTTTTCATGGCTTGAAGAGGAGGACTATATTCTAAAAAGTCCTATGAAGCGTATACATAAGATAAAGACCAAGACTGTGGTGAAGAGTGTTATTTCTGATGAGAGCATAGAAAGGCTTAGAGATAATTGTGCATCAAAAAGGGATAGGGCGATAATTGACTTACTGTATTCTACCGGTATAAGAGTAGGAGAACTTGTTAATTTAAATATAAGTGACATAGACTTGGAAGGACGTGAGTGCGTAGTATATGGCAAGGGGAATAAAGAGAGAAAGGTATACTTTGATGCTAAGGCAAAAGTACATCTTATTGACTATATTGAAAGTAGGGATGATGATAAGGAAGCCCTCTTTGTAACTTTGGATGCACCACATGATAGATTGAAAATAAGTGGAGTGGAGATTAGATTAAGAGAACTTGGCAGAAAGTTGAATCTTGAAAAAATCCACCCACATAAGTTCCGTAGAAGCATGGCGACCAGAGCAATAGATAAGGGAATGCCAATTGAACAGGTGCAAAAGATACTGGGACATTCTCAAATAGATACTACAATGCAATACGCCATGGTAAACCAAAATAATGTAAAGAACTCCCATCAGAGGTATATTGCTTGATCTTTTTGCAACTTGAGGTTTGGTGAAGGCATAATAATGGAATTTATGTTATTAGAAGATTGCTGCGAAATACTAGATTCTTTGAGAATACCTATAACTGCATCAGATAGAGAAAAGGGAATATATCCATATTATGGAGCTAATGGAATACAAGACTATGTTTCAAGTTATATATTTGATGATGACCTTGTTCTTTTAGCTGAAGACGGTGGTAGTTTTGGATCAAAAACAAAACCTATCGCATATAGGGTATCTGGTAAATGTTGGGTGAATAATCATGCACATGTACTTAAGCCAAAAGAAGGAATAGATGTAGATTTCTTATGCTATTCGTTGATGTTTTATAATACGAAAGGTTTGGTTAATGGAGCGACAAGGCAGAAATTAACTCAATCTGCAATGAGAAAAATGAAAATACCTAAACTGCATATAGATATACAACTAGATATTGTAAAAGAAATAAAATCAGTAATATCAATAATTGATATTAGAGAAAAACAATTGGAAAAATTAAGCTTACTAGTAAGAGCCCGATTTGTGGAGATGTTTTGTAATAAAGGATATCCAGTTTTGGGATGGAATGATGTTTTCAATACTACTACTGGAAAACTTGATTCTAACGCAATGGTAGAAAATGGGGATTATCCTTTTTTTACATGTGCAAAAGAGGTATTTAGAATTGATAAATATGCTTTTGAACAAGAAGCTCTTATTTTAGCGGGGAATAATGCAGCTGGAAAATATGATGTTAAGTACTATAAAGGTAAATTTAACGCTTACCAGAGAACTTATATATTAAGTCTTAAGCAAGATTGGTCATATAGGTTATTCCAATATCAGCTAGAAGACAAACTTGTTTATCTTCAGAAGCATTCATTAGGGGGATTAACTAAGTATTTAACATTGAAAATATTAGGAGACTTATCATTTATTATTCCACCCATAGATAAACAAGCTTATTTTGAAAAGTTTGTTGAACAAGTCAACAAATCAAAATTGATAACTTACTATCACCTCAAATCCATATATACAAAACCTCAACTTTGCTGTAAAATGGTCATAGTTAACGATTTTCTTAATACAAAGAGGTTTTGGATAAATAAAACCTTAAGAATATTCTCACCAAGGTGAGATATTCATTATTTAATACTACTTACTAAAACTATGGGGAGGTTTGCCATGGGCAACTTTGACTATTTGAAAGAGGAAAAAAGGTTTGATACTTTTTCAAATGTGGCTATTGCGGCAGAAAAAGTTTTATATATAGATCCGGGACTATGTGTGATGAATTGCCGTAGAGCGATGGAGTTTGCAATCAAGTGGATGTATTCAGTCGATGCATCATTGACTAAGCCATATCAGGAGAATCTTATAAGCTTGATGAATACGGAAGAATTCAAAGATATTATTGATGAAGACCTGTTCAAACGTATGGATTTCATACGAAAGATAGGTAATGAAGGTACTCACAATGCAAGGAAAATAACAGAGGAACAGGCAATACTTTGTCTTGAAAATCTGCATATATTCTTTGACTTTGTGAGCTATTGTTATGCGGATAATTATACTGAACAAAGATTTGACAGATCACTTATGACTAAGGAAGTGGAGCTACCAAAAACCCCTGAGATTTCAAATATAGATTTAGATAAGCTGATGGCAGAAAATGCATCACTTAGGGCTTCACTTACAGAGCAGAGAGAAGAAAAGATTCAAAGCTATGTTACAAAACCGCTGGAACTTTCAGAATATTCAACAAGAAAAATATACATCGATGCTATGCTCTTAGATGCAGGATGGAGAGAAGGTAGCGACTGGTTAAATGAAGTAAAATTAAAAGGATTACCTACAAAATCAGGTGAAGGTTTTGCAGACTATGTACTTTATGATAGTGTAAATAGGCCAATTGCAGTGGTAGAAGCAAAGCGTACATGTGTGGATGTTGTAGCCGGAAGAAAACAAGCGAGCGACTATGCAGATGCCATTGAGAAAGAGACCGGAAGACGTCCTTGTATTTTCCTTACGAATGGATTTGAAACCAAAATAATAGACGGAAAATATCCGGAAAGAAAGGTAGCAAGTGTATATTCAAAAGAAGATTTGGAAAAGATGTTCAACTTAAGGAAGATGAGAACATCTCTTGAAAATGTTGTTATAGATAAGAATATTGCAGGTAGATATTATCAGGAGGCGGCAATTAAGGCAGTATGTAATGCTTTCGATAGAAAAAATCGTAGGAAGGCATTGCTGGTTATGGCAACAGGCTCAGGAAAGACAAGAACTGTAATAGAGTTATGCCATGTACTTCTTGATGCCGGATGGATCAAGAATATCTTATTCCTTGCGGACAGAATAACTTTGGTACGCCAAGCAAAAAGAGCATTTCAAACTAATTATCCAAATCTTTCACTGACGAATCTTTGTGAAGACAAGGAAAATTATAATGCTCATTGCGTTTTTTCTACATATCAGACTATGATGAATTGTATAGATTCTGTTAAGGATGAGGATAGAAAATTATTTACATGCGGACATTTTGATCTTGTGGTATGTGATGAAGCACACAGGTCTATTTATAATAAATACAAGAATATCTTCACATACTTTGATGCTCCGCTTGTAGGACTTACGGCTACCCCTAAGGATGACATTGACAAGAATACTTATGAAAGATTTGATCTGGAGCAGGGTGTACCTACATATGGATATGAACTTGCAGAAGCTGTAAAAGACGGATATCTTGTGGACTTTTTATCTGTTGAGACGAAGCTTAAGTTTATTGAGGACGGAATTGTATATGCTGATCTTTCTGATGAAGATAAAGCAATATATGAAAATACTTTTGAGATGGAAGATGGTAGTTTGCCTGAGGCAATAAATTCATCTGCACTTAATGATTGGATATTTAATACAGATACTATTCGTCAAGCTCTTGATACATTTATGGAAAATGGAATAAAAATAGACTATGGACAGAAGATTGGGAAGAGTATTATCTTTGCAAAAAACCATGCTCATGCTGAGAAAATTCTGAAGATTTTTAATAAAGAGTATCCGCATTTAATAGACCATGCTCAGGTTATTGATAATAGAATCAAGAATGCACTGAATATTATTGATGAATTTTCAGACGCAAATAAACTTCCTCAGATAGCTATTTCTGTTGATATGCTTGATACCGGTATTGATGTGCCGGAGGTTGTAAACCTTGTATTTTTCAAGAAGGTAATGAGTTATGCAAAGTTTTGGCAGATGATAGGGCGTGGAACAAGACTGTGCCCGGGGCTTATTGACGGTGTGGATAAGTCTAAATTTTATATTTTCGATTTTTGTGGGAATTTTGATTTCTTTAGAATAAATAAAGGTAAAGCTGCTGCAAATGATACTTCTATTCAAAGTGCTATATTTAGTTTGAAGTTTGAAATAGCGTATAGATTGCAGGATATGGACTACCAGACAGAAGAGTTGATAGCATTT
This sequence comes from Lachnoanaerobaculum sp. ICM7, assembly GCF_000287675.1. Taxonomy (GTDB): domain Bacteria; phylum Bacillota; class Clostridia; order Lachnospirales; family Lachnospiraceae; genus Lachnoanaerobaculum. Next base: position 100,062 of record NZ_ALJL01000028.1, read on the forward strand.
AGAAAAAGACTTGTAGAGGAGATGGTAGGAAAGGTAGTCGAACTTCCAAGAGATAATTTTGCTATAAGACAGCACTTGAAATATGTTGAAATGTATTCTTCAGAAGAAGGATATAAAGCTCTTACATTTGAAGATACTGTACTGATAAGGGAAGAACTCGCACCACTAATTTTACCTGAAGATGATGAGATCAGTGCAGTTCGTTTTGATGCGTTAATGTATGGAATAGAACTTGCATGTTTGGCGGGTAAATCATATAAGAGATTCGTTACTGATTTAAAGAGAAATGTGAAAAAACTTGCAAATATTGCAAACATTACAGAGATAAATGAGCAATCAGATCTTATAGGAGATATTTTACATACGGATTATATAGTAGACTGTGGTGTAAATGAGTTTGAGAGAATCAGAGAAAAGCTTCGTGATCTTATGAAATATATTCCTAAGGGAGGTGTTATATATGAGACTAACTTTACAGATGATATTATTTCTATAGAATGGAATGACTCGGATCTTGAAAGCGATTCACTCAAAAACTATCGTGCAAAGGCTGAATATTATATCAGGGAGCACCAGGATAATGAGGCTATAAAAAAGCTGAAATCAAATATACCTTTAAGTAAAGAGGATATAAAGGAACTTGAAAATGTTCTTTGGTCGGAGCTTGGAACTAAAGAGGAATATGAACATGAATATGGACAAAAACCGCTTGGAGAACTTGTTCGTGAAATAGTCGGTCTTGATATGAATGCGGCAAAGGAAGCATTTTCAGAGTACCTTGAGAACAGTAATCTTGACAACAGACAGATTTACTTTGTAAACCAGATAGTGGAGTATATAGTTCACAATGGAATGATGAAGGATCTATCTGTATTACAAGATGCTCCATTTACAGATCAAGGAAGTATAGTCGAAATATTTACAGACATAAGTGTATGGATGGATATCAAAAGTATTATTGATAATATTAATGAGAATGCGGCTGCGTAGTTATGGTACTTTTAGTACTCTCATATTATTGTGAATTGTTTTTTAAAAATGGAACTAGATTATGAGATATGTATATGAGTTAAAAGCGAAAGAACATAGGAATTATATTAATTTACAAGATTATGAAAAGGATATTTTATATTCAATAAAAAGTTTTTTTGAAGATATAGGAGGTACTTTAGTTGAAATTTAAAAATTATTTATTTGAATTATATCAGGACTTTCCAAAATGTTTTGATATAAAAAACATAAAAGAAGTTGATAAAGTGAGCAACGATTTATATGATGATTTGAAAAAAGCTTTCTTTGATGACAATGCTTTGAAGAAAATAGGATTAGATAACATTACTAAAAAGCTTCAAAACGTAGGAAATGGACCTTACTATACACTATTTGCCGATGAGGATAAATTTTTATTATCAGCCGATTATATTGGAGCATCGATATATTGGGCAAAAAAAGCAGGATTGTCTGATATAGAAATAATAAGTTATTTGTTTATTTCGAGAACTATAGGAGGTCATATAGTTTTTCCGAGGGGTAATGGAGTTACTACAGTTAATCAAGCAAGGGGTGGAGAGCCACAAACAAAAGGTGGACGATATAAAGGGTATTATGACAGATTCGATTTAACACTCTATGCAATAAAGCATTGGTTTGCAAGGAAAAATTTTTCCAAGATAAATTATGCCATTGATAATTATAAGGAATGGTTTAAACTATTTATTAATGACATAGAGTTAGAAGATGGATTTAAGAATTTTATCAACTTCTTTTATTTAGAAGATTTTGTATCTGAAAATCTTGAAATTATTGATTTGGTCAACTCTGATTTAAAGAATAATAAAAAACTATTTTTGGTTAAGGAAGATATAAGTGTTCCGAGTACAAGAGAAAGTTATCTGCAATATGTTATAAATAGTAATATTATTATTTGGAAAAGGACTAAGAAACTATTGGAGAAATAGATTAAAGAAAGTATCTTCATTAAAAAATTTCATAATTCAAGTTACCGCTAAGGATAAATTTTCACTATTAAAGTGTAGGGAGAATTTATCCTTTTTTTCTTTTTGGTAGAAAAAAATTATTTCACATATATGCAAACTTCCTACATGGTTAAAAACCAAGTGTACATTGAAAACTTAATAGACCAGGGTAGGACGTTATCTATTTGTTGAGAATTATGACCTACGCAATGACTTTTCTGTTGAAAATATTTGGTTTAAAGGACAAGAAAAATATGGTTTCACTTTCCATGTACTTTATGAAAGCCGGAAATGTTATCGTAAAATGTAGTTATGCAGAAAATGGAAGAAGTTTAGCAGATTGCTTTTTATCCTATTTAGAAAATAAAGTGATGTTGCTTGATTAAAAATATGGGCGTCTTATTTTAATAACTTGGGCGTCTTATTTTAATAACTTGGGTGTTGTAAAAAAACGAATCATATGCTACAATTTAGGCAAGTAAATGTTAGCCGTTTCTCATAGTACGGGATATAAAATTATGAGGTGTAATTTAGCCACTTGCCGATGGTGTGGGATATAAGTAATTCGGTGCGTAAATGTAGCCACTTACTATATGGGTGGGGTATAAATAATATAGTGCGTAAATCCCTCTAATCGAAATGATAGAGGGATTTTTTTGGAGGTTTGTATGGAGGTAAAACAAGGATATTCTTATCATATAAAGGATCATTTCTTTTCTGATGTGTCAGATTCCTCTCTAATGAGCAACAAGGAAAATGGAAATTATAGACCGCATTACTATGCAATTGAGGATTCAAAGAATAAAGATATTTTTTGGATGATACCGATTAGCTCAAAAGTAGAAAAATACAAAAAGATAGTTGCTTATAAAATAAAGAGAAATGGCAAGTGTAGCACGATTGTAATTGGGACATTCTCTGGAGAAGAAAATGCGTTTTTGATACAAAATGCCTTTCCGGTTAAAGCGGTTTATTTTGATCATGTGCATACGATTCAAGGGAATCCGATTACGGTACACAAAAAATTGGATAAAGAACTTCGGACAAAGCTGAAGGAAGTCATCGCTATGAAGAAAAGAGGAATCAATCTGTTTTTTACAGATGTAGATATGATTTTAGAGCTTATGAACAGGTTGAAATAGGGAGTAAATTTTAGAACTTGATTGCTATGCTAAGTTTCAAGGTGCAAAAATTTCACCATGAATACGTGTAAAGCAAGAGTGATCAAAAATCTTGACCTTAAAAAAGAAATTTCTGAAAGAAAAAATGTATCCAATACTTGACAAAAGGGTGGAATGTAAAGGCAAGTAACATCTTATAGCCACATTCAGGGCATCGATTTGTATATAACCAGATTGGAATGTAAAGACTAATATTATGCTCATTTGCGTGATTGATACCGAATTTGAATATATCCATACTGGAAAATAAAGTGTTCATGGCCACGTTTTGTGAACATGAAAGTTTATAATTTAATATACCGGATCATAATGTAAAACTACCACATTGACAATCGAATAAGTGTTCTATACAATCTAAATATAACCGGAATTGGGATATAGAACTTAATACAGTATTCGAAATAGTAAATATACTACTTGACTTGATTCTAGGAGGGCAAATATTGAAGTGGGAAAAAAACTTGAAATCAATTATTGAAGAAAATGCTCCCGGCAATTGCCATGTTTGTAATAGTATAAATACAGATTATTCAATGCATATAATAGATGATAAGACAAATATGGGATATGGTGTCATATGGTGTAATGATTGCAAAAATGCATTTCATATATCGAGGATAAAAGTATCTCCAAATATGAAAAATATCCCGGTTCCGGAAGGGTTAAAGTATTAAGTAACATTAGTAGCTTATTTTTAGTTTTATAGGAATCAAACCCGTAATTAATAAAAAGACAGTACAAGAATCTATGTGTTATATATTAGGAATAATTTTATATGAAAACTTACTATATATGGATTGCTACATTTGAAGAGGATGATTTTGAACGGTATTGGGATAATGAGCCATATGAAAATGAATTAAAACTTTTCAAAGAGGGGCTTGGAGCTAAACCTGATATTAGCCTAAAGTGTGGATTTTGCAGGGAAACGGGATTGGAAGAACTGGATGAAAAGGACTTTTGGTTTTGTTTTAGGGCTTCTTTATGTAATGTACGCGAGCTTGCAAAAGATTATATCTCTGATTTGGATGAATTTGAGAGGGTGTGTAATGCAAAAGGGATTTTAGAAGGAAATGTTATTTGGGGAGTAGCTGTTAAAGATTTTCCGGATTTAGATTCGGAAGGTTGCAGTAGTATGAAGTATGTAGGTATATTAAAGGTGTAAAGTTTTCTTAATTCCCTTTATTTTACTTTCTATATTGTGCTAATATATCAGAAAATAAATTTTACAAAGAATAAGTATATCAGTATTAAAATTTCAATACAGGGTATATGGGAGATATTTATGTACAAGATATTTGTATATGGGACTTTGAAATCTGAATATTTGCAAAATAAGCTCTTAGGGCATACTTTGGAATCATATGATGCAAGACTTGAGGGATATTCTATAAATACAGGTGAGAAGTATTTCAATGTAGTTCCAAATGAGGGAGGATGTGTTAAAGGTAAGGTTTTACTTGTAAATAAGGAGGACATGTTCTATATAGACCAATGGGAAGTAATTCCTATGTATATAAAGGCAAAGGTGAGAGTACATTCAGAGTATGGTTATGAGGATGCTTTTATTTACATAAAAAAAGATAAGGAAGAGAAGATACATTTGCAGGATGAGGTCAGCAATATGTGCAACAATGAAAATCTTGAAGCTACAATTGATGAATTTGCGAATGTGAGAGATATGGAGTTTCCAGTCTGTGATCTATACCTTAATTACCCTATAGAAGACTTAAATAATCTATCAAAAAATAATGATATATTCACTGAAAAAGTAAAAGAGGTAGTTACAGATAAAGAGTTTTCATTTATCGGATATGAGTATTTAAGCTACAAATATGGCGATTGTCAAGTAACTGTAAGAGTATCACTTTATATTATAGAGAATAATGAAAAAGCCACATTAAGCGTAATGCTACCTGTTTCGACATGTAATCCTACAAAGTTTTGGGAGAAGGCTTTTACCCGAGAGTTGGAAATAGAAGGAAGAAACTTTGCGGAATTTATTTATTCAAAATATAATCTCAAAGTCTTGGATGCACCGAAATTTATCATATATTCATCAGGTGAAATTGATGAGTCAAAAAGGCTTGATGTTTTCTCAGTTGAAAAGGGTTTTAATAAAGCGTTTGATATTAGTAAAGCGGTAAATACGGATATTTCAAAAAACGAGGATGTTAAGGTTTATCTTTCTGATAATGTAAAAATCGAAATACCATATAACTTTGATGTTTGTTATACCGACAGATTAAAATCTGTTATGTTGACTCTATCTGTATAATATTCATTAGTAAAATATGATAAAATAGCCTATATCTATAAATAAGGAGAATACTATGTTGGAAGTAGGAATAAAGGGACAAAGAGAAATCATTGTAACAAAGCAAAATACTGCAGCAGGTATAGGAAGTGGAAGTTTAGAGGTGTTTTCCACACCGATTATGATACTTTTGATGGAAGAGTGCTGCTTTATGAGTGTTGATGATAAGCTGGAGGAAGGTTTTACGACTGTAGGCATTTCGGTTAATGTAAAGCATGTATCAGCCACACCGCTTGGAATGAAAGTGGAGATTAAGTCAGATCTCATAAAGGTTGATGGAAGAGCTCTTACATTTAAGGTTGAGGCATATGATGAAAAGGGGCTTATAGGTGAAGGAATTCATGAAAGATTCATTGTAAATAATGAAAAGTTTCAGGCAAAGGCTGATAGCAAGTCAGATAAATAAGCAAATGGCTGTCACTCTAAAGGCATATACAATTTTTATTCTACTTTAATTGTATGTCTTAAGTGACAGCTGTTTAAAATTTATTATTTTGCAACAACAAATTGGGTTTCAGTAAAATTCTCACCATCTAAAATATTGATTAATCTAAATGCAGGTCCGGTCGGATGCGTCCTACCACCCTCCCAAGCCTCGACAGTCTTTTTTGATACTCCCATATATGATGCAAAAACCGTCTGTGTCATACCTGCCTTTTTACGTATCTCTTTAATCTCATTGTTTGAATACTCTCTAACAGGCATAATCATATATGTTCTTTCCTTTGCCATTTTGCTACCATTTTCATGAGCTATAGCTTCTTCTAATCCCTCTTTCAAATCATCAAATAGTGAACTCATAGCTTCCTCCTATTCTTAGCAATCTCTTCCTTTAATGATTTTACCAGCTTTTCATACTCTTACCTTTCAGATTTAATAAATATATTATAAACCCTATTTTATAGGGCGTCAACTTTACTATTTTAAGACTATCTTTATTGGTGGTATAATTGTTTTATGGTAGTATAGGCTAAAAGGAGGATTATATGAAAAAGAGCTTTATATATTTGATTCCTGCAATTTTCTTATTGGCAGGATGTGGAAAGAAAATTTCCATAAAAATAAATACAAATGAAAGTACAGTTGCTGAAAGTACTATAGAAGAGAGTATTAAAGATGAAGGAGTAAAAGTACAACATGACGTGGAAATGTTAAAGGCACACGTATATTACAAAATAGCGGATGATGGAAATACAATACCTCAACTTAGTGTAGATGGAAATGAAAAGTTGAATGATATTGTAAACAAAATAAATAATGATTGGGTAGGCGGATATTATCCAAGGATAAATCTGACCCGCACCGATACGAGTGTTTTCAGTGCATTGCTGGCTACTACTGTAATGAATGGAAGTACTGATACAAAAGAACTGCTTAGGGGAGTAAATATAGACTCAAATACAGGTAAGGAGCTTAAGGTAGAGGATGTATTAAAGGATCCCGTCGGTCTATATGATAGGATTGAAAAGGATAATTATCTTGCAGATGAATATGGAGAAGATATAGAGGGATTTAGTGAGAAGTTAAAGACTGTTCTGACAAACCCCGATACTTTTAATTTGGGAGCAAATGATAAGGCGAATCTTGCGTGGACACTAAGTAGCGGAGGTATGATGATTTATATGACTGCAAAGGGTGAATACGGAGAAAGGATAGTTTCCATACCTTTGGAGTATTCAATATATGGTGAGTTTTTCAATGAAGACATACTAAGATTGCCAAAGGACTATGCTTTTGAAATACCTACAGAAAAAGAGGTAAAGATAAATCTTGACGGTAAAATCAGAACTGTAAAAATAGAACAAGATATTGACGAGTATCTTATGTTAAAGGAAATAGATGTAACAATTGACGGTGAAAAAAGCACATATGAGGAAGGTGCAAGCTATGGAATTTCTAAGGTAAGTGTGGTGAAAAAAGGAGATAATGCCTATCTTTATATTGAATTGCAGTATGACAATGATTACAACAGTATATCAATTATTGATTTGAATAATAAATCTGAAAAGATGGAGATACAGGAGAGTTTTGCAGATACTGCCCTTTTAAACCCTGATGAATTTTATCTCGGAAACAGAATTTATACTATAAGTACATTGGGAATAGAGGGAAGATATACTCTTGGTAATAACGGAATGCCAAAGCTTTTGAAAAATTATTATAACATTACAACACCTATCAGGCTAACTACTAAAATTGATATAAAGGGGAAAAATATTGACGGTATAAACGGAAAAGAACTTGGGGACTATAACATTTCTACAGGCGCTTTGCTTGTTCCGGTAGGTACAGATAATGAAACTTTTACCGATTACACCACTTCGGATGGCGTAATTGTTCGCATACCTATGCAAGGAGGCGGAGAATACGGCTTTACGATAGAAGGTAAGAATATAGAAGATGTATTTGACGGTACAATATTTGCAGGATAATGTCATGTTGGAAGGTCAAATAATCATTCATGTGGATATGGATGCTTTTTATGCTTCCGTGGAAATGAGAGATAATAAAACTCTTATAGATAAGCCACTTATAATAGGTTCCATGCCAAATGAAAGAGGTGTTGTATCAACCTGTAATTATGAAGCCAGAAAATACGGTATACGCTCAGGTATGAATATAAAGGAGGCATTTAATCGTTGTCCTAAGGGGGTATTTATGCACCCAAACTTTGATAAATATATCAGGGTATCAAATCAGCTGCATGAGATCTTGGAAAGTTATACTGATAGAGCAGAATATATAGCTTTGGACGAGGGCTATCTTGATTTGACCGGAAAAGTGAATTCATGGGAGGAAGCAAGAAAAATAGGACATGAAATCAAAAAAAGGGTACGGGAGGAGCTCTCTCTTACCTGTTCTGTCGGTTTGGCATATTCAAAGATTGCGGCAAAGACTGCAAGTGAAGAGAAAAAGCCGGATGGATATTTTGAAATACCAAGTAGAGAAGATTTTGTAACATTGGTACTTGATAGAAATGTAAAATCACTGTATACAGTTGGAGAAAAGACTGCCCAAAAACTTCATTTATATGGTGTTGATACAGTCAGAGATCTGCAAAACAAAAGCAATGAAGTGAAAATGTTTATGGGAAAGCAGGGTGAGTATCTTGTTGACCTGGCTTTTGGATTTGATGACAGAAAGGTTACACCATATAGGGAAGAGGATACAAAGTCCATCAGTAAAGAGTTTACATTTCAAAAGGATGTATCAAGCTTTAAACTTTTAGATGATGTACTTTTTATTCTGTCTTTTCGTGTGGCGAAAAGAGCAAAAAGGCTTGGGCTTTATGGAGAAGGTGTTTCTCTTAAAATCACTTATTCCAATATGAAAACTATCACAAGGTCAATGCTTATAAGCGCAAGTACAAGTGATGCCTATACCATATATGAAAATGCGAGCAAGCTTCTAAAGAATGTATCAAAAGGTGAAGTAAGACTGGTTGGAACCGGACTTTACCATTTGAGAGAGGAAGAGGGAAGACAGCTTAGCTTTGCTGATATTTTTTCTACACAAAAGGATATGTTAAAAGAGAAGATTCAAAGCAAATGGCAGGAGATGAGCATGTATTATAAAATCGATTTTGATGAAATAAAGGACATGCAAAATAGTATAAAGGTATATGATTATATAGAGCGAATGAGGGAAGTTATGGACTCTATGCAAAAATATAACAGCTAAAAAGCGGGTAAAATTTTGTGATATAATATTACCTGAATAATTTCGGAAAGGATCAAATATGAGAACTTTTGATGAGCAGGCTATAGTTTCTATAGCACCTAATGCGAATGCGGTTTCAAATGGCAGAAAGCTGTCATCAGGGAACAATTTTGTAAAAAGAATGAAGTCGGCTGATGACAGTCTTTATTTTGGTGAGTGCAAAGGAAGTGGGAAGAGCAATTATAATGTTTCCATAGACTTTGAAAAAGAGGGTGAACCGGTATTTAGATGTTCTTGTCCAAGTAGACAGTTTCCATGCAAACATGCTATAGGCTTGATGTTTGAGATGAAAGATGGCAAGAGCTTTGAAACGGCTGAGATTCCTCAGGATATTTTGGATAAGAGAGAAAAGATAGAGGCAAGAGAAAAGAAAAAGGCCGAGAAGGAAATTGAAAAGGAGCAAAATCCTGAAAAGCCAAAGAAGACAAGTGCAGCTTCAAAGGCGGCAAAGACTAAGAAAATAAAAAAGCAAATAGAGGGCTTGGATCTGTTAAAGGATGTTATGGGTCAAATAACCGGTTCAGGTGTGGCAGCCTGCGATGATATAGCATTTGATAAAAAGTATGATGAACTGGCAAAACAGTTGGGAGATTACTATTTGCCGGGAGTACAGATAATATTTAAGAGATTTTTAAAGTATCTACGCACAGATAAAGATTTGATAGAATTAGAGAACACAAAACAAAAAGATTCTGAATATTACACTGAAGAGTTTTTGTTTAACCTTGTAGTGAAAGAGCTTACCAAGCTTAGATATATCGAAAAAAGAGCAAGGGATTACCTTAATAAAAAGCTTGAAAGTGATGATACTAACCCGGATGATAATATACTCTATGAGGCACTTGGCGGAGTCTGGAAGCTTGAAGAACTTGGTGAAACAGGTCTTAAAAAGGATAATGTATCACTGGTTGAGCTAAGTTTTATATCAGAGTTTGATGATGTAAAGGCGGAATATATAGATAAAGGCTATTGGATAGATCTTGATACCGGAGATATAAATTATACAGCCAATTATTGTCCTCTAAAAGCAAAGAAATATATTCAAAGAGATGACAGCTTCTTTGGTAAAAAGTTTATTGAAAAGCTTTATTTCTATCCTGCAAATGAGGGTGAAAACAGAAGAATTCGTTATGAAAGCAGCAAAGATGAGGATTTAGACATATCAGATATCAAAAAGATAAGAAGTTTTGCAAAAAAGAATATATCGGAGTTTTTAAAGCCGGCTAAAAATATACTGAAAGCTACTTTATCCGATAATGCTTACGGGGTGCTTTTTGAGTTTGCAAAGATAGGTACAAACGGTAGTGATGTTGTGGTAGAGGATAAAGAAGGAAAGCAGATTTTACTAAGGTCTATGACTAAGGATAAAACAGCTATGGACGCAATATTCGGACTTCCAAGTAAAGACTATCTTAAAAATCAGGTTTTATTCGGATTGGCACATTATGACTCAATGCTGAAGCAGATTTGTGTAGAGCCAAGAAGTATTATCACGGAAAACGAAATACTCAGATTGGCATATTAAGGGAGGTTATTATGAATTTGGATATTTTATATAAATTACAGGCACAATTAAGAAATAGCATAATAACAGGCAGCTCTCTTATAAAGGAAGACTTCAGACTGAAAAAGTGCGTAGATGATATGGAAGCACTTTCAAAGGTGGCACCTGTATTTGGTCAGATTAAAAAGCATGCAGATGAGCTGTTTGTATGTGATAATCCGGGTGAAAAGACTTTGGATCTGCTTGCACTTGTGGATGCAGTACTTGAAACTCAAGCCGGAACATATGAAAGCAGTGAGCTTTCAGATATTGAAAAAAGCTGTGGAAGGGTCAATGGAAATTATTCTTATAAGATGCTTGAGCCTATTATAACTGCACTTACTACAACAGGAAGCGGAAGATGGGATATATTGGTTGAAGCCAGAAAAGAAAACCCTGATATCTTCTTAGACTATAGAATATTGCCGAAGTTTATTGACGGACTGGGTGACGGATACAGTGAGATCTCATTTATGATCGGAAGATGGATAATGGAATATGGCAAGATGATGATAGAGCCGTTAAAAAAAGGCTTTGACCCTATGGGAAAAAGTGAAATGTATCTAAGATTTGATATTATCGCGGACCTTGCAAAAGAAGAGGAAAATGATTTTTATTTGTCTGTTATAAACGGCGAGGCAAGGAAAGATATAAGAAAAAGGGCCATAAGGTCTTTGAAGTATAGTGAAGATAATATAGACTTTTTGATAGAACTTGCAACAACAGCCGATAAGGCGAGTAAGAATGATGCTATAGAGACTTTAAAGACATTTAAGAATCCGAAGGCAGTTGAATTTTTGAAAACTGTAGAAGTTAAGAAAAAATAAAAGGTGATAGATATGAGCGAAGAATTACAAAGACTTCCTGCGGAGGTCATGTTCCAAAAAGAAATAGATGCACTTATTGCGGCTGAAAAAAATCCTGTTCCTATCGGATGGAAGATGTCACCAAAGTCTGTACTTACTTATATTATGGGCGGTGAGTGCAATGGTGTTGAGATAATGCCTAAGTATATAGGAAATAAAAGAATAGTTGAGATTGCCATAGCTACTTTGGTAACAGACAGAGCGCTTCTTTTGATAGGTGAGCCGGGTACTGCAAAGTCATGGCTTTCAGAACATCTATGTGCGGCTATAAACGGGAACTCAACCTGCGTTATACAGGGAACTGCAGGAACTACAGAGGAGCAGATAAGATACTCATGGAATTATGCAATGCTTATTGCAGAAGGCCCAAGCGATAAGGCAATTATAAAGAGTCCTGTTTTTGAGGCTATGGAAGAGGGAAAGATTGCCAGATTTGAAGAGATATCACGTTGTGCATCCGAGGTACAGGATGCCCTTATTTCAATTCTTTCAGAAAAGAGAATTTCGATTCCGGAACTTGGTAAGGACAGTGCGGCTAAGAAGGGATTTTCTATAATAGCTACAGCTAATACCAGAGACAGAGGTGTCAATGATATGAGTGCAGCTCTAAAGAGAAGATTCAATATAGTGGTGCTTCCAAGTCCTAATACTCTTGAAGAGGAGATGGATATAGTAAAGACCAGAATAGAGAAGCTTTCAGAGGGTATGGCATTGCTTTCAAAGGTGCCTGAGGCTGAGGTAATAAAAAAGGTCTGTACAATATTCAGAGAGCTCAGACAGGGTGAGACACTTGACGGAAAGCAAAAAATTAAATCCACAGCAAATGTACTTTCTACAGCAGAGGCTATATCCTTACTTACAAACAGTATGTCTTTGGCAGGTAGCTTTGGAGACGGAGAGATAAGTGATGCGGACCTTGCGGCAGGACTTCAAGGTGCAATAGTAAAGGAAGATTCCAAAGACTCAAAAGTTTGGGAAGAGTACCTTGAGAACATAATGAAAAAGCGTGGAAAAGAGTGGATCGGACTCTACAATGAGTGTAGGATGCTCAATGGCTAGGAGGCAGCCATGAAAACTTTTGGAATTAGACATTTTTCACCTGCCGGAGCTTATTTTGTAAGACAGTTTCTGGATAAAATAAAGCCTGATTTGGTGCTTATAGAGGGACCGGCGGATTTTGACTTTTTGATTGATGATATTGTTTCAAAAAAACTTGTTCCTCCGTTTGCTATTATGGCATATACAAAGGAAGCACCTATTGATACCATACTCTATCCTTTTGCAGAATATTCACCTGAGTATCAGGCCATTCTTTGGGCAAGGGAAAATAATAAGGAATGCCGATTTTTTGATTTGGAATCCGATATAATGCTGGGATTTGGAAGAACAGATGATGATACTAAAGATGAAGAGACGATTTCTAAAGAACCTGAAAATAATAAATCAGATGTGGATATGGAAGGATTTTGGGAGAGAAACTTAGAGCAGAGTGAGAATATGGATGCCTACAGAGCGGGCAGTGCTTTGTTTGGTGAAAGCCTTAGAAAAGATACAAAATCAGATGACAAATCTTTTGCAAAAGATATAATTCGTGAAAGCTTTATGAAAAGAAAGATAAATGAATATATAAAAAAGGGATTTGATTCGGAAAAGATAGTGGCTATAACAGGTGCCTTTCATACATCAGCTATTGAAAACCTTGAGGGTGTAATGTCTGATAAGGAATATAAGGGATTAGAAAGAAGAGAATCCAATATCACATTGATGCCGTATTCATACTACAGACTTAGTAAAAGAACCGGTTATGGTGCGGGAAATGCGGCACCGGCATATTATGAGTTACTTTGGCAGGGATTTTTAAGTGGAGATATTACTTATCATGAAAGAAAGTATCTGAGCAGTTTGGCAAAGTATATGAGAGAGCATGGCGGAATCGTTTCATCCGCTCAGGTAATAGAGGCGACAAGGCTTGCAAGAGAACTTGCTGTTATTAGAGGAGGCTCTGTTCCTACACTTGAAGATTTAAAGGATGCAAGTATTACCTGTATGGGTGGTGGAAGCTTTGGTGAGATGGCAATGGGCTTTGCCGAAACCGATATAGGCAAAAAGATAGGCAGTGTTCCTCAGGATGCTATGCAGACTTCCATACAAAGCGATTTTACTTTAAAACTCAAGCAGTTAAAGCTTGAAAAATATAAGGAGCTTGTGGCTACACCTTTGCAGCTTGATTTAAGAGAGAACTTAAGAGTGAAGTCAGAGGAAAGTGCTTTTCTTGATTTGAACAGATCTTTTTTCCTCTATAGGCTGGTTGTACTTGGAATTGATTTTGCCAAGATCAAGAAAAGTAATCAGGATAATGCAACATGGGCAGAGAACTGGATACTGCAATGGACACCTGAAGCTGAAATACAGATAGTGGAAAGTGTATTAAAGGGAGATACTATAGTAGATGCTGTAGCATTTGTGTTGGGTGAGAAGCTTTCTGAGGCGACAAAGATATCTGATATAGCGGAAGTTATAGAAGCTGCATTTAACTGTGGACTGCCAAAGATAGTAGAGGGTGCGAAAAGAAGTCTTGATGAAATGGCAAACGGTGCAATAGCTATGTGTGATATCGCGGATACTGTGAGCAAACTTTCAAATATGATATCCTTTGGTGATATAAGAAAACTTGACAGAGAACCTTTGGTGCCTATTGTAAAAAGACTTTGTATCAGAGCTTCTCTTATGCTGGTGGGAGAATCGGCCTGTGATGATATAGCTGCAGCTACATTGGCAGATAATATTCAAAAAATACATAGTGTTTTTATGATGCAGGATTTTTTGGATGAGAGCTTTTGGTTTGATAAGCTTATAGAACTTTCAAACAGAGATGATTTGAATACTAAAATATCAGGACTTGCCACGGCAATACTTCTGGATGCAGGTAAGATAGATGAACTTACTCTTAGAATGGAGGTTTCAAGACGACTTTCTATGGGTATGCCGGCAGAACTTGGTGCAAATTGGTTTGCAGGGTTGTCTATGAGAAATCACTATGCTCTTATAGGCAGGCTTACACTCTGGGAGAGTCTTAGTGAATACTTGGATACTTTGGATGAAGAGGAATTTAGACGCTCTGTGGTATTTTTAAGGAGAGCCTTTGTAGAATACAGTGCAAAGGAAAAGGATATGATTGCAGAGAATCTGGGTGAAATATGGGGACTAAATGCACAGGCGGTAAGCGAAATAATCAACTCTGAGATAAAGGAAGTGGATACGGAGATACTTGAAGACTTTGATTTCGGAGACTTTTAGGAGATATAAATGGATACAAATGAAAGACTGAGGCGTTGGAGGCTGATACTTGGATCCGAGGCTGAAAAAAGAATTGACAGTATGGATGACGGCAATGCCCTCAGTCAGGAAGATCTTATGATGGATATGGCTTTAGATGCCATCTATAATAGGGATATGAAATTCAGCTTTGGAGGAGGAGCCGGAAGGGGTGCTTCAAGTCCACAGATAAGCAGATGGCTTGGAGATGTAAGAACACTTTTTGATAAGGATCTTGTAAAGATAATCCAGTCTGATGCTATGGAAAGATGTGGTTTAAAACAGCTTATATTTGAGCCGGAACTTCTAAATAATATAGAACCTGATATGCAAATGGCAAGTATGATACTTACTCTAAAGGATCAGATACCAAAACAAAGTAAGGAAAATGCAAGAGAATTTATCAGAAAAATAGTGGAACAGATAAATGCATTACTTGAAACGGATTTAAGAAGAGCGGTTACAGCAAGTATAAATAGAAAGTTGCATTCTCCTATACCGTCAGCATCTGCACTTGATTTTCAGACTACAATAAGGAAGGGAATCAAGGATTATAATGCAAAGCTAAAGAAGATTATTCCGCAAAAGTATTATTTCTTTGAAAGAAGTGCTACAACAGCAGCCAATAAATATACTGTTGTTTTGGATATTGACCAGAGCGGTTCTATGGGAGAGTCGGTAATTTATTCATCTATAATGAGCTGCATACTGGCAAGTATGAGTGCTATAAAGACTAAGGTAGTGGCTTTTGATACCAATATAGTGGATCTGAGTGAAAAATGTGAGGACCCTATTGATTTGCTTTTTGGATTTACGCTGGGTGGCGGAACAGATATTGAAAAATCTATAAAATATTGCTCTAAATATATAGAGAACCCTAAAAAGACTATTTTCTTTTTGATTTCAGATCTTGAAGAAGGCGGAAATCGTGCAGGACTTCTTAGAAGACTGACACAGATGAAGGAAGACGGCGTAATTGTTATCTGTTTGCTTGCGATATCTGATGACGGAAAGCCTTTTTATGATGCAAATATGGCAGGAAAAATTGCCGCTCAAGGTATTCCTTGTTTTGCAGCAGCACCACAGATGCTACCAAGGCTACTTGAAAAAGCAATGAAAAATGAGGATATGAGTGAGTTTGCTACCGGTAAATTCGGGGTTGAAAAATAAAATTAAAAAATTAAATTTATATTGTGACCTTATAACATTTTTTCCGTCTGTATAATTGAGTGAGATAATCACAGTAATATTTTGTTTAAGGAGATAAGAAAATGAGAAGATTATTTACTGTTATATTGGGAATGCTCTGTGCGGCTTCAATTATGGGTTGCGGTGCAAAGGCGAATAATACAGAATCTCAGGCAACTACAGCATCACAGGAAAGTACCCTCATTAAAGAAGCAGAAGAAATAAGTGAAACAAATGAATCTGCACCTATAACAGGTGGATGGGCAATAAATAATGATTTTGACGGAATCGATGATGCAAATGCTATGTCAGCTTTTGAAAAGGCTACAGAGGATTTGGATGGCTACAGATATGATGTAGCAGCGGTACTTGGTTCGCAGATTGTTGCAGGAACAAATTATTTATATCTTTGCAGAGCGGAAATGGTAGTACCGGATGCCAAGCCGGAGTATGTAATTTTAAAGGTATATGAGGGCTTGGAAGGAAATGCTGAGATCACAGGCAGCCTTAGACTTTTGGAAGGAAAAGAAGGCTGGGAGTACAATGATGCAAATCCTTATATGGATGAAAATGAAGAGGTCAAGGTTGCTTTTGATAAGGCACTAGAAGGCTTAACAGGAGTGGAGTATAAGCCGATTGCATATATAGGTTATAAGGATAATTCATATGCAGTGCTTACAAAGATAACAATTACCTCAGTAGAGCCTTTAACAAGTCTTTCAATGGTATATATTACAAAAACAGACAGTGGGGCTATGATTGATGATATATATGATATTGATATGTCTTTGGAGAATGTAGGAGAGCAATAATTTAATTTTATTTATGGGACAACTTAGTCTGTTGTAGGAACTGTTAAACGAATAATTTATAAAGGGGGAAATATGAATTTTAGGTTCGCAAAAAGAGAAGATACCAATTTAATACTTTATTTTATAAAGGAGCTGGCCCTTTATGAGAAAATGCTTGATGAAGTGGTAGCTGATGAGAAGACATTGGAAGAATGGATTTTTGATAAGCAGAAAGCGGAAGTTATTTTTGCAATGGAGAATGAAAAGGAAGTCGGGTTTGCACTTTTCTTTCACAACTTTTCTACATTCTTAGGCAGAGCCGGAATATATCTTGAGGATCTTTTTGTA
Organism: Lachnoanaerobaculum sp. ICM7; assembly: GCF_000287675.1. Taxonomy (GTDB): domain Bacteria; phylum Bacillota; class Clostridia; order Lachnospirales; family Lachnospiraceae; genus Lachnoanaerobaculum. The sequence goes on from NZ_ALJL01000028.1 coordinate 117,307, forward strand.
CTGCCTGAGTTTAGAGAGAGAGGATATGGAAAGGCTTTACTAAAGAGACTGGCATCTATTGCAGTGGAGAGAGGTTGTGGCAGACTTGAGTGGTGGTGCCTTGACTGGAATAAGCCAAGCATTGACTTCTACCTATCCCTTGGTGCCGAACCGATGTCGGACTGGACCACATACAGGATAACCGGGGATACATTAAGGAGGATGGCGGAAGTCTAAAAAATACAATTGATAGAGTATGATTAGTTGAATAGACCGTTACACTTTGTGTGGCGGTCTATTTTTATATATTTTAATTCATAATATTTAATAAAATAATATTGAGTTTTGGTAATATATAGGATAATATATTATATATCTTACATGAATTAGATTTCTAAATTTTCTTAAAATTCTAAAACCAAACAATATTAATCCCCAATGGAATAGATAGTAATTTTAATTTTTGGTATAATAGGGAGGAGACATGAGAGAAAAAGATGTAACTCAAAAAATGTTGGAAAACTATAATGATGTATTCGCAGATGTTTTAAATGTACTTTTATTTAACGGTGAGATGATAGTTGATGAGAGTAACCTTACTGATGCTTTACCAATGAGTGTGCTTAAAGTGGATGGAAGAGTCAGAACCCAGGACAGAGATGTTGCAAAATATTGGCATAATAGTAAAATGAATATGGCATTTTTTGGATTGGAAAATCAAACAGGACCTGATAAGCTAATGCCATTTAGGGTCTATGGATATGATGGTGCAGAGTATGCAAAACAAAGTAGGAGAGAAAACAGGAATGAAATAAAATATCCTGTAATTACTTTAGTATTATATCTTGGATTTGACAGAAAGTGGGAATATCCCAAAACACTGTTTGAAATACTTGACATAGACGAAAATATAAAACCTTATGTTAATGATTTCAAGATAAATCTTTTTGAGATAGCCTATTTAGATAGGGAAAAGATAGACTTATTTAAAAGTGATTTTAAAATACTGGCTGACTATCTGTACCAAATGAGAGTGAATAAGGACTATATACCTGATAAAACTGTAATTGATCATGTAGAAGAATTGTTAATGTTGATGGCCGCAATGACAGGCGATAAAAGATTTGAGGAAACTATAAATGATTTAAACGGAAAGGAGAGCGTGACTATGTGTGAAGTACTTGATAGAGTAGAGGCAAAAGGTATTGAAAAGGGTATTGAAAAAGGCATTGAAAAAGGAATTGAAAAAGGTGCAGATATCATAAGCAAACTGAATGAAATATTGGTAAAGGAAGGTGATTTGGAGAAGATACTTAAAGCCAATACTAATAAGGAATATAGAAATGAATTACTCAAAAAGTATAATTTGATGGATGAATTTAAAAACTGAGTTTATAATAGGACCTGAAAAAGGTACTGTAAAATCTGATTTACAACGATTTTGCAGTACCTATTTTTCTATATTATTATCTCAGCCCTGCTTCCGCCGGTCTTATCTTTTTTAACAATAATTTGTTTGTCGATTTTTTGCTTGAGTTCACCCACATGGGAGATGATGCCGATAAGCTTATTGTTGCTTGCAAGTGAGGCAAGGGCATTCATTGCCTGAGCGAGGGAGTCTTCATCAAGTGAGCCGAAGCCCTCGTCTATAAACATAGTATCAAGTTGTATACCGCCGGCAGATGATTGAATTTCATCAGAGAGTCCAAGTGCTAAAGCTAAAGAAGCCTTAAATGATTCACCGCCGGAGAGTGATTTTACACTTCTTGTAGTACCGTTGTAGTGGTCTATTACATCAAGATCAAGTCCGGTTTGTCCGACTTTACTGAGGGATTCCTCTCTACGGATCAGATCATATTGACCGTCTGTCATTATCATCAGTCTGGCGTTTGCTCTTGAGATAATTCGGTCAAAATAATGCATTTGAATATAGGTTTCAAGCATTATCTTATCTTTCCCGGTGATAGTGCCGTTTGCAGTATCTGAGAGAGCTTTTACCCAGGTGTATTTTTTCTCAATATCTATAAGCTCAGAGGATTTGAGCTTTATATTATCGTGATTTGACTTATTATTTACTATTCGGCTATGAATATTCTCCTTATTTTTATTAAACTGAATTTTGTTTGCAGTAAGACCAACCATTTTTTGTTTTTCAGCTTCAAGATCAATTTCCTGCTTATTTTCCATCTGCTTTGAAAGCTCATCCTTTGTAGCATTGGCTGAAGCCAGATTTTCACTGCACTCATTTAATCTCTTTGCAGCCTGATCTATGTCTTTTTTAATTTTTAGGATCATTTCCTGATTCTTTTGTATTTCCTTGGTTGCTTCAAGCTTTGAAGCGAATGCAAGTTTTGACTTTAAATCAATAATTCTATTATTGAGTGAGTTATTCTCAGATGTCAAAGTACTTATTGTATTGCTGATAGCAGTTATACCGCTCTGCAATTCTTCTACCCTTGCACGTGACTGAGGAAGTCTGACTTCAATAGCTTCTTTTCTGGCAATGTTTTTTTCTTCCGTCCGGATATTTTGGTCAAGTACTTTGATATTACTTTCAAGTTCGGTTATTTTTGACCTTGTAATATCGGTGGCATTATTCATATCGATATCACCAAGCAGTTCCTTGATAGAGGACACTGTAGCATCTGTCTTTTCGTTCTTTATACCTCTTAAGTTTCCGGCTCTAAGGCTGGCATCATTTGCCTCGGCATTCGCCTTTGAAAGCTTGGATTGTAGAGCATCCAGTTCATCTTTTCTAGGTACTTCTATAGGCTTAACTGCTTTATTCGGATGTGATAGGGAACCACATACAGGGCATGGCATATTATCTACAAGAGTTTCTGCCAAAAGACCTGCCTGAGCATCAAGATAAAGATTGTTTTTCAATTTAAAAGATAGGTCAAGCTCGTTTGCTATAGCTTTTTTCTTTTCGTATATTACAGTAGCATCTTTGTACTCTGCGGCAATTTGTATCAGACTTTCCATGCTCTTTAATAAAGTGTTCAACTTTGAGAGGCTATCCTTATAAACAGACTTTTGATTTTCAAATAAAATCTTTTGCTCGCCGGATTTTTGCAGAGCTTTTGATTCTTCACTCAATCGCTCGATTTCAGCTTTTAAATCTTCTATATCTTTTCCTGTTTTTATAAGCAGAGCATTGTTTTTCTCGATATTTGCAGCATTATTTTTAAAGGCTGATTCTTTTTGGCTTAATTCATCATACTCAGACAATTGAGACTCTATAGTGGCAGAATCCTTAGTGAGCTTTTCCTGGAGTGATGTTTTTTTCTGTTCGTCTTCTAAAGCTTTTGTTAAAGAGAGCTTGTCTTCAGTAAGTCTTGAAATCTTTATTTCATTTTGCTCAAAGGCTGACTTTGCTTTCAGATAATTCTCGCCACGCTCAATATTTATCTTTAATACATCAAGTTGCTTTTCTATTTCAGATATCGAGTCAGCAGTCCTTTCTTCAGCTGCGATATCTTCTGATATAAGTTTTTCAATAAGCTCAATACATTCATCTGTAGGTAATTCAGAGTTTTTTGCCTTTGTAACCTCTGTATAAAGCAGTGAGGAGTCATCACAACTTATTCCTGAGATATACTGTGAAATACTTTGCTTTATTTTTGAACAGGAGTTATCAAGAGCGGCTGCTTCTGACTTTAATCTACCTTGTAAATCAGAATAAAGTTTTGTTTTAAAGATATGTCTGAATATTTCTATTCTGTCTTTAGTAGGTGCTATTAAAAGTTTTAGGAAATCTCCCTGTGCAATCATTGCTATTTGACAGAACTGATCTCTGTTAATACCTATGATATTGTTTATTTCCTTATCAATCTCTCTGGTTTTGGTGATTGGTTTTCCATCAGGGAGAATAAGCTCCACAGATGCAGTCTGCTTTGTAAGCCCTGATCCTCGTTGTGCCGCTCTTTCATATTCCGGATTTCTTTTGATGGTATATTTCTTTCCCTTATAATTGAAGATAAGTTTCACAAATGTAGGTGTTTCATCGCTTGCATACTTTGAGCGAAACATGGAAACTTCTCTGTTATTACCGCTTGGATCCCCGTAAAGAGCATAGGTAATAGCATCAAATATAGTTGTTTTACCGGCGCCTGTATCACCGGTTATAAGATAAAGTCCACCTGTACCAAGCTTGTCAAAGTCAAATTCCGTTTTGCCGGCATAAGGTCCAAATGCAGAAACTGTTAATTTTATAGGTCTCATTATTTATCCCTCCAAATATCTTCAATAATATTTTTCATAAAATCTTTTTGTATATCATTTAAATGTTGACCGTTTCTTGACTCATAGAATATATCAAACAATTCAAGAGGTGACTTTGATTCCATATCATTGATAAGGTTTATCTCGGCACTGTTTCTTGTTCTTTGATTGTCATAATCAAGCTTCATTATATTTTTGTAGACCACACGAAGTTTTGTTATAACATCCTGTACATCATTTTCGTCAGTCAAGGTGATATGAAGGTAGTCATTTCTTAAAGTACTGCCTTCATAAAAATCTTTAAGCATAATTTCATTATATTTACCTTTTATTTCCACCATATCACGAAGCGGTGTGAGAGGAATGAAATCAAGTTTTATATTTCCTTTTTCTTTTATATCAATTACGGTTATACTCTTGGTATCATTTGCTTCAGAGAATGAGTACTTTAGCGGTGTACCGCAATATCTTATATACTCACTTCCACAGCTTTGCGAACGGTGAATATGTCCAAGTGCCACATAATCAAAGTCTTTAAAAATGCTTGCATCTACATTGTCACTACCGCCAACGGAAATATCTTCTGATTCTGTTCTTGAAGAGCCTGTAACAAACTGATGTGTAACAAGGATATTTCTACTATCAGTATCTATATGCATATTATTTATTACGATTGACATTGCATCTGTATATGAATTTATTTCTTCATCCGGAAAATATCTTCTAACATGAACAGGCTTTATAAAAGGCAACATGTATATATTTATCTTTCCAAAATCATCAGAAAGTTCAATTGGAGAAATATTACCGTTATAAACCGGAGACAGATGTATACCTGCTTTATCAAACAGTCTGGAACCGAATGCAATACGCTCGGCAGAATCATGATTGCCGCTTATTATAAAAACATTTAGTTCTCTCTGTGACAGTTTATAGAGAAAATCATCAAAAAGCTCCACCGCCTCGGCAGGAGGAATAGGCTTATCATAGATATCACCGGCAAGTATTATACCGCTTGGTTGTTCCTCATCTATAATGTGAATGATTTTATTGAGGATATAGGTCTGGTCTTCCAGCATTGAAAATTCATTTATACGTTTTCCAAGGTGTAAATCGGATAGATGCATAAGCTTCATGAGCTGATTCCTTTCACTTGTATGATTACGGATTTTATTCTTATAGCTAAAAAATTACATAAAAAATAAATATATTATAGCTTTAAGTATAAAAATATATATGCTAATATTATAGCATAAGGAAGAAGGATAGTGAAAATTTTTAGACTATTTTCTTTGTTTTGCGTGCATTAAACTATAATATATAAAAGGAAGTTGACTTATGAATTTTTGGATTTTTATGCTTGTAATGAACTTACTTACTCCTTTGGTTATGATAATTTACGGACGTGTTTTTGAAAAAAAGCCTCCTAAAATAGCAAGAAGTAAGTTTGCATTCGGATACCGTACGGTAATGTCTATGAGAAATGAGGAAACATGGGAGTATGCACATAGATTTTTTGGTAAGCTCTGGTTTAGATTCGGTATTGCAGTAGGGTTAATAAGTATAATTGTATTATTCTTTTTTATTGGAAAAGATAAAGATACGGTGGGATTTGCCGGAATGATCATATGCTATGTTCAGTTGGTAGCAATGCTTTTGCCGGTTATTCCTACGGAATTAGCACTTAGAAGAAGATTTGACAAGAATGGAAACAGAAAGGACAAATAATGAGAAAAGTTAAGCTTTGTACTCTATGCTATATTGAGCGAGATAATAAATATTTGATGCTTCACAGAGTAAGTAAGAAAAATGATATAAACAAAGATAAGTGGATAGGGGTTGGCGGACATTTTGAGGAAATGGAAAGTCCTGAGGATTGCCTTATCAGGGAAGTAAGAGAAGAGACGGGATATGAACTGGACGACTTTGATTTTAGAGGTATTGTTACTTTTGTATATGGAAAAGCAGGAGATGAAGTCGTAGAGTATATGCACCTTTTTGTAGGAAGAAATGTAGTAGGAGATCCCATAGAATGTAATGAAGGTGTATTAAAATGGATAGATAAAAAAGAGGTGTTGAATCTAAATTTATGGGAAGGTGATAAAATTTTTCTGAAGCTTTTAGAAGAGAGAGAGGAATTTTTCTCACTTAAACTGGTGTATAATGAGGATGAAATACTGAGTGAAGCTTTCCTGGATGGAAAATCAATGGATATATAATTACAGATGAATTTTCGGAAGCAATATTGTATAATAAAATTAATTATTGGATTTGAGGGGGAATTATGGAAAAGAAAATTCGTATAAAAGGTGAAATATACTTATTACTGTCCGGATTTTTCTTCGGACTGCAGCCTTTTTTCGCAAAGATCATATATGCTCACGGCGGAGACGCATATAGTCTGCTGGTGCTTAGATTTTTGATAAGTGGAGCGGTATTTGCCGCCATTTATATGATGCTTGGACAAAGTATTTGGTTAACTAAGGATGAGTTTATATCAATATTTATTTTGTCTGTTCCCGAAGTTATTATGTGTATATTGTTATTTTTATCATACAGCTATATATCTTCAGGTTTGGCTTCAACATTGCATTTTTCATATCCGGCAGCGGTTATTTTACTTGAGCTATTGATTTTTAGAAAAAAAATAAGTAAGATAAAGCTGTTATGTTTGTTGTTTTGTGCAATAGGTATAGGAGTGTTTTATCAATCTGACGGAAATATAAATATTTTGGGAATGATTATGGCACTTGCTTCCGGTGTAGGATATGCCATATATATTATAGTGTTGACACATGGAAAAGCGGGTAAGATACCTGTAATTAAAATGTCTGCATGGCTTTCGTTTTTACTTGCAATAGAGATTGCTATAGTTATGCTTGTATCGGGTAAGTTCAGATTCCAAATGGATGCAACAGCTATAGGAATGAGTGTATTTATGGCGGCTGTTATATCCACATTGGCACTTGCAACATTTCAAATCGGAGCACCTATGTGCGGAGCTCAGACGGCGGCACTTCTTAGCACTATAGAGCCGGTGAGCAGTATTTTACTTGGAGTAATATTCCTTGGAGAACATATGAGTCTGAGGATTTTTGTCGGTATATGCTTTATACTGATGTCAATAGTGATTCAAATTAAAGAAAAGAAAGAATAGATATTGGAAGGAGTTATATGAAATTAGCGGTAGCATTACAGGAAAGAGCGGATCTCAATATTAAAATAGAAGATTTGAAGGGTAGATTAAACAGAAATATATTGGTGCAGGAAGGAGAAAAGCCTGCAGAAGATCCTAAGGATTTAAAAAAGGAGCTTGATTCTTGCATTAACAGATTGGAATATTTGATAGCTGCTATCAATAAGACAAACTGTGAAACAAAAGTTGACGGAAAGTCTATTACAGAATTGCTTGCAAGAAAGGATGCTTTGCAAGTAAAGTCATCTGCTTACAGAGACAGTGTGTATGTGGGAAGCAGCAATACAGACAGAGCCAGAAGTACAGAGATAAAGATAGTTCCTGTGATAGATGTTAAGTCTTGGCAAAAAGAGGCTGATGAGACAGCAAAAGAAATCAGACTTATAGATAATAAAATCCAGGAAACAAACTGGACTACTGAACTTATAGAATAATATTTTTAGACGGTAGCATATTCAGGGCGAGTAAAAATTTGCGTTTGCGCACATATCGGAGCCTTGGGCAGGCATTTGTTTATAGTTATGCCCCGACAGTGTACAAGTGTATTGTTATAAATTACTGTTATTACCGATTACTGACTGTTTGTGTGAGGGAGGGAAGTGGGATTATGATAAAAACAATATCAGATTATTGTAAAGAAAAATTTGGAACAAAAGTGTACAGATTGGCACTGACTACAGGAGCCACCTGTCCCAACCGTGACGGAAAGGTTGGGGTGGGTGGCTGTAGTTTTTGCTCTGAAAAAGGATCGGGAGAGTTTGCAGTAAGCGCCAACGATATAAAAGAGCAAATAGAAAAAGCGAAAAACTTGATTTCAGCGAAGATTCCGGGGTCAATAAAGGAATGCGATAGAAAATATATTGCTTATTTTCAATCATTTTCAAACACGTATGGAGATACAAAGCGATTACTTGGCTTATTTGAACAGGCTGTAAAAAGAGATGAGATCGTAGCACTTTCCATTGCTACAAGGCCTGATTGCTTTAGTGAAGAGATGTTGGACGGACTTGAGCTTTTAAATCAGTTAAAGCCTGTTTGGATAGAACTTGGACTTCAGACTATAAATGAAAATACTGCAAAGGCGTTTAACAGAGGATATACACTTGATGTATTTGAAAAGACATATGATGAGCTGAAGAAAAGAAAATTTGAAGTAATAGTACATATGATTCTTGGGTTGCAGGGTGAAACCACAGAGGATATGTATGCCACAGCTAAGTACCTTGCTAAAAAGAAAATAGACGGTATTAAGATACATGGACTTCATATACTAAGAGGGACAAGGCTTGCAAAGGAATACAAAGATCACCCGTTTAAAATAATGAGCCTTGAAGAATATACCGAGGTACTTATAAATTGTTTAAAAATACTTCCGAAGAGTACAATCATACATAGAATGACCGGAGACGGAGATAAGAAGCTTCTTATTGAGCCGATGTGGAGTGCAGATAAAAAAAGAGTACTCAATTATATAAATAAAAGGATCAGAGAAGAATTTTTATAAGGCTTGCAAGAACATATGTTTTGGTCTAAAATGAAATAAAGAAAACTTTTAGAGGTATTATGTCTACTATATACGATAAATTAAATGATAAACAAAAACAGGCGGTTTTTACTACAGAAGGTCCCCTTTTACTTTTGGCGGGAGCAGGTTCCGGAAAAACCGGTGTGCTTATGCATAGGATTGCATATCTGATAGAGGAAAAACGTGTAGATCCCTATAATATTATGGCAATCACCTTTACAAATAAAGCTGCCAAGGAAATGAAAGAAAGAATCAGTAAACTTATAGGTGAAGAGGGAAATTTTGTTTGGGTAATGACATTTCACTCAAGCTGTGTAAGATTCCTTAGAAGATTTATTGATAAGATTGGTTTTGACAACAGTTTTACGATATATGACAGTGATGATCAAAAGACTCTTATGAAAAAGATTTTCAAAGAAAATGATATAAACACAAAAGTATATAAAGAAAGAGCAGTACTTAATATTATTTCAAGTTGTAAGAATGAACTTATGTCACCGGCAGAATTTATGAAGTCTGCCATAGACTCATATGAAAAGGGAGTAGCCAGACTTTATGAGATATATCAAAGTGCTCTAAAAAAGAATAATGCCCTGGATTTTGACGATCTGATTTGCAGAAGTGTTGAGCTTTTTGAAAAATGTCCTGAAGTGCTTGATTATTATCAGGACAGATTCAGATATATAATGGTGGATGAGTATCAGGATACCAATACAGCTCAGTTTAGGCTTATTTATTTGCTTGCGCAAAAATACGGAAATATATGTGTGGTAGGTGATGACGACCAGAGTATATATAAGTTTAGAGGTGCAAATATTGAAAATATCCTAAGTTTTGAAGACAAGTTTGAGAATGTAAAGGTGATAAAGCTTGAACAAAACTATCGTTCCACAGGAAATATACTTGATGCGGCAAATGCTGTCATAAAAAACAACAGGGGAAGAAAAGATAAAAGCCTTTGGACAGAGGGAGATAGTGGAGAAAATATAGAGCTTCGCCAATTTCAAACTGCTAATGAAGAGGCTGACAATATAATAAAGGATATTAGAGACAGAGCAAGGGATAATTTCAGAGACTTTGCTGTGCTCTACAGAACAAATGCTCAGTCCAGACTTTTGGAGGAACGTTGTGTAACTCTTGGCATTCCGTATCAACTTGTGGGAGGTGTAAACTTCTATCAAAGAAAAGAAATAAAGGATGTGCTTGCTTATTTAAAGACCATTGCCAATGGTAATGACGATATTGCATTACTTAGAATTATTAATGTGCCGAAAAGAGGAATAGGAGCTACCACTATTGCAAAGGTAAGCGAGTATGCCAATGAAAATAATATAAGCCTTTATGATGCCATGAGTATAAGCGAAATGGCAGGAGTAGGTAAGGCAAGTGATAAAATTAAGAGTTTTATTACAATGATTGAGGAGTTTAGAGAGAAGGTAGCAAGGAAGGCAAATATTGCAAATCTGATTGAAGAACTTCTTGAGGAAACCGGATATATTGAAAGCCTCTATGATGAGGGTGAAATTGAAGGTGAGAGCAGAAAAGAAAATATCGAGGAACTTATAAATAAGTCGGGAGAATATGAGGACGGAGAACTTTCACTTTTCCTTGAGGATGTATCTTTGGTTGCCGATATTGACAGGATGGATGAAAATGCCGACAGAATAACACTTATGACTTTACATGGTGCCAAGGGACTTGAGTTTGATACTGTATATCTTGCAGGCATGGAGGAAGGTCTGTTTCCAAGCGCTATGAGTTCAAATTCCAGAGAGGATTTGGAAGAAGAGAGAAGACTTGCTTATGTAGGTATAACAAGAGCAAAGAAAAATCTTATACTGACATCGGCAAAGCAAAGAATGGTAAATGGTGAGACAAGGTATTCTTTGATGTCCAGGTTTGTCAGTGAAATTCCAAGAGAACTTTTAAATAAACATGTTCTTGATACCGAAAAAAGGTATACAGAAAAAAGCGGTAGTTTTGGCGGGGCATTGCCTTGGGAGACAAAAACCCCGGTAAATAATAATAATTTTGAGAAAACGCTCAGCTTTGGAAAACAGTTTAAAGTTGAAAAGGCTCAGAGTCTTGATTATTCTGTAGGTGATACTGTAAAACATATAAAATTCGGAATGGGTAAAGTTCTTGAAATAGTTGACGGCGAAAGAGATTTTGAAGTAAAGGTCAATTTTGAGAAATTTGGAATTAAAAAGATGTATGCAGGATTTGCCAATCTGACTAAAATATGATAAAATCAATTAATTGAGTAGTTAAGCATTTTTGCCTGACTTTGTACACAAAATATATCTTTAGAAGAGAGGTATGGTTATGGATAAATTTAATAATTTAAGTTCTAGAATGGAAGAATTGGTTAATGCATCAAGACTTAACAGTCTTTTGGCAAAGAGAGAAGAAGATGAGAAGAAGAAAAATACCATTATTTGGGTTTTGGCTATTATAGGTGCTATCGCTGCTGTAGCAGGTATTGCTTTTGCGGTATACAAATTCTTCACACCTGATTATCTTGAAGACTTCGAAGAAGACTTTGATGATGATTTTGACTATGACTTTGATGATGAAATAGAAGAATAAGAAATAACATGATATGATGGCGGCCCTTGAGGTCGCCTTATCTTTTGTGAGGTGATAATGAAAAAAGGCGATATCTTAAAGGGACAGATTACAGAAAGCCATTTCCCCGACAGCTCATATATTGACCTTGAAGGAGAAAAGGTACTTATAAAGAAAGGTATTTTAGGTCAAACTATAGAGTTTGCTGTTACCAAAAAAAGAAAAGGGAAGCTTGAAGGAAGAGCATTAAACATAATTGAAAAATCACAATTAGAGGACAATGAAAATCCTTGCATACATTATGAGGTATGTGGAGGATGTACTTATCAGAATTTAAGCTATGAAAATCAGCTTAAATTAAAAAATGAACAATTAAAAGCACTTATGGAAGGTGCAACAGATAAGGATTTTGATTGGGAGGGAGTTATACCTTCACCAAAGTATCTGGCATACAGAAATAAGATGGAGTTTTCTTTTGGTGATGAACAAAAAGACGGTGATTTGGCACTGGGCATGCACAAGAAGGGCAGTCACTATGATATAGTGAATGTTTTTGAATGTAAAATAGTGGACAGTGATTTTACCAAGATACTTGAACTTACTTTAAACTTTTTTAAGGAGAGAAAAGTATCATACTTTCATAAAAATAGCCATATAGGTTTTTTAAGACATTTGCTTATTAGAAGAAGTGAGTATACAGGAGAGATTTTAGTGTCTTTGGTAACTACAAGCAGTTTCGGTTTTGTGGAGGATCCAAATTCATTACCTGAGCCTTCTGTACTTGGAACTGCGGAAGAAGTACTTATAAAAGAATGGGCAGATTATATAAAATCAGAGACCGACAAGGGAATTCTAAACGGAAGCATCGGAGGAATTTTGCATACAAAGAATGACTCATATGCAGATGCGGTACTAAATCAGGGAACAACTCTATTACATGGGAAGGACTATATTACAGAAAGATTGAATGGGCTGGATTTTAAGATAACACCGTTTTCATTCTTCCAGACCAATTCTAAGGGAGCAGAGGTTTTATACAATGTTGCCGGAAAGTATCTTGGAGATACGGCCGGGAAATCTGTATTCGATCTGTATTCCGGCACAGGTACTATTGCTCAGCTTCTGGCATCTGAGTCTGAAAAAGTTTATGGCGTGGAGATAGTTGAAGAGGCCGTTGAAGCCGCCATAGAAAATGCGAAGAAAAACGGCCTTGATAACTGTGAGTTTATAGCCGGGGATGTATTAAAGGTGGTGGATACCTTGGGATTTAATCCTGATATTATAATACTTGACCCGCCAAGAGACGGCATCCATCCAAAGGCATTGCCAAAGATACTTGAATTCGGTGCAAAGAAAATCGTGTACATATCTTGCAAGCCTACATCTTTTGTACGAGATCTTAAAATAATGGAAGCCGCAGGCTACAGAATGGAAAAGTGCGTGGGAGTAGACATGTTCCCAAACACAGTTAATTGTGAGGCGGTTGTTATGCTGTCGCGACCGTAAGGGAAGCGAGAGCATTACAAACCACCCATGCAATAGCCGTCCGTGATTGTCAAGTGCGAAGCATGCAGACAGAACGGAAACGGCGAACTGCGGAGGCGGTAGCACTATTGTCCAAATTTGATGTCGATAAGCATATAGATGTTGAAATTAAGCTGGATGAGCTTGATTTGACAAGTGCTGAAAGCAAGGCTACTTATGCACAAATATAAATTTATAGATGATTTCTGAAAATTTTAAAATACATCAAATATTTTTGATTTGATGTTGACAACCGGTTTTATTTGGTATACAATAAATACATCAAAAATATTTGATATGAGGTTAATAATGAAAAATTATGAAGAGAATGCTAAGGTATTTAAGGCTTTATGCGATTCTAAAAGACTAAAAATAATTGATATAATCAAAGATGAAGAAAAATGTGCTTGCGTACTCCTAGACAAACTTGATTTATCACAATCCGGATTATCCTATCATATGAAGATATTAACAGATACAGGATTAATAAATGCAAGGCAAGATGGTAAATGGACACATTATAGCATTAAAGACAATGGAATTGATGAAGTCATACAATTATTAAATGAATATCTAAAATAAAAACTGGTCATCCGAGTTTGGATGACTAAAAAAACAAACAACATATCAAAAATATTTGATGTATAGGAGGTGATTTAATGATTTTGTCGATAGGAAAATTTATTCAAAATCAGATTTTAGGGATGAAGTGGCTTAATGATTTAATAGGATATGTATTAAAACTATTAAATATTGATGTAACCGGTAAATGGGGTGCATCTGTACAATTTTTCATTTATGACGTGATTAAAATCGGTATCTTATTATGTACTTTGATTTTTATTATTTCGTATATTCAAAGTTATTTTCCACCTGAACGAAGTAAAAAAATATTATCAAAGTTTAGGGGGATTTGGGCGAATATTATGTCTGCACTTTTAGGCACAGTTACGCCATTTTGCTCTTGCTCATCTATTCCACTCTTTATAGGTTTTACATCAGCCGGACTTCCATTAGGAGTTACTTTTAGTTTTTTAATTTCATCACCTATGGTCGATCTTGGGTCTTTGGTACTTCTTATGACCATATTTGGAGCCAAAGTTGCAATAGTCTATGTTTTATTTGGACTTTTGATCGCCGTTGTTGGAGGAATGATAATTGAAAAGCTTGGGCTGGAAAATGAAGTTGAAGATTTTATCATGAATTCACCAAAAGGAATTGAGCTTGAAGTTGCACAAATTGGAAAAAGAGAGAGAGTAATATTTGCGAAGAATGCAGTAGTAGAAACCTTTAAAAAAGTGTTTCCATATATCTTGGTTGGTGTTGGAATTGGAGCAATTATTCACAACTGGATACCGGAAGTATTAATAGAAAAGGTACTGGGAGGGAACAATCCATTTGGTGTGATTTTAGGAACATTAGTAGGTGTGCCAATGTATGCTGATATTTTTGGTACTATACCAATTGCAGAAGCACTACTTTCTAAAGGAGCAATGCTTGGAACTGTTTTAGCCTTTATGATGGGAGTAACTACACTAAGCTTGCCATCTATGATTATGTTGAGAAAGGCTATTAAACCAAAGCTTCTATATGTGTTCATCACCATAACCACTATAGGAATTATAATAGTAGGATATATTTTTAATGTGTTACAAAATCTATTTATCTAAGGAGGAATAAAAATGTTATTTAAGAAAAAAGCTTGTTGTAATCAAGTATCAGAGCAAGGAGAAAGCAAGATTGAAGAAAAAGGAATCTATGTTTTAGGCTCAGGATGTTCTAAATGTAATGCTTTAGAGAACAATGTTAAAGAAGCTTTAACTAGACTGGATGTTAATGAAGAAATAAAACATATAAGAGATTTCTCTGTTATTGCATCTATGAGTGTTATGACTACCCCTGCACTTGTGATTGATAATAAGGTTGTAAGTTATGGTAAGGTTCTAAATCCGGATGAATGTGTAGAGATTATAAAAAACTCAAGAGGTGGAGTATCTAATAACAATGGGGTGTAATGTAGTTTGTCCGGTTCTTCCGTTTAACTATAAAAAGGCTGATTGGGGGCTTGATGATCCAACAGGAAAGCCAGATGAAGAATTTATAAAAGTCATAGAAGAAATTGAAAGAAAGGTGCTTGATTTATTAGAAGAAGTCAAGGAATGGGGAAACTAGAGTTTAATAATGTATCAATTCCAACGACCATCTTACTTTGGATTATGATTTATCCAATGATGTTAAAGATTGATTTTAATAGTGTTAAAGATATAGGTAAGAATCCAAAGGGACTTTTTATAACGTGGTTTGTTAACTGGATTATAAAACCATTTACTATGTATTTAATTGCAAGTTTATTTTTCTTTATTATTTATAAAGGCTTTATCAGCAAAGAATTAGCTTTGGAGTATTTAGCAGGAGCGGTATTGTTGGGTGCGGCTCCATGTACCGCAATGGTTTTTGTATGGAGTAAATTAACCAAAGGTGATAGTGCATATACTCTAGTACAAGTAGCAAGTAATGATTTGATAAATATACTATAGCAGGACTTTTGCTTACATTGATCATCATTTTTTCATTCCAAGGTGAGAAAATTATCAATCAACCATTAAATATTTTCTTAATAGCAATACCACTTGTTTTGTAGACTTTATTTATTTTTGGGATAACTTTTGTTATGGCGTATTACGCTAAATTACCATATTCTATAGCTGCACCTTGTGGTATGATAGGAGCATCTAATTTCTTTGAATTGGCAGTAGCAGTAGCAATTTCACTTTTTGGGTTGTCCTCTGGGGCAACGCTGGCAACTGTAGTTGGTGTATTGGTTGAAGTTCCGGTTATGCTTATGTTAGTAAAATTTGCAAATTCTATGGAATACAAATTTTAGATTAATAATTGGGAATGCAGATCCCAAAGGGCTGATTCATCAATTTTTTTGTAAGTGTCCGTACACTTACTGTGCTTGCTACAAAAGTCAAGCAAGCATTAAGCATTTCTCTAAAATTGTAAATATATTATACCATAAAATTCAAGAGAAATGAGAAAATAATTGACAAATTGTCAGTTGTGTGATACCCTCTAAATAGGAGGTATAAAATGAGAGATGTAAAAGAACCTGAAATACGACGTGCAGAGATTATGGATGCTGCAATGATACTCTTTATGGAGAAAGGATATACCAATACAACAACACAGGATATAGTTGATAAAGTAAATATATCAAGAGGGTTGTTATATTATCATTTTAAGAATAAAGAGGATATCTTATATTGTCTTGTAGAACAATATTCAGATAGACTACTGAAAGATATTTATAGTATTGTTTATGATGAAGATAAAACTGCCATAGAAAAAATCAGATCATTTATAGATGTCACAATTATATCTTCGGAAAATGTTTCAGCAGAGGGTACAGTGCTACAAAAGACAGTTGATCTTGAAGAAAATCAATATATGCTAGATAAGTTATCCCATAAGCTTGTTGAGAAACTTACAATATATTTTGAAAAAATTATAAGTCAAGGAATAGCAGAAAAAGTTTTTTCTGTAAAATATCCATTAGAAACAGCAGAATTTCTTATGACAGCTTATGTTTTTGTTTCAAATAACATAAGTATAAGAGATTCGAAAAAAGAACCTATTAGTGACTATTTAAACGCATTTAAGATAATACTTGAACAAAGCTTAAATACGAAAAAAATCTTTAGTACTTAAAAATAGAAAAGAATGTTTGCAAGGAGAATAATATGCCGATAGCTACTGCTACGCAAGCTATCGGTATTATTTCAAAGAATAACTGACAAAATGTCAATGGAGATAGAAATTATGTTAGAGATAAAGAATTTTAGTAAATTCTATGGGAATAAAAAAGCTGTTGAAAATTTATCAATTTCAGTACAGCCCGGAGATATTTATGGATTCATTGGTGCAAATGGAGCCGGAAAAACTACAACGATAAAGGCGGTAGTTGGAATTCATGATTTTGAGAATGGAAGTATAACGATTGATGGGCATTCCATTAAAGGGGAGCCTGTTATTTGTAAAAAAATGATGGCATACATTCCGGATAATCCGGATTTATATGAACATCTGACAGGATTTCAGTATATTAATTTTATTGCAGATTTATTTGAAGTTTCTACTGAGATACGCAGAGAAAGAATTCAGAGATACGGCGATTTATTTGAAATGACTAAACATCTTTCGGGAATGATATCTTCGTATTCACATGGTATGAAGCAAAGAACGGCGATTATTTCTGCACTGGTGCATTCTCCAAAGTTACTAATTTTAGATGAACCTTTTGTTGGACTTGATCCGAAAGCAACTTTTCTACTAAAGAAAATAATGCACGAATGCGTATCAGATGGAGGAGCTATTTTCTTTTCAACACATGTATTGGATGTTGCAGAAAAATTATGTAATAAAATTGCAATTATAAAAAATGGAAAGTTAATTGCGAGCGGAAATACAGAAGAAGTCAAAGGCAATAAATCTTTGGAAACTTTTTTCATGGAGGTGCAGGATAATGAGCAAAATTTGGATATTAATTAGAGCACAATTAATGAATTTCTTTCCAATCAACGAAATGAAAGAGCCGGGGAATAAAAAACAAAGTTCGATTGTTATTACAAGTTTTGGAATAATAACTCTTGCCATATTTTTCTTTGTTTATAATATCATAACAGCTAAAACATTGGTACAAGTGGGACAGCAGGAATTGATACCGGAATATATGGTGTCGGTATCAAGCTTTGCAATATTATTTTTGACAATATTTTATTCAAATGGGATTTTATTTGGCAGTCGTGATATGGAAAATCTTTTGTCGTTGCCTGTAAAAAGTTCGGATATTATGAGCAGCAAGTTTATGTTTATGTATTTATTGAATTTTTTAATAGGATTGATGTTTATGCTTCCGGGAGGAATTGTTTGGGTGTTAAACGGAAGTTTAAATGTATTACAGATTATATTGTATTTTACCTCCATGATTTTTGTTCCGTTGATACCGATGTGTATAGCAGCATGTATGGGAATCATTATAGTTGTTGCTTCATCTTTCTTTAAGAGAAAAAATGTTATTGCTTTAATCTTTTCATTTGCAATGATAGGGATAATTGGATATATTGCAGTGTCAGCCATGAAATCAGGTAATGAAAATAGTATCGGGATTATGCTTTCTAAGCAAATTACAGGATTGTACCCACTATCTAAGCTATTTATGGAATACTATAATTTTCCAATGCACATTGGAGTAGGGTTATTTATTGTTCTCTCAATAGTATTTTTTTATATATTTGCCAAAATGGTTTCATTGAAGTATGGATTACTTAATACTCTTGCTAAAACAACAACAAGATATTCCGACAACAAAAATTCTAATAGTAGAACATCGGTATTTTTTGCCCTATATAAAAAGGAAATGGGACTATTTCTAAACTCATATATGGCAGTGTTGAATGCAGGTTTTGGTGTAATATGTTTATGTGTTTTCAGTATATTTTTCCTGTTTAACTCTTTACAACAAATAGGGGAATATTCGGGAATCGAAAATATTAATGAATATCTTTCAAATTTTGCTCCAATATGTATTGCTTCAATGTTTGTACTTAGTTGTCCGGCAGCGTTTTCTATATCTTTAGAAGGTAAAAATGTTTGGATTTTGCAAAGTTCTCCTATTCGAGTAAAAACGATTTTGAATTCTAAGATTGCAGTAAATCTTACGCTTCATTTAATCGGATATATTATTTCTGTGTTTATAGTTTTGGTAAAGCTTGATATGGATATTATTCAAACTGTCAGCTTAATAATTGTCCCTATTTGTTATTCCATTTTTATAACAGTGATTGGAATTTCTTTGAATAAAAAATTCCCTAACTTTGAATGGGAAAGTGAGATGATGATAGTAAAACAGAGTATGCCTGTAATTGTGTCTTCAATTATTGGAATGACTGTATTAGTTATACCAATTCTTTTACATTGGTTTTTGCATTTTCCTATAGTACCTACATTATTGGGAGTAGCACTTATTTTGCTCGTTATTGCGGGTGGCGTTTATATAAAAACTTGTATATTAAATTTTTTAGTTTAAGGAGGAAATGTTCTATGAAAAAAAGATTTTTGAAAGATTTATTAGTTCTGATAGGAATAATGTTTGTAATATTTATTGTTTGCATATTTCTTCCGGAGAAAATTCCTGTTCATTTCAATGCAAGAGGAACCACTGATATATTTGCTGGAAAATATTATCTTCTGTTCGCTACAGTTATTCCATACTCTGCATATTGGAAATTTTTACGAGGGCGGAAAAGTAAAAACGAATGAAAATATATCCATATTTACAAATTGCATCAGTGTTAAGAGCGACTATTTTAAGAGGAGACTATGTTCCGGGACAACGGATGCCACCTATAAGGGATTTAGCACAGAGGGAGGGACGTAATCCTGCAACAGTTCAAAAAAAGTTCTTAAAAATGAAGTGCACCCCAAAAGTTAGACATAAAACTAATTTTTGGAAAGATAAGAGTCGACATAGGAAAAATATTAAGACTCCTTTGTGAAAGAAAAGGAATACATACAATCGAAGCAGAATGTTGTCCTGATCATATACATATGCTTGTAGAGATACCACCAAAATACAGTGTGTCACAAATTGTTGGTTATCTCAAAGGGAAAAGCTCATTGATGATTGGGGTAGTACAAACCACCGGCTGAGCCGGTGGTCATAATTGTAATAAGTTATAATCTGGTTTTTTCTTTACGAAGTACACAATAAAGATTCCTGTTTGACAGACGCTCATAATACTAGTAATCAAGATGACTGTGTCAGGATTCTTTGATAATAATAGACTTAGAATCAGGCCGCAAAGATATAGCACTATTTGAAATGCATAGTAACATTTTGGAAACTTAAAATCCTCTATATTATATTTGCTGTTTGCAAGAGTAGCTCCTTGAAAAATTGCAATTCCAAAATAGAAGAATGATGCAGCAAAGAGGTGATTTACGCTTGGCAAAACGAGAAAACTCATAGATACAGTTATTACAATCAGTCCAACAATGATAGGTATGTGGCTATATATTAGGAATGATATATTGGCATCAGTTGCCTCGTCAATAGCATGGTCGAATTCGCCAAAATAGAAGAGGAATAGCGAAGCCATAATAATAAAGAGAAGAACTGAGTTAATTGAAAAATTTTCGGTAGTGAAGAACTGGGCAAGTCCCATAACCATCTCTCCGAAGGTTATAATAACAAGAAGCGATAGCCTTTCAATCAAATGAGGTAGATTTGATATGAACTTTTCTCCTCTCATTTCCATAAATATTGGCATAGCAAAAGTAGATAAAAAACCTGCCAAGAAAATGGGAACACCAAACTTAAGAGGCAGAAAAGATGCTGTATAGACAGAGACTGCTCTAAGACCTGTTAACCACAATAATCCGCGTACTGTTCTTAATGATCCGCATGAAGTGCTTTTTTTCATATATTCGATCAAATACTGAACGAATAAAGTTAGGCTCAGTGTTCCTAGTGCTAAGCAGAACTTTTGGAAAGCAAGTTCCCACTCCTGTGTAATCAGATTAGAAATGAAAAGTAGGATTCCCATATTTAAGAAACTTACAAACATATTAAGAAGGGAATTCTTTCCGTGACGATTTGTAAATCCGGTTTGAATCAACCAATTGTTGAGTAGGATAATGAGAGTTAATAAAAATGTGAGCATGGATTCAAAGGTCACCATGCCATTATCTAAATGATGTATTAATGCTGTTGCTTTAGAAATAGCGTATACAAAGACCAAGTCATAAAATAACTCAGTATATTCAACACGTTTATGTGTAATTGAAGTCATGATTTTCTCCTTAAATTTCAATATAATCCGAACGTAATAAGTGTATTATAGTCAAAAATAAAAGTCAAGAAAAGACCTTTTTAGCATTGAATTTAATAAGTTATATGCAGAAAAAGGTGAATCAGGTAGTCGCCTTTTATTAGATAAAAAAGATATAGAGTATAAACAATTATACTTGAGTAAGAGCTACATTTATTATAGAATGATGAAAAGACGGAAATAATACTAAAACAGGTTTTGCAGAAAGGAGAGGATCCAATATTCTATACAGGAGAATACCGGATTGTATTTGGATATGAAAATAATAGAAAACAAAATGGTGTTTGCATTTGATGGAAATAATAAATGTGTGGCAGAGGTTGAGGATGGAGAAACTCTGGTTTTCCGTACACATGATTGCTTTGATAATCAGTTAAGTGAAGAGGGTTCATCTATCGGTAGCCTGAACTGGGATTGTATCAATCCGGCTACAGGACCGGTATATGTAAAAAATGCGGTAGCCGGAGATGTATTAAAAGTTGAAATATTGGATATCAAGCTTGAAAAACAAGGTGTGATGTGCGCACTCCCTGATAATGGAGTACTTGGCTCTTTGGTAAAAGAAGAGTCTGTAAAGCGTTTGAAAGTGGAAGATAATAAGGTTTACTTTAATGAAAATATTGTATTTGATGTAAATCCTATGATTGGAGTTATAGGTGTAGCACCAAAGAGTGGAGCTATAAATTGCGGAACGCCCGGAAATCATGGTGGAAATATGGACAATAAAAGGATTGCAAAAGGTGCGACTCTTTATTTCCCTGTATTTCATGACGGAGCAATATTTTCTTTAGGTGATGTACATGCAGCTATGGGAGATGGAGAAATAATGGTCAGCGGTGTAGAAATTTCAGCTGATGTTACAGTAAGACTCTCTGTAATAAAGGGTGTAAGTATTGAGACACCGATGCTTGAAAACGATGATATCTGTGGTGTAATCTATTCTCACGAAGAGATTGAAAAAGCGGTATTTCATGCAGTAAGAATTGCAAATGAGGTTATGCAAAAGAAACTTGGACTTTCATTCAATGATGCCGGTATGTTAATCAGTGCAGTTGGAGACTTGAGATTTTGTCAGGTAGTGGATCCCGAGCGTACGGTTATGATGTGCATACCTAAAACTATATTGAGTGAATTGTTTTAGATAAAAGTATAATTAAATATTGATACATTAATATTAGCCGGAGGATGAAAAATTCTCCGGTTTTTTACAGTTTAATTATCAATACATTGACTATATACCGATTACTTTTATAATAGAATCATATGATAAATTACTACAGAGTATACTAAGAAAGAATAAATGGAGAAAGTATGGATAAGGGGAATATATTGGTAATAGGTGACTCGGGGGTCGGCAAATCAACCTTGATTAATGCTGTTTTAGGAGAAGAAATTGCCGAATCCGGTTTTGGAGATAAGGGTACTACAAAGGAACTGAAAGTATATGAAAGTGATGTACTGGATTTTCATATTATAGACACTGTAGGTTTTGAACCTTCATTTTTTAAAAGAATGGGGGCTATAAATGCTGTAAAAAAGTGGTCAAAAAATGCCATTAAAGAGGGAAAAGAGAACTCGGATATAAATGTTATATGGTTTTGTGTTGAAGGCACTTCGAGTAAATTATTTCCGGAGGCAATAAAAAGTCTTTCTAAAGCGACATCTATTTATCCATCTGTTCCAATAATAGTTGTAATTACAAAATCATATTCAAAGCCTGAGCGTGAAAGAAATATACAGATGGTTAAAGAGGTATTTGAAAAGCAAAAGAATACTAAAAATCTAAAGGGCATTATTCCTGTAGTTGCAATGATATATGAAATAGATGAAGAACAATTTGTGGCGCAGGAAGGTATAACTGAGCTTATAGATATGACCTATGAGCTGATACCTGAGGGTATGCAAGCTGCAAGAAAAGATATTGAAGCGTTTAAATTAAACAGAAAAAGGTCATTTGCACAAACAGCCATTGCGACTTTTACTTTAAGTGCTGTGGCAATAGCGGCAATACCTATTCCGCTTTCCGATGCGGTCTTGTTAACACCTTTGGAAAGCGGTGAAATAAATGCTATAGCAAAGATATATGGTATTAAGAACGACAAGAATTCTAAAAGATTCATAGCTTCTTTGGTGGAAGCGGGAACTGTAGGTGTGGCTGCAAAGGCGGCCATAAATGCGCTAAAAGCAATTCCGGCGATTAATCTGGCAGCCTCTGTAATAAATGCAGCTGTTGCAGGTGCTATAGTCATTGGGATAGGAGAAGTATGTGTCTACATATATGAGCAAATTTACCTTGGAAACAAGTCTTTGGACGATGTGGATTGGCTTAACAAAGTAATTGAATCCAAGCTGAATAAACAAATAATTGAAAAGATAAATATGATAGTCACAGATAAGGACTTTAGAAAAGGCAATATAACTAATTTAAAGAAGCTGTTTGCAAAATTATTATCAAAATAAGGAGTCTTATGGCAATAGACGGAGTTAAAATTATAGACAGTGATGATGCTTATGATATTTATAATGATATCGTGGAGAGATATAAGGACGGTATAGATGTAGAGTTGATTAAGAAAGATTGGTTGAATGAAGAGAGCAATTTTTGTACCGATGAGCTTTATACGGAAATATATTGGACTGCTCTTGCCTATGCGCTTTGGAATATAGGACATTTGGATGAAGATATAAAAAATAAAGCTATGGAAATTATATCAAAAGGTGCAAGCAAACTATGGAACGAGATAGACGAAAGGGCGGTAAAAGCGAGACAGAAAGCTTTAAATAAATTAGCTCTTCAAATTCAAAGTGAAAATCCAAGACCTATTAAAAAGCCCAAGCCACAAAAAAGAAGAGAACCGTATTTTGAACTTGGAGATGTTATCTCGATAAAGTTTGAGGATAAATATGGTATATGTTTTGTCTCGGATTTGGAGGTTAGACCGAGAAAGATAGAATATCATATAGCCTGTGCAAGAACATTACAGGATTTTGAGCCTACCATAGATGATTTTGTAAACAGCAGTATTGCGTATAAGAAGATGAATACCGAGTTTGTGCTTGAGACAGACTGCTGGTTTAACCATAAGGATCTAGGTGAACTACTGCCATATTTAAAAAAGATAGGAAGAATAAAACTAAAACCTTACAGTTTGGGTGTGCTCTCACCTGCCGACTCACTTGAGAATTTTTATGATGATATTACAAACAAGTCGGAACTATGGCCTTTTAAAACAATTGAGATAAGCGAAATAATAGAAGAAATTTTAGAAAATTAATAGGGGAGTAATTTATAATGAATAAAAAATGTTGTATAAAACCTGAAGATTTAAAAGATCTTTTTCACACAGACGGTCCTGAGGGTTGTATAGCTTCCGACAGAATAATGGTAGAAGGCAGAAAAGTCGGATATATGTACAGAGAGCATGCCGACCGCAAAGAAGACAGCGGATGGAGATTCACTGCAGGAGATGAGGATGAAGAGTATATGTCAAATGCTGAAAATGCCGGAGTATATACTTTAAATGCAGTAGCTAATATTGATATGGATATCATTCCTTTTTTAAATTCACCTGTAGGAAGCAGTTTTTTTAGAGATGAAAACGGGAAACTTGTAAAGGATGATTTTAATATAATTGCCAGACAGGAGATAGACGAAATTTTATATGAGTATAAGATTGAAAACTCAGAGGATTATGAGAATAGGGATCCGGAGGAATTGGCAGAGATATATGAAAATATTAAGACAGTTCAGGAAAATCATGATTTGTCTGATGATGATGTAGAGGAATTATTAAAAAGTATTTTCTCAGACTATGATGAATCATAATAAATCGTAAACAAAAAGGCAGCGTACATTTGATACGCTGCCTTTTTAAGTATTAATAGCTTGTAAGCTTATCTACATTTTCAATTATAACAATCTTTGTATCGGCATCTACGCTGTTTACAAGCTTTTTCATGTACTCCTCAGGAATTCTTACACAACCGGCTGATGAAGTATCGTTGTCGGTTTTTGTACAATGAATAAAGATTGCTGAGCCCTTACCGGGTATGGCTTCTGTATTATAGTTAAGTGCCAATGCATAGTTATAGAAAGGATGAGCCGCTTTTAAATCTTCAGCTGAATTCCAGTCTTTTTTTACATTTGATGCATTTACCCATTTATTGTAGTATGCACTGTTTGAATCATCTACCCAGTAATCGTCGTCACCGATTTTACGATATTCCAAGATGCTTCCCGGATTATCCTTAAGTCCGAAGGCAAACATAGCACTGAATACTCCCTCAGGTGTTTTTCTGTCACCTTCAGCTTTTTGAAGAGAAATGCCGTTTGTACCTGCAATACCGTTTACATACCAGTTCTTTTTCCATGTGCCGTCAGCCGACTTTGTATAGTCATTTACCGTAACCTTGTTTTTATTGTTTTTATGTCCGACAATAAGCACAATATGACTTGCAGATTTTGAAATCGCCAGTTTCTCTACAGGTAGGGCTGCATGAGAGTTTATAGTTGTACTTGCCAGCAGTGTTGAGAGAACCATAAAAGTTGCACATATTTTTTTAATCAATTTCATATATAATTCCATTCCGTATTGGAGATGTAAATACATCTCATTATTTAAAATTTTCTATAAACAAGATTTTATACTGATAAATATGTTTTAGTCAATGAAAAAAATATTAAAAAAATAGTCCTTATTTTTTTACATAAAAACAGGTGACATATAACAGTGTAATGTGGTAACATACTAAAGTATACACAAAGAGAGGTAGCATATGTTGAGTACGATAACAAAAATTTTGAGCACGGTGGATGACTTTGTTTGGGGATTACCACTGATTATTTTGATTTTGGCAACGGGATTATTTTTGACTGTAAGACTAAGGGGACTTCAGATAAAGAGGTTACCTCTCGCAATCAAGTATATGTTTTCATCGGATGAGGAAGACGGAAGCGGAGAGGTATCAAGCTTTGCGGCACTTTGCACAGCTCTCTCGGCCACAATCGGAACAGGAAATATTGTAGGAGTGGCTACGGCCATAGTTTCCGGAGGACCCGGGGCACTGTTTTGGATGTGGATGGCAGCCATAGTAGGAACCGCAACAAAGTATGCTGAATGTCTTCTGGCTGTAAAGTACAGAGTCGTTGAAAAAGACGGACATGTTATCGGAGGACCTTTTTATTATATTGAAAACGGAATGGGCAAGCAGTTTGGATGGCTGGCAAAAATATTTGCAATATTCGGTATAATGGTAGGGCTCTTCGGAATAGGAACTTTTACACAGATAAACGGTATTACAAGTGCAATAGGAAACTTCTTTGATAAAGAAAGTGTTCATTATGTAAATCTGTTTGGAAGAGATTATTCTCTTACTATTATTATATCAGGAATTATACTGACCGTTTTTGTGGCATCGGTTTTAATAGGAGGATTAAAGAGGATTTCAAATGTGGCGCAGATTATAGTACCCTTTATGGCAATTATTTATGTCGCTGTAGTTATGATTATTCTTATACTTAATCCGGGAAAGATACCGGCTGCACTTATTGAGATAGTACAAGGTGCATTTGGATTAAGAGCTTTTGGCGGTGGTATGTTTGGTGCTATGATAGTAGCCATGCAAAAGGGAATTGCCAGAGGAATATTTTCAAATGAGGCAGGACTTGGAAGCGCGCCGATAGCGGCTGCTGCGGCTCAGTCTAAGGAAGAAGTTCGTCAGGGACTTATCTCCATGCTTGGAACTTTTATAGACACTATTATTATCTGTACAATGACAGGACTTTCAATAGTAATCACAGGTGCATGGGATATGGGTCTTGAAGGTGTAGCTGTTACAACAAAGGCTTTTCAAATAGGATTGCCTTTCCCGGACAGTGTGGCTGCATTTATATTGATGGTATGTCTGGTGTTCTTCGCTTTTACAACTATTCTCGGCTGGGATTATTATTCTGAAAAATGCCTTGAGTACATAATAGGAAATAAGCCGAAGGCTATAACAGTTTACAGATGGATTTATATTGCATGTATCTTTATAGGTCCTTATATGACGGTTAAAGCGGTATGGACTATTGCGGATATCTGTAACGGACTTATGGCAATACCTAATCTGATAGCTTTGATAGCATTAAATGGAGTGGTGGTAAGAGAGACAAATTCATTTTTTGAAAGAGGCGTTCATAATAAAATATAAAGTAAAAAAGGTCTTAGACTCACAGATGTATAACTGTAAATCTAAGACCTTTTGTTAATTATTATTGTTCTGCATATTCAGGGAATGTAATACTGTTTTCCTTGAAAACATGAACAAAAATATCCTCAACGAAATCCTTCATAAGTTTAAACGTATTGGCATATGTGACACAAGTATCAGCCGGTACTTGAAAGTTATTTGTAAGCTGTTGCATTTCCTTAATCATGTCGCCTACATCTACATGTTCACCTTCAAGTTCACTTATTAATTCAAGAGTTTCTTTGTCAGGGTGATGATTTGAACGCATCAGCGGGAATATGAGCCTCTCTTCTTTTGCAAAATGCTCTTCAAGTTCTGCTTTCATTCTTGCAAATAAGTTGTGAATCTTTGTAAGTTCCGCACCATGATGCTGATAATGTACTATCAAAATCTTGTTTAAAAGCTTTTCGATTTGCTCCATCATCTCACGCTCTGTAACATGATGAGTTGCCTCAAGATTATCAAGCATCTCATTAACGCTTAGTTTTTCAAAATCATCTATGGATTCCACACTTTCTTTGTTTTGTGAAACAGGCTGCGAAGCTATATTGTTAAGTTCATTTATAAGTGAAGTAAGGTCAATACTCCCGTCTGTGAAAGACTCATCAAGTGGCATATGACCACCACAGCAGTAGTCAAGGTGTAAGTTGTTAAGATAAGGAATTGTTTGAGGATATTGTTTAACAATATCGGCAAGTGACATTTTAGCTGTAATCATAGTATACCTCCTTAAAGTGAGTGAATTATCATAAACAAATTCACTGTCAGTTTTATAGATAAAGATGAACTTACATCAATATCTATAAAAAGAGTATACACTTATAAAATATAGGAATCTGTAACAAATGAGACAAAACAAAATATTATAAGAATATAATTATAGTTTTGAATTTAAAAGATACAAAAAACAGATGAAATGGTAGGGTTTAAAATCAGCTTGAAAGAAGTATGTATTTGTTGTATACTTTTTTTGTTATAATTATATATCGGTTCTCTTAGTTAAATGGATATAACGATAGCCTCCTAAGCTGTAATTGTGGGTTCGATTCCCGCAGGGAACATCCATTTTAAGCGGTAATGACGATAAGGTTATTACCGTTTTTTCATGCAAAAACTTATATTTATAATTTAGCACTTCGGCTGGCACCTGGAATGACAGCCAGATGTCCCTCAAGGTGTCCACCAAGAGAAGGTATTTTGATACAGTTATGATGAATAGTTTCAACTTTGCAACAGGTTGTTGCAAAGTTAGCGGTAAAAGAATTGATATTTCATTAAATTGACGCTCAATTTGCTCTGTGCTAGAATAACATTAACAGATTCATCAGCAAAGTAATACACTGTGAGCTTGTTATGGATAAGAGTTATGAAGCTATTAATGAATTTTTAAATAATCCACAGAATACAGATGATTTTTATGAAAATGATACAGTCATTGCAATTGATTGGAGAGAGGATGATGAGGATATTGTAAAATATTTTAATCAGGCGATAGGAAATAAGATTGCTATTAAAATGGAAAACAATGATAAGCCTTATGGTGATGATATTATTTTAACCTATAAAGACAAAATCGTAAAAATCCCTATGATAGGCAATGAAAATTATAAAATCAAAAATATACTTATAAAAACAAGGAGATTGAGATGAATTTAAAAAGTAATAATTATCCAACCATTGAATATGAAAAAGGAGAAGAAATTTTTTTGTCACCAGAGGAAATTAATAGTTCTTTTTACTTTGATGTTGAAGAGGAATTAACCTCAAATGATGAAGCTATGGCGATTGTAGCCTCTATGATAGATGAAGTGGATACATTAGTAGAAGCAGCTAAAGATTTTTTGAAAAATACATTATTGAATGAGGGAAATGAATACTATGGCACTGTTGCATATTTTATGGAATTTCATAGAGATGAAATGGATGCTGATACGGTATTGGAGCTGTTTCCTTCAAGTAATGTTGATACAATAACATTTACAGAAATGGTAGATTTTTTAAAAATGATACGTTTTGGGAGCTTAATTGATAATAAAACAAATCAGCAAGCTTTTATTATGGATTTAAGTTTTAATCCGGAATTAACAGATGAACTGATGGTTATTTATTTTAATTTAGAAAAACAGGTATTTTATGTAACACATGAAAGCTGATCTAAATAAAAAATAGATAACAGTCATCATATAATATTTCAAAAAACAGTAAATCAAATTGGTTTACTGTTTTTTGTTGCAAAAAAACAGAAAAGAAAGTACATGAACAATAGCATAACTTAATACCCATAATTGCTGAATTACCAGCTTGCACTGGGTAAAATTGTATCATATTGAATTACGAAAGGCAAAAAAAATTTTGACCTGCAAGCTTTAAGTGTTAAAATCGTACTTAGTATATGAAGGAGTGATTAGTGTATGGAAAAGAAGTCAGATAGCAAGTTGATTGCACTACATCAATCGGTAGCTGTCAAACTCCCGGTGTGAGTTCAAAAACTATAAAACGGCATATAAAAGAAATGGATAATGTTCGTTATATTGGTAGTGGATATAGTGGGCATTGGGAAATAATAGAATAAAAATAACGGTCAAAACCCAATAGACATCCGACTTAATTAACACTATAATATATTTAATCTAATAAGAAAATAGAGCAATCATTGTTGCAAACTTTTTGACAATGGTAGCCATAGGCATGAACTCCATGGAACTGAATGGTTATATCCTTTCAGTGCTTCGGGCACCGGACAAGCGTCGTCAGGTACTTTTACAAGGGATAAAACAGGTTTTCTTATTTTGACACAGATTTACAGTAAAGTTAGAAAACAAGCTACTTTCATTGACTTATGTTGATAGATAATATTAGTAAATTACAGTACAAACCTTAGCTCCTAAGTTGTAATTGTTGGTTCGATTCCCGCAGGGAACATTTTTGGCGGTAATGACTTGTGACAGATGCTTGTCATTATCGTTTTTTGTTGTATATAAAAGTTTGATTTTTATTGAATAACTAATTATTATATGAGAAAATAATAGCGAACAGTCAAGTTTAATCTTGATTATATAAGCAAAGATAAAAACGCAATGTACATTTATTGTGCTATAGCCGGTAGGTAGCCCGGCAGTCCTATAAGTATATAGGGTAAGTAACCTGCCCCTCCGGGTTGTCCGTTCTTTGTAAAGAAATTGGAGGGATGGCGATGAATGATATAAATGTCAAGTTAACTGTGTTTTTTGAAAATCCGTTTTGGGTAGGTGTGTTTGAGCATGTTGAAAACAACTTTCTTGTTGCATCAAAAGTAACGTTCGGTGCAGAGCCTAAGGGCTATGAGGTATTAGACTACATAATAAAAAATTACTATAGTTTGGTATTCAGCCCTGCTGTTGAAACAAAGATAAAAAAAGACAAAACAAACCTAAGAAAGCTCAACGTGATGTAAGAAAGCAGATGCAAGTATCCGGTATAGGAACAAAATCGCAACTTGCATTAAAATCGCAACATGAACAGAATAAGAAGGAAAGTAAGGTAAGAAGGCGAGAAGAAAAAGAGGCGGATGAACTTAAGAGATTTTTATTAAAACAGTATAAGAAAAGAAAAAAACATAAGGGACATTAATATTAAGTACAAGTATTTGTAGGTGAAAGCGGGTATTTATATGTATGAGAATGAGAAGACAAAGCTTCAAAAAATTATTGATGACAGTACCAATATAGTATTTTTCGGTGGTGCCGGAGTTTCTACCGAAAGCGGTATTCCGGACTTTCGAAGTGCGGACGGACTCTACCATCAAAAGTATAAGTATTCACCGGAGCAGGTGGTAAGCCACAGCTTCTTTATGAAATATCCTGAAGTTTTTTATGAGTTTTATAAGGAAAAAATGATGTGTCTTGATGCAAAGCCTAATGCAGCACATAATAAACTTTCGGAGCTTGAAAGCTCGGGAAAGCTTAAGGCTGTAGTGACACAGAATATTGACGGACTTCATCAAAAAGCCGGAAGTAAAACAGTCTATGAGCTTCACGGAAGTATACATAGAAATTACTGTATGAAGTGTCAAAAATCCTATGACGCAAATTATGTTAAAAACCAAAAAGGAATACCGTATTGTGAATGTGGCGGTATGATAAAACCTGATGTTGTTTTGTATGAAGAGGGGCTTGACGGAAATGTAATAAACGCTGCAATAAGAGCTATAGCATCTGCAGATACTCTTATAATCGGCGGAACATCTTTGGTGGTATATCCTGCTGCAGGTTTTATTGACTATTTTCAGGGTAAGCATCTTGTTGTAATAAATAAGTCGGAGACCGGAAAAGCTGTAAATGCCGAGTTATCTATAAATGCTCCTATCGGAGAGATTATGAGCGGAATAATTGTTCAATAGAAAATAAAAAAGAGGTGAGTTATGCCAAGGGGGAGCAATCAAAAATTTAAATTTACATATCTTATGAAGATTATGGCTGAAAAGACTGATGATGAACATAGTCTTACTATGCCTCAAATACTTGAGGAGCTTGAAAAGTACGAAGTAAGTGCCGAGAGAAAAAGCATTTATGAAGACTTTAAGGATATGTCAAAATTGGGTATAGATGTTATAAAGGAGCAAAGGGGTAGAGAGACCTTTTATCATATCGCAGGAAGGGAGTTTGAGCTTGCAGAGGTAAAGCTTCTTATTGACGCTGTACAATCTGCAAAGTTTATTACTCAAAAAAAGTCAAAGTCCCTGATTTCCAAAGTGAAGAATTTTGTAAGTGAGCATCAGGCCAAGCAATTACAAAGGCAGATTGTGATAAACGATCGTGTAAAGACTATGAATGAAAGTGTGTATTACAATGTGGATGATATACATACTGCTATAAATCAAAACAGGAAGATTAAGTTCAAATACTACAAATGGGATATTGATAAGAAACTTGTGGAAAGACATGGTGGAAGCTATTTTGTTGTAAGTCCGTGGGCACTGCTTTGGGATGATGAAAACTACTATATGATTGCTTTTGATGACTGGGATAATAAAATCAAACATTATCGTGTAGATAAGATGATGTATATTGAAGTTGGAAATGATGAAAGATCCGGAAAAGAAGAGTTTAAAAACTTTGATATGGCAAAATACTCAAAGGCGACATTCGGTATGTATCATGGTGAAAAGACCAAGGTATGTATAAAATTTGCAAATCATATGTGTGGGGTATTTATAGACAGATTCGGAAAAGATACTCTTTTCAGAAAAATAGATGAAAACAACAGTGAGTTGATAGTGGATATAAATGTCAGCCCACAGTTTTTCGGGTGGATATTCAGCCTTGGAAATGATGTGGAAATAGTATCTCCTATAGAAGTTGTTAATGAACTTAGGGAATACACAAAGAAATTTATAATGAAATATGAATAGATTTAATAAAGGTAATATAAGGAGTAAGTATGGGTACTTTGGGTAATGTTTTGTGGTTTATTTTCTGTGGACTTTGGAGTGGACTGATGTGGATATTTGCAGGTTGTCTTTGCTGTATAACGGTTATAGGTATACCTTTAGGTCTACAATGCTTTAAATTTGCCGGACTGGCATTTTTCCCTTTCGGGAAAGAAGTGGTATATGGCGGAGGTGCGGTAAGCTTTCTTGTAAATATTATCTGGCTTATTATACTTGGAATACCTATGGCAATCGCTCATGCGACAGCCGGTGTGATCCTTTGTATAACCATAATAGGTTTTCCTTTTGGACTTCAGTTCTTCAAATTGGCTAAACTTTCATTAATGCCTTTTGGAGCCAGGGTGATTTAATGAAGACATTCTTAAATTACATGGTAGCTGATTGAAAAAAGAGTATAATTGATATATTATTGAGGTAACAAATTTTGGTAATTTATATATCAATGATATATCAGGAGGATAATATGCCAATTAGTTTAAAAAAAGGTCAAAAAGTTAGTCTAACAAAGGGAAATCCGGGACTTAAGAATGTTGTGGTAGGACTTGGATGGGATACAAACGCCTATGATACAGGTGCGGATTTTGACTTGGATGCGGCAGCGTTTTGCTTGACAGATTCAGGGAAAGTTTCAAGCCAGAATGATTTCGTATTCTTTGGAAACCTTAATCATCCGTCAGGTGCAATAAGCCATTTGGGAGATAATCTTACAGGGGCAGGTGACGGTGATGACGAGCAGATAAAGATCGATCTTTCAAGAGTTCCTGCAGAAATCACAAAGATTGCATTCACAGTAACTATTTATGAGGCGGAAGCAAGAAGACAGAACTTCGGTCAGGTATCAAATGCCTTTGTAAGAATATTTGACGAGAATACAGGTGAAGAACTCTTAAGATATGACCTTGGTGAGGACTTCTCTATAGAAACCGCAGTTGTATTCGGTGAACTGTATAAGAACGGTGACGAGTGGAAATTCAATGCCATAGGTAGCGGATATCAGGGTGGATTGGCTGCTCTTTGCAATATGTACGGAATAGATGCGGAATAAATTTTAAAATTTGGACTGTGCACTTTTTTAAGTGTCGGTCCTTTTTTATTTATTTTTTATATTGTAACATATGATACTGAAAAATGTCTTTTATAAGATTATAATTAGGGCATACTAACTTATATGGGGAAAAGGAGAATGATATGAGTAAAATACTTGATTTAAATAAACCGGTTTTTGAGTTGGCAAAGGAATATCCTGACTTTATTGAAATATTCGCAGGTCTCGGATTTAAAGATATAAAAAATCCTGTTATGTTAAATTCTATGGGGCGTTTTATTACTATAAATAAGGGTGCTGAAATGAAGGGCATTCCTCTTGAAAAAATAAAAGAAGTTTTTAGAGAGCATGGATATGAGATAGCTGAGGACAAAAAAGAAGAAAAAGAATTAAAAGATGTGGCGGAGAGTATACCAAATAACACCGAAGACAGTACCGAGTTACTCAAGCAGTATTTGATAAGACTCTCAAACGGTGAATCTTTGGAGTCGGTTCAAAAAGATTTCAGAGAAAAATTTGAATCTGTAGATGCAAGTGAAATAATGAAGGCGGAGCAGTCACTGATGGAATCCGGAATGCCGTATCAGGAGGTTCAAAAATTATGTGATGTGCACTCAGCACTGTTTCACGGAACAACAAGCAATGAGCTTGGAAATGAAAATGAAATAAAGAATACTATGAGTATGGCAGACGGTGCAAATGAAGATGACACTAAAATGCTTATTGAGACAAAGGGACATCCGCTTTCTACATTTACAAGAGAAAATGAAAATCTTGAGAAGTATATAAATGAATTTCTGGCTAAAATGGAAAACAATGAGATAGACAGAGCGCTACTTTCAAAGATAAGAGAAGTTTCAATGCATTATGCAAAGAAGGGCGATCTTTTATATCCTTTGTTAAAGACCAAATATAATGTTTCGGGTCCTGCTACAGTAATGTGGTCTGTAGATGACGAAATCAGAGATGAGCTTGGAAGACTTGATAAAATCGAAAAAGAAGATGAGAAATGGATAGAGGATATAAAGGCTGTAATTACCCGTATGCAGGAGATGATTTATAAAGAAGCCAATATTTTATTTCCGATATGTACAGTGAACTTTACAGATGAGGACTGGTTAAATATTTATTTGGACAGCAAGGGATATGAGAACTGTCTTGATATAGTACCTGAAAGTTTTGATAAAGCCGAGAAAGTTAAAAGAGAGTTTGACGATATTGACGGTGAGATAGTACTTCCGGGAGGGCATTTTACAAAGGAGCAGCTTATTGCACTCTTAGATACCATGCCTCTTGAGATTACATTTATAGATGCCGATGATATAAACAGATTTTTCAATGATAATGATTGTCCGAAAGCATTTAAGAGACCGTTAATGGCAATTGACAGGGATGTGTATTCATGCCATCCTCCAAAGATAGAGCCGATGGTAAGAGAGATAATATCAGGATTTAAAAACGGAAGCAGAGATGAAGTTGCTATCTGGATGAAGAAGAACAATAAGGACATGCTTGTAAAGTATATGGCGGTCAGAGACAAAAATAAAAAATATCTCGGAACAATGGAAATAGTCCAGGATATGGATTTTGCAAGAAAGCATTTTGAAGAAGAAGGTCAGAATAACTGATATAATAAAGAGCCTATGAATTTTTTCATAGGCTCGATTTATTATTCTATAATATTTGTAAGTCCGTTGCGTATAAAAGACTGAGTAAGTACTGCGAGATCATGAGTTGACATCTCAAACTCACTGTCAATCCACCTTACAAGCAGACCGAGTGTTCCCGAAAGAATGAAATCGTAATATAATTCAAAATAAGGCATATTCTTTTGCTTTATAAAAGCCTTATATTTATTAAATACACAGGTTTGTAATTTATTTCTGAGTTCATTAGAGAAGTTTGCATCCAAATCGTCATGCAGGAATATTTTTGCCATATCTTTGTTATCATATATAAATACAAATAAAGCTTCTATAAAAGGTACAAGGTTGTCTGTATCCGGAGCTATTTTAGTAAGTATATCTTCAAATTCATTTAAAAGATCGGCTTGTATATGCTCCATCAAATCATATACATCCTTATAATGTAAGTAAAAGGTTCCTCTGTTTATGTCTGCCATCTGTGCAAGTTCTTTTACCGTGATATTTTGGATTTTCTTTGTTTCAAGCAAGATACTCAGACATTTTCTAAGCTGCGATCTGGTTTTTCTTACTCGCCTGTCTACAGTTTTTTCGTTCATAAAACCTCCCGATAGTGTTATAAAATAAAATTTCCAATTTTTCGACTAAATGTACAATAGACGATGTTTAAGAATTCCATATCAGTTAATTAACTAATGTACATTAATATACTTAAAAGTATAGTCAATTACAATAAAAAAAGCAAGTATAAACTAAGTATGTAATAAATATTTTTTAATTAAAAAATATTTCAAGTAAAGTGAAAAGTATAGTATAATAAAATACTGGGGTTAAGAGCCCTATTTGACTCTAAAACATTATGTGATATAAGGGAATTTTATGAGAACTAAGAAATTTAGATATATTATATTTGTATTTGTATTCCTATTGGCGGTAATAGGTTTTTTATTATACTCTTTTTTGAAAAAAAATAAAGTTGACACTACAGGTGGAGATATTGAGGCAAGTGATATTAATATACCGAGATTATATAATGTACTTGGAGATTATTATATAAATAAAATGTATGGTTACAGTGATGAGACGGATGTTGAGGCTGCCGACAATATACTGTCATTGGTACTGGATGATTACAGTATGAAGTTTAGAGTGGTAGATGCAAATATTGCAGATATTGAAGATTATGATTACAGCATAAGAACATTTGATACTAATGAACTTGTAGAAAGCGGAGACAGGACAAAACTTGATGGCGATATTATAGATTTGCATCTGTCAAGTCTGGTGGAAGAAAATAAAGAATACTTTCTTGAACTTAGATTGTATACAAATGGACAGACATTTCATTATTACAGCAGGATAGTCAGGAGCAATACCGAATTTGCCAAAAGGCTTATAGATATGGCAAATACTTTTTCCAATAATAATTTTGACAACAATACGGCAAAAGACAATACCGTATACCTTGAAAGTGACGGTACAGGGAATTCAAGAGGACTTGAATATGTAACATTGAAGTCGGATTTCAATATGATAAGCTATAACGGAATGAACCTTACACCTTCTGAAAAAGAGGTGAGCCTTGTAAATTATAACGGTAAGGTAGGGGAAATACATTTCAGCTTTACTGCAAGTTCGGAAAATAAAGTTTATAATATAGAAGAGAATTTTATCTGTAAATCCGGTACACAAAGACTTTATATGCTGGATTATACCAGAACGATGAATCAAAGTTTATCAAAAGATATTGAGTACAATAAGAAAATAGATTTAGGCATCGGTAATAAAGATGTCAGGTCTATATCGGATAATACAGGCGAGAAAATTGCATTCCCGGTAGATAATAAGCTCTTTTTATCAGACAGTAAAAAGGAAAGTCTTGAACAGGTTTACAGCGTAGGAAAAAACAGTTATATTTATCCGCTGAAATTTGGAGACGGATTGTACTTTATAAGCTATGGTTATAATGTTGACTCATCTCATATAGGAGCTGTAGGTGTTTGCCTTTTTAAATATATGGAGAGCACAAAAAAAGTTTCAAAGCTGGCTTTTGTAAAAACAGAAATTGATGCTCAAAGTTTAAAGGAATCGATAGATGAACTTGCATATATGGGTGATAATGCAATGCTTTATCTTAAGCTTATGGATAAAGTTGTAGGCCTTGATGTTTTGTCGGGAAATTATGTGACTGTGGCGGAAAACCTTGAAAACGGAAAGTATTCCATAAGTCAGGATAAGAGTTTATTATCCTGGAATATCGGAGACGGATTGAATATTTATAATTTTGCTACAGGAGAAAATAAGCAATTAGATAATGCAAATGAGATAATGCTGCCTATAGGGTATATTGGAAGCGACTTGGTAGTAGCAATAGAATCTCAAAACATTTCAAATACAATCAATGGCAAATCTACAGGAAGTATTTTTGAAAAGGTGAGTATATATAATAATCTTTTGGAATTACAAAAGGAATATACTTATGACGGCAGATATATTGACAATATCGATGTAAAGGGAAATCGTGTGCATATTGATCTTTATCAATATGACGGTGAAAACTTTACCAGGTCGGGAGAGGATACAATAATCAGTAACAAGTCTGTGGCAAGTGAGAGCAGAGTATCATCTTATATGGACAGTTTCAGAGCAAAGAACTATGTCATAGACACCGGTAAGTGGATTGAAGGTGAGGCTTATTACTTTAAGGATCTTCAAATTGACAGTACCGACATAGAATATAATATTGATTTGAACAAATCGTATCTTGACAATATGTATTATGTCTATATTAATTCCAAGCTGGAAGGGATATATGATAATCCGGTGAATGCTATAGATACTGCATATACTGATATGGGATTTGTAAGAAGAAAAGGTATAATGGTGTATGCTAGGTCCATGGTTGAGACCGCGTCAAATACAAATTTTGATGTAAACAAAGCCGGAGAATATGTAAATTATTGGGAAAATAATGAGCTTACAAGATTTCAGGGTATAACATTAAAAGAGGCAATGTACTTTTTAACTGTTAAAAAGCCTGTGTTTACATTTACAGCAATAAATAATCCGGTTATAATAACTGCGTATGATTCAAAAAGTGTCACAGTATATGATATAAATACAGCAAGTATACAGAAAATAGATATAAATGAGGCTCAAAGTATATTCAATAGCACCCAAAATGACTTTTCTTGTTTCTTTACCTTTAGAATGTAATGTGATAAAATTAGAATCGTAATAAAAAAGAAAGATTTGATTTAGGTTTTTATTTACTTAAATATTAAAGTTTAAATATATAGTTTTATATAGAGGAGAAAAATGGCTCAATATATAATGAATGGTGGCAGTCCATTGGTAGGAGAGGTTGCTATAGGCGGTGCAAAGAATGCGGCACTTGGTATTTTGGCAGCTGCTATAATGACAGATGAAGATGTTTATATAGAAAATTTACCTGATGTAAAAGATATTAATGTAATGCTTGAGGCGATAAAGGCTATAGGTGCAAGTGTTGAAAGACTTGACAGACATAGCGTGAGAATTAATGCATCTTCAGTAAAGGATGTATTGGTTGATGACGAGTTTATAAGAAAAATCAGAGCATCATATTATTTTATAGGAGCCTTGTTAGGTAAATATAAGAGTGCCGAGGTTGCTTTGCCGGGCGGATGTAATATAGGATCAAGACCTATAGATTTGCATTTGAAGGGATTTAAGGCGTTGGGAGCCGAGATTGATATTGAGTCGGGAAGAGTAAAAGCACATGCCATTGATTTGGTTGCGGCGGATATATATCTGGATACCGTATCTGTAGGTGCCACTATAAATATTATGATGGCGGCATCATTGGCGGAAGGAAGAACGGTTATAGAAAATGCGGCAAAAGAACCGCATATAGTTGATGTTGCAAATTTCTTAAACAGTATGGGTGCGGATATAAAGGGCGCAGGAACAGATGTGATAAGAATAAACGGCGTTAAGTCATTACATGGAAGCAGATATTCCATAATACCTGATCAGATAGAAGCCGGAACATTTATGTGTGCGGCGGCTATTACAAAGGGTGACATTACAGTAAAAAACATTATACCGAAGCATATGGAAGCTATAAGTGCAAAACTTATGGAGATGGGATGTGAAGTTGTTGAGTTTGACGATGCAATAAGGGTTATTGCAAAGAATAATCAAAAGGCCACAAATATAAAGACATTACCTTACCCGGGTTTTCCTACAGATATGCAACCACAGATAACTACCGCATTGGCTTTGGCTACCGGTAGTAGCCTTGTAGTGGAAAGCATATTTGAAAACAGATTTAAATATGTGGATGAACTCGCAAGAATGGGTACAAATATTAAAGTAGAGGGTAATACCGCCATGGTTATCGGCGTAGCAAAACTTAGAGGGGCGATGCTTAAAGCACCGGATCTTAGAGCCGGCGCCGCGCTTGTATTGGCTGGTCTTGCTGCAGAGGGACAGACTACTGTAGATGATATTAAGTATATAAAAAGAGGATACGAGGATTTTGAAGGTAAGTTGGTTTCATTGGGCGCTGATATAAGAGAAGTGGACAGTGAGGTTGAGGCAAGAAAGTTTAATATCAAGGTTGTATAAGAATTTAATTTGCGGATGGCTTGGCTGTCCGCTTTTTAATATATAAAGTAATGAGGTGGTTATGAAAAGACAAGAGTTACTATATATATGTGATGGTAGGGATTGGTATTGCAATGACAATCTCATTCATTTTTCCGGAAATGCATTTGGCAATGAAATAAGTTTTGATTTTTCAGGATATACAGAAGAAGAGTTATTATCAAGTCTGGTGCCTATTATTGAAAGAATTATAAATGAGATAGATAGGCTGGATAAGGATGCAAGAAGTATTATAAAAGGGAAACATAAGGACGAGGACGTAGATGTATTGGAGTTGACAAATATTATT
>NZ_ALJL01000029.1 GCF_000287675.1 Lachnoanaerobaculum sp. ICM7
CTTATTATATCATAAAATACTAGAAAATACTATATATTAAAACGAATATTTTGATAAAAAAATTGATTAAGAAAGATAGGATACATGCGGGTTCTAGGACTTTTCTAATACTTATTTAGGAAAACAAAGTGTCAAAGACCCGGATATTACGATATCCTCTCTATTTTGATTTAGAATGGGAAGATTATTCTTTATTTTGTATTCTGCAATATCATTTACTACATTCATTCTCTCTTCAAAGAGTGCTATAAGTTCTTTGTCTATTGTATCAATTCTTTCACGCAGATTTTCTAATTCGTTCATAAGTACTCCTCATAATTATTTGTGGGCAAAACCTTGCAACGATTTTATCATAATATTATATTAGTGCAAAAGTAAAGACTATATTTGTTTTTGCAGATAAAATAATTGTCGGATTTTTAATTTGACAAAATAGAAAAAATAAATATAATTAAAATATGGACTATAAAAAATTAAATTTTAAACAATTAGAAGCGAATGATATACCTAAGTATGCCAAGTTTTATGGACTCAGGCAGAACAGAACATGTGACAGTGTAGAGCTTGAGAGCTTTATATGGAAAGAATATTATAATGTAAGAGCGGCCGTTGCGATGAGAGATGATGAGGAAGTCGGACTTTTATGGCTTATGGGGGATGAGGACAGACCTTTTTGTGCTATGCCTCTTTGTAAGGAAGAGGACCTTGAATATTGCTTCGGCTTAATGGTGGAGTATTTTAATAAAGAGCTTGACCTACCTTTAAAGATTCATCTGGCAGATGAGGAAGGAATAAAAGTATTGAATTTGCCGGAGGATAAGTTTATCGTAAGGCTTGAGGAGGATGCAAAGGACTATCTTTATGAAGGAGAGAAACTTAGAACTCTTTCAGGAAAGAAGCTTCATAAAAAGAAAAATCATTACAATAATTTTATAAAAAATTATGGTGACAGATATGAATATAGGGCACTTGGATGTAATCCTACAGACAGAGATGATGTGTTCAAGTTTTTGGATAAATGGAGAGAGCAAAAGGGAGAAGAGGTTGAACAGCATCTGGATCCTGAGGTAGAGGGAATACATGATATTTTGCTTAATTGTACCAGACTGAATATAAGAATGGGTGCGATATATATTGACGGCAAAATGGAGGCTTTTTCGATAGGCAGCTACAATCCATTAGAGGACATGGCTGTAATACATATTGAAAAGGCAAATCCTGAAATCACAGGCCTTTATCAGGCAATCAATAAGGAGTTTTTAGTACATGAATTCCCGAATGTAAGTCTTGTAAATCGTGAGGACGATTTGGGACTTGAGGGACTCAGACATGCAAAGCAGAGTTATTATCCGGTGGATTATGCGAGAAAGTACTATGTTGAGCAAATAAGGTAATACTATGATAAAGTATTTGAATCAAAAAGAAAAAGCACTTACAAAGCCTCTGTATCAGGAGGCTTTTTTTGAAGATTCCGACAGCTTTGTAAATTATTATTATGAGGAAAAGCTGAAAGATAACAGGATTTTGGTAGATATAGAGGGTGAGAGTATAAGGTCTATGATTATGCTGAACCCTTATAAAATATCGGTTTTTAATAAAATTTATAATTTGGATTATATAGTTGCTGTAGCTACCGGAAAGGAATTTAAACGACAGGGCTATATGAGAAGGCTTTTAAATAAGGCACTTTGCGATATGAATGCAGAACATGTTCCGTTTACATATCTGATACCTGCAAATAAGGACTATTATTTGCCTTTTGATTTTGCCTTTGTGGCGGATAAAAATGAGTATAATACAAATTTTTCAGGGCTAAAAAAGCAGGTAATTAAAGAAGAGCCTGATAAAGAGCTTATTTTTAGGATTTTGGATTTTATAAATAACGAAGTTTCAAAGGATAATGATGTATATACTTATAGAGATGAAAACTATTTTATAAGGGATCTAAAGGAGATTGCTTCCGAGGACGGATTTATAAATATATACAGTGATGAAAATGATATAGTGGCGTATGAATCTTTTTGGGGCAAAAAGCTTGAGTTAAAGGAGAGAATAGTGTCATCAAAGCTTGGAAATAGGAAGTTCGGCAAGGAAAATATTATGGTCAGAATTACCGATATAGTAGAGCTTTTGTCAAATTTCAGAGCTAAGGAGCCTATAGATATCATTATAAAAATCAATGACAATATTATAGAGGCACAAAACGGATATTTTAGAATTGAGATGGATGAGAGACATTCAAGTGTTTCAATGATTTCAGATATAGGGGATAGGGGTTTTGCAGAGTTTGATATAGCGGACTTTACCGGATGGATATTCGGATATGTAAGTGATGCAAAATGCAGTCTTATAAACTTTTTGGATAAAAGTACTGCAAAAAAAACATTGGATTCTATAAATAAAATCAGTGGAATATTTATAAATGAACTTGTATAATAAGCGTTGATGCATAAAAGCTTGTAAGAGGAAATTATAAGTTTGCTTGTAATATATTTGAGCTTTATACTATATGCAGATAGAAAGAAGGGTGTAGAATGAAAAATCCATTACATTATCAATTATCTGAATATGATTGCGGGCCGACTTCAATGCTTAATGCACTGAGCTTTCTATTTGAAAGGGAAGATATTCCGCCGGAAGTTATCAGAAACATTATGCTTTACACACTTGATTGCTACAGTAATGAGGGACATCCCGGCAAGAGCGGAACTTCTCATATGGCAATGATGTTTCTTAGTAATTGGCTCAACAGATTCAGGGAGATAAGGCAGCTCAATGTCATATGTGAATATATTACAGGTGAACAGGTTTTTATCGGTGAAACAAGCCGTATAAATGATGCGCTCAACAGAGGCGGTGCGGTGGTAGTAAGACTTTTTTATGATGTGCAGCATTATGCTCTGCTTACCGGTGCGGATGATAAGAATATTTATATGTTTGATCCTTACTATGAGGATGAGTTTACGGATGAGCACTGGTCACAGTTTATACCGGAAGGTGATGTGGAGCTGGTACTTGATCAGCCTCTGAAATATAATCGTATCGTGCCTTTCGGATATTTTAACAGGGAGGGTGACGTACTTTATGCCCTTGGAAAGTTTGAAAACCGTGAGGCGGTAATACTTTATAATCAGAAGACCGAGAAGACCCCGGAGAAGACGATAGAGTACTTTATATAGTTCAGGTTTTACATTGAGAAAAGAATATGAAAATGGTAAAATCATAACAGAAAGTGAATTTAGGGAGGCTTTAGAATATGTGCTATCTTGTTGCAAAGAAGGCTGACGGTATAGGAAGTATAGCGCTACAGACTTCTCATGGACAACATTTGGTTGATTTCAAAAAAAAGATAATAAAAGAGATAGGTGTTGAGAATATACAACTGGTTACTGTAAGCAGACCGTCAGCTTATGGAGAATATGAGCCATATAGACTTGTTGATACAGAGCAGGAATTTGAAGAGAATTTAAAATTGCTTTAGCATATACAATGTGTGGAATACTTTTTTTATATTATATGGAATATACTTTTATATGGAATATACTTTCAGGCAGTTAATCTAATGATTAGCTGTCTTTTTAAATTCTTTAAAATCACTACCAAAGTCCGAAAAGATGTACAGCATGTCTGATATGATAATTACAGTAAATGTATTAACGGAGGTAATTATGTCCAGATTAGCTAATATTGTGGTGTATGAAGAGAACAAGAGGATTTTAAAGAACAACGGATTTTATAATGAAGGTAAGTTTATAAAACTGCCGCATGATTTGGAAAAACATAGGAATGTAGTGGTACTCTCACCTAATGTTATTAAAGATATTGTGGAGGATAAGGACAAGTTTTTTGCCGGGGAGTTTAAATACTCTTCAAAATGTGAAATCTCTGTTGTAAACGCAGACAGCTTTGAATATCTCTCAGATTTGGTAATGAATTTTGCCAATGCATATCATCCGGGAGGTGGCTATAAAAGTGGGGCTTGTGCACAGGAAGAGTGTCTATGCAGGCAGAGTACTTTGTACGAATCTATAAGTTCACCCAAGGCTTCTAAGATGTATAAGTTTAATTTTAAATTTGGAACGGCATTTGATTCCGATTATATGCTTCTGTCACCTGTGGTAGATGTATTTAGAAATATAGATTTGGAATTTATTCCTAAACCTTATACCACAGCTGTTATGACTATTCCTGCACCGAATCTGTTTGACAGGGCATATGGACAGTCACAAGAGGCCCTTGATAGTGTGATGAAGAAAAGGCTCAGACAGTATCTATACTGTGCGGCAAGATTCGGATATAGAACAATTACATTAGGAGCGTGGGGCTGTGGAGCATTCGGACATGATGCCCGCAATGTCGCAGGATATTTTAAAGAATTGATTGTTGAAGAAAAAATGTGGAAGCTGTTTGATAAAATTATATTTGCTGTTTATGGAAGAGGAAACAGTGAGTATAATTATAAAATGTTTAAAGAGGTATTGGAAGAGTGTGAAGACAGCAAAGTTTATACTGAATAAAAATACCTGCAATTGACGTACGTAAAAAAGTACGTTATACTTTCTTTGTAAGGAGATAATATTATGACTGCAATTAGTATAACGAAGGCAAGAGCGAATCTTTACCAAACTGTTT
The DNA here is from genome assembly GCF_000287675.1 of Lachnoanaerobaculum sp. ICM7. Lineage (GTDB taxonomy): Bacteria > Bacillota > Clostridia > Lachnospirales > Lachnospiraceae > Lachnoanaerobaculum. The sequence continues at coordinate 4,633 of NZ_ALJL01000029.1, forward strand.
CAGATGTTAATGAATATTCGCAGCCGATAATTATAACAAATAACAGAGGGAAAAATGCTGTATTAATATCTGAAGATGATTGGCTGGCAATTCAGGAAACACTATATCTAAATTCAATACCCGGAATGACAGAGAGTATTCTTGAATCAAGAGGTGAAGATATTTCTGAATGTACATCCTATGATCCGAATGAGGAGTGGTAAATGTATTTGGTTAAATTCAGTAAAAAGGCTGATAAAGACAAAAGATTGCTTAAGGGAGCAGGGCTGGTAACGAAAGCAAAGGAACTTATAAATATCATTTGCGAGGATCCGTTTAAAACTCCACCACCATATGAGAGTTTGGTTGGAAGTCTTACCGGGTTCTATTCAAGGCGTATAAATATTCAGCACAGATTAGTATATGAAGTTTATAGTGATGAGATTATCGAGAATGGTATAGCGTATGAAGGTGTGGTAAAAGTAGCACGCATGTGGACGCATTATGAGGGAATAAAATAAGAATTGAAAAATACAATCTTTGTGCTACAATAGTTCTTAGCAATATATGTTAAAGTTTTGACATAGTTTCAAAGTTTGACGGTTTTAATGGAGGTTTTGTTATGAAGCGTTTAAGAATGATGCGTGCACCACTCAAGTATGTACAGGGAAAAGGAGCTTTGCTTCAGTTCCGCAAGGAAATGGAGTATATGGGAAAGAGATGGTTGTTTGTCTGTTCAAACAGCGGTTACAACAGCTGCCATGAAGATTTGGAAAAGAGTTTTGAAGGCGAAGATGATTATCGCAGATATGAGGTCTTCGGAGGTATGTCAAGTATCAGCGAGATAAAGAAAATGCAGGACATTGTTGAGGCTGATAAGATTGATGTTGTTGTTGCGGTAGGCGGCGGTTCGGCAGTGGATGCGGCTAAGGCAACAGCATACTACATGGGTAAGAGAATAGTTATAATACCTACAGTTGCGGCTACAGATGCACCTTGTACAGGACTTTCTGTTATATATAATGATGACGGAAGCTTTAATAAATATTTATTCTATCCGCAAAACCCTGATGCGGTACTTGTAGACAGCAGTGTTATAGCTAAAGCACCTGTAAAATTTTTGATTGCAGGAATGGGAGATGCTCTTGGAACATACTTTGAAGGAAGAGCTTCACTTCGTACAGAGTCACCAAGCTTGGAGAGCGGCGGTATTACAAGAGCAGGTATGGCGATTGCAAAGGCTTGTTATGATACATTAAGAAAATACGGAAAAGCGGCTATAGCGGCCTGTGAGAATAATGTTGTTACTCCTGCTTTGGATGCAATTATAGAGGCTACAGTTTATCTTTCAGGTGTAGGAGCAGATAATGTAAACTGTGCGGCTCCTCACTCATTTTATAACGGAGTTACTTCACTTGGAGGACATGAGGCATATCATGGAAATTGTGTGGCATTCGGTACTTTGATACAGCTGACACTTGAGTGTGCGGATAAGGCCGAGTTTGAGGATATACAGAATTTCTGCCTTGAAGTAGGACTGCCTATTACTCTTGCAGAGCTTGGAGATTTTACAGATGAGGATCTTCATACTATAGCAAAGAATGCCTGTGTAAAGGGAGAAACAATACATAATCTTGCAGGAGACGTAACACCTGATGAGTTGTATGCGGCTATTATAGCTACAGATGCTTTAGGTAAGGCAAGACTTGGCAAGTAATCATAATGATAAGTAATAGGGCTGTTGTCTAACGGATATATCTGTTTGGCAACGGCTTTTTTATTTGAAATAAAAGTCAAAATATAATGTATATGTGATAAAATCATAAGTAAATTGATATCAAGTTAGGTTCAAAAAGAAAGATTAAGAATACCGAGTGCTTGAGGATATGAGGAGTAAAATAGTAAGAGAATGAAAGATATTTTAAACAAACCGGAATATGATTTTATAAATAAAAATGAGCATCTTGGAAAGCATGTAATTTTGCTTGGGCTTGCAGGGAGCTATGCATATGGGACAAATATAGAAGGTAGTGATATAGATATAAGAGGAATTGCTCTAAATAAAAAGTCCGATCTTATAGGACTTACGCAGTTTGAACAGTATGTGGATGATAATACGGATACTGTTATCTATGCATTCAATAAAATGGTGAATTTACTTTTGAGTTGCAATCCGAATACAATAGAGTTGCTTGGCCTTGCACCGGATAATTATCTATATCTTAATGATATCGGGAAAATGCTTCTTGATAATAAACGATTGTTTTTATCAAAAAAAGCTATTCAGTCATTTGGAGGGTATGCGGATGCGCAACTTAGAAGATTACAGAATGCACTTGCCAGAGACACATTTCCACAAAGTGAAAAAGAACAGCATATTTTTAATTCTGTAAAGAATGCAATGTACAGTTTCAACTCAAGTTATAAGAACTTTGAAAACGGAAGTCTGGAAATTTTTATAGATAAGTCGGTTAACCCTGAGCTTGAAACTGAGATATTTGTAAACGCAAAGCTAAATCACTATCCGCTAAGAGATTATGCGAGTATGTGGAATACAATGTCAAATGTTGTAAAAGACTATGATAAAATAGGCAAGAGAAATAAAAAGAAAGATGATCTTCATTTGAATAAGCACGCCATGCATCTTATCAGATTATTTATGATGGCCATTGATATACTGGAAAAGGGAGAAATCAATACATATAGAGAAAAAGAACATGATTTATTGATGGATATCCGCTTTGGAAAATATCAAACAGATGAGGGAACTTTTTCGGACAGCTTCTATGATATGATGAGAGAGTATGAAAGACGTTTGCATTATGTGGCTGAGCACACAGATCTTCCGGCTAAGCCGGATTTTAAAAGAGTTCAGGAACTTGTAATGACAATAAATGAAATGGTGATTCGAGATGAGATATGAGAATTTTGAAGGAAATATAGAAGAACTGGTTCTTATAAAGATCAGAGAAATAGAAGAAAAAGAGAATATAAAAGTGCTACACGCTATTGAATCGGGCAGCAGAGCCTGGGGATTTGCTTCGCCGGATAGCGACTATGATGTAAGATTTATATATGTAAGAAATAAAAACTTTTATTTATCACTTCGTGAGAACAAGGATTTTATTGATTGGGAATTAAATGAAGTGCTTGATATCAACGGTTGGGATATAAAAAAGGCATTAAAGCACTTTCATAAATCAAATGCTACATTATTTGAGTGGAGCAATTCTCCTATTGTGTATTACACTACGGATGAGTGGAAGGAGCTTTATGACAGAACGGCATGCAAATATTTTGCATGTAAATCGGCACTTTATCATTACTACGGTACGGCAAAAAAGAACTACTACGATTATCTATGTGATGATATGGTAAATTATAAAAAGTATTTTTACGTGCTGAGACCTATTCTTGCATGCAAATGGATTGAAGAAAAGAAATGCCCACCGCCGGTACTCTTTGATGAATTGGTTAATACCGTTCTTGAGGAAGATATGAAGGCTGCAGTAGAGGATTTACTTGCAAAGAAGGTGAAAATGTCTGAATCCGAAAAAGGCCCAAAGGTTGAAGCGATAAATAATTATATAGAAGAGAAGTTGGAATATTATAAGTCGATTGTGGAAACAATGGAGGATGACAGGAACACCGACTGGGATGCGCTGGAAGAGGAGTTTAGATGGGTGCTGGAAAGATTTTGTCTGTAGAATAAAAAAACTGATAAGTTTGTTTTAACAATCCGGGGAAAATGCTTGTATCTACAAAGCAATTCTTAGTAGGCGGTGATTCAAGACCTCGTAATGAAATAATCATGAAGTTATTCAGATTACTTGGAGCGTCAGAACGACAGGGATTTGGAGGACCTTTGATCTATAAAGCAGCTATTCAAAACGATTTTAGAAGGCCTGAAATAGTTTCTGATATTGAACATACCGAGATTAAAGTTTGGAATATTGATCTTGCTGATTCATATCCTGAACTTGAGGCAGATGAGAAAAATATTCTTAGATATATTGCCAAGAATGGAAAGCCTGTTTCTGTCAATACAATTAAAGATATATTGTCGACAACAGAATATAAAGTAAGAAAAGCTGTTCAGGTTCTTGAAGAGAAGAAGTTAATAATGAAAATTGGAAATGGTCCGTCTACTAAGTATAGAATTGGTATTGAGAGTGTTGAGTTTTTAACACAACTACAGATGGCTATGGATAATATAAAGAAACAAATGGCATAATCTATCTCGTGATTATATTGCGAAAAGGAGGAGATTTTCACAAGATAAAAAAATGTGCTTTTATTTAAGTATATAGTAGATTAAAAAAATCTCGTGATTATCTCTTGAATTAAAAAGATTTTTCGAAATATATAGTTAAGTAAGAGGCATATTAAAGGTATATATATTATTGATTCTAGTACGGCTGGAGGAAATATAGATATTGTTGAAGGAAGTGCATCTCTTGGACCGAGTGTATGAATTGTCGTTGGTATTAGTATAATATAAAAGAAGAATACTTGTATTTTGCAAAACAAATACAAATGTTATTGAAACAGTAATGTATTAACACTAGAATAGTCTAAACATATGAAAGTTAGGTGTGGAAAATAGCAAGTAACAAAAGTAATAAAATTTTTTTAAAACAGGAGGTTGTAACAAATGGATTTCCGTTTGAAATAAAAAGACATGCAGTGTCAAACCCATATGCACCTATGACCGAGAAAGAGCTACTTACAAAACTGAAAAAATCCGGAGAACAGGAAAAGTTTAGAGATGCAGATGATGTGATTTCAGATATGAGGTCAAAATATGGATTATAAGATTGTTTTGATGCGGAATGCAGAGAATGATCCTGATAGTTTTATCTCATACCTCTTGTTTGAAAAGAAAAGTGAGCAGTCTGATGGAAAAGTTTTTTAATGAAAAAATATCATTAATGTTTAAATTAGTAGTGCTTAATATAGAAAAGAATGCCTGTGTAAAGGGTGAAACAATACATAACCATGTAGGAGACGTAACACCTGATTAGTTGTATGCGGTTATTATGTCTACAGATGCTTTAGGTAAGTTAAGACTTGGCAAGTAATCATAATGATAAGTAATAGGGCTGTTGTCTAACGGATATAATCTGTTTGGCAACGGCCTTTTATTTGAAACAAAAGCCAAAAATAGTGTATATATGATAAAATCAAAAGTAAATTGATATCAAGTCCGGTTCAAACAGAACGATTAATAATACCGGTTGCCTAAGGGTATGAGGAGTAAAAAGTAAGTGATGAAAGATAATAAAAAAGAAACTATAAAAAACTCGCTTGAAAGTTTTTGGAGAGATAAAAAGAATGGTGATGTATTATATATAGGTGATGATAAAGTACGCTTTATGTTAGGAGAGGTCGGGACTAATACTATTATATGTTTTGGAGTAAATCCAAGTACAGCTAATGATATAAAAGACGATCCTACAATTTCAAAAATAAGAAAAATTGCATCAGAAAATAATTGTGACGGTTGGATAATGTTAAATCTTTATCCACAAAGAGCGACTAATCCAAATGATATGCATTTAAAAGCAGACAGAGAGTTGATTTTGAAAAACTGTTATGTGATAAGAAGTGTTTTTAATGCTTATCCTAATGCTTTAACTTTAGCAGCATGGGGAAATGCAATAGAAAAGAGAAAATATCTAAAAGAATGTTTAAAGGAAATAGTAGCTGTTGATTCTGACAGAAAGTGGATGTGTCGTGGTAAACTGACAGTGAAAGGGAATCCAAGACATCAATTGTATGTAGCTAATAACACAGAGTTAAATTGCTTGCATTTTAATTCGGATGGTGAAAGTTTTATACGTTAGAAGAAAACAAGATAAAATTTCAGGGAGTAGTAGTCATGATTGATTATAAAGATATTTTAAATAAACCTTAATATGATTTTATAAGTAAAAATGAGTATCTTGGAAAGCGTTCAATGAAATGGGTTTTACAAAAGTGCCCTGTAATATTGACAAAATGAGGATGTGCGAATATAATATTAGCATAAGACTAGGTCAGGAAGCGTACGACGCCCTGGCCATTTTTTTTTTGGAGTTACAAAGGATGAAGGAATATAAAACTTTTAATCAACAACTAACTATATTACGTAATAGGGGAATGATTGTTCCTCAAAATGGTGCTCAAAAACGTTTTCTTGAACAGGAGAATTACTACAATGTAATCAATGGATATAAGGATATATTTTTAACTAAGGATGCACAAGGTAATCCTATTAAGCCTGAAGCATATATACAAAACACTCATTTTGATGAGTTGAAAGCTTTATTTTTGTTTGATAGGGAACTTCGGTTTTTATTTATTAAGTATTTGCTGATATTTGAGAATTCATTTAAAACTGTAATTTCACATGAATTTTCACGAAAATATCCTAAAGCTAATTCATATCTGGATATTGCCAATTATAGAGATGACGATTCTAAGAGTGTTCTTAAGCAGATATCTATTTTAACGAAGACTATACATGAGAATGTAGGGGCAAAAGGTGCGATTAAGCATTATATAGAAGAACATGGATCAGTTCCGTTATGGGTTTTGGTAAATTATCTTACAATTGGTAATTTGTCATATCTATATACAGCATTAAAAAATTCAGATAAGAATTCTATTGCAAAATATTATGCGGATAAATACAACAAACAATATAAACCGGCTTTAAATTTGAAAATCAGTAGTGAAGATATGAGTTCTGTATTAAAGATTACTAATTTGATAAGGAATCAATGTGCTCATGATGAACGATTATTTAGTACTGATTATAAAAGTACACGTGTTTCAAATATAGCAAGTTATCTGGGAATCAATAATTGTAATAATCGACGCATAGTTGTTGCGATATTATACTTTAAGGTAGTTCTTAATAAGAATTATTATAGGAAGTTTGATTCTGAATTGCATGATATTTTTAAAAGGTTTACGAGTGAGTTTCATACTGTGAGTTTTGATGATATTCTTAATATAATGGGGATTGATTTGGATGAATTAAAAAAATTAATATAACACAATAATCTGAATCGAAAATATGAATACGTTTATAATATTATTACAACTTTAGACAGTGCAGGATAATTTATCGGTACTGATGTGGGATTTAATAATGAAATGGGAGAATTGAAACTATGATGGCCCCTAAAACCTTACAGTACCGGATTTATTATTCCGTTATTTTAATAGGTGTTATTCCGATATCATTGATATTATTCCGTTAAAGCGGTATACTATATCTTATATTGGGAGGATAGTCTATGTTTTTGACAGTAAAACAGGCTTCTGAAAAATGGGGCATTTCTGATAGAAGAATCAGAGTTCTTTGTTCTGAGGGGAAAATTCCGGGGGCATACCGGGAAGGACGTAGATGGAAAATTCCTGTGGATGCAAAGAAACCGGCTGATGGTCGTTATAAGTCAAAGCAAAGCCTCTTGGCACAAATTGACCTCAAGAAGGTAGAACTGGAGAGCAGAAGACCTTTGACTGCGGGCGAGGTGGCAAGGCTCAACGAAGAATTTATCGTAGAGTATACATACAACTCCAATGCCATTGAAGGAAATACACTTACTTTGAGAGAAACGGATTTAGTTCTTCGTGGTCTTACGATTGACGGTAAACCGCTGAAAGACCATATGGAGGCGGTCGGTCATAAAGAAGCATTTGATTTTGTGAGCGAACTGGTAAAAGATAATGTTCCAATCAGTGAGGGCATCATCAAACAGATTCACTATCTCGTTCTTGCAGATAAGAGAGAAGACCGTGGTGTATACCGTAGAGTTCCGGTTCATATTATGGGCGCACAACATGAACCCGTGCAGCCGTATCTTATTAAGCCGAAGATGGAACAGTTGCTATATGATTTTGCTGCAAGCACAGAGCATATTGTGACAAAACTGGCTCGCTTTCACATCGAGTTTGAGGGCATCCATCCTTTCATTGATGGTAATGGCAGAACCGGACGACTGCTTGTAAATCTTGAGTTGATGAAATCCGGATTCCCACCTATAGATATTAAGTTTACAGATAGAATTGCCTATTATAATGCGTTTGATGAATATTATGCAAAGCACAATCTTTCGCTAATGGAAAATCTGTTTGCAGGATACATCAATGCAAGATTAGATATGTATTTAGATATGCTACAGGATTAACCGACCTGCTTCTGAACAAGTGGGTTACCTATGTATTGTAGATTTTGCTTTAAAAGAAATGTGAGGTGGATTGATTGCGTACATACACATGGGATGAATATTACGAAAAATTCTATGATTGGGCGGAAAGCACACAAGTGCGTAATCTGTCTGCATTGACTTCACTTGGTTCTGCTGATGAAGTCGGAGAAATCATCATCGAATTGCAGGTTAATGTACCGGCAGCTAACCGTCTGCTTAGAAAGGCTGTGGAAGAAAAACTGGCCTTCTCCGGCTCTGATTTAGCAGAGTTTGCCTATATCAACGATAAAGAATTGGCGACTGCTGCTGTGCGTAATTCTGCAGAACGATTGACTGCCGAGGATATGGAATATTTGTATGGCGAGATTGATGATGAGGTTATCATCGAAATCTGTAAGCAACGAAATATTTTGCTACCTGAAGCCTTGCGCGAAGAGGAAGAAGAGGATATCTACATCGATGATTTTATCCCGGAACCACCCGCTCCGAAAAGGGGATTCTTTGGTACTCTTGCTGCTATTTTTGCAGGAGCAAGTGCCGGAGTGTCTTTAGCTCAAGGAAGACGGCATAATGGAAGATGCAACGGCGACTGTGCCAACTGTCCGCCTCACTATGGTTACCGATACGGTAGATGGTATTATGGACATGACCATGATCACGGCTGCGAATTTGGCGGTAATAAAGGCAGCGGAAGTATGGATTAAGGAGATGAAAAATTCACATTTTTATGATAGAGTAGGGGTATAAAAACAGGCTCTGATATACTTGGCAAATCGGAGCAAAATATAGCATTTTAGGAGGCACTTCAAATAAATATGATAAAGATACTTTTCATCTGCCACGGCAATATCTGCCGTTCGCCTATGGCAGAGTTTATAATGAAAGAAAAAGTGAAAAAGCTTGGGTTGGAGGATATGTTTGAGATAGCCTCAGCCGCAACAAGCTCGGAAGAGATATGGAACGGCGTGGGAAATCCGATGTTTCCGTCTGCAAAAGACGAACTTCAGAAACATGGAATAGCCTGTGCAGGTAAGAAGGCAAGGCAGATGGTAAAGTCCGACTATGAAGAATATGACTATCTTATAGGTATGGATGATGCTAATATAAGAAATATGAAAAATTTGTTCGGTGACGGAGATAAGATATTCAAACTTTTAAGCTTCGCAGGAAGCGATGATTCGGTATCGGACCCATGGTACACCGACAGATTTGATGTTGCCTTTGAGGATATAAACAGAGGTATAGATGGATTTTTGAAGTATTTGGAGGAGAAAAATGTCATCAATTAAAAAGGTATTGATAATAAAGGTAATTGCCGCAATCTTTTGTATTGCGGTAGGAGTGGTATCATTCTTTCTGATAGCCGATAAGCTGGGGAATGTGGATTTTCATGCGGATACGATAAGTGCTCTTGACAAGAGCAGAAGTAAAGTCATGGAGCTTGCGGCTGCAGCCGTGGCATCTTCATCGGCTATTACACTTTTGCCGGGAGATGTAGGAACACCTATTGCACAGGAACTTGCGGATATGAGCAAGTATTTTCTGATTGTGCTTTGCGCAATCTACCTTGAGAAGTTCTTGCTCACCGTAACAGGCTTTGTGGCATTTAAGTATGTTATTCCTGTGGCATGTGTGCTTTTCATCGTTTTTATCGCTTCAAACGAGAAGATATTTGCAAAAATCGCCACAAAGCTGTTTTTATTCAGCCTGGTTATATCATTTACCATCCCTGTGAGTGTAAATATTGCGCGAATGATCGAGAGTAATTATGCCGCCTCGATAGAGACGACTCTTAATAATGCCAAGGAAAATACGGATACGGTAACAAAGAGTGCCGAGGAGGAGAACAAAAACAGTAACGCCATTGAGAAGATAGTGAATAATATTACGGGAAATGTTAATGAGCTTTTAAAGAAGTTTGAGAATACTCTCAGTGCATTTATAGAGGCTATTGCTGTACTTATTGTAACATCATGCCTTATACCTATAGGAGTACTTTTATTTTTCTTATGGCTGGTGAAGCTTGTTTTCTCAATAGATGTAAATAATTTCAGCTTTATCAGAAGAGAATGAGTAAATTGTTAAAAAAATATCGTTAAAATATTGACAATGGTAATATTAAGTTATAATATATAAGCATGTAATTTTAGTAACACTTAGGTTCTTAATAGTTAAGAACTGATGCTCAAAAATGGAGGCTGTATATGAGATTTACATTACCAAGAGACATTTATCATGGAAAAGATTCACTTGAGGCTTTAAAGAGCTTCACAGGAAAGAAGGCTTTTGTCTGTGTAGGCGGTGGATCAATGAAAAGATTCGGATTCTTAGACAAGACCATTGCTTATTTGGAAGAAGCAGGTATGGAAGTAAGACTTTTTGAGGGAATTGAGCCTGATCCTTCTGTAGATACCGTAATGCGTGGTGCTAAGGAGATGCTTGAGTTCGGACCGGACTGGATAGTTGCTATCGGTGGAGGTTCACCTATCGATGCGGCAAAGGCTATGTGGATCAAGTATGAGTATCCTGATTGTACTTTTGAGGATATGTGTAAGGTATTCGGTATTCCTACACTAAGAAAAAAAGCAAAATTCTGTGCTATTTCTTCTACATCCGGAACAGCCACGGAAGTAACAGCTTTTTCAATTATCACAGACTATGAAAAGGGTATAAAATATCCTATAGCAGACTTTGAGATTACACCTGATGTTGCAATTGTAGACCCTGCACTTGCACAGACAATGCCTAAGAAGCTTGTTGCCCATACAGGTATGGATGCTATGACACATGCTATAGAGGCATATGTATCTACAGCCAACTGTGATTTTACAGATCCGCTTGCACTTCACGCTATAGAAATGATAGACAAGTACCTTGTAAAGTCATACAATGAAGATAAGACGGCCAGAGATGCAATGCACAATGCACAATGTCTTGCGGGCATGGCATTCTCAAATGCTTTGCTTGGAATAGTACATTCAATGGCACATAAGACAGGTGCCGTATTCGGTGATTTGGGTGCTCATATTATTCACGGTGCAGCAAATGCGATGTATCTTCCAAAGGTTATAGCTTTCAATGCAAAGGATAAGGAAGCCGCAAAGAGATATGCCAAGATAGCGGATGTACTTGGATTGCCGGGCAATAGCGAAGACGAGAAGATAAAAGAGCTTATCAAGTACCTTAGAGGTTTAAATGATGCTTTAAATATTCCACATTGTATCAAGAACTACGGTGCGGATTCATATCCTACAGAGAACGGATTTGTACCTGAAAATGTTTTCTTGGAAAGACTCCATGACATAGCCGCTAATGCCGTTGCAGATGCATGTACCGGTTCAAACCCGAGACAGCCAAGTGTTGAAGAGATGGAGAAGCTCTTAAAATGCTGCTACTATGATACGGAAGTAGATTTTTAAAAAAAGTTTATAGTATAAATGAACACATCAACATCTGATATATTTTAGGTTGTTGATGTGTTTTTTTGATAAAAAAATTAAAACTCGTTATCAAATTTGCTTGAAAAATGAAATGAAAAGTTGTAATATGATATCGAGTTTCAAATTGAGATTAAATCTCAGTAATCAAATTGGAGGTGTGGTTTGAAGAAAGCTCAGTACAAAACAAGACAATTGCTTGAAATAGAGGATTTCCTGAAAAACAATGAGAATAAGCATGTCACTGTGAATGATATTATTCTCTTTTTCAAACAGCAGGGAAAGAATATCGGGAAAGCCACTGTGTACAGGCATTTGGACAGAATGGTAAGTGACGGAACAGTACATAAATATATGTTGGAAACAGGAGACAGTGCCTGTTTTGAATATGTAGAGGGTGAAGACGTTCATCCGGTATGTTTTCATTGTAAATGCGAAAAATGCGGAAAGCTTGTCCATTTGGAGTGTACTGAATTATCTTTAATCGGCGAACATTTGAGAGAAGAACACGGCTTTTCTATAGATCATGCCAGAACAGTTTTTTATGGAACTTGTAATGAATGTAGAGAATAGAGGGAGACTATGAAGAAGTATATTGGAATAGGACTAAGTATCCTTGTGGCTATTATGATGGTTTTGGGTTGTGCAAAAAAGGAAAGCACCGGCAGCAGTGAGGCTGAGAGCGGCAGCAGTGTAACGGAAAGCAGCAGTGTAGCTGAAAGTAAAAGTGAGGAAACTAAGAAGCTGAGCATTGTTACTACAATTTTTCCTGCCTATGACTGGGTAAAACAGGTAGTAGGTGATAATAAGAATGTAGAGATTTCCTTCCTTATAGATAAGGGTGTGGATTTACACAGCTATCAGGCATCAGCGGCAGATATCGCAAAAATTACAGACAGTGATTTGTTTGTATATGTAGGCGGAGATTCTGACGATTGGGCTGAGGATATTATAAAAGAGAATCCTAATTTGAATTATATCAATATGGTAGACAGTATCGGTGAAGCTGCATTAGCAGAGGAACTTGTAGAGGGTATGCAGGATGAAGAAGAGCATGACAATGAGAGTGAAGAACATGCAAATGAAGAAGGTGAGCATGAAGAAGGCGAGGAAGAGATAGATGAGCATGTATGGCTTTCAATTAAGAATGCTGAAACTATAGTAAGTGCTATAGAAGCAAAGTTGGCCGAAATTGACCCTGACAATAAGGCTGAATATGAGAAAAACGCAAATGACTATTTGGCTAAGCTTGATGAACTTGATAAAGAGTATAAGGATACACTTTCAAGCATTCAAAACAAAACTATAATAGTCGGAGACAGATTCCCGTTCAGATATCTGGTAAATGAATACGGAATAAAGTATTATGCAGCATTTAAGGGCTGTGATGCGGGAAGTGAAGCATCTTTTGAGACTGTAAAGTTTTTGGCAAATAAGATGGATGAGCTTAATATGACGGATATTTTTATAATTGACGGTTCAAAAGGAGATTTGGCAAAAACAATAGTTGACAATACCAAGGATAAAAATGCCAAGGTTTTGGTACTTGACTCTATGCAGTCTACAAAGAGCAGTGATAATGCAAGCTATCTGGATATAATGAAGAAGAATTTGGAAGTGCTTAAAGAGGTATTATAGACTGGAGATTTATGATAAAATGTGAAAAATTGTCACTTGGATATGACGGAAAAGCCATAGTGGATAATCTTAATTTTGAAGTTTCGGACGGAGATTATCTATGCGTAATTGGGGAAAACGGTGTGGGAAAGTCTACACTTATAAAGACGCTTTTAAAACTTATAAAACCGATCTCAGGAGAGGTTATATATAATGAAAATTTGTTGCCTACGGAGATAGGATATTTATCACAGCAGCAACAATTATTAAAAGACTTTCCGGCATCGGTTTTTGAAATTGTGCTGTCAGGATGTCAGTCTAAGGTGGGAATCAGACCATTTTATAAAAAAGAAGAAAAGCAGACTGCAAAGGAGAAGATAGAAAAACTGGGACTTTTGGATCTTATGACAAGAAGCTTCAGTGAACTCTCCGGCGGTCAGCAACAAAGGGTGCTTTTAGCCAGAGCATTGATGGCGGGACAAAGACTTATGATACTTGATGAGCCTGTTACAGGTCTTGATCCTGAGGCAAGTCAAAATATGTATGATATTATCAATGAGCTGAATAAAAGCAATATGACCATTATTATGATATCTCATGATATAAAAGTGGCACTTGAATATGCTACCAAGGTTTTATATATTGGAGAACATATATTTTTCGGTACGACTCCGGAATATAAAAAGAGCAGGGGGATGGCATGAAAGACATACATATATATTTAAGCTATCCTTTTGTAAGGTATGCAATAGTAGTAGGCATACTTATAGCACTGTGCTCTTCACTGCTTGGTGTTATTCTGGTATTGAAACGATTTTCATTTATTGGAGACGGACTTTCACATGTGGCATTCGGTGCAGTTGCGGTATCTACGGTATTTAACCTTACAGACAATATGGTGCTTGTATTACCTGTGACCATAATTGCGGCAATTCTGCTTTTAAAGGGCGGAAGTAACGGAAAGATAAAGGGAGATGCATCGATAACGATGATGTCTGTCGGAGCGATGGCTTTCGGATATCTTGTTATGAATGTGTTTTCAAGCGGATCAAATCTTGCCGGAGATGTATGTACCACCCTGTTCGGCTCCACTTCAATACTTACTTTAACAAAGGAAAAAGTGATTCTTTGTGTTATACTGTCAATATTTGTAATATCTGCATTTGTACTGTTTTATAATAAAATTTTTGCAGTAACATTTGATGAGAATTTTGCGAATGCTACAGGTATAGACACACAAAAATATAATCTCTTGATAGCTATAATCATTGCAATAATTGTAGTATTGGCTATGAATTTAGTCGGGTCACTCCTTATTTCGGCACTTGTGGTATTCCCTGCATTGGCATCCATGTGTGTGTTTAAGAGTTTCCTCTCAGTGACCGTATCCTCGGCTATATTTTCAGTGGTTTGTACCGCTTTAGGACTTTTCATTTCAATACTTGGCGGTTCACCTGTGGGCGCAACTATTGTTTGCATTGATATATTTGCATTTTTTATATTTTATCTGATAGGTAAAACGGGACATTAATTAAAATCTGTGTTATAGTTTAGGTAACGGTAAAGTTTGTTACCCGAATTAGGACACAGATTTTATTTTTAGTAAGCTTTGTTATTTTTTTGTCTTGATTATGTTTTGGAATTAATGTAAAATCAAATCGAATTTGAAAATATTACGCAGTTTCGGTATGGTGCCGGGCTGCTGACTAATAGTATTTATTCAAACAGCTATAAACTGTTTGATAGAAAACGAGGTATATATGGAAAAAAGACCTGTAGTATTATGTATAATGGACGGTTTAGGACTTAGAAAAGGACATGATCACAATGCGGTGTTTGAGGCAAATACACCTAATCTGTGCAGCTTGATGAAGGAATATCCTTTTGTAGAAGGACAGGCAAGCGGACTTTTTGTAGGTCTGCCTGACGGACAGATGGGTAACTCGGAGGTAGGCCATATGAATATGGGTGCCGGAAGAATTATATATCAGGAGCTTACAAGAATATCAAAAGCTATAGAGGACGGAGAATTCTTTGAGAACAAAGCGCTTCTTGCCGCAGTTGAGAATGCAAAAAAGAATAACAGTGCACTTCATTTGATGGGACTTGTTTCAAGCGGCGGTGTTCACAGCCATAATACACATATTTACGGATTGTTGGAGCTTGCAAAGAGAAACGGATTAAAAGAAGTTTATGTTCATGCATTCCTTGACGGTAGAGATACACCTCCTACATCGGGAAAGGAATTTGTAGCCGAGCTTGAAAAAGAGATGGCTAAAATCGGCGTTGGAAAGGTAGCTTCCGTAATGGGACGTTTCTACGCAATGGACAGAGATAACAGATGGGATAGAGTTGAAGCCGCTTATTCTATTATGACTAAGGGCGGAAACTTAAAAAAGAGTGCTACAGGAGGTATACAGGAGTCATACGACGAAGGTAAGAATGATGAGTTTGTTGTACCTTTCTCTGTAGATAATGACGGTGCAAAGACTATTAAGGATAAAGATTCGGTTATCTTTTTTAACTTCAGACCGGACAGAGCAAGAGAAATGACAAGAGTATTCTGTGTAGACGATTTTGACGGCTTTAACAGAGGAAAGAGACTTGATACCACATTTGTATGCTTCACAGATTATGATGAGAGCATCGGTAACAAGCTTGTTGCTTTTGAGAAGGAAGAGATAAAGGATACATTCGGAGAGTTCATAGCTGAGCACGGTATGAAGCAGGTAAGAATTGCCGAGACAGAGAAATATGCTCATGTCACATTCTTCTTTAACGGAGGAAAGGAAGAGCCTAATGAGGGTGAAGACAGAATTCTTGTAAACTCGCCAAAGGATGTTGCTACATATGATTTGAAGCCGCAGATGAGCGCATATGAGGTATGTGATAAGCTTGTAGATGCTATAAAGAGCGGTAAGTATGATGTTATTATAATTAACTTTGCAAACCCTGACATGGTAGGTCATACAGCTGTGGAAAATGCGGCTATAAAGGCTGTTGAAACGGTTGATGAGTGTATAGGAAAGACTGTAGCGGCTATCAAGGAAGTTAACGGGGTGATGTTTATCTGTGCAGACCACGGAAACTGTGAGACTTTAGTTGATGAAGAGACAGGTGAACCGCATACAGCTCATACAACAAATCCTGTACCTTTCATTCTGGTAAATGCAGATCCTAAGTACACTCTGGCAGAGGGCGGAAGACTTTGTGATATAGTTCCTACACTGATTGAGCTTATGGGATTACAAAAACCGGCTGCAATGACAGGAAAGAGTTTGTTGGTTGAAAAATAAATAGGTTTTATTGATGCTCAAGGCTTTTGTCTTGGGCATTTTTTATAAGTTTAAGAAATGCTGATAAGATTGCATAATCATTCTCAACATTATTAAATAAACCGTAAATAAAATACAAAGATAATTCATATAGCGTTAATTGACTTTAAAAAACAAATAGCGTATTATGTGTATTATTAATCTGATACAATAAGCTTGATAAAGATTAGCAAAAAAATATATAAATATTTCGTGATCATTATTGAATAATGGAATGATTGCGATATAATACTAAGCGCGTTAATATGCAGATAACGGAGGTTATATGAGAAGTAAATTAATGAAAATGGGAGCATTGGGATTGGCTTCCGTATTGGCTACACAGAGTATCGGTGCAGGTACTGTTTTTGCACAAAGCTCAAATTTTGATTTAAGAAAAAAAGTAATAGGTCTTACAGGTATAACATTTGTAAGCGGAAATATAGACAGGTTTGTAACAAGAGGTGAGTTCGCAAAGATGCTTGTACAGGCTTCACCATATCGTTCCGTACTTACAAAGACAAGCAATGTATCGGTATTTAATGATGTTCCGAAAGATAATGAGAACGCGTCCGCTATAAAGATGGCGGTGGAGCAGGGATATATGACAGGATATCTCGGCGGAAACTTTAAGCCTAATGATAATGTAACATTGAATGATGCCGTAAGAGGAGTACTTACTTTACTCGGGTATCAGGCAAGTGATTTTGCGGGTGATGCAAACAATAAGAGAATGGCAAAGTACGGTTTCCTTGAGTTGAATGAGAATCTTACATCACTTACACCTACTTCAAATCTTAAGGTAAGAGATTGTATAAACCTCTTTTATAATATGTTAAAAACAAATATGAAAGACGGCGGAGCATATATTGCAACCGTATTCGGCGGTGAGTTAAACAGCGACAAGGAGGTAAATCCTTTAAAGCTTGCCGATAATTCACTTAAGGGACCTAAGGTGGTAAAGTCTGTTAATCAATTGATACAGGCGGTTCCTTTTGACTATAAGGATGCGAATCTCTTTGTTGACGGAAGCAGCGTAGGTGCGGACAGATTCAAGAGCCTGATGGTATCATCAGATGTAGGACTTGTAATATACTATTCTGCAGCTGCAAAGACTATCTGGGCATATGATGAGAATACGGATGCTACAAACGGTAAGAAGGCGGTACATGGTACTGTTGAGAGTATATACTATGAGTCAACATCTACACTTACACCTACATCCGTGACTATAGACGGAGAAACATACAAAATTGCAAACAGCGATATGCAATTTGCATTCTCTATCTACGGAAGTATCAAGGTTAATGATGATGTTACTTTAGTCGTAGATATAAATAATTCTGAAGATGGATCTGCAAGCTACACGGTAGTTGATTATATAGCAGATTAGTGAGGGGAAAAATGAAGAAAAAATTTATTGTTATACCTGCAATTATAGCCCTTGGCGTAGGTGGATTTTTCTTTATGAAATCAAGACAGGCTACAAAGATTGATACGAGTACATTTGTATCTACAGCAATAGCATCAAAGCAGGATATCTCTTCGGAGATATCCTCTTCGGGTACTATAACACCCAAGGACACTTATAATATAACTGCGCTTGTATCGGGAGATATTATCTCGGCAAACTTTGAGGTAGGTGATATGGTCAGTAAAGACCAGGTGCTTTATCAAATAGATAAGTCAAGTCTTGAATCTGATATAAATTCCTCAAATAATTCTCTTAGTAAAGCAAACACCGGATATGCTACGGCCAACAAAGACCTTGCAAAAGCAAAGGCGGATTTTTCCGGTAATTTGTATCGCTCTACAAGAAAGGGCTATATCAAGGAGTTGAGTATTCAGGCAGGAGATAAGATAAGCGGTGGTACAAAGCTTGCTACCATATATAATGATACTGTGATGAATATCCGTATTCCTTTCCTAAGTACGGAGGCACAGAATATTAAGGCGGGAATGACAGGAACTTTGACACTTACCGAAACGGGAGAGCAGATAGAAGGAAAAGTAATTTCCGTATCAAGTATGGATCAGACAATGGATGGTGGAAGACTTGTTCGTAATGTGACATTCGAGGTAAGTAACCCGGGAGGTCTTACAGATAAGACAACTGCAAATGCTACAGTCGGAGATATCACTTCTACAGGAGACGGTACTTTTGAGGCGACAACAAATGTTGATATGAGTGCCGATCTGGCTGAAGGCGTACAGATAGAAAGTGTACTGGTGAATGTGGGAGATTATGTAGAAGTCGGAACACCTATTTTTAAGATGACTGCAGAGTCTGCAGAGAAACTTTTAAAAACATATAAGGATGCTGTAGATACCGCACAGGGAAATGTGGATGCGGCACAAAAGGGAGTTGACACTGCAAAGAAAACCTATGACGAGTATACTATTAAATCACCTATTTCCGGAAAAGTTATATCAAAGAACTATAAGGTCGGGGATAAGGTGGGCTCAGGCGGAAACAACAAGGCTACCAATATGGCTGTTATTTACGATATGAGCTCATATACATTTAAAATGAGTGTGGATGAGAAGGATATTACAAAGGTTCAAAACGGACAGAAGGTGAGAATAAAGTCGGATGCTTTTCCGGATCAGGAATATTCGGGAACGGTTACCAATGTCAGCCTTGAGAGTACAAGCCAAAACGGTGTATCAACCTATCCTGTTACAATAACACTTGATGAGACTTACAATCTTTTGCCGGGAATGAATGTGGACGGATATATTACACTTGAGTCTGCAAAGGATGCACTTACAATACCTTCAGGGGCTCTTATGAGAGGAAATAAGGTCTATGTAAGAGATACCTCGGCAACACAGAGTGCAGATGCAAGCGGTGCGGCTTCAAGTGGAGACGGCCTTATCCCTGCAGGTTTTAAAGAGGTTACAGTAACTACCGGAGTTATAAATGCGGATTTTGTACAGATTACATCAGGACTTAATGAAGGTGATGAGGTC
Source organism: Lachnoanaerobaculum sp. ICM7 (assembly GCF_000287675.1). Taxonomy (GTDB): domain Bacteria; phylum Bacillota; class Clostridia; order Lachnospirales; family Lachnospiraceae; genus Lachnoanaerobaculum. Next base: position 24,154 of record NZ_ALJL01000029.1, read on the forward strand.
TATGTGGACGAGAGCGCAAGTATGGATACCGGAACAGGCGGAATGGACGGCATGGGCGGAGAAGGCGCACCTGCAGAAGGAGGCGGAGCCGATACAGCCGGAGCGGACGGTGCCGGAGCGGATGCCGGCGGTGCCGATGTAGGAGCCGGAGGAGAGTAATGGAAAAACTTATCCAAATGACAGATATTCGAAAAGAATATAAAATGGGTGATGAGATTGTTTATGCCAATGACGGTGTGACTCTTGATATCGACAAGGGAGAGTTTGTTGCAATTGTGGGTAAGTCGGGATCCGGTAAATCCACTCTTATGAATATTATAGGAGCTTTGGATGTGCCTACATCAGGCAAATATCTTCTGGGCGGAAAAGATGTCGGAAAGCTTAGTGACAATCAACTTGCCGATATCAGAAATAAGATGATAGGATTTGTTTTTCAGCAATACAATCTTCTGCCCAGAATGAATCTTTTGGAAAACGTGGAATTGCCGCTTTTGTACGCGCATGTTTCAAATCATGAAAGAGAAAAGAGGGCAATGGAAGCACTTGAAAAGGTGGGACTTGCCGAAAAAGCGAAGCAGATGCCAAATCAGCTTTCAGGAGGACAGCAGCAAAGAGTGAGTATTGCAAGAGCTCTGGCTGCAAATCCTTCACTGATTTTGGCGGATGAGCCTACAGGTGCCCTGGATTCAAAGACCAGCCGTCAGGTTTTGGATTTTTTCAAGAAAATTCATGAAGAGGGAAATACGGTTATTATGATTACACATGATAATTCTATTGCGATAGAAGCAAAGAGAGTTATTCGAATAGCTGACGGTAAAATAAATTTTGATGGAAGTAGTGAAGAGTATGCTGCAGTCATTTAAACTGGCAATAAAGAGTATTATTGCTAATAAAATGAGATCATTTTTGACAATGCTCGGACTTATCATAGGTGTATCTGCTGTCGTTATACTGGTCAGTGTAATGATGGGATATATGAACAATATGGTAAAGTCCTTTATGGACATGGGTGCCAATACTATCAGCGTCAATTTGGTCAATATGCCTGCAAGACAGGCATCGGTGGATCAGATGTATGATTTCTTCAATGAACATAGAGATATTTTTTCGGAAATGACACCACAGGTCAGTGTCAGCGGAACGATAAAAGTGGGAAGTGAAAAAACTACCACAACTACAGTTTCCGGAGTAAGTGAATACTATGGTAAATTGAAGAATTACAAACTTGAAAAGGGAAGATTCCTATCATATGCGGACATGGTATCCAGACAAAAAGTTGTTGTAATCGGATACTATGTTGCAAGCAAGCTTTTCGGTTCGCCGAAAGCTGCTATAGGTGAGACTATAAAGATAAACGGTTCGGCATTTACTGTTGTAGGTGTGGTACAAAGACAGGATAAAACACAGTTGTCTGCAAGAGGCAGTGATGATTTTGCATTTATGCCTTATTCCACAGCCGGACAGTTAAACGGAACTTCAGTACCTGATTATTATATTTTTGCTACTGTAAATACTCAGGTAAGCAATCAGGCGGTAGAGCTTTTAAAGGATTTTCTAAAAACTATCTATACTCAAAAAGAAACATATTTTGTTCAGTCCATGAGTCAGATGCTTGGAGAAATCAATGTACAGCTTGCACTTATGAGTACTATTATAGGAGCTATTGCCGGTATTTCACTTCTTGTTGCAGGTGTTGGTGTTATGAATATCATGCTGGTATCTGTTACAGAGAGGACCAGAGAAATCGGTATCAGAAAAGCACTTGGAGCCAGAAAGGGTGTTATATTGCAGCAGTTTGTTATAGAAGCCTTGGTTACAAGTACACTGGGAGGTTCGCTGGGAATTGTACTGGGCTGTATTGCCAGCCCTACTATAGGCAGATTTATGAATATTTCATCACCTGCCAACTTAAATGCGGTTATAATTTCATTCAGCGTATCTGTAGCAATCGGACTTATATTCGGATATATGCCTGCAATGAGAGCGGCAAGCTTAAATCCGATAGATGCGCTTAGAAGTGAGTAAGAATTGTTTTTTAAATACCCGTTTTTACGGGTATTTTTTTCGTGCAAAATTAATTTTAATACAATTTTTATTGGATTATTTACTGATATAGGATATACTAAGGAAATGAAGAAATTTTTTTATACATTATGGATATGTCTTTATCCGATACTTATTTATATAACAATCCAGCTTTCTCTTGGAATGTTGATGGGAGTTTTATTTAGTATCTTAGCAGGTGTCAGAAGTCCTGATGCAATGGAGGATATTATAACAGAAAATGCACTGGTTATCACTGCATTATGTGCGGTGGTTACTTCTGTTTTTCTCAGTCTGTTTTTCTACCTGGACATTAATAAGGGCAGAATTAAAAAGCGTGGCCAACTTAGGGCTATGGATTTTGTGATGGCCATTTTAGGTGGCGCAGGTGTTGCAATTGCATTAAATATTATTATAGCATTGACAAACATGGCAGGTAATGATGCCGCATTTGTGAAAGTCAGCAATTCGATTACAAGTAATCCGCTTATTGTCATCATAATATGTGCAGGAATATTGATACCGATAGTTGAGGAAATAATATTCAGAGGTTTGATTTTTAACAGAATTAAACATCAATATAATTTCTTGGCAGGCTTGCTTATATCATCTGTATTATTCGGTATCTACCATGGAAATATAGTTCAGGCTATTTATGCGACACTTTTGGGGATTTTCCTCGGGTTTGCATATCACAAAACAAAGAGTATTTTAATTCCAATCTTCATACATATGAGCTCAAATACTTTTGTTTCAATTTATGCCAAGCTCGGTGAGAATGAAGAAAATATAGGGATTTTATTGATAGCTGTGGTTATCAGCTTAATATTTGCTTTAATAGGTACAATATATTTTATAAACAGAAAGGTTGAATAATGAAAGTTTTGAGTATAGCGGTGCCATGCTTTAATTCGGCGGCATATATGAGAAAGTGCATTGATTCTTTGCTTGTAGGTAAGGAAGATGTAGAGATATTGATTGTAAATGACGGTTCTGCCAAGGACAATACAGCTGAAATAGCGGATGAGTATGAAAAAAAATATCCTACTATATGCAAAGCAATCCACAAGGAAAACGGCGGCCATGGTGATGCTGTAATGTTTGGACTTAGAGCCGCTACAGGAGAGTTTTTTAAAGTAGTGGATTCGGATGATTATCTGGATGAAAAGTCATTTTTGGAAGTACTCAATAAGCTTAAAGAGTTTATAAGAGATAAGGAAAATATTGATATGCTTCTTTGCAACTTTGTATATGATAAGGACGGTGCAAAGAGGAAAAAGGTAATGACCTATAAGAGAAACTTGCCTATAAATAAGAAGTTTGAATGGGAGGATATTAAGCCTTTCCACACAGGACAGTATATTCTTATGCATTCCGTAATATACAAAAGAGAGCTTCTTATAGAGAATAAACTTGACCTTCCGAAGCACACATTCTATGTGGACAATATCTTCGTATATCAGCCTTTGAAGGCGGTAAAGGATATTTACTATATGGATGTAAACCTTTACAGATACTATATCGGTAGAGAGGATCAATCTGTAAATGAGCAGGTGATGATCGGAAGAATAGATCAGCAGATAAGAGTAACTAAGATTATGCTTGATTCATTTAATCCTTATGATGTTGCAAATAAAAAGCTTAGAAAGTATCTTATAAGCTATCTTGAGATAATGATGGTAATATCTTCCATACTTGCTATTCGCTCAAAGAGTGAGGAAAATATGCAAAAGAAGAAAGAACTTTGGGATTATCTGAAGGATCACAATCCAAGACTTTATAAGAGGATAAGATACGGTCTCCTGGGACAGACTATGAACCTTCCCGGAAAAGTGGGAAAAGGTATTGCCGTAGCGGGATATAAGATTGCAAATAAGTTGTATGGATTTAACTAAATAGAAGAACCTGCATCTGGATTAGTGATTTAAAATTCGGATGCATTTTTTTAGAAAAAAATTAAAATAATGCTTGACATTAGGAGCATTATTTTATATACTTACATAGCGTTAAACGTGACGGGATCTTAGCTCAGCTGGGAGAGCATCTGCCTTACAAGCAGAGGGTCACAGGTTCGAGCCCTGTAGGTCCCATTTTTCATGTAAAGCATGAATATAATCATATGGCGACATAGCTCAGTTGGCTAGAGCATACGGTTCATACCCGTAGTGTCGAGAGTTCGAATCTCCCTGTCGCTATTTACTTATGTCTGACTTCGGTCAGACTTTTTTATTTGTTTTGATGTCAAGTGTTGTGGGCTTGATTTTTGAGGGCACAGAAAAAAACAGTCCCGAACTCACAACCGGGAGTTGGGGACTGTTTTATATTAAAATAAATTATTAAAACTCAAAATATCTCATTACATTATTATATGAAATATTCTCTACAAGTTCCTTTAAAGCCTTCTCATCATTCGGATACTGACCGCTTTCGACCCATTCACCTATAAGCTGGCAGAGTATTCTTCTGAAGTACTCATGTCTTGTATATGAAAGGAATGAACGTGAGTCTGTAAGCATACCGTTGAAGTTTCCTAAGCAACCAAGTGCGGCCAAAGACTTCATCTGAGCTCTCATGCCTTCGTAGTGATCGTTGAACCACCATGCAGAACCCTGCTGAACTTTTCCTGCGATACTTGAATCCTGGAAGCATCCGATTATTGTACCGATAGCTGCATCATCATTCGGATTAAGTGAATATAGTATTGTCTTTGGAAGTTCACCTGTTAAATTTAAAGCATTTAAAAAATCTGCAAGCTGATCTGCAGGAGCATATCCGCTTATAGCATCAAATCCTGTATCAGGACCGAGCTTATTAAACATTGCAGTGTTGTTGTTTCTCTTACAACCGAAGTGAAGCTGCATTACCCAGTTTAATCTGTGATACTCTTTACCAAGTGCAAGTAAGAGTGCTGTCTTAAACTGATACTGCTCTGTAAGACTTACATCCTCACCTGCAAGTCTTTTCTTTAATATAGCATCAACTTCGTTCTCACTTGCAGGAGCATAGTATACAAAGTCAACACCGTGATCTGATACGGAGCAACCGTTGTTATGGAAAAACTCCAATCTGTTCTTTAATGCTTCCTTAAGAGATGCAAAGTCTTTTACAGACACACCGCTTACCTCGGATAGCTTTGCAATATATTCCGCAAAATCAGGCTTTTCAATATTTGTAGCCTTATCAGGTCTCCATGCCGGAAGTACTTTAAATCCAAGGTCTTTGATTTCTTTAAGTTTGATATGCCATTCAAGAGAGTCTATAGGGTCGTCTGTAGTACATATAACTTTAACATTTGAATTTCTGATAATATTTCTTACACTTAACTCATCTGTAGCAAGTTTTTCTTTTGTGAGATTCCAAACTTCATCAGCACTTTCAGGGCTTAGATGTCCGTTGAAGCCGAAATACTTTTGAAGCTCAAGATGTGACCAATGATAAAGCGGGTTACCGATAAGCTTCGGCAATGTAGCGGCCCATGCATCAAACTTTTCTCTGTCAGATGATTCACTGCCTGTTATAAGCTTTTCATCCACACCGTTTGATCTGATTTGACGCCACTTGTAATGGTCGCCACCAAGCCATACCTGAGTGATATTATCAAATTTTTTATCCTCATAAATCTCCTGTGGATTTATATGACAGTGATAGTCAACTATCGGCATCTTCTTGGCATAGTCATGATAAAGATGTTTTGCTGTTTGTGTATCAAGTAAGAAATCCTGATCCATAAAATTCTTCATGTTAACCTCCTTAGCCAAACGGCTGTATAAAGTAAAATTTATAAATAACTACATTTACGGTAGTCATATACGTATTAAGTTTGAGAGTCTTAATTCTCCGATTTAAAAGTGTCTCTTTCTACAATAGACGGTTCAAGTATGTAGATATTTTCAGGAGATTGTCCGTCAAATACCTCCAAGAGAGTTTTTACACTGTAACTGCACAAATCAAAAAGCCTTGAGTCAACAGTGGTAAGCTCCGGATATGACATTTTTGAAAAAATTGAATTATCATATCCTATTATTGACAGTTCATCAGGAACCGAAATACTGTTTTGTTTTGCAAATTTTAATGCTGTCATCGCAAGAAAATCATCTGAGGCAATTATACCGTCGGGTAAAAAAAACTCTTTGGTAAACTCTCCAAGCGAGAGATAAATGCTGTCTATATCATTTTCCTCACATAAAAGAGTTGCATAGTTTCCACTTTTGATTTTCAGCTCTTTACATCCTGATATAAACCCGTCCAGCTTTCTTTTGGCGGATTGAGATGTGGAATTGTAAAGAAAGAGCAAATTGCTTTTGCCACTATTATATAACATATTTGCACTTGTTTTTGTAGCATTAAAATCATCATAATAAGAACAATATACATTCTCACCTTCTAAAAATCCGTTTATTAAAAATATCGGCAAGGATTTTGCTGTACTTTTTATCAGATTTTTATTGTCCTTTGAGGATATATATTTTGAGCCTATCATAATAACGGCATCCACACTTTTTGATATAAGTATATTTATATATTTTTTGAGATTCTTTGTATCATATCCGCTGCAGCACAAAAGTGAGTCATAACCGTTTTCCCTGAGCATTTTCTCAAAATAGGACAGAGCTCTTGCCACATAGATATCTGAAGGGTCTGAACATAGTATACCAATGGTCTTCATAGTGTTCAGTCCAAGCCCTCTGGCAAATACATTCGGAGTATAGCCAAGCTCCTCCATAATATCATGAATTTTTTTTCTGGTCTTTTCACTGACCTTCGGGCTGTCATTGATAACTCTTGATACTGTAGCTATGGAGACATTTGCCCTGTTTGCAATATCATAAATATTCATAATTCACCGGTAATATAAAAAATATAAGCTTTATAAATTCATTCGTTACAATCTACATCTATCTTGACAAGGAATAAAAATCCCATGTATAATGCGATTGTAAACGCTTACATTTATTATAAACTCAATATGAGTATTTGGCAAGGAGATAAAGGAAATGGATTATATCAAAATCAATGATTTGGATAATGTATGTGTGGCATTGAATGCATTGCCAAAGGGAGAAAAAATAACTATAGGAAACGAGAGTGTAGAGACAAACAGTGAAATTCCCGCCGGACATAAGGTGGCACTTAAGGATATAAAAGCCGGTGAGGATGTTATAAAGTACGGAAACAGAATCGGAATTGCAAAAGAGGATATAAAAGCCGGTGACTGGATACATACTCATAATATAAAAACAGCACTTGGTGATTTGCTTGAATATAAATATATTCCAAAGGTTAAAGAGATAAAAGAAACCGCTCATGAAACCTTCCTTGGATTTAAGAGAAAAAACGGCAAGGTGGGAGTGAGAAATGAGATATGGATTATTCCGACAGTAGGCTGTGTCAACAATGTGGCACAGGCAATTGAAAGAAGAGCGAAGTCGCTTATAAAGGGAAGTGTGGAAGATGTAATAGCTTTTGTACATCCATATGGCTGTTCACAGATGGGTGACGATCAGGAAAACACCAGAAATATACTTGCGGATATGATAAATCATCCTAATGCGGGAGGTGTACTTGTACTGGGGCTTGGTTGTGAGAATTCAAATATTCCGTTACTTAAAGAATACCTTGGTGATATAGACGAAAGCAGAGTGAAATTTTTGGTATCTCAGGAAGTTGAAGATGAGATAGAAACAGGACTTTCTCTTATAGAAGAACTTATAAACAATATATCCGATGAAAAGAGAGAAGAAATAGATGCAAGCGAACTTATAATAGGAATGAAATGTGGAGGCTCTGACGGGCTTTCGGGAATAACAGCAAATCCTATAGTTGGAGAGTTCTCAGATATCCTCATATCAAAGGGAGGAAGCACAATACTTACGGAAGTACCGGAAATGTTTGGAGCGGAAACTCTTTTGATGGAAAGGTGTAAGGATAAGGAGACTTTTGAAAAGACGGTAGCTCTTATAAATGATTTTAAAATGTATTTTAAAAATCATAATCAGACAATCTATGAGAATCCGTCACCGGGAAATAAGGCAGGAGGTATATCCACTCTGGAAGATAAGTCTTTGGGCTGTACACAGAAGTCCGGAAGTGCTAAAGTGGTAGATGTACTTGATTATGGAGATACCGTAAAAACAAAGGGACTTAATCTGCTTTCATCACCTGGAAACGATCTTGTTGCCGCTACGGCGCTTGCAATGAGCGGAGCTCATATAGTGCTCTTTACCACAGGAAGGGGAACACCTTTTGCCTCACCTGTTCCGACATTAAAGATTGCTACCAACTCAAGACTTGCAAAAGGCAAGGGAAATTGGATAGATTTTAATGCCGGAAGAATGGTTGAGGATAAAACAAAGGAAGAGCTTGCAAACGAGCTTTTTAAACTTGTGTTGGATGTGGCAAGCGGAAAGAAAGTAAAGTCTGAAGTTGCGGGATCCCATGATTTTGCAATCTTTAAGCAGGGAGTAACTCTTTAGTCAACTACCCATCACCTAAAGGTAATGGGCTTGTAACTGCCCAGTCGTAGTAACGGCTTACGTCTCCGACCTTTAGGCCCCAATAGATATTGCTATCTAAAGTGGCGTTACATCGTAGGGTGGTTGACAACACCCTTTACAACAAAGATTTACTCTGCTGTAACTATACTAGGTACTTGGCTATCGGTTAGATAGAGGTAATATTATTGATAATAAATATAGTCGTCATAACAGGCGTAAATACAGTTTAAAAGTACATATCCTATTAGTGACAAAATATCGTAAACAGCTACCGGGAAGCAACATTGCTGACGATGTAAAACAAAAGATATTCGATATTTGTAAATCTCATAATCGGGAAATAATTGTTATGGAAACTGACAAAGACCATATATATTTTCCGGTCAGTTATGACACTACCGATAAGATCTGTGATATCGTAAAAACCATCAAGCAAGAAACAACTCATTGTTTAGGGGTTAAATATAACAGTTTTCTTTCCAAACAGTATTGGAAGAAACACATCTTTTGGTCTGATGGTTATTTTGCTTGTAGTATTGGGGAAGTATCGTCATCTACAATTCAAAAGTACATCGAAAGCCAAGGGTAATGGTTAAAAAATTACAAGACTCCTCCCACCACCCAAGAGTAGTGGGTTTCCGTCTATGACAACCGAAAGGATTTTATTTATGAAAATAAATCGGACCACTGAAAGAAGTATACAAATAATGCAGCTTATAGCTAAATCCGGAGAAGGTCTTGAAATGGATGAGATCTGTGAGAAGCTATACATTCCAAGAACCAGTTGCTATGACATACTGGTTACATTGGTTCATATGGGAATGCTTGAAATAAACACCGGCATTAAAAGAAGCTATAAGATAGGCATAAATGCCTACAGAATCGGTATGAGCTATACCAATAACAGAAATATTTCTGAAATCATAGCGCCTGCACTGAAGGAGCTTTCAAAGGAATTGCAAAAGACCTGTTTTTTCGGTGTGCTGGAAGGTAATAAAATAGTATATATATCAAAGTGTGAGCCGGAAAATCCTATAATAACCACAGCGACCATAGGTACTAAGAATCCGGTATACAATACTTCTCTCGGAAAAGCCATACTCAGTACTATGAGTGAAGAGAAGATAAGAAGTATAGCTAAGGACATAGACTTTAAACCTGTAACAAGATTTACTCTTACAGATGTGGATGCTCTTGTAAAGAATATTGAAATATCAAAAGCAAGGGGATTTGCACTGGATGAGAGAGAACTTGAGGAGCATATGGAATGTGTCGGTGTACCGATATTTGACGAAAAAAGAGAGTGTATAGGAGCTATCTCGGCTTCAAGCCTTTACAGAAAAGATGAGGACTATATTGCGCTTGGAGAGATATTAAAAAAGCGTGGATTGGAAATATCAAAATCTTTAGGTTTTATGCCTTGACAATGATAAAAAAGTTAATTACAATCAAGATATCGCAAATGTGAATTGCTATTCGTATATACGAATATTGATATATTATTTATGGAGGTTCAAATGAGAAAAGAACAGGTTCTTACAAGAATGAAAGAAGATTGTCTGGTTGCCGTTGTTCGTGCAAAGAACAAAGAGCAGGGTGAGAAGGTCATAGATGCTATTGTTGCAGGCGGAATCAATTTTATTGAGATTACTATGACTATGGACGAAGGAAATCCTGTAGAGTTTATACAGTTTATGTCTGAGAAGTACAGAAATAATGAAAAGATAGTTATCGGTGCAGGTACTGTACTTGATCCTGAGACAGCAAGAGCTGTAATTTTGGCAGGTGCTAACTATGTTGTAAGTCCGGGACTTAATGTAGAGACAATTAAGCTTTGCAACAGATACAGAGTTCCTATGCTTCCGGGTGTTATGTCACCTACAGAGGCTATCACAGCTCTTGAAGCAGGATGCGATATCATAAAGGTATTCCCGGGAAATGTAGTGGGACCGGGTGCGATCAGCTCATTTAAGGGACCTCTTCCACAGGGAGATTTCATGCCGAGCGGTGGTGTGGATGTTGACAATGTAGATAAGTGGTTAAAGGCCGGAGCATGTGCCGTAGGTACAGGTTCATCACTTACAAAGGGTGCGGCTACAGGTGATTTCGCAGCTATAACAGCAAAGGCAAAGGAGTTTGTTGAGGCGGTAGCGGCGGCAAGAAAGTAATATTTTATTTTGAACGGAGAAAATATGGCAAAGATAGTTACAATGGGAGAGATAATGCTCAGATTATCAACTCCAAATAATGAGAAGTTTATTCAGGCCGATGAGTTTGATATCAATTATGGCGGTGGTGAGGCTAATGTTGCCGTTTCACTTGCAAACTATGGACATGAAGCGGATTTTGTAAGTGCGTTACCGAAGAATCCTATAGGTGATGCGGCTATTGCAACTCTTCGCAAGTATAATGTAGGAACGAAGCATATATCAAGAAGCGGTGAGAGAGTGGGCATCTACTTCCTTGAAACAGGTTCAGCGATGAGAGCTTCAAATGTAGTATATGACAGAGCACATTCTTCTATTTCTACAGCTAAGGTGGATGAATTTGACTTTGATGAGATTTTCAAAGATGCGGATTGGTTCCATTTTACAGGTATCACACCTGCAGTTTCAGATTCTGCCGCAGAGCTTACAGAGGCTGCTCTTAAGGCTGCAAAGAAGGCAGGAGTTACAGTATCTGTAGACCTTAACTTCAGAAAGAAACTCTGGTCATCAGAGAAAGCAAAGAAAATAATGACAAATCTTATGCAGTATGTAGATGTATGTATCGGTAATGAAGAGGATGCCGAGAAGGTTCTCGGATTTAAGCCGGGCAACACAGATGTTACAGCAGGAGAACTCGAGCTTAGCGGATATGTGGATATCTTCAATCAGATGTGTGATCAGTTTAAGTTTAAATATGTTATAAGCTCACTTCGTGAGAGCTTCTCAGCTTCAAACAATGACTGGTCTGCTTGTATAATGGACGGAAGCACAAGAGAGTTCTATCACTCAAAGAAATACCATGTAACTCCGATCGTAGACAGAGTCGGCGGTGGTGATTCATTTGCAGCAGGAGTTATCTGCGGACTTTGCGATAAGAAAGACTTTAAGTCGGCACTTGAATTTGCAGTAGCCGCTTCAGCACTTAAGCATACAATCCCGGGAGATTTCAACCTTGTAACAAGAGAAGATGTTGAGAGCCTTGCAGGCGGAGACGGCTCGGGTAGAGTGCAAAGATAATCAAAGTTTATATGTATTTTCCTATATAAAGATTTGTGTTTACAAATTATGAATAGCATAGTACAATCAGACTATGCTATTTTTATTGATATAGTAAGATAATGTTACATATATCTTATAATTAAGGTTGAAGATTTAAAAATAGTATTCTATGGTTATAGACTTTTGTTATATTGGCATTGTATGAATTTTATAGTAGTAATATATGATGATTACTATAATATTTTATACATAATATTTAATATATATTGTGCGTATTTAATATAAATATATTATAAGGAGAACTATTATATGGAAAATTGGGGTACAGTGAATATTGAAGGAATGATATCCTTAATAAAGGAGTCCGTTGAAGAAGGTCATGAAGGTTCTGCTTTATTGTTTTTAGGAGAGCCTGGAATTGGAAAAGCAGAAGCAATAAAAGATTTGGCGACAGATATGGGAATTGGATTTAAAGAGATAAAGCTCGACCAAATTGATAATTCAGATATGAATATGCTACTAAAAATAGAGAAGCTTGATGATGGCGAAAGAAAGTTGAAATATTCACATAGTGATTTGTTGCCACAAATTGATAGAGATGGAGAGTCGGGAATACTATTGTTAAATAATATTACATCATGTACAGATGAGGTTTGGCATACAGTTTTTGATTTCACACGTTCAGATAGATGTGTTAATGCTTATAGATTACCTGAAAAATGGGTGGTTGTATATTTAGGAAACAGAGAAGAGGACGGGGTAGATTTTAAAAAAGAACCATGGGGGAAATTAATAAATAGGTGCTTTAGTCTTGTTGTAAATAAATAAAAGTTATAGGTTTTTAGATTTTGTTGTGGGCTGTTTTAGCCCACTTTTATTTGTGGTACATAATATTTTGTGCATAAAGTTAGATAAAGATTGTATATCAAATGTGTAGTGCTCTTTTTAGCAAGAGTAGATATAAAAAGAATATATTGTGTACTGAGTTTAGTATGAGAAGGCATTAACGGTTTTCAATAATCATCATATTGTATTTCAACCATTTTATTTCTAATATATTTTTTATATCACGGTGATAATTTTCTGAAACAATAAGTTTATACTGTTCCATTATTTAATCCCTCTCGAAGACGTTTCATGGACTCCTCAAAACTTAATGTATGACCGTTTGAAAAGTCATCTTCGCTTTGTTCCAAAAGCCTATATAGTTCATATTTACTGGTTAATTTATTATATAAGTCAATGCTCATAACGGCTAAGTCACCTCTACCGTTTTTGGTAATAAATATAGGTTCGTTTGTGTTATGGCAAAATGTAGAGATGTCATTGTAGCTGTTACGTAAGTCTGTACTTGATTTAATTATTGGCATAAAACCTCCTTCCTAAAGAAATTATAATATTATTTCTTTAGAAACTCAATAAATAAAAGTGGAAAAGTTTGAAATATCATATTGACAAAAAAATAACAATATAGTATTATCCTGTCTTTGACAGTTTCAAAAGTTAAAATGCCCTTTGAGCCCAGTGTTTTACAGGCTTTAAGGGCATTTTTATTTCGTTTTGAAACTAAAAAAATAGTATTTTATTTTCCTTTACTTTGTTTTTGTATTGTTCTCATTTGACTTTTTGTTATAAATTCAAAATCTGTATTAAAATGACAAATCTCATGCAGTTTATCTGTGAG
>NZ_ALJL01000030.1 GCF_000287675.1 Lachnoanaerobaculum sp. ICM7
TAGATATAGAAGGTTCTGTACCTGCAATTCCAAGTGACAAGATTAGACTTTGCCTGAGAGATACACCTGGCCCAAATAATTCAAGAGATGAAAAGTACAGTAGATTTACTAATAACATTATAAAAGGGACAAATTCTGTAGTAATTTTTGTGATGAATGCAAAACAGATAGCTATAAAAGATGATGAACAACTTTTGAGAACAATATCTAATGAGATGAGACAAGGTGGAAAACAATCAAGGGACCGTTTTATTTTTGTTATTAATAAATGTGATATACTTGATGAGGAGATGGGTGAGAGAGTAGATAAACTATTACAAGATGTTAGAGAGTTCCTAAAAGAGTTTGGTATCACTGAGCCTACACTTATTCCAACCAGTGCAAGAATGGCTCTAATAATTAGAAAAAAAATGAGAGGAGAGGCACTGTCGCACAATGAAAGAAGTACATTAAATGAGATAAAAGATTTTATTGAAATTAAAAAATTGCATTATGAAGAATATGCGACACTTACCTCAACTGTTAAAGAAAAGTTACAGGATATAATAAATGAGTATCATAGTAATGAGGATAAGTGCGAACTTGAAGCCTTGATACATACAGGTGTTCCTGCACTCGAAGAAGTAATTAACGGATATATTGAAAAGTATATTTATAATGTTGATAATGAAGAATATAGTAGTGTAAATAGAAATGACATCAGCAATACAGAACGGAATGTAAAGTATTTACCAAATAGAGAATCCTTTTTGAGTAATGATTTCTTTCCATCAGGTATTACAGTAGATGAAGGAAGTATATTTCCTATGGTAGTAATGGCAACTATGTCAAGTGGGAAAAGTACCCTAATAAATGCATTACTTGGAGAGCAGGTATTACCAAGTAAGAATGAAGCTTGTACTGCAAAGAAATATATGATTCTTGATGATGATCAGTCAGATGGTACAACTATTTATATTACATATAAAAACGGACAAACTTTGATTAAAGAGAGGGATATTGCAGAAGAATTAGAAAAAGCAAATAATAATGAAGAAGTTGTTGAAGTCCTGATAAAAGGTGATGTCAAAGGCGTAATGAATACAGACAGGGCATTATTGGTAGTTGATACCCCCGGACCAAATAATTCAAGAGATGAATCTCATGAACAAGTTATGGAAGATGTCATTAGCAAGGTTAAGGGTGGACTATTCTTATATGTAATGAATGCTACACAAATGGGCATTAATGATGATAAGTATCTTTTGAGAAAAATAAGAGAACAAATTAAAGCTAATCCAAAGATATCTTTGATATTTGTTTTGAACAAGGTTGATCAATTGGATGAAGGTAGGGGAGAATCAGTAGAACAGTTTGTATCAATAGCTAAAGAATATTTGATATCAAATGGTATTGAAAACCCATATATTATTCCTGTTTCAGCATTATCTGCAAGCTTATTTAAAAAGGTGTTGAATGGAGTAGAATTAACAAGGAATGAGTATAGATCATTCTGCGATTGTTACGATGTATATCAACCAAAAGATTATTCTATGCGATCGTTTGCAATAACGGATACATTGAAAAATCAAAATAATAAAGTTCAAGTTAAAGGTACGGAATATGTAATTAGAGACTTGAACAGGGCAATAGATAATACAGGAATAAGGTTACTTGAAGAGGAGATTCAGAAAGCACAAATTCTGAGTAGCGGTATTATGAAAAATATGATAAACGTAGGTGGAGGTAAATGAAAAATGACAGAGTTTTATATTGGATACAATCCATATTTAGTGGAGTGTGTATTTAAAAAGAATGGTAAAGAGTTGACAGTGGGGAAAATTGCTTCAAGGAGTAAGAACCATAGATTACAGGCTTTACTTGGAGAGTCATCTAACTGGGACGGTCTGTTAAAAGAAATTGATGGTTCATGTGATGATAATAAAGTAAGGATAACTTTTAGAGGCAGAAAAATAGATTTTGATGATTTAAAATACGCATTAAATGTATATAAGGGAAAAGACAAGTTTGAATTACAATTTGAAGAGGCAAAAAATGATTCAGACATTAGTAAAGAACTTGATGAAATAATGCTTGATATAAAGGGAAAGAATATACCCGAGTTTAATGTAAAGAATGAAAAAGGGAAGGATATCTTCGATTCATATAATGAAGCAAAAAACGGAATTTTTGAAGTAAGTGTAATTGCAACTATGAGTAGTGGAAAATCTACACTTATAAACGCTCTATTAAATACAGAACTTCTACCATCAGAGAATAAGGCTTGTACAGCTACTATCTGTAAAATACTTGACAATGATACTATGGATCATTATGAAGCTACATGCTATGCAGATGATGGTATTACAGAGATTTATCCAAGGCAAACTATTACATTGGATAGTATGAAAGAGTTTAATTCGAATGGTAAAGTTACATATATAGATATAGAAGGTTCTGTACCTGCAATTCCAAGTGACAAGATTAGACTTTGCCTGAGAGATACACCTGGTCCAAATAATTCAAGAGATGAAAATCATAGTAGACTTACTAATAATATTATAAAAGGGACAAATTCTGTAGTACTTTATGTAATGAATGCAACACAAATAGCTATAAAAGATGATGAACAACTTTTGAGAACAATATCTAATGAGATGAGACAAGGTGGAAAACAAGCAAGGGATCGTTTTATCTTTGTTATTAATAAATGTGATGCACTTGATGAGGAAAAAGGAGAGACGGTAGATAAACTATTACAAAGTGTTAGAGAGTATCTAAATGAGTTTGATATTACTGAGCCTACACTTATTCCAACCAGTGCAAGAATGGCCTTATTGATTAGGAAAAATATGAGAGGAGAGGGGTTATCACGTAATGAAAGAAATACATTAAATGATATAAATGATTTTATTGAAGTTAAAGAATTACATTTTGAAGAATTTGCAACACTTACCCCAACGGTAAAAGAAAATCTGCAGGATAAAATAAGGGAATATAGTTGTGATGAGTATAAGAGAGAGTTTGAAGCTTTGATACATACAGGGATACCGGCGGTGGAGGCAACTATTGCTGAGTATATTGATAAATACGCATATCCGATGAAAGTCAAGGATGCAATAAAAGATATTGTAAATAGGCTGGATGAGATTAATATGAAGGCTGAATTTGAAAAAAGTATAGCGATAGATAAAGAACAACTTTCAAAGGTTAGAGAACAAATAAAGATAGCTAAAGATAAAAATAATCAGGGTAAATATCTCTATGATGAGTATAAGGGTAAAATAAATGAATTTAAACTAGATTCATCAAATGAATCTGAGGCACAGTATAATGTTGAAAGAGAATTAAATCAGATGATAAGACCATATGATGGAAAATCAAAGATTGATAAGAGAGATGCAGACTATATGGTTTCAGACTTTCAACATAGACTGGAGGATTATCAAAGGGATTGTGAATGTAGATTAAATAGAGAAATTGAGAATAAGATATTTGGAGAATGTAAAAAGCTGCTTGAAGATTATTCTTATCTTGTAAAAAGTATTATCGATAACATTGAAATTGAAAATTTTGATTTCAATAAAATAAGAGCGTTTGATTCTATAAAAATATCAAATTTATATGATATACAGTGTAGAAATGAGCATGTACGATATAGAAGTGAGACTAGGGTGAAGGATAATCCCGAGAGAAGAGGATTTACAGGATTTTTTAAATTTTGGAAGAAAAAACAAATTTCCTATACGGTTAATGTAGAAGATGGTATTGATGTTGACGTAAGGGCTATAATAGTTAATATCATGTCAAGTTTCTCATCCAGCATAAAGAGAAATATAAGTGATATGTTTAAGCAGGCTAATGATCAGGTAGAAGAATATAAGACTGTTTTTAATGAAAATATTGATCTTTTAAACACAGAAATAACAAATATTTTGGAAAAACTGGATTATGATACTAAGGAATCAAGTATATTGGAAGAAAGAGTAAAAGAAAATCAGACATTAGCAAACTGGTTCAATGAAAAAGATAAAGCAATTCGTCAAGTATTGGAATTTTAAGGAGGTATAAACATGCAAAAATATGATGCGGTTGAAAAAGGAATAGCTAATAAGGATATAAAAGCATTAAGAGAGGCTATAGGAAGTATATGTTACACTAATAGAGATTTTTCAAATGGAGAATTTTTTGAGGTGGTAAGTTATGTTGAATCAAAAGGAATAAAGTTAAAGGATGATACTTTGCTGGGAGTCGAACCAGTTTCTAAAATAAAGTCGGAGTTTAATGAAGACGATTTTACAAGAGCAGTTTTTGAATTGAAAAGAAACTTTTGTGATGAGAGAATTAAAGATGTTGAGACTATAGGCAAGAAGTTGTACGGAAAAAAGGTTACACAAAATGAAGCTTCCACAAACAGAGTGGAAAAGCAAACACAAGAAAGGGTATCTCAAAAGCAAACAGTAAATAGAAATGTAGAGGGCGGTGAATTCCCAAACGCACAGAGCCACCAGCCTTACGATACAGGAAAAATGATAATAGGGGCGGTGGCAATAGCAGTGATAATAGTTATGATAGCGTGTATTTGCAAAATACTAGTAAAGATATAAAAAAACGATATGGATGTTCAGCTTTTCATAGGTGTGCTATATGTGAAGATAGGTATAAATGTGAGGATAAAGAGGCGAGAAAATATAGAAAATATAAAGCAGGACAAAAGAAATGGATAAAAACAAAATTTTTCTGCGAGTACGTCAAGGGAAAATGTGAATTAAAAGAATGTTCTTTGTACGATACATGCAATAAAAAAGAAAAGACTAATTATGAAATTTGGAAGAATGCATTTACGAATAATAAAAAAGAGGATTTAGAGAAACTAATGAGGGGAGGAATGTAAATGAATACTGAATTATCAGAAATTCAAGACATAAATAAACTTAATGAATCGCTTTTGTTGGCAAAGGATATTATAACAAAGGATTATTTATACCAATTAAATCAATATCAAGTTGTAGATATGCCAACAGAGTTGCGAGAACTTGATATCACTGAATATACAAGAATATATAAATTCACAAAAATGGTATCTGATAAAAAGGAAAGCGTCATTGACAAATTTGTTACAGTGTTAAATGCGGCATATCTAAGTAATGCTACAGTAGTGACATTTATTAAAAGTAATAAGGAGTATACAGATTATTATTTAGGCGTAGTAAATAAGCATAATAACGATATTACAACACAGGGGGAAACTTTGAAAAGAGCCTTAACAGGTAATTTTCCCGGGTTGGAAATACTTCCAGTGTCAGGTAATAGAAAAAAACAATTGATTGATAATATATTTGAGTATGATTATATAACTTCTATTTCGGGAATTGCATCGGTTAGAAATGAAAAAGATAATTCCTATGAAAAGTTTGTTCAAGGAATAGAGCATCTTATAGACTCTGTTGCAGGTAGAGAGTATAGTGTAGTTGTGATTGCAGATCCAATAAGTGCCAAAGAAATAACAAATACTAAGTTAGGGTATCAATCACTTTATACACAGTTATCACCGTTTTTGAAGACATCTATCAGCTATAATGAATCAGAGAGCATTACTGTAAGCAAAACACATACAGATGGAGTATCAGAGTCAATAAGTGAAAGTACATCTTTGACTCAGAGTTATTCAAAAACAAGCGGTTGGAATGAAGGTACAAGTAGTGGTACAAGTACAAATAAAGATACAGGTAATCTGTTAGGAGCGGCAGGTGGAGCAATAATTGGAGGTGCAGCAGGTTTTTTTGTAGCTGGACCCATAGGAGTGGCAGGTGGTGCATATTTAGGAAGTTCAATAGGTGGTCAAATAGGGAGTGGATTAATTGGTTCGCAAGGTACTAACACTGGTCAGTCATCAGGAACGAGTGGTAGTACTTCTGACTCTTCCGGAAAAAGTTTATCAAAGTCTTATTCCTCTTCTACACAAAGCAGTGATTCAAGAGGAGAATCTGAAGG
Organism: Lachnoanaerobaculum sp. ICM7; assembly: GCF_000287675.1. Lineage (GTDB taxonomy): Bacteria > Bacillota > Clostridia > Lachnospirales > Lachnospiraceae > Lachnoanaerobaculum. The sequence continues at coordinate 5,974 of NZ_ALJL01000030.1, forward strand.
AACAACACAAGGAAGAACAGTGCAATTATCAAATGAAAATAAGATGGTGAAGGACTTGCTGTCAAAGATTGATAAGCAGGTTGAAAGACTTTTAAAGTGTGAGTCTTATGGTGCGTTCAACTGTGCGACATATGTTATTTCTTCAGATCCTGAGACAAATGCTATAGTATCCAGTGGATATAGTGCATTAATGAGGGGAGATAATTCATCATTACAGATATCACAAATAAATAATTGGAATGAAGATACAAGGGATAGAGTAGTTGTGAAGGAATATTTAAAGAGATTATCACATCCACTATTTATTAGTCCGATAAATAGTGAAATACTACTTAGCCCAGCTTCTATTAGCAACTCCTATGAGTTGACAGTAAATATAGGATTACCAAAAAAATCAATTAATGGATTACCTGTATTTGAAATGGCAGCATTTGGAAGAAATGTTTTTGAAACTAATTTGTCAAATAAGAATGTTTCCAAGATAAATTTAGGTAATATCTTTCATATGGGTGCTGAACAATCTACAAAAGTAGATTTGAATTTAAAAAGTCTTGCGATGCATACATTTATTACTGGATCTACAGGTTCAGGAAAATCAAATACAGTGTACCAATTATTAAGAGAGTTAAAAAAACAAAAAATACATTTCTTAGTAATTGAACCGGCTAAGGGAGAATATAAACATGTGTTTGGTAATAATGATGCTAAGGTATATGGTACCAATATATATCTAACACCATTATTGAAATTAAATCCTTTCAAATTCCCTGAAGGAATACACGTACTTGAACATATAGATAGGTTGATTGAAATATTTAATGTGTGTTGGCCTATGTATGCGGCAATGCCGGCAGTATTAAAAGAATCTGTGGAGAGATCATACAAAAATGCTGGTTGGAATTTAGAAACTTCAAGGAATACATACTCAGATAAGCTTTTTCCAACATTTGTGGATGTACTTAGAGAGCTAAATAATGTAATGAATGAATCTGCATTTTCAGATGAGGTAAGAGATAATTATATAGGTGCATTAGCTACAAGAATTCAATCATTGACAAATGGAATATATAAGAAGATATTTGATAGTGATGAACTTGGGGATGAGAAGTTATTTGATGAAAATGTAATTGTTGATTTGAGCCGTGTTGGTTCAGTAGAGACTAAATCAATGATTATGGGTATTCTGGTAATGAGATTACAAGAATATCGTATGACATCAGGAGCTATGAATGCAGATTTGAAGCATGTTACTGTTTTGGAAGAAGCACATAATCTTTTGAAGAGAACTTCGACTGAACAGAGTGGAGAATCATCTAATTTACTGGGAAAATCTGTAGAAATGCTGTCAAATGCAATTGCAGAAGTAAGGACATATGGAGAAGGTTTTATCATAGCAGATCAGGCACCGGGATTACTTGATATGAGTGTAATCAGGAATACAAATACAAAAATAATAATGAGATTACCGGATGCTGAGGATAGAAATTTGGTGGGTAAATCAGCTAACCTTACAGAAGATCAAATAAAAGAGCTTGCAAAGATTCCTACCGGTATTGCAGCAGTTTATCAAAATAACTGGTTGGAGCCTGTACTGTGCAAAGTTGGATATGAAAGTTCAGATGGAATATACAAAAATATATCTGAAGATCTGACATTTGGTTATAATGAGAACTCTCTTATAATAAATAAACTTTTAGATAAAGTGGCGGGTGAGAAGCTTGATTTGAATATGAATGAACTGCTTGATAAAGTTATCAAATCTTCATTTACAACTTTTGAAAAGACAGAGATGATAAGATTATTTAGGCAAAATGGATATATAGGAATTGACGATATTCAGTCAGTAATATATGATATTGTTGCTAAAGAGAATCTTGTAAGAGAAGCTAATGAGTCAGAATCTATTGAAGAATGGATGAATACTTATATATATGCAGAAGATTCAATTGTGTCAAATTTGCCTGAGTGGAGAAAGAATCAGATTGCAGAATGTATATTAAGAGAACAAATCAAGAGAAATGAAGTTGAAGATGTTTATTTAGAACAATTTAGAGAATTTATAAATGGGGAGGTTATTTAATGAAAGAGATAGGAGAATTTAAACCTAAACAAAATATTGATTCTGTCAAAAAATTAAAGGCATTTGAAAATACAAAGAATGATGTCAAAGGTATCGAGCACATAAAGACAATTAATCAAGACAAAGAAGGCACAGTATATAATGGTACTTCATATGAGAAAAGGGTATTTAGAGTTGAAGGGAAAAGGGTTGAAGGGGTATTCCCACAATTTGAAAGTAAATTCGATACACATTTGCCGAAAAAAATGTGGCAGGCAAGTGATACAGAGCAGTTTAAGTATTGCTCAAATAATTTAAAAAATGCACTTGAACGTGATCCAAGTTTGGCACAGGGCTTTACGCATAGGCAACTGGAACAGATTAAAAATGGAGAACCAAGGATAAGTGGAAAAACTTGGCATCATAATGAGATACCGGGGCAAATGCAGTTAGTGGATAATGACAAACATGATATTTGTAGACATACCGGAGGACGAAGTATTTGGGGTGGTGGATCGGAATATAGATAGTAAGGCTTTACAGAATAGGAAGGTAGAAAGAATATGGTTTGGAAATATAAAATTGATTTGGAAGATAAGTCTGTATTTTCTGAAATTGAACAAAGCAGGGGCATAGAAATTCCTGAAGATTTAAAACAGCTAGTTATTGATGAAAATGCTGCAACGCCGGAAAAGTATTGTTTCATGGTTGGAAATAATGAGAGAGTATTTGGTGCAGTATTATCATTTAATAAAGCAGACGATGATACAGTATTTGTGGCTTTAGATGTGGTAAAGGATAAAAATCTTTTTCCATTTGGAATTGATCCGTTTGGTAACTATATCTGTTTGAACTTAAAATCTGAAGAAGTGGTATTTTGGGATCATGAGACAGATAGAATAGAGTCTACAGGAAATAAATTGAAGCAATTCATTGAAAGTTTGTACTAAACCTTAAATGAAAACAGATTAATTGTTTACATTTAATTTAGATTGTAATCTTCACAAGCATAGTTAATAAAGAGATCAAAATATGTGGGTTTATAAAAATAAGTAAAGATAATTATACTGTATAAAATATAAATAATCTCAAGATGTGAAAAGATTTGATTTTATTACATCTTGAGATATTTTTTATTTGAAATACAACTGTATACTATATACAATGTCTATTCAAAAATGTTTGTTTAGTGTAAACTTAAAAAGTAGAAGGTTGTAGACATAAAATGTAGACTATTGTAAATCAAAAATGTAGGTTGTTATATACTATGAGTGGTAGGTACTGGGAAATAAAGAACCACTGAGTGGGATACACAAATGATCTATTATAGATATACATACAATTATGTATACGCGAAGTGTTATGTAGAAAAATATTACAAGGAGTGAAGGGGTATGACATCAATGGAACAAATCTATCGTATCAGATATTTATATTATGGACGTGGCAAAACTTTAATAGAAATCTAAAATCTATCAATCGTATATCTAATATTATTAAACAAATCGGACCTTGAAAGCCCCGTAGAGGTACTTTTGACAAAGCTGTAAGTTTCATCAAGTTTTCTTTAAAATGTGTCGGTAAGTGAAGAGTATTGTTTAATACTCATTATAACCATTGTGACATAGACTTTTTTGGTGAGAAAAATTGGAGAGTCTGAAGTTGTAATCGCTTCCCAAATTTCTGTAAATTTGTTTTTTAGGTCAGAAATCAGAAGCATATAGATAATAGTATTTACCTACTGCATATATCGAAGTAATATCAATCTAATTATTTTCTTGACTCTGCTATTTCTTCATTTATCTCATCTGTTGACATATCGGAAATATTATATTTCTTAGCAATCTTACTTGCTTTTGCTAAAGCTCTGATTCCAGCTGTATCAGTGCCGTCTGAATTCGTATTAAATTGAATAGTTTTATCTTGCATATCTAAACCTCCGGAATCTAAAAAACTTATAGGATAATTATAGCATATTATGTTGTATTTCTATCAAGTATATTGATTTAATTAATAGCATTTATTATAATAATTAAAAGTGCAGTTCATTATATCTAATAATTTTATATCTACATTTCTTATATTTTCTAATTTTAAAAGGTTCTATTTATAAAGGAGGTTTATGTCTGACAGGTCTATACAAAAATTCAAAGAATATGTACAAAAGTTAAATCCCATTGACGATATTATATTTAGAAAGATGGCAGAGAATAAGGAGTTTTGTGAAGAAATATTAAGGATATTTTTGCAAGATTATCAGCTGAAAGTCTTAAATAATAAGTCGCAATATGCTATAACTAATATAGAAAGACGCTCCGTTATACTTGATGCATATTGTGAGTTAAGAGACGGAAGGCGAGTGAATATTGAGGTTCAAAATGCTGATAATGTAAATCATCAAAAAAGAGTGAGATATTACAGTAGTGTATTGACTACAAGCTTGATGAAAAAAGGCGAAAGCTTTGATAATGTGCCGGAAGTGTGCATGATATATATTTGCAATTTTGATATATTCAAAGAAAATAAGAGCTCATATTTAATAAAAAGGGTGATAGCCGGAAGTAATACGGAAGTTGACAACGGGCTCAAAGAAATATATATCAGTGCCAATATAAATGACGGTACTATACTATCTGAATTGATGGGAGTTTTTACAAAAGATGATTGTTACAGTGACAATTTTCCTGTAACATCTAAAATGAAATATGATTTTAAGTATGTTAAGGAGGGTAATAAGATGACAGATGCAATGAAGGAGTTATACGACATATTTAAAGAAGAATCTAAAGACAAGTGGATAAAAGAGGGTGTAATAAATACATTGATTATGCTTGTAAAAGATGGAATAATTTCCGTAGAAGATGCTGCAAAAAGAGCAAACTTAAGCGTAAGCACATTTCAAAAATATTTGAATAAAAAAATGTAAATGCTTTATTAAGGCTTAAGACAATGAGGACACTGTAAAAGGTGTCCTTTTTTGTTCGAAAATTTTTATGCACAAAACCTTGATTTTATTCATAAAAAGTGTATAATTATGAAATTATAAAACTAATTATAAAATCGCAGGAAAGGATGAGAGGTGTTTTTATGATAAATGTAGGCATTGTGGGAGCTACGGGATATGCAGGAGCTGAGCTTGTAAGACTGTTGTTGCAAAGAGATGATGTGAAAATAGTCGGATTCGGTTCAAAGAGCTTTGCCGGTGAGAGTTATTCCGGCATTTTTAGAAGTATGTATAAATATGCAGATGATATTTGCGAAAACGACAATGTTTTGGAACTGTCAAAGAAAGCGGACATTATATTTACAGCCACACCTCAAGGCTTTCTGTCTGAGAATATAAATGATGAGGTGCTTGCAAATTCAAAAGTAATAGACCTTTCGGCAGACTTCAGAATAAAGGATGTGAATGTATATGAAAAGTGGTATAAGCTTGAGCACAAGTCAAAAAATCTTATAAAAGAGGCAGTATACGGTCTACCTGAGCTTTACCGTGAAGATATAAAGAAGGCAAGACTGATTGCAAATCCGGGATGTTACCCTACCTGTTCAATACTTTCACTGCAGCCGCTTTTAAAGCATAAACTGATAGATGAAAACAGCATTATAATAGATGCAAAGTCGGGAACCTCAGGTGCCGGAAGAAGTGCCAAGGTTGACAATCTTTTTTGTGAAGTAAATGAAAATATGAAGGCTTACGGAATCGGAAGCCACAGACATACACCTGAGATAGAAGCTCAGCTTTCAAAGGCGGCAGGAGAGGATATTGTAATAAGTTTTACACCTCATATTGTTCCTATGATGAGAGGAATTTTGGTGACTGCATATGCCACACTGAAGCCGAATGTCAGTGAAGAGGATATAAAAAATGCATATGAGAGTGAGTATGCAAATGAAAAGTTTATAAGACTGCTTAGAAAAAATGAGAATGCAGAAACAAGATTTGTTAAGGGAAGCAATTTTGTGGATATAGGCTATGTAACAGATAAGAGGACAAACAGGATAGTAGTGACCGGCGCCATTGACAACCTGATAAAGGGAGCGGCAGGTCAGGCCATACAGAATATGAATTTAATGTTTGGGATAGATGAAGAATGTGGATTAAAAAGTTTACCTATGTCAATATGATGAAAAACGATATAGAAATAAGGACGATGAAAATAGAAGACTACACTGATGTAATGGCTCTTTGGAAAAGTATAAAGGGTTTCAGAATCAGGGCGGTTGATGATGATTTTGAACATATAAAAAGGTTTCTTGAAAGAAATATAGGGCTTAGTGTTGTTGCCGTAAAGGATAATCACATAGTCGGAAGTATACTTTCGGGTCACGACGGCAGGCAGGCGACATTTTACCATGTATGTGTGGATTCAAAGTACAGAGGTGAGAATATAGCGGCCAAGATGGTAAAGGAAGCTATAGAAAGGGTAAATGCCGAAGGAATAAGTAAGATAACTCTTATAGCATTCAAGCAAAATCTTGCAGGAAATATTTTTTGGAAGAGTCAAAACTGGAAGCAAAATAAGGAGATAAACAGCTATGAGCTTGTACTGAATGAGGAAAATATATCAAGTATTGTAGCATAATCGGTTATACAGGGCTTGAAGCCTTGTATAGAGAGTATAAATCATAACAGCAATATAAGGAGAATGTATGAAGATAATAAATGGCGGAATATGTGCACCGAAGGGTTTTTTTGCAAGTGCAACCGAGGCGAATATAAAATATAAAAACAGAACCGATATGGCCATGATTTTTTCCAAAGTTCCTGCAATATCTGCAGGAGTCTACACCACAAATCTTGTAAAGGCGGCGCCTGTACTTTGGGACAGAAAAATAACGGACAGCGAAGTTGATGTAAATGCAATAGTTATAAATTCAGGTATTGCCAATGCCTGTACCAAGGATGAGGGAATGGAGTACTGTAAACAGAGTGCAAAAAAGGCGGCATCTGAACTGGGAGCGGAAGAGAATTCAATACTTTTGGCATCTACAGGTGTTATCGGCATGCAGCTTCCTATAGAAAAGATTTGTACCGGAATAGAATCGCTTTCAAATTCTTTAGAGCAGAGTGAAAAGGCTGCAAATGAAGCAGCCAAGGCTATAATGACTACAGATACCGTTTCAAAGGAAGTTGCAGTAGAGTTTGAAATATCGGGAAAGACGGTAAGGATGGGAGCTATGTGTAAGGGTTCTGGTATGATACATCCGAATATGTGCACAATGCTCGGATTTATCACAACAGATGTAAATATCTCAAAGGAGCTTTTATTAAAGGCTCTGAGAGAAGATGTGGTGGATACCTTCAATATGGTTAGTGTGGACGGAGATACGTCCACAAACGATTCTCTTATAATACTTGCAAACGGACTTGCTGATAATGAAAAGATAGTTAATGAAAGCAGTGAGGAATACAAGGTATTTAAGAGCAATCTAAATTTCGTTACAACAGCTCTTTCAAAGATGATTGCAGGAGACGGTGAGGGAGCTACAGCACTTTTTGAAGTGGTGGTAGAGGGAGCAAAGACTAAGGAGACCGCGAGAACTTTGGCAAAATCGGTAGTTACCTCATCACTTACAAAGGCGGCCGTATTCGGACATGATGCCAACTGGGGAAGAATTCTTTGTGCTCTCGGTTACAGCGGTGAAAAGTTTGATCCGGATAATATGGAGCTTTACTTTGAGAGTGAAAACGGAAAGATTTTGATATATAAGGACGGAGTATCTGTAGGCTTTGATGAAGAAAAAGCAAGCAAGATATTGTCTGCAAAGGAAGTCAGAGCCTTGGTAAAGTTAAATATGGGAGATTTTGCTGCAACGGCATGGGGATGTGATTTGACATTTGACTATGTAAAAATAAATGCGGACTACAGAAGCTAGAGAGGTGTTTTATGGATAAATTACTTGAAAAGGCGGGGACTCTTATAGAGGCTTTGCCGTATATACAGGCGTTTAATAAAAAGATTGTGGTTGTAAAGTATGGCGGTTCGGCAATGCTTGATGAGAACTTAAAGAAAAATGTAATACAGGATATCGTACTTTTAAAGCTTGTAGGTATGCAGCCTGTTATCGTTCACGGAGGAGGAAAGGAGATTTCCAGGTGGCTTGAAAAGGTGAATGTTGAGCCTCATTTTGTAAACGGCTTAAGATTTACAGATGATGCAACCATGGAAGTTGTGGAAATGGTACTTAATAAAGTGAATAAAGAGTTGGTACAGATGATAGGAGAGCTTGGAATGAAGGCTGTAGGTATCAGCGGAAAGGACGGTTCCCTGCTACATTGCCATAAAAAGGAAGTGGACGGTGAGGATATAGGTCTGGTCGGAGAAGTGAGTGAGGTAAACCCCGACATCATCTTTGATCTTTTGGAAAAAGATTTTTTACCTGTTATATGTCCTGTAGGTTTTGATAAAGAGTATACAAGCTACAATGTAAATGCGGACGATGCGGCATGTGCAATTGCAAAGGCACTGAAGGCGGAAAAGCTGGCATTTCTTACAGATGTTGAAGGTGTATACAAGAACTTTAACGACAAGAGCAGCCTGATAGAAAAGATAAGTATAAGTGAAATTGAAAAGCTTATAGAAAACGGACAGATGGGAGGAGGTATGCTGCCGAAGCTTTCAAACTGTGTGGATGCGGTAAAAAACGGAGTAAACAGGGTGACAATTGCTGACGGCAGGGTTGCACATTGCCTTTTGCTTGAGATGTTTACAAACAAAGGTATAGGTACCATGATAGTAGGAGATCAGTTATGAAGATGAAGGATTCAATAGATTGCGCCGAGCAATTGTTATTAAAGACGTATAACAGGTATCAGGTGGTATTTGATCACGGTGACGGGATAAAGCTTTTTGATACCGACGGAAATGAATATCTGGATTTTTTTGCCGGCATTGCGGTACAGGGACTCGGATATAATTATAAGGGAATAAATGAGGCATTAAAATCACAGGCGGATAAGCTTTGGCATATATCAAACTATTTTTATAATGAGCCTGTTATAGAGGCCGGAGAAAAACTTCTTTGTATCAGTCAGATGGAAAAGGTGTTTTTTACAAACTCAGGTACGGAAGCTATAGAGGGTGCGATAAAGATTGCAAAAAAGTACGGTACAAAAACCGGTGGAAGATTTGAAATAATCGCAATGGAAGGAAGTTTTCACGGCAGAAGCTTAGGAGCACTTTCTGTAACAGGAAATGAGCATTATAGAGAGGATTTCTATCCGCTGATTCCGGGAGTAAAATTTGCAAAATATAATGATATAGAGTCTGTAAAAAATCTTGTTAGTGACAAAACCTGTGCTATAATACTTGAGACGGTACAGGGTGAGGGAGGAATTCATCCTGCAACGAAAGAGTTCCTTGAAGGTATCAAAAAGCTTACAGATGAACATGATTTGATACTGATTTTGGATGAAATTCAATGTGGAATGGGAAGAACCGGACAGTATTTTGCCTGGCAGGAATACGGCATCAAGCCTGATGTTATGACGGTGGCAAAGGCACTTGGTAACGGAGTGCCGATAGGTGCATTTTTGACATCGGGTAAGGCAAGCGATGTATTAAAGCCGGGAGATCACGGTTCCACTTATGGAGGGAATCCTTTGGTATGTGCGGTGGCATCCAAGGTACTGGATATCTTTAAGGAGGACGACATAACAGGAAATGTAAAAGCAGTGGGAGATTATCTCAAAGAAAAGCTTGAGGGTATGGCAAAGGAATATCCTTTTATAAAGGAAGTCAGAGGAAAGGGACTGCTTTTGGGTATGGAGTTTGACATACCTGTGGCCGATATTATAAAGTCGGCGCTCCTTGATGAGAAAATGGTACTTATCAATGCCGGAAGCAATATTTTGAGATTTATTCCGCCGCTTATTATTTCAAAAGAAGATGTTGATGATGCACTCGAAAGGTTAAAAAGGGTGCTTAATAAGTTTTAAAGAAAAGGTGAGCAATGACGAAGGAAGAGATTTTTGCCATAGTTGAAGAGGAAGATGTAGAATTTATCAGATTACAGTTTACAGATATTTTCGGAACTTTGAAAAATATCGCAATAACTGCAAGCCAGCTTGAGGATGCCATGGAAAACAGGATCCTTTTTGACGGTTCAAGTGTAAAGGGATTTGCGCCTATAGAAGATTCGGATTTGTATTTACATCCGGATCTTTCTACCTTTTGTATATTTCCTTGGAGACCTCAGCAGGGAAAGGTTGCAAGATTTATCTGCAATATTCACAGAACTGACGGAAGCGTTTTTGAAGCCGACCCAAGGGCGGTATTACTTGATGCATATGATAAAGCAAGGAAATTAGGACTTAATATATTTATTGAAGCCGAGTGTGAATTCTTTTTGCTCAACACTGATGATAAAGGTGAGGTAAGTCTGAATGTGAAGGAAAAGGCCAGTTATTTTGATATCGGCCCTCTTGACATGTCTGAAAATATCAGAAGAGATATTGTACTGACTTTGGAAGAGATGGGTATAAAGATAAAGTCTTCACATCATGAGATAGCAAAGGCACAGCATGAGATAGACTTTACTGATCAGGATGCACTAAAATGTGCAGACGCCATTCAGACATTCAGAATGGCGGTAAAAACTTTGGCAAAAAGACATGGTCTCAGTGCTTCCTTTATGCCGAAACTTTTTGAGAATGAAAACGGAAGCGGAATGCATTTTAAAATATCCGCTTTTGACGATAACGGAAAGAATATATTTGAAGATAATGCTAAGCTCAGTGACAGGGCAAAGTCAACAATTGCGGGAATTCTTCATCACGCAAGGGAATTATCGCTTATAAATAATCCTTTGGTAAATTCTTATAAGAGATTGAAGCCGAATTTTGATGCACCGGTTTATGTGTCATGGAGTTCAAATTCCAACAGAAGTGCTCTTCTTAGAATACCGACAGAAAGAAACAATCAAATAAAACTTGAGCTTAGAAGTCCCGATTCCGCTACAAATCCGTATCTTTGTATTGCGATGCTTATATATTCAATATTGGACGGACTGGAAAACAGTATGGAGCTTGAAGATGCTATTAATGAAAATATGTACTCGGGAAAAAATTATAATATTAAAAAGCTTCCGGATACATTAAGTGAGGCGATTGATGAATTTGAAAGTTCAAATTTTGTTAAGGAAAAGCTTGGAACTCAAATATTTAATGAGTACATAGAGGCAAAGAAAATCGAATGGAACGAGTTTAACAATGCTATAACAGACTGGGAGATTAAGAAATATCTGGAAAGATTCTAGTAAAGAACTTTTGAGTTTTTAATCAAGGAGAAAGGACAGTAATGTCAGATATAATCATTGCATTTCCAAATCCGGGTGACAGCAAGGTTTTGAGGTCGATTTTGATAAAAAACGGATATTCTATTGTCGGGGTAGTGGCATCAGGTGCTCAGGCAATAAATCTGTCTGACGATATTGATTATGGCATTGTGGTCTGTGCTTATCAGCTTAATGATATGCAATATATGGAGCTTAAGGAGAATATGAATGAAACCTGCGAGCTTTTGCTGGTATGTTCACCGGGCAAGCTTAATGAGGCGCCTGATGATGATATAAACTTTTTACCGATGCCTTTTAAAGTAATAGAACTGGTAAAAAAGGTGAGTGAAATATCGGATAAACTTTATTATGAGAGAAAAAGAAAGAAAAAGCAGGAAGAGCGAGGCGGCAAAAATTTTATGGCTATACAAAAAGCCAAGGAACTTTTGATAAAGCACAAAAATATGACTGAGCCTGAGGCGCATAAATATTTGCAGATCAGCAGTATGAAAAACGGAGAAACCATTATCAATACGGCAAAAAAGATTTGTTTGTTGTATGGTGGTAAGGAATAATTATAGATGGAGATTTTTATGAAGTTTGTAAAAATGCAGGGAGCGGGAAACGACTATGTATATGTGGACTGTTTCAAGGAAAAGGTGGAAAAGCCAAGTGAGGTTGCTATAAAGGTAAGTGACAGACATTTCGGTATCGGAAGTGACGGTCTGATACTTATATGCCCTTCAGATATAGCGGATGTAAAGATGGATATGTACAATGCCGACGGAAGTAGAGGGCTTATGTGTGGAAACGGCTCAAGATGTGTGGCTAAATATGTATACGACCATGGCTATGTGAAGTCTGAGAAGTTTACCATGGAAACAGGCGCAGGTATAAAGTATATTGAAGTGGAGCCAAAAGACGGTGTTGCAGAATATATTAATGTAAATATGGGAAAGGCAACCATTACATCCGATTTTCCTGAGAAGATATTGATAAACGGTGAAGAGAAAGAGTTTATAGGAGTGGATATAGGAAATCCGCATGCCGTATATTATGTAAATTCTTTAAAAGAACTTAAAGAGATGAATCTTGAAAATGTCGGTGAGTACTATGAGAAACATGAGAGATTTCCTCAAAAGGTAAATTCCGAATTTATTTATATAGAAGACAGAAAGAATATTCATATGAGAGTATGGGAGAGAGGCTCGGGAGAAACTCTTGCCTGCGGCACGGGAGCATGTGCAAGTGCGTTTGCTACAATGAAAAGAGGATTATGTGAAACTACGGTAAGAGTTCACCTGCTTGGAGGAGACCTTGATATCAGTCTTGTAGATGATGAGATATATATGAGAGGTAAAGCCGAGTATGTATTTACAGGTGAAATAAACTTTTAAAGTTTTCATATAAAATACACAATAAGTGAAAACAGCACATGACGTTCTTTATAGATATGGTAAATTTTTAATAGAACACCTGCATACTCTGTTATGTATAGGCAAAATTACATAAACAAATAAAAAAAATCGTATTTCCTATTGATTTACTTGTGATAATGCATTATTATTTATGTGAAACTTGTTAATATCTGCTATCAGGTATTTAGAGTAGATCGAATTCGAAAACTAATTGTTGTCAAATATGACGGCCGATTAATGACTGTCTCATTCTGATTTTTGTATGAGATGGTAGAGAAAAGTAATAGAGTAAAGGAGATAGTTATATGATCTCAAACCAGATTCTTCAAAATACCATAGATGGTTTAAAGAGTATTACGAGAACAGAACTTTGTGTTTGTGACATTGAGGGTAAGGTTTTAGCAACAACTTTTGCCGAGGCCGATACTTACGGATTACAGGTAAGTACATTTGCGAGTTCTTTGGCAGACTCTCAGGCAATAGGTGGATTCCAGTTTTTTAAGATTTTTGATGAGCACCAGCTTGAGTATGTTCTTATGGTTGAGGGAACAACCGATGACACCTATATGGTGGGAAGAATGGCATCATTCCAGGTAGAGAACCTTCTTATAGCGTATAAGGAGAGATTTGATAAAGACAACTTTATAAAGAATCTCTTGCTTGACAATTTACTGCTTGTAGATATCTACAACAGAGCAAAGAAATTACATATCGAGACTACTGTAAGAAGAGTGGTATATATTATTGAAACAAAGAATGAGAGAGATGTATCAAGTCTTGAAGCTGTAAAAGCTCTTTTTGCATCAAGAAATAAGGACTTTGTTACAGCTGTTGATGAGAGAGATATCATTCTTGTAAAAGAGATGAAGGAAGGATCTGCATACGAGGATCTGGACAGAGTAGCAAGATCTGTTATTGATGAGCTTAATTCTATCGGAATTTTGAACGTTACAGTTGCTTACGGAACTATAGTAAATGAGATTAAAGAAGTGTCAAAGTCTTATAAAGAGGCTAAGATGGCACTTGATGTAGGTAAGATATTCTATGCTGCGGAGAACATTGTTGCATATTCAAGACTTGGAATAGGAAGACTTATATATCAGTTACCCATACCACTTTGCAAGATGTTTATCAAGGAGATATTTGACGGAAAAAATCCTGAGGATCTTGACGAGGAGACACTTACTACAATCAATAAATTCTTTGAAAACAGTTTAAACGTATCTGAGACATCCAGACAGCTCTTTATCCACAGAAATACTCTGGTATATCGTTTGGATAAGCTTCAAAAGAGTACAGGACTTGATCTTAGAATGTTTGAGGATGCAATCACTTTTAAGATTGCATTGATGGTTGTAAAGTATATGTCATACATGGATAAACTCGGCTATTAAGTTTGAAAATAAAATTTGATAAATCAGGATATGGGGAGATTTATATCTCCCCTTTATTTTTAATGTGTGATATAGTAGGGGATAGAGAAAATGGAGGTGTTATATGTTTGAACATCGTGAAATAGATGACTATGAGAAATATATTAATGAAAGGCAACAAGGAAGAACGGGTACAAACGGTTCCGGCCTAAGAGATGATAGAAATCGGGAAAGAAATCAAAAAAGAAAAGGAAGAATGAACGGGGTTATAGGATTTATTCTTGGAATTATGACATCGTTTGTTTTAGTATATGTAGGATTTGCTTTTGCGTTCAATAACGGAAATGTACTGTCTCTGTTTTTAAAGAGAAATAATAAGCTTGACTATAAAAAAATAGAAGAAAAGACATCGGTTTTACAAAACATTATAGACAGATATTTTCTGTTTGATGAAGATATGACAAAGGTGGAAGACGGTATTTACGCCGGAATGATGAACGGACTTGGGGATCCTTACACGGTATATTATACAAAAGAGGAATACAAGGCGCTCAATGAAGATACCGAGGGTAAGTACTCAGGTATAGGTGCCGTGGTTTCACAAAATCCGAATAACAAGATTATCACTATTGTAAAGATATTTGATAACAGTCCGGCAAATGATGCGGGGCTTCAGGTTGGAGATATTATCTATAAAATAGACGGTGAAGAAGTTGCCGGAACGGATATGGATATACTTGTAAAGACCAAAATCAGAGGTGAAGAGGGCACAAGTTTTAAAATGACAGTCCTCAGAGGTGATGACAGAAAAGAAGTTGAACTTGATCTTATAAGAAGATCTATAGAGGTGGAGACCGTAGCAGGTAAAATGCTTGATAACAATATCGGCTATATAGCTGTAAGTCAGTTTGATGCGGTTACCTCAGAACAGTTTAAATCAAATATAGAGTCACTGCAGTCACAGGGAATGACAAAGTTGATAGTGGACCTTCGTGGAAACCCGGGAGGATTGCTTGATCAGGTGGTGGATATGCTTGATTATATACTGCCTGACGGATTGGTTTTATATACGGAAGACAAGTACGGAAAAAGAGATGAATATTATTCTGACGGAAGTCATGAGTTGAAGATTCCTATGGTTGTGCTTGTAAATGAGAACTCAGCATCCGCATCGGAAGTTTTTACAGCCACATTCAGAGATTTTGAATGGGGTACAGTGGTAGGAAAAACCACATTCGGTAAGGGTATAGTACAAAATGTACTTCCACTTGGAGACGGTACGGCAGTTAAAATCACTACACAGCATTACTATCCTCCTTCAGGTTATGACTTACATAAGGTAGGAATAAAGCCTGATTTAGAGGTTGATTTAAATGAAGGTGCAAAGATAGGAACCGATTCCGACAATCAGCTTAGTGCCGCTATTGATATATTAAAGAATGAGGAATAAAAATGGATTTTCGTTTTCTTGACGGCGTGAAGACAGCTGCTGAATTAAAAAAAGAAAAAGAAGATATGAAAAATATAAAGGCGGATATGATATCCGCTTCAGATACGGAAGAGAAAAAGGCTATTTATAAATACTTCGACGGAGAGGCTATTATAGATAGCCTTTCTATGTCTGCCGATACTGCAAAGAAGGCTAAAGAGCTGATAAAAAACAATCAGGTACGTTTGACTGAAGTAAATGACGGTATAATATCATATGGAAATGCATACGGATATTATACTCAGGACCCTAATGTGTGCGGAATAGCAGTTGCAAAAGTTGAATCATCTGAAAATTGCAAAGTGGATATAGAGTTTAGCAAAGACAGATTAAAAAGAGCATATTGTAATTGTTCGAAATGCTTTGATAAAAACAGAATCGGAGGGTACCTTAACGATACAAGAAACTGTGAACATGTAGTTGCAACAGTATTTCTTTTAAATGCGTATTTAGACAGCCATGAGCTTGGTGATGAAACAAATTACTTCGGTGAGGCATTTCTTTCACATTTTGATGAAGAAACCGACCTTAATGAAGAACCTGTACATATAGTACCTAAGCTTATAATGTCGTATAAGAGCGAGTATGATAGCAGCTTATATATACAGTTTAAAATCGGCAGAAAGAAGCTTGTGCAGATAAAAAGTTATAGAAATTTTGTTGATGCACTAAGAGATAAAGAGATTTATCCTCTTGGAAAAAATGACAGTGTTAAGCTTGGCTATGGGGCATTTGACGATAAGAGTATAAAGTACGTAAAGTTTATTGAAGAACTTGTGGATACAGAGGCCTCTATAAGCTATAAACTGCTTGATTATGTAAAGACAGGCCTCAATGTATCCAAAATACCGGTAGACGGAGCAAATATAGATGATATTTACAACTTACTTGTCGGAGAAAAAGTAGAGCTGACAACAGAGTACTTATCAAAGAAAACCGTTACGGATATTGAACTTAGAGATTTTAATGAAAAGATTACTATCGGGATAAACCCTATTTATGACAGAGATCTGTTTGCAGGTATAAACCTGGAAGTGGATTTTCCTCTGTCGTTTATATCAAACAATTATGTATACTGCATTAAAGATAATTATCTGAACAGATGTGATGAAAATCTTTTGAAGATATTTAAAGCAATGAATGAGTCAGGGTACGGATATCGGGAGATAAAGATAGGAAGAAAAAATATAGGCAGGTTTTATTCCAATGTATTGCCAAGTATAAAAGATTATGCGAATATAGTAGATAATGCTCCGGAGGCAATAAGTTTTGTGCCTGAAAAGCCCGAGATTACATATTATCTAGATATGGAAGACAGCATTGTAACAGGAAGAGCGGAAGCGGCTTATACCGGCGGCAGAGTGGATATTTTATCGGGAAAAATACTTGAGAGAAATGATAATGAGCTTTTAAGAAACCAAAAACAGGAAGAAAAGGCTATAGAGGCTTTAAAAGTATATCTTCCTTATGAGGATAAGCAAAATTTCCTGAGTGCGGAGACTGAAGAAGAACTTTATGAGCTGAAGGTTTCGGGTATTGATAAATTAAATAAATACGGTAAGGTACTTGGAAGCGAGGCTTTCAATAATATCAGAGTATACAAAAAGCCTGCTGCAGGAGTGGGAGTATCTGTAAATTCAAATCTTTTGCAACTGGAATTCTTATCAGATGATATGAGTGCTGAGGAACTTGCAAATATTGTTACAAGTTACAGAAAAAAGAAAAAATATTATCGTTTAAAGAGCGGAGCTTTTATAAATATGGATTCCGAGTACATGAAGAATTTCAATGAGATGCTGAATGTACTGGAAATTTCTCCTAAAGATTTGAGAACCGGTGCACTTACAGTGCCATTATATCGTTCACTCTATATTGATGAAATGATGGAAGCACATAATGAACTGGTAGAAAGAAGAGATGAGAGTTTTGTAAAACTGATTGAGAAATTTGACAATATAAAATCCTTAGACTTTGTTCCGCCGGTTGAAGTGTCAAATGTTTTAAGGAAATATCAAAACGAAGGCTTTAAATGGTTGCGCTCCGTGGAAGAACTTGGATTTGGCGGAATTTTGGCTGATGATATGGGACTTGGAAAGACCCTGCAGATTATTTCACTTTTGATGGATGCAAAAAAGAACGGAAGGCTTAAAAAAGCTCTTATAGTATGTCCGGCATCTTTAGTATATAATTGGAGTGAGGAAATATCAAAATTTGATACAAAAGGTGAACTTAGAGTATGTGTACTTGCGGCCGCCAAAGAAGAGAGGCAAAAAAGTATTGAAGAGCACGAAGCTTTTGATATCTATATAAGTTCCTATGATACCTTAAGAAGGGATATTTCACTGTATCATGATATGAGATTTTCTCATCAGATAATTGATGAGGCTCAGTTTATAAAAAATCAAAATACCGGAGTTGCAAAGGCGGTAAAAACTGTGAAGGCTGATATAAAGTATGCTTTGACCGGAACACCGATAGAGAACAGATTAAGTGAACTTTGGAGTATTTTTGATTATATAATGCCGGGATTTTTGTACAGTTATAATTCATTTAAATCGAAGTATGAAAATACAATAGTAAAAGACGGTAATGATGAAAGTGCAAAGCTTCTTTCAAAGATGATCAGTCCTTTTGTACTTAGAAGGCTTAAGTCCGAGGTGGCAACGGATTTGCCGGATAAGATAGAAGAAGTCAGAGTATCAAGGTTTGATAAAAAGCAGCAGTTGGCATATGATACCGAACTTAGTAAACTAAAAAATGTATTAAACGGCAATGAAGAATATAACAGTTCAAAGATGATAATATTGTCGGAGATTACAAAGTTAAGACAAATCTGCTGCGATCCGGGGCTTATTTTTGAAGATTATGCGGGAGATTCCGCCAAGCTTGAAACCTGCATCGATCTTGTAAAAAGCGGTATAGAAGCAGGACATAAGATTCTTTTATTTTCACAATTTACTTCAATGCTTGATATAATAAAAAAGAGATTTGAAGAAGAAAATATAAGCAGCTATGTTATTACAGGTGCTACCAATAAAGAAAAAAGAATCAAGTTGGTGAATGATTTTAATAATGATGATACAAATGTATTTCTCATTTCTTTGAAAGCGGGAGGTACAGGTCTTAATCTTGTTGGTGCCGACATAGTAATTCACTATGATCCGTGGTGGAATTTTGCGGCACAAAATCAGGCTACTGACAGAGCCCACAGAATAGGGCAAAAGAATAAAGTAACGGTTTACAGACTTATTGCAAAGGGAACTATAGAAGAGAAAATAGTTAAGCTTCAAGAGTCAAAGAAGGATTTGGCGGACAGAGTATTAAACTTTGAAGAGGGCATATCCTTAGCAAATATTTCAAAAGAGGAATTGCTTGAGCTTTTGGGATAAGTCTTAAGATAGGGGGAATCATGATAGGAGGTACTATGGGAGAAAACGTAACAATCAAGGAACTAATAAAGGATTTGAATCTGGAAAACTTCACACCGGATATAGATACGGAATCTATAATATTGAAGCATCCTGATATAAACAGACCGGCATTACAGTTGGCAGGTTTCTTTGATCATTTTGACAGTGAAAGAGTACAGATAATAGGTAATGTGGAGAACGCATTTATTCAGACATTAAATGACGAAAAGAGAAAGGAAACCTATGATAAGCTGCTTTCATATAAGGTTCCATGTGTACTATATGCAAGAGGAATAAAGCCGGATGAGGATATGATTTCTTACTGTGTACATTATGGTGTGCCATGTCTCGGTATCGAACAGTCTACAACTTATATTACCGCAGAGCTTGTAAGATGGCTTAATGTACAATTGGCTCCTGTTATTTCCATACATGGTGTCTTGGTGGATGTATACGGTGAAGGAGTACTTATAACCGGAGACAGCGGTATCGGAAAGAGTGAGGCGGCTCTTGAACTTGTAAAGAGAGGTCACAGACTTGTATCTGATGACGTTGTGGAAATCAGAAAGGTGTCACAGCAGACTTTGGTAGGAACGGCGCCTGATATAACTAAGCACTTTATTGAGCTTAGGGGAATAGGAATCATAGATGTAAAGGCGTTATTCGGTGTACTCAGCGTTAAGGATACTCAGTCAATTGATCTGGTAATACAGCTTGAAGATTGGGTACATAATAAGGACTATGACAGACTCGGACTTGAGGATAATTATATAGAGTACTTGGGAAATAAGGTGGTATGTCATGTTTTACCTGTAAGACCCGGTAGAAACCTGGCAATTATTGTAGAAACTGCGGCTGTAAATCACAGACAGAAACAGATGGGATATAATGCGGCAAAGGAACTCTACAATAGAGTACAGGCAAATATGGCCGGAAAAGATTGATATTAAAAATAGTAGCGGAGACAAAATGCAAATGGATTTTAAAAGCATCCTTGGTGAAAATTGCAAAACCGGTGAATTGTTAAAAAATCATACCACTTTTAAGGTAGGAGGAAAGTGTGATTATTTTCTTACTCCTGTCACGGAGGAAGAACTTAGCCTGTGTATGGATATAATAAAGAGAGGAAACCTAAAATATTATATTTTTGGAAAAGGCAGCAATATACTGGCGGATGACAAGGGCTATGCCGGAGTGATTATCTCCACGGTAGGTTTAAATAACGGTATTACACATGAGGGTAATATTATAGAAGCAGGTGCCGGAGTGGGACTTGATAAGATAAGTGAGTATGCTATGGAAAATTCACTTACAGGCTTTGAATTTGCCTGTGGTATACCGGGGAGCCTTGGCGGTGCGATAGTAATGAATGCAGGTGCCTATGGCGGAGAGATGTCAAATGTGCTGATGGAAGTAAAGGTGCTTTGCCCTGACGGAAGCATTAAATGGAAAGATATTTCAGAACTTGACCTCGGTTACAGAAAGAGCAATATTTTAGCAAATAATGAAATAGTACTGGCTGCAAAGCTTAAACTTGCGTATGGCAACAGGGATGAAATAAGAGCACAAATAGAGGATTTAAACAACAGGAGAAATGAAAAACAGCCGCTGGAGTATCCTAGTGCAGGCTCCACATTTAAGAGACCTGAAGGGTATTTTGCAGGTAAACTTATAGATGATGCCGGACTTAGAGGCTTCAGACTCGGAGGGGCTGCAGTATCTCAAAAACACTGCGGTTTTGTGATAAATTATGATAATGCCTCATCTGATGATATAAAGAAGCTGATAGAACATATACAGAGGGAAGTGTGTGAAAAGTTCGGTGTAAAACTTGAATGTGAAGTAAGGATGATTTGATATGAAGATGATAATTGTAACAGGAATGTCCGGTTCAGGTAAGACTGTTGCATTAAAGATGTTTGAGGATTTCGGATATTACTGTGTCGACAATTTGCCGGTGGAACTTTTGTTAAACTTTGTAGATCTTACAATCGAATCCGAAAGAGGTATGAAGGGTATAGCTCTGGGTATTGATATCAGAAGCGGACTTAACGGCTTACAGGAAGTATTTGATGAACTTAGCCATAAAAAAATCAATATGGAAATCCTCTTCCTTGAGGCGGATGATGAAACATTGATAAAAAGATATAAAGAGACAAGAAGAAATCATCCTTTAGCTACAGAGGGCAGACTTATAGACGGAATAAATCTTGAGAGAGAAAGATTGGCATTTTTAAGAGAGAGAGCGGACAGGATACTTGATACCGGCAGATTTCTGACTAAAGAGTTGAAACAGGAACTTAAAAAAATCTATGTTGACGGAAAGTCTTTCAATAATCTTTTTGTTACAGTGCTTTCATTCGGATATATGTACGGTATACCTGATGATCCGGATCTTTTATTTGATGTAAGATTTTTACCTAATCCGTTTTATGATCAAAATCTCAGACTTAAAACCGGTGAAGAAAAGGAAGTTGCGGATTATGTTTTTTCAAATAATGATGCGGATATTTTTCTTGATAAGCTTGATGATATGATTAAATTTTTGATACCCAGATATATTGACGAGGGTAAGAGTGCTTTGGTAATAGGTATAGGATGTACGGGTGGACAACACCGCTCGGTAGCTATTGCGGCGGCTCTTAAAGAAAGACTTGATAATATAGAAGGAATAGGAGTCAGACTGGAACACAGAGATATGGGCAAAAATATTTCAAGAATTTCACAAAGATAGGAGAGCGGATGACATTTTCTTCAGAAGTGAAAAATGAAATCGCAAGGATAATTCCTACGGTTAGGCATTGCATACTTGCAGAAATTTTGGCAATTGTTTACTTCATTGGTACTGTTTCTTTATCACAAAATGGTGAATTGTCTTTAAAAATAAACACTGAATTTTCAGGACTTGCCAGAAAGTACTTTACATTAATAAAAAAAACATTTAATATAAATACAGATGTAGTAATAAGCAATAGTACTTTGGTGAAACGTAAGCGTATGTATTCGGTAAGTATTGTAGACAGCGCAGGAGCCAAAGAGGTGCTTAAAGCTATAAAGCTTCTTAAAAATCAAGAGTTGATGGATAATTTGCCGCTTGGCAGTAATACGGTTTTACTGAATTCATGTTGTAAAAAGGCCTTCTTCAGAGGAGCATTTCTTTCCTCAGGCTCTATAACAGATCCTGAGAAGGGATATCATCTTGAGATAGTATGTTCAACTATGGAGGATGCACTAGTTTTAAAGGAATTGATGGAAGACCTGTCACTCTTACCAAAGATTACTGTAAGGAAAAAAGCTTATGTAGTATATATAAAGGACAGTGAGCAGATATCATTGGCACTTGGTCTGATGGAAGCACCTACATCGCTTATGAGTTTCGAAAACATTCGAATCTTAAAAGGAATGAGGAACGACGTGAATCGGAAAGTGAACTGTGAGACTGCAAATATCAATAAAACAGTTTCCGCATCACTTTCTCAACTGGAGGATATACAACTTATTAAAGAGATGATGGGACTTGATAAATTGACATCAAATCTGGAGGCGGTAGCCAATGCCAGACTGGAAAATCCTGATGCTTCGTTGGTGGAACTTGGAAAAATGATTAGTCCACAGCTCGGGAAAAGTGGGGTTAATCATAGGTTGCGTAAACTCTCGGATATCGCAAGTCGTTTAAGAGAACAAGTGAGGAGAGAAAATGGTTAGGAAGTCAGTTAAGGTTGCAATTGATGCAAGAACTGAAGCCAGACCGGTAGCTATGCTAGTACAGGTGGCCAGCCAGTTTGAAAGCAGGATTTATGTTGAAAGTGGTACTAAAAAAGTAAATGCAAAAAGTATCATGGGCATGATGACATTGAAGTTTGGTGATGGCAAAGAGGTATACATATCAGCAGACGGTAATGATGAAGAACATGCCGTGAACGAGATGGAAAAATATTTGACTTCAGCAGTAGTATAAGCTGAGAAAATATATTGCATTTATTGGGTATGAAAGCGCCGGGATTTAGGACTCTAATTTTGTATGGACTATTATGGTTAGGATTATAACCTTATAAAAATACAGAGTTAGAGTCTTTTCCTATGTTAATTTTAAAAAATCCTATTGCATTCTTATAAAAAAGAGTGTATTATTATGCAATAGTGATTGGTAAATATACAAATGGAGGACATTATGAAGAAGAAAATATTAGCATTGGTTATATCAGGATTTATGGCAACAAGTTTGGTAGCATGTGGCGGTGCAAAGACTGCCGAAACAAAGGCTGCAAATGAGAGTGCGGGTGATACAGCTTCAGGAGAAGTAAAAACTATACAGTCAGGAAAACTTATAGTGGCAACAAATGCGGAGTTCCCACCATATGAGTACCACGACGGTGATAAGATTGTAGGTATTGATATGGAGATTGCTGATGCTATAGCAAGTAAGCTCGGACTTGAAGTTGAAGTGGAGGATATAGCTTTTGATTCCGTTATCCTTGAGGTAACATCAGGTAAGGCGGATGTAGGTATTGCAGGTATCTCCGCTACAGATGAGAGAAAGCAGAGCGTTGATTTTTCAGATGCATATACAACATCAAAGCAGCTTATTATTGTAAAAGATGACTCTACTATAGCTTCAGGTGCGGATCTTGAAGGCAAGACACTCGGTGTACAGACAGGTACTACAGGTGATATTTTAGTAAGTGACATAAAGGATGCAACTGTTGAGAGATATGCAAAGGGTATGGATGCGGTTCAGGCACTCAGTCAGGGAAAGATAGACGCGGTAGTTATCGACAGTGAGGTGGCAAAGAAGTTTGTTGAAGAGACAAGCGGACTTAAGACTTTAGATGAGGCGTATGCGGAAGAGGAATATGCTATTGCAATAAAAAAAGGTAATACAGCACTTATAGATGCGGTTAACAAGGCGCTTTCAGAGTTAAAGGCTGACGGAACAGTGGACAGTATTATTGCAAAATATATCAAGGCTGATTAATATGTTTGAAGAGTTAAAATCACAATTTATTTTAAATTTTATAACGGATAACAGATGGCTTTTACTCATAAACGGACTTGCTGTCACATTAAAGATTACATTTTTTGCCGTAATCCTTGGTTTTATACTGGGGTTTGGAGTGGCTGTTGTAAGAAATATATACGATAATACAAAGAAGTTGAAGTTTTTAAACTTCCTTTGCAATATTTATCTTACAGTAATAAGAGGAACACCTGTAGTAGTTCAGCTTCTTATAATATACTTTGTTATATTCAGCTCTGTAAGAATAGATAAAAGCTTTGCCGCAATACTTACATTCGGTATAAACTCGGGAGCATATCAGGCGGAAATATTCCGTTCAGGTATAAACTCAGTACCGAAAGGACAAATGGAAGCCGGAAGAAGTTTGGGATTCAGTTATCCTCAAACAATGATAAATATAATAATGCCACAGGTTATAAAGAATGTATTGCCTACTCTTGCAAACGAGTTTATAGTTTTGATGAAGGAGACCTCGGTAGCAAGTTATATTGCTTTGGATGATCTTACAAAGGCGGGAGATGTTATAAGAAGCAAAACATATTCGGCAATGATGCCTTTCCTTGCAGTTGCTCTACTCTATCTTATCATGGTAATGCTGTTCAGCTATTTGGTAAAATTACTTGAGAGGAGGTTGGCTAGAAGTGGAAGGTAAAAAACTTATTGAAGTAAGAAATTTAAGCAAGCATTTTCATAAAAAGCAGGTACTTAAAGATATATCTCTGGATATAAATAAAGGAGATGTAGTATGTCTTATCGGCCCTTCCGGTTCGGGTAAGTCAACATTTCTCAGATGTTTGAACAGACTTGAGGAAGCAAGCAGCGGTGAGATATTGTTTGAAGGAACGGACATATGTAAAAAAGATGTGAATATAGATTTACATCGTCAGAAAATGGGAATGGTTTTCCAGCAGTTTAACCTTTTCCCACATATGACAGTTCTTAAAAACTTGATTATAGCACCTATGAAGCTTCAGGGTGTTGACGAAGAGTCTGCAACGGCGTATGCCATGAGCCTTTTGGAAAAAGTAGGACTTGCGGACAGAGCAAATGAATATCCTTCAAAGCTTTCAGGCGGACAGCAGCAAAGAGTTGCTATAGTCAGAGCACTTTGTATGAAGCCGGATGTAATGCTTTTTGATGAGCCAACTTCAGCACTTGACCCCGAGATGGTAGGAGAAGTGCTTACAGTTATGAAGGATCTTGCACAGCAGAAGATGACCATGGTAGTGGTAACACATGAGATGGGCTTTGCAAGAGAGGTGGCAAACAGAGTGGTTTTCCTTGATGAAGGTGAGTTTGTGGAAGAGAATGCACCTGAGGAATTCTTTACAAATCCCCAAAATGAAAGACTTAAGACCTTCCTTAGTAAGGTTTTATAAACATAAAATGTGCCGTATTTCCCTAATATGGCACATTTTTTCTTTTTGTGCTAGAATAACATAAAACTGTTTGAAACATTAGGAATGGAAAAATGGAAGACAAGATAGATTATAATAAAAACGATAAAGACGATAAAAATAATAATTATGAAAAAATATGTTATATGTGCAGGAGACCGGAATCTAAGACCGGTACGATGATATCAATGCCGGGCGGTATAGATATCTGCCCCGATTGTATACAAAAAACTTTCAACTCTATGCAGAGTATGGATATGAGTAAGCTTACCAATATGTCAAAAATCAATATGGATGATTTAAAAAATGTGGACCTTGGCAGCTTTACAATACCGAACATGAATTTGAACCCCATACCTGAAAGAGCCAGAGTAAAGAAAAGAGACGAGAAGAGAACAGAGCCGCTCTTTACAATGAAGGATATACCTGCTCCGCATAAAATAAAAGAAATGCTGGATGAATATGTAATAGGTCAGGATCAGGCGAAGAGGATAATTTCGGTTGCCGTATACAATCATTACAAAAGAATATTTTTAGACAAAGATAAGGAAGGAACAAGAGTTGATAAGTCAAATATCCTTATGATAGGGCCTACAGGAAGCGGAAAGACCTATCTGGTAAAGACACTTGCAAAACTTCTTAATGTACCTTTGGCTATAGCAGATGCCACCTCTCTTACTGAAGCGGGATATATAGGTGACGATATAGAAAGTGTTATATCAAAGCTTTTGCTTTCAGCAGGTAATGATGTGGAGAGAGCGGAATGCGGTATCGTATTTATAGATGAGATAGACAAGATTGCAAAGAAGAAAAATACCAATTCAAGAGATGTAAGCGGTGAGAGTGTACAACAGGAGCTTTTAAAGCTTTTGGAAGGCAGTAAGGTTGAGGTTCCTGTAGGTACAAACCAAAAGAATGTTATGGCACCTATGGAGACTGTGAATACAGATAATATACTCTTTATCTGTGGAGGAGCTTTCCCGGCACTTGATGATATTATAAAGGAAAGACTTCAAAAAAATACAAGCATGGGATTTAACTCGGATCTTAAAGATAAATATGATAATGATGAAAATCTCTATGCAAAGGTAACCAATGAGGATATCAGAAAATTCGGTATGATACCCGAGTTTATAGGAAGATTACCTGTTATATGCACACTTTCAAAACTTGATAAGGAAGCTTTCAAGAAAATCCTTATAGAGCCGAAGAATGCTATTATAAAACAGTATAAGCGTCTTTTAGAGCTGGATGAAGTGGAGCTTTCATTTGATGATGATGCAATGGATTGGATTGCCGAACAGGCTATGAAAAAGGATACGGGTGCGAGAGCACTTCGCTCCATTATAGAAGAGTTCATGCTTGATATAATGTATGAGACACCGAAGGATAAAAATATCGGTAAAGTTATTATTACAAGAGATTATTTGGAGCATAAGGGCAGCCCGAATATAGTGTTCAGAAATATATAGGAGGATATATGTTTGCTGTTTTGATACCGATACTTGCAGGTCTTGATATAGTTTTAAAATATGCAGTAAATTCAATGGATAAAAAAGAACTGCCGAGAACTTTTGCAAAAAAGATAGAAATAGATAAATTTCACAATGACGGCTTTGTATTCGGAAAGCTTAAGAAAAAGAAGAAAATAGTAAAGTATGTTCCGGTATTTATTACTTCAATACTGGTTGGGGTACTGGCTGTTTTACTTCCTAAAAGGGGAAATAAAATCAGAAAGCTGTCTCTAAGCCTTATTATTGCAGGATCTCTCAGCAATATCTTTGACAGATTCACAAGAGGCTATGTGGTGGATTATATACGTATAAAGACTAAGGGTGCCGATAAGGTGATTTTTAATCTGGGAGATATATTTATATTGCTTGGCAGTCTGATAATGCCTTTTGGAGCAAAGAAAAAAACAAAAGAAATATTGCCGGATATTATATCTGAAGAAGAGTAATTCGATTATAGGAGAAATTTTGGAAACGAGTGACATATTACAGTTAGTCATTTTGGTATTATTATTGTCTGCTTCAGCATTCTTTTCATCTGCTGAAACAGCCCTCATGACTTCAAATAAATTAAGAATAAGAAATTTGGCGGAAAACGGTGATAAAAGAGCTGAAAAGGTTTTGGAAATCACAGCAAATACGGATAAGATGCTTTCCGCTATTTTGATTGGAAATAATATAGTAAACCTTTCCGCTTCGGCACTGTCCACAACACTTACACTAAAGGTGTTCGGCAGCAGTCTGGTAGGTGTTGCCACAGGTGTTTTGACATTTCTAATACTTGTATTTGGAGAGATTACACCAAAAAATGTAGCATCAAAAAATGCAGAGGATATGGCATTAAAATATATAGGTATCATTTCCGTATTGGTTATTATTTTGACACCTGCAATCTATATAGTAAATAAAGTGGCAGGAATAGTTATCTCGTTATTTATAAAAAATAATGATGACAATAATATGGTGACCGAGGATGAGCTTAGAGCAATGGTGGAGGTCAGCCATGAGGACGGAGTTATTGAAAAAGAAGAAAAGAAGATGATTGTAAATGTGGTGGACTTCGGAGATACGGTTGCGGGAGATATAATGTTACCGAGAGTCGATATGGTTATGGTGTCTGTGGAATCCTCTTATGGAGAGATACTTAAAATTTTCAGAGAAGAGAGATATACAAGAATACCGGTGTACGAAGAAAGCCCTGATAATGTTATCGGAATACTTAATGTAAAAGACTTCTTGCTGATAGAGGATAAGGAGAATTTTTCTGTAAAGGAGCATTTGAGAGAACCTCTTTACACCTATGAATATAAAAAGACTTCATCACTTATGGTGGATATGAGAAAGACCGGTGCCAATATAGTAATAGTACTGGATGAATACGGTACAACTGTAGGACTTATTACTCTGGAAGATATGCTTGAAGAGATTGTAGGTGAAATCAGAGATGAGTTTGATGCCGATGAGGATGAAGGTATAACAAAGATTTCTGAAACGGAGTACCTTATAGACGGATCTACAAATCTGGATGATGTCAATGACAGAATAGGACTGGAACTGAGTTCCGAGGAGTATGAGTCTATAGGCGGAATAATAATGGAGAAGCTTGGAAGATTGCCTGTAGAGGGAGAAGTTATCACATTTGACAATATCATTTTAACAGTAAAGAAAATGGACCATGCGAGAATTGAGAAGGTGGGATTGAAGTTAAAGCCTTCTTTAGTTAAGGAGCAGTAATGAAGCAAAAGCATATTTTATTTGATTTGGACGGCACTATAGTAAGGTCGGATCTCGGTATTACAAAGGGCGTACAAAAATCACTTGAGCACTTCGGTATATATGAGGAACTTGATGCCTTGAAAAAGTTTGTAGGACCTCCGATGGTGGAAAGCTATACAAATTTTTACGGATTCAGTTTGGAGCAATATAAAGAAGCACTTGATGTATTTCACGATTATTACAGATCTGTAGGTATATTTGAATG
Organism: Lachnoanaerobaculum sp. ICM7; assembly: GCF_000287675.1. Lineage (GTDB taxonomy): Bacteria > Bacillota > Clostridia > Lachnospirales > Lachnospiraceae > Lachnoanaerobaculum. The sequence goes on from NZ_ALJL01000030.1 coordinate 34,908, forward strand.
TGAGCTTTATGAAGGTATAGAAGAGATGCTTGAGAGTCTGTCAAAAGAATATAAGCTTTATGTGGCGACTTCAAAGCCTGAAAGAGAGGCAAAAAGAGTAATCGAGCATTTCGGACTGGACAAATATTTTACATTCGTAGGTGGCTCTGATGGAGATTTTAACACAAAGAGAGCTACAAAGACAGCGGTAATTGAATATGTGCTGGAGACAAACAAAATAATGCACAGGAGCTTTGCTATAATGGTAGGAGATAAGAGCCATGATATAGCAGGTGCAAGTAATGCAGGTCTTAAAAGTGTCGGAGTACTTTACGGTTATGGCGACTTGGAGGAGTTTGAAGGTGCAAATTACATTGTAAAGAATGTGGAAGATTTGAGAGATATGTTTTTATGTTAAAAAAAGGTGACTTGTTAAATATAGGATATTATGATTATGGCCAATATTTCACAGGAAGTCTGGAGGGCGTAAGATTCAGGTTGGGAAGAGATCCGCTTGAAAAGGTAAATTTTACGCCAAAGGATAAGAGGGGCGAGGCCAAGCTGAAACTGACAGTATGGCCTGAGCCCTTTAATTTTGACCATACTGAAGATGATAAGAAAAAAGACTTTCAATTTGATTATACAAATGATGGTTTGGATGAAGCTGTTAAATTTCTAAATAATATGGCACAGACATTAAAGTCGGATAAGGAGAAAGCATGGGAAATATAATCAGAGAAAAAAGAGAGCTTGCTTATGAAGGAGCAATTGTAAAGGTATATAAAGACCATATGCTGATAGACGGCAGAAAAGCTGTATGGGACTATATACAACACAACGGTGCGGCTGCAGTAGTACCTGTACTTGAAAACGGTAAGATACTTTTGGTACGTCAGTACAGAAATGCGCTGAACAGATATACTCTTGAACTTCCGGCAGGAAAGGTTGACTCAAAGGATGAACCGAGAAGAATATGTGCATTCAGAGAACTTGAAGAAGAGACCGGTTATAAGGTTGCTTCGCCGGATGAACTTGAGTTCTTGATAAGAATTGATACTATGGTGGCTTTCGGTGATGAGGAAATTGATATCTTTGTGGCAAGAAATCTTATTAAGAGTGAGCAGCATCTTGATGAAGATGAGAGCATTGATGTGGAAGAGTGGGCCCTTGAGGATTTGGTGGATTTGATTTACAAGGGCGAATTGAAGGATTCAAAGACAGTGGCTGCAATTATTGCATATAAGAATAAGTATAATTTATAGATATAGGCTTTCCTTATAACCAGAGCAAGAAAACATCTTATTGACCGGGAAAATATGAACTTGTAAAATATTTTCTATTGTTAATAATAGTTTTTAGAAAAGTCAGGTGAATTTATGAATATTGAAACATTATGTGTACACAGTCCAAATGAAGATAAGAATGCCCATGCATACGGTGCAATGACGGTACCGATATTCCAGACAGCTACATTCTCACATCCCGGAGTAGGCGAAAGTACAGGATATGACTACTCACGTCAATCAAATCCTACAAGAACGGAGCTTGAGGACTGTATAAGCGCTATGGAAGGTGCTTATGATACTGTGGCGACTTCCACCGGAATGGCAGCATGTTCTTTGGTGCTTGAACTTTTTAATGCAGGTGATCATATAATATCTCAGGAGGATATCTACGGCGGAAGTACCAGACTCTTTAATACACTTGGAATTGACAGAGGCAGAAAATTCAGCTATGTCGATACAACAAATCCTGAGAATGTGTTAAATGCAATAAATGAAAATACAAAGGCTATATTTATTGAAACACCAAGCAATCCTACAATGCTTGTTACAGATATAAGAGAGATGGCAAAGATTGCAAAGAAACATAATCTTTTATTGATTGTTGACAATACATTTTTAAGTCCGTATTTTCAAAACCCGATAAAGCTCGGTGCAGATATTGTTATCCACAGCGGTACAAAGTATATCGCAGGTCACAATGATACTTTGGCAGGATTTATATGTACTGCAAATGAAGAATTATCTGAAAAAATCAGATTTATGTATAAAACAATAGGTCCAAGCCTTTCACCTTTTGACAGCTTCCTTGTACTTAGAGGACTGAAAACATTGGCAGTAAGGATGGACAGAATACAGGAAAATGCATTAAAGATTGCAAATTTCCTGAAAACAAATAAAAAGGTTACAAATGTATATTATGTAGGTTTACCTGAGCATCTGGGATATGAGATAAACAAATCTCAGTCAAGAGGCTTTGGTGGAATGATTGCATTTACAACAGATACTGCCAAAACTGCAAGAGATGCATTTGAAAAAATTGAAATAATAAAATATGCGGAAAGTCTTGGCGGAGTAGAGTCTTTGATTACCTTCCCTATGATACAGACACATGCGGATGTACCGTTAGAGGTAAGGGAGAAACTTGGAATAACAGATACATTTTTAAGACTTTCTGTCGGAATAGAAAATGTAGACGATCTGATAAGGGATCTGGAAAGAGCATTGGCATAATAAGGGGGATATATGTACGATTTTGATAAGATCATAGACCGAAAAGGTACTGACAGTTTAAAGTTCGACTGTGCAAAGCTTAGAGGTAAAAAAGGTGATGAGCTTTCACTCTGGGTTGCGGATATGGATTTTCCTGTGGCACAGCCTATTACAGACGCTTTGCAAAGAAGAGTTGACCATGGGATTTATGGATACACGGAAGTACAGTCCGACTATTTTGAAGTGGTAAAGAACTGGTTTGTAAAAAACTTTTCATGGGAACCTAAAAAAGGTACATTAGTTAAGACACCGGGAGTAGTATATGCCATAGCAATGGCTGTAAAGGCATTTTCAAAAGAGGGTGATGGTGTTATTATACAACAACCTGTATACTATCCTTTCAGTGAAATGATACTATGTAATAACAGAAAGCTTATCAACTCTCCGCTTTTAATAAAAGACGGCAGATATGAGATGAACTTTGAAGATTTTGAAAAGAAGATAGTGGAAAATCAGGTAAAGCTTTTCATACTTTGCTCTCCACATAATCCTGTAGGAAGAGTATGGAGTAAGGAAGAGTTAAAGAGAATAGGAGATATATGCATCAAGCATAATGTGGTAATTTTCAGTGATGAGATTCATGCGGATTTTGTATATCCCGGAAATAAGCATACTGTATTTGCTTCATTGGGAGAGGAATATGCCCAAAATGCAGTGATAGCTACAGCACCAAGTAAGAGTTTTAATATAGCCGGTCTTCAGGTCTCAAATATTTTTATAGAAAATAAGAAGCTGAAAGATGCTTTTAAAAATGAGATAGTAAAATCAGGATATTCACAGATGAATACTATGGGACTTGTAGCTGCAAGAGCTGCTTATGAGTCAGGACAGGAATGGCTGGACGCTGTAAGAGAGTATATAAAGGGAAATCTTGATTTCCTCAGAGATTATTTAAAAGAGAATATTCCACAGGTAAAACTTATAGAGCCGGAGGGTACATACCTTGTATGGGTGGACTTTAGAGAACTTGGTCTTACTGAAGAGGAGAGAGAGGATCTGATAGTAAATAAAGCAAAGCTATGGATAGACTCGGGAGCCATGTTTGGTGTAGACGGAGAGGGATTTGAGAGATTTAATATCGCATGTCCGAGAGAATATTTGAAGATGGCACTTGACAGCTTGGCAAAGGCGATTAAAGAATTGTAAATTAATTTTACAAAATCTAATTATCACTTGACGTATAAGAGTGCCAGTGATATAATTTAGTCATATAGATGGGGAGGTTGTAAACAAGCCATTGTTTCAACCTCTTTTTTATAAATTCACTTTAGCACTCCTTGATAATAAGTGCTAATAAAGGAGGTTATATGATTTTAATACCGACATATAATACGGTAGTTTTACCGGGTTCAAAAATATATTTCAGAAAAGATTATTTACAGGAGGCCGGTGTAGATAAGATATCTGTTGGTGAAAAGGTAACATTTCTTTACCTGAGAGAGCCGAAAGATAAAGATATTACAATTGAAGATATCTACCCCATAGCTGTTGCGGGACAGGTGCTTTCTGTAGATGATGAGGGTGGTGCAAACCTCGAGGCATTTAACAGAATAAATGTTGAATATATAGACTTTGACACCCAAAATGTTATTGGAGTACAAAGGCCTGAGATAGATGATCTGGATCCGAATGATGCAAATGCAATGCTTGTCGGACTTAGAGATGAACTTTTAAGTTATGTCACCAAGTTTCAATGGGGACTTATGGCAAGAGGCTATGTACTTGCATGGAAGAATATGAATGAGGTGATGGTAGGACTTTCACCTTTTATGAATATTACTCCTGAGGAAAAGTATGCTGTACTCTCAGAGGATTCAACCAAAGCAAGGGCTGAGCTTATAGCTCAATATGCCAGAGAGTTTATGGCTATAAATGAAGTAAGTGAAGAGGCAAAGCAGGCACAAAAAGAGCTTCATGAGAAGGCTTATAGGGAAGACGCTATTAAAAAGCAGATAAATTTCTTGCAAAAAGCCTTGGATGAGATGCATCCTGAAAATATTTCCGAAGTAAGAAAGTTTGAAGAAAAAATAGAAAATTCAGGGATGAATGATACGGCCAGAAAAGAAGCCGACAATGTTTTAAATAGAATGAAGCAGGAAGGTAAGGACAGTCATGAGTATGGACTTCTTTACAATTATTTGGACTTTGTAACTTCATTACACTGGAAAAAAGAAGAACCGAAGGATATAGAGCTTGATAATGCTATGGAAGTCCTTGACAGAGAGCATTATGGACTTAAAAAGGTTAAAAAGAGAATTATAGAGCAACTGGCGGTAATGTCTTTAAATAAAAAACAAAGCGGTTCAATACTGCTATTTGTAGGCGCACCGGGTACAGGTAAGACCAGTATAGGAAAGAGCATTGCAGAGGCACTTGGCAGAGAGTATGTAAGAATCTCTCTCGGAGGTGTCAGAGATGAGGCTGATATCAGAGGACATAGAAGAACTTATATAGGTGCAATGCCGGGAAGAATAATGGACGGTATGAAAAAGGCAGGTACATCAAATCCTGTAATGGTACTGGATGAGATTGATAAGCTCGCATCATCATACAATGGAGATCCTGCAAGTGCACTTCTTGAAGTACTTGATCCGGAGCAAAACAATACTTTCACAGATCATTATATGAATGTACCGTATGATTTGTCAGATGTATTATTTGTATGTACCGCAAACTCTCTTGATACTATACCGGGACCGCTGCTTGACAGAATGGAAGTCATCAGATTTACAGGCTATACCGCACTTGAGAAGTTTTCTATTGCAAAGGATCATTTAATACCTAAGGCAAAGAAAAAGGCAGGTATCAGCGAGGACAATCTCATAATAGAGGATGAGACCATAAAAGCACTTATAAACGGCTATACTATGGAAGCAGGAGTACGTGGATTAAAGAAGCAAATAAGTGCTCTATGCCGACATGCCGCAGTTGAGCTTGTTAAGAACAATAAAGAAATATTGGATGTAAAGCCGGAAGAATTACAGGATTATCTTGATCAAAGACCGATAAGACATGAGAGTATATTAGAGAAGAAGCAGGCAGGAGTGGTTACAGGTCTTGCATGGACTGCTGTAGGCGGAGAAATACTCTTTATCGAGACAATGCTTACAAAAGGCAAGGGCAAAGTAAAAATTACAGGACAGCTTGGTGATGTAATGAAAGAGAGTGTGGATATTGCACTTAGCCTTGTAAAAAATATGTACCCTGAAAGTCATGAAGTATTTGAAAACAATGATATTCATATCCATGTACCTGCCGGAGCGGTACCAAAGGATGGACCGAGTGCGGGTATTACAATGACTACAGCACTATCGTCACTTGTAAATAATATTCCGGTATCACCTGAGTATGCCATGACAGGAGAGGTTTCTTTAAGGGGAAATGTAATGCCTATAGGTGGACTTCCTGAAAAACTTATGGCAGCTGCCAGAGCGGGAATAAAGAAGGTGTTTATTCCTGATGAGAACAAAGACGATTTAAAAGAAGTGGCAGAGGAAGTTTTGAATGAACTTGAAATAATTCCTGTAAAAAAAGTTGAAGATGTACTGAGTATTGTATTAAAATAAAGCTGATATTATAGGGATTTTGAAAGTAAAATTCCCCGGTTGTGTATATGAAAAGTGGAGGTACAATATGCTTAGTTTCAAACATGATATTCCTACCAAATTATATTTTGGAGAGGGACAGATTAAAAGATTGGCAAAATCATTGGAGCCTTTCGGTAAAAATGTTTTGTTCGTCCTTGGCGGCGGCTCAATCAAAAAGACGGGGCTTTATGATGAAGTGATAAAGATTTTAAAGGAGAATAATTTCAATATCACTGAATGTGACGGAATTGAGCCGAACCCAAGGATAACTTCGGTAAAGCGTGGTGTGGAACTTTGTAAGGAACACAATATTGATGTGATTCTGGCAGTTGGTGGTGGAAGTACAATTGACTGTGCAAAGGCTATTGCAGTAGGACGCTACTATGAGGGTGATGATCTTTGGGAGATGGTAAAAACAAGCTTTAGAAGAGCAAAAGCACTTCCACTTGTAGATATACTTACACTCAGTGCAACAGGCTCAGAGTTTGATGCCGGAGGAGTAATATCAAATCTTGACACAAATGAAAAATTGGGTGCGGTATACACCTATCCTGCAGTAAGTATATGCGATCCTACATATACTTATACAGTATCACCTTATCAAACAGCTGCAGGCAGTGCGGATATAATGAGTCATATATTTGAAGGATATTTTTCAAGAACACCGGACAGCGATCTATCAGACGGAATAGCAGAGACTATATTAAAGTCTGTTATGAAAAATTGTAAGATAGCACTCAAAGATCCTACAAATTACTCTGCAAGAGCAAATCTTATGGCTAATTCCTCAGTAGCCTGCTCAGGAATCCCTGAGTACGGCAAGCAGGAAACAGGATGGCCATGTCATGCAATGGAACATGAGTTGTCTGCCTATTATGATATTACTCATGGAGTAGGTCTTGCCATTTTAACAGTAAGATGGATGCGCCATATTCTTAATAAAGATGCAAGTGCTACAGAGAGATTTGTAAAATTTGCAAAGAATGTAATGGGACTTAGCGGTGATGACGAGAGAGCGTTGGCATTTGCAGGAATAGATGCGCTTGAAAATTACTTTAAAGAAACAGGTATTCCTATGACTCTTACAGAACTTGGTATTGACGATAAGCATTTTGTGACAATGGCTGAGCACGCAAATACCGGAGGATATTTAAAGGATGCATTCGTAGCACTTACGAATGAGGACATAGTTGAAATCTATAAGGCATGTTTATAGTATAGAACATATTAATATTAAGAAAATGCTTGATTTATTCTCTAAAATACCGTAAAGTATCTAGCGTACTTGGTGAGTTCGAGACCTTCCTCACCTAAAACAAAACTAAAGGAGAAAACATGAAAAATATTACAACAAAAATGATGGCACAGGGTGCAGTCATAGCGGCAGTATATGTAGTGCTTACACTTGCATTTGCCCCTATCAGCTTTGGTGCTATCCAGTTCAGAATTTCTGAGGCACTTTGTATTCTGCCGTTCTTTACAGTGGCGGCAATACCCGGAGTAAGTATAGGATGCCTTTTGGCAAATATACTTGGCGGAGCGGCACTTCCTGATATTATATTCGGAACATTGGCTACACTTATAGGTGCAATATTAAGCTACAGACTCAGAAGTATTTCAAAATGGTTGGTATGTGTACCACCGATACTTGCAAACGCAATTATTATTCCGTTTGTACTAAAGTATGCTTACGGTTTACCGGATTTGATACCTTACATGATGCTTACAGTGGGTATAGGAGAAGTCCTTGCGGTAGGTATTTTAGGTAATTTATTGATGCTTGCGCTTGAACCGAAAAGTTCATTTATTTTTGGAAGCGAGAACAAAGTTAGCCAAAAAGCTTAGAAAATAAAAATTTTTATTAATGAAATATCCTGACAAAGTCACAAGGACAAGATGCCTTGTATTTGTCGGGATATTTTTATTTTTCCGTATAGATTAAATTTTTCTAAAAAAAACTATGCATATTATTTACATTTCACTTTTTCCTGTTATAATTTACTACAATATGTATATATAGATATTGTTTAGCCAATAAGTGCGATTAAAAAATTTAAAGTGCTTTATCTTCTTATGTCCGGACAAATTCAGAAGATAAAATACTTTAGAACAAAATAAGGAGAAACAAATGAGTATGAAAAAAGCAATAAAATTTACTTTGTTGTTAAGCATAGCTATATGTATTCAATTATTTTTTATTGCTCCGATTGCAAAAGCGGAGCAAAAAACATATATGGATAACGAAGTAAGTATCAGCAAAAAAGACTTGATTATATTACTCGAAAAGATCTCAGGCAACTTGGGATCCGACATAGCGGACATAGGAAATTACGCAAATGCGGATGAAGAGTATATTAAAAGATCTGTAGAGAAATTAAAAGGACTGAATATAATAGATGAGCATGTATCATTTGCCAATCTTTATGAAAGTCCTAAAAAGGAAGAGGTCTATTACCTACTTGCAAAGTATATAGGTATTGAAGCGGCTGAGGGTAAAACAGCTTTTATTGATGACGAGAAATTACAGTCATGGTCAAGAGGCTATATAAAAGAACTTGAAAACCTTGGTGTTATTGAAGGAAAAGATAAGAGCTTTGAGCCCGGTAAAGTCTTAAACAGAGGTGAGTTAAGGGATGTAATTAAAGAGCTTTTCCTTACGGTTATCAATACCTCTCAAAATTTCAAGGCGGATGAAAACAATAAGTCAAAGGCTTTTATAGTTGTAAATGCCAATGATGCCGTTATAGAAAATATAAAAATACAGACTCCGATACTTATAAACCAAAAGGCAAGTAACGGAAGGTTAAGGATTATAAATTCAGATATAAGTAAAATCTATATTGCCGCAGGAAGCCAAAACTTTGAGGTGCAACTTTCAAACTCAAAGTTACAATCGGCAAAAAGCCTCGGTAAAAATATTTCCTATACAAATTTGGGATCTGACGGGAAGGTAGAACCTTTGCCAAATCCGGAGGAGTATAAGCCTGACGGTAGAAAACCGGTTAAGAGGATAATAAAGGGAAGTAGAAGTAACGGTTCATCAGACAGTTATTTCGGAGGCAATAATCAAAAAGAGAATAAAGCTCAAAGTGATAAAGAAACTGAAGAAAAAGTAATACCTCAAGACAAGGGTACAGCTAAGCCGGAGGAGAAAAAAGGTACAGAAAATATTGCTGAAAATAAGAAAACTCAGAGTGAAGTACTGCCCAAAGTAAATGAAGGTACTCCTAATGAAGGCAAAAAAAACAGTGCAGCGGAAAATTTGAGTGAAGACTTTATAGTACTGAATGAACATTTATATGCGGATAAAACGTTAAAATATAAAGCAGTTAATGGAGTGACTCTTGAAGACAAAGCGCTTATAGGACTTAAATTAAGCGGAGAAAACAACGGAGTAAAGCTTAATGTAAAGTGGGAAGGTGAGAGTCTTAATCAGGTAAAAAACGCTCAAAAAGGAGAATATATGCTTGCTGTAAGCAGCTTAGAGGATCTTGTAATCAATGACAAGAACTATGGCAAGGTGAAATTTATAGTTAAAATAATTATAGAATAGGTGAGTTATGAATAGAATAAGTAAAAAACTTGCCTTGTTTTGTGCCGTACTTCTTATAAATCCCTTGGTTTCTACAGCTAAGCCGGGATTTGCGGCACAAAATAACGGGGACAGAGTTTCAGAGTATGTAAAAGAGGCAGATAAAAAATTAAATTCGGCTGATACCGAAGCAAAAAAAAATGAAGACAAGCCAAAAGAGCTTAGGCTTATAATAGAGCTTGATAAGGACTCCTTGATAGAAGAAGCCATAAATAAAGATATGGACTATGATAAACTGGATGATTCCTTTATAGATGAAAAAAAGCAGGAGCTGAAAGAAGATCAGGATAAGCTTGTAAAAGATATAAAAAATGAGGACATAAAGGCGGATGTTAAGGAGGTAAGGCACTATGATACCATATTTAACGGTATATCATTAAGTGCCGATGCGACTGAAATAGAAAAAATAGAAGCGCTTCCCGGAGTAAAAAGCGTTTATGTATCACAGGAGTTTCAAAGACCTTATCTTAAGTCTTCAAACAGTATAATTGGTTCGGGATATGCGTGGAATACACTTGGCTATAAGGGCGAGGGCAGCGTTATTGCAGTAATAGACTCAGGTATAGATTACAGACATAAGGCACTTAGACTGGATGAATCGGTACATCCTATGTACACAAAGACAGATATAGAAAAGATAATAGCTGAAAACGGATTGAAAGGCTCTTATTATTCGGATAAAGTACCTTATGGCTATAATTATTATGATTTTAATAAGAACTTACGTAACAGTTACGGTGTAATGCACGGTATGCATGTATCCGGAATAGCTGCCGCAAACGATATTGAGAGCGGGACTTTCGGAGTGGCACCTAATGCACAAATACTTGCGCTTAAGGTATTTTCAGATGACCTTGAGTATCCTACAACATTTACCGATATTTGGTTGAAAGCCTTGGATGATGCTATAACATTGAAGGCCGATGTAATAAACTTAAGCCTGGGATCGGCAGCCGGATTTTCAATGGAGAACAGAGCTTATCCGGAAAATGAGGTTATAGAAAAGGCAAGAAAAGCCGGAATAGTAATTTCAGTAGCTGCCGGTAATGACGGAAATATTACTTCCGGTAATATAAATAATGTAGAGCCTTTAAAAGAAAATTATGATACCGCTTTAATTGCAAATCCTGCTGTAAATGAAGGAACTATAGCAGTTGCATCTATGGAAAATACTAAAAGGCATATGTATGTCATAAGGTGGAAGGACAGTTGGGATGCCTATGTAAATGAAGAGATGGATTTGCATAAAGGAGAAAATCCGAAAAAGATTATAAGTGCGGATATATTTGATTTAAAAAACGCTAAGCAAGAGCTTATTAAAAAAGAAAATATAGAAGGTAAGCTGGTACTCTTTGAGATTCCTACAACAAAAGACAGCTTAGGATTTGGGGATAAGCTTGAGTCAATAGCTGAATTAAAACCTGCCGCCATTGTTTTTTACAATAACAGGAGCATGGCTGAGCAAATAGGCGGAAATCTTGAAGTTCCGGGTAATGCGGGAAAGCTTACCTGTATCCGTATAAAAAGAAGTACCTATGATAAGTTAATGGAGGAATACGGTTATAATAATGATCTGAGACCTGAGATATTTACTGAAATGACGGATGTCGACAATGTAGCGGCAGGAAGTGTTTCAAAGTTTTCTTCATGGGGTCCCACTCCGGATCTTAGAATTAAACCGGAGATAACCGCTCCCGGAGGACATATATACTCAAGCGTTGAGGACGATAAGTATAAGGATATGTCCGGTACTTCCATGGCGGCTCCTCAGGTAACGGGAGCTACAGCCATACTTAAACAATATATAAAGGCAAAGAATATACAAACAGATAACAGTTCGGAATTTATAAAACTTTTACTTATGAATACCGCAACTCCTTTAAAGGATGAGGGAATATTTGAAGATATACCCTACTTTGTTAGACAGCAGGGAAGCGGTGCTCTAAATATTGAAAATGCATTAAAAACCACTGTAGTAGTAAGGGCACAAGGAACCAATGACAATATAGCCGACGGAAAGCTCGAGCTTAAAGAACTTAAGGATAAAAGGTTTGATGTTAGACTTAGTCTTGAAAATTTTGGAGACAGTACAAAAAGCTATAATATAAATTCAATTGCACTTTATGAGCCTACAGACGGTACATACAGACTGCAAAGATCTGAAATATTACATTCAAATGAGTCTAATATAAGCAGAGAGATAAGCGTGGAAGCACATTCATCCGCAAGTATAGATTTCACTATGGATTACTCGGATGCAGAAAACCTTGACGAGGATAACTTTATAGAAGGTTTTATAAGTCTTAAAGACAAAGACGGTATATCAGATCTTAATATACCTTTCCTCGGATTTTACGGAGATTGGGGCAGACAAAGAGCTATAGATGCGTTCCAGCTTCCTGAAATCGGAAGTGAAAAAAGAAACGTACAATTTTTTGTAAATAAAAATGCGGGAGTAAGCTCTTCAATGCTTGGAACAAGTATGATGCTTAAACTTCCACTGTACAATGATGAAATATATTTTTCACCGAACAGTAAGTACTATCCCGATGTGGCGACAAGAATAGCACCACTCAGAAATATGGAGCAGATAGAGTATTCGATACTTGATGCAAAGACGGAGGAAACTTTAAGAGTTTTAGGGATTTCAAAGCAGGTAAGAAAGCTTAGTAGACTTTCAGTCAATAAAAGCTTTAAGTTTATGCCGGAGTCGGTATGGGACGGAAAACTTGGCGAAGGAATTGCAGAGGACGGTGTCAGGTACATATATTGTATAAAGGCAAAGCTTAATACTAATAATGTAGGAGGAAGTGGAGAGCAGGTCTATAAATTTCCTATACGTGTGGACAGCATGGCCCCTAGTCTAAGCACCGCTAATGAAGTGCAGGTAAATGATATTGACGGCAATATGAAGGAGATAGTATTTAATGTTCATGATAAGGGCATAGGTATAGAGAATGTATATTTGCAGTCAATAAGATATGCACAAGATGATAAGGCCAATACAAGTATAAGATACGGAAAATCCTTTGTTATAAGATTTCAAGATGAACCTATGAAGGATGGAAAAGAGCTTGTAAAGGTTGAAGACGGCAAACTTAATATACCTTTAGAAGCGGTACCTGACAGTCCAACTGCAAGGGGGGAAGTATATGTTTATACCAACGGTTACAGAAATTTGGATATTGAAGTACATTGTCCGTATTTTGCGGATACTTCAGATCTTATAATAGATGCCGTTGACTATATGGATAATAAAAGCAGAACCACTCTTTCAGATGTCAGAGAAGACAATTATAATCAGATTAATTTCCTTAACTTTTTTGACTATATAAGCAATAAAAATGCAAGTGTTTATGTAAACGATATAAAACTTGATGATATGACTTACAGTTTGATAGAAAAGGAAGCGGTGATTAGGATAAAGCTGGCGGATGAAGAATCACATTTGCATAAACTTACTTTGAAACATGATAATATCGAAGAAAATATAATCTTGGATAATAAAGTAAATTCTGAAATATCAAAAAAATACAATTTCAAATATGATGAGGACAAGCTTTGTTATGAATTCACAATAAATCCTGTTGAAACAAGCTTTGATATTACAACAGTATTTAGAGACGGAAAGCCTATGCAAAATACTCATGAGAGCATGGAAGAAGCAGGTATTACAGATATTACAATTAATAATGCTACTGCGTCAAATGCAGAAAGAAAGCCATATCCTGCAGTATTCCTTAAAACACCTGAGTTTTTTGATGTACTTGGCAATACGGAAGGTGAAGAAAAGCAGATAGATGTATCAGGTTTTGTAGGATATGTGGACGAGGATGACAGCGTAGAAAGTGTGCAAATAAAGCTTGTAGATAATGACGGAAATGAACTCTCGAGTCCGATAAATATAGGAAAAGAGGATCTTGTAAAAAGCAATATTATCTATAGAAAAAAGGGAAATGTAATATATAAGGGCGAAGCGTATTCTTTTGAAAGTAAACTGAAGCTTGAAGCATTTAATGTTAATATAAAAGTTGAGGTAAGTACTAAAAACGAAAAATCGGCAAGCATGGTAAGAAGATTATTCTACGATAAGATAAATCCTTTTATTGATTATAAGGTATATGAAAGAGAGCTTGATTCCGATATGGTAAAAATAAAGGTTCGCTCACGTGATAATTCATTTAAATTAAGTCTTTATAACGGAGACTCGCTTATAGGCACTGATGATAAAACCTCAATTTCTTATATTGAAGGTAAAGACGGTAATACTACGCAGATAGTTACACAAATAGAAGTTCCGCTAAACGAGGGGCAAAACAGTATAAAAATAAGCGCCATAGATCTTGCCGGGAACAAATCTGAAAAGACCATATACATATATAGAGCAAAAAATAATTAGTAGAAGAAGGAGAGCTGTTTAGGGCTCTCTTTTCGTTTTGCACAATCTATCTTGCCATATATCGACCGAACAACTATTCCATATTGCGTGTAAAGCGTTTGAGGGTTATAATTTATGTAAAGACGGAGAAAGGAGAAATTTATAAATAACTTTTATAAATGATAGTTTAGCCATCAAAGTCCCCAATATAAAAGTTAAAATTCTAAAATTCAATTTCTATGAACGAAACCTGTCAATCTGCAGAACAGGGAATCATAGTATTCTAAATGATTATTCAATCTGAAAATCCCAAATACGATTTTTACATACAAAAATATATAAAAATACTACTTAAAGCAAAGCCCACGCAGGTTGTAGCGAGTATATAAGTTGCAGACAGATAGGTTTTTATATATTGTATAAAAACCGTCTGACTCTATGTAAAAAATCAAATAAAGTATGGTTTATAACTGTGAAGTATCAATGAAAGAAGTGTCACAGTAAAGGCTTACTAGGTAGCCGCTCATTGATACCCAACATATTGAAAAATAAAGAAAGCCATGTAAGTATAACTGTCAGGATATGAGATATATTTTGGCAGTTTTTATAGTATATGTTTATATTATTGTTTTTTGAAAAATAAATTAAGTAAAAATATTGACAAGTACGCATAAAATACGTACAGTATAAATGATATCAGGAGAAAGCGATGAAACGTAGAGATTTAATAAGAAAGCTGGAAGAGGCAGGATTTAAACTCAAACGACATGGAAAAGAACATGATATTTTTGAAAGAGGAGAAAATGAGAGTTGTATATCCAACATTGATTGAAAAGTCGGATGAAATTTACTTAGTATTTGTTCCGGATTTGATGATATATACAGAGGGCAAAGATCTGGCTGATGCTATTGAAATGGCTAGGGACGCTATAAGCTTAAAGTGTTTAAGTATTGAGGATAGCAAAAAAGAAATTCCGGGACCGTCAAATTATGAAAAGGCTATAGATTTAGCTAAAAGTATTCATGAGGGTGAAAGTTTCGATTATACAAGAGGTATAATTACAACCGTAGATGCAGACTTAACAAGATACAGAAAAAAACTGGATAAGAAAATGGTTAGGAAAAATTTGACTATACCGAGTTGGATGAATGTTGAGGCAAAACGGTTGAACTTAAATATTTCAAGAGTTTTACAAGATGCACTTGAAGAAAGGTTCCATGCATTAAATTAGTATATATTAAAAAGGTAAGCTATGTAAGTATAACTGTCAGGATGTTAGATACATTTTGACAGTTTTTATATTGGGAATATTGAATCGTCAGGGATTTATTTTAAGCTTTGACTATATTATTATAATTATATTTGATACAATATGACGATATAAGTTTTGAATGTATTTAATCTTACATAATTTACTATAGTATTAAATATTCAAGTATTTTGAAAGAAAAGAGAGTATGAGTTATAAAAACATAAGAAAAGAATGTGAAGAGTTGTGGGCAAAAAATAAATACTATGTACTGAGTAAATCACATAAGGAATATCTCGGGATAAGAGAGTACTTGAAAGGGAATGAATTGGATGTTTCATTTCTGAAAGATAAAATACAAAAAATAAAAGGCATGAATGAGAGTAGGAAAGATTTCAGTAATGCCGTTCTTCATGTGTGGGGATATTTTAAAGAGGATGCAAGTGCTGTAGAGAAGCAAGAATTATTTAATACATTAAATGAATATATGGAAGAGAGAAGCAGTCAGACAGTTGTAATTGACTATTTAAATACTTTATTAAAGAAATACCCAAATGAATATTTGGAAAACTCCACTTTCTTAACAGGAGAATAATATGAGACTATGGCATGAAAAAATTATACACTTGTTACCTAAAAATCAGCTGCTTGGACAGCATAGAGAATGTTGTGCTCTTAGGGGAAACGGTTGGAAGAAGAAACATAAAACCGTAGATTATGTGTTTTCATATCCGCCATATCTTTTATTCAGATACCATTTGTTGGTAATGGATGAGATGGAAAAAAGAGGATATAATGTTTCAGGGGAGTGGAAGGATAGAAATTACAGAGGTAAAATTGCAGAAAAATATATAGATCTTGAAGAGGAAATCATAGAAGATCCAATTTATAAAGAGCATAATATTGAATATCTGGATGAATGTATAGAGAATTTAAGAAATAAAGGTATAGAGCTTAAATTATAGAATTTATAAAATTCCTTGATACTTTTGTCGGAACATAAAATTTCGCCTATAAAAATATTCTCTTAAATATTTATACATATTTATGGTATATAATAGTGAAGACTTTACAATAACTTATTTATATGGAGGAAAAGTGAAGAAGAAGGTTTTAATAGGTATTGTTGTAGTTCTATGTATCATACTTGGAATTATATTTATATCAAGAGAAATGGATGGAATTATAGGCTCAAAAGAGAAGATTACACAGGCGCAGTTATATCAGGTTGAGGGTGATGATGTAGCGCTTGTATATAATTATTCTTTGCAAAAGGCCAAAGCAATATATAAAGACGGAGTGGTATATGTACCTCTAAATTGGACAAGAGCAATACTCAATGATAAATTTTATTACAGTGATGATGAAAAGCTTCTTTCATACGCTTTGCCTACAGAAATAGTTTATGCAAATTTTGAGAATGTGGATAATAACGGAAAGCCGCTTTTGCTTGAATCGGACGGAAAGGTTTATTTGTCTATAGAAACCATAAAGGCTTATACAGACGTATGGGTAGATTCATATACTGACAGTGAAATTAAAAAGGTGTATATCAATAATACTTTCGGTAGTTATGATGTTGCTACAATAAAGTCAAAGTCGGGACTGAGAGTGGATGCCGATAATTGGTCTGCAAGTATAGAGGGTGTGGAACTTAAGAAAGATGAAAATGTTACAATAGTTGAACAAAATGAGAAGTGGTATAAAGTTTTCACACAAAGCGGTTTGATGGGATATGTAAAGAAAAATCACTTGAAAAATTTTACACAAGCTGAAAGACAAAGTGGATTTGTAAAGCCGGAATATACTTCCATATCAATGGATGAGAAGGTTGTTCTTGGATGGCATCAGGTAACGACAGCTGCCGCAAACAGCGGTATGGAGAAGGTTGTTGCAAATACAAGTGGAATGAACGTAATATCACCGACATGGTTCAAACTTTCAGATAATAAGGGCAATTATACTTCTATAGCAAGTAAAGATTATGTAGATGCGGCACATAAAAAGAACTTACAGGTATGGCCTTTAATTGATAATTTCAGTAAGGATATCAGTACATTAAAGATATTGTCTTCTTCTGAAAACAGAAAAAATCTTATTTCAAATCTGATTGCAGATGCAAAGAAATATGGTTTTGACGGAATAAATATAGATTTTGAGTCACTCACTCAGGATAATGCACCACATTTTATTCAGTTTATAAGAGAGCTTTCTGTTTCTTGCAGAAATAATAAAATGGTGTTGAGTGTAGATGTTCCGATTCCGGCATCTTACAATATGTACTATGAAAGAGATGAGCTGGCTGAAGTTGTGGATTATGTTATAAATATGGGATACGATGAGCATTACAGCGGATCTGATGAAGGAAGCAGTGCTTCTATAGACTTTGTAAAAAATTCCATTACAGACAGCCTTACAGAAGTACCTAAGGAAAAACTTATAAATGCTGTTCCGGTATATACAAGGGTTTGGACCAAGGAAAATGATAAGGTTACATCAACCGCACTCGGAATGGTAGGAGCTGCTACATGGGTAAAGGAAAACAATGTAAATCTAACATGGGACGAGGAAGTAGGTCAGTATGTAGGGCAAACCACAGTGGGAAATGCCACCAAGTATATATGGATGGAAGATGAGCGTTCTATGAAGCTTAAAATGGATGCGGTAAAGGAAGCCGATTTGGCGGGAGTGGCAGTTTGGAAACTGGGACTTGAACCTAAAGAGATCTGGGATGTTATATCATATAAATGATAATGGATATTTAAAATAAAATGTAGTATTATACAATTGTTTACAAAACTTCAGTCATATTGATGTGGCTGATTTTTTGTGCAATTTTTGAGTAATGAAAGGGTAGTAAAGTGAAAAAGAATAGATTTGTCCCGACAGTTTTGGGGCTTACCATGTTGATGTCCTTTAATGCATATGCAGGTGCTGACGGATGGAAACAGGAAAATAATAAATGGAAATATTATAAAGAAGATAAGGCTCTAAAAGCCTGGCAGCAGATAAATAATAACTGGTATTTCTTTAATGAAGACGGAAGTTTAAAAACCGGATGGTATATGGATGCTTCAAATAATTGGTATTTTTTGGACAGCTCTAAGACGGCAAATGAGGGAGTACTGCTGTCAGGCTGGCAGTGGATAGACGGATATTGTTATTATTTTGAAGGAACAGATAATACTACATTTGGAAAAATGTATTCAAATACTGATGTCAGCGGATATAGAGTTGATGCTTTAGGAAGATGGATTAATGAAAGCGGAACAGAGTATTATGAAGCCGGTAAGGGGATAAGTACAGGTAATGCTTCACAGAGCTCATCGAATACAGCAAAGAAACAAGGTAATGCAGGTGGTTTGGGAAAAAGTAGTGGAAGCGGAGGCTTGGGCAAGGGCGAAAGCTCCGGTAAAGGTGGAAGTTCCGGTAAAAGCAGAGGCTTGGGTAGAGGCGGAAGCTTAGGAAAAGACGGCGGATCAGATAGCCTGGGCAAAGGTGAAAGCTACGATAAAAGCGCCGGATCAAATAAGGGAGAAAATACCGGAAGAAGTGATGACTTAAGCAACTTAAATCAAGGAGAAAAAAGAGAAGAAAGCAGAATATTAAGAGAATCGGAAAATGGCGGAAGTTTCAGTAGAAGTGAAGGTTCGATAAGTCAAAGAAAAGAATTAAGCCAGGATAAAGAGGATACCCAAAAGTCTAATGAGAGCCCTGTAAAGCCTGCTACATCTTCAAATGTAGAGATACCGAAAGAAGAGGAAAAAAAGGATATAGAGCCAAAGGAAAGTAAAAAGCTTGAGGCTAAAAGAAAAGAGAGTACACAGGACAGGGATGAAAAGATAAAAGAATCATTGATTACTCCGGAGAATGACAATGTTGTTCAGTATACGACTGAAGATGGTGAAATCAGAACCATTATCTGGGCAAAGGGGATTAACGGTCCTCTTATGGGAGAAGGCGGAGATTTT
The DNA here is from genome assembly GCF_000287675.1 of Lachnoanaerobaculum sp. ICM7. Lineage (GTDB taxonomy): Bacteria > Bacillota > Clostridia > Lachnospirales > Lachnospiraceae > Lachnoanaerobaculum. Next base: position 54,220 of record NZ_ALJL01000030.1, read on the forward strand.
CATAAAGAGATTATACAAGGCGGTAAAGATACTTATATAACATATACTGTACCATATTCAAGCGGAGACGGATGGTATGATGTTAATAAAACGACAAGCGGTGGAAATATCGATATAGATAAAAATCTTTGCTTTGCGGCGGTATCATCAAATATGCTTCATTGGTGGTTTGATCAAAATATTGAATATGTTGACAGATATATAGAAAAAAACGGAGATATAATTCGTGCAAACAGAAAACTTTCAGATTTAAAAACTTCTTTTGAGAGTCAGGAAAAAAGTGAAATATTTGAACTTTATAAGGTGCTGTACGGATATAATGAGAGAGGCTTTTATTCGGATCTTTTGATGGATTTGTTCATTAACGGATATACTCCAAAAATAACGGGTGCTACTAATATAGAGAGTGACGACCTCATTCCAAGTAATAACGGTGGATTTTTCCATGATGTTTTCAAAGGGGAAAAACTTACAGAGCGTACCTATGGCGGAAACTATCAATCCTTAAGTGATCTTCTTAAAGAAATTTTTGGGAACGGCGGTATAGTAGGAGTTTCTCATAAAGTATTTAGAAAGAGTAATCATATTGTAACTCTGTGGGGTGCGGAATATGATTTGAACGGAAAGCTGAAAGCTGTATATGTCAGTGATTCTGACGATCAGGATGAAAGAAGTGTAGGTATGAAACGTTATGAAATCCGAAATGTCGGGGGAAGGGCAAAATTATCTACCAACGAGACTGATAAGTCTGCAGGTGCTGAGGTAGGCTATCTGCATATCCTATACCTTGGAACAAATCAATGGAATGATTATTTCAGATAATTACATTTGTGGTTATATTTATAATTGAAATATTCTATCTCTAATCAATACATTAACCTCAAAATGGGTGTTTGTACATATACATAAGCTTAAATACCGTAATTTCCAATCAAAAGCAAATTGTAGTTAGTAGTCAGATAGCTTTATTATAATTAGAATCAGAAAACATCAATATAAATAATTGTAATAATAGATATCTATAGTTTTTATTTAGAATAAAGTGTTGGAAAAGATAAATTATCTATTTTCAGCACTTTTTAGTATATAGTTTAAATGGGTTTGCAAGTTTATAACGTTGGGATATGCTATTTAAATAGTATAATTTTCTAGGAGGTAGTATAAAAGTGATAACAATTTATAATTTTTCAGAAGGACAAGAGGATGTCTTTTGTATCAGTATTGGAGAACAGGAAAAAACTAATCTTTTAGTTGATGGTGGAAATGGAAATATAGACTTTATAACTAAAATGGAAGAATTTGGGATTGAAGAATTGCACTATGTGCTACTTACACATATAGACCAAGATCATATAAAGGGCTTAATAAAGTTATTTAAAAACAAAGAGAATTATGAAGGCATAACAGTTATATATAATAAATTTATAAATGGAGTGATTTCATATAATCAAGCTAAACAGTTTGAAGAGTTGACGGAGCGTTTTCACAATATAGTTTCTTATAGGGAATATCAAGATAGTGAAGGAAGCATTATTTTTTTGAGTATAGGTGAAAGGGAAAAACGGGAAAAAGAAGAAGGAAAAATCTACATTACATTTTTGTCCCCTAATAAAGAAAAGGTGCAAAAATTATATGAATACTATGATTATTATAAATCTAGAAATAAGCCAAAAGCCGGTAATGGAAAAATAGTTAATCAAAGTTCTATTATATTTATATTAGAGTATAACAACTATGTTGTATTGATGACGGGAGATGGCTATATAGAAGATATAATTGAGGATATTAAGGATTTGTCTGATGACAAAAAAACAAATAATCCTATAGAAAAATTTGATATTATAAAAATTCCACATCATGGTTCTGAAGATAATAACAAGCAACTTGATGAGTTATTGAAAAGACTACCTTGCGATAAATTTATTATTACGAACAAGTTTAAAGATTTTAAACAAGGTGATGTAAGAATAAAAAAAGAATTGATAGATGTCCTTAATGGAAAAAAGGTATATAGTTCATCATATGAAGGAGAGTATAAGGATAAGGAAATATTAACGGTCATAAAAGAGAATACGATAAGATTATAGAGGTATTATAATGAATATAAATCAAAATATTGTTAGAATAAGGACAGGTACTCAAATTGGTTCGGGAATTATATATCCTTGTGAAGCCTGTAAAGAGTATAAATATAAACCATGGTATATTATATTTACAAATAGACATTTGGTAAAAGATTTGACGGATATATCCGATGAAAACAAACTTAAAAAAATGGTTGCATTTGATATTTATGATCAAACAGGGAAATTGGTGGATATGGACTTGATTTTAGATATTAGACTTTTTACCTGTCAAAATTTATCAAAAGAAGATAACAAAGAACCTGAGGGAAGTCTTAAAAACCTTGTGGGTTTAGAAGATATAGCAGCTTTTTTAATTTGTTTTGAAATTGAAATAAAAATGGACTTAGAGATTAAATTAATGTGGGATGATAAAAAATTAAATACTATTTATGTTGAAGGCTTTCCTAAAGTTTTGTATGATAATGAGATTTCATCCAAAATACAGATGCAAGGAAAATACAAAAAAGTTTTTCCTGAGAACAACAAATTCGGTATTTTTCAAATAACAGATGATTATCACTGGTACAGTAATTTTAAAGATTTAAAACTTTTTCAGGGATTTTCAGGAGGACCTGTCTATAATATGGAAGAAAACTCTCATTTTATAGTAGGGTTAAATCAATCAGTTTTAAATATTAATGAGGGCGAAAATCCGTTTAAGTTGCTATATTATTATAAAATAAAGTATGTCTTGGAATATTTGAGAGAAAAAGGGTGTATTATTTTTAGGAGGAATGAAGATCATTCGGTTAATGTGAGGTGGATATATGAAAGAAACAAAGAAAGTTAATTTACTCTTGCTTGGAGCAAGTGGTGCGGGAAAATCTTCTTTTGCGAAAACATTTTTGTTACATTCTTCTAATATAAATTCAACAAATGATGGTCAAACTACTCGCTCCAATATTATCTACGATTTGTCCCTATATGAGGAGAAGCCGTCAATTGAAATAAAGTTTTTAAATAAAGAAAATTTTGTAACGAGAATGATACGATTAAATTATGCAAATTATCTTTTGAAAATTGTAAACATGATTGATGGAAGAAATTCTATTAGTACATTAGAAGAATATCTGTTTGATAAACTTTTGGATATCCAAGATTATACGAATAATGGGGAGAATATAAAAGAAGAGGCAATGCTGATTAAAGAAAATCTTTTCAAAATTGATGAAGATTGGGAGAAAAATATAGAAAGGTATGGTAAAATTTGTGATCTGGTTGAAGAAAAGATTAAAAAAGAGCTTGCTTGTAATGATAAAAACAAAGAACAAAATAAAATACCTGATTTTATTAAAGGGAAGGCGAGTTGTTTAAATGAAACATTATCAAAGGTAGAGGGTTTTTTCGATATTAAAGAGTTTGAATGTTTCTTTGACGAATTTGTATCTAAGGATATTTTTTCAAAAGAAAGTATAGAGATCCTTGTTGAAGATGATGAAACTTTTTATGGTTATTTTGGAAAGTATTACAGAGAAGTTTATGAAAAAATCATACAGATTTTAAGGGATATGAATATAGTTAAAGGGAAATATTATAGTTGGAAAACATCTTTAAACGACAAAGAGAAAAGTTCGGAAATTGTAACATACTGCTTGCAGGTCAAAGATAAGAAGTCACTGACAGGACTTGTAGATTATGTGCATATAAAAGACAGTATTTCTAATGAGTATTCATTTATTATGGATGATTTGGGTATTTCAAATTTAAAATTATTCGACACCTATGGGTTAGATCATGCCGGTTGGGACGGAGACAAAGGTAAGATACTAACAGATGTCTTATATGACCTTCAGGAAAAGAAAATATTGTATTTTAATTCTGATTTGGCAGTAGTGTATATTAAAAAAATGGATTCAGGAAAACCTACAGAATTGAAGTCAATAATTCCACAAATCTACAAGATGATACCACAGTCACCAATTTACTGTGTTTTTAACGGTTTGGATATTTTTTTAGGTAATGAAATTGATACTTTCACTGATATGGATTATTTAAGTGAAAGGCAGAAAAAACCAAAAGCTATTGAATATATTGCAGATAAAGATGGGGATAAAAAGTATAGATTGAAAAATGACATTAAAAAGATAGTTGGGGAAAATAATAAATTTTTAGACTATTTATATGAAACTTTGAAAAATAATATAGTTACTTTTTGTTCTAATGATTTAGTTTTAAAAGAAAAGTTTAATATATTGATTCATAACAGAAAAGAGATATATAAATTGCTTATTTCAATCTGTATGAAAGAATACTCCAGCCTGAATATTATTCCGAAAAAATTGATTGGAAAAATAGATAAGGGATCATACGATGAAGAAATTAAAAAAATTATGAGGGATATATTTAAAAATGCTTCAAAAACAAACTGGGATTCTGAACATCATATGACAAGAGAAGCTAACTATGGTAGAATTTATAGAGGAGAAAAACTAGGCTATCATGGCACTTATCAACATAAATGGAATCAGCTTTTTCATCAAGGATATGTAAAGACTGTTACACAGATGGAGAGTAATTTTCTGGGAGTTGAAGATGTAAATTATGCCTATGCAATAGATGCTTGCATTAAAAATATGGAGGAACTATTTTTAGGACCGGCATATCAATTGGCTAATAAAGAGTTTTCAAATGAATATGAAGAAAAGAAGAGATTCAGAAATCTTATTGAAAAAATGTATGAAAGGGGCATAAATAAGGTCTATCATTATAATCCACTCCTAAGTGAAAATAAAGGAGAAAATAAAGAAGAAAATAAAGAAAATAAAGTTAAAATTCAAGTTCAATACTTAAATAATGTTTGTAACTTTTTAAGTGGATACGACTTGATAGAAAAAGAATTGCTAGAGCATTTTAAAAAATGTTTGAAAAAAGTTATAGGGCAAGAAAACAAAGAGAAATCAGAAAATCTTATAAAAGTTAACTATGAGTTTTACTATCAGCTAGAAAAGCTAAAACATGATTTTAAAACAAAATATGAAGAAGTTGAACTAAGTGATTTATATGATTTATTAAACTATTACAATCAAAATACTGAAAATTAGTTCTCATTGGTTTGAGTTTGGGCAAATTAGGGAGTCAGTATACAAGTATGTTATACCAAAACAACCAAGTTCTCTACTTCAATAGAATTTGATGATATGTTAAATAATGGGTTGTTTTACTACCCATTATTTATAATCATACAATAAAAGGTCTTAAATCTTCCACAAACTTTAATGTGAAAGACTTAAGACTTTTTTACTTTGAAGATAAAATATATTTTATATTATCCTCTTTATATTATTTGCCAGTATTTCGTCAAGCTCAGGTGAGAATTGTCCGTTTGAAATTAAAACATCAATATCCCTGAAGTCTGTAAGTTTAAAAAAACCACCGGCTTCTTCTTTTGTGTTGTCACAAAGAAGTACAGTCGTGTTAGCATTTTCTATCATGCTTTTTTTAACAAGTCCCTGAGAATCATCACCCTCAAATATGCCCTTGGTATTAATGGCTTTACATGAAATGATCGCAAGCTCCGCATTGAAATTTTTAATAAAGCTTGAAGCAAATTCTCCAACTATGGACAAACTTTTATGTTTTAATACACCGGGACATAGAAAACATTTCAAATCCTGTGCATTTGAAAGTTCATTTGCGATATTGATACCATTGGTTATGATAGTGATATTATGCCTTAATTTAAGCAAAGGGGCCAACTGACAGACTGTTGATGATGAGTCCAAAAATATTACCATACCGTCTTTTAAAAGCGGTGCTGTTTTGCCGGCGATAATCTGTTTTTTATCCAGATTTTCTATTCTTCTCATACCGATAGGACTTTCATTAGCTGATTTCTCAATCACAGATACATAGCCGTGAGATCTCTTTACAATGCCTTCTTCTTCAAGTGCAATCAAATCTCTTCTTATAGTAGAGCGTGAAGCAAAAACTCTATGACATAAGCCGTCTATACTTGATATACCGTTGCTCTTATTTAAAACATCAAGTATCTGTTGTTTTCTTCCATTCGAATCCATAAATAATCCTCTTACTTTTATTTTACAGTAACTTCCGTTAAGCAAATATAGGAGTTACCGACAGGTTTGAACAAAAAAATTCATACATGAACATTATAGCATAAAATAAAAAAAAGTATTCAAGAATTTATTCATATATATATTTTTATTATTAAATGTGTTATATTGTATTCACTGAAAAACATTTTCGGCAATGCTTCGTAGATATGAAAATAAAAACAAAAAACAAGAGAAAAGCTTTGGATTTTTTTGGGGGTTGTAGCATATTTCCGAAAGATTGCCGATTTTTTATTATTGAAAGTTGGTGATGTATGAAAAAAGTATTGGCTTTCGATATGGGAGCAACTTCTATCAGAGGTATCGTAGGATATGTTGAGGATGGAAAGCTTGTAACTGAGGAAGTTATGAGAATGTCCCATAGTATACAAGAGAAGAACGGTAGATTGTACTGGGATTTTGAAGGTATTTTAGAAAAGATAGTAAGTACGATCGTTGAAAACAAAGACGTATCATGTATCGGTATTGATACATGGGGTGTTGATTTTGGAGTGATTGACAAAGATGGGAATCTTATATCAACGCCATTCTCCTATAGAGATGAGAAATATGCTATAGGAAGAGAAGAAGCGAAAACAAAGATAAGTGAGCTTGAAATATTCAAAAATACCGGAAATCAGATAATGACGATAAACACAATATTCCAGCTGCTTACTTTGAAGAAATTGAATCCTGATATATATGAAAAAGCTGATAAGATGCTGATGATGCCGGATTTGATTTTCTATATGCTTACAGGAAAGAAAATAGGAGAAGAAACTATCTGGTCTACAACAGGACTTTATGATATGGGACAGAGAAAAGTTTCAGACACTATATTTGAAAAACTTGAACTTAAAAAGAGCCTGGTTCCGGAGATTGTAAAGGCCACAGAAGTAGTCGGCAATACAAAAGACTCGGGAATAGAGGCATTAAGGGGACTTTCAATCGATGTGATACCGGTATGTACACATGATACCGCAAGTGCACTTCTTATGACAGACAGCTTCCTTGATGAGGACAGTATGTTCTTAAGCTGTGGAACATGGTCACTTATAGGTAGCGTGGTAGACAAATGTATCATAAACGAAAAAGCTTATGAGAACAATCTTACAAATGAATTGGGATTTGACTCAAAGCCTATGTTTTTCAAAAATATCACAGGACTTTATCTGTTGGAAAAGTACAAAGCACAGCTTGAAACAAAGCTTGGCAAAAAGATTCCATTTGATGACATCAGTGATTATGTAAACAAACTTGATAAGAAACTTTCACTCATAGATATGGATGCGGAAATATTCGCAAAAGAGGGTATTGATGTAAAGAGTGAGATTGATAATTTTATTAAAAATCAGGGTGGCAATACTCCTGAACATGATTTTGACTATTTTGCTGTTATTTATGAGAGCATGGTAGCAAAGTATATGGAAGTAAAGGCCGATATTGAAAAGATTTTGAATAAGAATTTCAAGAAGATCCATATGATCGGGGGCGGTGCTAAGTCAAGCGTACTTACATCTATGATTGCAAATAAAATGGGGGTAGATGTGAAGGCGGGACCTTACGAGAGTTCAGCTCTTGGAAATATTCTTCTTTCACTATTACATCTTAATGAAGTAAACGATTTAAAAAGCGGTATTGAATTGATCTTAGGATCATGCGAGATAAAAAGAATAGATTCAAAATAATAAGGAGGGAATTATGAATCATCCAAAGATAGGTATAAGACCTACAATCGACGGCAGATGGGGCGGCGTTAGAGAGTCACTTGAAGAACAGACAATGGGAATGGCAAAAAGAGCGGCTAAACTTATAGAGGACAACTTAAGATATCCTGATGGAGAAAAGGTGGAGGTAGTAATATCACCTACAACTATCGGTGGCGGTGCAGAGGCTGCTGTTTGTGAAGAGTTCTTTGCAAATCAGAATGTAGTTGGAACACTTACAGTTACACCATGCTGGTGCTACGGAACAGAGACAATGGATCTTAATCCGAACACAATTAAAGCTGTTTGGGGATTCAACGGAACAGAGAGACCGGGTGCGGTTTACCTTGCTGCTGTTATGGCTGCATATGCACAGAGAGGACTTCCTGCATTCTCAATTTACGGAACAGAAGTTCAGGATAAGGATGAGACAACTATCACAGCAGACGTTGCAAAGAAGATTTTAGACTTTGCAAGAGGCGCAGTTGCAGTTGGTATTATGAAGAATAAGTCATATGTAAATATCGGTTCGGTATCTATGGGTATTGCAGGTAGTGTGGTAAACGTAGACTTCTTACAGAAGTATCTCGGAATGAGAACTGAATGGGTAGATATGACAGAGGTTCTTAGAAGAATTACACTTGGTATTTATGATCATGAAGAGTTTGAAAGAGCTCTTGCATGGGTAAAGGAATACTGCAAAGAGGGTATGGACATCAATGCAGGTAAGGACTTCCCTGAAATAATCAAGAAATCAAGACATATTGAAGATGACAAGCAGTGGGAATTCTGCGTAAAGCATGCAATGGTAGTAAGAGATATACTTGAAGGAAATCCGAAGCTTGCCGAAATGGGATGGCATGAGGAGTCACTTGGAAGAAACGGTATTGCAGGCGGATTCCAGGGACAGAGAATGTGGACAGACTGGCTTCCAAACGCAGACTTTACAGAGGCTATTATGGCTTCAGGTTTCAACTGGAACGGTAAGAAGATGCCAACACCGTTTGCAACAGAGAATGATACATTAAACGGTGTGGCTATGATGTTTGGATGGCTTTCTACATGTAAGGCTCCAATATTCTCAGATGTTAGAACATACTGGTCACCGGATGCTGTAAAGAGAGTCAGCGGAAAAGAACTCAGCGGATATGCTAAGAACGGTATCATCCATCTTATCAACTCAGGTGCAAGCTGCCTTGATGCAAGTGCTGCAGCTAAGGATGAGAACGGTAACGGAACAATGAAGGAGTGGTGGAACCTGACAGACGCAGATGTTAAGGCATGCTGTGAGGCTACTGACTGGTGCAGAGCCGACTATGAGTACTTCAGAGGCGGCGGTTTCTCATCACACTTTAAGACAGCAGCAGAAATGCCTGTTACAATGATCAGAGTAAATATGGTTGAAGGTGTAGGACCTACACTTCAGGTAATAGAAGGACATACATGTGTACTTGATGATGATGTACATAGAATCCTTGATGAGAGAACAAGCAAGACATGGCCAACAACATGGTTTGCACCAAAGATTGGCGTAGGTGCTGCAGATTCAGTATACAATGTTATGGCTAAGTGGGGAGCAAACCACGGTGCAACAGTAGAAGGACATGTAGGAGACAGACTTCTTACATTGGCTTCAATGCTTAGAATCCCTGTAGCATTCCATAATATTGAGGACGAGAGAATATTCAGACCACATTCATTTAACGGATTTGGAACAGCTGATTTAGAGGGACAGGACTACAGAGCATGTGCTTACTATGGTCCACTTTATAAGTAAAAATTAAATACAGGAGGGCAATTTGCCCTCTTGATAGTAAAGGGGAAAAATATTATGTTGATGGAGAAGGAAAGACTGCTTTTAATAGAGTACGGAAAGAAACTTGTAAAAGCAGGACTTACCAAAGGTACAGGCGGTAACCTGAGTATATTTGACAGAAAGAACGGACATGTAGCAATCACTCCTTCAGGAATAGATTTCTTTGAGATACAGCCTGAGGACATAGTTATCATCGATGTTGACGGAAATGTGATAGAGGGAAACAGAGTTCCTTCATCAGAGTGGGCAATGCATGTAATGCCATATAAATACAGAGATGATATCGATGCTGTTATTCATGCTCATACAATGTATGCAACCGTTATGGCTTGTCTCAGACAGGAACTTCCTGCAACTCATTATATGATCGCTGTAGCAGGTGAGAATGTAAGAGTGGCCGAGTATGCTACATACGGAAGCCCTGAGCTTGCAAAGAATGCTTTTGAAGCAATGAAGGACAGAAAAGCTGTTATTTTGGCAAACCATGGAATCCTTGCAGGTGCAAATGATTTGCTTAACGCTTTCAATATTATAGAAGAAATTGAGTACTGTGCCGAAGTTTATACCAAAGCTAAGGCTATCGGTGAGCCGGTAATATTACCTCACGAAGAAATGACTCTGATGGCAGAGAAGTTCAAGACATATGGTCAGAGGGTTAGTATTAAAGATAAATAGGAGGGAGATCTTATGTCAGCATTACTCACAATGAAAAATATAAAGAAATCTTTCTCCGGAGTTGCAGCATTAAAAAATGCCGAACTTGAACTTAATAAGAGTGAAGTAGTAGCACTGATGGGTGAAAACGGTGCCGGAAAATCAACTCTTATGAAGATTTTGACAGGAATATATTCTAAGGATGAGGGTACTGTAACTTTTGAAGGAAAAGAAGTAGAGTACAAGTCTGTATCCGAATCTGAAGAGGCGGGAATTGCAATCGTACATCAGGAATTAAATATGATGAACGATCTGACAGTGGCACAGAATCTTTTCATCGGAAAAGAGAGAAAAAAAGGAATCTTTATAGATGATGCAAAGATGGCTGAGGATGCCAGAGAACTGTTCAAAAAGCTTAATGTAGATATAAATCCTAATGTAAAAATAGGAAGTCTTACTGTAGGAAAGCAGCAGATGGTGGAGATTGCAAAGGCTATCTCGACAAATGCAAAGGTTATCGTATTTGATGAGCCTACAGCGGCCCTTACAGACTCTGAGATTGAAGAGCTTTTCAAGGTTATAAACGATTTGAGAGCCAAGGGCACCGGAATAATTTATATCTCTCACAGAATGGACGAAATTAATGTTATCTCCGACAAGGTTATTGTCATGAGAGACGGAGAATATGTAGGTACTTTGGTAACAAAGGAGTGTACAAAAGACGACATCATTAAGATGATGGTTGGAAGAACAGTCTTTATGGAGCCAAAGACCAAATCAGATGTCGCAGCAGATGCGGAAGTTGTGCTCAGATGTGAAAATCTGAATAGGGGAAAGCATGTAAGGGATGTTTCCTTTGATCTGAGAAAGGGTGAAATACTTGGATTCTCAGGACTTATGGGTGCAGGAAGAACCGAAGTTGCAAGACTTATATTCGGTGCGGACCCGATGGATTCCGGTAAGATATATATTCACGGTAAGGAAGTAAGCATAAAATCCACAAAGGATGCCGTGAACGCAGGTATCGGTTATCTGTCAGAAGATAGAAAGAGATATGGACTCTTGGTAGACAAATCGGTAGAAGAAAATACCTGTCTATCTTCACTTGAAAAATTCACAAAAGGACTGTTTATAGACGGCTCAAAGTCAAAAACTGTCAGTGAAAAATATGTTCAGGAATTAAGAACCAAAACACCAAGTGTTACACAGATTATAAAGAAACTTTCAGGTGGAAACCAGCAGAAGGTTGTTATAGCGAAGTGGTTGGTAAAGGATTCTGAAATATTGATATTTGACGAACCTACAAGAGGTATCGACGTAGGTGCCAAGAGTGAAATATATGATTTGATGGAAAGATTAGTTAAAGAAGGCAAATCCATAATAATGATTTCATCGGAATTGCCGGAGGTACTCAGAATGAGCGACAGAGTCGTAGTAATGTGTGAAGGTAGAATAACAGGCTGCCTTGACATCTCTGAGGCTAGTCAAGAGGGAATCATGACATGTGCAACAAATAGACAGGGGGCAAAATAATGAACCTAAAAAAGATTTTTTCAAATCAGCAGGCAGTGGTTATCGCCGCGCTGGTAGTAATATGTATAGTGTTTTCACTGTTAACAGATAAGTTCTTACAAGCTACAACATTTACAAACATTTCAAAGTCTGCTTACTATGTAGCATTTATGGCAATCGGAGTTACTTTTGTTATTGCTACAGGCGGTATAGACCTTTCAATAGGTACAGTTGCTATATGCTCTGCACTTATAGGCGGAACCTTTATGGAAAAAGGTGCACCTATGTTTGTTGTTATATTGATAATGCTCTTGGTTGGAGCTGTATTCGGACTTATAAACGGTATTTTGGTATCACATTTTGAGTTGCCGGCGTTTATAGCCACACTTGGAACCATGATGGTATCAAGAGGTCTCGGATCAATCGTATCAAAGACAAAGACAATATCATTCCCACAGGGAAACAGTGCAGGTGCTTGGTTTAGAGAGATATTCATGGTAACAAAGGATGGCGGCATCCTTCCAAAGAATTTCCCTACAGGATTTATACTTTTAGCAGTATGTGCCGTAGTAATGGCAGTAGTACTTAACAAGACAAGACTTGGAAGATATATACTTTCAATAGGTTCTAATAAGGAAGCTACAAGACTTTCAGGTATTGATGTAAAAAAATATGAGACACTTGCTTATGTATTCTCAGGTGTGTTCGCAGCACTTGCAGGACTTGCATACGTAGCAGTATTCTCAACAGCACAGCCGAATACAGGTAACGGATTCGAGCTTGATGCTATTGCAGGAGTAGTTATAGGTGGAACATCACTTTCAGGTGGTGTAGGTTCAATCGTTGGAACAATTATAGGTGTGTTTATCATGACAGTACTTAAGATCGGTTTCCCATACATCGGAGTACAGTCACATTATCAGCTCTTCATCACAGGAATCATATTAGTATTCGCTGTGTATATGGATATCTTAAATAGAAAAAGAAAGGGTTAATAAGGAGGAAATTATGAAGAAGAGATTTTTAGCAGTTGCAGTAGCAAGTTTGATGGCAATGTCATTAGCGGCATGTGGCGGATCAAGCAGTAGTTCAAGTGAGGCTGAGAAGACAACAGCAGCACAGGCAGACGGATCAAAGTCTGAGGAGACAAAGGCGGAGGCAAGCGCTGACGGAAAGAAAATTGAAGTTATTGCAAAGGGATTCCAGCATCAGTTCTGGCAAGCGGTTAAGAAGGGTGCAATGCAGGCAGGAACAGATTTAGGAGTTGAAGTATCATTCCAGGGTCCTGACAATGAGTCTGCAATCGCACAGCAGGTTGAGTATCTGGATGCTGCAATCGCACAAAAGCCTACAGCTATATGCTTTGCTGCACTTGATACACAGGCAAGCTTGGGTTCAATCCAGACAGCAATGGATGCAGGTATCCCGATTATCGGATTTGACTCAGGTGTTCCTGATGCACCGGAAGGAGCTATCAAGGCTAATGCATCTACAAACAACCTTGTAGCAGGACAGTTGGCAGCTAAAGAGACATATGAGCTTATCAAAGACAAAATTGATGGTGCTTCAGGTACAGTTAGAATCGGTGTTGTTGCTCAGGAGTCAAACTCACAGTCAATCGTTGAGAGAACAAAGGGCTTCGTTGAGGAGATGACAAAGCTTGTTGGAGAAGACAAGGTTTCAGTTGAAGGACATGACAGCTTAAAGAATGAAAAGAGCGGCGCTCCTGTAGTTATCGATGTAGGTATCCCTGCAGAAGTTAAGGATGCAGACGGTGCAGCTGTTGCATCAGCTATCTTAGAGAAGTCAGACCTTATCGCAATCTACGGTTCAAACGAGTTTGCAGCAAATGCAATCATCACAGCTAACGAAGGTCTTGATAAGATCGGCGAAGGCAAAGTTGTTGCAGTTGGATTTGACGCAGGTAAGAAGCAGCTTCAGGCAATCAAAGACGGTTTATTTGCAGGTAGCGTAACACAGGATCCTGTACAGATCGGATATAAGGCAGTTGAGCTTGCAGTTAAGGCAGCAAACGGTGAGAGCGTATCAGATGTTGATACAGGTGCTTTATGGTACACAAAGGACAACATGGAAGATCCAAAGATTGCTCCATGTTTATATGAATAAGAGGTAAATATGTTAAAAGGTATACCCGAGATAATATCACCGGAACTTTTAAAATACCTTTGTGAAATGGGTCATTCAGACAGATTGGTCATTGCAGACGGCAATTTCCCCACACATAGTGTGGGGAAGGATGCCCATATCATAAGAATGGACGGTCATGGTGTATGTGAGATATTGGATGCTATATTAAAGCTATTTCCACTTGACACTTATGATCCGCACCCGGTCAGCATTATGGAAAAAGTACCGGGAGATACAGTAGCGACTCCTATTTGGGACGAGTTCAAAGAAATCGTATCAAAATATGATACAAGACAAGATGCTATCGGAAGCATTGAAAGATTTAAATTTTACGATGAAGCAAGAAAAGCTTATTTGATTATTGCTACATCAGAGAAGGCACTCTATGGCAATATAATGTTGCAAAAGGGTGTTGTATAATTTTGGTCAGTAAGTGACAGATTATTAGGGGGATTCATTATGGCTAACAGAATCATATTAAATGAAACATCATATCATGGACAGGGTGCTATTTTAAGCATTACAGAAGAAGCAAAGCTTAGAGGTTTCAAGAAAGCTTTTGTTTGTTCAGATCCGGATTTGATTAAGTTCAATGTAACAAAAAAAGTTACTGATTTACTTGATAAAGAGGGTCTTGAGTATGAGATTTATTCTGATATAAAAGCAAATCCGACAATTGAAAATGTTCAAAGCGGAGTAGCGGCTTTCAAAAAATCAGGTGCAGATTATATAATAGCTATAGGTGGCGGTTCATCTATGGATACCTCTAAGGCTATCGGAATAATTATTGCAAACCCTGAGTTTGAAGATGTGAGAAGTCTTGAGGGACTTTCACCTACAAAGAATCCATGTGTTCCTATTTTTGCAGTGCCTACAACAGCAGGTACGGCAGCAGAAGTTACTATAAACTATGTTATCACAGATGTAGAGAAGAAGAGAAAATTCGTGTGTGTAGATCCACATGATATTCCTGTAGTAGCATTTGTAGATCCTGATATGATGTCAAGCATGCCAAAAGGACTTACAGCTTCAACAGGTATGGATGCACTTACACATGCTATCGAAGGATATACTACAAAGGGTGCTAACATTATCACAGATATGTTCAACTTAAAGGCTATCGAGCTTATTGCAAAATCACTTCGCGGTGCAGTAGAAAACACTGCAGAGGGAAGAGAAGGAATGGCTATCGGACAGTATCTGACCGGAATGGGATTTTCTAACTGTGGACTTGGAATAGTTCATTCAATGGCACATGGTCTTGGTGCATTGTATGATACACCTCATGGTGTAGCAAACGCTATTATTCTTCCAACAGTTATGGAATATAATGCTGATGCGGTTGGCGAGAAGCTCAGAGATGTGGCTAAGGCTATGGGAGTTGAAGGCACAGAGAAGATGAGCGAAGCAGAGTACAAAAAGGCAGCTGTTGATGCAGTAAAGAAGCTTTCTGAAGATGTAGGCATTCCAAAGGATTTAAAAGAAATAGTAAAACCTGAGGATGTAGACTTCTTGTCACAGTCAGCAATGGATGATGCCTGCAGACCGGGCAATCCAAGAGATCCAAAGTTTGAGGATATTAAGGAATTATTCTTAAGCTTGATGTAAAATTGTTACCTTCTATATTATTTTAATAAAAGGGCGTATACTTACTTTAGGGTGGGTATATGCCCTTTGTGCTTTATATATACAAACTTATTTACATTTAGATATCAATATAGTACGATATACATAAATAACAGAAGTGAATTTAGAACTGATAGAAGTATTCAGTGGGTATATTATATGGAAAAAGTTGATAAAATATGTCCATACTGTGGAAAGATGATGGAAAGGGGAGAGATTCCCAGAGGTGAAGGACGTTCACCTTATGATATCAAGTGGATTCCTGAACGCAAAAAAAGTAAATGGTGTGAGGAGTTATTATACTTCTTTTCTCAGGAAGGTAAAGATAAAGTAATAGAATTAACGAGTAAGTATTATCCCACATTAGGGGATGAGAAGAAGTGCATAGCCTACCTTTGCAGAGAGTGCAAAATAATAATAATCGATATTTAAAATCAAGAAGCTTTGCAGTATATATTCAAGATAAAGTTCATTATACAAAGACTTTTCCCTGTAGAGTAAAAAGGATATTTTAGTAAGGGAGGATTTATGGAAAAAGCGGAAGTAAAATGCCCATACTGTGGAAAGATAATGAGTGAGGGCATAATAGAAGGTGCAAGGTATTCACTTTGGTGGCGGGATACAGACAGTAAAAGAGGTTTTTTAAAATCGCTTTTAAATTTGGATAAAAAGAATGTAAGACTAAGCTATCCTTTTTATGATAAATATTGCATCGCTTATTTATGCAGGGGTTGTGAAAAGGTAGTAATAGATATTGCGGAAAATAATAGAAATATTAGAAGAGATTATGGCAGTGACATACAAATTGAGTGACATTTTGTTTTTCAAATATGATATTCAGTTCATAGATTTATGAAAGGGGAGATTATGGGAAGTTATTATAAGAAATGCCCGTATTGCGGCAGAGCAATGGAAAAAGGGAGTATACCTCCCGGAAGATCTTCACTTAAGTGGAAGAGTGATTATGAGAACAGAAGCAGTCTAAACTATATGTTCAACTTTGATAAAAAGGATGTAAAGCTCGCTTCCGTTTGGGGTGAAATATGTTGCACCGCCTACCTTTGCAGAGTTTGCAGAAAGATAGTAATTGATGTATAAATCTAAATATCTAAGTTGACTTATTCTTTTAAAAATATATAATAGTATTTAAGCGAAAATTAATTTTTGCTTTAAAATTATTTGGTATAATTATCTAAATTACATTTGGACAAAGTTTGACGGTTTAGTAATAAATTGTCACTTGGATTAAAGGAGGATACGACAATGGGATTTTTTGATCAATTAGGTGATGTTGCAAAGAACTTGGGTGCAGCTGCAGGTGACCTTGCTAAACAGGTTAGCGATAAGACAAATGACGCTTTAGAGATAAGCAAGCTTAATTCAAAGATTTCGGCAGAGAGAGTTGAAATTGAAAAGGAAAAGAAGAAAATCAGTGAGACTCTTATAGAAAAATTTGCAAAGGGCGAGGAAGTACCTGAGGAGATAAAGGGATTCTGCGAGGCTATTAAGGAGCATTTCCTCAATATAGACAAGCTTAATGAGGAAATTGAAAAAGTAAAGAATACTGTAGGCAAGAAGGCGGAAGAAGTAAAAGATGCCGCAGTTGAAAAAGCAGAAGAAGTAAAAGAAGCTGTAGCCGAAAAGGCTGAAGATGTAGCTGAAAAGGCTGAGGAAGTAAAGGATAAGGCTGTAGATACATTTAATGAAGTTAAGGAAAATGTTGAGCATAAGGTAGAGGATGTAAAGGAAGACATTAAAGAAGGTGTCGACAACATTCAGAATTAATGCATTGATATTTCTATAGAAATTAATTAAAATAAGAGAGTAAAACCTTATGGTTTTGCTCTTTTTTATAAGAGGAAAATATGTTTCGGCTCGGAATAAATATATTTTGGAGGTAGTAGTGAAAAAAAGAATATTAGCTGTAATG
The DNA here is from genome assembly GCF_000287675.1 of Lachnoanaerobaculum sp. ICM7. Classification (GTDB taxonomy): domain Bacteria; phylum Bacillota; class Clostridia; order Lachnospirales; family Lachnospiraceae; genus Lachnoanaerobaculum. The sequence goes on from NZ_ALJL01000030.1 coordinate 71,790, forward strand.
GCATGCGCACTATTGGCATTATCAGGTTGTGCAAAGACAAATGTAAATGAGAGTACTTCAGGTGCGGAGAGTACTGCAGTAGAGAGTACACAAACAAGTACTGTAGGAGCAAATGAAGAGAGCCTTGGAACCATAAAGCTAGGTGGATTAAAAGGACCTACAAGCATCGGACTTGTAAAACTTATAGATGATGCAAACAAGGGAAGCCTTGCTTACAGTGTCGATTTTGATATGGAGACTGCACCTGATGTGATGGCACCAAAGCTTCTAAACGGAGAAGTGGATATTGCGGCATTGCCTGTAAATATGGGATCTGTACTTTTCAACAACTCAGACGGACAGGTTACCATGCTTGATATAAGCACTCTGGGTATTCTCTATATACTTGAAAAAGGAGATCAGAGTATAAAGAGCGTAGAAGACTTAAAGGGCAAGACAATAATAGCACATGGACAGGGTGCAACACCTGAATATTCACTCAGTTATATCTTATCAGGACATGGACTTGATATAAATACCGATGTAACTATGGACTGGAAATCATCTGCGGATGAGGTTCTTGCAGCTGTTGAAAATGCAGACAATGCGGTAGTTATGTTGCCACAGCCATTTGTAACTGTAGCTCAGACAAAAGTACAGAACTTGAATACTGTTTTGGATCTTACAAAGGAGTGGGATGCGCTTGGAACAGGTGGAAAACTTGTCACAGCAGGACTGTTTGTAAGAAATGATTTTCTTGAGTCAAATAAGGAGTTGGTAGACGAGTTTATAGCAAATTACACAGATTCGGTTAAATGGATTAATGAAAATGTGGAAGAGGCATCTAAGCTGGTAGAGGCAAATGATATCATTAAGGCACCTATCGCAGCCAAGGCAATACCATATTGCAATCTGGTATCTATAACAGGAGATGAGATGAAGAGCGCTACAGAGGATTATTTAATGACATTGTTTAATCTAAACCCTAAGTCTGTAGGTGGTGCATTGCCGGGAGAAGAGTTCTATTATACCGGAAAATAGTCTATGAATAAAAATAAAATACATAAAATTACAGCAGTGCTTCTTGCACTGCTGTTTTGGCAAATAGTAGCAATGATTTTAAACAGGTCATTTTTACTTTCATCCCCTGTAGAAGTAGTCAAAGCATTGTTTGAACTTGGTGGGAAGAATGTATTTTGGATGGGACTTGGAAAAAGTATATTTAAAATAATTTTGGGATTTTTAGCAGGTGGAGGAGTAGGAATATTCCTTGCAGGACTCTCATACAGATTTAAACTGTTTGAGATCTATATATCACCATATATTATGGTGATTCGCTCGGTACCGGTAGCATCATTTGTCATCATAATACTTATATGGCTTGGAAGTGAGGCACTTTCGGTTTTAGTATGTTTTTTTATGGTAATGCCAATATTTTATGCCAATACCCTGGAAGGATTAAAGTCTGTAGATGTGAAGATGTTGCAGATGGCTAAAATATATGAACTTGGTCAAAAGGCAAAATTTATATACATATATTTACCGGGGCTGGAGTCATTTTTGATATCATCAAGTGTGGCTTCAATGGGAATTGCTTTTAAGTCAGGTATTGCGGCTGAGGTGATAGGCAGACCCAAAAATACTTTGGGATTTTTCTTATTTGATGCCAAGATCTATCTTGAAACTTCCAAGGTATTTGCTATTACGCTGATAGTAATACTGTGCAGTGCAATTTTTGAAAGATTGATAATATTTATTATGGAAAGATTTTTCGGATTGATAAAGAGGGTGTATTGATGTTTTTAAAAAATATATATAAAAGCTTTGACGGCACAGAAGTTTTAAGAGACTTCACTATGGAAATAGCTGATGGCGAACATGTTGCACTTATGGGAAAGTCCGGAAAGGGAAAGACCACTATATTAAATATTATAATGGGCTTTGAAGCACCTGATTGCGGTGAGACGGACATAACAAAGGAAATATCTACAGTATTTCAAGAAGACAGACTAAGTGAGAGTTTTAGTGCGATTTCAAATGTATGCCTGATGACCGGTAATAAAGAAATTGCAAAAGAAATTTTAGATAAGCTTGGCATAGAGAGTGAAAAATATGTAAATACTATGAGTGGCGGCCAAAAAAGAAGAGTGGCACTGGCAAGATGCCTATCAAGAACAGCGAAACTTTATATATTTGACGAGGCTCTAAAGGGGCTTGACGAAAAGACAAAAGCTGTGGCAATGACAGTTATAAAAGAGTATACTTGTGGAAGAAGTGTACTCTTTGTGACACATGATATAAATGAAGCAAGAGACTTTGCAGATAGAATAGTGGAGATTTAACTATGGAAATAAAATTTGAAAAGCTTTCTGAGTGGCAGGTAGAGAATATAAAACTTTCGGAGGTATCATATAAGTATGCACCGATATATTCAAAGAATCATTTTGCTAGAGCGAAGGATGAGTTTGTTATTTACTGTGGTGAGAATAATGGTGTTTTGTGGTTAAGGGATAATGAATATAAGTTTATTCCGATTAATACAGAAAATAAAAGAAGCAGTAAACTCTTGCTTAATACAGATGACGGTATTATTTTAATCAGTGAAAATGAGGCATGGAAAATGGGAGAATATGATGAAGCATTTACTCCTATAAATATAGAAAAACCTTGTATTGCAGAAAATATAACAGAGATATCAACTTTGGGAGAGAATGAAAATTTTCCGGTTATTTGTCGTGTAAGTGTAGAGGCGATGGCTGCCAACAGCTTTACATTTTTTAAATATGATAAAGACAAAAATACAATAAAATTTGAAGACATATTACAACCAATATTTACAACAGAAAATACAATGAAAAAATTTTTTGACTCACTGTCTGAGGCCGACGGACTGTATTATAAGATGGATTTTAAATATAACTATCCACAAATTGGAAGTATGATGATAAAGGATGACGCTATATATGTATTCTTGGAGGCTGATACTGTAAATCCATGCGGACTTAGTTCTTTTAAGTATTATTGGTATGTGGAAATAACTAAAGACGGGGTTTATAAAAAGAAAATCTGGGGAGAGGAAAGATTAGAAAAACTACCCGGTAAACATGGAGTCAGAGGTAAATTTAGTGCGGACAAGAAATATCTTATCTTATCCCCTATTTTTAAAACAGGAGAATGGAAGGGTAAGCAAAAATTACTCAGACTTTCAGATTTGGAACTTCTAGATATCACATTGCCAAGAGGATACTCAAAGTTTAGAGTGATGGATATTTTTGATGAAAATGTCTTTATAAGTGATGAAGTAGATAAGATAGTGCTTTGCAAAATGACAGAAGGGTAATATTGTGAACGGTATAAAGAAAAAGTATATAGCCTATATTATGATAGGCACTATTTTAATATATGGAATAGTAAGATATTTTAATGTTGTTGAAGGCTATATAAAAAATATAACCAAAGCATTGATACCATTTGTGGTGGGAGCCATAATGGCATATATTATAAATATTCTTATGGATGCATATGAAGCTTTACTCCTAAAAAAATTCCATAACAAAAAAATTATAAGAATGATATCAATAACTTTGTCTTTTCTTACCTTTATGCTTGTGATAGCATTGCTTCTTGGAATAATTATTCCGCAGCTTGTAAAAATATCGTTTTCTATAATGTACACTAATCCAAGTGATTTAAAGCAGATAATAGTTGATATCGGGAATAATGAGCGGATAAATAATATTTTAAAGATGTTTAATATTGATACCAACAATATAGACATAGCAGGCTATATGACAAGGCTGATTAAAGAGGTAATGTCAGGTGTCGGAAATGTACTGAGTGGAATATTAAGCGGTATATCAGGATTTTTTAATACGGTATTTTCTTTATTTATGGCAATTGTTTTTGCAATATATATACTTGTGGATAAGGAAAAGCTGAGAGTACAGGGAGATAAGCTGCTAAAAGCATTTCTTCCATCAAAAAGAGACTTTATTATTGATATTATAAGTGTTTTTGATAACAGTTTTAAAAAGTATTTTGTAAGTCAGGTAAAAGAGGCGATAATACTTGGTGTATTATTATACATAGTTATGTCTATAGCAAGATTACCATATGCCTCATCCATTGCTATCCTTGTCGGTGTGACTGCACTTATACCTGTTATCGGTGCATATGCAGGACTCTTTATCGGTGCATTGATGATACTTACAAAATCCGTGCAGAGCATGATAATATTTATAATAGTTCACACATTAGTACAGCAGTTTGAAAACAATATAATATATCCGAGAGTTGTAGGAAGCTCAGTAGGACTTCCCGGAATGTGGGTTATTGTTGCGGTTTCACTTGGAGGAAGTATTGGCGGAATATTCGGTGTACTGGTTGCAGTACCGGTAGCGGCAGGACTTTATTATATTCTAAAGAGAGAAACACAGAAGAGATTATAAAGCTTATAATTATATAGATTCAGCTATAATATTTATATGTATTTTGTGTTAAATCTATATTACATTTGCTTGATAAATCGACCTTAAACCATTATAATCTTTCTTAGGGAGAGCGAGGTATTATGTAATACATCCTGAAAGCAGAGGGTTTTTATGCCAAATACAAAAAAAGAACATGAGCCTGATGAGAAAAATCCTTTTATAAAACAGACGATTATAGAGGATAAAAAAGCCCGTAATAAAAAGGCTGTCTCAGCGGCTTGCCTTGCTATTGTTTTTGGAATGGTTGCAGGACCAAGTATGGCATTGACATCACATATTATAAACAAAAACATACTAAGCAAAAAGACAAAGACCACTATTGAGATTCCAAAGGAAGAAACTACAGTTGAGAGTAGTGAGGAAGCGGAATCTTCAGAACAGGTAGAAGACATAGTTGCATCTGCTATAGAAAGTATTGATTTGAACGAAAAGAATTTGGTGCAGATGTATGAGAGCCTGAGTAAGGTTGCAGAAAAAAAAGATAATACTATTGTAAAAATAAGTGCCGTCACCACAGACACTGACTGGTTCAACAACACATTGCAAAATGAAAGCAGTTGTTCGGGAATCATAATAGCAAAGTCGGGTGATAGCCTTATTGTTTTGGCTCCAAATATGGAAAAAGAGAGTGGAATAAAAGTTGCTTTTTTTGATGGAAGTAATCAAGAGGCTACAGTAATCGGAAGTGACGGGCTGACAAATTTAATGATACTCTCTGTAGATACCTCTTCAATGGAAGAAAAGATAAAAAACATTGAACCGGTTGTACTTGGTAATTCATATCAGCTGAAAAAAGGTGCTTTTATATTGGCGGTAGGCAGTCCGGTGGGAGTATCAAGAAGTATCGATATCGGAAATATAACTGTAATTGATAAGAATGCCAGCTTTTTTGACGGATACGGAAGAGTAATATACTGTGACAAACATCTGGACAGCGTAGGAACATTTTTGCTGGATACATCAGGGAATCTGGTAGGTGTAGTCTCCAATCTGGATGACAGCTCATCCATATCAATGGCATATGGTATATCCGATTTGAAGGTGCTGATTGAAAATATGACAAATGGTGTAGGATCGGCATACTTGGGAGTTCGTGCACTTGATATAGACAAGGACAAAGCGCCTGAGGGTATGCCAAGCGGTATCTATGTCTCAGAAGTCAGGGCGGATTCACCGGCCTATAATATAGGGATACAATCCGGAGATATAATTTCCATGATCGGTAATGAGGAAGTAAACTCCATAACAGGGTTTAAAAATATAATGGAAAAGCTAAAACCAAACCAAGTAGTAAATATCAAGGTAAATCGTTCAGGAAAAGACGGATTTACAGAATTGAATTTTGAGACAACTATTGGTGCCAGGAGCTAGAAGGGTAGAAAATGAAATTTATTGAAAGCTTAAAAGAAGGAATGCATATTTCAGAGGTTTATCTGTGTAAAACGAAAACTATTGCAGTATCCAAGACAGGTAAGGAATATGCCAGCCTCAGTTTGCAAGACAAGACAGGAAGCATTGATGCAAAGATATGGGATCTTTATTCTCCCGGTATCTCTGATGTAGATGCTATGACCTTTGTAGTGGTTGACGCTGAAGTTACATCTTTTAACAACACATTGCAGCTGAAGGTTGCAAGAATAAGAGAGGCTGATGCAAAGGAATATACAGCATCAGACTATGTACCGGTATCTAAAAAAGACATTGAAAAAATGTTTGCAGAGTTAAAAGAAAAGATAAAATCAGTAAAGAATCCTTTCTTGAATAAGCTTTTGACCGCTATTTTTATAGAGGACCTTGAATTTCAATCTACATTTAAAGCATCATCGGCAGCAAAGACCGTGCATCACGGTTTTCTTGGAGGATTACTTGAGCATACTCTGGGAGTGGCCAAGCTTTGCGAATATTTTTGTGATAATTATGAGTCATTAAATCATGATCTTCTTATTACATCCGCACTCTGTCATGATATAGGAAAGACCAGAGAGTTGTCGGCATTCCCGGCAAATGATTATACTGATGAAGGCCAGCTGGTGGGACATATAGTAATAGGTGTTGAGATATTAAAAGCACAAATTGATAAAATTCCGGGATTCCCGAAGAGGCTTTCAAATGAGCTGATACATTGCATATTGGCACATCACGGAGAGCTTGAATACGGTTCACCTAAAAAACCTGCGCTTATAGAGGCTTTGGCTCTCAATCTGGCAGACAATGCGGATGCAAAGATGGAGACCTTTATAGAGCTGTTGGCACAGGGACAGGAAGGTGCTACAGGCTGGCTTGGCTACAATAAGTTACTTGAGAGCAATTATAGAAAGACAAGTGTATAATATAAAGTCGATACATATAGACTGATTATCAAAACAGTCTGCTAAGTTTAGTAATGGAGATATATGAAAACTGATAATACATTGAATTATAAAAAAGGTGAAATGATAACAGTTGATATAACAGACTTTGGAGAAAATGGCGAAGGCATCGGAAAAACCGATGCCTTCACATGGTTTATAAAAGATACTGTTATCGGAGATAAAGTCAAAGCAAAGGTTATGAAAACGAAGAAAAGCTACGGATATGCAAGACTTGACAGTATAGTTAAGGAAAGTCCCGACAGAATACAGGCCAAATGCCCCGTGGCAAGAAGCTGTGGCGGATGTACATTACAAAGCCTTGATTATAAAGCAGAGCTTAGACTAAAGCAAAACAAAGTGGAAAATCATCTGAAAAGAATAGGAGGTTTTGACCTCTCAAGTGTAGAGATAGAAGAAATTATAGGTATGGAAGACCCGATAAGGTACAGAAATAAATCCCAAATTCCCTTCGGAAGAAAGAACGGTAAAAACATTACAGGCTATTTTGCAGGCAGAACTCACAGCATTGTAGAGTTTGATGACTGCATTATCGGTATAGAAGAAAATAAGACTGTACTGCAGATAGTTCTTGACTTTATGGAGAAGTACAGTGTGGATGCCTACAATGAGGAAGATGGAAGCGGCATAGTAAGGCATGTACTTATAAGAAAAGGCTTTGCTACGGGTGAGCTGATGGTATGCATAGTTATAAATGAAAACAATCTGCCACATAGTGATAAGCTTGTAGAGAGCTTATGTGCTGCACTTGGAAGCGATTTAAAATCTGTCTCTATCAATATAAATAAAAAGAATACCAATGTCATATTGGGAGAAAAAACAGTTACTCTTTATGGCAACGGCTATATAGAGGATTATATAGGGGATGTGAAGTTTAGAATATCGCCACAGTCCTTTTATCAGGTAAATCCTGTACAGACAAAAAAACTATATAGTAAGGCATTAGAGTATGCTGCACTGACCGGTAAAGAAACAGTTTGGGATATGTACTGCGGTATAGGTACTATTTCACTCTTCCTTGCAAAGTCCGCAAAGTTTGTCTATGGCGTGGAAATAGTGGACGCCGCCATACAAAATGCAAGAGAGAATGCAAAGCTTAACAATATAGAAAATGTGAAGTTCTTCGTAGGCAAGGCGGAAGAAGTAATCACAGGCGAATATGAAAACGGCAATATAAGAGATATAGACGTAATAGTGGTAGACCCGCCAAGAAAGGGGCTTGATAAGCTTGCAATAGATACAATGTTAAAATTATTGCCAAAAAGAATAGTATATGTAAGCTGCGATTCTTCCACACTGGCAAGGGATTTAAAGATGCTGTGCGAGAAAGAATATGAGCTAAAGAAACTTACGGTGGTGGATCAGTTTTCTAGGAGCTATCATACGGAGAGTGTGTGCTTGCTGTCAAGAAAAGATAAAGCGGTATAGTATTCGCAAAATTTACAAGGCCTATTATAGAAAATGATAGGAGGTACTGAAAATGGAGTACATAGGTATTGGAATATGCGTGATAGCTGTGGTAGCAATCTGTATATTCATAGTTAAACGAAAAAAGAATGCTAAAGAAGCAAATCAAAACGAGGATGTAAAAACTGACGGAGAGGAACGTGCAATAGCTGTTTCTAATGATGCACCGGTAGAATTAGTCATTGAGATGGAAATGCTTCCGGCAGAAACCATCAAGGATAAGAATGCACTTGTTGAAATTACAGACAGCAATTTGCTTGCTCATGTCAACAATCTTGTTCCCGGTTTAGCGCAGGCAGGAAATGCAGTCAATAATGTAGCGCAGGCTGTGGAAGCTGCAAATGTAGGTGTTCTATATAGAGCTATTATTCCTGCAGGTACAAAATTAACAGATTCAAAGGCTATGGAAGGCGCAGTTCGAGGGTTTATCGTGGAGCAGAAGGAATTCAGGGACATGCCAATTTAGTGGCGGTTGAAGCGCAAAAAGGAACTGCAGTGGTAGCAAACACCGTCGCAGCTGCTATGGGAGTTGCATCGATGGTTGTTGGTCAGTATTACATGACTCAAATAAACGCAGAACTAGGTGCCATTAGTGATGGGATTTCAGAGATACAGAATTTCCAAGACAATGAGTATAGAAGTCGTGTATTTTCTCTCGTAGCTCATGTAAAGAAGATTGCCGATTTCCGGACAGAAATTTTAGAAAATAATGAACTCAGAATATCTAAGATAAATCAGTTAGACAGTCTTGAGGAAGAATGTACTCAATTGTTGGGACAAGCCAATTTAACTTTAGCCGGTTTTGCAAAGAAAACAAACCTTGATTATGAAGAGTATGAAAAAGTCGTCGGTAATGCTCAGAATTGGTTTATGTATCAAAAGTCATTGCTGGATGTTTTGTACAGGATAGCGGATTTGAGGTATACGTTACATCTTGGAGCTGTATCGAGAGAACAATGTATTGCGATTCTTTCAACATATACAAAGCAGGTTCAAGACACACAAAGCATGCTGGCTGCATGGCATGAAGGAACAACTGAGAGATTGAAAATAGATACTGATGAAGTTAGAAGAAAACGAGCAGGATTTGACAGAGTGATTCATTTCCTTCCGGGGGTATTTTATAAAGATTTAAATTATCGTTCTATTGAAAAGAGTACGGCAAACATGATTCGTACGCAGACTTCCAAAGAGAGCACACTATCAATTGACAAATCAGAGCTGTATTTAGAGGATGTGCAGCTTATTGCTAAGGATGGAAAAATATATTATTTGCCGGAAACGAAAGCAGAATAAAGTAAAAGAACCCTCCCGGCCATCAATGGTCAGGAGGGTTTTGTGCGTCTATGGAGCTATGCATCAACGTCTGTGCTGACATCAGATTTCAGTTCAACGGTGATGCTGTTATCCCGGATGATTATCTGCTTAGCACCGGTGATTCATCAAACTTGGTGAGATGGGATATCTGCTGAGAAATTTAATCCTGATAAAAATCCCATAAAAAGTCCTTTCGGCCTTGTTAGACGTATAAAATTCAAGGTTTCTTCATAGAATATATTTTGCAAATGCTTGCAATCGCAAGCAAAAAACTGATATAATATAGTAAAAAGGAGGTGATACTATGGCAAATACATCCGCTGTTTATGCAAGAATAGATACCAATCTTAAGGATAGTGCGGAAGAGATTCTTTCTCAACTTGGCATTTCGCCATCAAGTGCAATTCAGATGCTCTATAGCCAGATTGTACTGAAGAAGGGGATGCCATTTGATTTGCGTCTTCCTGCTTCCAAACCGTTAGCTGTTGGTGCAATGACCGGAGAACAGCTTGATGCAGAGCTCCGGAAGGGTGTCGATTCTATCAAGGCAGGAAGAGTATATTCTGCTGATGAAGTTGATGAGGCACTTGCAAAGGAGTTTGGTATATGACGGAAGCCTATAAGGTCGGATATTCTGTAGATGCACTTGATGACCTACGAGAAATCTATGCTTATATTGCAAATGAGCTTCTATTTCCGGAAACAGCCGTCGCTCAGGTGGGACGTATCCAAAAAGAAGTCCGTTCCTTGGATTTCATGCCGGCTCGCTATACGTTAGTTGATTGGGAGCCGTGGCATTCTATGAAAATGCATCAGTTGCCTGTAGATAACTTCATCGTCTACTATCTGGTCGATGACGAAGAGATGACAGTTACGGTGGCTCGTATTATCTATGGTTGTCGTGACATCGAAGGAATCATAAATTCAAATGATTAATAAGAATGGAGCTGTAGGGAAATGGTAGTCATAAAATAGGCGGTGATATGTTTGTCATACAATAGTTGGAATCTTGAACTAAATGAATATATACGCCAAGGTGAACCGGATAAGGTTGAAAAGAGTAATGCATGGAAAACTGCTATCGGGCTTCAGTATGTAGATGGACTTAAGCCCTCAAAATATTTGATTGAAACTGCAAAAGATCATAGTGAAGGTAAAATCAGTATTTCTGAAGCAGACAGGCTTATTGTTAGTTATTATAAAGAAAGAAAAGACCTTCCAATTTTCACCGGTAGAACTACAAAATATTCATCGTAAATTATTTGAAGGTGTACTTAATTATGCCGGAAGAATAAGAGATTACAATATTACAAAAAATGAGTGGGTACTTAAGGGAGATACAGTACTGTATGCATCGTTTGACAGTATTAGGGCTACACTTGATTACGACTTTTCGCAGGAGAAGAACTTCTCCTATAAAGGACTGAACATACATGAGGCTATTAGACATTTTGCTAAATTTACATCAGGTATATGGCAAATTCATCCGTTTGGAGAAGGAAATAAAAGATCAACCGCAGTATTTATTATTAAATATTTAAAGATATTCGGCTTTACCATAAGTAACAATACGTTTACCAAAAGTTCATGGTATTTCAGAAGCGCCTTAGTTCGAGCGAATTATAATAATCTGAGAGCAGGTATTCATGCCACAAAATGGATGCGAAGCACAATTTAAAAAATAGATATATGCATATTGATTTCAATGTTCAAAGTGTCAATAAGGTTTAATTGCTCGTGAAAATGGAAAATGAAACGGTAAGTGGAAGATACTTATAGAAGTATAATATGCACTAAAGATTGAAAATCAAAAATCTGCTATAAAATTCGTAGAGGATATACTTAAAATAAGATTATCCTTGATGAATAGGACAGTTTTGAGTCTTTAAGATATGTGCTGTCAGATAAAGTTGATAGCGAAACGACAGATATGATGAAACTTGCATGTGACTTCAACAAATTAATATATGCCAGAGTAAGGTATAATCTTATGTTGTCAGAAGGTAAGAATAAAGATGGTCTCAGTGAATGGGAAAGGGAATAAAATGACAGATGAAAAATTAGTTCAATTAGGCTTAAATGGTAAGGATTCTCTAAAAATGATTTTATCGGGATATGTTGAGAATGATAAGAGTGAGAATGGTGGAGAAAAAGTGGGTGTAGTTTCTGTTATGTTTGTGTCTGAAAACAAAGAACTTGTCAGTAAAAAAATGGAAGAATTTGAAGAAAAATATCCTGAAAGATATTTTATGGTGTACAGTGTTCCATTGGATACTGAACTGGAAGAATTAGATCATTATCCATCTATTGCAATTTTTGAAAGTGATTTTAAGTAGAATTTTTGTTGATTTGGTAATTGTAATATAATAACTATTTTAATATACAAAATGAATTTATTTTACAGTAAAAATGCTATGAAAGATTTTGAAAATGAGAATAGCAGTCAGTGATTGTTTACTTGGAGAGAACTGCAAATATAATGGGGAAATAATTATAGTAAAAAGTTAGTTGATTATATCAAAGCTAAGTTATAAAGACGGTACTTCAGTGGAGTGAATACAATATATGACGGATCTTTTCCGGGTAAGCTTATTCATAGACATGTGTATTTGCAGGAGAATGGAATAAAGGTGATGGACATTGCGGATTTATAGATATTTGGGTTTGTAAGTATAATATATATATTTCGTTTTGTAAGTACTGAACCTTAAGTATGCATATACTAAGTATTGCATCGCCTGTAAATACTACTGAAAAGTTAATTGCGAAGGAGATTTATGAGAAAAGAGTTTGAAATAAATGGTTGTATAGAAGTTCAAGCGGAAATAACAGAGGACGAATTTTTTGATGCATTTATTCAATTTGTTGAATCCAAGGGTTGGTCTTTTGGTGGCGGTATAAATGAAATTCAGGATGGTTACTATATTTTGCCGGACGGGACCAAGGAGAAATCTGTTTTAGAGGATGAATAAAAATCATATAAAGAATTAAGTTACAGCAAAGCACATAATCTTAAAGTTTTAAATGGTTCATGTACGTGCAAGATAACAACAAATTGGATTAGAAAGTTATTCACAGATTTGTTTAACATAATATAATTAAAGTACGTAGTAAAAGAGGGGGTGAGTTGTTTGTCATACAACAGTTGGGATCTTGAGCTAAACGAATACATACGCCAAGGTGAACCGGATAAGGTTGAAAAGAGTAATGCATGGAAAACTGCTATCGGGCTTCAGGATGTTGACGGACTTAAGCCATCAAAGTATTTGATTGAAACTGCAAAAGATCATATTGAAGGTAAGATCAGTATTTCTGAAGCAGATAGGCTTATTAGCAGTTACTATAAAGAGAGAAAAGACAGGGATGGTGTGGAAGCAGATACTAAAGAAGCGGATATTGTATCTGTAAGAATCGCAAAATTACTTGGAGAGAAGACCTTTCAATTTTCACCGGTAGAATTACAAAATATTCATCGTAAATTATTTGAAGGTGTACTTCATTATGCCGGAAGAATAAGAGATTACAATATTACAAAAAATGAGTGGGTGCTTAAGGGAGATACAGTACTGTATGCATCGTTTGACAGTATTGGGGCTACACTTGATTACGACTTTTCGCAGGAGAAGAACTTCTCCTATAAGGGACTGAATATACATGAGGCTATTAGACATTTTGCAAAATTCACATCAGGTATATGGCAAATCCATCCGTTTGGAGAAGGAAATACAAGATCAACTGCAGTATTTATTATAAAATACTTAAAGACATTCGGTTTTGCCATAAGTAACGATACATTTGCCCAAAATTCATGGTATTTCAGAAATGCTCTAGTGCGAGCAAATTATAATAATATGAGAGCAGGTATTCATGCTACAATTGAATTTCTTGAATTATTCTTTGAAAATCTTTTAATGGATGCGAAGCATGATTTAAAAAATAGATACATGCATATTGATTTTGATGGCCAAAATGCCATTCAAAGTGCCAATAATTCAGTTCCAAAGTGCCAAAATGGCACTTTGGAAATATCTTTGGAAGAATTAGCTATTATAAATGCTTTAAAGACTAATTCGGCATTAACTCAAAAACAGATATCGGAGCTTGTAGGGAAGTCGGAGAGAACGATTAAGAGATGTACAGTGGAAATGCAGGAAAAAGGTTTAATTGCTCGCGAGAATGGAAAACGAAACGGTAAGTGGAAGATACTTATAGAAGCATAATATGCATTCAAAAAGGAAGAGTATGCAATTAGGATGGATTGATTTTTCAAAAGAAGATAGACAAAAGACACCGGATGTTATAAATCTGCCACATAGTGATAAGCTCATAGAGAACTTGTGTATTGCGGTATAGGTACTATCTCAGTTTTCTAGGAGAGAGTATTGAAATGGGTGCAGTGAACTGATGAGATTGAGAGGGTGTTATTCAGAGAAAATATAATATAGGAGGAGTATGAAATGGTAAATTTATTAGGTGAAAAAATAAGGCATAAAACACTAGGAATAGGAGAAGTTATTTATGTTGAGGAAAACTATATAACTATTAAGTTTCCTTCTAAAACAGCAAGATTTGCATATCCAAGTGCTTTCGAAAAGTATTTAAGCCCGGAAGAAAACAAAATAGCAGATGCCGTTAATGCCGACTTAGCCATGGCAATAGATGTAGAAGCAAAAAAGAAGGCTGAAGAGGAAGTACAAAAAGCCAAAGAAGAGCGGCAACAACAGAATATACGGCAAGAAAAGAAAAATAAAACAAAAGCCGGTAAGTCCATTAATGTTAAACGTAAATACGTAATAAAAAAGACAAGGGGTAAGTCACTTAAGTATTTATTTTTTCAAGATGAATACTATGAAGAAGAGTGCAAAGGTCAGTTTATATGCATAAAGGGAATTAAAAAAGATGATTGTACAGTTCACTATAGAGATCCGTTGTTTGATGTGATTTCAGGAGACATTGTTTTTCATTGTGTCAAAGGATATGTAAGAGCTATTAGTATTGTAAAAGATAAATGCTTTAAAAGTGTACATACAGATCATTCCGTTGAGAGTATAGTTGGTGATGATAGCAGTAATCTAAAAATAGATTGTGAGTATCATGTTTTAAAAAATCCGGTTAAGTATAATGATAATATTATAAAAAAATATGCTGAATTAAATACAAAAACAGATAAAAATAAAGGATATTTGTTTAGCCTAGATAATAAGTTAGCCTGTTGCTTGCTTAAAGATGTATTTGATAAGAATAGTTTTTTGAAGAGTATTACCGTTATGTACGCAAATTTAGACGGTATGCCGGTTATTACAAGTAAAGATGATTTGCTTGTTAATTGTAAAGTATTGGATGAATATATTGAATCAAGGAGAGATCCGGAATATTCATATGCTTTGGATTTGATTAAGCGTGGAATTTGTTTTGTAGCAATAAAGACTAATGGGGACTATAAGTTTTATCCAAGTAGATTTGTAGGTTATAAAAATAATTCCAGATTAAAACATATGAATAATCGTTGGAGAGATGGTAGAGAAACTAATCCTGTAATTAGCTATGTATTAAAAAAAGGTGAACCTCTTCCTAATATAGAACTTGAAGTTTTATATAGAGAGTATTGTGAAAGGCTTGGTTTTGAAGCAATGGATAAAGGTTCTTTTGGAAATGACCATAAATATTGGGAGATGTAAGTAATGATGAGATTTTTACAATGAGCATACGGCAGAACTCATTTTATTCGGGGGTGCCAAGAAATATTTGAAAGAACATTTAGGATAAAGTAAGACCTCAGCCATCAGTAAACGAAAATCAGAAGTTACCACTTTGGAGGATAGAGTGAAGCTTATAAAAAGAAGATTGATAGTTGCTTTATATGTAACATTTATGATGATTATAACTTTGCCGACCATATTTTATGTATTTCAATGGGATATAACATCCGGAGAAACATTTTTCTACAGGGGAGAAAAATTCATATATAACTTTATGGTCTATATATTAGAGCCATTGATTGTAATGGCTTATATTTATTTTGTTTATGTAACAACAGCGAGCTTGAGGTTTTACTTGAAATATAAGGAGTTTGGAGCAAATTGTTATTATTTTCATAGAGATATACTTTATATACATTCCAAATTTTTACCAATTCCCATAGAGAAGATAGAATATATGAAAATAGTACGACATGTATATCGAATCGAATACTTTGTAATTTCAATCAAAATTAAAAATAAGATGTTAAAACATAAATTCCGACTGGGTATTGGTGGTTTTATTCGTGGAGATAATAGTGTCTTACTGAAAAAATTGATAGATGATTTGAATAAACGAGATATTCCATATGTGATGAAATAGTAAAGTATATCGAATAGGTAATTCTTTATAAAGTGTATGATGGGCAGTTAGTAAATATGGTAATACTTGGAGATAAGATATTTCAATGATTATTAATAGCTACCAAACATGAATAAAAAAATTGATATATACATTGATTTCAATGCCCAAAGTGCCATTCAAAGTGCCAATGATCCGATTTCAAAGTGCCAAAATGGCACTTTGAAATTTTTTATTTTACTTTCTTTTGTGCTGCATTTATTATATAATAAAGCACAAAAGGAAGTAAAGCTATGAATACAGATAATATAAAAAAATTGTAGAAAAAAACAATGGTATAATTACTGCGAAGGAAGCTGATAAATACGGTATTGACTCATGGTATCTTACAGATATGGTTAGAAAGGGAGAACTTGAGAGAATTGGCAGAGGAATTTATTTTGATAGCGGCTTTGACAACTATGATGAAATGTACTTCTTTCAACTCCAAAATAAAGTATGTATATACTCCTATCAAACTGCGCTATACATACATGGATTAACTGAAAGACTTCCATACATAAATGAAGTTACAGTATATCAGGGGTATAATCCATGGAGATTTAAGGGGATGGTTAATGTACATCAAGTAAAAAAGGAGTGGCATAAACTCGGTGTTGTAGAAAAATATACAGATATGGGAAATCCTGTTAAGGTATATGATATGGAGAGAACTATTTGTGATATAGTCAGAGATAGGAAAAGGCAGGATTCGGAGATATTTTCTAAAGCTTGGAAATTTTATCTTAAAAACAGCTTGAAAGATATATGGAGGCTTAGAGATTACGCAAATATATTTGGGATATCAGAACGTATTGAGAGTATTTTGGAGGTACTTGCATATGAATAAAGACAGTATTACAAGTAAGCTGAGAAATAAAGCAAAGTCGCTTGGTCTGAATTATAATCTGGTGTTAAGTAAGTTTTTTTTCGATGAATTTCTAAAAATATTGTCAAAGAGTAAATATCAAGAAAATTTTATGCTAAAGGGGTAAGGCTTGATTCTGTAGAGATTAAAAAAATTCTTGACAGTGTCTTATATGATGAGTTTAGAACAGGGGTATGGTTTAAGCCCGTTTTCTAAGGAGAAGAGCTTACCTGATTAAACCTTCGTTACAGTTATAGTTTAATAAAAGCTATAATATTAAAAAAATAAAAAAATTTTAAAACCATGCAATAAAATGAAGTCCTCGTGCATTAATATAGTGAAAGGGTAAATAAGAGAACTTAAAAAAGACAGTATTATCCATATAAACGTCGACGGTGGATGATAAATCTATTAAGAACTCATGACCTTTTGAAAAAACGCTTGTATTAACAGATTGGTAAAATTATTTTCACTGTACACGGAAAGGATTGAAAATATGAAAAAGTTTAATAAATTAAGTAAAGGTTTTATAGGTGCGGTAACAGTAACTTGCATGTTATTTGCAGCAGGAATGACAGGAGTTCCATATTATGGAAGCAGCTTTGTTGCTAAGTCAAAAGTATCCAAATCATATAAAGCAGCAAAGAAAATAACAGCTGATGAGGCTAAAAGAATTGCGCTTGCACACGCAAAATTGGCGGAAAAGGACGTAACTTTTGTTAAAGTAGAGCTTGAGCTTGAGGATAATAACAGATATGAGTACGATGTTGATTTTTACAGCGGAAATGTAGAATATGATTATGAGATAGATGCAGTGAGCGGAGCTATATTATCAGCTGATAGGGATATTGAGAACTATGTGATACCTACACAGCCAAGCACAGCAGCTGCTAATACTCAAACTTCAGAGATTTCGGTAGAAAAAGCAAAGCAGATAGCACTTTCACACGCAGGAGTGGGCTCGGCAAAATTTAAAAAGGCTAAACTTGATTATGAAAACGGTGTTAAAGTTTATGATATCGAGTTCAAAGTCGAAAACTTGGAATATGAATATGATATAAATGTTTCAAACGGAGCAATAATCTCAAGCAGTGTAGAGATAGATGATTAATAATGATATAGATTAACAAAGTCCTCCGGATTTTAGATAAAACATCTAAAGTCCGGGGGATTTTTTATATTGAAAGGATGTAGTTATTAAAAATAATTGAGAAATAAAAATATATTAAACTTGTACTTGACTCAGATACAAGTACAAGTTATACTACTCAAAGTAAACTTAAGAAAGGAAAAGGTATGGATACTAAATTTTCAATAGCATTACATATATTGGTATATATAGAGGAGACTGAAAATGTTGTTACCTCAGAGCTTTTGGCAAAGAGTGTGGGAACAAATGCCAGTCACATCAGGAAAATAATTACATTACTAAAGGATGCGAACATTATAGAGAGTCAGCAGGGAAAAAAGGGAATGAGCTTAAAAGTAAAATCAGATAAGCTTACATTAGACATAGTATATTTAGCAGTTTATCCGGAGAAAGATCTGTTGCATATTCATGATACAGCAAATAAAGAATGTCCTGTTGGAGCAAATATCAAGGAAGCTTTACTTCCAATATTTGAAGATTCAGAGAAACAGTTACTTTTAAATTTAAAGAACAAAACACTCAAGGCATTAATTGAAGATATGTATGAGAATTATAATAAGAAGAATAAGTAGAGGTGAAAAATGAGAGCGGCACAGGTAGAACAATATAATAAAAATAATATTTCAGTAAAAATGGTTAGTTTAGATATACCGGTTATAGGAGAGAGAGATGTACTTGTAAGAGTATCTGCGGCAGGTGTAAATCCGCTTGACAATATGATTTCTCGTGGAGAAGTAAAAATGATAGTTCCATATAAACTACCTACAGTTGCAGGTAATGAATTTGTGGGAGTAGTTGAAAAAGTGGGAGCAAATGTATCTAAATTCAAAGTTAATGATCGTGTTTTTGCAAGACTGCCACTTGATAAAATTGGAGCATTTGCAGAATATGTGGCTGTAAATGAGAATGCAATTGCAAAGGTACCGAATTATCTTTCAGATGTAGAGGCGGCGGCAGTACCATTGACAGCACTTACTATAATGCAAGTATTGGAGCTTATGAAAGCGGAAAAAGGAAAAACTATCTTTATTTCAGGAGGTACAGGAAGTGTGGGAGCAATGGCTATTCCTATAGCTAAGGCAAAGGGACTTGAGGTTATTACAAACGGAAGTGCAGAAAATAAAGACAGAGTTTTAGAACTTGGTGCAAGCAGGTTTATTGATTATAAAACAGAAGACTACAGTAAGTCTTTATCAAATATTGATTATGTACTGGATACTCTTGGTGGAAATGAAACCGAGAAACAGATGCAGATTCTAAAAAAAGGTGGAAAAATGGTTTCTCTTAGAGCAATGCCAAATGGAGCTTTCGCTAAGAGAATGAGACTCCCAATGTGGAAGCAGATAATTCTTGGCTTTGCGGGAAGTAAGTTTGATAAACTGGCAGGAAAATACGGGATTTCCTATGACTTCATTTTTGTTGAATCAAGCGGAAAACAGTTACAGGAAGTAGCTGACTTATTTGAAAAGTTAAAGATAAAGCCGTCTATAGATACAGTATATACTTTGGAAGAGGTGAACTCGGCATTAGATAAGGTGGCAAATGGTCGTTCCAATGGTAAAACAGTTATTACTATGTAAGGAGATAAGATGCAATTTAAAGAAGTGGATAAATTAAATGTAGATGTAAAGGAAGCTGTGAAAAAGCGTGTAAGTACAAGAAGTTTTGAAGATAAGTCATTGAGTGAAGACGACAAGAACAGAATTTTGGAGATAAATAGTGGGTTAACCAATCCTTTTGATGTCAATGTCAGAGTACAATATATCAGCAAGGATTCCGGTGCTGAAGGTGTTCAGCTCGGTACTTATGGAACTATTAAAGGAGCCAAAGATTACCTTGCTATAACGGTTAAAGATGAACCATTTGCTATGGAGGCGGTAGGATATCAATTTGAAAATTTGGTACTGAATGCTACACAGATGGGGCTTGGAACAGTCTGGCTTGCCGCGACTTTCAGCAGAAAGAACTTTGAAAAGGCAATGGAAATTTCTTCAGATGATCTGTTTCCATGCATCAGCCCGATAGGATATCCTTCCGAAAAGAAATCACTTGTAGAAAAACTTACAAGAGTAGGGCTTGGTTCGAAAAACAGAAAGTCTTGGGAGAAAATCTTTTTCTTAAATGATTTTGAACATTCTTTATCAAAGGATGATGCAGGAACATATGAACAGTCACTTGAAATGCTAAGATTGGCACCAAGCTCTACAAATGCTCAACCTTGGGCTGTAGTAAAGGAAGGAAACAAATTCCACTTCTTTTGCGATTATAAGAACAATATAAATGAAGATATGAGAAAGATAAAACATCTGGATCTGGGTATAGCTTTATCACATTTCCATCAAACAGCTATGGCAGACGGATTAACCGGGAAATTTGAAATAGAAGATATCAAATTTACAACACCTGAAAATATGCATTATGTAATATCTTATGTAGCTAAATAAAACAATATATTTGAAAAAGTCTCGGTTTAATTCCGAGATTTTCTTATTGTACAATATCAAGTCTATAAGAGTTTAAGTTACTTCAAAGCAAATTGAAGTTTGTTTGAAGTGATATTGAAGTTGACTTTGAAGTAACAGTGAAGTAGTTCATATACCCACTTGTTAGCAAAACCTAACTATGATATAATAATTTTACCGACGATAACGTCGGTAAAGAGGAGGTACTATATGGCTGCTGCGAAGAGGCTTAGTGAGGCTGAAAGAAAAAAAGAAATTATGGATTCAGCCACAAAAGTAATTGCCGCAAAGGGCTTAGGAAAGGCAACTATGGAAGACATCATCGCGGGAACAACTTTATCAAAAGGAGGAGTGTATCACTACTATGGGAACGTAACAGAAATCTTTAAAGACATTATGATAAGCGGGATTGATTACAGAAACAATATCATTAAGGAGCATTTGGTTGAATGTGAAAAGGGTGGTGAGAGTAAGTTTATGGCAAAACAGTTGGTTGATAAAGTCATAGACAACAATCCTTTAACGCCTCTTTATGTTGAGTTTTTGATAGAGAAAAAAAGAAATCCCGAACTGAATAATATTATGGAAGAGCTTCAAGAACAGACAAAGGAAAGATTTAAAGCGATATGGAATTATGACTCAGGATGGTTGTTTGATCCTCAAATTTTTCAGTTTGTTACCGATTTTATGAATGCTCTGATAATGGCTTCTGATGTACTGGATGCAAGAGAAAATTTTAAGAAGAACAGACAGCATTTGGAAGCAATATTTACTTACTTATTTGAACAAGTAAAGGAGAAAATGGATGGGAGTTTATAAGAAATTATTCAGATATGTGCCGAATGAAAAATATATCGGATATATGACAATCATAGTATCAAGTATTTCGGCATTCCTGGTGGTTTATGGGTATTATTATATATTTCTACTTCTAAAAGAAGCGGTAGTAAAGGGAAATTATGAAAACGCAGGATATTATTCTACAAGGATAGTTATCTGTTTAACTATAAGTGCGGTAATGTATTTGGTATCCGGCATTGTTTCACATAAGCTGGCATTTAGACTTGAAACAAATTTACGAAAAAGAGGAATTGAAGGACTTACAGATGCAAGCTTTCGATTTTTTGATCTTCATTCCTCAGGATATATAAGAAAAACTATAGATGACAATGCGGCAAAGACACATATGGCGGTAGCTCATATGTTGCCGGATAATTCACAGGCATTTTTGGTACCGATTTTTGCATTTATACTGGCATTTGCCATAAGTCTTAGAGTGGGAATCGTTATTATAGTTTTATCTGTTGTAAGCGGACTCATATTGATGGGAATGATGGGTAATAAAGATTTTATGAAGCTTTATCAGACTTCACTTGACAAACTGAGTTCTGAAACTGTGGAGTATATCAGAGGCATACAGGTAATAAAGATATTCGGTTCAAAACTTAAATCCTTTAAGGCATTGCATGATTCTATTATGGAGTATTCAAAATACGCTTATGATTATTCTCTGTCTTGTAAAACACCATATGTCATATATCAGCTGATATTTTTAGGATTGATTGCCATTATCAGCATTCCGCTCAGCTTCTTTTTGACCGGTATAAAAGATCCTAAATTTATGGCTGTGGAGCTTATTATGATCTTTTTCTTAAGCGGTGTAATAATGGTCTCTTTTATGAAAATAATGTGGGCAAGCATGAATATCTATAATGCAAATTTTGCCATTGACAGTTTGGAAGAATTATATGAAAAGATGCAGGAGGATAAACTCACATATGGAAACAGAGACCATTTTGACAATTTCAATATTGAATTTGAAAATGTGAGCTTTTCATATGGGGATAAAAAGGTTCTGGAAAACTTATCATTTTCATTAGAAGAGAAAAAAACTTATGCCTTAGTAGGGCATTCAGGTTCAGGAAAGTCAACTATTGCAAAGCTTTTGTCAGGATTTTATAAGGTTGATAAGGGGGCAATAAAAATAGGTGGATATCCTCTTTCGGAATATACAAAGGAGGCAATCATAAGGAATATCTCGTTTGTATTCCAAGACAGCAAACTGTTTAAAAAATCTATATATGATAATGTAGCATTGGCTGATGAAAATGCAGATAGAGATAAAGTAATGAAGGCTCTCAGTCTTGCAGGTTGTGATGAAATTATTGAAAAGTTTAAAGACAGGGAAAATACAATTATAGGTTCAAAGGGAGTGTATCTTTCAGGAGGTGAAAAACAAAGAATCGCTATTGCAAGGGCTATTTTGAAAAATTCACCTATTGTAATTATGGATGAAGCGAGTGCGGCAATTGATGCAGATAATGAATATGAATTACAAAAAGCATTTAAAAATTTAATGCAGAATAAGACTGTTATAATGATTGCCCATAGGATGACTAGTATCAGAAATGTAGATGAAATAATAGTTTTGGAAAAGGGAAATGTAATAGAGCGAGGAGATAATGATTTATTAGTAAAAACCGGAGGGTTGTACAGCAGACTCCTCAGTCTTTACGAAACTGCAAATGATTGGAGGGTGTCAAATGAAAAACTACTATAAGAAAAGATATGCTCTCTCAGAACAGGGTGCAAAAAATCTTACAAAAGCAACGATATATTGTTTTTTGACATATTGTATCAACCTTGGTCCGATGTTTATTTTAATGGGACTTATTAATCAGTTGGTCTTGGGAAATGTATCAAGCACCTTGCAGTATATTGTTATGGCAATACTTACTCTTGTTTTTATGTATATTTTATTATCAGAAGAATATGTAAGCCTTTATAATTCCACCTATAAAGAATCGGCAAATTTGAGAAAGGGAATAGCAGAGAATCTGGCACAGCTTCCGCTGGCTTATTTTTCAAAGCACGATCTCTCCGACCTTTCACAAACGATAATGTCTGATGTGGAAAGGGTAGAGCATTCTATGAGCCATTCTATACCAAAGGTTGTGGCTATGTGGTTATTCTTTCCTCTGATGGGACTTATTATGCTTATTGGAAACTGGAAGCTTGGACTTGCAGCAATTATTCCCACTCTTTTAAGCTTTATGATCAATCCTTTGGCAAAACAAAAGGAAGTTTCAGAGTACAGCAGATACTTTAATGTGCTAAGAGATAATTCAGAGCTTTTTCAAGAAACAATAGAGTTACAACAGGAGATAAGCAGCTTTAATCAAGCCGACAAGGTGAAGAAAAACCTGTATAAAAAGATGGAGGAGAGCGAGAGGATTCATCTTAATGTAGAGATAGTTCCAATGCTGGCGGTAGGTATATCTTCATCTCTCTCATATATAAGCCTTGCAGTAGTATTGGCTGTCGGAATACAGTTACTTATTCACAATGAGATCAGCCTCTTATATCTGATAGGATACCTGATAGGAGCAATAAAGGTTAAAGAACTTTTTGATGTTTCAAGGGAAGGAATGACCGAAATGTCCTATATTGAACCTGCAATTGTAAGAATAAAGGAGATAAAAAATGCAGCGCTTCAAGAGGGTAAAGATACAGACCTTTCAAGCTACGATATAGAATTTAAAAACGTTTCTTTTGCTTATAATAAAGATGCAAAGGTATTAAAAGATGTGAGTTTTACGGCAAAGCAGGGTGAGGTTACAGCTTTGGTAGGTATATCGGGTTCCGGTAAAACTTCCGTACTAAGACTTATATCAAGGCTGTATGACTATGATACCGGAAGTATCTTAATAGACGGAAAGGATATCAAAAATATATCTACAGAATCATTGTTTAAGAATGTCTCAATAGTATTTCAGGATGTGACTTTGTTTAATACAAGCATTATGGAAAATATTCGTTTGGGCAGGGAGAGTGCAACAGATGAGGAAGTAAAGGAAGCGGCCAGACTTGCAAACTGTATGGATTTTATCGAAAAATTGCCGGATGGATTTAATACTCTGATTGGAGAAAACGGTGCTGAATTATCAGGTGGAGAAAGACAGAGAATTTCTATTGCAAGAGCATTTCTAAAGGATGCACCTGTTTTGATATTGGATGAGATATCGGCAAGCCTTGATGTGGACAATGAAAAGAAGATACAGGACAGTTTAAATAAGCTTATTAAGGACAAAACGGTTATTATTATCTCTCACAGATTAAAATCAATAGAAAATGTGAATAAGATTGTGGTAATAGATGAGGGAGTTGTTGAGACATCAGGAAATCATGATGAGCTTATAAAAGATTCAAAGGTATATAAAAACTTGATTGAAAAGACAAAATTAGCGGAAGCATTTAATTATTAGGGGGAAGATATGAAAGAGAAAAAGCTGAAAATAAAGGATCTGGTGACTATAGGTGTATTTGCTGTTATATATTTTGTAGTTACTTTTGCCGTTGGAATGATTGGAGTTATTCCGATTTTATTCCTGATATATCCTACAATACTGGGAATTGTTAGCGGAACTGTTGTTATGTTATTTATGGCTAAAGTACAAAAACCTTGGGCATTGTTTATTTTCGGAATGCTGTCACCTCTTATTATGCTTGTGGGAGGCCATACCTATGTAATTTTACTTCATGCATTTGCAGTAATGATTATAGCCGAGTTGATAAGAAGGATCGGTCATTATAATTCATTTAAATACAATATGCTTTCATTCGCAATATTTAATACTTGGATTTGCGGTTCACTTATGCAAATGTTATGGGCAAGGGAGAAATACATTGAGTTATCTATGATGATGGGCAAGGAGTATGTAGATATTTTGATAAAACTTATTACTTATCAGCATATGGCTTTGGTTTATCTTGGTGCTATAATCGGAGGACTTATAGGAGCAAATATCGGAAGAATATTACTGAAAAAGCATTTTATAAAGGCAGGTATAGTTTGATGTATTATTAGGAGGGAAATATGAAAGAGAAAAAGCTGAAAATAAAGGATCTTGTCACTATAGGTGTATTTGCAGTTATATATGTGGTGATTATATTTGCTCTGGGAATGATAGGATTTTTACCTGTCTTATATCTGGTATATCCTGCACTACTCGGTATTGTAAGCGGAACTGTTATTATGTTGTTTATGGCAAAGGTACAAAAACCTTGGGCGGTGCTGATACTGGGAATGCTTTCATTTGCAATATTTAATACCTGGATCTGCGGTTCACTTATGCAAATGTTATGGGCTAGAGAAAAATATATTGAGATAGCAATGGTTATGGGTGAGGATTATGTGAATGCTTTGATAAAACTGGTCACATATCCAAATATGGCATTGGTCTATCTGGGTGCTATATTAGGCGGACTTATAGGAGCGAATATAGGAAGAATATTACTAAAAAAACATTTTATAAAGGCAGGTATAATTTGATGTATTACATCAATGACAAAAGACTAAATCCAAATCCTATAACCAAGTTTTTTGTTGTAGTGTTACTTGGGTTTACTGTAGTACATTCTATAAATCAATATTTGGAAGTAGCTGTTGTATTAGCGATATCTATTATGTATCTTATTAATGGATTTAGAAGAGAGGCAATAAAAAATATACTGGTATTTGGTGTATTGTTCTTTGTACCGAGTTTTAGTGCTTTGGCGAAGCTTCCCATATTTATAATGATGATGCTTTCATTACCGGCTATATGTCGTATGTTCTATCTTCCTTTTGCAGCAGGCAAATTTATGATTAAGACTTCTGATGTCGGAAGTATTATCTCATCAATGGATGCTTTAAAAATACCAAAGGAAGTTTCTGTACCTATAGCTGTAATGTTCAGGTTCTTCCCTTCATTTGCCGAGGAGAAAAATAACATTATGATGGCAATGAGAATAAGGGGAATAGAAACAAAAAATCCTGTTAAATATCTTGAATATATTGCTGTACCCCTGCTTATTATTTCATCAAATATTGCAGATGATATTGCAAAGGCTGCGGAAACAAAATGCATTGCAAATCCTGTAAAGAAAACAAGGTACATAAAAGTAAAAATTCATTTGATCGATTTTATTTATGCTTTCACAATGACAATTATAGTGGTGGGAGGTCTTATATGCTTACGTTAGAGAATCTGTCACTGTTTTACGAACAGGATAAAAAAGTACTTGATGATATCAACTTGATTGTAGCGGACGGCGAATGTGTACTTCTTACAGGGGAGAGCGGAAGCGGAAAATCTTCTATTATAAATTCTATAAATGGACTTGCCTTTGAATATGAGAATGCCAAATTTAGTGGCAGCATAAAGGTTGACAATAAAGATTTAAAGGGAATGGAGCTTTATGAAATATCTCTGATGATATCCAGCGTTTTCCAAAACCCAAAGACACATTTTTTCAATGTGGATACAACACTTGAACTGTTATTTTATCTTGAAAACATAGGTCTTGATAGAAAAGAAATGGAAAGTCGTATGGAAGATATGCTAAAGATCTTTCCTATAAAGCATTTGCTCGGACGTAGCATATTTGATCTTTCAGGTGGCGAAAAACAGATACTTTGTGTGGCAGCTTGTTATATTTCAGGTTGTAAGATAATAGTACTTGATGAGCCTTCTTCAAATCTGGATGATAAATATATTGATATATTAAAAGAAATGTTGCATATACTAAAGAATAAGGGAATTACGCTTATAATTGCAGAGCATAGAATCTATTATTTGACGGATTTGGCTGATCGAATTATTCTCATCAGAAAGGGAGAGCTTTTTAAGGAGCTTACAAAAGATGAACTTTTAAACTCTGAAAGACAACTTGGACTTCGCTCTGCGATAAAAACAGTATTGAAAGCACAAAGTAAGTTGTTTGGAAATGATTTAAATATTAAAAAACTTGAGTACAACTTTAAAGACGGTTCGGGGTTAAAGATAGAAGATATTTCATTTGGTCTTGGAAATATTTACGGTATTACCGGAAAAAACGGTTGCGGTAAATCTACATTTATAAGAGTAATGACAGGCCTTGATGATAAGGGAAAGAGTGAGATAACATTTAACGGGAAAATCCTGAACAAAAAAGACAGACTGAAAAATTCATCATTGGTTATGCAGGATGTAAATCATCAGCTTTTCACAGATTCTGTAGAGGAAGAAATAAAACTTGGGGTTAAGGATTTGCCACAGGATAGATTAGATAAGGTCCTATTTGGTCTTGAACTTACAGAATTAAAGGACAGACATCCTATGAGCCTTTCAGGTGGACAAAAACAAAGAGTGGCCATTGCTTCAGTTCTATGCAAAAACTCAAGATTTATATTTTTTGATGAGCCCACAAGCGGTATGGATTATAAAAATATGATAAGAATTTCAAAGCTGATAAAGGAGATGAGTACTAAAGATAATATTATATTTATTGTTTCCCACGACAATGAATTTTTAAATGAAACCGCAGACAGTATACTTTGCCTTGAGGAATTTAAGATCCAGGAATCCAAAAATGAAATTAATAAAATCATTTATTATTAAACAAAACTTTAAGAACTGTAGTTTAATATATGATATAATCAAAGAAAACATTGGAGGATGCTTTATGGATCGTTTCAAGAAAGTTTACAGGCAGGGAGTATTAGAAAAACTTGAAGTCTGGGTTGATACGGAGACTGGTGTAAACTATTTGTTTAAGGCAAACGGATATGGGGGTATGACAGCTTTACTTGATAAAGACGGAAAGCCTGTAATAACACATAACATTAAGGAAGATTTATAAATAAAAACTGTAGCGGAAGGATAGCTTCTACTACAGTTTTTATGTCTATTCCCATATTGTATGCTGTGCTCTTACACCATATTTATCAGGCTTATAAAGTGAATCGAAATCAGCTTCCACACTGTATCTTTTCCATATAACATAGTCGGATGGCTGAATTTTAAGTGTAAATGAAATATCATTCTTTACTTCTTCATATTCAATCGGATGTAGTGAAAAAATATCCGTCAAATCTCTTTCTCTAAAGTCATCTATACTCAGTTTTGAAAGATCTGTATTATTGAATCTGACCTCCGATAAAACCTCACTGTCTGCCGGAATCCTGTAATAAGTTATTGTACAGTTTTTTAGTTTATCGCTATCTTTTAATGTAGGAGTAACACTTACAAAACCGTAGGATTTATCATCACGAAATATTTCCAAAAGTTCACCATAATAAAAGTGGTCATTACGATTGTTTACTATTTCACTGTCTGCAGACTTTTCTAAGAAGTAAAAGCCGTCAGACAAAAGAGTGGATGCCTTTGTTTCGCCGACAATTATATTGCTTTTATCTATTTGTACTACGACCGGCTTTTCGGGAAAACCTATCATAGATACAAAGAGAGTAAGAGTAAAAAGTGAAATAAACAGTCCGGCTATAACAGCATTTGAAGCTGAGTAGAGTCGAAATATTTTATTTTTATGATTGCTTATAAGTCCTAAGATAAGCTGAAAGAGATGATAAATTATCAAGCTTATTACTGCAAGTCCAAGCTGAAATTTTAAACATCTATAAAGTGACAAGGTAAAATTATTTGTCATATAAAATATAATGCCTATGCAGGAGATATTTGCCAAAACATACACGAAGAAAAATAATAATGCAGCTTTTAGTGCAGCAGATTCGGTAATATCATCATAGTCTATATGTATTCTACCTTGAAAGCCCTGTCCGATATTGTACATCCATTTTGGGACTTCCTTTCCGGTAGTTACTGCAATTACCAGCCTTAAAAACATATAGATTGTTAACATAAAGCATAGTAAAACCAAAAGACCAAAAATTAATGCGAATATAGTAAATCCCATTTTATTCCTCCATTATTCCCAAATAGTATGCTGTGCCCTGACACCATAATGGTGTACTGAGTTATTTTCAAAAAAATCCGCCTCAATGCTATAACTTTTCCACAGTGAGTACCCTACAGTTTGCAGTTTTAAGGTATACAAAGGACTGCGTTTATACTGATTATAATTATAAGGCTTCAATGAAAAGATATCAGCCAGATCGCTGTTTTCAAAATCCTGAATGCTCAATGATGATAGATCTGTATCATTAAATTTTACCTGAGATAAAACCTCACTGTCACCCGGTATCTCATAATATGTTATGGTGCAGTTTTCGAGTTTATCAGAATTTTTAAATGTAGGAGTAATACTCATAAATCCATAAGATTTTCCGTCACGAAGTAATTCTACAAGTTCACCATAGTGAAGTTGGCTGTTTCGTTTATTTACAATTTCACTGTCTGCATCTTTACCGTAAAAGGTAAAGCCGTCTGCTAAAAGAGAGGAGGCTTTTGTTTCGCCTATTACCACAGTGCTGTTATCTATTTGTATATCTAGAGGTCTTTCAGGAAGTCCCACCCTAAGCATCCATAGAGTATATACAAGTGCAGTAACAAATATCCCGGCCATTACAGCGTTTGTCGGTGAGTAGAGTGGCCTGTAAATTCCCAATATATGAGATACAAAAAATAAAATCAGTTTTACTATAAAGTAGAATAACATTGCTATCAAAACAACTACTGCCTGCAAGCCTACACATATATAAAATGCTTTCTTGGAATTTTGTGTTTGATAATACATTACAAAATAGAAAAAAATATTGGCTAAAATAAAACAAAGGATAAAAAAATTGGTATCCCACAATGTTGCAGGTTCTGTAAAATCCTCGTAATTGATATTGATTTTACTTTTAAATCCTTGCCCAATCTTGTACATCCAATTTGGAACTTCAGTATTTGTTCTCACAGCTATTACAAGTTTTACATACATATAAACTGTAAACATAAGAAGCACCAATAT
The DNA here is from genome assembly GCF_000287675.1 of Lachnoanaerobaculum sp. ICM7. Classification (GTDB taxonomy): domain Bacteria; phylum Bacillota; class Clostridia; order Lachnospirales; family Lachnospiraceae; genus Lachnoanaerobaculum. The sequence continues at coordinate 101,984 of NZ_ALJL01000030.1, forward strand.
AAGAATACCGAGCGCTATTGAAACTATAAAAAAGGCCATTGTAGCTCCCCTTTTCAAATTAAAAGTTGTATACTTATATTATATCATTTTGTTGTAAAATTTACGATATTTAATACTTTTATGGGGAGGAATATGGCTGTTTCATATTTTATCTATGTGACGGATAAAGAAAATAATGATTTTAATTTGGATAAGTTTAATAATGACATTAAACAAAGATTTCCTAAAGTCGGTATTTCGGTAAATGATGATGAGAACTGCCGGTACAATATTTGTTGGGAAGACTACGAGGATGAGTATGAGTTTGAAATTTGGATGCTTAAGGATAGAAGTGTATTCATGATAAATTATTTCAACTCAAAAAACAGGCTCTATGATTATGCAGATTTTATAAAATGGCTCAGAAGCTACTTCCCTTATGAAAAGGAAGTTTTATTATGTGATGAGGGATATAATAAAACTATTGTATTAAGTGAGGGAGTAGAGATAGAGGATATTTTGGAGATACTGGAGTAGGGGGATATAAGGTGTAAAACATATATCATTGTTACACGTTAAATAAGTAAAAGGTATTTGTATAAGTATATAAGATTAAAAAAATAATCAATGATAGGATATTGACAAAAAGCAATCATAAGTGTATCTTGATTATATAAATCAAAATCATATTCTCCGGGGGATAATGTATTGATTATAGAACTGTTTTGTGATTATTATTTCATTCCATGAGCAGAAGTATCCGCTTACATACTATTTCAAGTAATAATTTGGAGGTGACTATTTTGTCAAAGGAGAGAAGGGATTTCTGTATCGAGTGTAGAAGAGAGACGGAATACATTTTACAAAAGAAGGATATTATAAAAAATATAAAGGATAAGGATTATAATTTTTCAATTACTGTTGCCATATGTACGGAATGCGGTGAGGAAATGAGTGTTCCGGGACTTATAGATAAGAATATTCGAGAAATTGATGAGCAGTATAGGGAAGCGGAGGGATTGGTATCAATCGATGACATCGAAAGGTTCATGAAAATTTATAATATAGGAAAAGGACCTCTATCTTTAGCAATTGGATTTGGAGAGGTAACTATTCCCAGATATCTGGAAGGACAGGTGCCGTCAAAAGAATATTCGGATATAATTAAATCTGCAATTTCATCCCCTGAATATATGAAAAAGAAACTTATTGAAAACAGAGAGCGAATAACAGATACAGCATATAGAAAAGCCTATAATGCAGCTGTAAGTATGGAAAGGTTATTTTCTGTTTCTGATAACATGCTTAGGGTAATTGCATATATTTTTAAAAAGCTGGAAGAGGTAACACCTCTAATGTTACAGAAACTATTATATTTTACTCAGGGAGTATATTTAGCGTTATATAGGAAGCCTATATTTGTGGAGGATTGTAGGGCGTGGGTACATGGGCCTGTATATCCGGAGGTTTATGAACTGTTTAGAGATTTTAAGTATAATCCTATTGATGATGCACATTTTGCACTTTTAAGCGGAATGGAAGATACTTTGAAAGATAATGAAAAGAAAGTAATAGAGCTTGTTGTAAATACATTTGGAATATATAGTGGAAAGGTATTGGAGAAGATTACACACAATGAGTCCCCTTGGAAGGAAGCACGAATAGGATATGGTGAAAGTATTCCTTCAAATGAGCTTTTGTCAAAAGATCAAATAATGAATTATTATATTCAGACAAATAATAAATATGGAATAGATACAGAAGATGGTCTACGTAAATATATTAATGATATGTTGAATAATATATTCTAAAAATCAGAAAAAATGAGATAGAATATTTTACAGGTATAGGTGAAAAAATGATTACAGGTATCGACTACATCTTATATACTGATAAAGATAAGGATACTTTTATAGAAAAAATAAAAGAAAGTATTACATTTTGGAAAAATCCATATATTGCCATTGATAATGAAGATGAAACAACGGATATTTTTGTTTCTCGAGATGAGGAAATGTTTCGGTTGATGGACGAAAAGGGCTTTTACGTGGAGGAATTGTCTGGTGAAGGACCATTTTTATTGATTTTTAACAGTGGATATTCATCAAAGGAAAATAGAGTGACTTTGGTGCTTTCTGAAGAAACTGACAAGTCAAAATTCTCCAAGCTGATATTTAACACGATTAAATCTATTTTATAATGTGGAAGGACGGTGAGTTACATTATGGAGAAAAAAGTAGAATTAAAAGAAATTATAAATAAACAAAGAGATTTCTTTAACACAAATGCAACTAAGTCGGTTAAATACAGGATAAAGATGTTGCAAAGGTTAAAGGAGGCAATCAGAAATAATGAGGCAGCAATCCTTTCCGCTTTATATAAGGATCTTTTAAAGTCTAGAGCTGAGGCATATATGAGTGAACTTGCAATAGTTTATGCGGAGATAAATGAGGCTTTAAAAAATGTAAGAAAGTGGAGCAGGCCGGAGAAGGTAAAAGGAACTATAGCTACATTTCCGGCAAAGAATTATATATACTCTGAGCCTTATGGAGTGGTGCTTATTATGGCACCTTGGAATTACCCCTTCAATTTGGCTATAGCACCGCTTGTAGCGGCAATAGCGGCAGGAAACACAGCCATTATCAAATGCTCAAAAGAGAGTGTTTATACCTCAAAAGTTATTAAATACATTATAAATGAAGCTTTCGGTTCAAATTATATTTTCTGTGTGGATGAAGATATAGATTATGATGAGCTTCTACATCAAAGATATGATTATATATTCTTTACAGGAAGTCAAAGAGTAGGAAAGATTGTAATGAATATAGCGAGCAATAACCTTATACCGGTTTCTTTGGAGCTTGGAGGAAAGAGTCCTTGCATTATAGATGAGACAGCCGATATTAAACTTGCTGCAAGGCGAGTACTGTGGGGGAAACTGCTTAATGCCGGACAGACCTGTGTGTCTGTTGATTATGTGTTAATACATAGCAGTGTTAAGGACAGATTTATAAAGTATCTGCAAAAAGAAATAAAGAGAAGATATCCTAATGCATTAAATAATGATACTTATCCGAGAATAATAAATGAGCATCATTATAAAAGATTGATGAATTTAATAAAATCAGAGGACAGTATAATAGGTGGCAGAGGTGATGATGTAGTTCATAGATTAGAGCCTACTATTTTACCTGATGTGGATTTTGACCATGAAATTATGAAAGAAGAGATATTCGGACCGGTGCTTCCAATCATAGAATATGACGATATCAATAATGTAATAAGGATAATAAAAGAGCATGATAAGCCTTTGGCATGCTATGTATTTACAAGGGATAAATATATTGCAAAACATATTATAAAGAGTATTTCATACGGTGGCGGATGCATAAATGATGTTATTCTGCAAGTATCAAATCATTATATGCCATTTGGAGGAGTAGGAAGCAGCGGAATAGGTTCGTATCATGGAAAATTTGGATTCGATACATTCAGCCATAAAAAGAGTATTGTATGGAGTAATACAATATTCGACTTACCACTGAGGTATGCACCGTTTAATCCGGTAAAATTTAGAATGCTGAAAAAATATTGGAATCATTTAATGATTCAAAAAATTAGAAAACCGGAGATAAAATATGGCTTATACCAAGGAAAACTTTGAAGAATGGATAATTCTTATAGACTCTAAAATGGAGTATTTTACAGATGTATTTGCAAAAGAAAATAATTTAAAACTTGACTACAGTATAGAGTCACTTGACGAGATTGAAAATTGGATCCTAACTAATTACAGAGAAATAAAGGATTTGATAAATGACACTAAGACTTTAGACTATTTGACGGTATATATTGGTGAGACTTTCAGGAAACATATAGGTGGAGAGTGGTTTATAGATTTAAAAAATAAAAAGAATGCATACTATTCCATGCCTGTTTTGACAAGTCCTGATTACATAGGAGAGAGCTATATAGCACCGATGACATTTGCAACTGCATGTATCAACAGAAAAACGGGCAATTATATAAGTACCATACTGAAAAACTGTTTGGAAGATATGGGAAAGCAGGGCCTAATTCTTTAGAAGATATATTACTGCCGGAGCCTTACGTGATCCACATGGGTTGCGTCAGGCTCCGGCAGTATTTATATCTTTATTATCTGAATATAGTGCTAAATGAACTTGTACTATTTTTTACAAAGCCCTTTACATCACTGTCTATATCTTTAAGCTTTCCGTTTAAATATTGCTTCAAAACACCTGTTTCTTTGCTTTCGTCATAATCTGTTAAAAAATAGGTTTTGTCGAATTTTTCATTTTCCGGAAGGGATCCGTTATAATCCTTTACATTTTCAGCAACTATAGTATCTTTGCCGTTTTCAAAAATATGATAAGTATAATTATGATCTTCATATGAAGTTTGAGAGAGTGTGTCAGCATATATAATATAACTCTCAGTACCGTTATTTTCTAAATGTGCCGGTGAATAATACTTGCCTACATTTTCATTGATAATATTTTTATCCAGGAATAAAGAATAGTAGTCATTCCCTTTGATTTTTGCTTTATATAACAAATCATCGTTTTCCGCTTTAGAGTCTTGTGAATAAGCAAAATCTAAAAAATCAGTTACATTATCATTTACAAGTTCAATTTCCCCTTTTTTACTTCCTTCTAAAGCGACTTTCCAAAGCTTCTTATTTTCTTCAGAGAAAAAATACCAATATTTTGATTTAGAAGGGTGTGCTTCTTGTAGTCTGTACATGTCGTCATCGTCTTCTATATCTTCATACTCTCCCAGTGTTTCACCATTCTGTGCTACTTTTAGAATGATTTTGCCTTCAGAGTTTTTTTCTGTGTATGCCAGAAAATTTTCTTTTATATTAAATTTTACAAATTTTATAAATGAATCACTGACTAATTCCTCATTGCCGTTAAAGTCAAATCTATAGAGGGATGTCGGTTCATCAGCTTTTGACGCATAGATGACTTTATCAGAAGAATAAGCAACGCTATTATATGGTTCGTCAATACCTTTTACTATTTCTTTTGAGTTTCCATCTTCCAACTTGTATATTGTATTATCCTTAAAATAGCATATTGAATCAAGTTCAAAAGAATAATCGAAAGAATTTATATTAAAATCTGAATATACAGTGTTATTACCTGTATATATATCGATTAAATATACATTCATCAATTTTTCTTTGTCATAAGTGCGCTTACCCGGAACAATTAAAAGCTTATCCTGAGCCTTAGAAAGTATGTATTTTATTTCTTCTTCGCCCTCTTCTTTAAAGAGACTGACCGCTTTACCACCTTTATATAAAAACAGCTCTTTATTTGAAATATAGAGTATATCACCATTTTTTAAGGCTGAATGTACTGTAACATTGTCAGCTACCTTAGTCCGTTTTGTAGGTTTTTTATATGTCGATATATATAGAGTATAGGTTTCACCGTCATAATCTGAAAATGAACAAAATTGATCTAATTTTTTGTTATATCCATTTATAGAAAACTTTTCCATAACACTTCCGTTAGATGTACAAGGTCCCAAGTCTATAATTTCGGAGTTATCATAGCGAGCCATATACAAATTATCTCCCTTTAAATAAAGAGAAAACTTATTGGAACTTGTACTTTTTTGAGATTCCGCCTTGGATTTTTTACCTGCTGAGCAGGCTGATGCAAATATAGCCAAGAGACATATGGCTAAAAAACAGAAAATAACGGGAAGTTTCGATGTGAGTTTTTTGAACATAAATTCACCTCCATAAATTTTGATTTAATTTTACTATATATTTATACAAAAATCTATTTATAATTTTGCTAAATATACTTAAAAATTTTGAGTTTATAAATTATATTTACGTTAATCTAATGTATAAGAAATATATTGTATTTACATCTATGTATGATTATACTAAATAGGAAGATATATTCAATTATAGAGTATTGAGTGAGTTGGAGAATATTTATATGAATTAGGAAAGTTGGATATAAAAATGGCTTATACGAAAGAAAACTTTGAAGAATGGATAATTCTTATAGACTCTAAAATGGAGTATTTTACAGATGCATTTGCGGGGGAGAATAATTTAAAACTGGACTACAGTATAGAGTCGCTGGATGAGATTGAAAATTGGATTCTCACTAATTACAGTGAGATAAAGGACTTGATAGGTGATGCCAAAAACCTTGACTATTTGACGGTATATATCGGTGAGACCTTCAGGAAGTATATAGGTGGAGAATGGTTTATAGATTTGAAAAATAAAAAGAATGCATACTACTCCATGCCTGTTTTGACAAGTCCTGATTATATAGGAGAAGTATACAAAGCTCCAATGACATATGCGACTGCATGTATCAACAGAAAAAAGGGCAATTATATCAGCACAATACTGAAAAACTGTATGGAAAATATGAATATTAGATAATCTGGTATAAAAAAGGGAAAGCCGTTTAAGCTTTCCCTTTTTTTATTCCCATATAGTATGTTGTGCCATAACAGTGTAGTATGAAAGACTGTTATCGGAGTTAAAATCAGCTTCTATACGATAGCGTTTCCAAAGAGAATAGTCATGAGTTTGCAATGTAAGTACAAAATAATAAGGACCTTTCATCTCATCATAATCTATAGGATGCAGTGAAAAAATATCTATCAAATCTTCATTTTCAAAGTCACTAAGCTGTAAATCCGACAGCGCTACGTTGTTAATCTTTACAGCAGACAAATTCGTATCATCCGGTGTAACCTTAAATGATGTTACAGTACAGTTTTTAAGCTCATCCGAATCCTTCCATGTAGGTGTGACACATACATGACCGAAAGACTTTTCACCAAGATACAATTCCAAATATTCTCCATAGGAAAAGTGGTCACTTCGAGTATTTATAATTTCACTGTCTGCATTTTTTCCTTTAAATGTAAAGCCGTTATCAAGAAGAGTGGATGCCTTTGTTGAACCGATAATCACATTAGTTTCTGCTATCTGCACATTTACCGGTTTAGCCGGAATACCTGCTATAGATATAAAAAAAGTAAATGCAAATGAGTAGAAAAACATAAGTATATCAAACGCATTGGTAGTTGAGTAAGAATATTTCGTACGGTATGAGGGTATCAAAAAACGTATAAGCGGTCTAATAATTCCGGAAAGTATTATCGCAGCTATAATTACAGCAAACTGCATTTGTAAACAGGAAAAAATTGCTTTTCCAATATTGTGTAATTTGAAATAATTCACACCGGTAACTATTATATTAACTAAAATAATACACACCATAAAAACGCTCGCCTCTATCATTGCGGGCCTATCTGTAATGTCGTCATATTGAACAGCCCTCCTTGTAATCTGGATATGACCTAAAGTATATATCCATTTAGGGAGCTTCTTAAAAGTGCAAACAGCTATCAGCAGTCTGAAGTATATATAAACAGCTAAAATAAAGCAAAGCAGTGAAAATATACCAAATCCCAATGTAGATATAAAAAATCCCATTATATTTATCTCCTCTGATTATGTAAAAGTATTAAAAAATCATGTGTTATTATAGCACTTTATGTATTGATATTGTAGATGTAAAGGAATAGTATATAAAATTGGGTATGCTGAAGAGTTTTAGACGGAAAGGAAATAAAGTATGAATATATTATTACAGGAAAGTGCCGATATTTTAAAAGAATATTTTGGAGAGAGACTGGATAAAATGGTAGTTGAAAGAGCGGTGTTCGGACTGTTCTTTTCAGGAGTAAAATTAAGTACAGGTCATGGAGGGCTTTGTTTTACTCCCGTTAAGGAGATTCCTGAGGCTGTATGCTGTCCAAGCTCCGCAAAGGCTATGCCTCTATCAGGTAAACTCAGTGGAAGGAGTGTAAAAAGTTATTTGGATGATCTTTCACATGCAAATATTCTCAGAAAGACACTGGCCATTGCAACACTAAATGCACTTTCAGCCTGTTACTGGGAGGAAAATAAGAGTTTGGAGTATAAAATAGAGTTGGATGTAGACTCTTTTGATGTGATGGAGGTTCACCAAGGCAAAAAAAGTGTTGTAATAGGTGCATTGGTGCCGATGCTTAAAAAGCTTCTTGCGGCAGATGCAGATTTTAAAGTTTTAGAGATGGACTCACGTACTCTAAAGGGCAAGGAGTTGGAGCATTTTGCAACTGCAAAGAATGCGAATATGTATCTGCCGGATTCCGACCTTGATGTTATTACAGGCGTTACTATTCTTAATGATACATTACCTGATTTACTGGCTATGTGTAAACCCGGTGCCGATATTTTGGTCACAGGTCCGACTGCCGGTATGATACCTGACGCTTTCTTTAAAAGAGGTGTGACTGTGATGGGCGGTATCTTGGTGACGAAACCTGATGAGCTGCTTGATGTTATAAGTGAGGGTGGCTCAGGTTATCATTTCTTCGGAAAGAGCGCCGAAAGAATAGTAATTTACAACAAGCAGGGTATGTAAAAAATTTAGAATTATAAGTAGAACGCGATTTTACGGCCTTAAAAGTGTAGTGAATTACATTTTTATAGCCTTAAAAGTGTAATAGACTACATTTTTACGGCCTTAAAAATGTTGACGAAATACTTTTAAACCTCTAATATATAAAAAAGAGTATATGTTTTTAGGGAAGTATTTTGGGAGGTAACCTTATGAAGCGTTTTGCACTTGAAAAACTTATAGAATGGAAGGATAAACAAAATAGAAAGCCTTTGATTATCAGAGGGGCAAGACAGGTTGGAAAAACCTGGCTGATGAAGGAGTTCGGAAGAACATGTTTTGAAAAAGTTGCTTATGTAAATTTTGATAATAATAAAAGGTTGGAGCAGGTATTTGAGGGCGATATCAATATAGACAGGATTTTATTGGCAATCAGTATAGAAACAGGAGTTTCTATTGATGCAAAAAATACTTTATTGATATTTGATGAAGTACAAGAGGTACCGAAGGCTCTATCTTCATTGAAATACTTTTGTGAGAATGCACCGGAGTATGCAATAGTAGCAGCAGGTTCATTATTAGGTGTAGCTCTTCATAAAGGAACATCATTTCCTGTAGGCAAGGTTGACTTTATGGATCTTTACCCATTGACCTTTCTTGAGTTTTTATATGCTTTAGGTGAAGAACGTTTTGCAAATGTACTTCAAAGTGATGATACAGATATGATAACAATGTTTAAGACTAAATATATAGACAGATTACGTGAATACTACTATGTAGGTGGAATGCCTGAGGTTGTAAAAACTTATGTTGACAGTAAAGATTTTAAACAAGTGAGAGAAATACAGAGAAACCTTTTGAATTATTATCAACAAGACTTTTCAAAGCATGCTGAAGTTTCACTTGTTCCAAGACTGAATCTTGTGTGGGATTCTATTCCAATGCAGTTGGCAAAAGAAAATAAAAAATACATCTACGGACAAGTTAGAAAGGGTTCAAGAGCAAAGGACTTTGAACTTGCATTACAGTGGCTTTTAGATTGTGGGTTGATCCATAAGGTACAAAGAGTAGGAAAAGTAGCGTTTCCATTGAAAGCTTATCTTGACCTTGATGCATTTAAAGTGTATCTGATTGATATAGGTCTGTTGATAGCTATGACAGATTTGGATGCTCAAGTGATTATTGACGGCAACAGAATTTTTACTGAATTTAAGGGAGCATTGACAGAGCAATATGTTTTGCAGCAACTTATTGCATCGGAAGGTATAGAGCCTTATTATTATTCCACATCCAATTCAAGTGGAGAGATAGATTTTATGATTCAAGGCAAAACATCGATAATTCCGCTAGAGGTGAAAGCGGAAGAGAATTTGAGAGCAAAAAGTCTTAAAGCCTTTTGTGAAAAGTATCATCCAAAGTATGCTGTTCGTACATCTATGTCAGATTATCGTGAGCAGGACCGGATGACAAATATTCCTTTGTATAATATTTATAAAATTAGAGAATACGTAGGTAAATAAGATGATTTTATACTTTAGTGCAACAGGCAACGGAAAATATATTGCAGAGCAAATTGCAGCAGAAACTGATGATAAAGCTATATCCATAGTGGATTGTATTAGGGAAGGTAAATATTTATTTAAAGATGAAAAAATATTGGGTGTTATAACTCCGACATATTTTTGGAGGCTTCCAAGAATTGTAACAGAATTTTTAGAAAAACTTACAATAGATAATTGTAGATATACCTTTCTTCTGGTGAGCTATGGTACCTCTACCGGTCAGATAGGGACTATGGCAAAAGAAATTTTGAAAAGAAAAGGTCAAAAATTTGATGCATACTACAGTGTGATAATGCCTGATACATGGACACCGATTTTTAATCTCTCAAATAAAGAGAGGGTAGAGCAGTGGCTAAATAAAGGAAAAGCTCAGCTTAAAACAGTTATTGAAGATATCAAATCAAATAAAAGAGGAGACTTTATCAAAAATAAGCTGCCAAAGTTTGTTGCAGCACTACCGTCAGCATTTATGTATACTGCAGAAAGAAAGACAAAGAATTTATCTGTAAATAAGGATTTATGTATAGGATGTAAATTATGTGAGAAAAAATGTCCTGTCGGAGCGATAATTATGGAAGGTGATCACCCGGTATGGAAAGATGAAGAATGTGAGATGTGTTTAGGTTGTCTACATAGATGTCCGAAGTTTGCAATAAGCTATGGCAGTGGAAGAAGCAACAAACACGGGCAATATAAGAATCCGTATACTAAAATATGATGTCGGATAATATGTTTGATTTTTGTATACATAAGTATTGTACACCATATTTTGTCTGTGCTATCATAAAATTACATAGACTAAATCTTGTGTGGGATTCTATTCCAATGCAGTTGGCAAAAGAAAATAAAAAATATATTTATGGACAAGTTAGAAAGGGTTCAAGAGCAAAGGACTTTGAACTTGCATTACAGTGGCTTTTAGATTGCGGGTTGATCCATAAGGTACAAAGAGTAGGAAAAGTAGCACTTCCATTGAAAGCGTATCTTGACCTTGATGCATTTAAAGTGTATCTGCTTGATGTAGGTTTGTTGATAGCTATGACAGATTTGGATGCTCAAGTGATTATTGACGGCAACAGAATTTTTACTGAATTTAAGGGAGCATTGACAGAGCAATATGTTTTGCAGCAACTTATTGCATCGGAAGGTATAGAGCCTTATTATTATTCCACATCCAATTCAAGTGAGAGATAGATTTTATGATTCAAGGCAAAACATCGATAATTCCGCTAGAGGTGAAAGCGGAAGAGAATTTGAGAGCAAAAAGTCTTAAAGCCTTTTGTGAAAAGTATCATCCAAAGTATGCTGTTCGTACATCTATGTCAGATTATCGTGAGCAGGACCGGATGACAAATATTCCTTTGTATAATATTTATACA
>NZ_ALJL01000031.1 GCF_000287675.1 Lachnoanaerobaculum sp. ICM7
GTAAGGCTATCGGAGCAAGATGCACACTTGCAAAGAACGACGGTAAGTTCTACTTCAACGGATTAAGACTGGATGCTGATGCAAGCCTTAAGTACGGTATTCTTAAGGACACAAGAACAGGTCACGGCGAGTATGTAGTCGTAGACTCAAACGGTAAAGTAGTCAAAGGCACAAAGATTCTTAAGGACGGAGAGGGTAACTGGATAGTAGTTTCAAACTCAAAGTTCGTAGCAAGAGTAAGTGATAGTGACAGACCGAGAAAGAAGAACGGAAGATTCTATCACTACGATTCAAGTGCCGACAGACATGACAGATGGGGAGCTGAAATCACATATGCCACAGACGGATTGAACAACTTGGACAGTGATTTTGTTCTCTTTGACAGATAGTTAGAGGAGAGATATGAAGAAAAATAATTTAATAAGGACAATCAAGCAGACGACTGCCGGATTGCTTGCAGGAGCCATGGTCCTTACAGGGGCTCCGCTGGGCAATATGACTGCGCAGGCGGCGGGACTTTTGCCGAATGAGGATTTACATCCGGAAATAACAGCGCCGGCTACAGAGGCAAGTAATAAGTATGTTTCAAGAGTTAATGCAAACTTGACATACGGATCTTCAGATTCAACTGCATTTGCTTTTGGACCGGCAGGTTCAAGCACTAACCATGTTGGTACAAATACATATGGATCAGCAGCGGGTGGAGATACTTTCACATTTAACTTTGCCGGTATTACAGATTCTGCAGCAAGAGAAAATAAATCTCGTGGATATTATGATGATAATCAGGTGACATCACATGGTGACAGTGCTGATATAGCACCTACTATTCGTTCTGCGTATTCGAATAACTGGTGGCATGGATACTATGCTTTCGGTAAGCCGTATCGTATAGGCACTGATGTACAGAATAAAACGGGCGGTACACCATATGATGCGACAAATCCTCTTGATCCAATAGTGAATACTTGGACAGGAACATCAAATGATGAGCCGAATTCAGCTAGTTATACAAGTTCAAAAAAGGCATTACATACAGGTGCTAATCATTATGATGGTGAAGTTCTTACTTTGACAGACGGAACAAATACTGTTCAGCTACGTCAGGAGATAAAACCTTCAGACGATGACCAATATATTATTGTTCAATACACTGCATATAATCCGGGTTCAAGTACTGTGGATTTTATGGTGGGTAATGAGACAGATACCATGGTTACATCTCAGGATGCGGTTCCTATTTTTGTTACACCTCATGGTGCAGGTGGAGCGTTTGAGGGGGTTCATTTCCAAAACTCTACAAGTGGACAGTATGGACTTACTATATTTGATATTTATACATCAGGTAAGGACGCAGGTGTTGTAAAAAGAGATGCAAATGACCCTTCAGAAAACCGTGTATGGGCAGGACATTGGTCATCAACAGCCGGTGTTGGTCATACCAACTGGGTTTTCTCACAGAGTAGATCAGGATTTATAAATCCGGGAGATTCAGCAGGTGCTTTTTCAACCTACTTTAACTTGCTTCCCGGAGAGACAAAGATTGCTACATTTGTAGCATCTATCAAACCTTCGGTTTACTATGTAAATAATGGTGCTGACGGTAGCGCTACATCAGCAGGTACGGCCGGATTCATGGGTAACCCTGTAGGAAGTATTGCTGATGCTGTAGCACGAATCGAGGCAAATGGTGCCAAGAAGGCATATATTTACCTTCAGTCGGATACTACTATGAATGGTACAGTGACTATTCCGGCAGGTACCGATATAACTATTCAAACTGCAGACTTTTCTGCATTACCGGCAGGCCAGAGCTATGGTGTAGGTTATAATCACGATAATACACCGCCTATAAAGACAGATATTGCTACTATAAAGAGAGCTGATAACTTTACAGGTCCTCTCTTTAAGGTAGAGAATGCAGGTTCTGCACTTAGTTTCCGTGATGTTACTGTAGACGGTAATAAGGCTTATTTCTCACAGCCAAGTGTTACAGCAAAGCCTACTGCACCTATTATAGAAGCAAGTGCAGGTACGGTAGCATTAAAGGCCGGTTCTACATTTACAAATGCATATGTTGATGATGCGGCTGTAGGTAGCAATACACCATCTGTAATAGAGGTTAAAGATACAGCTGTTCTTGATTTG
>NZ_ALJL01000032.1 GCF_000287675.1 Lachnoanaerobaculum sp. ICM7
TCCAAGTATGGGAGAAACAGTGCCAAGTTATATTATTTTCGAGGATATATCAGGTAGAGAAAGACTTTTGTTGGAATTTTTTCGTAGATATTTTAAGCTTTTTCCTGAGGATGTATTTATGGAGGAGTACTTTTATACAAAGGATGATATAGATAAGTTATATGCAAAACTACCTTGGAATGAATTATGGGCGTATGAGGATCCTAAAACATTCTAAATTATACTATTGATATTTTTTAAGAGGAGCTGTTTTATATCTAACAGCTCTTCTTTACTAAAAAGTTGATAAACTTATAGATTGGTTTAGAGAAGCTATAGACAAGATGATAGAAGAAGGGGAATACATGGAAATGAAAAAGTATGGCCGGCAGACAAAATACCTTGCTATATCAGGGAATTAAATTGATAAATAGATTTGAGGAGATAAAGGAGATTTTTTATAATGTGGCGCACAGGTATATTAAGAAAAAGAATAACAGCTGATAAAAAAGACATGGAAAAGGTCATAAACATTTTAATGTCAATAGGATATACACATTGTTCGATTCATGACTCAAAGGATTATTACGGGTTGTCCGCAAGTATACTTGAAGATGATGATGAAAGTAATATAAAAAAAAGAGTCTACAACATGTATTTAAGTATGTTACTGGTGGAGATAGATATAGAAGGGAGGTATAAGTTTTTTTATCCAAGAGAAAATTGCTATTATTATGCATATATTTACTTTGATGACATTAAAGGAACAGAATTGATAATATCGGAGTTTTTATACAGATATTTTAAACTCTTTCCTGAGGATATTTTCTTAAGCGCGTCAGGATATGTTTATAGAAAAGAAGACATTGAAAAAGTATACTGTAATAAAGACTCAAATTGGATATATTACAGTCCGGATGCTTTGTAAAAAAGCTCTCTTGTGGCAGCAGTATAAGAAGGGGATGTATATATGATATGTGAGGGAAGAATATTAGAAAAATTTAAGGAAAGAAATATATTTGTTGATACCAGGATGCGAGAAATCCTTGATGCTATGAACTACCATAGAATAGTGATGATACGTAAAAGAGATGGTAGTCTTATACTGTCTAAGGAAGATAATGAATACGATTTTTTTGATGAAGAAGATCCTGCGCCAATGATTCAAATTTATGCTTATGTAGATATAAAGGAGGTTTTCACAAGAAAATCAAAAAAAATGAGCTTGTTACCTTCTTTCGCTTTCCTGATATGATTGGAAAAGAACTTATCATATTGGAAATAGTACACAGATATATGGAAGAATACCCAAATAGCACATTCTATGTTGATAACGGTTACACATTCAGGAAACATCATATTGATGCAATATATAATATGCCTGAGCCTGATGCAGAGTGGATTTACAAAAATCCTGATAAATACAAAAAGGAGAGTAAACACTAAAAAATAATTTAGGGAGAACATTAAGATAATGGGAGTATCAGCGTCGTTATTTAGAAAAGGTGAATATCCAACAGAAAAAGACTTGGATATAATAATTGATATATTTACAAAGATGAAGTTTTATGGAGGTGGTAAAGAAAAAGATAAATTAAGTACAGGCGAAAGTTTCAGTATCAGCTTTACTAATGATCATTGGAGAAGAAGATGGGATGATGACGATTATCAATGGGATTCGCTGGATGATAATGATCATATTATAATTTATTTTTTTCCGAAGCCGAAGGAATCACATGAATACTATATTCCAAGTATGGGAGAAACAGTGCCAAGTTTTATTATTTTTGATGATATATCAGGTAGAGAAAGACTTTTGCTGGAATTTTTTCATAGATATTTTAAGCTGTTTCCTGAGGATGTATTTATGGAGGAGTACCTTTATACAAAGGATGATATAGATAAGTTATATGCAAAAGTACCATGGAATGAGATATGGGTGTATGAGGATCCTAAAACATTCTAAGTTAAATGCTTAACGGTACTGTTTTGAGGGAGAGTTATTTCAAAGCAAATATCTCTTCCTTATTCCAGCACCAAGTGCAGAAACGGAAAAATTGGAGGAGATTGAGAAAATCAAAGATTTAGGTGTTACAGTAATTACAGATTTAAATGAATTAGAAAGATTATTAAAATAATGAGTGAATCAGCAGCTATATTTAGAAAAGGTAGATATGTAACAGAAAAAGACTTAGATATAATCATAAACATATTTAAGGATATGAATTTTGTTGCCCATGGGAAAAGTGAGTTAGATGAAAAAGATAGTGGTTGGGTTTTAAGTTTTATAAATGATGACTGGATAAAAAGATGGGAAGGAGACTATTATCAGGAAAATTGTATGGATGACAACGATCATATAATAATTTATTTTTATAAAAATGCAAGGGGTTCATTTTTTGAATATATTCCAAGTATGAAACAATATACACCATATTATCTTTTGGTTGACAATATGCTCAGAAGAGAAAAAACATTGTTAGAGTTTTTGCATAGATATTTCATACTGTTTCCTGAAGATGTATTTTGGGGAGATTATTTTTATACAAAGGATGATATAGATAAGGTATATGCAAAATTACCATGGAATGAGACTTGGATGTATGAGGATCCTAGTACATTTTAGATTGTTTTTGAAGAACTTGAGGAGACGTAAAATCGATGGCAACAGCAATGAGACTTTTAAGAAGTGAAATTCACCCTGATCATACAAGAATAGAAGAGATAATAAATATTTTTATATCGTTAGGTTTTACAAGATTTAGTATATATGATGAAACAGATGTTTATATGTTAACAATAGCTATGCCGATTACTGATGATGAGTTGGTTAATTCGGAGAACTTGAAAAAGAGTACAATTATTTATATCGATTTAATAGAGAACAATGAGGAAATGTTTTATTGTCCCAAAACTTGTAAAAAATATTACTCGTATTTGTTTTTTGAGAATGTTAGCTCTAGAGAAAGAATAATATTTGATTTTTTACATAGATATTTTGAACTTTATCCGGATGATATATTTTGGGACTGTGATAAGTTTTTTTATACTAAAAAATACATAGATAAAATATATTCAAAAACTTATGATCCTAACTGGTTATATATCAGTCCGGATAGTTTTTAAGTTAGAGGGAGCAGATAATGATATATGAGGGTAGAATATTAAATAAAAGCTGTATAGAGAAGAGATTTATTGCGTATAAATTTGTAGATATATTGAGAGAACTTGGATATATTAAATATATAGTTCTTGAAAAGGAAACTACAGACCTGATATACATAAAGAAAGGAAATGATAAATTACTTTTTGATAAGAATGATACTTTATCTTTATTAAATGTATATGCATATAAAGAATGTAAAGAGATTCCGACTAAAAAAGCAGAGAGTGCAGGACTTGAAACTTTTTTCAGATTTACAGATATACTTGGCAGAGAGCTGGTTATACTTGAAATATTACATAAATATATGGAAAAGTATAGCGATTCTATATTTTATATAGATAACGGACTTTATTTTACAAAGCAAGATATAGATAGAATTTATAATTTAAAAGAACCTGATGCAGAGTGGATTTATAAAAATCCGGATACATATAAAAAGAAGAGTAAATAATAAAATATTAATTTAGGGAGTACTAAGATAATGGGAGTACCGGCATCGTTATTTAGAAAAGGTGAATATCCAACAGAAAAAGACTTGGATATAATAATTGATATATTTACAAAGATGAAGTTTTATGCAGGTGGTAAAGAAAAAGATAAATTAATTACAGGCGAAAGTTTTAGTATTAGTTTTATCAATGATCATTGGAGCAGAAAATGGGATGATGACGAGTATCAATGGGATTCACTGGATGATAATGATAACATTATAATTTATTTTTATCCGAAGCCGAAGGAATCACATGAATACTATATTCCAAGTATGGGAGAAACAGTGCCAAGTTATATTATTTTTGAGGATATATCAGGTAGAGAAAGACTTTTGTTGGAATTCTTTCATAGATATTTTAAGCTTTTTCCTGAGGATGTATTTATGGAGGAGTACTTTTATACAAAGGATGATATAGATAAGTTATATGCAAAACTACCGTGGAATGAAATATGGGTATTTGAGGATCCTAAAACTTTTTAATTTATAAAAGGTATGAGGTATAGAAAGTATTATGAATTTGAAAATTATTAATATCTGTACATTCGGTTATGATAGATTTGTTGATGCTGAAATGGAGGACAAAAGTAAGATTATAGTACATTTTATAGAATATGATGAATATATAGATGATGGCAAGAACTCAGAGCTAAGATTTGTTGGAAATATAATAAAAGGTAAATTAAGAATAGATTTAGTAACAGGCTCTTATATTAAAAACGGTGAACTTATGTTTGAACAGCCACATAGACATTCCTCACATATAATAGCGACAGTAGAAGTAAAAAGAATTGTAGATGAATTTTCACTTTATGCCAAAACAAGTATATGTGATGAGGAAATATTGGTCGAGTTTGAAAGTAAAGTAAAATATGGTATTAATGATAGGATATACGTTGTCGGATCTTTGGAGTTTGATATTATATCTTAAATCAAAGAGTAAAGAGTAAATTACACTCTTGCAATTTATCCTCATTTATGCTATCCTAAGATGTACTTTGTAACGAGTCTACTTTATGTAACCGTTAAATTTTTAAAAGAGGTGAATTATGAAACAGGGAATACATCCAAATTATTATCAGGCAACAGTAACTTGCAACTGTGGTAACACATTTGTTACAGGTTCAACAAAGGAAGATATCCACGTAGAAATTTGTTCTAAGTGCCATTCTTTCTATACAGGTCAGCAGAAATCAGCTCAGGCACGTGGTCGTATCGAGCAGTTTAACCGTAGATATGGTGTTAAGGCTGAATAATAAGATAAAGAAATACTATTTATTAGGGGGAGTCAGGCAGGTGTCTGGCTCTTTTTAAATAGATTACGGAGTAAATATGAAATATTCAGGAATAGGCGGACAGGCTGTTATAGAAGGCATCATGATGAAAAACGGTGACAGATATTCTACAGCTGTTAGAAAGCCGGATAAAACAATTGCGGTAATGGAAGATAAATATGAGAGCTTGACTACAAGAATGCCGATATTGGGACTTCCGTTTCTTAGAGGTATATTTTCATTTATAGACTCATTGGTTTTGGGAATGAAAACATTGTCATATTCAGCAAGCTTTTTTGAAGACGATGAGGATTCAAAACCTTCAAAGTTTGAAGAAAAGCTGATAGCGATTTTTGGAGATAAGCTGGATAAAGTGATAATGGGTGTTACGATGTTTATTTCAGTAATAGCATCCATAGCTATATTTATGGTCCTGCCGATGCTTCTCAGCAATATTATTAAGTTGAAAGTTGATAATTACTATGTAATTGCAATTTTTGAGGGAATAATAAGAATAGCAATATTTATCTTCTATATAAAAATGATATCAAGAATGGAAGATATTAAAAGAACATTTATGTATCATGGAGCGGAGCATAAATGTATAAACTGTATTGAACATGGTCTTGAGCTTAATGTGGAAAATGTTATGAAGAGCTCAAAGGAGCATAAGAGATGCGGTACAAGCTTTATTATCATTGTAATGATGATAAGTATACTATTCTTTATGGTAATCAGAGTTGATACCATATGGCTTAGAGCGGTATCAAGAATTGTTCTGGTACCAGTTATAGCCGGAGTAAGCTACGAGTTTTTAAGAATTGCAGGAAGAAGCGATTTTTGGCTTGTAAATCTTATAAGTAAGCCGGGACTTTGGATGCAGGGACTTACCACAAAGGAGCCTACACCTGATATGGTTGAGGTAGCTATTGCGGCAGTTGAAAGGGTATTTGACTGGAGAGAATACCTTGAGGAAAACTTCTGATATGAAATATATTGAAGCTTTTGATAAATATGTAAAGCTGTTGGAAGAAAAAAACTTCAAGGATGCAAAAAGTGACATACTCCTGCTTATATATGAGATATTCGATTTTGATTTTTCAAAATGGACGATGTATAAGTATGATGAAATAGAGGATATATCAAAGCTTGATACATTGAATAAATATGTAAAAAAAAGGCTTGGTCATATGCCTATACAGTATATTTTAAATAAGGCATATTTTTGCGGACTTCCACTCTATGTCAATGAGAATGTACTTATTCCGAGATTTGATACGGAAGTGCTGGTTGAAGAAGTTTTAAAGATTTCAAAAAAAGATAAGAGTAAAAGAATACTTGATATTTGTACAGGTTCGGGAGCCATAGCCATTGCATTAAAAAAGCTTGGAGGATTTGAAAGAGTTGATGCTCTGGATATATCGGATAAGGCACTTGAAGTTGCAAAAAGAAATGCAAATGAGCTTGATTTGAATATCAATTTTTTAAAGAGTGATATGTTTTCAAGCTTAACATGTGAAAATAAATATGATATCATAGTATCCAATCCGCCTTATATACAGAGCGATGTTGTAGATACTTTGGAAAGTGAAGTTAAGGATTTTGAGCCGAGACTGGCACTTGACGGAGATGCTGACGGCATGAAATTTTATAAAATAATTGCCGAAAATTATGAGGACTATTTGGTAGACAACGGTGTATTGGCTCTTGAAATAGGCTATGATGAAGCAAATGATATAAGAGCTTTGTTTGAAGGCAAAAATGTAGTTATAAAAAAGGACCTGGCAAACTTAGACAGAGTTGCAATAATATACAGTTAAATAAAAAAATCATAAGAGGAAAAGATGTTTGATAATTTAGAAGATATAGTAGTACATTATGATGAAATCATGGCAGAGCTTGCCAGTGGTGATGTGGCTAATGATCAAAATAGATTCAGAAAGCTGATGAAAGAGCAGTCAGATCTTGCCCCATTAGTGGAAACTTACGGAGAATATAAAAAAGCAAAGCAATTACAGGTGGATGCACTTGAAATGCTTGAGATGAACGATGAAGAAATGAGGGAGATGGCAAAGGAAGAGCTTGCCGAGGGTAAGAGACTGGAAGAGGAACTTTCAGAAAAGCTAAAGATTTTACTTTTACCAAAAGATCCTAATGATGATAAGAATATAATGCTGGAAGTCAGAGCCGGAGCAGGCGGTGACGAGGCGGCACTTTTTGCTATGCAGCTGTATCGTATGTACACTCATTATGCGGAGTCTCAAAACTGGAAGGTTGAGATGATTGATGTTAATGAGAACGGTATAGGCGGATACAAGGAAGTTGTGGCAATGGTAAGCGGTAAGGGTGCTTATTCAAAACTTAAGTATGAGTCGGGAGTTCACAGAGTACAAAGAGTACCTGAGACTGAGTCGGGCGGAAGAATACATACTTCTACAGCATCTGTTGCAGTAATGCCCGAGGCTGAGGAAGTTGATGTACAGATTGATATGAATGATGTCAGAATAGACGTTATGAGAGCCAGCGGAAACGGTGGACAGTGTGTCAATACTACAGACTCTGCAGTTCGTCTTACTCACTATCCTACAGGCATTGTTATCTATTCTCAGACAGAAAAGAGTCAGTTGCAAAACAAGGAAAAGGCATTTGCACTTCTTAGATCAAAGCTTTATGAAATAGAGCTTGAGAAAAAGCAAAGTGCTGAGGCGGCAGACAGAAGAAGCCAGATCGGTACAGGTGACAGATCTGAAAAAATCAGAACTTACAACTTCCCACAGGGAAGGGTAACCGATCACAGAATAAATCTTACCTTATATAAACTTGATAAGATAATGAATGGTGATATTCAGGAGCTTATAGACGGATGTATTGCGGCGGATCAGGCTGCAAAACTTGCCAAACTTAATGAACAATAGGAGGCTATCATGGAAATAAAGGATTTAGATTGGGGAAATATAGGTTTCAACTACAGAATTACTGATTACAGATATGTCAGCAATTTTAAAGACGGAAAGTGGGATGATGGAGAGCTTTTGACAGACTCAAATGTTACGATAAATGAGTCGGCAGGTATTTTACAGTATTGCCAGGAAGTTTTTGAGGGTTTAAAGGCATACAGAACAAAGGACGGACATATAGTTACATTCAGACCTGATCTAAATGCAAAGAGAATGCATGATTCAGCTAAAAGACTTGAGATGCCGCCGTTTGATGAGGAGAGATTCCTTGAAGCGGTGGACAAGGTAGTACTTGCAAATGAAGCGTGGGTACCGCCTTTCGGTTCGAGAGCAACACTTTATATAAGACCTTATATGTTTGCTTCATCGCCTGTAATCGGAGTTAAGCCGGCTGCAGAGTATCAGTTCAGAATGTTTGTAACACCTGTAGGTCCTTATTTTAAGGGCGGCGCAAAGCCTATCACAATTACTGTAAGTGAGTTTGACAGAGCAGCACCGAGAGGTACGGGACATATAAAGGCAGGACTTAATTATGCTATGAGTATACATCCTCTTATGGAAGCTCATAGAAACGGATTTGATGAGAATATGTATCTGGATGCGGCTACAAGAACTTATGTCGAAGAGACAGGAGGCGCAAACTTTATCTTTATTACAAAAGATAATACGGTAGTTACACCGAAGTCAAATTCAATATTGCCTTCAATTACAAGAAGATCACTTCTTTATGTTGCAGAGCATTATCTTGGACTTAAGACAGAGGAAAGACCGGTTGCCTTTGATGAAATAAAGGAATTCAAAGAGGCGGGACTTTGCGGTACTGCAGCAGTTATTTCACCTGTAGGAAGAATCTACAGAGGAGAAGAAGTGATAAGCTTACCTGCCGGTATGGAAGGAATGGGTGAGATTACAAAGAAACTCTATGACACCCTTACAGGAATACAGATGGGCGAAATAGAAGCACCACAGGGATGGATCAGAAAAATAAAATAATGAAAAAGTTTAAAGTAAATATAAACAACGAAGTATTTGAATATGAAGAGAATACAAGTTATTTTGATATAGTAACGGAGCATAAGAAAAGGGCACTTTTAGTCAAGGTAGATGGTAAGTTGCAGGAGCTGCATAAGACTTTAAAATCCGATATAAAACTTGAATTTGTTACTTTAAGTGATGCTATCGGGCGTTCTACATATGAAAGAAGTGCCGTACTCATACTTTTAAAGTCTATTAAAGATATATATGGTGAGAATATAAAACCTATTGTGGAATTTTCCACCGGAAACGGACTGTTTATCAGAATGAACGGTGAATCTGAGTTTGATATTGATAAAATAGACGGCAGGATGAGAGAAATTGTCGATGAAAATATCAGAATAGAGAAGATGAGTGTTCATACCGATACTGCGATAAAGATGTTTCATGATGCAGGCTTTTTTGAAAAGGAAAAACTTTTTAAGTTTAGAAGAGTGTCCAGAGTAAATATATATAAGCTTGAGGACTATATAGACTATAATTACGGCTACATTGTTTATTCGACAGGATTTGTAAATAAATTCAGCCTGACAAAATACAAGGACGGACTTGTTCTTATTATACCTAAGAAGGATAACCCCGAAGTGGTGGAAGAGTTTGTTCCTGAAGAAAAAATCTTTAATGAGCTTAATAATGCCAGTAAGAATGCCGAAGATATGGGAGTTGCCGATGTAGGTTCTCTAAATGAGATGATTGCAAACGGTATGACAAATGAAATGATCCTTATTTCTGAAGCATATATGGAAAAGAAGATTGGAGATATTGCGGATGATATCGTAAAAAGAGGTAATGTAAAGCTGGTTATGATTGCAGGTCCGTCTTCATCAGGAAAGACTTCATTTTCACACAGACTCAGTATACAATTAAGATCTCACGGATTAAAACCTCACCCGCTTGAGGTAGACAATTACTTTAAGAACAGAGAAGATACACCGAGAGATGAACATGGTGAGCTTGACTTTGAATGTCTGGGTGCAATGGATATTGAAAAGTTTAATGAAGATATGTTGGCTCTTTTGAACGGGGAAGAAGTG
The DNA here is from genome assembly GCF_000287675.1 of Lachnoanaerobaculum sp. ICM7. Classification (GTDB taxonomy): domain Bacteria; phylum Bacillota; class Clostridia; order Lachnospirales; family Lachnospiraceae; genus Lachnoanaerobaculum. The sequence continues at coordinate 9,936 of NZ_ALJL01000032.1, forward strand.
GAGATTCCAAGCTTTAATTTTAAAATCGGGCAGAGAGAATACAACGGAAACTTCTTAAAGCTTGGTAAGGATGATATTCTTGTTATAGAGGGTATACACTGTTTGAATGATGAACTTTCATACAGATTGCCTAAGGACAGCAGATATAAGATATATATAAGTGCACTGACTCAATTAAATATAGATGAGCACAATCGTATACCTACTACAGACGGCAGATTACTTAGAAGAATGATAAGAGATGTCAGAAAGAGAGGCACTTCACCTACAAAGACAATTTCAATGTGGGATTCTGTAAGAAGAGGGGAAGAAAAGTATATATTCCCATATCAAAGCAGCGCGGATGCAACTTTCAACTCGGCTCTAAACTACGAGATTGCGGTTATAAAGCAATATGTTGAGCCGGTATTATTCAGTGTACAAAAAGACAGCAAGGAATATCCCGAGGCAAAGAGACTTTTAAAGTTCCTTGACTATTTCCTCGGTATACCAAGTGATAATGTGCCTTCAAATTCTATTTTAAGAGAATTTATAGGTGGAAGTACATTTAATGTATAAACCTTAATAATCTCCCGACATATCTTTAATAAAGTTATGTCGGGATTTTTTATTGATAAAGTTGACTGTTTAATAACTTTTAAGTATAATTGATTTAAGGAGGGGGGAACTTGTACAATATATATTTTTATAAAGATAAAGATGGGAAAGAGCCTGTAGCTGAGTATATAATTGGATTGTCCGATAAAAAAGATAAAGACAGTCGTATTAAACTGAATAAAATAAGGGATTATATAAAAGTTTTAAGTGAGTATGGAACAAAAGCGGGTGAGCCGTATTTAAAACATTTAGATGGGGATATATGGGAGCTAAGACCGTTAAGAGATCGAATACTTTTTGTAGGATGGAAAAACGGAAGCTTTGTACTATTACATCAGTTTATGAAAAAAACTCAGAAAACTCCAAAGAGAGAAATTGAAAAAGCAAAGCGTGAACTTTCAGATTTAATAGAAAGGGGAATGAATTATGAATAGTGCGATTGGACAGAATGCTTTAGAATTTATAGATTCGCTTTTAACACCTGAAGAAATATTGGAAAGTGACTTAAGAGTTGCTCTGATAGGAGAACTTATTAAAGCCAGACAAGAAAGGGGATTGAGCCAAAAGAAATTAGAAGAATTAAGTGGTGTAAAACAGCCTGTAATAGCAAGGATGGAAAAAGGACAAACAAGTCCACAACTTGATACGATATTAAAAGTATTGGCACCATTGGGAAAAACACTTGCGATTGTACCATTAAACAGCAAATAATAGGGATGCCGTATTCGGCATCTATCTTTTCAAGATAAATTATTAAAGATATTACAATTAGAATGTAAAGAGTATTGGAAGTTGGATTAAATAACTAGTGGAAAAATTACATATCTGATACTGTCATTAAAAATACTATTAATAGTATGTTGGAACATGGACATTCAGTAAGCGTGCTGGGAGAAAGTAAAATATGAAGGAGTTTTTGAAACAGGAGATATTATGGGCGCTATTTATTCTGGTAGTGCAAATAATAGCCGGATTTTTGGTTGCACATTTTATACTCCATACTACATGGGACTTGAAAAGCACTATATTTGATTATTCGTTTATAGTATTTTGGGGACTTTATTTAATCATTAAAATATGTATTGCGCTTTTCAAGAGAGCTAAATCCAAAAAAGATGGAAATATTTAATTTCAAAAGGGGATGTCCGTAAGTAAAATCACTTATTTCCGAGCGTCCCCTTATTCTTATTTAAATTTTGATACAAAATTTTGTATTTTCATTGTCGGTGAGAGACTCTTTCCTATTGAAACATCATGGTTATATGAGTTTATAATAGCGGCAAGGTACTTTGTCATATCTGCTTCCAGATACCATGGCTTTGTAAGAAGCTCAGGGTTTCTGTAATGCACATTTGTAGTACAAACATAATCTATAAGTCCTAGATTATGGAACTCATCAAATTTATCAAGACCGTTTGTGAAAAGTCCGAATGTAGCACAGATAATAATTCTCTTTGCATTTCTCTTCTTAAGCTCTTTTGCTGTATCAAGCATACTTTCACCGGAAGAAATCATATCATCCATGATAATAACATCCTTGCCGTCCACACTGCTTCCAAGGAATTCATGAGCAACTATAGGGTTTCTGCCGTCGATTACCTTTGAATAATCACGTCTCTTATAGAACATACCCATATCTACACCAAGGTTATTTGCCAGATATACAGCTCTGTTCATAGCACCCTCATCCGGGCTTATGATCATCATATCGTCTTTATTTACCTTTAAATCCGGTACATTTGTAAATAATGCTTTTACAAACTGATATGTAGGCATGAAGTTGTCAAATCCTGTAAGAGGAATAGAGTTTTGTACTCTCGGATCATGTGCATCAAATGTGATGATATTGCTTACACCCATATCCACAAGTTCCGCAAGTGCCAGAGCACAGTCAAGGGATTCTCTTTTTGTCTTTTTGTGCTGTCTGCTCTCATATAAGAAAGGCATGATAACATTGACTCTTTTTGCATTGGCAATACTTGCACTGATAATTCTCTTAAGATCCTGATAGTGATCGTCAGGTGACATATAATTTGTAAAACCGTTAAGCTTATAGCTGAGAGAGTGGTTTAATACATCCACCATTACAAATACATCTGTACCACGAACTGATTCTTTTATTATGCCCTTGGCCTCACCTGAACCGAATCTCGGACAGGCAATATCAAGAAGATAATTATCACAGTCATAGCCTCTGTAATGCAAGTCCATTTTACTGTTCATAAGCTCAGTAGTATCATTTCTTCTGAACTCAACAATATAATCATTGACTTTCTTGGCAAAATCATAGCAGCTTTCAAGAGCGGCAATCTTTAGAGGCGCTATAGGCAATTGATCTCTAAAAACAAAATCGTTTGGCATTTCTTTCTCCTAGGTACTTAAGATTTGTAAGAGTTATAAAAAATAAACTATTACAAATATAATTATTCATTTACGAAGATACTATACACTATTAAAAATATGAAGTCAACAATATAACTTTCAATCTCTTGACTATAAAAATTTGACTTTTAAATAGAAATTGTTTAAAAACTAACAATGTTATGTATACAATTTATTTCAAAAATTGAAAGAATGATTTCTTGCTAAAAGACAGTATTTTTTAATGAATTTTCTTGTTATAATTCATCTATAAAATAATGATACTATAATTAGGAGGGAAATATATGAGAGTCATAGATGATTTAAATAAGGACTGGCTTTTCAAAAAGAATATTGAAGTCACCGACAAACTCATAATAGATGAGAGCTTTGATATGATCAATGTTCCCCATACCTATAACGGTTTTGACGGTCAGGATGGTGGAAATGACTATTATAAGGGTAAAGCAGTATATATAAAGAAGCTTATCAGACCGCTTGTATCACCTGAGAGTGATTTTATCTTGAATTTTGAAGGCGTAAATTCTATAGCAAGAATATATATCGACGGTGAGTTTGTACAGGAGCATAGAGGTGGATACTCAAGATTCAGAGTTAATATCACAAGATTCTTTGAGAAAAAAGACGCTCTTATGCTGGCTGTAGAAGTGGATAATGCCAATCATTCCAATGTATATCCTCAGATGGCTGATTTTACATTCTATGGTGGTATATACAGAAATGTAAGTCTTATATCGGTATCTAAGACAAGATTTGATATAGAGTATTATGCAGGAAGCGGAGTGGCTGTTACTTCAAAGATAGACGGTGATGATGCAATAATTGACATTACCGCCTATGTAAAAGATCCGGACGAATCGGATATGGTAATGGCCAGGGTAAAAGACGGTGACAGTTATGAGGATGTAGGTTTTGTTGTTGCACCTGCAAAGAAGATAACAAAGCTGAGCCTGAAGGTAGATGATGCCCATCTTTGGAACGGTGTAGAAGATCCGTTCCTCTATAAATTGAGTGTAAAGCTTGTAAGACATAATGAAGTACTTGACAATGTAGAAGTAAATCATGGTATCAGAGAGTATTATGTAGACCCTGACAAGGGATTTTTCTTAAATGGAAAGAGTCTACCTCTTAGAGGTGTGAGCAGACATCAGGACAGACTTGGAAAGGGTAATGCACTTGCAGAGCTTGACCATTTTGACGATTATGACTTGATAATGGACGTAGGTGCAAATAGTGTAAGACTGGCACATTATCAGCAGGATGATTATTTCTATGAGCTTTGTGACAGATACGGACTTGTAGTATGGGCTGAGATTCCTTTTATATCGAGAATGAATAAGGATCCAAAGGCACATGAGAATGCTATGGAGCAGATGAAAGAGCTTATTTATCAAAACTACAATCATAGCAGTATATGCTTTTGGGGAATTTCAAATGAGATAACGATTGCGGGAGATATTCCCGGACTTACAGATAATTTAAGAGAGCTGGATGAGCTTGTAAAGAGTATTGATAAAACAAGACTTACAACAATGGCTCAGGTGTCAATGCTTCCAATGGATTCTGATCACAATCAGATTACAGATATACTGGCATACAATCTATACTTTGGATGGTATGGCGGACAGTATACAGATAACGAAGTATGGTTTGATAAGTTTAGAGCCATGCATCCAAACAGAGCGGTAGGACTTTCAGAGTATGGTTGTGAGGGTATTATAAGCTGGCATTCCAATACACCTGAATGTAAGGATTATACAGAGGAGTATCAGGCACAGTATCATGAGCATATGGCAAAGCTTCTTGCTGAAAGACCTGAGATATGGAGCTCATATGTTTGGAATATGTTTGACTTCGGCTGTGATATGAGAGATGAAGGAGGTGTTAAGGGCAGAAACAATAAAGGTCTTGTAACCATAGACAGAAAAATAAAAAAAGACGCTTTCTATGTATATAAGGCATATTGGTCAGATGAGAAATTTGTTCACATCGCAAGCAAGAGATTTGCCATCAGAAGTGATGAAAAGATAAATATAAAGATCTATTCAAATATGGAAAAGGTAAGATTGTTTGTAAACGGCGAATATATTGGAGAAAAAGAAGGAAAAAAGATTTTTATATTTGAGAATGTAAGCCTTGATATGGGTGCAAATTATATAAAGGCGGTAGGCATAAGTGATGATGAAGAAATATCAGACAGAACCACATTTGTCAGAGAAAAGAAGCCTTTTGCCGGATATGTAAGACCTGCGGATGAAGAGGAAGCTGAAGGGGTTAAGAACCGGTTTGATGATATGGATACGGAGAATGTATTTACACTTATAAATAATAAGTTATAGGAAATTAAGAAATAAGATATTAAGTAAAATTATGATTATTTAAAAGATAATCTATTTAAAAGCCTCAAACCGGGGCTTTTTTTATTTGCATTATATTCGAATGAAGTGTTGGTTTATAGCTGTAGATTACTAAGTTTATTAAGGACGCATAAGCGAATATTATAATGTTTTTATAGAAGTAAAAAAATATTGACACGTTTCAATTTAAACGTTATAATAAAGTTACTAAAAAGAGAACCTTGATTTTATAGGAGGAAAATTATGAGAAAAGTGTTGGCAGCTGCATTATCGGTAGCAATGGGAATGTCACTGGTAGCTTGTGGTGGTGGATCATCTAAGCCTGCAGAGGAGACTACAAAGTCTGCAGAATCCGTTGCAGATAATGCAAAGAGTGGTGATGCAAATCTAAGTGCAGACATTGAGTATTGGTCAAGTTGGAGTGAAACTGAAGCTCAAGCAGATGCATTAAGGGAAGCAGCAGATGAATTTATGAAGGCTAATCCGGGTGTCAAAATTAATTTTACATTTAACGGTCGTGATAACAGAAACCTGGTTGGCTCAGCAGTATCGGCAGGAACAAAGGTTACAATGATGGATGCTAATGCTGATAATATTAAGTCTATGTGGTCTGAAATGACAATGGATCTTACACCATATTTTGAAGAGTCATACGAATCAACCGGTGGAGAGAAGTATGTTGATAGAATTATGCCGAGTATGTCAGGATTGTCCGCAAAACTGTTTGATGGAAAGTATTCATATTTTCCTTACGCACCGCAGGCATTTATGATTTTCTGCAATAAAAACATATTTGATGATTGCGGGATAACAAAATATCCTGAAACCTGGACAGAATTTATGGATGCTTGTGAAAAAATCAAAGCAAAAGGATATACTCCGGTTACTACAGACAGCAATTATGCTACAAGCTGGGTTGGATATTATATGAGCCGCTTAATGGGTAATGATGAGGTCGCAAAATTGAGCAATGATCCGTCAGCATGGAGTAATCCGAAGGTGTTAGAGGCGGCTAAAGCTATTGAGGATATGGCAAAGAAGGGATACTTTGATCCGGTTATAGAAACCAATACATATCCGAATGCACAGCAAAGTATGGTTATAAATGAAAAAATAGCAATGTACATCAATGGAACATGGCTTCCTAACGAAGTAAAAGACTCAACACCGGATGATTTCAAATGGGGATCTTTCGCATTCCCAACTGTAGAAGGCGGAGTTGATGATCAGACATCAGGATGCTACAGCAGCTATGGTATTGCAATCAATAAGGATGCAACAGAGGAAGAAGCTAAGGCGGCAGCAGCTTTTGGAGTTTATGTAACTACAGCGTTTGACCAGAAATTTTCAGATATGGCAAATGCTATTCCGGTTGGTGTTGACGGTGTATGGCCGGATAGTTTAAAAGATGCACAACAAGTTATATCAAAATATACAAACAGATATCCGTCACAGACAGCGATTATCTTAAATAGTAACAGTAAGCAGATTATTGCGGATGCTTGTTTAAAGCTGATGGGTGGAAGCATTACAGCAGAAGAATTTGTTGATATGGCATCCAAGTTCTAGTATATATCAGTGATAAAATCATTGCTAAAATGTAAAGGCATTTTGCCTTTACATTTTTTCATAAGGAGGATTTTATGAAGCAGACGAAAAGGTCGATTATTATATTTATGTTACCGGCCGTAGTACTTATGGTAGTTATATTTTTATATCCGACATTAAGAACTATTACTATGAGCTTGTTTAAGGTAAAGAGTGTTACTACTCCGTTAGTGGACTGGAAATTTGTCGGTTTTGGAAATTTTTTAAAGTTATTTAAAACACCTTTATTTGTCAGATCCATGGTAAATATTCTTAAAATATGGATTTACAACGGTATTGCTACAATGGTTTTATCTATGTTGTTTGCACTGGCTTTTACAAAGGATATCCGATTTAAAAAGTTTTTTAGAACCATAGTTTACCTTCCAAATGTAATTGCAGCGATTGCAGTAGGTTATATGTGGTTACTGTATGTATACAATAGCAGATTTGGATTACTTACAACTATGTTTGCAAAACTTGGATTAAAAGCTTTAGCAGATTATCAATGGTTAAATTCAGATCATATGTTTTTCTCGATGTGTATTGCAAATGTGTTCGGTAATGTAGGGTACTTTATGATGATGTTCATAGCCGGAATTGAAAAGATACCGAAAGATTACTTTGAAGCTGCATCATTAGAGGGAATCACAGGATTTCAACGCTTTAGACATATTATTTTCCCATTGACAAAAGGTGTTTTAAGAACTGCGATAGTGTTATGGACAACAAGGACTATGGGATTCTTTGCCTTATCACAAGTTTTCTCCGGTGTAAATACATATACACCTATGTTATTTACATATCAGACTTTGTTTGGAACTGAAGTAGCATCAGAGTCGGTAAATGCAGGAATGGCTGCCGCTGCGGCAGTGCTTATGACAGTTATTGTAGTAATTGTGTCAATGATTTTAAATCATACAATTAAAGATGATAACTATGAGATATAGGAGGTGAAGTGATGAAGAAAAATAAAAGAAAGTCCGATTTCAGATGGAGAAAAGAAGTTACTTTATTACCTAGTTATATTATTGGAATCATTTGGGCCTTTTTTACAATATTTATGATTGGCTGGATTATTGCAGCTTCACTGTCATCAACTAAAGAGGTTTTTACAGGAAATGTATTATCTACCGGGTTACATTTTGAAAATTATACTAAAGCTTTCTTTAGAAATAAAGCATTGATGAATCTTTTAAATTCAGTGATTTATACAGTGCCTTCATGTATTCTTACAATTATAGTGAGCGCACCTGCAGCATATTGCCTTACCAGGTTTAAATTTAAATTTAACGGTTTGATTAAAAAGAGTATTATTACAGCTCTTGGAATTCCGGGTATTATGATTGTTATGCCGCTGTTTTCAATTGTCAGTACATTAAAATTGAGTGGAACACATTTGACTTTGATCTTTATATATACGGCAACTTCAGTACCATACACAACTTTCTTTCTAATGGCATTTTTTCAAGGAATATCTGATGTTTATGAAGAGGCTGCGGCAATAGACGGATGTGGTCCGATACAATGCTTTTGGAGAATTATGTTTCCATTGGCACAACCTGCGATTATGACAGTAACAATTTTTAACTTTATAAGCAGATGGAATGAATATTTTATGGCATTGATTTTTGCCAATAAATCTGAACTTCGCCCTGTAGGTGTAGGTCTTTATCAGACTGTACAATCAATGATGCAATCGGGTGATTGGGCCGGAATGTTTGCATCTGTAGTAATTGTATTTATGCCAACTGTAATTATATACCTTTTCCTTTCCGATAAAATTGTGGCAGGAGTAACATCAGGTGGTGTCAAGGGTTAATTTAATAATAATTGAGGTGGCAAAATGCATTATAGTAATGTAAAATTTGGAATTTTTACTGATTTACATCTGGATATTATGCATGATGGAAGAATACGACTGGATACATTCATAGAACAAATGAAGAAAGAAGATGTTGACTTTATCATTCAACTGGGAGATTTTTGTTACCCTGAGGATACAAGTAAATGCCTATGTTCAGAAAAGAATATGCCTATAAATCTTAAAAATGCAATGAGAGTACCGGCTGATGTACCGAAAATTGAACTGTTGGAGAAATTTAATAAGTTTTTGAAACCACATTATCATGTACTTGGAAATCATGAGTTCGATTTTTGCTCAAAGGAACAGGCGATGAAGCTCTATGGAATGGATAAGAGATATTACTCTTTCATATGTAAAGGTTGGAAATTCTTAGTGGTTGACGGTAATAATTTTAAAACAAAGACCGGAGAACTTAAAGATTATTATTATGGGGATTATTTTGATTCTGAAGATTTACCATATATTGATTCTGAACAAATGGATTGGATTGAAAAAGAACTGTTGGAATCTGATATGCCTATAATAATATTTTCACATCAACCTCTAAATGAAAGCCCTAGGGGTATAAAAAATGCTGATGAACTTTCAAATTTATTCATAAAGGCCAATAGAAGCGGTAAAAAAGTTAGACTTTGTATAAACGGACATACACATGTAGATAGATTGGAATGTGATAAAGGAGTGTATTACTATACTCTAAACAGTATGTCAAATCATTGGATCGGAACAAAGTTTGCAAAACATAGATTTTCAGATGAAATAGAAGAGGCTTTCCCAAATCTTCAGTATACATTTCCATATAAGAGCCCGTTGTATGCAGTAGTAGAATTAAATAGCAAAGGGGCTTATATTAAAGGGAAATCGGGAGAGTTTATAAAGCCAAGTCCGTTGGATATGGGGTGTGATGAGGATTTGAGCGCATCTATAAAAGATAGAGAAATCTTATGGTGATTTATATAAAAATTTTATTATAGGAAAATAAGGAGATAAAATGGAATTAAAATTCACCGGAATAGGAGCGGCATATTACCCGGTACTGGGAAGTAATTGTGCATTTTTTGAGCATGATAACTGTCTATACTTAATAGACTGTGGAGAGAGTACTTTTAAAGCTATGTTTTCACGTAATGAAATATATGATTATGATAATATAGTTGTACTGCTTACACACCTTCATGCTGATCATATAGGTAGTCTGGGATCTTTTCTTTCTTTTTGTAAAAATGTACTTGATAAAAAAGTATTATTGGCAGCTGAGGAAGATACTATTGTAAATATATTGGATCAAAGTGGAGTTCACACTGATAAATATAATTTCACAACAGACTTCAAAGAATGCGAAGCGGACGGATTATCTATTTATGTGAAGAGAGAAAGCCATGCTACAGATATGTTATGTTGCGGATTTGTTTTTGAATGTAATGGAGAAAAAATATACTACAGTGGTGATACAAGCAATGTTCCGTCAGATATTCTAAACGCCTTTCTATCAGGAGAAATAAAGACTATGTATCAAGAATGTACATTCCTGGATACAGACAGTACATCACATTATTCTCTTAAGAAATTATGTGAGATTATTCCGTATGAAGAAAGACAACGTGTTTATTGCATGCATTTAGGAGATGATATTGAAGATGATATTGTTAAAGCAGGATTTCGTGTTCCGAAAATAGTATAAATTGGAATGCCGGAGGTAAGTTAGAATGAAAAATACACTTCATTTATACAATAATGATAATGTACAGGTTGTGGCTCATCGTGGAGCGGCAGGTTCCAATATTCCCTGTAATACAATACCTGCATTTGATATAGCTCTAAAAGGCGGTGCTTCAATTTTAGAGATGGATCTTTTTAAAAGTACTGATGGTAAAATATTTATTTTTCATACAGGTAAAGAACCGTATCAACTTAATAAAAACATTGATCTTACAAAACTGGACAGTGAAGAGATAAAAAAACTTCGACTTATCAATGTTGATTTTTATCCTACACAATGGGGAATAAATTCTTTTGATGACGTATTAGAGCATTTTAAAGGTCGTTGTATTTTAAATCTTGATCGTATTGGGGACTGTATACCCGATGTCATAAAAGCAGTTGAAAGGCATAACATGAAAGATCAGGTTTTACTTAAACATGCCCCGATTCCAAGTGTTTTAAAGATAATTGAAGATGTGGCACATGATTATATGTTTATGCCGATATATATGGAAGAAGATAATGCTTCTGAAATAATTGAAAAAATGAATATAAATTATATCGGTGCTGAACTTGTGTTTAAAACAGAAGAGTCCCCCGTGATACAACCTGAATATATAGAGAGTATGAAGAAGAGGGGCAAGACTTTATGGGGGAATGCAGTATTATACAATTATAAAGTACCTCTTTCAGCCGGGCATACGGATGATGTCTCAATGATTGATGATCCGGATAAAGGATGGGGGTGGTTAGTTGACCATGGCTTTGATATAATTCAAACTGATTGGACATATCAATGCTGTAAGTATTTAAAGGATAGAGGAATAAACCATTAATACTTACAAATCAGATTGGAGTATAGAAAATGGCAACTATAAAAGATATAGCCAAGGTGGCAAAAGTATCGCAGGCAACCGTTTCAAATGTTTTAAACGGGAAAGATAATGTAAGCAGTGATAAAATACGTAGAGTAATGAAAGCAGTTGAGGATATGGGCTATGTTATAAATGAAAAGGCTCAAAACCTCAGAAAGGGTACTGCAAAGATTTTAGCAGTTGTAGTTCCAAATTTATATGATAAAACATACATAGATTTTTTTTCCAGTTTTAAAGATTATGCGGAAAGAAAAGAATATACAGTAGATTTATATATTACAAATGACGATGATGATTATGAGAGGAAGCAGATTCAGAAAATTAAATCCAGAATGACGGAGGGAGTAGCTGTTTTTACATCCATATCAGATGGAAGTGAGGCTTACTATGAAGCAGGATTTTCAAATGAAGATGTTGTTTTTATATCTAATAAACAGCCATATAATTGTAAGTTTATCGGATATGATAATATAGAGGCCGGAAAAGAGATTGCAAAAAAAATATTGCAAGGCAATTATGAAAAAGTCGCTCTTTTAACAGGACCTCTTACATATTCAGGGAAAATGGACTTTCGTAATTCATTTTTAGAGAGTATTGTAAAATCAGATAAGATCTCAGAAGTATATGAGAGAGTTACTACTGAGCAGTGCAAATATCAGAATGTAGTGAGAGTTTTTACTCATATGCAACCTGATGCAGTCGTTACTGACAGTATATCATTGGCTCAAACGGTAAAAAGTGTATATCAAAACTTCTATAGAAATAAGCCGGTAGATATCGTTTCACTTTCTCCTGTATATACTATTCCTGAAAGAGATATTATTAGGTATGAAATAGACTATAGAAAAATGGGTATAGATGCCGCTTCATATCTAATAAACCGTAACTGGGAAAATAGAAATGAACTGATTATAGAATCAAAAGGGTTTTCAGATTGGCCAAAAATAAATTCAAAAAATGAAGAAAGTATATTGAATATTTTATCTATTGCAAGCCCTACTACACGAGCACTTAAGACAGTGGTAAATTTGTATGAATTTAATACCGGAATAAAGATACGAATAACAGAATCAGACTATGAAAGTATGTATAAACTGGTAAAAAACCGGGGGGCGGAACTTCCATATGATATAGTTCGTATGGATAAAGATTGGTTTCCGGTTTTAGCTAAATCAGTATTTGAGCCACTTACAAATATAGAATCCAATATCGGTAACAGCTTAGACGGTTTTTTGCCTAATGCACTAAAAAATTATTCTTATCTTGATGGTGATATTTATGCATTACCGGGAACACCAAGTATTCAATTACTGTTTTATAGAAAAGATTTGTTCGAGGATACAAGATTAAAAAGATTATACTATGAGATGTACAAGAAATCATTAGAGGTTCCAAAGACCTTTGAAGAGTATAATCGTATTGCATATTTTTTTACAAATGAATTTAACAATGAATCTCCGATTAAGTATGGTTGCAGCTTTACATCAGGAGAGCCCGGAACTGTCGGTGTTGAATTTTTGATGAGATATTTTAGTCATTCAAAAAGATTATTTGATGAAAATGGAAATATTCTTTTAAATACTGAGGCAGCAAGAGATGCATTAAGAGAAACGAAAGACTCTTGGAATTATTCCTCAAAAATAGAGCACAATTGGTGGACAGATTCAGCTCAGGAGTTTGCGGAAGGTGATACGGCAATGGGTATTTATATGATAAATCATGTTAGTGGATTTGTCGGACCTGACTCAAAGATTAGAGGGAAAATAGGGTGGTCTATCGTACCCGGAGATAATCCTATGCTTGGTGGTAGTGTTCTTGGTATTTCTAAATATTCAAAAAATAAGGATATTGCTTTAGACTTTTTGAAATGGATTAGTCGAGATGATATAGGTACAGCTACAGTATTACTTGGCGGTATGTCTGCAAAAAAATCGGCATATGATGACACTGAGGTAAATGATGCTTACCCATGGCTTGATTATGCGAAAAAATGTTTTGAAAATGTTCAGACCAACTCCTATCCGATAGTAGATGGAGATAATATTGGATTAAAAGAGTTGCAGAATTTATTAGGTGTGGCAGTAAAAAAAGGTATAATGGAGAATTTAGATATTGATGAAATACTTGAAGCTGCTATGACTGATTATAAAAATTTAAAAAAGAAAAAACTTTGACAGATAGAGGAGGCTTTAAATGTCGGATTTTCCTTATAAATCAAGCAAATATAGATATACAGCAATAAGATTTATTAAAAGTAAAAAAGGTATATTTGGAATACCGAAGATTAATATAAGTGCAGATTTTGAATGTGAGATTACAAAAGAAAACGGTTTATACTACGAAACGGACGGGGAAATTGTAATTTATATAAAGCATTTTATCTTAAAAGATGCTTGCTTGATTTCTATAGACGTAGAGGACAGTGCAGAATATGAAATAAAACATATATTATGTGAAGGCAAATATATAGCATTTGATCACAGTAATAACAAATATATATTTCAAATTGAAATTAGTGGACTTCTTGGTCCGACAAGAACATTATATGCACATAGTATTTTAAGAGAAGACGGCATTACTCTTAGAGTTGAAGAGAACGATATTGGAAGGTGTGCGGGAAAATATGATAAAGATACATATCCGCAAACTCAAATCGATGCTTCGGTTCACTATACATTTGCGGCAAGAGAAGTCTTAAGGCATATGGGTATAGGAAAATATTTGCATGACAATCATCTCGGATATATATTGCTTCTTGGATTTGAAACTTGTAATGAGTTACACACTGATTATCCACCGCATTGGCATTTGATATTCAGATGGCCATATTTTTGTGGCTCACAGGCACCTCATATATACATTGATAAAGAAGGCAAGATGGAGTCAAATGTAACTTATATTGACGGAATAAGTGGAGTATGCAGAAAGTATCAGACATTAGAATGGTGCAAGATGGTTGATATGTACGGTGCGGATGTAATTGCTTTTAGACTGGTAGAAGATGGAGGTATGGAGCTTACTTCTCCAGGTGGAAATACCTATAAAATTGCCCCTTATATTAGGGAAGACGGTGTAAAAGTATATTGTGATGAAAGGTATATTGGTAATATTACTGTAAAAAATGACACTGATAACGGACAGATTAAGTTATTATGGAATAACATCGATTGTATTCAAGATTCTTATAAAGAGATTATCGAATATGATCAATATACGGGAAACATCAAAAAAGTTGAATGTATCGATAGTATATAAATATAAGGAGATGATAAATGGAAAGGTATGTAGTGAATGACAGTATATTTTTATTTCAGCTTATATGTGCCGGACTTTGTGGTACAGCTTTAGGAGTGGAACGACAGAGTAGAATGAAGTCTGCCGGAGTAAGAACACATTTCATAGTATCCGTAGCATCTGCACTTATGATGATTGTATCAAAATACGGTTTTTTAGATGTTATCTCGATTGAAGGTGCAAGTGTGGATATATCCAGAGTTGCAGCAGGAATTATATCAGGTATAGGTATACTTGGAGGAGGATTGATTTTCATCAGCAAACAAGGGCTTGTTCGAGGTATGACAACTGCTGCCGGAATATGGATGACAGTAGGCATTGGTATGGCTATAGGTGCAAGAATGTATATACTTGGTTTTGAAGGTACAATCCTTATACTTCTTATGCAGTGTTTATTCCATAGAAAACTCGAAATACTAAAAGATCCTTTACGAGCAAAGGTAATGTTTTTGGTTGGAGACAGAAAAGAAGATGTAGAAACAGTAGTTCAAAAGCTTGAGGATATTGGTATTGAAGTAAGTATGATAAAGGTTGAAAGAAAGGGAGAAAAAAACTTTCAGATGAAATGTGAAACTGTGCTTCCAAGAAATATGGAAAGAGACGATTTTACAGAAAAAATTGTGGGAATAGAAAATTTATTATCTTATGAGGTTTAAACCTCATATTTAGATAATTACAATGTAAATAGATATAGAATGGTGGGAGAAATGATTTCTTTTAATGATGTATATCTTAATAATTCAATTAGGAAAACAGCAATACGTATAATAAAAAAATGTCCCGGTATATATGGGATGATTAAAGTGGGTATAAAGGCAAATTTTGAAGTTGGAATTTCAAATGAACCTAATTTATGCTATGAAGTACCAAATGAATTTGTTTTTTATATTGAACATGAAAAAAAATATGATAAAGGGGATGTACATGTTTCGTTTGAACTTAAAAACGAATTAGATATAGAAGCAATATTGGTAGAAAAAGATTACATACAGTTTGAAAAAAATGGAAATCAAATATTATTTAAATTTGATATTAGTGGGTTTACAGGAAGTACTACAACGCTTAGTATACATACTCGGATTGAAGAGCCGGGTTTAAAAATTAGATTAGAACATAATCATATTGGAAGAAAAGCGGGAATGTACAGAAATATCAATTATCCCGGAACGCAGATTATTGCCGCACACCATTATATAATGGGTATGAGAGAAATTATAAGGATGCTAAATTTGCCATCATATCTAGCAAATAATAATTTAGGATATATGTATATTTTGGGGTTTGAAACAAATAATGAAATTCATACTGATTATCCTCCACATTGGCATCTTATATATCGTTGGGAAACATTTGTCGGTTCTCAAGCTCCTCACTTATATTTAGGAGAAAATGGAGAAACATTATATAATAAATGTTATATCGACGGTATAGAAGGTGTTTGTAGAACTTTTGAAAATGGAGAATGGTGTAAGTTTGTTGACTATTTAGGAACGGATGTATGTGCTTTGTGTGTTAAAGATGATGGCGTTTTTGTAACTAAACCATATGGCGATGTCTACCATATGAGTAATTTTGAAGAAAATAAGGTTGTGATTAAAAAAAATGATGTAAAAATTGGGGAAATAGAAGTAGCAGATGATGTTAAAAAAGGAATATATGAAATAAAATGGACAAAGTTATCCGGTATAGAAACACCTGGGAGTTATGTTCAAAAAATAATATATGATCCGTTAACAGGTGTATTTTGTGAAAGTCATGTACACAATTTTGGTTTATAATTTTTATTCACTATGAACTTTAATAAAAAGTAATTAAATGAAACAGAGTCTTTAATAGTTAAAGATTCACATAAAAATATTTCTTTAAGGAGGAAAAAATGAAGAAGGTTGTAAATTTATTTTCGACAGTTGCATTATCTCTATGCTTTTTGTGTGCATGTGGTGGGAACAGTGCGACAACAAGTGGAGGTGATGGTTCTGTAAAATCGGGAAGTGGAAATGAGAGCTCTGAAAACGCTACTCCGGAAGTCAAGCAAGCAGATGCAGATAGCAAATTAAACGCAGACATAGTATATTGGTCGTCATATACAGAGAGTTCTAATTATGGTCAAAGTATTAAAGCGGCAGCAGATGCATTTATGAAGGAGAATCCAGGAGTAAAGATTTCAATTTCTTTCCAGGGAACTGATATTTCATCTACACTTACTCCGGCACTTCAGGCAGGTAATAATATAACAATGTTTGAGGCAAATAGCGATAATGTTGTTCGCCTATGGAAAGACTATCTAATGGATTTGGGTGAGTTTTACGAAAAAACTTATCCTCAAACAGGTGGAAAGTCTTATGCTGACAGTATTCTCCCTGCGTATGAAAATCTGGCAAAGACACAAGGAGATGGGAAATATGTATACTTTCCTTATACTCCACAGTTCTTAAATGTATGGTATAACAAAGATATTTTTGAGGAATGTGGCATAACCGAAAAACCAAAAACTTGGGATGAAATGATGGAAGTATGCGCTACGCTTAAAAAGAATGGTTATACTCCATTTACTTCTGATCAAAATCATATTGATTATAATTTGAGTCTTTATTTGGAACGTCTTTTAGGTGCTGAGGGAACTAATGAGTTAGCGAATGGTGATGGTTCAGCATGGGATAATCCGGAGGTTTTAAAAGCTGTAAAGAAATTCGAGGATGCTGCAAGTAAGGGGTATTGGGCAGAGAATATTATGACAGTTGTTACTCCGGAAGCACAGCAAGAGATGGTTCTTGATAAGAAAATTGCTATGTATGTATGTGGTTCTTGGATGCCTAATAATGTACGTGAATCAGCAGGGGATGATTTTAGATGGGGTAGCTTTACATATCCACTTGTTGAGAATGGTGCTGATGATGGCTCTTCTCTATGTTATGGATGTTATGGTATAGCAATAAATAAAAATGCTACAGCTGAAGAAGCTGAGGCTTGTGCAGCTTTTGCTACATATTTAACACTTGGTGAATGGGGAGATTATATGGTTAAGAATTGTAATGCAATCCCTATTACTAATGATCCTAATGTTAAATGGCCGAAGATGATTGCTGACGCTGAGCATATTTATGATGGAATTACTAATAGGTGGCCTGCACATGGACATATGAGAACTAATGGTGATTTTTTACCTGTTTTTCAGTCTGCATGTACTAAGCTTTATGGTGGTAAAATGACAGCAGAAGAATTTATTGCTGAATGTAAAGCGTATTTTAAGTAAAGCACACATAGACTGTTAATTATTTAAAATAAAAGTTGGTATCTAATTTTAGGTACCAACTTTTATAGAATATGAATTAATTGTATATAGGAAGTGAGAGGTGATTAGATTGAGACAAAAAAAAACCACAATATTTATATTTATTGCTCCTGCTATAATTCCTTTTCTTGCTTTTTTTTGTTATCCGGTTCTAAGAACTTTTTTGATGAGCTTTTTTGATGTTGAGCAAATTAGTAGTAAGATTGTGACTTGGAAGTTCGTAGGTCTAGATAATTATTTTACATTAAAGGCAACAAGTTTTCCTAATTCATTGATGATGTTATTTAAAGTTTGGCTCTGCTGTGGTATTGTTGTTTTTATACTTTCATTATTATTTGCAACTATGTTAACATCAGGAGTATATGGAAAAGGCTTTTTTCGCTCAATGTTATATTTGACAAATGTTATTCCACAAATTGCACTTGGATATATGTGGACATTATATGTATTTAGTTCACGCTTTGGAATGCTAAAAAAGCTATTTAATTCTGTTGGACTAGAAAAGGCTGCAAGTTTTGCTTGGACATCTCCCGATAATATGTTTATTTCTATGTGTATTGCGTATGTATTTAGTTGTACAGGATATTTTATGCTTCAATATATGGCCGCAATTGAAGCTATTCCTAAAAGTCTCTATGAGGCAGCTGAAATAGATGGTGCTACAAAGTTTTCACAATTTTTGAATATTACTTTTCCTCTAATTCGCAATACGTTAGTTACTTCATTAACTTTGTGGACTAGTCGTGTATGTGCTTTCTTTGCCCTGTCAAGAGTTTTTATATCTTCAAAGACGGTTTCACCATTGATGTATATATATAATGTTTTATTTGGTACAGATTCAAGTAATACGGCAGTTGGAGTAGGAGCAGCAGCATCAGTTATAGTTGCACTCATTGTTGTAGCAGTATTTATGATTTCCAATCTTATTCCAAAGAATAAGGATATTGAACTTTAGGAGGGGATTATGAATAATAATATAAAGACGAATAATATACGACTACGTCAACAAGTAAGGTTAATTCCGGGATATATCCTGCTTATACTTTGGTGTTTATTTATAGTTGTAATGTTAGGTTGGATAGTTATAGCAAGTTTATCAACAACTAAAGAAATATTTTCAGATAATCTACTCAGAAGCGGACCACATTGGGATAATTATACACATGTAATAAAAAATGGACATTTAGTTACTGCATTTTTGAATTCACTTTTATATAGCGCATCATCAGTATTCTTTAGTATATTGATTTGTGCTCCGGCCGCATATGGGCTGGCAAGATTTAAATTTAAATTTAGTGAAGCGATAAAGCGTTTGTTAGTAATAGGTTTAGGTGTGCCGGGAGTTATGATTATAATGCCGCTATTTTCGCTTGTAAGTGCACTAAATGTAAGTAATTCAAAAATTACACTCATAGTAATTTATGTTGTTACATCTATTCCGTTCTCTACATTTTATCTTCTTCCGGCCTTTACTGATATATCAGATAGTTATGAAGAGGCGGCTGCAATTGATGGATGCGGCCCACTACGAACTTTTTGGACCATTGTGTTTCCACTTGCCGGTAATAGTATTACAACGTTGGTAATTTTCCAGTTTATTGGAAAATGGAATGAATATTTTATGGCACTTATATTTGCCGGAAGTACAGAAAATATGTCGTTAAGTGTTGCACTTTATCAACTTATCGTTGCTATGACAAGAGAAGGAGGATGGAGTGGAATGTTTGCTGCTGTTACATTTGTTTCAGCACCTACGATAATTATTTACATTTTATTGTCTAAAAGATTAATTGGAGGAGCTACAGCCGGAGGATTAAAAGGCTAATAAAAATTCAATTGAAATGAGGTTAATATGAAAGATATAATGGATTTGCATACACATACAGTTGCTAGTGGGCATGCCTATAATACGATATATGAAATGGCAAGAAGTGCTTCAGAAAGGGGATTATCTTTACTTGGTATAACTGATCATGGACCGGCTATGAAATCAGGTGTTCCGGCAAATTATTTTAATAATTTTAAGATGCTTCCAAGAGAGTTGTATGGAATCAAATTAATGTTTGGATGTGAACTGAATATTTTAGATTACGATGGTAAAATCGATTTACCACAATCTATGTTGGAAAAACAAGATTTTACTGTAGCGAGTATTCATAAACCTCTTTACACTATTGGAACAGTATCACAAAATACAAAGGCATATATAAGTGCTATGCAAAATCCATATATTCAGATTATTGGGCATCCTGATGATGCAGACATTCCTGTGGATTATGAAGAACTTGTTTGTGCTGCAAAAGAAAATCATGTTTTGTTAGAAGTAAATAGCGAATCTCTTAATCCTAGATGTGTGAGAAATAGTGGAGCAACTAAGAATTACATGAAAATGTTAGATTATTGTAAGACATATAAGGTTTCTATTGTATTAGATAGTGATGCTCATTGCGAAATAGATGTAGGAAATCATGAAAAATCAATTGCTTTACTTGAGAGCATAAGTTTTCCGGAAGAGTTGGTTGTGAATCGTTCTATTGAGGCTTTATCAGAATATATTATGTTACCAACACAAAAAATCGGCAATAAAAAATAAGATGTTGAAATCTAAAATTTAATATGTTAGACTGAAAGAGGCAAATGAAGTTAAGATATGTAGTCGGATAGTGCTACAATAAGAAAGCCACGAGCTCGTATCTCGTGGCTTTTTCTGTTATAGTAGTAGATGTCATTTGCTATTTACAAATGAATGGAGTAAAATGAATTTTCATATAATAAAAAGCATTGCCAAAGGGTCTATAGCCGAGGAGCTTGAAATAGAGCCGGGAGATAAGCTTATATCTATCGACGGCAATGAAATAAAAGATGTATTAGATTATAGATATTATATAAATGCCGAAGAGTTCACCATGGTGATTGAAAAGGCAAATGGTGAAGAGTGGGAGCTGGATATTGAAAATGACTATGAAGATATAGGACTTGAGTTTGAAGAGGGACTTATGAGTGATTATAAATCCTGTACAAACAACTGTATATTCTGCTTTATAGATCAGATGCCACAGGGAATGAGAGAGACGCTTTATTTTAAAGATGATGATTCCAGACTTTCCTTTTTACAGGGTAATTATGTAACACTCACAAATATGAAGGATGCGGATATAGACAGAATAATAAGATTTAATCTGGCCCCTATAAATATATCCGTACATACTACAAATCCTGAACTTAGAAAAAAAATGCTTCACAATCGCTTTGCCGGAGAGTCACTTAGATATATAGATAAGTTATATGAGAAAAATGTTCCTATGAATGGACAGGTGGTTATGTGTCCGGGTTATAATGACGGCGAAGAGCTAAAGCGCACATTAAACGATTTATTAAAATATGCTCCTACAATGGAGAGTGTATCTGTAGTGCCGGTAGGTATTACAAAGTTTAGAGACGATTTGCCAAGACTTTCACTTGTTGATAAAGCAAAAGCAATAGAGACTATAGAAATCATAGAGGATATTCAAAGAAAGGCCATGGAAAAATGCAATATGCATTTTGCGCAGGCAAGTGATGAATTTTATCTGATTGCAGAAAGAGAGATGCCGGGTGAAGATACCTATGACGGATATATTCAGCTGGAAAACGGTGTTGGAATGCTCAGACTTCTCAGTGAAGAAGTGGCAGATGCAATAGAAACTCTCGAAATAGATAAAGAGGATATTGAAAAAGAAGAAACTATAAGTATTGCAACAGCTATTTTGCCCGCACATTCCATGAAGGAGCTTGCAAAAAAGATTGAAAAAAGGTTCCCTGCAAAGAAGATAAATTTCTATACCATAAGAAATGATTTCTTTGGAGAAAGAATCACGGTGGCAGGACTTTTAACCGGAGTTGATATAATAAATCAGTTAAAGGGTAAGGAACTTGGTGACAGATTATTATTGTCGGTAAATATGTTTAGAAGCGGAGAAGAGGTATTGCTGGATGATCTGACAAGAACCGATATTGAAAGAGAATTAAATGTCAAAACTGTTATTGTCGGTCAGTCAGGTTATGATCTGGTTAATGCAATAGTTTCTGATAAGTATATAGAAGAAAATGCCTATAAGGCATATGAAAAAGGAGTTAATAATGAGTAAACCCGTAGTTGCCATTATAGGCAGGCCGAATGTAGGAAAGTCTACATTGTTTAACGCCATAGCAGGGGAGCCTATTTCCATAGTAAAGGATACCCCGGGAGTGACAAGAGACAGAATATATGCTGATTGTACATGGCTGAATATGAATTTTACACTTATAGATACAGGAGGTATAGAGCCGGACAGCAGTGATATTATACTTTCACAGATGAGAGAACAGGCTGAGATAGCTATAGAGACGGCAGATGTAATTGTGTTTATTACAGATGTGCGTCAAGGACTGGTGGATTCCGACTCTAAGGTTTGTGACATGCTCAGAAAATCAAGAAAGCCTGTTGTACTTGCCGTAAACAAGGTTGACTCAATGGCTAAATTCGGAAATGATGTATATGAGTTTTACAATCTTGGAATAGGAGATCCGATACCGGTATCAGCCGCATCCAGACTTGGAATAGGTGATTTGCTTGAGGCTGTGGCGGCACATTTTAAACATAAGGACACTGAGGATGAGGAGGATGATGACAGACCTAGAATTGCCATAGTCGGAAAGCCGAATGTAGGTAAATCATCTATTATAAACAGACTTACAGGTCAAAACAGAGTAATCGTATCGGATATTGCGGGCACTACCAGAGATGCTATAGATACTGTGGTTGTAAACAATAAACAGGAGTATGTTTTTATTGATACAGCAGGTCTTAGAAGAAAATCAAAGGTAAAAGAGGATATTGAAAGATATTCAATAATCAGAACTGTAACAGCTGTAGACAGAGCTGATGTGGTAATACTTGTTATTGATGCAAATGAGGGTGTCACAGAACAGGATGCAAAGATTGCAGGCATTGCACATGACAAGGGTAAGGGTATTATTGTTGCTGTAAATAAATGGGATCTTGTTGAAAAGGATAATAAGACTATTTATGAGTATACAAATAATATAAAGAGAATACTTTCATTTATGCCATATGCGGAGTTTGTCTTTATATCGGCGCTAAGCGGTCAGAGACTTCAAAAGCTCTTTGAAATGATAGATATTGTCAGAGAGAATCAGACACTTAGAATACAGACAGGTGTATTAAATGAGATTATTTCAGAAGCTACAGTAATGCAGCAGCCGCCGTCTGATAAGGGTAAGAGACTTAAGATCTTCTATACCACACAGGTAGCGGTAAAGCCGCCTACATTTGTTATTTTTGTAAATATAAAGCAACTTATGCATTTCTCCTATCAAAGATATTTGGAGAACAAGATTAGAGAGGCCTTCGGATTTAAGGGTACATCTATAAGATTTATTATCAGAGAAAGAGGAGAGGACGCCAAATAATGCTTAGAATTCTTCTGTTAATAATAGGTTATTTTATCGGAAATATTGAGACGGGATATATATTTGGAAAGCTCAATAAGATGGATATAAGAAATTACGGTTCAGGAAATGCAGGTGCTACAAATACTCTCAGAGTACTTGGTCCAAAAGCGGGACTTATAGTTTTTTTTGGAGATTTTTGTAAATCTTTGATCCCATGTTTGGTTGTAAGATATATTTTTAGAGATAATGTCAGCCTTAGCTATGTGTACATGCTTTATATTGGACTTGGTGTGGTACTTGGTCACAACTTCCCGTTCTATCTTGGATTTAAGGGCGGAAAGGGAGTTGCTTCCACAGCAGGTATAATAATGGCTCTTGACTATAGAATTGCTTTTGTTTGTCTGGCTATATTTATCTTGATAGTTGCTATAACAAGATATGTATCACTTGCATCAATAGTTGTAATGATTATTTTTATAGGTATGTCACATATGTTGGTAAAAACAAATTACGGATTTACAGATGGAAGTTCTCCTATGGAGTTTAGACTTTTGATAGTTATTATCGGATTTTTATCAATATTTATGCATAGGGCAAATATTAAAAGATTACTTAGCGGGACTGAGAATAAAATAGGGAAAAAGGTGTGAAAATGAATATTTCAGTTATTGGTTCAGGTACTTGGGGTATGGCACTTGCAAGACTCCTATTTGATAACGGGCATAGTATAAAGGTATGGTCTGCAATTGAAAGCGAGATAAAGGAACTTAGAGAAACCCGTACACATAAAAATCTTCCGGGTGTTGTATTTGATGAAGCGATTCGATTTGAGACTGATTTGGAAGTTGCTATGGAAGGCTCCAAGATTTGTGTGCTTTCAGTACCTTCAATTTTCACAAGAAGTACTGCGAAAAGAATGGCACCGTTTTATGAAGAAGGACAAATCATTGTAAATGTTGCAAAGGGTATTGAAGAAAATACTCTTGAAATACTTACAGAGCAGATTTTGGATGAAATAAAGAATGCAAATGTAGCAGTACTTTCAGGGCCAAGCCATGCTGAAGAGGTGGTAAGACTTCTGCCTACTACATGTGTAGCCGGAGCAAATGATTTAAAGACTGCTGAGCTGATTCAGTCTGTATTTATGAGTCCGGTATTCAGAGTATATACTTCTACAGATATGCTTGGTATTGAGCTTGGCGGCTCGCTAAAAAATGTTATAGCATTGGCGGCAGGTATCTCAGACGGACTTGGCTATGGTGACAATGCCAAGGCTGCTCTTATTACCAGAGGAATTGTTGAAATAAGCAGACTCGGTACAGCTATGGGAGCCAGAATAGAGACATTCTACGGGTTGTCAGGTATCGGTGATCTGATAGTTACCTGTGCAAGTAAGCACAGCAGAAACAGAAAAGCCGGTATGCTTATGGGACAGGGAAAGACCATGGATGAGGCTATGAAAGAAGTGGCAATGGTGGTGGAAGGCGTATATTCCGCAAAAGCTGCCAAGGCTTTGGCAGATAAATATAATATCTGTATGCCTATTGTTGATGAGGTAAATGCCGTACTTTTTGAAAATAAGGATCCTAAGCAGGCGGTGGATGCACTGATGCTTAGAGACAGGATATCGGAGAGTATCAAGGGGATGTAAGATGAATAAAAATATAGATTACATGGCAACCAACTCGCTTGAGGATATAAAATCCTACCTTGGTACGGATTTAGAAGGACTCAGTGAAGAAGCTGTTCAAAAAAACAGGGAGAAGTATGGAGCAAATAAGGTAAAAAAGGAAAAGAAAAAGTCACTTGCCAAAAAGCTTGAGGAAGCTTTTATAAATCCTTTTACAGTCGTACTTGTTTGTTTAGCTGTTGTATCTACAGTAACGGATATTGTATTTCCTTTACTGCATATGTTCGGAAATACAAAAAAGGATTTTAATCCTATTACCGTAATTATTATTTTAACAATGGTATTTGTGTCCGGTGTACTCAGGTTCATTCAGGAGGGCAGAAGCGGTGATGCCGCAGAGAAGCTGCTTGCTATGATTAAAACCACATGTACCGTGACAAGAAAGGATAAAAATCATATAGAAATTCCTTTGGATGAAGCTGTAGTAGGTGATATAGTTTATCTTTCGGCAGGTGATATGATTCCCGCCGATGTAAGGATAATAGAAGCAAAGGATCTTTTTGTAAGTCAATCAAGCTTAAGTGGTGAGAGCGAACCTATAGAAAAGCTTGCCGGTGTCTGTGAAAAGAAGGACAATATCACGGAATATACAAATATAGCTTTTATGGGAAGCAGTGTTATATCGGGAAGTGCCGCTGCAGTTGTTATAGCGGTCGGAGACAATACGCTTTTCGGTTCAATGACTTTGGCAATATCCGGTGAGTCTGTAGAAACAAACTTTACAAAGGGAGTCAATGCGGTTTCATGGGTACTTATCAGGTTTATGCTTGTAATGGTACCCTTAGTCTTTGTTATCAACGGAGTGACAAAGGGCAACTGGATATCGGCATTTTTATTTGCCATATCGGTTGCGGTAGGATTGACACCTGAAATGCTTCCTATGATTGTAACAAGTTGCCTTGCAAAAGGTGCTGTATCAATGAGTAAAAAGAAGACTATTGTAAAGAATCTGAATTCTATACAAAACTTCGGAGCTATGGATATTCTGTGTACAGACAAAACAGGCACATTGACTCAGGACAGAGTAGTACTTGAGTATCATTTGAATATAAAGGGAGATGAGGATTCAAGAGTACTCAGATACGGATATCTTAACAGCTACTTTCAGACAGGTTATAAGAATCTTATGGACCTTGCCATAATTCAAAGGACTGAGGAAGAAGAGGAAAACGACTCACAACTTATTGATTTGTCGGAAAACTACAAAAAAATTGATGAGATACCTTTTGACTTTAATAGAAGAAGATTAACTACTGTAGTACAAAATAATGCAGGTACTATAAAAATGGTTACAAAGGGAGCGTTTGAAGAAATGCTTTCTATATGTTCTTTTGCGGAATACAACGGAAATGTTCAACCTATAACAAATGACTTTAGACAAAGAATTCTGGAAACTGCCGATACACTTAATGAAAAAGGGTTTAGAGTGCTTGCAATCGCCAGAAAAGATATAGAAAAGCAAAGTTGTAATGTTGAAGATGAATCTGAAATGATTCTTATGGGCTATCTGGCATTCCTTGATCCGCCTAAAGAGTCGGCCGCAAATGCCATAAAAGCGCTGAAAGAGCATGGTGTCAGAACGAAGATTCTTACAGGTGATAATGAAAAAGTTACAAAAACAATATGTAAGCAGGTCGGTCTTGAAGTAAGAAATATGCTGCTTGGCAGTGATATTGAAAATATGGACGATGAAGAGCTTAAGAAAACGGCAGAGATAACAGATGTATTTGCAAAGCTTACTCCAAGTCAGAAATCAAGAGTGGTATCGGTACTTAGAGATAACGGACATACTGTAGGCTTTATGGGTGACGGAATAAATGATGCGGCGGCAATGAAGGTTGCGGATATCGGAATTTCTGTGGATACGGCTGTGGATGTGGCAAAGGAGTCTGCAGATATTATACTTCTTGAAAAGGATCTTATGGTTTTAGAGTCCGGAATCATAGAAGGACGAAAGACATTTGCAAACATGATAAAGTACATTAAGATGACGGCTTCATCAAACTTCGGAAATATGTTCTCAGTTTTGGGTGCCAGTGCACTTTTGCCTTTCCTGCCTATGGAGAGCATGCATCTTATTTTGTTGAATCTGATTTATGACTCATGTTGCAGTGCTATTCCATGGGATAATGTTGATGAAGAATTTATTAAGTTACCGAAAAAATGGGACGCTTCAAGTATTGGCAAATTTATGGTATGGATAGGGCCTACAAGTTCAATCTTTGACTTTGCAACATTTGCATTTATGTATTTTGTTTTCTGCCCGCATTTTGTAAGCAATGGAGTAACATATAATAATCTTGCAAGTCATTTTACCGGTGATAAGCTTAATATGATAAGAGCTTCTTATGTTGCAATGTTTCAGGCAGGATGGTTTGTAGAGTCGATGTGGAGTCAGTCATTGGTTATACATATGATTCGTACTGTGAAGCTGCCGTTTATACAAAGTCGTGCATCAGCACAGCTTACATTACTGAATTTCTTCGGAATAATATTTATTACAATTATTCCGTTTACACTGCTTGGTAAAGTACTGGGATTTTCATCATTGCCTTTATCATTCTTTTTATTTCTTTTGCCATGTGTACTGGCATATATGATACTTGTAACAGCAGTAAAAAAGGCTTATATTCGCTATCACAAAGAATGGTTGTAACAGTGAACAAAGCCCTTAAAAATTATTTTTGTTGTAGATCCGCCTTCGGTGTGGCTACCATTGACCAGTTGGAATGGTAAATCACAAAGCCGGGAGCGGCACCTGCAACTTTTTTTATGTTTTTCTTTTGAATATAGTCTACTTCCACTTTATCCGCATCTTTTGCCTTTGAATAAAAAGCGGCAAGTGCGGCAGCTTCTTCATAAGCTCTGTCAGGAAGTTCCTCTTCATTGTTTGATTTTAAAATTACATGTGAACCGGGTATTCCTTTGGCATGAAACCACCAGTCATTTCCTGTAGCTACTTTAAAAGTAAGCTCTTCATTCTGATAATTATTTTTACCCACATATATATCATAACCGTCAGTTGAAATATAGTGATATGGATGAGATGTACTCTTTTTTTGTTTACCGGAAGAATGCTTTTTTATATAACCGAAGTCTACAAGCTCCTGACGAATCTGTGAAAGGCTCTCATCATCACTTGAAACATCAAGTGCGGTCTGTATGGAGAGAAGATGCTCAATATCATTTTTTGTATTTAAAATCTCTTCGCTGAGCGCCTTTGTAGTCCTGCTAAGCTTTGCATACTTATCATAGTATTTCTTTGCATTTTCCTTTGCCGATTTGTTTTTATCAAGCGGAATAGTGATTTCTTTGTTATCATCGTAGAAATTCTCTGTTGTAAAGGAGCTCTCTCCTCCTTTAAGGCTGTATCCGTAAGTATTTAAAAGGTCTCCATATACTCTGTAGATATCCTTTTTATCTGCATCTTGAAGCTGTTTTTCCTGTAAATCATACTTTTTACTTGCTCTTTCCAGTGCGGTATTTACAATACGTCGCAAATCCGAACTCTTTTGCCTGTTAAGTACAAAGGCTTCTCTGGAAGAGTAGAAATCATATAGCATCTTGCTGACAGAATCATATGATTCCTTTTTATATTCCTCACTGTTATATGAATACAGCTCAACGCAAGAAAACTCAAGCGCTTCTTCTTTTCTGTATACTATATTCGGTGAGAAATTGTGAGAGCTTATATCATCAAGTAAATTCCTTATTGTATGAAAAAGATGAGTATACTCAAGTTCACTAAGAGATGTGGAAGGAGCCTGTGAGGGGAGAGAAGCTCTTAAAACTATTTCCTCAGCTATAAGCGGACTGATACCTGCAAAGTTCATATAAATTGACTTTGACAGAGCATATTCCTTTGATTTTAAAATCTCTATAAACTCCTCAAGTTCCGTGTTTAATAAATCTTTTTTCTTTAATTCATCAGGCAGGAAATATTCCCTTCCCGGAAGTACTTCTCGTAAAGAACTCATATTTGCGGAGATTCGTTTAATAGAATCAATTATTTTATTGTTTTCATCGGTAAAGATTATATTGGAATGCTTACCCATTATCTCAACATACATGCATTTATGACTCAGATCACCCAGTTCATTTAAATGTTCCAGCTTAAAGCAGAGTATTCTCTCAAGACCCATCTGAAATATATCGGTTATTTTTGCCGTTCCGATATATTTTCTAAGTAACATTAAAAAAGCCGGAGCAACCTTTGGGGCCGGTTTATTTACATCGGTAAGATAAACCAGCGGAAGTGAAGCACTTGCAGATATCAAAAGTCTGTATGTCTTTGCATTGTTCTTTATTGTAAAAATAAGCTCATTTTCTTCAGGCATGGATATTTTTGATATTCTTCCGCCTACAAGCTTTGTATTCAATTCATATGATAAATTTGATATTACTATGCCGTCAAAAGCCATTTTATTACCTCTATCCTAAACTTAAATCTTAATAGTAATTTTAAAAATACATTATACCACAGTATATCTATATATACTGCATTATTTAGAGAAATAAATGAAACTGAAATTTATAGATATTATGTTTTAATAATAATTATGCAACAAAAATATTGAATGTGATTTTCATCACCTTGTTAAAAACTTAAACAAAGTTATTTTAGGATATTACAAAATTTATATTGATGTAGAAAAATTGTATGTATTCATAATAAAACACAAAAATCCTTTATTATTTATATTCACTATGATAGAATAACAAGCATGATGGATGAAAAAATACACAAAAAATACAAGAATCAATGTATATTCTCATTTATTATTGTCTGAAAATATAAGAAAAATGCTAAATAAGTCTGTAGTAAGGGTTTGAAAACTCTTTTTTTACATCTTTGAGTTAGGCAATACTTACTAATTAAAGCAATTATCATCAATGCATAAATTTGCAGAAAGTAATTTGGAAGGAATATCAAATTGATTGTTTTTAGAAAGGAGGAATTAAAAGTATAGTTTACTAAGATTATTTTTCATTCCATATAATATTAGATGTTACTAAACTTATACTAGAGGGGGTACTTATTTTGTGAAAAGAACATTCAATAGAATAGCTGCATTGATGTTTGCTTCTACATTAGCATTCATGAATACATTTCCAAGCCAAGGGGCTGTTACAAAGGGAAAGTGGGAATTATCAGGTGATACCTGGAAGTTTTATAATGAAAAGAATGAAGTCCATAAGGGCTGGGTTGAAACTTCTTCAGGGTGGTATTATCTAGATCCTGAAACAGGAGACATGAAGACCGGATGGCAAAATATAAATGGAGTAGATTATTATTTTGACTCTGACAAGGATGGGGTATCGGGACATATGCATACCGGATGGTATAAAAATCCGGAAGGCAAATGGTATTTTTTCAATCCTGATTCTGCAACAGGTGGAGAAATGCTTACCGGATGGCAGTGGATAGACGGATATTGCTATTATTTTGATCCTACACCGGGAAAAGATTGTGGAGTAATGGTTGTCGGTAAGACCACACCTGACGGATTTAAAATTAATGAAAACGGTCAATGGACTGATGACTCAGGGAAAGTACAGTATGTTGCAGGAAAGGGGTTCTCAACAAGTAATTCCGGAACTACCGGAGGAGGTTCCAATACTTCTACCGATACATCAAAAGATTCCAAATCAAGGAGAGAAAAATCATCAGGGCAGAGACGAAGCCATGGTGGAAGCAGTTCGGGTGGATCATCAGGAGGAGCAGGGCAGTCAAGCAATCCAAATGAAAAGCCGAAGGCACCTGAAAACAAGGAAGAGAGTAAGCCAAGCGAGAAGCCAAAGGCACCTGAAAAACAGGAAGAGAGTAAGCCAAGCGAGAAGCCGAAGGCACCTGAAAAACAGGAAGAGAGTAAGCCAAGCGAGAGCGAAAAGCCTAAAGCACCTGAAAAACAGGAAGAGAGTAAGCCAAACGAGAGCGAAAAGCCAAAGACACCTGAAAATAAGGAAGAGAATAAGCCAAGCGAGAGCGAGAATGCTCTTACAGACGGTGAATGGTATGGAACAGCTACATGGAGCAGATATAAGCTTCAAAGAGGTTCAAATATCGTTAAGGTAACTATAAAGGACGGAAAAAT
>NZ_ALJL01000033.1 GCF_000287675.1 Lachnoanaerobaculum sp. ICM7
AAGTATTTTACAGATAGTAGCTGTACAAGCCTTATTCTCTGATGGTAGAAGTTCTGTATTTAATAGAGCGTTTATAAGTGTAGACTTTCCACTACTGGCACTGGAGATAAAATTTATTTTCAAAATATCTTGACTGTCACTATCCATTGCAGACCCTTTTTCCACGTTACTATCATTCTTTATATCCACTTTACCGTCACAAAGTTGTTTCGATAAATCTGCATTTCTATCAATAAGTAAATCAAAACATTTTTTGGTAATTTTTATATTATCTACTAATTCCACAATATAATATTCAATAACTTTTTGCAAAATGCTTTCAGCTAAATGATCTATACCCTCTGAAAACATCTGTTTTGCCAATTTCTTATACTCACTTATTTTATAATCAAATGAGCATGGCGAATTACTAAAGCCTTTAGCATCTTCAATAATATAATCTCTTACCTCCATCTCTGCTTCATATACCAGATTATCCGATTCTTTTATAATCCAATCCTTATCATATTTAGTAAATTCAAATTTACATAGGTCAACACAATTGCTATTTAAGCCTTTTAAACCATATTTATTAAAGATGCTTTCCCCTGTATAAATAATATTATCATGGTATTTTTTTTCTACATTTACCAACAAATCACTAAAATCATCTGTTATATCATTTATTGTACCTGTTAAAGTAAAATCAATGTTATTTAATAACTCCTCTACATTGTTGCATCTATCTAGTACACCATTTACTCTTTTTTTTGATTCCCATATTGTATTGTTTATATTTTGTATTTCTCCATATATCTCTTCCTTAGCAGAACGTACTGCAGAAAATAAATTGTCTTGTATCTCTCTTTTTATTCTTATCAACTTACGCCTTTTCATTATAATACTACCCGACTTCCCAATTTGTTGTAAAAATAATACTACGCTTCTAATTCAGCTTTTATAATTCTATCCATCATTTCAAAAGCTTCATTAAAGCAGTTTGGATAATCTCTGAAATAAGTAGCTAAATATGATTTAAGTTCATCTCTATAATTCTTAGTCTGCTCCAGCGCTTTTTCTTTTTCAGCTAATAGCTTTTCTTTTTTATCTTTACCATCTGTTATAGCATCATAAACTTTCTTACCTATGAGCTGGCTTACCACTGGAACAGGAACTAAAGTACTCACTGCTGTCCCTGCCATTAATGCATCTTTATCTATATTATTTTTCTCAAGTATTTCACTTACCTTGTTATAAGTATAACTGGAAAGTACTGACCCCACTAATGATCCGACTGCAGCACCAACTATAGGAATAGGAACCAAAATTTGCCCTCCAATTGCACCTCCAAACGTTCCCCCAGCGAATACACTTGCTTTTTCTTGAAGTTTATTCATACATTGTTTTGTGGATATCTTTCCTTCTGCATACTGTGTTACAGTATCTCCAGTGATCATCACTGCTGTTATCACCTGTCCCGGAACATTTGATTCAGCTAAAGCCCTTATAAAACTTGATGAAGAATATGATAGTGTATGTGAAATAACTGTTAATGCTGAGCTCAAGCCATATCCTGTTGCAGCAGCCTTACCTGTGTCTTTCGCAGTATCTACAATAGCCTCTTTTGCAGTTTTCTCTCCCTTTATTACTGAAACAATATTTTGAATTGTAGAAACAGTAAATACAAATGTACCTGAATCCTTCATACCATCAAGTCCAGCCTTATTTCCTGTATCCAATATATTTCTAGCACTATCCTTCATATCCTGAAGTTGCAATGCTTTTTTTGCATTATTTTCACTTTCAATAGCTCTATTTTTTCCTTCTTTAGATAACTCTACCCCAGTTTTTTTCAAATAATCTTCATCAGTTACAAATTCTGTATTTGAACGACTACGCTTTGCATTATTAAACTCCCTCGATACCGTTTCCATATTGCTAGAACTATTTGATGACTTTCTAATGTCCTTTTCTTTTAGCCAAGGTTTGTTCTTGGTTTGTTCATGACGCTTTTGTAAAGAAACTATATGGTCTGATTCTGCCATATACTTTTTATAATCTTTTCCACCTTGTCTCTTAGCCTCAGATCTAGTTAGGTATAAATCTCTATTTGTATAAGGATCTTTTACATTCCCATTATCAAAAAATGCTTGCTCTTTTATCCTTCTTTTTGCATTTCCATCATCCAGAATACGTCTATCATATCTCTCTGGCTTAGAAAATTCATCTTTTGCAGCCTTTGTCGCTTTACTAACCGAGTCTGTTACAGACCTGCCTGTCCCAATCCTTTTAGTATCTCTAAGTACTTCTTTTTCATTCCCTTTATCTGTATTGCTCTTTTTCTCAATTCCTTTGTCCTTAAAAAATTCCATACAGTTCCCCTCTCATTATTAAAATTTATAACCTTTATAAAATCTATTTCATGACTTCATTATCCTATCACCCTCACATTCTCCCCCTGGCTCCTCAACCACATATCAATACCCTTGCCAAATACCTCTGCCCTGATGATAAATTTGCCATCCTTTTCACTTTCTATCTTTGCAGTTGGTAGGCGATCAAGTATTGCGTCAACATCAGAGCCGGTGTATTCAAAACGGATTCTGTTTATTTTTCCGCCATACATAAACTGTATTCTTTTTCTAAACTCTCCTTCTTCGAATCTGTCTTTATAAGGCATTTTAAATCTATCTTCCATTACCTTATAGCTGACAATTCTATCCACACGGTATATTGTAGGAAAAGAGTCATTTATTACATCAAAGTTCTCACAAACTTCTTTGTCATCTATAAATGCTGTGATATAAAAGTAGTACTCGGAAAACATTATTCCTACAGGCTTTACTTTTCTTTTTACGATTGTCTTATCTTTGGTTCTCCTGTACTCAAGTTCCACATATTTACAGCTTCTAGTCGCCTGACCCAGATCCCATAATGTATCAAGGAAGTTTGTTTTATGCCTCAGCTCTATATAATGATGTTCTTCATTTCCTATCAACTCCTTGACCGGCTGCCTGTTTTCTTTCGGTACACAGCAACTTATAAGCTTATCAAGTATCCCTTGCATTTCATCTTTTGGAAATGCCCTGCTGTCCAACAATATTTTACATACTGCAAGTGTCTCACTGTTTGACAAAGTTCCTTGATATGATGATTCCATCCTATAGCCACCTGCCTCTTTGTCATAGACTATGGAGTTTATAATACCGTTACTCGTTATATCGGAACACATATAATCTTTTATGGAAGCGATATCCCTTTGAATCGTTCTTTCATCCACATTGAAGTTATCAGCTTCTTCTCTTTTATTTACAATATAGCCCTTCACCAGCTTTGAATATATCTTAAGCAATCGTGATGACCTATCTGCCCCAAAGACATTCATATCTCATCTCCTATATGCCTAATATACTATTTAACATAGACATATATTGTCGTTGTAAAAATTATTTATATATAAAAATTTATATTTCCCCTCATATAATAACACCAGCTAATTATAACAAATTTATTAATATTTTTCATTAACAAAATTAATATTTAATCTTTTTTCTTACAAAAAAGAACTTTTTACATTGTGCCCCTTATATTTACTTAATTTATTTTTTATTTATTGAAAAATAGTCTTCTGTATTTCCTTTAAATCTTAATAACTAACTACTTTATTACCCTCTTTATTACACTCATTATTACCCTCTTTATCTTACATAGTCTCAACATAATTAGGGCCATACAAAAAAGGACACCTTTTACAGTGTCCTCATTGTTTTAAGTCTTACTAAAACATTTACATCTTTTCATTTAAATATTTTTGAAGCTTGCTTACGCTTAAGTTTGCTCTTTTTGCAGCATCTTCTACTGAAATTATTCCATCTTTTACAAGTATAAGTAATGTATTTATAACACCTTCTTTTATACCCTCTTTTCTACCTTCTTTTATACCCTCTCTTCTACCTTCTTTTTTACCCTCTTTTATCCACTTGTCTTTAGATTCTTCTTTAAATATGTCGTATAACTCCTTCATTGCATCCGTCATTTTATTACCCTCCTTAACATACTTAAAATCATATTTCATTTTAGATGTTACAGGAAAATTTTCACTGTAACAATCATCTTTTGTAAAAACTCCCATCAGTTCAGATAATATAGTACCGTCACATTATCAAAGCTTTCTCCTTTTTTTCATCAAGCTTGTGGTCAAAACACTGCTGTAATATCTCACTCTTTTTATGTAAAAAATTTAGGATGGTGTGAATCAAAATTAGTCACACCACCCCTTTCTTATGACTGTCATTTCACAACAGTCTATTTATATATTTCCCACAGTACTCTTATTTATCACCATAGTGAGATCCACACTGTATTATCTCAATACTATTCTCAAATAATCTGAATACGATTCGATTTTTCTCATCAATACGAACGCTCCAATATCCCGAAAGATTTCCGCTAAGCGGTTCCGGCTTACCGGTACATTCATATCCGTTTCTATCAATATCTACCAATAACCTATGGATTTTCTTTAAAATCTTCTTATCATGTGTTTGCCAATATAGATATTCTTCCCATGCATTATCATCCCATAGTTTTCGCATCATTCAACTCCTATTAAGTCATGTTCTTTTAACACACTTTTTCCTGTGCGAATATTGGCAACTCTCCTCTCCAATTCATCCATATTCTCTTTACTGTAAAAAGGATCCGCCGACACTTCAAACGGTATTCGTCTCTCTGACCCAAGCCTTTTCAAATAGATATTTACTGCTGTAGACATTGACATTCCAATATCTTTGCATACTTTCTCTGCATTTACCTTTACATCATCATCAATTCTCAAACTAATTTGTGCCATAATCATCCTCCTTCCTTTAACTTTATTGTATTCTATTTGCACTTGTTTGTAAAGCATTTCACTTATATTGAAAACGATAATACATCGTTTAATAAATAAAATTGTTTCTCTATAACTTTGCACTTTATTAACTTTCGACACAACTTGTCATTAGTAATAGAATTTATAACCTGCTTATACAAAACTAAAATAGAGGTATCACTTTCATCCATGATACCTCTTTAATTACTATATAGATTCTTATTCTCTACTATCCCTATCCTCTTTCTCCTTCAGCGCCATCTCCTGAGCCAGATTCACCACCTTGTTCTCAAGGAGTGACATCTGTATGCTCATAAAGAAAAGCTTTACAAGGAGCATGCCTATTATTATCAGATAGACTATATTTGCCGGGGATTTTGCACCGACTAAGTCGGATATAAAATAAATTATTCTCGGGAATATGGCAAAGATTATCAGTATGATGGCAAAGACCACCCAAAAGAGTCCATCCTCTATTCTTATCTTTGACTTTCTTATTTTTCTTATAATGACAAAAAACGACATTATTGATATCAAAATCAAACCTATTCTTAGTATAGCAGTCATATTATTTCTTCTTCTCTCTAAAACTTTGAATAAATATAATGGAGCAGAGCATTCTAAACATATACTTGGCGGCATTTATAGGAGTAAGATAACTTATTCCAGCCACTCTTTCATCCATTTCACCCTGTATTTCACATACTTTCACACCTTGCTTTATCAGATAGGATATTGTATCCGGCTCAGGTGCATAGTTAAGTCTAAGTGCAAACTCTGTAATCAGCTTTTCATTATACATTCTCATACCCGAGGTAGGATCATGAATAGTAGCACCTGTACTTAACTTTATCGCAAGAGCAATAAGTCGGGAGCCCAGCATTCTCGGAGTGAACGGCTTTTTCTTGGTGACAAACCTTGA
This sequence comes from Lachnoanaerobaculum sp. ICM7, assembly GCF_000287675.1. Lineage (GTDB taxonomy): Bacteria > Bacillota > Clostridia > Lachnospirales > Lachnospiraceae > Lachnoanaerobaculum. The sequence goes on from NZ_ALJL01000033.1 coordinate 5,775, forward strand.
AACAATGACTATATCACATTCCTCACATTTTTTCCTCATTTCAGAAATGTATTCGGGTCTGTGCTGTCCGTCTCCGTCAAATTGCACAGCATATTTATAGCCATGCTTGTGAGCATACTTCATACCGGTTTGAAAAGCACCTGCAAGCCCCAGGTTTACCGGCAAATTTATAATATTAAATCCTCTTTCTCTGCAGATCTTGGATGTAGAGTCAATGGAGCCGTCATTTACAATCACATAGTCCACATCATTTAATGTATTTGTCAGTCGATCTATTACATTTGCAATATTCTTTTCTTCATTAAACGCCGGTATTATTACCAATGTATCAGCCATATCTATCTCCAAAACTCTCTGTTCATACTAAAGGCTCTCACAACACCCTTTGGCAATTTCTTGTAATTTTTTCCTGCCAAAAATCCCGCATACTTGCAGGCACTGATATAAATAAGCCTGATTGCGCTGATATATGAGTGAGTGGCGAGAAGGTGTTCCATAGTTTTAAATACCATTTTTTTACCTTCGCTCTCACTTTTTATATTCTTAAAGATATGAGGATTGCTTGCCTGTGACGCCCCGATATCAAAGTTTCTTTTAAACTGAGTAACTCCGGTATAATTGTGAGAATGTACCACCTTTGCCCATGCCTCATATTTTACAAAATATCCGTTTTCTATAAGCTTGTAGGCAAAAAGCATATCTTCATTCAAAATCTGACCGGTATCAAATCTTCCCAAAGCATCAAAAGTTTCTCTTTCATATGCCGCACAGACATTTGAAGCAAAATATGTCTTAATTCCAAGCGTCTGTCTTTCGTTAAATGACTTTATCATTGACTCTGCAGGATAATTAAATTCTCTTGTAAACTTCTCTATTTTATTTGCATTTTTATCCGGTACCTGTCTTGCATAAGTCATCTTGATGGACTTATCCATACCTCTAAGCAAATATTCAATAGTCTTCTTGTCAAAACAGACTGCGTCCTGAGTCATGCAAACAAAATACTCGGCCTTTGACTTTGACACGCCGAAGTTTCTGGTAGCCCCATGGTCAAAATCCTGCTTTTCTATATGCTCCAATATAAGTTTAGTATCGCTTTCTTCAAAAAGCTCTTTTAATTTCTCTTCTATTCCTGTCTTATCCCATACAGCTTTGTCTGTATTTATAATAATTATCTTACCCGGTGCTACTGTCTGAGCCAAAAGTCTTTTTATTGATACCAAAAATTTATTGTCAGGTTTGTATGTAGGTATTATTACATCTACTAAATTCATTTTTTAACCTTTCTGAGTCCAAAAATCACTGCAACAAGGAAGGATATTGAAAGTAACAGCATGGTTATCATATATGCAAAAGCCGCTCCGTTCATTCCGAAACTCTTTACCATGAAATCACTGATAAAGTATGCAAACACCGCCCCTACAGCATATATTGAAAATATAACTCCTGTCATTTCAAAGATAACCAAACAGTAATATCCGAGATTTACTATTGCATAAAGTCCGCCACCAAGTATTACCAAAACCAAGGCAAGTTTGTAAGGCTCTATTGCATTTCCCACATCACCAAGCACAAGCTTGAGTGCAGGTATTCCGAGAATATAAGCCGCAAGCATTCCAAATAAAGTGGCCACAAATATAAATACCGCAATCTTTGATATTGTCGAAATAAACTTTTTTCTGTTACCTGTCTTATACAGCAATGAAAGTTTTGTAAGTATCGGCCTTATTATAAAGCCTGCCATCAGATTTATAATGGATGTCGGGATAAATATTATGCTGAAGTATCCGTTTAGCTCCTCTCCAAGTCTGTAATTTACAGCGTACTTTGCCGCCGCAAAGATATAAAGATCTATAAAAGCTCCTAAAAAAAGCCATTTGCTCTTATTTATTAAGCTTATATAAGAGTTCTTTTTTACAACTTTATCAGGAACTAATCTTCTTAAAGGCAGTATATCAAAAATTATTGCAGCTATCACTATACTCGGTAAAAGCGCCAAAGAACTTAATTTTAAATCCTTTGTAAATCCAAGTGTAACAAGGAATATGCCTACACAAAATATTGTTCTGAAAAGTGTTGCCTTTCCTGTCATATCAAGCCTGTCCTGCCTTTGCATTTCAGACTCAAATATATCACAAAATCCGTCTAAAATCTTATACAGTGACAAAATCATATATACTTCAAAGACATAGCTGTCCTTAGTCATAATAATTGTATATACAAAGCCTGCCAAAACAGCCAGAGCCGAGGTAATAACTCTAAGCCTCAGATAATCTCCGAAACTGTATTCATTTGAAACATCGGTAACCTGTATAGGTCTCATTCCAAAGTATGAAACTATATAAAGTTGCTGGCCTAATGTAGAAAATCCGAAGAAAAATATTCCTCCTGCATATGCTCCTGCAAGCTTTGTTACAGCCACACCCAGCAGCATGCTGGTAACAGCATATACAAGGCTTCCCAGCATATTCCAAAAATATGCGCTTCTTTCTTTACTGTCCATAATATATCCAAATCTATTTTAATTCCACCATGGTTATTTCTTTTGCAAAGCAGCCATATTTTTTAACACTTAAATCATTAAGTTCCATGCCGCCGCAAAGTCTTATAATTGCTTCCAGCTCGTTTACTCCGGCATTGTGAGTAAAAGGATAGCCTCCTCCAAATCTCGCATTCATATCTATTATATAGGCTTTCCCGTCTGATAAGAGTATATCCATATCAAGATTTCCTATATGAGAAAGACTTTTTGCTATCTTCTTTCCTACAGTTTTAAGATCGCTGTTTTTGGTAACCTCTGCAATATCTGTTTCACCGGATCTCATTGCATATTTTCTCTTTACCGTAACACTTAAGTTCTCTCCTTTAAGATCGTTGAAAATATCCAGCCCGAACTCGTCTCCTTTGATTTTTTCCTGTATAAGTATTGCTTTGTTCATATCGGCATTTGACTCAAATCTTAAATAAGATTTTTGTATACTTCTCTTTGCCTTTTCATAGAGAACTTCAAGTTCTTTTTTATTTTCGGCTTCAAATATGCTTAGAGAGCCCATTCCCCATCTGGGTTTTAAAATATAAGTCTTATTATTAAAGTCCGCCCCTTCAAGCGCCTTATCAAGATCCAAATAGGTCTCCGGCACAGGCATATTTATCTTCTCAAGATATTTAAGCATTTCAAATTTATCATTACAAATATTTATAACATCCTCATTTGAAACAATGACCTTTACACCCAAAGCCTCAAATTCGGCTTTATTCTTTGCAAGTATCATAAGGTCAATGTCAAAGAGTGAAATTAAAATATCTATTTTTTCATTTTTGCATATTTCCAGTAGAAACGGAATATATTCTTCATCATATATAAGCGGTGACTCAAAAGCCTTATCAGCTACGCTCATAGCTGTTGTATTCATATCCGAATTTGTTGCTACGATACTTCCGATTAATCCAAGGTCCTTATATATATCCCTTAAATAATCGATTATATATGCTCTTCTACCCACACTGGTCAAAAGTATATTCATTATTATCTCACCTTACTCACTATCATCTTAAAGTTCTCATTTTTCATAACTACAGCCAATGCTATATAAATAATTACACCAAGCACTATCTGTATCAAAAGGCTTAAAATACCGATTCCTATATGCTTACCTGCAATGTAAATAATAATTCCCATAATTATAGCAGGCATGAAGTTATTTAAAGCATCCATACTCTGTTCTTTTAGTGTGTAGCCCAAAAGCCTTTCATTCGGTGCCGCATTTATATATGCACAGATCAAATCTGAAAAAGCCTTAAGCCCTACAAACACAAATACATTATACCTTATTCCTATCAGCAATATGGCAATTCCAAGGATCTTTTTTATAATCTCAAGCTTTAAAAATATATCACTTCTGCCCATAGCATTTAATGCCTCAAGGTTTGATACATGAATCGGCCAAAATACATATGAAAAACACATCATCTGCAAAAACGGTATTGCAATCCTCCACTTTTCTCCAAGCAGTAAAAGTATCAGATTGTCACTGACCGCCGCCAGACCGCACATCATAGGTGCCACCACAAATGTGGAAAGTCTTACCGATGACTTTAAAAGTGATTTTACATCCTCCTTACTTTCCTGTTTCTTTGACATAGCAGGAAGAAGTACGGACTGTATGGCTGATGAAAGATTGCTTACTACAAGTTTTGGAAATTGCTCACCTCTGTTGAATGAGCCAAGCATATCCTCACTGTATGCCTTACCTATGACAAGTCCGTGTATATTTGTAAAAATCGTATCTATAAGTGATGCCGCCAAGAGCTTCGAGCCATAGGCAAACATGGTTTTTAATCTATCCAAGCTGAACTTAAGCCCCGGAAAATATTTTATACCTATACCGAGTATTATAAGGAGTGCAAAATAATAGACTATCTGCTGGAAAACCAAAGCCCAGACCTTTGCTCCCTCAAGTGCCATAATTACACTCACGCTGCCTGAAATAACAGACGAAAAAAATGTTGCTATGAAAAGTGTTTTAAACTTCATATTTCTGGCAACATATGAATTTTCTATTGATATAATACTCCCGGGCAGTATTATTATGCCCATAACTCTAAGTATATCGGTAAGCTCCGGATTTTTATATATATCGGCTATTACTGGAGAACCCAAAAATAGCAGCATATATATCGCCAGTGATAAAAGTACATTAAAAATCAGCACAGATGAAAAGTCCAAATCATCTGCATGAAACTTTTGTATCAGTGCTGAAGCAAAACCGTTTTGTACCAAAACATTTGCTATTGTTGTAAATATCAAAACTATTGCAACTATTCCATACTCTGACGGACTTAAAAGCCTTGCAAGGAGTACAGATACTATAAACTGGACTCCCTGTGAACCCCCGTTTTCAAGTATTTTCCAAAAAAGAGATGTGGAAATCTCACTTTTATTTTTTTTATTCATCAGATATTCAACATCTCTCCTAATGTAAGTATTTTTGAACTTTTAAAAAATGAATATTTCAAGATATCTCTTATCTTTGATATTCTGTTTTTTGATTTCATATTTGCAAAGGCATTTAAATATTTGTGTGCATAATATGTATCGGCCAACCTGCTTTTCCCAAGTTCATTCTTATATAATAGTAAAAACTCCTCTACTTGTGCAAACATACAGTCATAGTTTTCTCTTATCCTTTGTTTATTTCTCTTTTTTATATTGCGAAGTTCCAGAGGATTCTTTGCGCCAAGCTCATTGCTTTCATGTTGACGATATTTTACAAGGCACTCATTAAGAAAACCAACCTTACCGAATGTAAAGGCAATCAGTCCAAGCCACCAGTCGTGCATAAAAGAAACTTTAGGTCTTTTGTATATATCAAGCAATGCTTTATTTATAATCACCGTATTTCCTGTGATATTGTTTTCAACCAAATACCTTGAAAAACTTTCTTCAGTGCTTATTGTATAAAGGTATTTTGACTCTTCTTTTGCATGCGTTATGGCTTCACTTATACCTGTAAGCTCAGACATTTTTTTGTTTTGTGAATTCAGGTTTTCATCCACTATCTCCAAATCCGAATGCACAAGTATCGGTGTTTCTTTGCCATACCTTCTTTCAAGCCTTTTTACAGCCTTCAGACTTTTTTTGAGTCTATCTCTTTCCCAAAAGTCATCCTGATCGCATAGTGCAATATATTCGGCATCAGCCATATCAAGCAGATTGTAAAAGTTTTCTTTAGCGCTGTGAGTATTGCTCTGAACAACATTTATCTTTTCGCCCAATACGCTCTCATAGCCTCTTAATATTTCAAGTGTACAATCGCTTGAATTATCGTCACTTGCAAGTATACTGTAGTCCGTATAGCTTTGATTTATTATACTTTCTATCTGCTCAGACAAAAATCTTTCACCGTTATAGGTCGCAAGTAAAATCTCTATCATAAACTTTCCTACACCAACCCGAAAATAATCACTTCAAATCTTACAAACGCAAAGAAAACTTTTGCAAATATCTGCTGAAGAGGGTTTATATTCAGATAATTTTTATAAAAATACATTGTGGACTCTTCTCTGATTTTCTGGCGTGAATAAAGGCTCTTTAAACTTTTTTTGATGCTTGCGGAATGTATATGCTTATACTTATATCCTGTAATAACGGACGTTTTTAATCCGATACCTTCCATCTTTTTTGAAAGCAAATCCTCCTCACCGTATAAAAACATCTTTTCGTCATAACCACCGACCTTTATAAATGCGTCAACTCTTACCATAAGTAGTGCCCCAAGTACAGCGCCTACTTTTCTTATCTTGGCATTATAAAAGTTTCTGTCATAATGAAGTGCCTTTGTAAAGATTCGTCTGCATATAGGACCGTTCTCCGCCAAGGAATGAAGAAAATCTCTCATCGGCCAACATGACGCACCTTTTAGTACATTTTCTCTGCAGCCATATACATCATTTGTTTCTACCAAAGGAGCGCATATGCCGATATTTTCATTTTTTTCCATAGCTGACTTTAATACTCTAATCACTCGTTCTTCAAAGTCTGTATCCGGATTTGCAATCAAAGCCAAATCCATTCCGAGTTTTTTCGCTACAAAAATACCGATATTATTTCCGGAACCATATCCTTTGTTTTCATGGTTTTCTACAAAGTATATTTTTTCATTATCTTCGCAGTAGCTTTTTAATCTGATTCTTGAATCATCATTTGAAGCATTGTCTACCACAATTACTTTATCAAATACATCATAATTTGCCGTATTTCCAAGGACTTTTAATGTATTATCCGCATCATTATAATTTAATACTACTAAAGCTAATTTCATTTGCTCTCCTTATTTTCTTTCAGAATGCTTCTTGTATGCTTTATCTATGTAATACTCGGATATCCTTTTTCTTAATGTCGGACAAATACATGTAATCAAATCCATCATATGATATATGAGCATATACAGATTCTTTCCCTTTTCTATAGGAACATCTCTAAAAGGAGTCTTTTTCTTAAAGTAATCGTATGCTTTCTTATACGGATTAAAGCTTCCTGCTATCCATGGCCTTTCATCTCCTGCAAAATGTATTATTACCGGTCTTCTCTTCGCTTCTTTTAAATCCTTCTTTGTGTAGGAAAGGCTTGCACTGTAAACTTTAATAAATGAATTGTATGAAAAATATTTATAATTTGAAAAGAAATTATACTTAGGTAAAAGCTTCTTTATCTTCCATCTGAGTACACCGTTTATAGCATCCTGCTCTCCGAAAAGACTCTTATCCCATATACTTTTGCTGTAGCTTATAGTCTTTTCACCGAGATTATTCTCTCTCCACTTTTTTAGATCGATAAGTAGCAGCCCGGCATTTACATAAGACGCCTCAAAATCAAGTCCTATTTCATACCTTACTCTTTCAAGTACTGTAGGCTCCTCCACTGCAGCTATTATATTTTCTCCAAGCTCTGTATTGTATAATTCCCTTATAGAATGCAATATAACCATATCACAATCCAGATAAAGTATTCTATCAACATCTTCAGGCAAAATCTCACCTACAAGCAGTCTACCCATCTTGCTGATATCAAATGTTGAATCCTGCAAACCTGTATCAAAATATTTTGATGTATCTTTAAGTTCTATTATTTCTACATCTCTACCAAACCTTTTTGCTATACTTTTCAATTTGCCCAAAGAGTCCTCACCAATTCCTGTGGAAATGATGAAGACTCTGATATCTTTTTCGTTTCTGTTTCTTTCGTATAGAGAATATAAGCTGACACCCAGGTGCACTGCAAATTTTTCATTTGCTATATAAACTATATTCATACTTACCTCATTTATTATTATATGAACATAAAGGAATACACACTTTAATACGCATGTATTCCTTTAATAAAAGTACTTTTAATAGAACAATCTATTTACTGCAGAGAATAAAGCTCTGATAGATGATCTTGTGATATTACCTGAAATACCCACACCATAAGTGGTCTTTCCGCTTTCCACATCAAGCATATGGATATATGAAGCCGCCTTTGCATTTGAACCTGATGTAAGAGCATGCTCATTATAATCAAGAACCTTAATTCCCTTACCGACAACATTTTCAAGGCCTCTCTTAACAGCATCGATAGGACCGTTTCCGGTACTCTCAAACACTTTCTCTTCACCGTTAAATGTGTATGTAACCTTAACATATGTAGAGAAATCTCCGTCCTCATCGGCATCAGTGATAATACATTTCTCAAAATGCAGAGGTTCTTTCTTCTCAATGTAATTCTTTTCAAATTCCTTGTAGATTTCTTCCGGTGAAACTTCACCCTGTACTTCTGAAATCTTCTGAATAATATCTGCGAATTCCTTGTGCATACCCTTCGGTAATTTGAAGCCATAGAATGTATCCATAACAAATGCAACTCCGCCCTTTCCGGACTGTGAGTTTATTCTTACTACAGGCTCATACTCACGACCTATATCTGCAGGATCTATAGGCAGATATGGAACTTCCCAGTATGGGTTGTTTCTCTGTCTCATCGCCTGAACGCCCTTATTTATAGCATCCTGATGAGAACCTGAAAAAGCTGTAAATACAAGCTTTCCTGCATATGGATGTCTCGGGTCGATGCTCATCTTTGTGGTTCTCTCATATACATCTATGATTTCTTTAATATTGCTGATATTAAGATTCGGATCAATACCCTGTGAAAACATATTGTAGGCAATATTAAGTATATCCACATTTCCTGTTCTCTCACCGTTTCCGAAAAGTGTACCCTCCATTCTGTCGGCTCCTGCCAAAAGCGCAAGTTCCGCAACAGCTGTACCTGTACCTCTGTCATTATGAGGATGTGTGGAAAGTATAATCGCCTCTCTGTTTTTTAGGTGTGTACTCATCCACTCTATTCTGTCTGCAAATACATTAGGTGTTGTCATCTCAACAGTGTTCGGAAGATTGATTATTATCTTCTTATATTTTGTAGCGCCCCATGCATCTACAACGGCGTCACATACATCAAGTGCAAAATCAAGTTCTGTTCCCATAAAACTCTCAGGTGAATATTCCAATATAATTTCACCGTCATGATCTTTCATATACTTCTTTACAAGATCCACACCTTCAAGTGCAATATTTTTTATTCCTTCTCTATCAAGAGCGTATACTACATCTCTTTGTAATGTATCCGTGGAATTATAGATATGCATTATACATTTTTTAATTCCCTTTATAGCTTCAAAACTTCTTTTTATAAGATGCTCTCTACACTGGCAAAGTATCTGTACTACAACATCATCCGGTATAAGTTTTCTGTCCACAAGCTGACGAAGGAAGTCAAATTCTATCTGGGATGCTGCCGGAAAACCTATCTCTATTTCCTTAAAGCCCAACTTTACAAGCAGATTAAACATCTCTATCTTTTCTTCTACCACCATTGGCTCGACCAATGCCTGATTGCCGTCTCTTAGATCTGATGAACACCATATAGGTGCTTTCTCTATTTGCTTATTCGGCCATGTTCTCTCTTTAAAATCCACTACAGGATTTCTCTTATATCTTTCAATATGATACATTTAATCTCTCCTCTTTTCTAATCTAAGTTTAAGCTTTGTCCCATTCTCTGATTTTTGTCCCCCTATATTAAAAGTCCTTCTTTTTCCATAACTTTTATTACTTCATCTGTATATTTTTCGCATTCTTCCATGCTCTTTGCTTCTACCATTACTCTGATAAGAGGCTCGGTACCGCTTGGACGAAGAAGTATTCTTCCGTCATCTCCAAGTGCTTTGCTTACGGCATCTACCGCCTCAAGCACCGCCTTGTTTTCTCCGGCTTTTTGCTTATCCACAACTCTCACATTCTTTAAAACCTGTGGGAAGATATCCACTTCACTTGCGAGTTTTGATAGAGTCTGCTTGGTTTCAAGCACCACCTCCATTACCTTAAGTGATGTAAGTATTCCGTCACCTGTTGTGGCATGTTTTGCAAATATAATATGTCCCGACTGCTCACCGCCAAGGCAGTGACCGTTATTTTGCATATTTTCATACACATATTTATCACCTACAGCAGTCTTTTCAAAATTTATATTTTCTCTTTCAAAGGCTTTATACAGTCCGAAGTTTGACATAACGGTTGTAACTACGGTATTGTTGAAAAGCTCTCCCCTCTCCTTCATATACTTACCGCAAATATAAAGGATTAGGTCTCCGTCCACTACATTACCGTTCTCATCAACGCAAAGGCATCTGTCGGCATCTCCGTCATATGCAAAACCTATATCGCAACCGTTTTCCAAAACACATTTTTGTAGACTCTCTATATGTGTTGAACCGCAGTCGGTATTTATATTTATACCGTCAGGATTGTTATGAATCACATAGGTATCAGCTCCCAAGGCATCAAAAACATTCTTTGCAATACTTGAAGCCGAGCCGTTTGCAAGATCCAGTGCCACCTTCTTTCCCTTAAAGGATCTGGTAGCTATAGAGATAAGATATCCTATATATCTGTTTCTGCCTGCGGCATAGTCTATAGTTCTTCCGATATCTTCCTTTGTTGCAAAAGGAAGAGAATCTGCAGGTCCGTCTATATAGCTTTCTATTTTTTCTATAACTTCCTCTTCAAGCTTTTCACCCTTGCCGTTGATTACCTTTATACCGTTGTCATAGTATGGATTATGGCTTGCGGAAATCATTATTCCACAATCAAAATCATCACTTCTTACAACATAGGATACACTTGGGGTTGTAGTAACATGAAGCAGATATACATCTGCTCCGGATGCTGTAAGTCCCGCTACCAAAGAATATTCAAACATATAGCTTGATCTTCTTGTATCCTTACCTATAGCAACTCTGCATTTTTTACCGTCCTTAGAGTAGAAGCTTCCCAAAAATCTTCCAACCTTATATGCATGTTCAACTGTAAGGTCTATATTTGCTTCTCCTCTAAATCCGTCTGTACCGAAATATTTTCCCATTAGCCATTCTCCAGTTCTGACAGGTATCTCTTTAGAGCATCCTGCCATGAAGGCAAAAGCTCAAATCCGTTCTTTGTCAGCTTTGATTTATCCATTCTTGAGTTGTGAGGTCTCTTAGCCTTCACCGGGAAAGCATCCGAGTTCACAGGTGTAACTGCCACATCAAGATTTGCCTGCTTAAATATCTCACAGGCAAATTCATACCAGGAACAAAGCCCCTCATTCGTAGCATGATATCTTCCGTATTTGTCGGTTAAAATCATATCCACCAAAAGTCTTGAAAGATCAGGAGTATATGTAGGTGATCCGATTTGATCGTTTACCACGCTTACAGCTCCTCTTTCCTTTCCGAGTCTTATCATTGTTTTTATAAAGTTGTTTCCATGAAGACCGAATACCCAAGAAATTCTTACTATAAAATATTTCTCAAGTAATTCCTCAACATATAGCTCTCCCTTATACTTTGCCATACCGTAAATATTAAGAGGTGCTCTCTTATCATCCGGCTCCCATGGTCTTTCGCCCTCTCCGTCAAATACATAGTCTGTAGAAATATACATCATGGAAAGGTCAAGCGCCTTCGCCACCTTCGCAATATTTTTAGTACCTTCCGCATTTATCTTCGTTACAAGGGCTTCATTATCTTCCGCCGCATCCACTGCCGTATATGCCGCACAATGGATGATTGCATCAAGCTTTTTTTCACCATTGATTTTTTCTATTACTTCCTTTGTCGCCTCAGGATCCGTAATATCCAAATCGTCAATGTCTATGCCTATCGCATCAATATTTCTATTTGACAACTCGCAAAGAAGATCGCTTCCAAGCTGACCCTTTGCGCCTGTTACCAATACTCTCATTAAAGTCTTTCTCCATACATATTCTCAAAATACTTTGTGTATTCACCACTGATAATATGCTCCCACCAGTCTTTATTGTTGAGATACCATTCAATAGTTTTTACAATACCTGTATCAAATGTATACTCAGGCTTCCATCCAAGCTCAGTCTCTATCTTTGTCGGGTCTATAGCATATCTTCTGTCATGTCCCGGTCTGTCTGTTACAAACTTGATAAGGCTCTCAGGCTTCCCCAGTGCCTTAAGTATTGTCTTTACAACTTCAAGGTTTGTTCTTTCATTGTGACCTCCGATATTGTAAACTTCACCGACTCTACCCTTTCTTACTACCAGGTCGATAGCCTTACAATGGTCTGTAACATAGAGCCAGTCTCTTACATTATCACCTTTTCCGTATACAGGAAGTTCCTCATCATTAAGTGCTCTGCTTATGATAAGAGGAATAAGCTTCTCAGGGAAATGGTATGGTCCGTAGTTGTTTGAACATCTTGAAACTGTCACAGGAAGACCATATGTTCTATGGTATGCAAGTACAAAAAGGTCCGCACTTGCCTTTGATGATGAATATGGGCTTGATGTATGAAGCGGTGTCTCTTCTGTGAAGAATAAATCAGGTCTGTCAAGTGGAAGATCTCCGTATACCTCATCTGTTGATACCTGATGGTATCTCTTAATTCCGTACTGTCTGCATGCATCAAGTAAGGTTGTTGTCCCCATAACATTTGTTCTTACAAAACTCTCAGGATCTGTGATTGATCTGTCTACATGACTCTCTGCAGCAAAATTGATTACAATATCAGGCTTCTCTTCTTCAAAGAGCTTGAAGATAAATTCTCTGTCTGCAATATCGCCTTTTATAAACTTGTAATTCGGTGCATTTTCCACCGGCTTTAAAGTCTCCAGATTTCCTGCGTATGTAAGAAGATCAAGGTTTATAATCATATCCTCAGGATATTGATTTACCATATAGTGAACAAAATTTCCGCCGATAAAGCCGGCACCGCCTGTAACAATAATTTTCATATTAACCTCTTTTTAATTTAAATTTTATTAACGAGCCTGATTTACAAAGCTTCGCAATTTTACTACACAATTATGACTAGTGTACATCATCTATGTACTTACCATCATATACATCTTTCAGATATTTGCCATACTGATTTTTCTTAAATATTTCATAAGCCTTTAATAGCTCTTCATCACTAATCCAACCGTTCAAATATGCTATTTCCTCTAAACAGGCAATCTTTCTGTGCTGGTGTGTCTCCATTGTATATACAAAATTGGTAGCCTCTACAAGACTCTCATGTGTTCCTGTATCAAGCCACGTAAAGCCCTTTCCAAGTAACTTTACATCAAGCTCGCCCTTTTCAAGATAGATTCTGTTAAGATCTGTAATTTCAAGTTCACCTCTGGCAGAAGGCTTTAAGTTCTTAGCATACTCCACTACATCATTGTCATAGAAATATAGACCGGTAACACAATAATTGCTCTTTGGCTTTTCAGGTTTTTCTTCTATTGAAATGGCTTTACCGTTTTTATCAAACTCTACAATACCGAATCTTTCAGGATCGTCTACATAGTATCCGAATACTGTAGCTCCCTTTGTCTTTGAAGCTGCCGATTTTAAATGATTTTTAAGCCCATGTCCATGGAAAATATTGTCACCAAGTATCATTGCCACAGGCTCATTACCTATAAAATCCGCTCCAATAATAAATGCCTGTGCCAGTCCGTCAGGACTTGGCTGAACTGCGTACTCTAATTTAAGTCCGAATTGTGTACCGTCTCCAAGTAATTCTTTAAATCTCGGAGTATCATCCGGTGTGGAAATTATAAGTATCTCTCTAATACCTGCCTCCATCAATACGGAAATAGGATAATAAATCATCGGTTTGTCATAAATAGGCAATAGCTGTTTTGATGTAACCTTTGTAAGCGGATATAATCTTGTGCCGCTACCACCTGCTAATATAATACCCTTCATTGTTCGTCCTCACTTTCGCTCAAGTTTTTCGATCTCAAAGCATTTTCCTTTGTAACTTTCAGTAACTTTTATAATACCATAATTTAACAAAACTGTGAAGAAATAAAGTTTCTTATATTGGTTAGTATAAAAAAAGCCAATGTATTGTTCCTATATCACCAATACAAAAACAGATGCCACATTTATTTGTTATGACATCTGTTCTTAACTACCATTGTTATTATGCTATATTCTACAAACAGTACTATTTTTTGTAATGTTCTTTCTAATACTCAAATCATTTAATATATGTGAGACTAATATAGTAAACCCTAAGCATATTACAAATCTTGTCCAACTGTTTGACAGTATAAAATGCTTATTATATAAAAACTCATTATAATATCTTATTATAATAAAATGAGTAATAAATGCAAAACCGCTTATTTCCCCTATATAAATTACAAGCTTATTTGTCAGAAGCTTTGAAATAATACCTTTATTTAATGCAAACAGATACACTGCCATTGTAGATAAAGGTGTATACAAAAGAGTAAATTTGAAATATATACTACCCGGTACACCTATGGAATCATCATAAATCTTATTTGCAATTACTGTTAAGACCAAAATCAGAACTTCAACAGCGCTTATAAAAATACCGAAATATGGTTTAGATAAAGAATCAAATAGACACTTTTTATTTATAAATATATATCCTATCACCATTCCTATATAAAAATCTCCAATTCTGTATATAGGCATTATATAAGTAACCCACTTTGCTATTTCTTCTGTAGCATTTAGTCTCCCTAATATAATTCCAACTACAATTTGTACAGATAAAATCATGGATATTTTTATAAACGACACAAAAATTGAATTGTATTTCTTTACTCTGTTTATAATATACGGAAACATAAAGTATAAAAATAAACTTGTAGAAAGATACCACGAGACTCCATTAAGAGAAAAAAATATATTTTGATCAGGCATCCAAGATTGCATTAAAAATGTATTCAAAACTATTCTTTCATAAATATCTCTCACATTATTAGGTGCTATATAATCAAAATACATATACACCTCTATCACTACAGCAAGTATCATAGTGATAATATGAAGCAGATACAATTTCTTTATTTTTCTGAATGCAAATAATATATTCTTTTCAAAACCTGATTCCAAATTTCTGTTCCTATAAGCATAAAACATTATAAATCCCGAAAGGATAAAAAAGACAGAAACTCCCCACACACCGATTGTAGCCCCTTCCAAATGTAATATAAAAACAGTCAAAAAAGCACAGGCTCTTAGTGACTGAATAGAGGCAATTTTATTATCTTTCACTGAACATGTCGATTCCAACGCTCAACCCCCTTATTCTTATTAATATTATACAACATATAATAAAAATAGTGTCATAAAACTATTTTTATGACACTATCTTATATTTTAACAGTAAAACTCACTTTCAAGCATTGCGCAAAGTGCATGGTATATAGGTAAATGCAGCTCCTGTACCTTATAAGTCTCCGTTTCAGGAACATGTATTATTACATCACATAATTTATCCAGCTTGCATTCCTTTTCACCTACCAAAGCCATAACCTTAAGTCCCTTTGCCTTTGCAAGCATCGCAGCTTTGACTATATTTCTTGAATTCCCTGAAGTACTTATTCCCCAGAATAAATCTCCCTTAACTCCTATTGAGTTTAGCATCTGAGCAAACATTATATCACTGTTTACATCATTTATTATAGCAGTTGAAAGTGATACTAAAGAAGGCAGTGGCACCGCTCTAAATCCTCCCTCAAGATCCAGACTTAGGCTCTCCCCCTCTTCACCATACATATCTTTCAATTTCTGCGCAAGATTCCCGTCTATCGGTCTCTTGGCCATAAATGATTTCATAAGCTCCCCGGCTATATGCTCACTATCTGCAGCACTTCCACCATTACCTGCCAAGTATAAAGTATTTAGATTAACAGCCGTATCTTTCAATATATTAAACGCCTGATTTATACTATCTTTACATACCTCTAATGAAGGGTACCTTCTAAAGAGATTATCAAATATTTCATCTTTTTGTATGAATACATTTTGCATAAACAAACTCCCTTATATATTTATATACACTACTCAAAATGATCTCTACACTCTGCAATCAGTATAGTATCTGTAAGAACATTCATCATAGCCGGTCTGTATATACGAAATTGATAATTCAAATTTAGACTCTCCAACATAGGTTTTATATCAAAGAAATCTTCTGCACTATGGTATATGCTTATAAGCAAAGTAGGTCTTTGCTCGGTAATTGTCTTCATAGCACCTTTTATCAGATTTTTCTCCGCACCTTCCACATCTGTCTTAATTAATCCAACTTTAAGAGAATTCTTTTCCACATACTCATCTATGGTGGTACAATCCACCATAATTTCTTTCTCAGTGCCGTCTACCTGTATATATGAGCATTCATCCATAATCTCAGACTCATAAAATGTTATCTGACCGGTATAGTCTCCCAAAGCCTTGTTCTCAAGGACAATGTTTTCAAGCTTATTATATTCTATTGTCTTTTTGAAAAGTTCGTAATTATTTTCCATCGCTTCAAAAGAGTGAACCTTTTTATCTGTGTACTTTGATAAAATAAGAGCCGAATCTCCTATAAAAGCTCCTGCATCTATAATGTTATTCTGTCTGATATATTTCAGAGTTTTGAGTTCATTCATACCATGATAGTAATATAAAACAGATGGATTGAAATAATTAATGGGCATGAAATAATTCTTATAGCAGTAAAGATCCGAGTTAAGTTCGACTATATTCTTATCAAAGTGGTCAAACATTTGCCTAAGTTCCTGCTGCTCTTCATAAGTATATATATCAACATCTCCATTGTCTAATTTGGATATTCGCCTTGCCCTGTTAATTATTCTCTCTACAGTTTCCACACTCTCAGAATCCATATCCTTTATAAGACTCATATATTTTTCGGCAATATTTTCAAAATCCTGCATGCCCTTTACAAAGCCATCTATAAATCTATCCTTTTCAGGTTTAAAGTTTTGATATATAACTCTGTCAAACGGAATCTGTATTCTAATCATATTTGTAGTATCAGATATAGTTTTTTGCATGCCTGCCATATCATTTATAGCAGCCTGTAAAGACTCCAGCCTTTTAATACTTGACTCAAATTCGGACTTGAAGTCCGTTTTCAAGTCCGAAAATAAATTATCGGTATTATCCTGATATAATTTCAGAGTACTATGAATTTCATTACTCTTTTCTTTCAATAACGAAATTTCATCATTTATTTCATTATATCTTTTTCCAAGCTCTTCAAAAACAGCTCTGTCTTCAAGTCTAAGTCTGTAGTTCTCTTCCAGGCTCTTATCAAGCCTTTCTATTTGCTCTTCAAGCGCCTGTCTGTTTCCGACTATTTCATCAGAAAGTTTCATCACATTCTTTTTTGAAGACGGCAATATGCTCATCAAAAAGGAATATAATTTATTTGGTTTTGATGTGTTTTCCACCACAATAAATCCTCTTTTTAATCTTCTTCTTTTGCTATTTCTTCCACAAACTCATCATAATTTCTTATATATTCATTTGGATTGTATGCTTCACTTGCAAGCACCAATAACACTGAGTCTTCTGAGAAATCATACATATCTTTCCAAACCATGGTTGGAAGATATATTCCTGTATGAGGTCTGTTAAGAATAAATATAGCCTCATTACCTTTTCCGTCATATACTTTTACCTTGCTTTTTCCGGCAACATTTACCAGAACAAACTCGGTTTCTCTATTTGCATGCTGTCCTCTTATAACATTAGGATCTGAACCATAGATATAAAATATTCTTTTTATATCAAAAGGAACATCTTTATTTCCTTCAATTACTACAAGATGTCCTCTGTCATCTCCGTTCTGCTTAAAACTAAGCATCTTAACTTTATTCATATTGTGCATAAACATACCTCCTTATCACTTTTTCAATTTACCTATAAGTTTTTTCAATCCTGTAAATGCCCATACTGCAGGCAAGAAATGGAAAGATTTTGAACCTCCGTATTGTACTATCCTTATAAACGGCAATCCAAATATAAATATGTTTTTATTTACATGCGATGTCATTGCATAAGTATATATAGGGAATCCAAACAACTTAATCTCGTAAATTATACCGCCTCTAAACTTCTCATAAATATATCTTGTTGTCCACAAAAACAGCTTACCGTTAAATGTTCTTCTGTTGAAATCCACATACTTCTGTCTGGTCATAGTTGATGCGGCTATAGCATCTCTAAACATCTCGAGATTTGATGTATGGTTCTCCACATAGTACTCATAACATTTATCACCAATCTCTTTTTTCTTTCCTTTTACATATATATCATCAAGAATCTCAGCTACAGTATGTGTTTCTATATCAAGTTCATCTATCTGGTCAGGTCCCCAACCAAGGGCATATCCCTCAGACTCATACAGATAAGAATACTTATTACATGAAAAAGGAACTGTATCATTAGGTATAATAACCGACGGCAATTTTACGGAAGCACCATCAAGTACAGATGTTCCCATAGCAAAGAGTATATCTACCTTTTTACAGAAAAGATCAATTATCTTTTCTATATCCATAGTCTTACATTTAATCAGCTTTATGTATGAAGGAAGCTTCTTGTTAAAAAGCATGTCTTGACAGTCACCCTCACCTATAACATAAATATTGGTCTTCACATTATCACGTGAGGCTATTATATTATCCACCAAATCTGTTACAGCAAATATTTTATCAAGTACAAGCCTTCCCAGAACAGCAATATTTCTTTCCTTTTCCTTTACTATTTCCTGATTTACTGTTTTATCTCGTTCAGGAATAGTTATAGGTACGTATTCCTCTTTAAATTTAATGGTATCTGTGTTCTGCGCCAACAAATGTGTCTTATCAAGGAAAAACACACTGGAAGTATCTCTAACCAACTCAAGGAACTTATTAACAAATCTTGTGGTACAATGCCAGTCTCCCTTTAATACAGGTATACAGCAATTGTGCCAGTTTAAGAATACAACCTTGGAATCCGGATGCATTATCGGAACCATATGAGCCCAATAAATAACCATAACCAATACTATCGGTTCATCCTTGAAGATTGTATATTTCTTTCCCTCGTTGTCATATATAAGAACTTCTATATCTTTATTTTTAAGCAAGGTATTTGCAAGACCGCCCTTATAATCTACATAATATACATCATATTCTTTAGTCTCTGCGATTGCATTAGCGATTCTTGTAAGGTAAAACGGCCCTCCACTTACTTCAGGCCATGGGAAATAAAATACCAGCTTCATGTGCATCTCCTTTATTTACTCAAGTTTTATTTTTATATTATTTGTATTTGAAATAACTGTACAATATTTGTCGGCTAAATTTTTTCAACAAGCTCTATCATCTCCATATTCGGCAAAATCATAAAGCAGATTCTTGTCTTATAAAATGTGGACATAACAAGTGGTGAAATTATTTTAGCCTTATTTGCTTTAAACAATTCTATAGCGCCTTCGATATTCTTTGTAAGATAAGCTCTATGATACATTTTATTGCCTGATGCCAGCTGTTTTGTTACAGTGTCTCTTCCTTCAAGATTCTCTAAAAGCTCCAACTTAGGATGTCCGTCTCTTGCAAGGAAAATGCCTCGTATACCCTGAGTCTCATCCTCAAAAATATCGGAATCCTTTCTATAACCAAGCAAAAGATAGTTCTTCATTTCTTTTTCTATATTTTTTACAGCAACTCCTATATGCTCAAACTCCAATTCTCCGACACTCTGCTTAATCATACGTTTATATATCATATAAGCATTATTATCTAACTTAGGCTCTACCACTTCATAGAAATTTTTTCTGTCAGAGTACTGTATTACCGAGTTGTATCTCTTACCTTCCAACTCGATCTCGTCTATAAGCACTTCTCTTGTCTTTTCTCCGATAGAAGTATGGAATGAAACCACGGCCTTATTATCCTCTATAGTATCGCAATAAAGTTCATCAAGACCTACCTGTTCAAAGGCAATCTTATAGAGCAACTTAACACTTTCCGCTGCAGCAAAAGATCCCTTTTTTATGACCCATCTTCCCCATTCGGCCCTATTGTCAGCCACATTATAAAAGGCTATCAGACCTTCGGGTTTATTGTTAAACCTGTTCTCTACAATAAAATAATAATCCCCTTCTCTCTCAAGGTAGTTTTTTATCCACTCCTCCTGAAGAGAAATATCCGGTGATATTTTATGTATAAATATATTTCTTTCGGCATCTTCCAGCCTTGTTTTAACTATAAATTCAGCATCTGATACCTTTACAGGTCTTAACCTGTAGCAATATCCGTCAAGAGTGCACTTATGATTCATTATTCTTCCGCCTTTTTAATTGCCAACGCTATAAACTTTGCCGGTGTATTAATCTCCGGTAACTCATCTTCTTCAAATGTTATACCGTACTCATCTTCAACAGCGAACATTATTTCAACTCTGTTCAAAGAATCCCATGTATTGGCATCATCAAGTCCTGCCTCAATTACTGATACATCCTTTTTTAATACCTCTGCAATTATCTTGATTATCTCTTCTCTCATGATTATGACCTTTCTATTATATCTATGGTTATCAAATCCTTCGGAAAATCATATTTGAATTCCTTTATGTCATCTACATATTCGCTCAAATAAGAGTCTATGTAGTTTTTAGCAGGTGTGTTTCTTTCACCTTCTTTAAACAATACTTTTACCTTTTGTACTCCTAGTCTTTCGGTAAGCAGTTTTATGGCACCCATAATAATGACATCATCTATGCCTCTACCCAAAGCTCTACAGCTCATAAAACATTCTTCCAGACTTATATAATCATCTGTTTTCTTACCTACACAAACAGCAATCAAACCGCTGTCAGACAGGCAATCCTGCAATGATATACTCACTATCATGTAGTCATCAGATGCATATATATTTTCAATCTCCTGCTGAGAATATCTCTTATAATTAAATATAAACTGGTTTGTCTTATTGGCAAGCTCTGATATTCTCTTTAATTTTTCCTTATTGTCAAAATCATATGTGAGTTTTATTTGTAATGACCTTATATAATCTTCCTTATTCTCAACACTTGATTTCAAAAGTCTTCTTTTTTCATTGGCAATAACATCATCTTTTCTGATAGACGATTCTGCTGTAGTATTAAGAAGTAAGAGTCCCGGATAATTATCCAGTACTTCGCAAGTCTCATTTGCATCATCCTTGGCATGTATTAATTTCAACTCAGGATAAGCAAAAGCCAGTGCATTTACCTCGCCTATGTTATCATCTATCATTAATATACTGTCGATACCGATATTCAAGTATTCTGATATCTCTTTTATAGAATCTGATTTAGCCTGCCAGGATACACACATCTTTGTGAAATCTTCTCTTTTCAATTCAAAATCGGATCTCTTTTCAAGAAGTTTCTCCACATCCTCCGCCTCATTTTTTGAAGCTGCACACAGAAAAATGCCTTTCTTTGACAGTTCCTTTAAATGCTGTTGAAGTTTCTTATGTCCTTCGGTAATTTCTAAGCCGTCAATACCGTCTTCTCCCAACACTCCCTTATACAAAGTATTGTCAAAGTCCACAACCACAGCCTTTAGTGAAGGCTTTAAAATTGCCGGTATGTATCTTAAACCAAGCTCCTTTGATATTTTTAACATAGCTACATTACTCAAAGAAGTTCCTGTTACCGAAGCAACTCTTTCATCTGTAAATTTATCGCCAAGCTCGTTCTTTATATCATCCAAAGAGAATACAACTATGGAATTGTCCTCACTTTTATAATCGCATCCATAAGGTACAAGCAAAATCGATTTGCTATACATTGCCCTCAGCTGTTCAAGTCTGCCTTTTAAAAATCCGGAAAAATTATCCGTATTATATCTCTTTGCATCTACCCAAACAATAATTGCATCGGCACTTATATCAACTTCAGAGAATGAGAAGCTGTCATCATATCCACTGTATTCAAAGTTTACACCGATACCTGCATAGTCCAAATATGCTGATATCGTATGCTCCACCAATTCAAATGAATGGTTTCTGAAAACTTGGACATTGTATTTTTTGCTCAATTCACTTTCATATTCAAGTAACTTTCTTCTTGTTGCATTAGAAGAGAATATAAAGTTTTGAAGTTCAATCTTATTCATAGTTATAATCTCCTTAACTTTATGACTTATATTAATATTTATTGATCACCTCAACAACATACTTAACTTCTTCATCAGTCATTCCGTTATATATAGGTAATGACAGCATTTCTTTCGCATACTTTTCAGTCATAGGGAAGCTACCTTCCTTTAAATTAAGGTACTCATACGCCTTTGACAAATGCGGTGGAATAGGATAGTGGATAGTTGTTATTATCTCATTTTCCTTTAAGTATTCTTCAAAACGATCTCTTTCATCAGTTCTTACAACATACTGATGCCATACTGAAGTTGCTCCTTCCTGAAGCTCAGGCTTTATTATCTTATCGTTCTTTATATTCTTTGTATAATAGTCGGCTATACGCTCTCTTTCCTTCGCCATAGCCTCAAGATATCTTAATCTTACACGAAGTAATCCTGCCTGAAGCTCATCAAGTCTTGAGTTTAGACCTACTTCTTCAAAATGATATTTCACCTTGCTTCCATAATTTCTAAGCATTGCGATCTTATCTCTGAGCTCTTTATTTGATGTAAGTATTGCTCCTGCATCTCCAAAAGCTCCGAGGTTCTTTGTAGGATAGAAAGAAAAACATCCGATGTCTCCGAATGTACCTGTCTTCTTACCGTTGTAACATGCATCATGTGACTGTGCGCAGTCCTCGACAACATATAATCCATGTTTTTTTGCAACTTCCATTACAACATCCATCTTACATGCCTGTCCGTAAAGATGTACAACCATAATAGCCTTTGTCTTAGGTGTTATTTTAGACTCAAGATCCTCTACGGAAATATTGTAATACTTGTTTGCCTCAACAAATACAGGTGTAGCACGATTCATTGTTATACCCATTACACTTGCAATATAGGTATTAGCCTGAACCAAAACCTCATCACCTTCTCCAATTCCCAGTGCTCTGATAGCAAGAGCCAAAGCATCCAATCCGCTTGCAACACCCACACAGTACTCTATATTATTATGAGCGGCAAATTCCTCTTCGAAACTGCTCACTTCTTTTCCCAGTATGTACCATCCCGATCTTAAGACTTCTATGGCTTTGTCTTCATATTCTTTTTGGTGAAGCTCAAAGGCTCTGTCCAATCTTCCTGATATTACTTTCATTTCAATATCCTCTCTATAACAAATTTTTCAACTATGCGTTTCATAGTATATAAAGGCATTTTAATTCTGACCATAATTTGAAGTATTATAGGCATAATACGATTATTTTCGTATCTGCTTCTTTCAATAAGATAATTGTTCAATAATCTCCTATGTCTTTTCCATGCCATATATTGTTTCAATATTTTTTTCGGATTTTTTGCAAATGGAGTAACCTCGTTTGCAAATATCATATCACTCTCTTCCATATACTTCAGATTACAGTTCTCTGCAGAACTCACTCCGCCACCACGATATTTTATAACGCATCTGTCAAAAAAGTGTATATGATTTCCCTCTCTCAGATATTTCAGCACAAAAGGATGGTCATCTATCATTCTGTAACTTTCATCAAAATATCCAAACTCTTTTAGTACCGTTTTTTTTCTGGCGGTACAACATCCCAGTACAAAGTTTTCAACAGCTATCTTCTCAAATAAAGCTTCCGGACTCAATGTCTTAATCATATGTATCTGCAATACTGTTGGTGCAGTTCCATTTTCTTCCGACATTTCCGAATCATAATCCGCCCTTTTAGCTGTTATAACCTCTGCTTTTGACTTTTCAAATTCATTTATCCAGTCAGTTATTACCTGCCTGTCATAAAAACAATCATCTCCTGCCAGTGAAAATATATATTCTCCCCTCGCATACTTAAAAGCCCGATTCATAGTTTTTACAGTTCCCAAATTACAATCATTTTGAGAAATTATAAAATCAACTATGTTTGAGGACTTATTTTGATTGATATAGTCCTCAATATCTTTTGGCGAAAATTCACTTGAGCAATCATCAATCAGTATTATTTCTATATTAGAGTAATCCTGCTCTAATACCGATTGAATTGTCAATTTCAAATCCGGACTGTTATAGCTTGGTATCAATACCGAAGCAAGCGCCCTCATTTCGCCGTCCTGATATAAGTTTATAGCCATTTTTTATCCCTCTGATTTAATAATGTAAGAACTTTGTGGCATTGGCAAATTCTTATCAAAATAATTGTATCATTTGATATCAAATTCATCAAGAACTTGATTAAGATAGTAAGTACCCAGGTAAAAAGCACCACTTACAAAGTCATAATCATCCCATCTGTACATGGTTGATGACAGCCATATAAGCGCATGTATAAACTTAATCGTAGCACTGTTTTCAACATTTATTCTGTCTAAGAAGTGTGATTCGAGATGTTCCCAGTTACCTGATTTAACATTTACTTCTACACTATTATTGTTATAGTTTAATGTGAAATTACCAAGTACGAACTGATCCCAGTTACCAACTATAGACATATAAAGCTTTGCCCAATCATAATTGATATCTCCATAGTAATCAGTCTGTCCAAAGCACCCTTGCGGATCTATCAATGTAAGTTTTTTATCTTTACCCAATATAATATTTGAGAATGTACAATCACCATGCATCAGATAAAACTTCTTGCAATTTTCCATAAGTTTTTCCTGTATTGCAAAGTATATCTCATGTCTGAGTTTGAAAGGGTTTCTACAGTCCTTACCGTTTATTTTGATCAATTCGTCAGTGGCAAAAGGAACTATATTTTTTATAGCATCCAAACTTGAGAAAGTGCTGTTATAGTAAACATCTTTCATACTGTACATATTAACAGACTTGCTACCCTTACTATGCAGATCGTTAAGCACATCTATCAAATCATCCAAAACTTCTTTTTTTTCATCATTTCCAAGAGAAGCCTTGTATAACACATCACCATCGATTTTTTTCATACGAATAGGGTTGTACTCATATATAGGTGGTATATTCATAAAGTTCAGATCAGCAACTTTCTGATACCATTTGGTCTCCTGTGCAGCCAATAATTTTCCAAGATCGTCTTGAGGTAATTTTACAAGTATATTATCGCTAACCTTTATCATATTAAAGGCTCTTCCCGGATAAGCACTTACATCTTCTTCATTATCTTCCTCCAGGTCTTTAAGACTTGTCACCTTTTTGGTATTCTCAAGGTCTATCGTATTAAATTTAATTTTAGACTTACTGAGATACTCTATAAATTCACCCTTTTGCGGCATATCCTCAAGTACAGACTTATCTTCAAGTAAAACACAATTCATAATGGCATTTTTATTTGTTTTCTTCTTCTCTATAATGCCCTTTTCAAATCTCCATTCACTTTCATACTTGTCGCTTGTTCCTATGGTATTTCCTGTCGTTGATTCAATCTTTACGTCATTATCCAGTACCATATTTGCATCAATTATCAAAAATCTCTTATCCCTAGGAATATAATTAAGTGCCTTTTGGATATTTTCAATGCTGTCTTTACTGTCGGTCTTTATAGAAACAAAAGGAACACCACCAAAAGCCTCTACATATTTTTCAATTATATCGATATTCTCATTTCCCAAAATTACATACTTTTTTTGAGGATATCTTCTCATAGTATAGAAGATAATAGGTAATTGCTTCTTTGAGAGAAGCTCCAGCGGCTTATTTCCGTCAAACTTATCATATTTACTGTCTTCATGTACTGCAGAAACAATAACATAATCAAAGTCATCACCTTTTTTTGCAGCCTTTATATCTCCAACCATCTCTTTTATATAGCCTTCACAAACGGTAAGAGCATTGCCCTTCATCACTTCCTTACCCTTATCAAGCCATATTGCGTGGTCACAAAGTCTTCTTACCGAATTTATATCATGCGATACATATATAAGAGTTGTACCGTCTTCCAACATCTTATGCATTCTTTCCTCACACTTTTGCTGGAATGCATAATCACCTACAGACAATACCTCATCACATATAAGAATATCTGTCTTTACCATGGTAGCTATAGAAAATCCAAGTCTTGCCGCCATACCTGATGAATAGTTCTTTATAGGCATATCCAAAAAGTTTTGTAATTCGGCAAACTCCACTATCTCGTCAAAATGCTCTTCCATGAACTTATGATCATGTCCAAGCACCGCACCGTTTAAAAATATATTCTCTCGTGCGGTAAGATCAGGATCGAAACCCGCACCAAGCTCTATCAAAGGTGCTATACTTCCGTTTATTGTCACCTTACCCTTATAAGGCTTTAAAATTCCTGAAATAAGCTTTAGAAGAGTTGACTTTCCGGAGCCGTTTACACCTATAAGTCCCCATGACTCTCCCTTTCTTATTTCAAATGAAATATTTTGAAGTGCAAGGAACTCTTTAAACATCAGCTCCCTTTTTACCGCTTTTATAATATACTCTTTTAAATTGTCAATTCTTTCAGATGCCATATTAAATCTGACTGTGACATCATCAACTTTAATTATCGTTTTTTTCTCTTCCATATACCACCACTCTATATATAAAGTATAAATTTATCCTGTGATCCGACAAATAATAAAGTTCCAACCAAGAATGTACCTAATGACCATAAAATTCCGGAAATTATAAGACTCATATCAGGAAATGTCTGCTGTAAAACCAAATCTCTGAACTGACTTATATATAAAAAAAGCGGATTGTATGTTCTGATACCGTTTGCCAGATATTCAGGTATTGCTGTCAAAGGATAAAATACAGGTGTTAAATACATCCATACGGTAAGTAAAGCCGCATATATATACTGAACGTCTCTGAAAAAAACATTTGCCTGAGCTATAAAAAGTCCCAGTCCCAAAGAGAATACATAAACCTGCAAAAGTACCACAGGTATAAAAAGCATAAGCGGAGTAAACTGCACCTGACATACTATGAATACTATAAGCATTGCTCCCAGAGCAAATAAGGTATTAACAAAAGAGCTTGTTATCTTTGACCATGTGAATATATATTTTGGCACATACGTCTTTTTTATCAGTGCCGCATTACCTGTAATTGACCACATAGCCTGATTGGTTGATTCAGATACAAAACTGAATATTGTCTGTCCTATTATCAAGTAAACCGGGTAGTTTACAATGTCAAATCTGAACATATTTGAAAACACTATAACCATGATTATCATGATTATAAGAGGATTCATAATACTCCATACATATCCCAGAAAACTTCTTCTGTACTTTAACTTAATGTCTTTTACTACCAACTGCTGAAATAAAGGGACATATTTATTATGTCGTAATACCCTCTCCTTTATACTTCCCATATCTTCTCCTTCCTTTTTGGAACTAAAAATTATATCTTATTTATGGCTTTATAAATTAAAGACATAAGCTCGAATGTCATGTAATCTGTTTTTCTCAAAATCTTGACCGCTTTATTTATATTGGCATCGTAGATTTCTTTATATTCACATTTAAGCATCTTATCAAATTCCCTGATTTGCTCTTTTTTATTTAAAGCAAGCGGGAAACTGAGCGCCACCTTCACTTTACCGGCTATTATTCTGGAAACAACTCCGGCTATATAGTTTTTTTTCGCTTCTGAACACTTTACCTCTTTGCCTAAAGTATCATAGAAAGCACACAATGACTCCAAGACTTTATCATAATGTCCTTCGTAGGTTTTCATTTTATCTATACCTACACTCTGACCGCTTCTGCCTATTCTATAATAATAAACAACGTCTTCTATAAAGATTATCTTATCAGCATACGGTATCGGATAGAGTATATATTCCGAATCAACATAATACAAATGCTCGTCTATTACTATATTATTGGTCTTAAGTATATCTGTCTTAACCGTCATATTATGCATTTTAATATATGTTTTTCCTGCAATATCATCAAACTTATATTCTTTGCCGTATTCCACACCTTTAAAAGGCTCCTCAAATTCAGCCTTTACTTTAAAGCTTTTAACATCTTTTGTTCCGTTATCAAAGGTCCACAGGAATTTTGAATAAACTATATCCACATCTGTATTCTTCAAAGCACTTACCAGTTTTATAATTCCTTCTCTTCCGACCCAGTCATCGGAATCCACCACTTTGAAGTACTTTCCTGTTGCATATTTTATTCCATAGTTAATTCCCGAACCATGTCCGCCGTTTTCTTTAGAAATAACTCTGAATGTATCAGGGTATTTTTCTTCATACTCCATGGCAATCGACAAAGATTTGTCTGTAGAGCCGTCATTTATAATCAAGACTTCTATACAATCTATTATTTCGTCTATACAAAAAGAATCCAAATTGGTCCTTAAGTAATTTTCAGAATTGTATGTGGGCACTACTACAGATAACACCTTATCAAAATCACCATTACTCATTATCGCTCCTCATCACAAAACTCTCAGGATCGTAGTATATAACCTTTGTACCTCCGCTTTCAAACTCAAAAGGTACATGTAAAAGCTTATTCATGGCTTTTTTTACATGATCCTGCTTATCTTTTTCAACATAAAATAGTAAGAAGCCTCCACCTCCGGCACCTAGAAGCTTCCCTCCGACCGCACCGGCATCCATCGCCTGTTTATATAAAACATCTATTTCATTTGTGGAAATTTTGCTTTCTATTCCCCTTTTCAGCATCCAAGTATAATCAAGCAATCTTCCAAACTCATTAAGATCTTTTTCTTTGGAGGTAAGTATACCTTGAGCAGTATCCACCAAAGAAAGCATTTCTAAAAGTTCCTTACTTTTATCTTTTATTACGGATTCCGTACCTTTTTGTATATCTGAAGAGAACCTTGAAAAACCGGTAAAGAACAGCATAAGATTATCATTAAGTGCCTCTTTTCTCTCCGGTGAAATTATTATAGGCTCCACCTCATATCCGTCCGCATTAAACACTATTCTGTTGAGTCCGCCAAAAGATGCTGCTATCTGATCCTGAACACCTCCGCTCTCTTTACACAGCTCTCTTTCCAGATAAATAGCATCATCCGCAAGTTTTCTCTTATCTGCATATTTCCCCTTAAGTGCATAAAAGGCATTCAACAAGCCAACTGCAAAAGAACTGCTTGTTCCAAGTCCCGAACGTGCAGGTAAATCCGCATCATAAGATATTCTAAGCTCATGCATATCAAGATATTTCATTGCTTCTCTGACAGCAGGATGTTCTATATCGTCGACATTTTTTACAGACTCTGTTCTTGAGTATACTATCTGTGATGTATATTCAAAAAATCTGGGCAAATGTCTTACTGTAAGATAACAATACTTGTCAAAGGTGGTGGAGATTACCGAACCGCCATGCTGCTTGTAAAAATCCGGGAAATCTGTACCACCACCAAAAAAAGACATTCTAAAAGGTGTTCTTGTAATTATCATTATAATCCCCTTGAATTGTTTATTTAAGGTTTATTTCATGCCAATTATACTACAATTCATTTCATAATACAAATGCGTTAATGTGTAAATTACAGTTAAAAAATAGAAAAACTTGCATTAAGATTTTTCTCAATGCAAGTTCTGTAATCCTCATTTCAAATCAAAAGCTTCCAAATTAAATACAGTTATAATTACTGAAACCCTACAATTGTTCATTATTCACCTCGATTACCACTTAAATGATACCCCTACTATAAATAATTAAAATTTCTCATCCTGAAAAATTATGTGATTCTAAAAAAGGATTGTATGCCACTATCCTTTTAAAGCCAACATACAATCCTTATAATTTATTTAATCCCTGCTACATCCAGACGAACCAATGCTCTTCTGAGTGCAAGTTCCGCTCTGGCAACATCTATACCGTCTCTTTGAGAAAGTCTTTTTTGGGCTCTCTCCTTTGCCTCTTTGGCTCTGTTAACATCTATCTCATCACTGTACTCACATGAATCGGCAAGTATTGTAACCTCATCCTGTAAGATCTCCGCAAAGCCTGAGTGAAGAGCACAAGTCTTTACACTTCCGTCCTCACAATGTATAGATAATTTACCCGGTGCTATTACATTTACCATAGGGATATGCTTGGCATATATACCGACATTTCCCTGTGTTGTGGTAAACTCCACCATTGTAGCATCCCCTTCAAAAAAAATATGGTCGGGACACATTATCTTTAATGCAAACTTGTCCATACTACCTCCTATTTAGAGGCACGCTCTACAACCTCGTCGATAGTTCCTGCATTTAGGAAATATTGCTCAGGTATATCGTCATGCTTTCCTTCAAGAATTTCTCTAAATCCTCTGATAGTCTCTGATAGAGGTACATACTTTCCGTCAATTCCTGTAAACTGTGTTGCCACGAAGAACGGCTGTGAAAGGAATCTCTGGATCTTTCTTGCTCTTGCTACAGTAAGCTTATCTTCTTCAGAAAGCTCATCCATACCAAGCATGGCAATAATATCCTGTAACTCTTTATACTTCTGCAATACCTCCTGCACGCTCTGCGCTACCTGATAATGCTCTTCTCCCACTATATGAGGTGAAAGTATTCTTGAAGTAGAACCAAGAGGATCTACCGCAGGGTAAATACCCATCTCCACTATAGAACGGTCAAGAACCGTAGTAGCATCAAGGTGAGCGAATGTATTTGCAGGAGCAGGGTCGGTAAGGTCATCCGCAGGCACATATACAGCCTGAACAGATGTAATGGAACCGTTCTTTGTAGAAGTGATTCTCTCCTGAAGCGCACCCATCTCAGTTTGAAGTGTAGGCTGATAACCTACCGCAGAAGGCATACGTCCAAGAAGCGCTGAAACCTCTGAACCTGCCTGTGTAAATCTGAAGATATTGTCGATGAAAAGAAGTACATCCTTTCCACCCTGATCTCTAAAATACTCCGCCATTGTAAGACCTGTAAGACCTACTCTCATTCTCGCACCCGGAGGCTCGTTCATCTGACCGAATACCATGGTTGTCTTATTGATAACTCCCGAATCGGTCATTTCGTGGTATAAGTCATTACCCTCTCTGGTTCTCTCACCTACACCTGTAAATACTGAATATCCGCCATGCTCTGTTGCGATATTTCTGATAAGCTCCTGGATAAGTACGGTTTTACCTACACCCGCACCACCAAAGAGTCCAATCTTTCCACCCTTTTGGTATGGACATAAAAGGTCAACTACTTTGATTCCTGTCTCAAGAATCTCGGTCTGAGTAGACTGCTCCTCAAAGCTTGGAGCCTTTCTATGTATAGGAAGATACTCCTCTACCTTAGGTGGTTCTTTCTTATCAATCGCCTCTCCAAGTACATTAAAAATTCTACCTAGAGTGTTTTCTCCAACAGGAACTGAAATAGGCGCTCCTGTTGCTCTTGCTTCCATTCCACGAACAAGTCCGTCTGTACTTCCCATGGCAATGGTTCTTACTATATCATCTCCCAGATGCTGTGCAACCTCTACAGTGAGCACTCCGTCAGCTGTATCTATCTTTATTGCCTCATTGATCTGTGGCAAGTGTCCTCTGGAAAACTTAATATCCAAAACGGCACCGATAATCTGGGTTATTTTGCCAATATTTGGCTCTGCCATCAACTTTTCTCCTTCCTCTTCTTCATCCGTTTCCGGTCGTTATTCTATGGCGTTGGCTCCGGCCACAATCTCTGTAAGCTCTTGAGTGATAGCACCCTGACGAGCCCTGTTATACTGTAATCCGAGCTTATCTATAAGTTCTTCCGCATTTGATGTTGCAGAATCCATAGCGGTCATTCTGGCACCGTTTTCTGAAGCAACAGACTGCATCAGACCGCCATAAATAACAGAAGAAATGTATTTTGGAATTATAGCATCCAATACTTCATCTTCATTGGGAGAATAATTCATAAGGGCTCTTGGACCCTCACTTTCTGTAGTCTCAGGCTGTAATAAATCTTCCTTGCTGATAGGAAGCAATTTCAAAAGTACAGGATCATGTACCACCGTATTCTTGAAATTGGTATATATCACATAAATCTCTGAGAGTTTTCCGCTTTCATAGTCGTCAAGCAACACCTTTGTAATATCTGCGGCATCCTTGTACAGCGGCTCTTCCACAATCTCTGAAAAGTCTCCCTCTACTTCAAAGCCTTTATGTAAGAGTGTATCTCTACCTTTTTTACCCACTGCATATATAAGTGTTTCATTGCTTTTGAATTCGCTTATTACCTGCCTGCTTACAGCATTGTTATAGCCTCCTGCAAGACCTCTGTTACCTGTAATAACCAATACTCCTGTCTTACCGCCGTCATTTTTCTTAAGATACTTATGAGATATATTCTCACTTTTCTCAAGCATTGATGCGATAGTTTGATACATTACGGTAAAGTAAGGCTTGGAAGCATCCGCTTTTGCCCTTGCTTTTTGAAGCTTAACCGTTGCTACAAGTTTCATGGCTTTGGTAATCTGAGCAGTGCTTTGTATCGCCGCACGCCTACGCTTTATTTCCTTCATTGAAGCCATAATACACCTGCACTATGCTTTCTTACATTCATTGATAACATCTGTAAGTCTTTTTGCCAAATCGTCGGAAATTTCTTTCTTATCTCTAATCTCAGCAGCTATCTCAGGATGCTTGCTCTCTATAAATCTGAACAACTTATCCTGGAACTCAAGTACCTTCTCTGTAGGAACGTCAAGCAAAAGTTTCTTTGTAGCGGCAAAGATAATGATTATCTGATATTCAACCGCCATCGGCTTATAGTTTGGCTGCTTTAAGATTTCTCTGATTCTCTCACCCTGTGCCAACTGATTCTTTGTAGCTTCATCAAGCTCAGAACCGAACTGTGCAAATGATGCAAGCTCTCTGTACTGTGCAAGCTCAACTCTTATAGGTCCTGCAATCTTCTTCATAGCCTTGATTTGTGCGGAACCACCTACTCTTGATACTGAAAGTCCGGCATTGATAGCAGGTCTGAATCCCGCATTGAACATCTCTGTCTCAAGGTAAATCTGACCGTCTGTAATAGAAATAACATTTGTAGGAATATACGCTGAAACGTCTCCTGCCTGTGTCTCTATTATAGGCAATGCGGTAAGTGAACCGCCACCAAGGTCTTCCGACAATCTTGAAGCTCTCTCAAGAAGTCTTGAGTGAAGATAGAATACATCACCCGGATAAGCCTCACGTCCCGGTGGTCTCTTAAGAAGGAGTGAAAGTGTACGATATGCGGCAGCATGCTTTGTAAGATCATCGTATACTACGAGTACATCATCTCCTCTTTCCATCCATTCCTCACCTATAGCGCAACCTGAGTAAGGTGCGATATATTGAAGCGGTGCAAGATCACTTGCAGTAGAAACTACTACTGTAGTGTAGTCCATAGCACCGTAATCCTCAAAAGTCTTTACAATTGATGCAACAGTAGAAGCCTTCTGTCCTATAGCAACATAGATACAGTGAACATTTTGTCCCTTTTGATTGATTATAGTATCTACAGCGATAGAAGTCTTTCCTGTCTGTCTGTCACCGATTATAAGCTCTCTTTGTCCTCTTCCTATAGGAATCATGGCATCAATAGCCTTTATTCCTGTTTGAAGCGGTGTATCTACCGATTTTCTTTCGATAACACCATGTGCAACTCTCTCTATTCTTCTAAAGGTATCTGAAGTTATAGGTCCCTTTCCGTCGATTGGCTGTCCAAGCGCGTTTACAACTCTACCTGTAAGTGCATCTCCTACAGGAACCTCTACAACTCTACCTGTGGTCTTTACTGTATCACCCTCGCTGATATTCTTCTTATCACCAAGTAAAACAGCGCCGACATTGTCCTCTTCCAAGTTAAGAACCATGCCGTAAACATCCCCCGGGAATTCCAGAAGCTCACCCTGCATAGCCTTTGCAAGACCATGTATTCTGGCAATACCGTCTGCTACCTGGATAACAGTACCCACATCTGATACCTCGAGTTTAGTTGAATACTTATTTATCTGCTCTTTTATAACTGAGCTGATTTCTTCAGGTCTTAGATTCACTAGACTCGTACCTCTTTTCTTTAAACTTTTTGCCGGTAATACGGCTTATGATAACATTTTTCTCATCTTATCAATTCTTGTTTTTACACTTGAATCCACAACTCTGTCACCGATTCTGATGACAATACCGCCTATGATACTCTCATCTACCACGTATTCCGCTTCGAGAGACTTATAATGTGATGACTTCAAAAGCTCATCCACTATTCTCTCCTTCTTTGAATCATCAAGCGGCAGCGCAGTCGTAACAGTTGCCTTTCCGATAAGAAGAAGCTCCTTTACACAATCTATAACATAATCAAGTATAGGTAAAAGTTCAGCCTGTCTCTTCTTTTCGATTATAGTCAATAAAAATCCCATTGAATCCACACTGATGTGATTCTCAAATATTCCCTTTATAAAGTCGATTTTTTCCTCATCATCCATCTTAGGTGAATCAAGAAGTTCTATAATCTCGACATTCTCAAGCAAAATATTTTTTACGGATTTTATCTCCTCAAGTGCATCAATCAGATTGTTCTTTTCAGATACTACCGACACATAAGCATCTCCATATACTTTGGACACTAATTTTGCCATGTACCATCTCCGATTTCTTTTAAAGTCTCTTCAACAAGTCTATCCTGCACTTCAACATTCATTGCAGAATTGACTGCTTTGCTTGCAATAATCGAAGCAACATCCACTATATTTGATTTAACTTCTTCCATGGCTTTTTTCTTTGCCAACTCTATTTCGTTGTTAGCCCTGTCAGTAATTCTTCTAGCTTCCGCCTTTGCTTCTTCTATGATTTCGTTTTCTCTATCCTTTGCCCTTTTTCTGGCATCCTCTAAGATAGCGTCAGCCTGCTTTTGGAAAGAGGCCAATTTTTCTTCGTACTCCGCCTTAAGAGCATCAGCTTTTGCCTTTGCATCTTTTGCACTTTCCAGGTCTCCGGCAACTCGCTCTCTTCTTTTTTTGAGCATATCCTTAGCCGGATTAAAAAGCAAATAGGAAAGAATAAAGAACAAGAAAAGGACCGCCAAGCCGGTAATGGCTGAATCAGCCAAAAGCTGAGGGTCAAATCCTATCAGTCTTTCCATAAAACCTCCAAATTAAGCGCCGAAAGGCTTAACGAACATAAGAATCATAGCAACTACAAGTCCGTAAAGACCTGTTGTCTCGGCAACGGCCTGTCCGAGAAGCATTGTTGATGTGATATCCGCTCTTGCTCCCGGGTTTCTACCTACTGCAGCCGCACCATGTCCTGCTGCAATACCCTGTCCAACACCCGGTCCGATACCTGCTATCATTGCGAGTCCCGCACCTATAGCGGAGCAACCAAATATAAAATCCTGTCCTGTCATATTCATAAATAACCTCCAAAATATATGATATCAAGTGAGGCACTTCCTCACTTAAATCCATGAAAATATTTTACTATTCAATGAACTATTCTAATTTGTCATTGATATAGACCATGCTGAGCATACAGAAAACATATGTCTGTAGTGCTCCTGAAAATACATCTGTATACAGATGTAAGAATGACGGCACACCAATCTTTAAAAAGATCGGCATCATACCATACCAAAGCCCCATGATCAAAACACCTGAAAGCACGTTTGCAAAAAGACGCAATGATATAGATATCGGGTTTGCTATCTCACCGATAACATTTATCGGAAAGAGCAACGGTATCGGCTCAAAGAGCGATGTAAAATGTTTTAACTTTCTGTTCTTTATACCCTGGAAATTTACTATTAAGAATGTAAAAAATCCAAGCATAAAAGTTACACCATAATCCGCTGTCGGGTTTCTAAGTCCGAGCAAACCGCTGAAGTTAGAAACAAAAATAAAGATAAAGATTGTTCCTATATAGTTTAAGAATCTATCCTTGTTTGCACCAAGTATAGTATCGGTCATTCCCTCTAATGCTTCAATACCACATTCCAAAAAGTTTACAAATCCGCTCGGGACATTGTACGGATCAGCCGCCTTTATTGCTCTGTTTGCAAAAATTGCAAATATTGTAATCAATAAGACAACAATCAATAAGGAAACTGTAGTCGTAGTCAAATAGAGTTCCTGTCCGAAAAGCTTATACTTATACAGGCCATGGATCATGAAATCCAAATTTTTGCTTCCGGCTGCACTTTCAGCTAAAATACTTAAGCTCATGTCTCCTCCTTTCTTCTTTTTTCAAATATTTTTTTAAACAATGGATACATATATGCACCCGATTTCAGTCCGAAAACAGATATGACAATCGCGAGTGCATTTATGTATCTACTGTTCCAAAATATTGCTACAACAATAAATAAAGCCGCCTTCCTAAGCAAAGAATGAATCATAATCTTTCTCTGTGCAAAAGAAGGGTTCCCCCCATACAGGCTGTCTTCTGTGGATATTCCCATATCAATGACCATGCCTATTACCAAAACACTACCTATAAGTATCCCAAGTTCAATCGGATAAACGGAATACTTCATAATTCCGGCAAAGGGAATTGCCGCCAGGCTCAAAATGATTTCATAAAGTAAAACTCCCATACCCATATAAAAGCATGTTCTTCTTGTTTCCTTATTCATCCTTATTCTTAAAAATCCTACTTTCTCTCTTTGGCAAAACAAAAGTATTTTCTTGTTTTTGCAGGTTTTCTTCTTTCTTTTTGTCCATCTTTTTTATGGTATTCATGATCAGTCTAAACCCCGACATACATCCGCTTATCACTCCTATAAGCATAAATATCAGAGTAAACGGAAAGTGAAATCTTTCCTCCAATTTCATACCCAAAAAAGTACATAGTAAAATCGGTGTAACCATGGTAAAGCCGACCTGCGAAATCAGTGACAAATATTTTAAGGCTTCCATATCTCATACCTCCTACTATACTCCAAACCCTCAAAAACTTTCAATATTGCATTTTATACTAAATTTTTTTCGGTTTTCTTATTATACCTATATAATTCTTACTTGTCTATATCCGTGTTGTTTTTATCAGTATCATTGTTAAATTAAAAACTTATTTTCAAAAAAATTATACAAAAATATTTTTGAGATGAAAGATGATAAAATGATGTTCTGTAAATCGTAAATATTTGTTATAATATAGGAACTATTTTATTGTTGACTAAGATGCTATAATAACTTGATATAGGGAATCGTGAGATTAAAATCAGTTTTATTCCCGGATAATCTAATAAAAGGAGGACATATGAAACATACTATCAGAAAAATGTTGGTTACAGGTATGATAAGCGGCTTGCTTTCACTTTCTGCCGTTTCTGCGGTATATGCTGCAAACGGTTGGAAAGAGTCAAACGGTACTTGGACCTATCTCGATGACAACGGACAATTGCACAAAAGTTGGCTCCCGTCTTCAAACGGGTATTATTATATGGATTTGTCTACAGGCGTTATGGTGACCGGATGGAAGAAAATCGATTCCAAATGGTACTACTTTAAGTCTAACGGAATAATGGCTACAGGCTGGTTCAAAGTTGATAATGACTGGTATTACACGCTCAGCAGCGGAAACCTTGTACAAAACAGCTGGTTAAAGAGCGATTCAAACTACTTCTACCTTAAGGGCACAGGTGTCATGGCCACAGGTTGGAGACAGATGGACGGTGCGTGGTATTATTTCAAGCCTGACGGAAGAGCCGCTTTCGGTTGGACAAAAGTTGGCGATAAGACCTATTATTTCTCCAGTTCCGCAAAGATGTATACATCATGGAATCAAATCGACGGCGTTTACTACTATTTCAATGCTGACGGTTCTATGAAAACAGGTTGGATAAATGACGGTACTCATAAGTTCTATATGGAAGAAGCTGAAGGCGAAAATCACGGTAAAATGACATTCGGTCTTAAGAAAATTTCCGGTGCATCTTACTATTTCAATGAAAAAGGTCATATGATCACCGGTTGGTTGCAATCAAACGGCAAGTATTATTACTTTGATGCCGACGGAAAGATGGTAACCGGTAAATCTATAAATATAGAAGGAAAAGAATACACATTTGATGCAAATGGTGTATGTACAAATCTTAGTGGCACTCCTAGCAGTGTCACTAATGCTATATCCGAAACAAAGAAATCAGACGGTAAAAACAGTACGGCAGCACCTACTGCAGCCGCTAATGAGGCACCTACAGTTGCACCCGGAGCAAAAACCGAATCTTCAAGTTCTTCTTCCTCTTCAGCTTCCCAGGCTTCTGCCGAAGCTAAACCCGGAAGCAAAGAAACAACAGCTCCCGCTTCACCGCTTGATGAGGCAAAAGCGAAAAATAATAAAGAAGAAGCGAAAAGTCCGGCTGATGAGAGCAAAAAGAATGCACAAAGTTCTTCTTCAAGCAAGGATGAAGTAGGTTTAAAACCCGGTGAAACATCCGGACCGAAATAGAGGTACAAAATGCATTTAAATAAATTTATAAAAACGGCTATATCTTTGTCACTTGCGCTGTCTTTGCTTAGTCCGGTTACATCATTTGCAGCCAATGAATGGACAATGCAAACACCGGGAGTATATCAAATGCTTGACGGATCATCCCTTACCGGAGTAGTTGCAAGAGGTATTGACCTTTCACATTATCAAGGTGATGTTGACTGGGATAAGGTTGCCGCAGATGATGTTCAGTTCATCATACACGGAACCAGATACAAAGGTCAGATTGACCCTGTTATAAGAAGAAATCTTACTGAAGCAAACAAAAGAGGTATAAAGCTCGGAGTATATATTTATTCCTATGCAATGACAGTCGCACAGGCTGATGCAGAGGCTGACTTTGTTTTGGACATAATAAAGGACTATCCTATTTCATATCCTGTAGCATTTGACGTGGAGGATGCCAATACACAGGGTAAACTTCCAAAAGACGAGCTTACAGCTATAATAAAGACATTCTGTAATAAGGTGGAAGCCGCAGGATATTATCCTATCGTATATGCAAATGACTATTGGATTGCAAACAAGCTTGATATGAATGCCTTGAAAAAATACGATATCTGGGTTGCCAGATATAATGTAAAGCATTCATATCCGGATCCTGTTATCTGGCAGGCTACAAGTACAGGTAAGGTAAACGGTATAAAAGGTAATGTAGATATTGACTTCCAATATAAATCTTTTTCCGATAAGATTCCTGCAAATACCTGGAGAACTATTGCAGGAAAGAGATATTATTACAAAGACTACAATATGGTAAAGGATTCATGGGTACATGACTCCAACAATTCTTACTATATGGATTCAAACGGTACGGCAAAGACAGGTTGGTTTACTTCAAATAATGCAAGCTATTATCTGGATCCGTTAAAAAACGGTGCCACAAAAAAAGGATGGTACAAGGAAAATTCAGACTGGTACTATCTTGACAGCACTGACGGCAAGATGATTACAGGTTGGATAAATGACGGAAACAAGAGATACTATGCCGACAAAGACGGTAAAATGCAGACAGGTTGGCTTGTAGACGGTAAAAATACATATTTTCTTGCTCCTTCAGGTGTTATGACTACCGGTTGGGTAAATGACAATAACACATGGTACTACATGGATAACAACGGTAGAATGCAGACAGGCTGGATAGATACCGGTAACCAAAGATATTACATGGACAATACAGGTAAGATGCAGACAGGTTGGACAGATATCGGAAATTCAAGATATTTCCTCACCAAGTCAGGTGCTATGTATAAGGGTTGGCTGAATGATTCTGGTGCCTGGTATTATATGGATAATAACGGTGCTATGAAAACAGGTTGGATCAATGATAAGAACACCTGGTATTACACGGATAACACCGGTAAAATGCAAACGGGCTGGATAAATGACGGAAAGAACAGATATTTCCTTACCGACTCGGGTGCTATGAAGACAGGTTGGTTAAAGGATGGCAATGACTGGTATTATATAGACAAGTCAGGCTCTCTAAGAACCGGATGGATAAATGACGGAAATACATGGTACTATTTGGACGGCTCAGGCAAGATGCAAACAGGCTGGCTTGATCAAAACAATCAAAGATATTTCCTTTCTCCAAGCGGTGCTATGAAGACAGGTTGGATAAATGTAGATAAAAGCTGGTATTACATGAACAATTCAGGAAGCATGACAAGAGGCATGATAAATGTCAACAATGTTTCATACTATTTTGATGAAAGCGGAAAGATGCTTTCCAATACAACAGTAAATGTAAACGGTACAGACTATCGTATAGACGCTTCAGGTGCTATGTCTCAGATTGTTCCCGAGACAACATCAAGTCCTGAAACTTCAGCAGCCGTTTCCACACAGGCAAGTGTAGGACCAACAGGAAACTAAATTAAAATGATAAAGAGCCACCTAAAGTTTTTAAACTTTCATAGGTGGCCTTTTTATCTCACTAACTCTTTTTTATATCAAACAATTAACCCAAGTTATTCCAAAAGCTTTTTCCATTTTTTAATCATATCCTCTGCATAAGAAATCAAATCTTTATTCTTACTCTCCTTCAAAACAAGCTCCAGCCATTTAATTGCCTCTTCAACCTTGTTATCAAAATAGTAGTTATCCGCCACTATACAATGAAGCTCATCCCTTAAGTCGGTTTCTTCATCAGGTATTCTATCCAGCAAATCTTTAGCTGTTTCTGTAGATTTATCATACATCTCTACTTGCTGATATATATACGCCAGTTTTCCTCTTGCCTCTATATCATCGGGGTCCAATTCAACAGTCTTTTCAAACCAAGGTATTGCCATAGAATATTGGTAACAGTTATTTAAAGAGATTGCAATGGCATAAGCGTTATCTGCAGTCGGATTGTTTGCATACATCCTATATCCTAATGGCAGGTATTCCAGGTTTTGATCATCGCTTAATTCGTTTGCATATTGCTCTTCCTCTTTTGTAAGAGGAGTTTTATCCCCGGTATCAAGAAATTCTTTTGTCAATGTATTGATTCTGTCTTCTTTATGTGAATTTATAAATTCCAACACATCAGGAATAACATTCTCTTTAGCATATTCTGATTGTGCAAACCACACATTGGATTGTCCGAATCCCTTTCCTGTTCCATCCTTTGCCGCTCTTCCAACAGTAAAGGTTCTCTTATCTTCCGGTAAAAGATATGCATCCTCTGCCTTACATTCAAACCAATAAGATCTGTCAATACCGCTTGCAGGTGTACAACGCATTTCTTTTAAAAATCTGTTTGCAGTTGCATTCTCATACCATCCAACGACTACTGTACCTCTTTCAGGATGCACGGCACACCAAACAACCAGTACATTATTTGTCTCATCAAAATGGCGATACTTCTTATCAAATTTCTCTATATGAAATTCCTCTCCAATAGTTCTAACGAAGCCATAGCAACGCCCGTCCATATTTAGGAAGTTCCACTTTTCATGTGCATCTTCATTTTCCTGAACCCATCTGCCTCCTGTTTTCGGCTTTATCTCTCCTGCAACACGTCCGTCATAGTATCTCAAATATGCAATATTACAAAATATTATATACATAACTCATCCTTTCTATCTTCAATAACAATATTCAATGCATTATTTCCGTCTTTCAAGCATGCAATCGGCTTATTTCGCATACTTGCAAAAGAAGACATCCTCTTTGGTAGCGCTTCTTTTGTATCAACATAGTACTTTGCCTTACCTCTCTCTACTACTAAAAAGATTTCGAATTCTTCTGGAACGAGTACGTCCAACAGATAGAACATATTATCATGAAATTCCTTAAGAAGTTCTCTTCTTACATCTGCAGTGCTCTCAGGATTCAGATTTATCAAATCATCAATCCTATGTAAAACAAACTCTCGCTCATTCTCTCTAAAATCTTCCTGCATTCGCGGTATCTGCTCTCTTTCAAGCAAGCCTACCGGACCATGATACCCCAGAGCATATTTCATCCAGTTCAGATCCATATCAAGTAATACCGATAATTTAAAAAGTGTTTCTGCACTTACAGTATCGTGATTAAGCTGTGCCGAAAACGTGGTATTTTTAATTCCAAGTTCGCCTGCAATCTGTTTTTCCGTTCTGTTTCGATTTTTAATAAAACGCTTTATCATTCCACCTATACTATTTGTATCTTTCACACCGGAATCACCTCCTTTATTTGATATATATACTATATCAGGCCTTCTACATTGATAATAGAGTAAAAAATCCAATGTGGTTGGATTTTTATGAGAAATTTGCACTATTTATAAAGTAGAGTCTAAATCCAAGGTATTTCCACTATATAAATATCAAAACTCTACTACTATCAATAATTGAGATACCTATGTGTACATGGTGACAAAAGATTCGCGTA
This sequence comes from Lachnoanaerobaculum sp. ICM7, assembly GCF_000287675.1. GTDB lineage: Bacteria > Bacillota > Clostridia > Lachnospirales > Lachnospiraceae > Lachnoanaerobaculum. Next base: position 48,011 of record NZ_ALJL01000033.1, read on the forward strand.
CTATAAAAAATATACGACATCTGTATTATTGGTATTTAATAAATAATATTTATTATGTATACTATACATTGAAAAACTTCTGAACTAACGCTTAGTTTAGAAGTTTTTCTCCATATTTACAATCCATATATTTAATGATAGTATTTACGTGAGTAAACTTCAAATATATTTTTAGGAGAATTTATAATGAAAAAGAAGCTATTTGCCTTATTCTTATTATCATTTTTAATGTCTTCACTTTCAGGATGCCATTCACCAAAAGATAGTAATACCACCTCTGTTGCACAGGAAAGTGAATCTCTCTCAACACCGGAAACTTCAACAGAAGAAAAACCTACCACTTCAGCCAAAAGTGATATAACTCAAACTTCAATAGATAACGAACTTTCTATATCAGAAAGTACCTATTTTCCGTATGAAAATTTAAATGAGTTAACTATTAATGAAAATACTGATAAGGACAGCTTAAAAAATATCATCAGCAAACTCCCTGAGATAGCTGAATATATACAACTTAGTGATGTGGAGTTAAGTAATGACTCTTCGACCATCACAATCAAATATGATGAATTTTATGAAGGTGCAATCGCATCCAGGCTTTATGATATTGATTTAACACCACCCGGCATAGATGAAAATCCTTTGCATTCTTCACCATATATATTTCCAAGGCTTGACAATAATGCTTTGCTTTTAATAATAGCCAATGATTCCATATCATATGTAAATTATGAGATTTCTGTACCTGAGGAATTTTATGATTCAAAACCTCTTACTCTAAAACTTGCAAGAGAAAACTTTATAAAGCACATAGGTGATATATCTGGTGCCAGAGAAGATAAAAGCCGTTATGATATTTTATTAGATTATGATAACGCCATATTTGCCAATAGAATTCACCTTAATGGTGTAGTCCTCGGTTCTGAAGAAGAAGTGCTCATTAAAAGATATAAAGAACCTAATGAAAAAAATGGAAATAATTATATATATCTTTCCGAAGATAGCACTATAACATTTAGGCTCGAAAAAGGAAAAACTGAAGATAATCTATTAACTGTTACAAAGATTTCAGTTCGCCCACTTAAAAAAATCATATATGAACAGTTTTTCCCACTCAGTATAGGATTATTACCTGAGCAAAATGGAGTTTTAAACAAATCGCGTGTTGTGGACTACCTTGGAGAACCTAGAATAAAAACTTCGGATACTTATTATTATAGACTAACCTCCGGTTTATCTGATTATCTATACTTTACATATGATGATAATGAAAATGTAATAGAATATGGAATGGTAAGAGAAGAACTTATACCTAAAAATCATTAAATATAAAATGGGCTGTAACTTATAAAAAATTACGTTACAGCCCCCTCTTTTATACAAAACTATTTTATTCTATCATAGATTATTCAAGTTACTTTACAAATCTGGAAAACAAATCTATCAATATTCCAATTAATATACTTACAGCAACACATATTAAAGTTATCCTTGCAAGCATCCTGCCCTTATTCCAGTACTTTGTACTTATATGCAATCCGTCTATCAAATCTATTCCCGGTATCAGTTGAAGTATAAAGTGCATTGAACTTCTCTCAAAAGTCATCTTCTTTTGCTTCCTTGTAATGTCCAAAATACAAATAGTTAATATAAAACATGGCAACTCTATTACAGTTGTGCATACCAGCAGTACAGGTAGTAAAATCCACATACCAATTATAAATGGCCAAGTAATAATGACAAACGGTAATAAAAATACCAAAAAAAAGGCTCCAACTCCGAATAAGCAAATATAAACAGGCAGACCTCTACCAATTAACATAATTGGCATAAGTGTGTATTTATAAAAGAAATAGTTATTTATACAGTAATCTATATCCTCTGTCTTTATAGCTTCCAGTATATTTATAATTTGTACTCTGATAAGTATTACATATACCACAATAAACAATATATTATTCACCGCAACAATTACAGTAGGAATACTTACATCTGATTCCGATAAGATTTGATGCAAAACAATTATATTAAAGCATAGCCATGCATATATTAAAATTATATAGAATATATCTAAAACAGGCTGAAATTTCTTCAAATTATTTTCTCCGTACTTATTTAAACAAGATTATACCTAAAATCTATATGCCAAATAAATCCACAATACTAACAATATTTCGCTAAAGGTAAAAACGGCAGACACAATGGCCAATCTCCTGCCTCTATTCCAATACTTTATACTTATATATAAACCGTCTATAATATCCAACACCGGTATCATCT
>NZ_ALJL01000034.1 GCF_000287675.1 Lachnoanaerobaculum sp. ICM7
TTGCAGTGGGAAAAAGGTATAATAGTTATAATTTATTTAAGAATTGAGAGGTGATTTTGTGTCTAAAATAAATGTTGAAGGATCCGAAATCAGCATTATAGCCATAGATGATAAAGATTATATTTCTTTAACTGATATGGTAAGAAATATTGAAAACGGTTTAGCTTTAATCGAGAAGTGGCTAAGAAATAAAAATACAATAGAGTTTTTAGGTATTTGGGAGGAAATGTATAATCCTGATTTTAATTCCCTCGAATTCGAGGGAATTAAAAATGAAGCCGGACTGAATAGATTTGTTTTATCGGTAAAACAGTGGGTAGAAAAAACCAATTCTATCGGTATTGTTGCAAAAGCAGGAAGATACGGAGGAACTTACGCACATAAAGATATTGCTTTTGAGTTTGCTTCTTGGGTATCCACATACTTTAAGTTGTATTTAATAAAAGAATTCGAACGTTTAAGGCGAGCTATTTCTTTTGCATCATCAGATTGATAGTTACCTGAGCCACGAACGGGAATGTAACCGTCATTATTACGAAATTGACTTTCCCATTTGGCAAGTGTACTAACAGCAATACCAAGATTCTTGGCACATTCAACTTGAGTAAGATCCGGATGCTCATTTCGATAGTTGACAGCATCCAGCTTAAACTGTTTTGAGTGATGGTTTCTTTTACTTGACATAATGAGTTCCTCCTAAGGTTTATTATATAACAAATAAGGGAATATCTCATTTTGTTTTGTACTAATTATATTCTAACACCAATATGTATGGAGAAAAATATTGGATAGGAGAGTTTGGAATGATTAGCAAGATTAAACCAAATTCTAATAGTAATAAAAGTATTGATGAACAAATAAGAGATAATATAAAAAAATATTCAATGAGATAGAAAAGTACTTGGATAATAAGGTGAATAGTAATGGTAAAAAATAAAATATTAACGAAATATGTGATTCTAACATTATTGATTTGTAGTTTGATAGTTTTATATTTAATTATTACAAACTTAGAATATAAGATAGTTGTAAGGGATAATACATTTATTGGAATAAAAGATGGTATTTTTAAAAAGAAATCTGATATTGTAGATTTTGATATTCCTTATGGAGTAGTTAGTATTGGAGCATATGCCTTTTCTAGTTGTGATAATTTGCAATCGGTTAATCTGCCAGAAACAGTTAATAGTGTAGATAATTATGCATTCTTTGAATGTAAAAAATTACAAGAAATTAAATTATCTTCAAATTTAGAAAGTATAGGGGATATGTCATTCTATAACTGTGAAACACTAAAATATATAGAACTGCCTAATACCTTAAGTGAAATAGGAAGTTCAAGTTTTGCCGAGTGTAAAAATTTAAAAAAAATAATTCTGCCAGACAGTCTTGAAAGTATTGGCGAGTTTGCATTTGAAAACTGTACTAATTTGAGAGAAGTTAAGATGTCAGATAGTGTAAGTAAGGTTGGTGAAAATATATTTGAGGGGACAGAATTTATAAATAGTCTTAAACCAGATGAGTATGGTTGCATTTATTTAGGGAACTTACTCTTAAAAGCAAATGATACTAAAGAATATGTCAAGATAAAAGATTCTACGAAAGCTATTGCAGCAAAGGCATTTATTAATAATATAAGAATAAAAAATGTTGATTTACCACTTGGACTTATAGAAATAGAAGATAGTACATTTGAAGGTTGTAGAACTTTGGAGTCAGTAATTATACCACAAGGTGTTAAATATTTAGGAGAATATGCTTTCCTAAATTCAGGGCTAAAAAGAGTAGTATTACCAGCCGGATTGGAAGAAATATCTTATGGAGCATTTAAAGATTGTTATAATTTAGTAGAAATTAATTTACCCTCTAGTATTATAGATATTAAAGGAGGGAGTTTTTATGGAACTAAGTATTTAGATAGTATAAAAGAGGATGAATATGGGTGTAAGTATCAAGAAAATATTTTACTTGAATATACAGGTAAAAGTGCTGAGAAAATAGAGATAAAAGCCGGAACAAGATTAATAGCAGGAAGTGCATTTAATAATGCAGAGAGTATAAAAGAGGTATATATACCTAAGAGTGTAGAGCATATAGGAAGATATACATTTACTAAATGTCATAATTTAGAAAAAGTTGAGTTTGAAGAAGATGGTAAATTAACAACTGTAAAAGGACATTCATTTGATTTATGCAGCAATTTGAAGGAAATAAAATTACCAAAAAATATTAAAACAATATCAGAATATGCCTTTTTTGCTTGTGGTGTTGAAACTTTAAGAATACCGGAAAAAGTGGAGGATATGGATTTATGGGCTATTGCACAATGTCTTTCATTAAAGAGAATAGAACTTCCTAAGAGTTTAAAGGGGAAATATTATTATCCTGATTATAGACCAAAAATAGATTTAGTATTTTATTGAATTTATTTTTTAGATAACAAAGAACTTGATATAGTAAGTAAAGAAGAATATCTACTTGATATAACCAAACCATACCATAACCTACTGCAAAGAAATGAGAAGTTTAGGAATATAGAGCATAGCCAAAGCTTTATATGGGATTATAACACTGCATTTATGGAAGAGGAAGATAAAACCTATGCCTATCTTGAGGACGAGCTTGGAAGTCCTATAAGGCTAATTAAGCTTGGAGAAACAGAAGAAACTAAGCAAATGGTATATGGCTATGATGAGTTTGGAGTGGATACCTATAAAACTCAGGGTAAGATACAACCATTTGGCTATACAGGATATAGGCATGATAAGGTAGCTGATACCTACTTTGCACAGGCAAGAGAGTATATGCCAAGTGTGGGTAGATTTGGAGGAGAGGACTGGATAAAGGGAAATATAGAAAAGCCTTTTAGCCTTAATCAGTATGGGTACTGTTGGGGAAATCCTATTGGATTAGTTGATAGGGACGGAAAAACACCGGAAATGGCTAGTAACTATTCACAAGTATTTGATATACTGAAAACAGGAACTGAAATGGCAGGAGCAGCTGCCTTAGCTGATAGTCCCGCACCTGGACCAATGGATTTAGTTGCATTAGGTATACTATGTATAGCATTAGTTGTATCCGGAGGAGTAGCAGTTGGTGCATATATAAATAGTAAGGCAAAGGAGAAAGAAAAGGCTAGGATAGTTGCATTAGAGCAAGTAACAACAAAAAGACCTAATCAGACAGTTATATACAGACGGGGAAATGGAAATGCAACTAATTTAACTCCTAGAAATGATGGCTCTGATGTTAATGGTCTATCTTATGAATTAAAAGTTCCAGTGGGTAGACGATATAATTGGACAACTTTAGAGGCTGTAAATAGTACAGGTGTACTACAAGCGATTATAGATGGTCCAAACCATGTAAAAGTAATTCCTACAGATCATTTAGAACTACCAATATGGATGAGCACCAGAGAAACAGCAAAAGAGAATCCATACTACTTAACAAAAATATTAGCATCAATATTTATAAGAGATAATGGAGGACCATGTAATGTCAGCAGTGATTGATAATTTAATTAGTAAAGAAGAGTATA
>NZ_ALJL01000035.1 GCF_000287675.1 Lachnoanaerobaculum sp. ICM7
TAAGTTTGAAATATTTGCCGGAGGTATGGGATATGATGAAAAAGAGAAGAATACAAATTGTTATTGTTGTGATGTCGGTAATTTGTATATACATTATGAACCAAATAGCCTTTTTTAAAGACAGAGAGTTTGAAAGGGCGGTAAGAGATACTTTAATAGCATATAGGGTGTCAATGGTAGATAGAAGAGAAAAGGCATTAGATGGAATAATTTGGAAAAAAGACCTTGAGAGGGTTCAGTTTGTATCAATAAACTTTAGAGAATATAAAGTAAAAAACATTGTAGATATAAAGTATTTTAAGAACACTAAAACTGTATGGTTTAGCTATATAAGTGCGTATGATGGAGATAAAAGCATTTATGAAGATGAGCATGCGCTTGATAATATATATATAATTAAAAAATTAAGATATTTAGAGAATTTACATTTATATCATTTGGAGATAAATGAAGATATTGAAGATATGTTTCCCAATGTAAATGTATCTATTGAGTAAACTATTTATAGATATGCTAGTATCTGTATTTTTGAATACAAGGATGATGATTAAGTTAATAAATTTTGCACTATAAAGTTTTGAACAAAAAATATAACTATATATAAAACGAGTAGTATAATACAATTGTTCTTAAAAAAAGAACAAGGAGGACACTCCTATGGCAGGACAGATTAGTATTACGCCGGAACAGATGCAACTCAAGCACTTTATGAAGAGATTGCAAGTAAGTTTAAGTAGGAGTTAGTTTTGTAGCCCATGTATTTATGTTATCTATAAGATATTATTTAGTTTATTAAGATAAATGAAGACATTGAAGCTATGTTTCCTGATGCAGAAGTTTTTATCGAGTAGAGGTTAAAAAATCAAATGGTGAAAAAAAGAAGACTAAGTCAAAATGAAGAAGCAATAAGAGGTATTCTGATAATAATAGCATTTATAGTGGGACTGGTATTCCTTAGAGATATACTGGCAAAAAGGGGAGTGAGGATTTTGATGCTGACAAGGCAAGATTATATGAATGCAGCAGAATATTATATGCAGAAAAAATATGGAGAGAAGTTTGAAGGTGAGTATATAGTTGATAATAGTATATATGTACATCCAAAGGCAAAACCTGAGTGGCACGCAGTAGTAGAGATTGAAAATGACGGAATAATGACATCTTTTCATGATAATTATGTAGGATATCTAAAGAAAGAAGAACTTGAGAAGTATATATATGAGCTGGTAAAGCCTATATATGGTGAGTGTAAAGTGTATACACAGCCATATGATTTTCCAAACGATGATGGTATTGGAAAAAATACAGATATATTTACTTATACAAAAAAAGCTAATTATGTGATTCGTATATTTGTAAGTAGTAACATAGGAGAGAAGGATAAAGATTTTGATAGTATATGTAATATTTTAGTAAATGATAAGATATATTGCAGTAGGTTGGTTGTGACCTATATTAGTAAAGAAGATTTAAATGCTTTGAACGAGATAGATGTAGATAAATTATTTTATACAAAAAAATTTTATATGAGGTTGACGGCAGTATACAATAGGAGGGTTAAAGAATTTGATGGTGAGGTATATGAAGTAGAAGGGGAGTATGATTATGGAAAATAATATCAGTTTTATAAGTATAATGAGCTTGGAGATATAACAGAGGTAACAAATTCTTTTGGAGAGAAGAGAACCTATAAGTATACAGCAAATAGACAGGTATCAAAATTAAAGGATTTTGACGGGAAAACCTATGAAGTAGAGTACAATAATATAAATTTACCGGTAAAGTTAAAAGATAAAAACGGAAATATGACAGAGTACGTATATGATAATATCAGAAGAATATCTCAGATAAAGCGAGCTGACGGAGTGGAAAAATTTGAATATGACAAAAGGGGCAATATGACTAAAATGATTGCTCCTGACGGAAGTATGAAGAGCTTTTCCTATGATGACAATAGAAATATTGTCAGTGTTACTTACCCAACAGGTCTAAGCGAGAATTACAAATATGATAAGTTAAATAGGTGTATCAGTAAGGAATTTTCTGACGGAGTGAAGTCTGATTTTGTTTATGACGGAGACAGACTGATTGAGATAGTACTGCCAAGTGGAAGTATCAGATATGAATATGATGAATATGGAAGAGTGTTAAAGCAAACCTTGGATGAGAATATCAGTGAAAGCTTTGTATATGATTCTATGAACAGGGTATTGGAGTATACTGATATATTTGGCAATGTATCAGGCTATGAATATAATCAGAACGGCAGAGTAAAAGCGGTTAATTTAAGTGATGATGTAAAATACATATATACTTATGATAAGCTTGGAAGACCTACAGAAGAAAGCCGACTGGTGGGCGATGCGGAAAATAAAATCTATTATTATTATGACGACTTAGGAAGAGTATCCGGAATAAGGACTGATACCGGTAGAGAAAATACTTATAGCTATGATAGTGAAGGGAATATAACATCTATTAGAGACAGTATCGGAAATACAAACTATTTTAAATACGGTGTAGGAAATATACTTGAAAAAGTGGTTGACAGTGACGGTCTGGTAAGTGAGTACAGTTATGATAAAATGTACAATCTTGTAGGAATAAGACAGTACAAAAAAGATAATGAAAATGACTGTATGACAAGAAGCTATCATAGAAACAATATGGGCAGAATATTTAAAATAGAAAATGCCGATAGTACTTATAAAACTATGGATTACAACAGTCTTGGACAAGTGGTGAAAAATATTGATGAAGACGGTTTTAAAACAGAGCTGAAGTACAATGAAGCCGGACTTTTAACTTCGATGAAATGTTCTGACGGAAATAATGTAAACTATGAGTATGATAGCAACAGATTTTTGAAAGCTGTATCAGGAAGCTTCGGAACTATGAGCTTTGAAAGAGATAAGAAAGGCTTGGTGAAAAAGGCTTTAACTACAGAGGGACACAGTATAGCTTACGGATATGATAAGTTTGGAAGAACTGTGGCGATAGTATATCCTGATGGTAAGAAGGTAGGCTATAACTATGATAAAAAAGGTAGGCTTATAGAAACAGTTTCAGGAAATGAACATATAAGGCTGACTTATAACAGCTTGGGTAGAATTGAATCAAGAGAGTATAGCGACGGAAGCAAAACATGCTATGAGTACAATGATATCGGAAGTCCGACAAAAATAACGCATATCAGTGATGAAAAAATCAATATGGAATATACTTATACATATGATTTGGTGGGAAATAAGACAGGTATAAGTATAAATAAGAACGGAAGTGTAAAGGATTACAATTATTCTTATGATGAGGTAGGAAGAATCACAAAAGTTGTATTGGACGGTAAAATGCTAAGGGAATACAGCTATGATATCTTCGGAAACAGAACCGCTAAAGTAGAATATGCTGAAGATGAAGTGATTACTACAAACTATATCTATAAGGGGGGAAAACTCGCAGAAGAGCTTATATCTAAGAATAACATTTTGATTCAAAAAAGGTATGAGTATGATAAGAGAGGAAATCTTATCAAGAAGTTTTCATGTGGTGAGCTTGAAGCAGAGTACAAATACAACGGATTGGGACAACTTATAAGTGTCATATCCGGTAAAAACAGTGTAAACTATGAATATGACGGACTTGGTCACAGAATAGGTAAGACAGAGACTGACGGAAATGAGTCACATACTACAAGCTATGTAATTGATATCAGAAAAAAGACTGATAATATACTATGGCAAAACAGTGATGGAAATGAGAGAAGTTTTGTATGGGATATTCAACTGATATCAGAGGTGGAGGATGATAACAGCACCAATATCATATGTGATGAGCTTGGAAGTGTAATACTTGAAGGGGGTGAGCTTTTTGAGTACTCAGAGTTCGGAGAAGTGCTTGGAAGCAAACCAAAGAACTTTGGATTTGCCGGTCTCATGGTAGATGATATAAGCGGAAACTATCTTTCAGCTACAAGAATGTACGATGAAAATATGGGAAGATTTCTTGGAAAGGATAAAATCAAGGGAGATCTAAGATATGGATTTACCCAAAACGAGTATACATACTGCTATAATTCACCATTGATATTTGTTGACAGTACAGGAGAATCACCGGAAGCAAATGCACTTACCTATAAAGATTTTGAGGGATTTGTACTAGATTATATGGAATCTACTATATCACCGGGATACTATGGCTTGAAGAACTTAGCTATTGAGGTATTTTGGGGTATATTTAATTCAGCATCATTAGGAGGAGTAGATGTAGTTATGAATGCCGGTCGAGAATTTGCAATTAATAATATTCCTGATAGTATAGGAACACCTATGGTAGCAATACTGCATACAGCAATAAGAACACTTAGATACATCACAGAATATACAGGATTAAGTGATTTGATAAATGAACTTACAGTAAGTGGTATAAGAAGTGATAGAGAACTTAACAAATTTAATTTTTATAAAGATAATAATGGTATTATTCATACAATGAGTGAATGTTGGCAAATGTGGTGGGGCTATAATCCAATGTACGATTTTTTCTTTAATTCATTTACATCTATGAATAGAGCAAAGTTTCAATTTGGTTCAGGTGAATCAAAATTTACACTTTGGATGTGGAAGGGAGATTATTTTCATTTTGGTGCAGGTAGTGAGATAGGGATATATAAAGGTAATGATTGGCATGTGGATTGTTATAAACAAAGTCATTTGAAGATGTACATGAACCTGACTCTTAAAGATGGAACATTAGTATCGGATTGGGATGCATATGATCAGTATCAGTGGTGGATCACAGGGTTTAATCCTGATAAAAGATTCCAAGATGTAAAGGCTGAAGATTTAGTAATGGTAGGTATGGTTGACTTTGATGAGGAAAGGGTTATGTGGAAGGAATTCGTACATACAGCAGAATTTGATGATCAAAACGAAGATAAGATAAATGATAATTGGTGTCTTGATTTTGTGCATCGCAATGCCGTAATGAAATGGGAAGGAGGTAATAGGAATTAATGAGAATTAAAATTATTATATTCTGTTTAATAGCATGTCTGCTTACAGGATGTACCTGGGTAGTTAAAGTTGCAAGGTATATACATGACTCTGATAAATTAGATAACTACATATATGATGAGGGTACAGTGGTAAATAAGTATATAGAAAAAATAGTAGAAGCATTTAATACGAATGATAGAGAACTCTTAGCGAGTTTGTTTCCTGAGCATGCAAGGAGTAAGATAGATAATTTTGATGAACAGATAGATAGAATTATCAGAGAAAATGAAACATGGCCGTCTTCCATAATAAGGTATAAGCTTAATGAAGATAACAATTATCAAACAAGTGCTGATAGGGGTAAAATCTATAAAGAGGTATATGCTAATACCACTATAGAGTTTGCAGATCCTAAGGAGGGAGAAGTACATAGACCAAGCTTAAAGATTGCTATGGTAATAGTACCTGTAGATGATTTTCACGAAAATAATGTTGGAATTTCTATATTTGCTATAGATTATGGGGATTTTAGTACAGATGGCGTAGATAAAGAGAATGATGGTTATGATATTTATGCATTTGGTCATTAAGAATAAGAATAAGAATAGGAAGAAGGTCTAGTAAATGGAAATTAAATCAAATAGTAGTGGTATGAAAGAAGTGGTAGATAATTATGATATTCTGAATAATAGACTAAAATTGGTTAGAGAAGATTTAGTAAATATTATTACAGATATTGATGACTACTGGACTGGAAGAAGTGGAGATAGCTTTAAATATATTTGTTGGTATTTCAAGATATTATTAGACACAGGATGTAGTGAGTTGTATAAACATAGGGGTGAAATTAATGATGCAAAAGAGGCTATGGATTACAATGACTGTAGTCTTTCAAAGCAGATACAAAGTAAGGAGTAGTTAAAGTATGAAAAAAATTTTAACTATTATAATAATATCAGTAATTGTGTTATCTGCCGGTTTAATTGCTAAAAATATAGTAAGCGATTTTAAGAGTGAGGTTACCAAAAATGATAATCAACCACCTGAGGAAAAAGAATATAAAGACAAAGTGATTGCTGCGTTGGATAATCAAAATGCTGATGAACTGAAAGCACTGTTTTCAAAGAATGCGAGAGAGAGCATAGAGGATATGGACTTTAAAATCGCATTACTGCTTAAGAGGTATAAGGGAAAGTCAAAGAGTGTAAAGTATGACAGAAATTTTCCCGTAGTTACAGAAGACAAAGAAAAGGGAATAAAAAGGATTGAGACTTATTATGTTGTAAAGACAGATGGTGGTAATATAGATTTTATGTACCTTCAGGTTGTTGCCAAGGATGATGAGGATCCTGATGAGATAGGTATCAGCTCTATGATGTATTCACCTGAGATTTGGCAGATTACCATGGATGACAGCAACAGAGGATATTATCTTTGGGTAGATAATCCGTTTTGGGCTGACTTTGTCCATCCGGATGATGTTATGACCACAGAAAGTGAAAAGTAATACTATTGTTTAGAGCCCCTATGTGAAAAGGCATGGGGGTTCATTTAATATAAAAATAATATAGCAAGTAATATTCGATACCTGATTTTAATAAAAATATTGAAATATGGCTAAAATATTTATAGAATAAACATATAATAACAACTGAAATGTACGTGATTTTAAACAGGAGAATTAAATGTGAACTTGAGAAGAGTACAGTTATATCATCTAAAGATAAATAGTGATGTAAAAGCGGCATGCAAAAATGCAAGAGTATTTATAGACAGGTTTTAGTATTGAGGAGGTAATAGGAATTAATGAGAATTAAAATTATTATATTTTGTTTAATAGTATGTTTGCTTACAGGATGTACATCGGTAGTTAAAGTTGCAAGGTATATACATGACTCTGATAAATTAGATAACTACATATATGATGAGGCTACAGTGGTAAATAAGTATATAGAAAAGATAGTCGAAGCATTTAATACTAATGATAGAGAACTATTAGCGAGTTTATTTCCTGAGCATGCAAGGAGTAAGATAGATAATTTTGATGAACAGATAGATAGAATTATTAGAGAAAATGAAACATGGCCGTCTTCCATAATAAGGTATAAGCTTAATGAAGATAATAATTATCAATCAAGAGCTGATAGGGGTAAAATCTATAAAGAGGTATATGCTAATACCACTATAGAGTTTGCAGACCCTAAGGAGGGAGAAGTACATAGACCAAGCTTAATGATTGCTATGGTAATAGTACCTGTAGATGATTTTCACGAAAATAATGTTGGAATTTCTATACTTGCAATGGGTTATGAAGGTTTTAATAAGGAAAATGTGGATAAAGAAAAAGATGGGTATGATATATATGCATTTGGACGATGATTATAATCTTTCAATAAGTAAAAGTATAGAGTCCTCTTAATACACAAACAATATGGTAAGGCTCTAAAGAAGTTTAACGGAAAGGAAATATGGAAATGAATTATATATTATCATTTTACTTGGGAATATTTACAATAATATGTATGATTGTGGTGAGCAGAATAGCTTTTTTTAAGGATGCGGAGTTTCTTAGAGCGGTAAGAGATACTATGGGGAAAAACCGCATGTCTCTGGCACATAAAAGAGAGAAGCCTATCAAAGGTATCATTTTGAAAAAGGATTTAAAGAAGATGAACTTCTTATCAATCAATTTTAAGGACTATCATGTTAAGGATGTAAGTGACATTGAATATTTCAAGAATGTTGAGACAATTATCTTGACATATATGGGCGATAATGAGGAAGATATCGGCATGTATAATGAGGAACATGTCCTTGATAATCTAAATAAAGTAAGGGATTTTAATAAGCTTAGAAGGGTACAGTTGTATCATCTGAACGCAGATAAGAGTGTGAAGAACGAATGCCCGAGAGCAATAGTGTTTATAGACTAGTTTTTACGGTAAGGAGAGACATAGATGAAATTAGAGTATAAAAAGCGGATATATTGGTTGCTTAGGTTTATACTTATTATATGCGTAATCAATGTACTGACCGGATTCTATGAGTTTTGTACTTCAAGCAAAAATGCAAATGCAAACCAAATCATATGGAAAGGCGAGAGATATAATAAGACCGAGACCGGATATCACAGTATAGATGAGCTTAAGTATTTGGTGGATATACCTACAGATTGTGATATAAAAGATATTTGGGCGGTGGCAAGTTATTATGCAAAGGATGACAGTGAGTGTGACACAAGACTGAAGGAACTTAAGAATATATATGATGAAGGGGGAGAAAAGGCTATCGTAGAGGATATCATGTCTAAAGATGTAGGAGATGATAAAAAGACGATGATGGAGTACCTGATAGTTGACGGTTGCCTAATAAGAAGTATTGGAAACGACACGCAACTGCTTAATAATGTCCTTGAACACTGCTATGACAGAGACTATGGATTCCTTGGATACAAAAGATATATTGATATCGGAAATAAGCTCTATAAAAAGAACAGGAAGCTTGAAAGAATCATTGAAGCATTTGAAACTTTAAGCAAGTATACAATTGATCGTGCAATTGTGATGCCCAAATCAGAAGATGGGGATGAAAGTGCGACTGAAACGGTATACTATCATCGTATGATACAACTATTCCAGACATTCTCAAGTTTATCATATTTTGACGATAATCTTTTAGCGGCAAAATCATATCCGGGAAAGGACAATAAGAAATATATTGTTAGGGCATCTATAAAAGAAAATTATGATATTGTATTATCCTACAAAAAATACAGATCATTTATAGATCTTGGACATATCAGTATATACGGAAGATATAAGAATCTGAATATGATAATAAAGCGTGTATCAATTAGAGATTTGGATGATTTTGATATTACAAATTATATATCATTAAAAAGTCCTGCAACTTATATGGTGGAGGATAAATTAATTGATTTAAAAATTATATCTAAAATTTTTAGACTTTGTGTTACTTATGTGATTGTATATGATTCGGATATACATACGCTTGAGGGGTTAAGCTACGGATTTTATCCGGTACTTCCGGTGTATAGTTACTTTGATATATACAATGTAGTTGTATCTCCTGACAGTCACTATATAGATACAATAGAAGCCATAAAAAATTTCAATACAAATTTTTCAAAAGGTGGTTATTTGGAAGAGTTTGCAAATGATGTTGGCTACGATGGAAATAATCAACTGACATTGGAAAATTTCGGTGAGAAGATAGACGAACTTTGCAATATGGAAGAGAAAATTTATAGATTTTTGTATATAGGATATAATATCGGTATAGATAATATTGTAAATGATTTTACCGGAAGAGAACCGTTGCATAAGAAAGATTAAAAGGGAATGTCCGAGAGCAATAGTGTTTATAAACCGGTTTTACAGTTAGGAGAGACATAGATGAAATTAGAGTATAAAAAGCGGATATATTGGTTGCTTAGGTTTATACTGATTGTATGCGTAGTCAATGTGCTGACCGGTATGTATGAAGTATTTACTTCCAACTATAATGTGATAGCGAATCAAATAATATGGAGAGGTGCAAGATACAATTGGGATGGAAATATATACCGCAATATAGACGAGCTTGAAAACTTATCAGAACTTCCAAAAGAGTGTGATATAAGGGATATTTGGGCGGTAGCAAGTTATTATGCAAAGGATGACGCCGAGTGTGAGTCAAGGCTTAGGGAACTTGAAAATATATATGATGATCAAGGTGAAAAGCAAGTCATAGAAAATATTCTTGAGCATGATTTAGGCGATGATAAGAAAACAAGAATGGAATATCTTATAGTGGCAGGAATCCTGACAAAAGATTTAGATAAAGGCACAGAATTATTGAATACTGCATTAAACTATTGTTTTGATAGGGACCTTGGAGTGCTCGGTTATAAAAGATACATTGATATTGGAGATAAGCTGTACAGAAAAAATGAAAAAGTAGAAGAGATAATTAAAGCATTTGAAATTTTAAGTAAATATACGGTTGATTATATGTCGAGTGCAGAAAAGATATTGGATAAAGACCGGAGAGATACATATATAAGGCACTATTTCAGCATGATACAGCTGTTTCAAACATTTTCAGGTATAGAATACTTTGATAATAATCTTATATCGGAAAAATCATATGGAGGGGATAATAAGAAGTATATTATAAGAGCGGTTAAAAGTGATAGTACTGATATTTCGTTGTATTATAGAATGTATAAACCATTTATAAAGTTGGGGAAATTAGAGATATATGGTAGGTATAAAAATTTAGACATGCGGGTATATGGTTTAATGATTGGAAGCCTGAATGATCGTGATGTAACAGATTATATTTCGCTGAAATATTTGTCAACGCTGACATTTATTAGAAGACTTAATCATTTAGAAGCTACTTCTGATATTTTCGAACTTTGTGCTGCATATACACTTGTATATGATACAGATATACATTTGATAGAAGGAACAGCTTATGCTATTTACCCAACATATAAAATATTTGATTACCATGGTTATAAAGATATGGTTGATACAAAAGACGCTATAAGAAATTTCAACGCAAATTTTTCAAAAGGCGGATATTTTGGTGAGTTTGCAAATGAAGTGGGATATGATGAAAACAATCCTATTACTGAAGAAAATTTCGGTGAAAGATTGGTTGAAATATTTGATATGCGATACAGATGTTATGAAGTTTTAGGTGAAGAATATGGTTATGATATTGACTGTATTACATTAGACTTGAGTGGGAAGAACCGTTAAAAAGAAAAGAGTAAAGTAGAGACAGATGGTGGAGGCATGGATTTTATGTACCTTCAAGTTGTTGCCTAGGATGATGGAGATCCTGATGATGTTATGACCACAGAAAGTGAAAAGTAATACTATTTATAAAATAAACATATAATAACAACTGAAATGTACGTGATTTTAAACAGGAGGAAGAATTAAATATGAGCTACACAATAACATTTTATTTAGGCATATTTATAATTATTCTAATATTTTTAATGGAGAGAATAGCATTTTTTAAGGACGAAGAATTTTTGAGGGCTGTGAGAGAGACTATGGGTAAAGATCGTATATCTTTGGCAAAAAGACGAGAAAAGCCAATAAAGGGTATTATCCGGAAGAGTTCTTTGAGGAAAATGAAATTTCTGTCTATAAATTTTAAAGACTATCATGTGAAAGATATTACTGATTTGGGATATTTTAAGAATGTTGAAACTATAATACTAACATATATGGGTGATGATGAGGAGGATATAGGCACATATGAAGAAGAGAATGTACTTGATAATTTGCATTTTGTGAAAAATTTTAAGAACTTGAGAAGAGTACAGTTATATCATCTAAAGATAAATTGTGATGTAAAATCTGTATGCCCAAATGCAAAAGTATTTATAGACTAGTTTTAGCATTAAGGAGGGATTTGCGTGAAGTTAAAGTACAGAAATAGAATATATATTGCCTTAATATTGATACTTGTTGTATGTATAATCAACGTATTGACAGGCATGTACGAACTAACGTCTTCAGACTATAATGTGACAGCGAATCAAATAATATGGAACGGAGCAAGATATAACAGGGATGAAAATGAATATAAAAGAATAGATAATCTTGAAAATATAGTAGAAATTCCAAAAGATTGCGATGTAAAAGATATATGGGCAGTGGCAAGTTATTATGCAAAGGATGATGTCGAGTGTGATGCGAGATTAAAAGAACTTGAAAAAATATATGATACCGAGGGGAAGAAGGCTACTGTAGAAAATATTTTATCCCAAGAATTAGGCAACAATAAAAAGACTGTTATGGAGTATCTGATAGTAGACGGCATTTTGA
Organism: Lachnoanaerobaculum sp. ICM7; assembly: GCF_000287675.1. Lineage (GTDB taxonomy): Bacteria > Bacillota > Clostridia > Lachnospirales > Lachnospiraceae > Lachnoanaerobaculum. The sequence goes on from NZ_ALJL01000035.1 coordinate 11,849, forward strand.
TATCAAGCTTAAGAGAGGATGAGAAACTGCTGAATACTGTGATTGAATACTGCTTTGACCGTGACTATGGATTTTTTGGGTATAAGAGATATATCGATATCGGAAATAAGCTGTACAGAAAAAATGAAAAGTTGGAAGAGATTATTAAGGCGTTTGAAATTTTAAGCAAATATACGATAGACCGTGCAATTGCGATTCCTGAACCAAAAGATGAGGATGAAGGTGCGGTAGAAACGGGATATTATCATGGTATGATACAACTGTTTCAGACATTTTCGAGTATGTCATATTTTGCTGATGATCTTTTATTGGAAAGGTCGTATCCGCACGGCGATAATCGGAAATATATTGTCAGGGCAACTATAAAAGAAGATTATGATATTGTCTTATCATACAAGAAGTATAAATCATTCATAAATCTTGGAAATATCAGTATATATGGTAAATATAAAAATTTGAATATGATTGTGCAATATACGGGTTTCGGTTATTTGGATTATCGAGATATTGAAGAGAATATAGCGTTTAGAAGTATTGCAATTAGAAAAGTATATGATAAGTTATTCGAAATAGATATTATGTCAGATCATTTTGGATTGCGTAGTACTTATGTGCTTATATATGATACGGATATGAATACAATAGAGGGGTTCAGCTATGGTATTTATCCGGGATTTATTCTTTTTAATGAAACTAATATAGACACTCCTGAGGCTATAAGAAATTTCAACACAAATTTTTCAAAAGGCGGTTATTTTGGTGAGTTTTCAAATGAACTGGAATATGATGAGAATAATCCACTTACTTTAGAAAACTTTGGTGAGAGAATGGATGAAATATGGGATATGAATAAGAAAACTTTAGAAGTATTGGGAAAAGACTACAATATCAGTATGGAAATGATTGTAATGGACTTGAGTGGAGAAGAACCGTTAAAAAGAAAAGAGTAAAGGGAGAAGATTATGGCTGAGTATATTATGGCCTTTGATGCAGGCACTACAAGCAGCAGATGTATCATATTCAATCGAAAAGGTGAGATATGTGAGGTGGCACAAAAGGAGCTGACACAGCATTATCCAAAAGCCGGTTGGGTAGAGCACAATGCTGATGCTATATGGTCTACACAGATTAGTGTAGCTGTGGAAGCTATGGCAAGGCTTGGAATAAGTGCCTTGGATATTGCAGGTATAGGTATCACAAATCAAAGAGAAACTACTGTAGTTTGGGATAAGGAAACAGGTATTCCTGTGTATAGAGCAATAGTTTGGCAATGCAGAAGGACTGCAGATTATTGTAATGAGTTAAAGAACAGCGGATATTCCGATATGATTCGTGATAAAACAGGTCTGATGATTGATGCATACTTTTCAGGAACAAAGATAAAGTGGATACTTGACAATGTGGAAGGTGCAAGGAAAAAGGCAAAAGAAGGCAAATTGCTATTCGGTACGGTAGATACCTGGCTTATTTGGAAGCTTACAAACGGGAAAGTACATGTGACTGATTATTCAAATGCTTCAAGAACCATGCTTTTTAATATACATACCTTGGAATGGGATGAGGAGATACTTGATCTGCTTGATATTCCAAAGTCAATGCTGCCACAGGTGAAGGAGTCTTCATGTATTTACGGTGAGTCGGATTCATCATTTTTTGGACAAAGTATTCCTATTGCCGGTGTGGCAGGAGATCAGCAGGCGGCACTCTTTGGACAGACCTGTTTTGAGATGGGGGAGGCAAAGAGTACCTATGGCACAGGTTGCTTTCTGCTTATGAATACAGGTGAAAAGCCTGTCAAATCCGATAACGGGCTGGTAACGACTATTGCCTGGGGACTTGGCGGAAAGGTGAACTACGCCCTTGAGGGTTCCGTATTTGTAGCGGGAGCTTCGATACAGTGGCTTAGGGATGAAATGCGTCTGATAGATTCATCCGAAGATTCAGAATATATGGCAATGAAGGTTGAAGATACAAACGGTTGCTATGTTGTTCCGGCTTTTACAGGACTTGGTGCACCTTATTGGGATCAATATGCCAGAGGTACTATTGTCGGTATTACCAGAGGTGTTAATAAATATCATATAATCAGGGCTACATTGGAGTCTATGGCTTATCAGGTGAGAGATGTACTTGATGTGATGGAGAAGGATTCGGGTATAGTTTTAAGTTTATTGAATGTGGACGGTGGTGCAAGTACCAATGACTTTTTGATGCAGACTCAAGCGGATTTTTGTAATGTACGTGTGGAGCGACCGAAATGTGTGGAGACCACAGCGCTTGGTGTTGCATATCTGGCAGGACTTGCTGTCGGATTTTGGAACAATATAGAGGATATAAAGGGTAGCAGGAGTATTGACAGAGTATTTACACCTAATCTTTGTGAAGAAGTCAGAAAAGAGAAGATAAGGATGTGGAAAAAGGCTGTGAAGTATGCCTTTGGCTGGGCAAAGGAAGATTAGAAAAAAGGCATTGATTTTAAAACAGGTCAATGCCTTTAAATATTTAAGTTTATTGCTTTTCTGAGATCAATTTTTGCTGGAATTTTTTGCTGATTTCCATGATGTCTTTAATAAAGTCGATGGCGCTGTCTGTATAGTCATTATTTTTTACGATGGCTTTTACTTTTGATATTACGATATCCTCTCTATTTTGATTTAGAATGGGAAGATTATTCTTTATTTTGTATTCTGCAATATCATTTACTACATTCATTCTCTCTTCAAAGAGTGCTATAAGTTCTTTGTCTATTGTATCAATTCTTTCACGCAGATTTTCTAATTCGTTCATAAGTACTCCTCATAATTATTTGTGGGCAAAACCTTGCAACGATTTTATCATAATATTATATTAGTGCAAAAGTAAAGACTATATTTGTTTTTGCAGATAAAATAATTGTCGGATTTTTAATTTGACAAAATAGAAAAAATAAATATA
>NZ_ALJL01000036.1 GCF_000287675.1 Lachnoanaerobaculum sp. ICM7
CGAAATAAAAATGCCCTTAAAGCCTGTAAAACACTGGGCTCAAAGGGCATTTTAACTTTTGAAACTGTCAAAGACAGGAGTATATACTAAAAAAGTGGATTTGTCAAAAAATACAAAAATACACACTGCAATAACGCTTTTATACTTAAATTAATAATAAAATCATATAAGCTAATTAAGAGAATATATTATTATAAAAGGGTACTATTGCAAGTTATAGTACCCGATACAATATAAAATCAAATTTTATTTTTGTAAATTTGCCAGAGTATTCTTAGCTACATCATAATTTTCGGCAACTTTGTTCCAATCAAGTACTTCAAAGAAAGCCTTTATATAATCAGCTCTTAAATTTTTATACTTTAAATAATAGGCATGTTCCCATACATCTATGGCAAGAATAGGGTAAATCTTACCTTCACTTTCAAGAATAGGATTGTCTTGATTAGGACTTGAAGAAACACTTAAATTACCGGATATATCAGTACTTAGCCATGCCCAGCCGGAACCAAACTGACCTGTTGCAAGTTTAGTTAAACTTTCTTTAAGAGAGTCTAAACTGCCAAAAGCCGTATTGATTTTATTCGCAAATTCTCCTGTTGGTTCATGAGTCGGAGTATCGGAAAATTGTCCGAAAAATAAGTTGTGGTTAAAATACCCCCCACCATTATTGCGTATACCTTGTGCATCAGACTTACCTTCTGATTTATTCTTCCAGTGAGCAAGAATAACCTCCACCGGTTTATTATCAATACCGGCTTCCTTAGTCAAAGTATTAAAGTTTTTGGTGTAAGCAGCATGGTGCTTTAAATAGTGAGTTTCCATAGTAAGGGTATCAAAATGTGGTTCTAATGCATCAAATGCATAAGGTAATTTGATTTGTTCGAACATAATTAACTCATCCTCCTTTATAAAATATTAAAATATCAATATTATTTAAATTAAATTTAATAAATATTAAGCAAAATAGCAATCTGATAAAAAATAATATTGATTTTTATCTATATTATCATAAAAAACAATGCTTTTCAATGCGTAATAACATACAAAAACACATGTAAAAAATTACCTGTATCATTTAGTTAATATTATTATATAATAGCTTTATCAAGGATAGTTATTCAATTAGTATATTAAAAATATAAAACAATAATACTTTTTAAAAACAAATTGATAAGGAGATAAAAATATAAATGAGAGATATAAAAATAATTCTTGCTTCGGCATCACCAAGAAGAAAGGAATTATTAAGTCAGATCGGACTTGATTTTGAGATAATGGTTTCGGATAAGGAAACAGAGATAGACAGTAAAGACCCAATCGAGGCTTGTGAAAAGCAGGCCTGCCAGAAGGCGGAGGATATTGTAGAGCAGGCGACACTAAAATATAAGGAAAAAGATTTTATTGTAATAGCTGCAGACACCATAGTGGCATTTGAAGGGAAAATACTTGGGAAACCGAAATCAAGAGAAGATGCAAAACAGATGATTGAAGCCATTTCCGGCAGAAAGCATAGAGTATATACGGCGGTATGTGTTTATAATTCTATTAAGAAAAGCTATGAGAGTTTTGTAGATGATACTCCGGTGGAAGTAGCCAAACTTTCAGAGGGAGAAATAGAAGATTATTTAGATAAAAAAGAACCCTATGATAAAGCGGGTGCCTACGCCATACAGGGATATTTTTCAAGATATATAGTCGGAATAGAGGGGGATTATTACAATGTAATGGGATTACCGATAGGAAGACTTTACAGGGAACATTTAAGAAATTACATTTAGGATTGGAAATTTCATTGTTTTTCTTTCTTCTTTTTTGCTATAATATTATAAGTTAGATTAGTCTAACCAACTATGCAATACTATATTTTCCTTTCTAATCTAATTGGATAGCAGATAGGAATATCCCCTGAAGGAGAAAACTATGAGAGAGAATTTTCAAAATATTGATGGTAAGAAGTTAGAAATTGTCCATGAAATAAAATCCGCCTATGATGAGGGAAAGATTTCTTTAGAAGAAGCAAGAAAAGCCCTTAAAGATAGAGTACAGCACCTTGCCCCCTATGAAATCGCCATTATTGAGCAGGAAATGGTGGAAGAAACTGAAGATGAGTGCATTAAGGAAGATATTCAAGCTATGCTGGAGGTCTTCCAGGATGTTTTAGTCACAAAGGATCAAGAGCTTCCGGAAAATCATCCCATCTCCTGTTACCGTAGGGAAAATGCCAAAATGAAGGAACTACTGCTTTCCGTTGAGGATTTGGTACAGTACCCTCTCATTAAAAACCAATGGCTGGAGCTTTATGAAGACTTGTTGAAATTCAAGATTCATTTGTCCAGAAAGCAAAACCAATTATACCCGGTTTTGGAAAAGAAAGGCTTTACCCGCCCTACTACCACCATGTGGACTTTGGATGACTTTATCCGGGATGAGATTTCAGAGTGCTACAATCTTCTTTTAGAGGATAAGGAAGAGGAATTTATCGGAAAGCAGGCAGAACTTGTGGCTGATGTTCGGGATTTGATGGACAAGGAAGAAAATATCCTCTACCCTACCTCCTTGGAAATGATCAACGAAGAAGAGTTCCGTTATATGGCTGAGGGAGACCGGGAAATCGGTTTTGCCTATATTAGCGTGCAGGCAGATAAGTCCGGCAATTCAGCTTCGGCTTCCTCTTCTGCCTCAGCTTCTACAGCCGGTGCTCCCCTCTCCGGTCTTTCTTCTGCTCCCGGCTTTGCAGAAGAGCTTGCCGGTCTATTAGGAAAGTATGGCTTTAATAATAAGGAAGAGAAGCTGAATGTTAGCACCGGTCAACTTACCTTGGAGCAGATTAACCTGATTTACCAGCATATGCCGGTGGATCTTTCCTATGTGGACGAAAATGAACTGGTGTGCTTCTACACCGACACCAAGCACAGAGTTTTCCCCAGAAGTAAAAATGTCATCGGAAGAGATGTGAAAAACTGTCATCCAAAGGCTTCGGTACATATCGTTGAGGAAATCATTAAGAAGTTCCGTTCCGGAGAACAGGATAAGGCGGAGTTTTGGATTAATAAGCCGGACCTCTTTATTTACATCATTTACTATGCGGTTCGAGATGAAAACGGAAAGTTCAGGGGTGTGCTGGAAATGATGCAGGACTGCACCCATATCCGTTCCCTACAGGGCTCTCAAACTCTTCTGACCTGGGAGCAGCAGGAAAAGGGAAAAAGCAAGGAGACTTTTGAAGACGAAGAAAATAGAGAAAGTACAGAGTCTTTGACAGCCGGCAAGCTGACAGAAATCACCGAAGACACTCTGTTAAAAGATATTTTGGAAGCAGATCCCAATGTAAAGACTCTCCTTTTCCGATTAAGCGATCGCTTTAAGGCCTTAAACACTCCTCTTGCTCGTATTATGTTGCCGAAAGCCACGGTAAAGATTATGAGTGAACGGGCAGAGGTGGATCTTAACACTCTGCTTCGAGAGCTTAGGGAGTATTTTAAACTATGAGTTTTCAAGGTTTACTCTTAGGATTGGTTTGCTTTCTCTGCATAGGGATATTTCATCCCATAGTGGTGTATGCGGAGTATTACTTTAGTAAAAAAATATCCTGGCTTTTTTTCTTAATAGGTCTATCCGCTTGTATAGCCAGCATTTTTCTCCCTTCTCTTTTCCTCTCCGGAAGTTTGGCCATCTTTGGCATTTCCTGCTTTTGGAGTATCCATGAATTATATGAGCAGGAAAAAAGAGTGGAAAAAGGATGGTACCCGAAAAATCCAAAGAGAAAATAGTTCAATACAACGAAAATAAAGCTATAGATGCTGTAAAAATAGAAAGCTCTCTTTAGGCAACAACTCATGAAAAGAGTTTCAAGCTTCTATTTTTACAGCCACTTTTTCTAATTTTCTATTTGTAGCCAAACTTTCAGAGGGAGAAATAGAAGATTATTTAGATAAAAAAGAACCCTATGATAAGGCAGGTGCCTATGCAATACAGGGATATGTAACGGAGAAAGATGGTTATCGTTATCCATCTTTTTTTATGTAAAAATTTAGGGAGGAGTGACTCATTTTGAGTTACTCCTCCCTCTTTTATGGCTGCCATTTCCCGATAGCCCCCTTTCTTTGTCATTTATATTTTCTCATTCATCCAAGAAAAACGTTGCATACTGACAAAACAGCAGAAATTATAGCTAATATCTTGATTATTTGTCGTTCATTATCTTTCATAATCTGATTTTTGCACACATTAGGTAACCACATAAATACTACCGTTATAAGCCATGATACTCTTACTATTATTCTCAACATAATACCCCCTAACCTTACTGTGGTTTTATCCAATAAAAAGTCGCTAATGGTTGTGGTACTAATGTGTATATTCCACTTATAATTACACCTCTCCCCTGATTATTGAAAGCAATCAACCCTGCAGATACACCTAAAGCTGTTGATACAATTTTAGAAACAAGAGGTTCAGGTATCCAAGTAGACAATGCAACTCCAATACCTGTTCCTGCCACTACTTTATTACTTAAATTATTATCTAAATATATCTCAAAACGGTCAAATGAAAGCCACTTTACTTTGGTTACACCACTATTTGAACTTCTCATAAACATTGCCGGAGTATTTTCAACAATTGTTATAGTGTCACCATCAGCTAAAACGCTAACAGAAACGCCTCTCTCTTCCATCTTTTTTTGTACATAATCTACATACTTATCAGTAATCCTAACGCTTCCATCTGAATTTAATTCCAAGTACCCGGAAGTCACCATCTCATAATTTTTGGGGGCAAGATTGTAATTATCGTCACTCGCCACCATTAATTGGTCATTAGTATCAGATTTATTCTCAATCGCAAAAGCTGAAAAGCTAAAACTAAATAGCATAACTAGAACCATCAAAACACTTGTAAAAATTTTAGACAACTTCTTCATATTACTCCTCCTCTAATATACTTTTTATAATCAAAATTTAAAATCATTTCATGTCCTAATAACTCTAAAAATTATCTACGTTTTTATACCTCTGAGGATTGTTAAAGTTCATAAATTCCACCTCCTTACTTTCTTTATAATGGTCTTTCCACTATTGCAAGCTGAACACCTATAAGTTTCTTTTCCATCCAAATCAAAAACCTGATACATACAAACTCCTAAAGCATTTGCTATATCATTTGCAATCTTTAATGTAGGAATTATTTTTTCAGTTTCTATTCCAGCTATATCCGCTGCTCCAACGGATAATACTCTATCTATTTTACTTTCCTTGATCATTTCTATTATTCATAGAATATCACACTCTTTTACTATGCTAATTAATCTAATGCTCAGCTATTGATAATAATCTTGGTATTAATTTTTACTTCTACAACAAAATCAAAGGATTGATAAAGAAAAACTCCTAAGTAATAGCTATATTACTTACAGTTTGCAATATGGAAATGGACTTTTCTATCTCTCTTAGTTTGCTCTCATTCTTGAAAGTTCCATTTTTCTGATTTATAGAATGTTAGATTTATAGAGTAGCACGTCTATAGCTATTCACTTTCTTAATTTCCCGATCAGTTACTTATATCTTACCATATTTTTTAATAAAAAGCAAATTTCCATATTTTAGTTAGTAATAATTAGCTCATTCAATCAAATATTCATACCATGTGGCTGTCGGGAAATAAATAAATTTACTTCTCGTAGAACGAAATAGAAATATCCTGACAAATACAAGGCATTTTTGCTTTGTAACTTTGTCAGGATATTTTGTTTTTCTGTTATGCTATCTATTTTTGGGCATACCCCACCTTGGCTGAAATTTTGCTTTTGCATTTTTTACTATGCGGTTTTCTCCTGTGGTTTACCTTCTAATTTCTTTAGTTTTGCGTAGAGAAAACGATGATATTTATTTATATTTTTTTCGATTGCAAAAAGCATAAATTCTTTATATACCTTATCTGAAGAACGATAGTTAAAGTGTCGGAAATCCTCATTCTCTTTAATATCTCCAAAATGACCTTCTGTTTGAATAGAGCGTATCTGTCGTTTCAAAATGCCTTTTTCACTCTGGATGTTAGCATGTGACTTCTCTCGAAGCTCTTCCCATACTTCATTTATCTTCATTACTTTGTTCTTATCAACATCCTTATCAGGATTATATTTGTATAAGCATTTAGACTTATGTTCACATCCGCTACAGTCTGAACATCCATATACATCATAAGTTTGTGTATAACCATTCTATTCTTTCTTTTCTGTGTTGATATGTCTCAGTTCACGGCCGTCATGACAGATATAGACTTGCTCATCCTCAAATACCGTTGTCTTCATGTTGCAGTATTTACCTATATCTTTACTGTATGCTCTTGTTTTTCGTTTCTCGTGATCCTGTTTTATGTAAAAATTTAGGGAGGAGTGACTCATTTTGAGTTACTCCTCCCTCTTTTATGGCTGCCATTTCCCGACAGCCCCCTTTTTATACAAGGTGATTATTATAATGTAAACGGATTGTAAAATAAAAGCTGTTATAAATTAAATATATTTTAGTTTCCTTCAGGGTTTAGGCATTTGCCTTCTTTATCAAATTGATAGCTGACACCCTTTATATCAATGGAGCGGTCTCTGGCCATCTTGCCGTCAAGAAGCATATAGTACCAGCTGCCGTCATCATTAGGTATCCATTCATTGGTAGCCATAGTACCGTTTGAATGCACATAGTAAGTATTGTTGCCGTCTTTTATCCACTTACGCATAGCCATCTTACCGTTGTAATTGAAATAATACCACTCGTTGTTGTCAGGATTTTGAGCCCACTCACCTTGTGCCATAGTACCGTTTGAGTGGAAATAGTAGTAACCGTCTTTTATCTTCTGCCAACCGGTAAGCATTGAACCGTTATTGCTTAAATAATACCAGTTGCCGTCTATTACTTTCCAACCTGTGGTTTTTTTGCCGTTAGCATCATAATAATACCAATAACCGTCTTTTTCTTCCCAATTTGTTTTCTCAAGGACATTCACATGGATAGATTTGGTTATATCTCTGTATGTAACATTGATATTGGTCTCACCGACCTTTTTAGCATGTACCTCACCTTGATAAACATCTGCAATATCGGGATCCTCCGAACTCCATACAGCAAATTGGCTTACATTGGTATAAATACCGCCTTCTAAAAATATTGCACTTGTATCAACATCAAACAATAATTCCATATCCATCTCTGTGGGAGCTACAATAAGATGCTTAGTCAATCCGTCGGCAGAATCAGTACCGGCATTTGCCATTGCAAGGCCTGTCATCTTTTTTTCAATGGAATCCACATCATATTCATTTTCATAGTCGACACCGATACTGTTATAAACATCTCCGATATCTGTAGAACTGTTTAATTCCCTTACGACACCTGTCTTAACCGAATTGTCTACAGCTGTAAGGCTGCCCTCTTCACCGGAAGACTTATTTTCACAGCCTGTTATTAAAAAACTACTACCTATACCTAATGATAGTAATAAGAACGGTATAATCCTCTTCATATTCCTCCAAACTCTAAAACATTTACTTAGGGTATTATAGCTATTTAAAAATAGCATTTCAACATATATTTTAATATAATTCCATGAAAAAAATAATTCCCTGAGTATTTTTTACAAGATCCAATATAATATCGCGGCTGTTCTTTTGTTTACCCTGTATTGTAATTGTGGCGGCACCGCAGGTATCGGGTATCAAATTATTTTTGGTTAATTCAAGCTCGACTATATCCAAGTCATTTTGCCTGACATTGCTTAAGAAAATACTTAAAGGTATTTTTCTGTCGTATTCTATATATAATTCGACAGAGGTTGAGTCTTTTCTTAAAATCCCGTCCAAGTTTTGAAGCAATGCCATTACTATAAAAATAGCCACTCCGCCTGCTATAGCACCTTCATAAAACCCTATTCCGACAGTCAGACCGCAGCAGGCGGCGGCCCATATACCTGCAGCTGTGGTAATACCTTTAACTTGATTTCTGCCGGTAAGTATTATTGTTCCGGCACCCAAAAAACCTACACCGCTTACAACTTGAGCGCCGAGTCTTACAGGATCGCCGCTTTTAAATACCTGAAATACATATTGATTTGTCATCATAACAAGAGTTGAACCAAGGCAAACCAATATATATGTTCTAAAGCCTGCAGGCCTGTTTTTCCTTTCACGATCAAAGCCCAATATTCCGCCTATCAAAACTGACAGTATAATGCGAAGTATCATAGAGTAAAAATTTAATTCCCTTGGCATACACACTCCTTAAAATATTTAATGTGCCTATTATATATGTAATATCGGATAAGGTAAATATCAATATAAATTAATTTGCTTTTAACCTTGCTATAAGCTATAATTATATGATTAATGTAGACAATATGGAGGATCATATGACAAGGCATTTGCTAAGAGAACATTGTTTTAAAATATTATTTGTTTTAGATTTTTATCCGGAAGAAGAGGTGGAGATCCAAATAGATAATTATTTTGAATCACCGTCTTTAGAAGATGAAGAAGATACACTTATTCATGATGCAAATTACAGTGATGGGGATATAGAATATATAAAGTCAAAGGCAATGCTTGTAATTGAAAGACGTCCTGAGATTGACAAAATAATAAGCGATTTGTCACAGGGCTGGAAGCTTGAGAGAATAGGACGAGTTGAAAGAAATATTTTGAGACTTGCTATAGCTGAAATGAAATACGATAGTGATATACCTGTAAGCGTAGCGATAAATGAGGCGGTAGAGCTTGCAAAGACATTCGGTAGAGATGAGTCTTATTCATTTGTAAATGCTATATTGTCAAAGGTGGAAGTAGAGTAGTAAAGACCCGGAGGATATATGGTTTATTCCGTATCAAAAGTGAATGCATATATAAAAAACATGTTTATGCAGGACTTTGTACTAAATAAGATATCAGTAGAAGGAGAAGTAAGCAATTGCACATATGCTAACTCTAATCATATATATTTTACCATAAAGGATGAAGGAGGGACCTTATCTGCGGTTATGTTTGCCGGTCAGAGAGGAGGTCTCTCTTTTGATATGAAAAGAGGGCAAAAGGTTGTCGTTACAGGCACTATATCCTGCTATGAAAAAGAGGGCAGATATCAGCTCTATGCAAATAAGATAGAGGAAGCCGGAAAAGGTGATTTATATGAAAAATATCTTCAGCTTAAAGAAAAGCTTGAAGATATGGGGATGTTTGATCAAAGATATAAAAAAGAAATACCTAAGTTTGTACAGAGTATAGGTGTGGCAACAGCTCAGACCGGAGCCGTAATAAATGATATACAAAATGTAAGTTACAGAAGAAATCCCTATGTCAGAATTGTTTTGGCTCCATGCCTAGTACAAGGTGATGCGGCACCTAAAAGTATTATTTCCGCTATAAAAAAACTTGATAAAATGAATCTGGATGTTTTGATAGTGGGAAGAGGCGGAGGATCTATAGAAGATCTTTATTGCTTTAATGATGAAGAACTTGCAAAAACTATTTTTAATGCCAAAACTCCTATAATAAGTGCTGTGGGACATGAAACCGATTTTACAATAGCCGACTTTGTGGCGGATTTAAGAGCTCCCACACCAAGTGCGGCTGCGGAGATTGCAAACTTTATCTATAATGACTATATGTATACATTGGACGTCTATAATAGAAAGCTTACAGAGCAAGTTGAGAGAAAGATAGATTATGTAAAAAGAGATTTAGATATGCTTCTTATAAAGCTGAATACTCTAAGTCCGCAGATACGTATAAGAGAACAAAAGCAAAGATTGGAAAACTTTGCAAAGATATTACAAAATACTTTTAAAAACAATTTGGAAAATAAAAAGACTGCACTCGTAAACTTAAGTAAGAGGCTTGATACGGTATCACCTCTTAAAAGATTGTCAGGCGGCTACGCATATATAAGTGATAATAAAAATAACAAAGTTTTAAGTGCCGAAAGCGTAAAGCCTGAGGATGAGTTAAATATATATTTTTCCGATGGTAAGGTAAGAGCAAAGGTCTTATAATAGAGGGAGAAAAATGCCGAAAAAAGAAGAAAAAAAGCTTGGTATAGAAGAAAATCTGATAAATATAGAAAATGTAATAGCAAAACTTGAAGAGCCGCAGACTACACTTGAAGAAGCGTTTGTACTCTATGAAGAGGGTATAAAGTTGGTGAAACAGGCAAGTGAGGGAATAGCTCATGTAGAGAGACAGATGGAGATACTGTCAGGGGATACAAAAGATGAATAAGGACAATTTAAAGAAAATAGAAGAGATAATAGAGTCCTTCTTTTTCAGTGAGGACGATTTAAATAAAAAGGTTATTACAGCCGCAAATGAAGCAATAAAAAACGGAGGTAAGAGACTTAGACCTCTTATAATGTTTGAAACTTATAAGGCTGTTGCAGGGGCGGAGTATGATGAGGGTATAATTGCACCTTTTTTGGCTGCAATAGAGATGATTCATACATTTTCTTTGATTCATGATGACCTTCCCGCAATGGATAATGACAAACTGAGAAGAGGTAAACCCACCACTTGGGTAAGCTATGGTGAGGATATTGCAATACTTGCAGGAGATATGCTTTCTGTACAGGCGTTTGAAATAATATCCGAAAAAATGCAGGATATTGAAGATGACGTTATTTTAAAAAGAATGTCAAAAGCATTATACACATTGGCAAGAGCCACCGGAGGTTTCGGCATGATAGGCGGACAATGTGTGGATGTGGAGTATTGCGGTAAAAAGATGAGTGAAGATGTGATGAGATATACTTACTCATTAAAGACCGGAGCATTATTACAGGCATCCTTTGTTATCGGAGGGATACTTGCAGGAGCAAATGATGAAGAAACCGAAATGCTTAAAAAAGCCGGAAGCTATATTGGAGAAGCGTTTCAGATAAGAGATGATTATCTTGATATTGTGGCGGATGAAAAGGAGCTTGGAAAACCTACACATTCGGATGAAAAAAATGAGAAGACAACCTATGTAAATATTGTAGGTATTGATGAAAGCTTAAGAAGAGTTGAATCACTTAGTGCTGACGCTAAGAAATGCTTGAAAGAAGTAAGGGGAAATATGAACTCTATTTTTGAAATCATTGATATGATGGTAAATAGAACTTCATAAGAAGAAATATGATACTTGAAAATATTGAAAAGCCAAGTGATATAAAAAAATTAAAGAAAAAAGAATTGGATATATTAGCAAGAGAGATAAGAGATTTTCTTGTTGAGAAAATAAGTATAACAGGCGGACATCTGGCAAGTAATCTTGGAGTTGTGGAGCTCACCATGGCTATACATATTGCTTTTGATCTGCCAAAGGACAAGATAATATGGGATGTAGGACATCAGTCTTATACTCATAAAATACTCAGTGGAAGAAAGAATGCTTTTGATAATCTTAGAAAATTCGGTGGAATGGCAGGATTTCCAAAGACCAGTGAGTCAAAATTTGATGTCTTTAATACCGGGCATTCTTCAACAAGTCTGTCTGCGGGACTTGGAATGGCATTCGGAAGAGATATAAAGGGTGAAAACTACAGAGTCATTTCAGTAATAGGAGACGGTGCTCTTACAGGCGGTATGGCTTATGAAGCATTAAATAATGCGGCTCAGATAAAGAAAAACTTTATCATGGTTTTAAATGACAATGAGATGTCCATTTCAAAAAATGTAGGCGGTATGAATGATTACCTTAACAATATCAGAACCGGTGACGGATACAATAATCTGAAAAAGAGAGTTGTAAATTCCTTGGAACATTTGCCATATATTGGAAAGCCTATGATAGACAGTATAAGACAAACCAAAAACGGAATAAAGCAAATATTGATACCGGGAATGCTGTTTGAAAATATGGGGGTTACCTATCTGGGACCTGTAGACGGACATAATATCGCATCACTTTTAAAAGTCTTTGAAGAGGCAAAAAAGGTGGAGGGACCTGTGCTTGTGCATGTACTTACCAAAAAAGGAAAGGGATATTCGCCGGCTGAAAATCACCCTGAAAATTTCCATGGAATAGGTGCATTTGATATTGCAAGCGGTAATGCAAAGTCCGGAAGCAAAAAGCCCACATATACGGATGTTTTTTCCCAAAAAATAGTGGAACTTGCAAGTGAAAATAAAGATATAGTTGCAATAACCGCCGCAATGCCGGAGGGTTGCGGACTTTTGGATTTTAAAAACAAGTTTCCAAAAAGATTCTTTGATGTGGGTATTGCGGAACAGCATGCCATAACATCTGCGGCAGGACTTGCGGCATCAGGTCTGATACCTGTTGTTTGTGTATATTCCTCATTTTTACAAAGAGGATTTGATCAGATAGTGCATGATGTATGCTTACAAAATCTTCATGTGGTATTTGCAATTGACAGAGCGGGACTTGTAGGCGCTGACGGGGAAACGCATCAGGGAATATTTGATGTGTCATTCCTTAGCTGCATTCCGAATATGACTTTACTTGCACCAAAGAACGCTAAAGAGTTGGAAGCATGTCTTGAGTTTGCGATAAATTATGACGGACCTGTTGCTATAAGGTATCCGAGAGGTATCGCATATGACAGTTTAAATGAGTTTGAAACGCCTATAGAGTTTGGAAAGGGTGAGATGCTTTTTGAAGAAAGCGATATAGCCCTGCTTGCAATAGGAAGCATGGTAAGTACTGCAAAAAATCTCAGGGAAAAGCTGAAGGCAAATGATTTGAATGTATCCGTTGCAAACGCCAGATTCTTTAAGCCAATAGATTTTGATTTGGTGGATAAATTATGTGAAAAACATAAGCTTATTGTGACCATGGAAGAGAATGTGATAAACGGTTCCATGGGTGAAAAAGTGAAAGCATATATTCATGAGAATCACAAAGAGGTGGAAGTTTTAAATATTGCACTGCCTGACGGATATGTGGAGCATGGAGATGTGAGTCTTTTAAGAGAAAAACTTGAGATAGATTCAGATTCCATACTGAAAAAAGTTTTAGACAAATATGAGATGATGAAAAATGAAAGATAGATTGGATATACTTTTGGTAAAGCGTGGTCTTGCCGAAAGCAGAGAAAAAGCAAAGGCCATAATAATGTCGGGCATTGTATATGTTGACGGACAAAAGGAAGATAAAGCCGGACAGACATTTGCCGAGGAAGTAGATATTGAAGTGCGAGGCAGTACATTAAAATATGTGAGCCGAGGCGGACTGAAACTTGAAAAGGCTATGGAGTGCTTTGATGTAAGTGTAGAAAATAAAGTCTGTATGGACATAGGAGCATCAAGCGGAGGCTTTACCGACTGTATGCTTCAAAACGGTGCAACAAAGGTATATGCCGTAGATGTAGGGCATGGACAGCTTGCATGGAAACTTAGAAATGACGAAAGAGTAGTAGTCATGGAAAAGACGAATATAAGATATGTAAGACCTGAGGATATAGGTGAGGAGATAGATTTTGCAAGTATAGATGTATCTTTTATCTCATTGTCAAAAGTTCTACCGGCAGCTTACAATCTTTTGAAAGAAAACGGTGAGATTGTTGCACTTATAAAGCCCCAGTTTGAGGCCGGAAGAGAAAAGGTAGGTAAAAAAGGTGTGGTCAGAGAAAAGTCCACACATATAGAAGTCATAGAAAATTGTTTTCAGTATGCAAGAGAAAATAATTTCTCTGTGGAAGAACTTGAATTTTCACCTGTAAAGGGTCCTGAGGGAAATATTGAGTACCTGTATCATCTCGTAAAGAATAAAAAAGAAGAGAGTAATATAGATATAGAGGCGGTAGTAAACACCGCTCATGAGAGCTTATAAGAGAACGTGGAGGAAGCATGAAAAGTTTTTTTCTTGTTGGAAACAGTGAGAAGGACGGAATAAAAAGAGCACTGTCCAATCTGGAAAATGAAATAAAGTCAAAGGGCGGAGTATGCTATAAATCCTATGGCTATATTGATATAAAAGACTTCCCGAAAGTTGACTGTGTTATTACGCTGGGTGGTGACGGTACTCTTATAAGGGCTGCAAGAGATATATCACATCTTGGGACACCTATAATAGGCATAAATATGGGACATATGGGTTATCTTACAAGTATCAATAAAGCGGGTGATATCAAGAATATGGTGGATATACTTATCAATGATGAATATTTCATAGAAAAAAGAATGATGATATCCGCCACAGTTATAAGAGACGGAAAAGAAATATGTACTTTGAATGCTCTTAATGAAGCCGTTATCACAAGACTTGAAAGATTAAAAACTATAAGATGTAATGTTTATATTGACGGGGATTTCTTGAATGAATATTCATCTGATGGTATAATTGTAGCAACGCCTACAGGCTCAACCGCATATAATTTGAGTGCGGGAGGACCTATCATAGAGCCGAGCTCCAAGATGATGCTGATAACGGCAATTTGTCCTCATGCCCTAAGTCAAAGAAGCATAGTACTTTCATCCTCAAAAGTAATACGTGTTTCATTTAATGACAATTTAAAGTCCAACAGAGAACTTGTAGTGGACGGCGATGAGAGTGTGATCCTGGAAAATAAGGACGTGATTGAATTAAGAGAGTCGGAAATATATGCCGGACTGATAAAATTAAAGAAGGGGAGTTTTCTGGACAACATCAGAAATAAGATGAATAGGATTTGATATGAAAACAAAAAGACATTCAAAGATTGTGGAACTCATTAACTCGTATGATATCGAGACACAGGAGGAACTTGCTCAAAAGCTGGAAGAGGGCGGCTTTGTAGTAACTCAGGCTACAGTTTCAAGAGATATCAGAGATTTAAAGCTTTCAAAAGTGGTAACAGCTAACGGAAAGCAAAAATATTCTCTGATGCCTAAGCAGGACGGGATCTCTGAAAAATATGTAAGAATACTTGGAGAAGCCTTTGTATCAATGGATATGGCACAAAATATTCTTGTAGTAAAGACCGTATCGGGTATGGCTATGGCGGCTGCTGCGGCTCTTGACTCCATGCAGATGAGTGAGATAGTAGGTTGTATTGCGGGTGATGATACAATTATGGCTGCCATAAGAAGTGTAGATGATACAGTGGTTGTCATGGAAAGAATAAGAAAACTTGTTTATAAGAATGAATAAGTATAATGATGTATCAGGGTAGTATCTAAAAAGGAGAATTATGCTGATAGAATTACATATAAAAAATCTTGCATTAATAAAAAAAGCGGATATTTACTTTAAAGAGGGACTAAGTGTACTTAGCGGTGAGACAGGTGCGGGAAAATCTATTTTGATAGACTCAATAAATCTTGCCTTGGGTGCGAAGACGAGTAAAGACATTATAAGAACAGGTGAAAATGAGGGTATTGTAGAACTTATTTTCACATTGGATGAAAAGCGAAAAGAAAAACTGAAAACATTGGATATATCTTTTGAAGACGATTTGCTGATAATAACCAGAAAAATAAGCTCCACAAGAAGTGTGTGCAGAATCAATGATGAAACAGTAACTCTTGCCAAGTTAAGAGAGATTACAGACACATTGATTGATATTCACGGACAGCATGAACATCAATCACTTCTAAGTGCAGGTAACAATCTGATACTGTTGGATTCTTTTTGTCCTGAAAAGCTTATGGAGATAAAGAAGAATTTATCAAAAAATTACGGTGAGTTAAAAAAGATAAATCAAAGAATTCAGGAAGGAATAGATGAAAGGCTCAGGAAAAGAGAAATCGATATACTTGATTTTGAAATTTCCGAAATAAAAAAAGCAAATATAAAGCCTAATGAAGAAGAGGAACTTGAGCAGGTATTTAAAAAGGGAAAGAGTATATCAAAGATAAATGACGTGCTTTCAGATTTGCTTGAAGAGCTTGAAAACGAAGATATAGGAAGCAATATCAAGTCGGTTTCAGAGATTGCCGTATTGGACGACAGTCTGGACATTGTATTGTCAAATTTAAATACAATTGAAGATTTGATAGCCGAAACAATGCATTATACAAGCAGATATCTAGATAATCTTGAATATGACGAGGAAGAACATGACAGGGTTATAGAGAGACTGGATACAATTAGACATATAAAATCAAAGTATTCAAGTGATTATAATAAAATCAAAGAACTCTTAAAAGATAAAGAAAAGAGACTTGAATTTTTAAAAGACTTTGAGGATGAAGTACTTGTGCTGAAGGAAAATGCGATAAAACTTGAAGAAAGTATTATAAAAGACTGTACCAAAATCAGCGAAATAAGAAAAGATGTTGCAGTTACATTGGCAAAAAAAATAAAGGAAGAACTTGAAGATTTAAACTTCCTTGGAGTGGAATTTGAAATCAAATTTACAAAGAGAGAGAAGATTTCAAGAGACGGATTTGATGCGGTGGAATTTTTGATAAGTACAAATCCGGGGCAACCTCTAAAACCTTTACAAATGGTTGCAAGCGGCGGTGAACTTTCCAGAATAATGCTGGCATTAAAGACTGTTTTTGCAAACAATGATGATATACAGACTTTGATATTTGATGAGATAGATACTGGAATAAGCGGAAATACTGCTGTAAAAGTCGGTGAAAAGCTTAGTCATATTTCAAGAAGTCATCAGGTACTGTGTATTTCACATTTGCCGCAGATAGCGGTAATGGCGGATCAAAATTTATTTATATCAAAGTCTACAGACGGAAAGTCGACACAAACGAATATTGATTTACTGGATAAGGATGGTAAAATAAAAGAGATAGCCAGATTGATCGGCGGGAATAATTTGACTGAAGTTGTACTTAAAACCGCAAGGGAAATGATACAGGAAGCGGACTCAAGGAAATAAGGAGGGAACACCTATGAAGAAGATATTATTTGTTGCATCGGAAGCGGTACCGTTTATTAAAACAGGCGGTTTGGCGGATGTGGTCGGCTCTTTACCGAAGTATTTGGATAAGAGATATTTTGATGCCAGAGTTATTTTGCCGAAGTATATGTGTATGAAGGAAGAAATAAGAA
The DNA here is from genome assembly GCF_000287675.1 of Lachnoanaerobaculum sp. ICM7. Taxonomy (GTDB): domain Bacteria; phylum Bacillota; class Clostridia; order Lachnospirales; family Lachnospiraceae; genus Lachnoanaerobaculum. The sequence goes on from NZ_ALJL01000036.1 coordinate 16,971, forward strand.
ATTCTCTGGAATATATAGGTGATTTCTATATTGATTATGCCGGCTCAAGTAAGTATGTCGGAGTATTAAAGAAGGAAGTTGAAGGAGTAACATTTTATTTTATAGATAATGAAGAGTACTTCGGAGGTCCAAAGCCTTATGGAGACTGGCTTTATGATATTGAAAAGTTTATTTTCTTCTCACAGGCCGCTCTTTGTGCACTGCCTTTTGTAGACTTCAGACCGGACCTTATTCACTGTCATGACTGGCAGACAGGCTTGGTACCTGTATATTTGAAGGACAGATTTGCAGGCGGAGATTTCTTTAGGGGAATAAAGTCTGTATTTACAATACATAATCTTAAATTCCAGGGAACTTGGGATGTTAAGACGATACAATATTTTTCAGGTTTAAGTGATTATTATTTTACACCTGATAAGTTGGAGGCATTTAAGGATGCTAACCTCTTAAAGGGTGGACTTGTATATGCTGACGCTATAACAACCGTATCAAAGACATATGCAAATGAAATACAAAATCCTTTCTACGGTGAAGGAATGGACGGACTTTTAAGAGCCAGAAGTAATGATCTTAGAGGAATTGTAAACGGTATTGATTATAATGAGTTTGATCCTGAAACAGACAAGCTTATTTATAAAAATTATAACAGCAAGAACTTCAGAAAAGAAAAAATTAAAAATAAGAGAGCTTTACAAAAAGAGCTTGGACTGCCTGTAGACGACAATAAGTTTATGCTTGCGGTTATTTCAAGACTTACAGATCAAAAGGGATTTGATTTGGTGGAATATATGATGGATCAAATTTGTGAGGAAAATGTACAGCTTGTGGTACTTGGAACCGGAGATGATAGATATGAAAACATGTTCAGACATTATGCATGGAAATATCCTGACAGAGTATCTGCAAATATCTATTACTCCGAGGAGATGTCACATAAGATATATGCCGCTGCAGACGCCTTCCTTATGCCTTCGCTGTTTGAACCTTGCGGTCTCAGCCAGCTGATGTCTTTAAGATACGGAACTCTTCCGATAGTTCGTGAGACAGGTGGACTTTGTGATACCGTAGAGAGCTATAATGAATTTGAGTCAAAGGGTACAGGTTTCTCATTTGCAAACTATAATGCACATGAGATGCTTGACAGAATAAATTTTGCTAAGCATATTTATTATGATAAAAAAAGAGAATGGAATAAGATGATTGACAGAGCAATGGCTGTGGACTTCTCATGGAAGCAGTCTGCACTTGAGTATCAGGCTCTGTATGATTGGTTAATAGGATGAAAGAATATTTAAATAATATAGAGTATATGGAATGTGTAAAAGATATACTTAACAGTGGAATTTTTAAAAAACTGGACGGCTACGTTCAACATGGATGTACATCTACAATGGAGCACAGTATAGACGTTTCATATACAACATATTTAGTGTGCAAAAAACTTGGTTTAAATTATAAATCTGCTGCAAGAGCGGCACTTTTACATGATTTTTACCTATATGACTGGCATAGACCGACAAAGGAAACGGGAGCATTTTTACATGGTTTCACACATCCTTATAAAGCGGCAAAAAATGCCAAAAAGTATTTTAATATAACAAATAAGGAAGCAAGTATGATTAAAACTCATATGTTTCCTTTAACACCGATTCCTCCTCTTTCAAGGGAGGGATGGGTGCTTACAATGGCTGACAAGTCAACTTCAATAAATGAAATAATTGCAAATATGAAAAATGTTCACAGAGCAGGGGAGGGGACTGTATGAGTGTTTTAGATGAGATTGTTTCAAATCAGGTGCTCATCAGTGCGGCTCTCGGATGGCTGGTCGCTCAGTTTTTAAAGACAATGATTGATATATGGTATAATAAATCATTTTCACCGGACAGACTTTGGGGAAGTGGTGGAATGCCAAGTTCACATTCGGCTACGGTATGTGCTCTGGCAACCTCAAGTGCATTAAAACACGGATTTGCAGGCTTTGAGTTTGCCGTTACATTTATTTTGGCTCTGGTTGTTATGTATGATGCAATGGGAGTAAGAAGAGAGACGGGAAAGCAGGCAAAACTTCTTAATATGATCCTTGAAAACAATATTTTTGAGGATAATTTTGAACATTTTGAAGAGAGATTGAAAGAATTTGTAGGGCATACTCCGCTGCAGGTATTTATGGGTGCGATTTTAGGTATTGTTATAGCATTTGTAATTGGAGGAATATATTAATGATAAAACTTATTGCCTCGGATGTGGACGGAACTTTAGTAAGTGACGGCGGTGGCAAGCTTGATAAAAGAATAGTCGATATGATAAAGGCTGTTCATGACAAAGGAATTCATTTTGCCGTTGCCTCCGGAAGGCAGTGGGTGAGCATAGAAAATGTCTTTGAAGAAGTAAAGGACAAGATATTTTATATATCCGATAACGGAGCTTATATCGGTGTAAACGGTAGAAGTCTGTTTATAAATAAAATGGATGATGAGATTTCAAAGAAATTGATTATTGATATAAGAAAAAATAAGGATTTGATTGCGATAGTTGCCGATGAATCATCATACTATATTGAGGAAAACAATGAATTTCTTATAGACTGGATAAGAGGAGGATACATGGGCAGAATAGAACTTGTAGACGATCTTACCAAGGTGAAAAATGTAATAAAAATTTCAGCATATTCAGAGAATGTATGCGGTAAGGCCGATGATATTATAGAAAAATATTCGGATAAACTTTTAGTGAATTATGCAGGCGAGATGTGGCTTGACTGTACAGCAAAAGGAGTGAGCAAAGGAAATGCGCTAAAGAAGCTTCAGGAAGCTTTTGATATAACAGAACATGAAACAATGGTTTTCGGTGACCAAGCCAATGATGTTGAAATGTTTAAAGCTGCTTACTATTCATTTGCAGTAAAAAATGCCGCACCGGTAGCAAAGGAAGCGGCAAGATTTATGGCAGACAGCAATGAAAACCTTGGAGTTTTGAAGATATTAAACTATCTGCTTTAGGAGACGGAATTGAAGAGAAAATTTTTAATCGGATTCGTAACGGCTCTTTTTATTTCAGGTTGTGGAATAAAAACGTCCGGCATAAGTGAAAATATAAAGATAAATTTATCGGAAAACAAACTTGGGTATAATTACAGTCAGATGCTTATTCCCGCATTGTCGGAGAGCCAAATTATGACCGATACATATACCGATGCAATATGGGACAGCTATGTTGACAAGGACAAAAATATTACATTCAGAGATAATTTTTATAATGATTTAAAAAATTATTATAAAGAACTTGTTGTACTTAAAAGGATTGCGGAAAACGAAAATATTACATTATCTGAGCAGGATAAAACAAAGGCATTAAAACTTTCAAAGATATTTTACGATGAAAATGCAGCAAACGGTGGAAGCTTTCCCGGACTTACAAAAGAAGACTGTGATACGGTTTTCATGGATTATATTCTGGTGGATAAAACAAAAAAAGAATTGATTGAAAAGAATGTAAAAGAAGTCAGCGAAAGTGAAGCCAGAATAATGGATTTTCATGTGATTGAGGTTTCAGATTTTGAACTGGCAAATACTCTTTTAGACAGATTAAATAATGGTGAGAATTGTGTGAAACTGGCAACTCAATTTTCTGAAAGCGACAGTATTTCAAGAAGTATAGCGATAAATAACGAAACTGAAGATGTAAAGAATACGTTGGGAGTAATGGAAGACGGAAGTGTAAGTCCTATAGTTACAAACAAGGGTAAATATGTGCTTTATAAATGTGTAAAGAGCTATAATGCGGAAGCCACAAAAAAGAATAAGCAAAGAATAAAAGAGGAAAGAGAATCGGCATATCTGTTGAATTTATATAATGAGTTTGTGAAAGAAAATCCTATAGATATAAACGAAAGCGAGTTCGATAAGGTTTGCAAAAATTCAGGGTCTCATCTTTCGGGAAGAGATTTCTTTACACTGTGGTCGGAGGAAGTAAATGCAGGTCTTTGAGATTTTAGAAGTTAAGGAATTTACAAAATTACTCTTTATGACAGATATATTCGATAAATTCACTGTTGTGGAAGCCGAGTTTCATACATTTGTAAAATATGATATCAACTGTAAGCTTAATAAGCCTTATTTCGACGAAGAGGAAAACAGAGATTTTTGCACTTGGGGTGAAATAAGGCATATTTGCTTTGGAATAATAAAGGGAAAGAGAAGACCTACTTTTTTCAAGCTGATTTTTAAGTTTTCAGAAGAATTTAAAAGAGATTGGATTAAAAGCAATACAACAAAAGATATAGATGGGGATTTGTATTTGAATATAAGATATTCAGATAAAGAAATGAATTTAATATCTTCATTTTCGCCGAAAACTTTTTTACTTGACAGAGCGATTATAAATGCATTTGATTTATATGTAAAAAATATGTTTGGAAGAATAAATATTACAGTGGAAGAAACGGGAGAATAAAGTGAAAGATAAGAGCATTCTTGAGATGTATCTGGAGGATATGAAGGAAATAAAACCTCTTGAAGAATCGGAACTTGATACATTAAAAAAAGCACTCTTAAGTGGGGATAACAGTGCAAAAAACAGGATTATCGAAGGTCATATGATGTATGCTACAGAGCTTATACAACCCTTTGTAGGTTGCGGTCAGGAAATAACGGATTTGATAAGTGAGAGTCATCTGGCGCTTACAATGGCTGTGGCTGAGTATAAATCGGGAGATTTAAAAGCTCAGATAAGAACAGCGGTGGAAAAAAGACTAAATGAGATAATTGATGAGGAAACAAAGGTAAAGAATGCTTCAAATATGCTGGCGGAGAGATTGAACGACTTGATGGAAGCATCAAGGATTTTGGCACAGGAGTATGGCAGAGAAGCAAGTGTAGAAGAACTTTCAGACAGACTTATGGTTCCGAAAGATGAAGTGGAAGAACTTTTAAAAATAAGTTTGAACGCAATGGATCCGGAAAAAAATATTTAGAATATGGAGAAGCTTATGGAAGAGAAAAAAAATTTGATTGTAGGTCAGTCGGGAGGGCCTACAGCGGCTATTAATGCATCTTTGGCGGGAGTGTATTGCGGAGCAAAGCATTTCGGATTTGAAAAGGTGTATGGAATGAGATTCGGAATCGAGGGATTCTTAAATGAAAAAATAGTAGACCTTGATGAAACACTTAATTCAGAGCTTAATATTGAACTTTTAAAAAGAACACCGAGTTCATATCTGGGTTCTTGCAGATACAAACTGCCAAAGCCCGAAGCTGATAATGAAGTTTATCAAAAGGCATTTGAGCTGCTTGAAAAGTACAGTATAGATGTCTTTGTCTATATAGGCGGAAACGATTCTATGGATACAATTCTTAAGATGTCGGAGTATGCAAAAATTATAGGAAGCCCGATAAAGTTTGTCGGAGTTCCGAAGACTATTGATAATGATTTACCTGTTACAGATCATACACCGGGATACGGAAGTGCGGCAAAATACATAGCTACATGTATTTCGGAGGTTGTAAGAGACTCAAATGTATATGACTTAAAGAGTGTGACATTTGTTGAGATAATGGGAAGAAATGCAGGCTGGCTTACAGCGGCTGCAGCTTTGGCAAAGAACAGTTTCAATGACGGAGCGGATTTTATTCTCTTACCTGAAATAGGTTTAAATTTAAAAGAATTTATAAATATACTCGGAAACAGACTCAATGAAAAGAATAATATTGTTGTGGCGGTATCTGAGGGTATAAAAGATCAAAACGGAAATTATATAAGCGAGGATGAGGGAAATGTGGATGCATTCGGACATAAGATGCTTTCAGGAACTGCAGCTTACCTTGCTAAAAAAATAAAAAGTGAACTTGGCGTAAAAACAAGAGCCGTGGAAATAAATACATTGCAAAGAGCGGCGGCTCACCTTCAAAGTAAAACCGATATAGACGAGGCTTTCAATATCGGATTTTTAGGCGTAAAGGCCGGAATTGAGGGTGAAACCGGAGTTATGATGTATTTTGACAGGGTAAATGACGCACCATATTTGTCTATCGTAAGAAAATGTGATATAAATTTAGTTGCAAACATAGAAAAAGAAATCCCGAGAGGTTGGATAAGCGAGGACGGATTCGGAGTAAATGAAAAATTCATTGAGTATGCGAAACCGCTTATTACGGGTGAGCTTTCAAATATTGTTTGCGAAGGAATACAAAGTCATATAATTAGTCTTAAGTAGTGGTTTCCGAGGAGGAAAGAAGATGGGCGTTAGAAGGATTTATGTAGAAAAAAAGCCGGATTTTGCTATCAGAGCAAAGGAACTTTCGGGTGAGCTTAGGAGCTATTTGGGCTTGAAAAACCTTGATAATGTAAGGGTTTTGGTCAGGTACGATATTGAAAATATATCGTATGAAGACTATCAAAAAAGTCTGGGTACTATATTTTGTGAGCCACCGCTTGATATCTGTTATGAGAGTAAGTTTCCACATCTTGAAAGTGACTTTTACTTTACCGTAGAGTATTTGCCGGGACAGTTTGATCAAAGGGCTGATTCCGCCATACAATGTGTGAAGCTGCTTGGAAGTGAAGATGATATAAATATCTGTTCCGCAACAACTTATATTTTCTCAGGACAGTTTAGTGAAACCGACAAGGAGAGTATAAGAAATTACTGTATAAATCCTGTAGACTCAAGGATTGCCGATGAGTCTATACCCGAAACTTTAAAAACAGACTTTGAAATGCCTAATGATGTGGAGTCTATAGAAGGCTTTATAACTATGGATGAAAATGCCTTGAAAGATTGCTATGAGAGTCTTTCTTTGGCTATGGCATTTGATGACTTTAAATTTATACAAGACTATTTAAAAAATGATGAAAACAGAAATCCCTCTGTCACTGAGATAAGAGTACTGGATACATATTGGTCCGACCACTGTAGACATACCACTTTTTCAACTCAGCTAAAAGACGTAAGCTTTGAGGAGGGATTTTTTGGCGTTCCTGTAAAAGAATCATATGAAAGATATTTAAATGACAGAAAGGTCCTTTATAAGGACAAAAAAGATAAAAAAATCTGCTTGATGGATATTGCACTTTTGGCTATGAAGAAGCTTAAGGCCGACAAGATTCTTACCGATGTTGAGGAAAGTGATGAGATAAACGCCTGCTCAATCGTAGTGCCGATAGTTATTGACGGCAGAATAGAGGAGTGGCTTATCAATTTTAAGAATGAAACGCATAACCATCCTACGGAGATAGAGCCGTTCGGTGGTGCGGCAACCTGCCTTGGAGGTGCTATAAGAGATCCGCTTTCAGGAAGAACTTATGTTTATCAGGCCATGAGAATTACAGGTGCCGCAGATCCTACACTGCCTATTGAAAAGACAATGCAGGGTAAACTTCCGCAAAGAAAGATAGTAACAGGAGCCGCACACGGATATTCATCATATGGCAATCAGATAGGTCTGGCTACTGGCTATGTAAAAGAAGTTTACCATCCAAACTATGTTGCAAAGAGAATGGAGATCGGAGCGGTAATGGGAGCCGCAAAGAGAGCAAATGTTATAAGAAAAACTCCGGATCCGGGTGATATCATAGTACTTCTTGGCGGTAGAACAGGAAGAGACGGCATAGGAGGTGCTACAGGTTCAAGCAAAGTTCATAAGACCGATTCTATAATGACTGCAGGTGCAGAGGTACAAAAAGGTAATGCACCTACAGAGAGAAAGATACAAAGACTCTTTAAAAGACCTGAGGTGACAATACTTATAAAGAAATGTAACGACTTCGGTGCAGGCGGAGTGTCTGTAGCAATAGGAGAACTTGCAGACGGACTTATTATTGATCTTGATAAAGTGCCTAAAAAATATGCGGGACTTGACGGTACAGAGATTGCAATCTCTGAATCACAGGAGAGAATGGCTGTGGTGCTCTCACCTGAATCGGTAGAGGAATTTTGCAAATATGCAGAGGAAGAAAATCTTGAAACAAGTATTGTAGCAAAGGTTTTGGAAGAAAAAAGGCTGCAAATGACATGGAGAGGCAAAACTATAGTCGATTTATCAAGAGCATTTCTTGATACAAACGGTGCCACCTCCACAACAGATGTTTATGTGAAAGCACCAAATGAAGAAAAAAATCCTTTTGAATACAATAATACAGAAAAAAACATAGAAAAAAGATGGCTGGAAACAGTGTCTGATTTGAATGTAGCTTCACAAAAGGGACTTGTTGAGATGTTTGACTCAAGTATAGGAGCAAAGAGTGTACTCATGCCATATGGTGGAAAATATCAGCTTTCAGAGACTCAAAGTATGGTAGCCAAGTTGCCGCTCTTGAATGAAGAAAGTGATGCGGTTACCATCATGAGCTATGGATTTGACCCGTATCTGTCAAGCTGGAGCCCATATCATGGTGCAATGTATGCTATAGTCGGCTCTTTAAGTAAAATTGTAGCGGCAGGCGGAGATTATAAAAAAGTACATTTTACTTTCCAGGAATACTTTAGAAGAATGACTGACAGCTCTACCTGGGGAGAACCGATCTCGGCACTTCTTGGAGCTTATGAAGCACAGATGAAGCTTGGACTTGCGTCCATAGGCGGTAAGGACTCGATGTCGGGTTCATTTAATGATATAAATGTACCTCCTACCTTGGTTTCTTTTGCAGTGGCGGTAGGTGATAATAAAAATATTATATCAACAGAGCTGAAAAATTCCGGAAATAAGCTCTACTTCGTAAAATTAAAGAGAGATAAATACGATCTTCCCGATTTTGAATATTTAAAGAAAATTTACTGTGATATTCAAACAGAGATAACAAATAAAAAAATAGTAAGTGCATTTGTTTTGGAGAGAAACGGAATAGCTGAGGCTGTTTCAAAGATGTGCTTCGGAAATATGTTGGGTGTAAGCCTTAAAGCGGATGAAGAGATTTTGTTTAGTCCGGAGTTTGGAGGCTTTTTGCTGGAATCCGAGTCGGAACTTGATTTTGAAGGAGCAAGCTATCTTGGAGAGGTAATTGAAGAGCCGAAGATTATAGTAAATTCAGAAGAGATTTCACTTGATAAGATATTAGAAAACTGGAAAAAACCTCTTGAGAGTGTATTCCCGTCAGTAGAAGAGCCTGAGAATAAAGAGGAGCTTGAAGATAAATTATACCAAGCTGAGAGCATTTATATTGCAAAAGAAAAAAATGCTCTACCAAGAGTATTCATTCCGGTTATGCCGGGAACCAACTGCGAGTATGATTCTATAAGAGCGTTTAGAAGAGCCGGTGCAAGTGCTGAGGCATTTGTATTTAGAAACAGTTCACCTTTAGCTATAAAGGAATCTGTTGAGCATTATAAAAATGAAATAAGAAATTCACAGATAATAATGTTCCCGGGAGGATTTTCTGCAGGTGATGAGCCTGACGGTTCCGCAAAGTTTTTTGCTACAGTGTTCAGAAATGAAGTTTTGAAAAAAGAAATTGAAGATTTGCTTTTGCGAGACGGTCTGATACTTGGAATTTGTAACGGTTTTCAGACACTTATAAAGCTTGGACTTTTGCCTGACGGAAAAATAAAAGCACAGGAAGAGTTTTCAGCAACTTTGGCTAGAAATACTATCGGCAGACATATTTCCAAAATGGCATATCTTAAGGTGGTAAGTAATAAATCACCATGGCTTATGAATGCAAATCTTGGAGATGTTTATGCAAATCCGGTTTCACATGGAGAAGGAAGATTTGTGGCTCCGAAAGAAATAATTGATGAGTTGTTTAAAAACGGACAGGTAGCTACAAGATATGTGGATTTAAACGGAAATCCTACCATGTGCGGTGAGTACAATCCGAACGGCTCTTATGCAGCCATAGAGGGAATTACAAGTCCGGACGGAAGGATTTTCGGTAAGATGGCACACTCCGAAAGAAGAGAAAACGGTGTTGCTATAAATGTTTTTGAAAAACAGGACTTGCAAATCTTTGAATCTGGTGTAAAATATTTCAGATAAATCAGATAAAAAGGTTTGGAGAAGATAATGATAAAAGTAGTAAAATTTGGAGGCAGCTCACTGGCCAGTGCACATCAATTTAAAAAAGTGGGAGATATCATAAAGGCTGATAAATCAAGAAGATTTGTTGTTCCGTCCGCACCGGGAAAAAGAAATTCCAAGGATGAGAAGGTAACAGACCTTTTATATGAGACATATGATGCGGCTGTAGAAGGCGGTTCATATAAGAAAAAGTTTGAAAAGATCAAAGCAAGATATGAAGAGATTATAGACGGACTTTCGCTTGATTTGAATCTTGATCATGAGTTTGCAAAGATAGAAGAACAGTTTTTAAATAAAGCCGGAAGAGAGTATGCCGCTTCAAGAGGTGAATATTTAAACGGTATTATAATGGCAAAATATCTTGGAGTTGATTTTATAGATCCTGCGGAGATGATTTTCTTCTTTGAAGACGGTACATTTGATGCCGAGGCTACAAACAAGGAAGTTTCCGAGAGACTTGAGAAAGTTCAAAGAGCGGTAATTCCGGGATTTTACGGCAGCGATCATTCAGGAAAAATCAGAACATTTTCAAGAGGCGGTTCAGATATAACAGGTTCTATAATCGCAAGAGGAATAAAGGCCGATTTGTATGAGAACTGGACAGATGTATCAGGCTTTTTGGTGGCTGACCCGAGAATTATTCCAAATCCTGAGACTATAGAGTCGATAACATATAAGGAGCTTAGAGAGCTCGCATATATGGGTGCCTCAGTACTTCATGAGGATGCAATCTTCCCTGTAAGAAAAGAGGGTATTCCTATCAATATCAGAAATACCAACAAGCCGGAAGATAAGGGTACAATGATAGTAGAGAGCACTTGTAAGAGTGCAAAGTTTACTATAACAGGTATCGCCGGAAAGAAGGGATTCTGTGCCATAAATGTAGATAAGGCAATGATGAACTCGGAGGTAGGCTTCTGCGCAAAAGTATTGGATGTTTTTGCACAGAACAATATATCTATAGAGCATATGCCTTCAGGTATCGACACTATGACCGTACTTGTACATCAGTCCGAGTTTGAAGAGCATGAGCAGCAGATAGTTTCAGGTATACATAGAGCCGTAGGTCCGGATACTGTAGAAATGGAATCGGGACTTGCACTTATAGCTGTAGTTGGAAGAGGTATGAAGGCAAACAGAGGTACTGCAGGAAGAATATTTGCGGCACTTGCGCATGCCAGAGTCAATGTAAAGATGATAGATCAGGGTTCATCAGAGCTTAATATCATTGTAGGCGTTAAGGAAAACGACTTTGAAACAACTATAAAGGCTATATATGATATGTTTGTAAAATCGGTATCTTAAAATGGCAAAAGTAATAATAATAGGCGGAGGTGCGGCAGGAATGATAGCAGCATACTCCGCTGCTTTAACATCAAAGCAGGTAATACTGCTGGAAAAAAACGAAAAACTCGGTAAAAAGATATTTATTACAGGCAAGGGCAGATGTAATCTTACAAATGCCTCAGACATGAATACAGTGATGGAAAATGTTGTAAGTAATAAAAGATTTTTATTCAGTGCATTTAAAAATTTCACAAATGAAGACATTATGAATCTTGTGGAGAACAACGGGACGAAGCTTAAGATTGAAAGAGGAAACAGAGTATTTCCTGTCAGCGATCATTCCTCAGACATAATAAAGTCGCTTGAAAATGCCATAAGAGATCTGCATGTGGATATAAGACTTAATATAAAAGTGGATGAGCTTATAATAGAAAATGACAGATGCATAGGTGTGACAATCGGTAAAAATAAAATTATGGCTGATGCCGTAATAGTGGCTACAGGAGGAATGTCCTATCAGGCCACAGGTTCAGACGGTGACGGATACAGATTTGCAAAAGAGGCAGGCTTAAGCGTAAGTAAACTATATCCTTCTTTAGTACCTTTTAATATAGAGGGGGAGAGAATAAAAGCATTGCAGGGACTTTCCTTAAAGAATATTCATGCTTATATCTACAATGACAAAAAACTTGTATATGATGAATTCGGTGAAATGCTTTTCACACATTTTGGAGTGAGCGGACCTGTAATAATATCCGCATCTGCAGTTATCGGAAACAAAAATATAAAAGGTTATAGACTAAGTATCGATCTAAAACCGGCTCTGGATGAGGAAAAGCTTGATGAAAGAATTTTACGAGATTTTACGGAGCAAAAGAATAAAGCTTTGAAAAACTCTCTAAATAAGCTCTTTCCCGCAAAGCTGATAGATGAGGTCATATTTCAAAGCAAACTCGATCCCGATAAAAAGGTGAATTTACTTACAAAAGAGGAAAGACATAGTCTTGTTCATGCTACAAAAAATCTGGAATATGTGATAAGCTCTACAAGAGGCTTTAATGAGGCTATAATAACAAAGGGTGGAGTTGAAGTTTCACAAATAAATCCGAAGACTATGGAATCGAAGAAAATAAAAGGATTGTTCTTTGCAGGTGAGGTGCTTGATTTGGATGCATTCACAGGCGGTTATAATCTTCAGATAGCATGGTCAACGGGATATGCGGCAGGAGAAGGAGCAGGAAATGAGCAGTATAGCGATTGACGGACCTGCGGGAGCGGGCAAGTCGAGTATAGCAAAGGCTTTAAGTAAAAGACTTGGTTATATTTATATAGATACAGGTGCAATGTACAGAGCTGTAGCACTTTTCTTCGTGGAGAATAATGTTTCGGACGGCACGGACAGCAGAATCGAATCTTTGCTTGAAAAGCTTGAGATAAGTATAAAGTACGAAGACGGTGCACAGAAAGTTATCCTAAACGGAGAAGATGTCACAGGTAAGCTGAGACTTGAAGAGATAGGTAAACTGGCAAGTAAATTCAGTGCCATCGGCAGTGTAAGAGAAAAGCTTGTGGCACTTCAAAGAAAACTGGCACAAAAAGAAAACGTGGTGATGGACGGCAGAGATATAGGTACCGTGGTACTTCCAAATGCCGATTTAAAGATTTATTTAAGTGCAAGTTCAAAAGTCAGAGCTAAAAGAAGATATCTGGAGCTTTTAGAAAAGGGATATACGGATTTGGATATAAATGAGATAGAGGATGAGATAATAAAAAGAGATGAAGCCGATATGAACAGGGAAATATCACCTCTAAAGCAGGCTGATGATGCTTATTATCTGGATTCATCCGATATGACACTTGAAGAGGTGGTATCAAAGATACTGTCAATGGTAAAAGAGGAAAGATGAAAGTCGAATTAGCAAAAAGTGCCGGTTTTTGCTTTGGAGTTGAGAAAGCGGTAAACACCGTATATGAAGAAGCAAAAAAGGGCAATGATATAGTCTATACTCTGGGACCCATAATTCACAATGAAGAAGTTGTGAAAGATATGAAAAAAAGAGGTGTGGAGGCTGTGAAGATAGAAGATTTGGCTTCACTGCCAAAGGGCACTGTAATCATACGCTCACATGGGGTAAGCAGAGAGATATTTAATTTTGTAAAAAGAAGCGGACATAGAGTGGTAGATGCCACCTGTCCGTTTGTAAAAAAAATTCATGCCATAGTTTCAGTACAAAGCGGAAAAGGAAAAACTGTGGTAATAATCGGAAATCCCGAGCATCCTGAGGTAATGGGAATAAGAGGCTGGGGAGATGAAAATACCTATGCTGTTGAAAACATCGAACAATTTATAAATTTGGAATTAAAAAAAGATGAAGAAATTATAATTGTAGCTCAAACGACATTTAATCATAAAAAATTCCAAGAAATCATTGATAAAATATCGATTTTGGGTTATGATGTAAGATGTTTTAATACGATTTGCAATGCAACACAGGAAAGACAAGCTGAGGCAAAAAAAATAGCATCAAATGTGGATGCCATGATAGTTATCGGAGACAAAAAAAGCTCCAATACAGGCAAGCTTGTGGAAATATGTCAGGAAGAATGTAAGAATACAGTTTTTATTCAAACTCTTGAAGACCTAGATTATGGTGCTTTACTTTCTGTGGATAGTGTAGGTATTACGGCAGGGGCGTCAACCCCAAAACATATCATTGAGGAGGTTCAAAATATTGTCAGATCTAAGTTTTGAACAAATGTTAGATGAGTCATTCAAGACTCTACACACGGGAGAAGTTGTCAACGGTAAGGTAATTGATGTTAAGGAAGATCAGATCATTCTTAATGTCGGATTTAAGTCAGATGGTATCATCACAAGAAGTGAATATAGTAATGACAACGGTTTAGATTTAAGAACAGTTGTAAATGTCGGTGATGACATGGAAGCAAAAGTCTTAAAGATAAATGACGGAGAAGGTCAGGTTCTCCTTTCATACAAGAGATTGGCTCAGGATAGAGGTAATAAGAAGCTTGAGGATGCTTTCAACAACCACGAGGTTCTTACAGGAAAAGTTGTACAGGTAGTTGAGGGTGGTCTCAGTGTAGTGGTAGAGGATGCAAGAGTATTTATACCTGCATCACTTGTATCAGATACATTTGAAAGAGATTTATCTAAATATAAGGATACAGAGATTGAGTTCGTTATTACAGAGTTCAATCCTAAGAGAAGAAGAATCATCGGTGACAGAAAGCAGCTTCTTGTAGCTAAGAAAGAGGAGCAGAAGAAGGCTTTATTTGAGAAGATAACACCGGGTGATGTAATTGAAGGTACAGTAAAGAATGTTACAGATTTCGGAGCATTCGTTGACCTTGGTGGTGCAGACGGTCTTTTACATATCTCAGAGATGAGCTGGGGTAGAGTAGAGAATCCTAAGAAGGTATTTAAGTCAGGTGATACCGTTACAGCCTTCATTAAGGATATCTCAGGAGAGAAGATTGCACTTTCAATGAAGTTCCCTGATCAGAATCCATGGCTTGACGCTGAAGAGAAGTTCGCACGTGGTAATGTTGTTAAGGGTAAAGTTGCAAGAATGACAGATTTCGGAGCATTCGTTGAGATTTCAAACGGTGTTGATGCATTGTTGCACGTATCTCAGATTTCACACGACCATGTTGAAAAACCTTCAGATGTGCTTAAGGTAGGAGATGAGGTTGAGGCTGTTATCGTTGAGTTCAACGAGGCAGACAAGAAAATTTCATTAAGTATCAAGGCTTTGACACAGGCAAATGAAGAGCTTGAGAAAGAGAACGCAAGAAATTCAGAGTCTGATGAAGAATAATAAATACTTTAGTTAATACAAGGTCGTAGGTGTTTTCATCTGCGACCTTTTTAACTGAAAAAAGAAGGAGTTATATGAAGAGAAATTATAGAAATATAGTGTTTTGGTGCATTGTGGTTGCACTTTTATACCTTAGTTACGAGTGGCTGAGTGATGTCATATTCAGAGGATTTAATTATCTGGATGTAAAATACATGATAGTACCTGATGTACTTTTGCCGAGTATAAATGCGTTTGTGGATACATTGATATCTGTGGTGCTTATTGTTATCTACCTGATATTGGCTGTTTTTATAGTAAAAAAGCATGAAAAAGGAATTAAGCTCGGATTTGTAAAAGGATTTATTTTCTGTATTGTAATGGGATTTGCATTCTATGGAATAGCAGGTCTTTGGTTTGAAATTGTCGACAGATTTTTGGTATCCATACCTTTTATAGCTAAAAATGTAGAATATTTTTCAGGAGTATATGACGATCTTGAGTCGGGAGCATATATCTGGTCATTGCTTTCAATATCAATTATAGGACCTATAGTTGAAGAGATACTTTTTAGACTTCTTATCTTCAATTCTCTTGAGAGAATAACAAAGAGTCCGTGGTTTGCAATAATTGTATCGGGAGTATTATTCGGTATCTGGCATATGATCTTTGTTCAGAGCGTATATACGGCGATAATGGGCTGCATTATGGGACTTATTTATTATAAGACCAGAAATATTTTCTACACAATTTTTATACATATGGTAAACAATACAATCGGAAATCTACCTTCCGCTCTTGACACAGATTTGGTAAATACGGCTATAAACCATATATCATATGCAATGGTTATTCCGGCTGTTATTTTGCTTGTTATTTTCTGCTTAAAGAAACCTGAAAGCAGAGATACCGAAACCGAAACATATACATACGGATTATAAAAGAAATGAATATAACTGTTTTTTCATTTACAAAAAATGGTAAAGATATAAATATCAGATTGATGGATATATTAAAGAATAATAATATTTCCTCATATACAATGCAAAAGTATCTTACAGACAGTAGAATGAGAGTTTTTACAGATTTGAAAGAAACCGTAAAGGAGCATTTTAATGATGATGCAATTATTTTTGTCGGCGCCACAGGAATTGCGATAAGAAGTATTGCACCATATATAAAAGATAAATTTAGCGATCCTGCGGTGCTTGTTATAGATGAGCTTGGCAGATATGTGATATCTCTGCTCTCAGGACATATGGGTGGTGCCAATGAATTGGCGGAATATATAGGAGGGGCACTTGGTGCCACTCCTATTATTACTACAGCCACTGATATTAACGGAGCATTTGCGGTAGATGTATTTGCAAAAAAGCATAATTTAATAATCTCATCAAGAAAACTTGCAAAGGATGTGAGTGCCGCATTGCTTGATAAAAAAGCAGTGGATATTGACAGTGATATTGACGGTATAAATGTGAAGGATATCAAAAAGAAATTGAATCCTTTAAATGAGGACTGTGAGCTTAGAATAAGGATTACCGACAGAGTTTATGATGAAAATGTACTGGCGCTTATACCAAAGGATATATATCTTGGCGTAGGATGTAAAAAAAATACGGATTCACGAAAAATGTGGGATTTTGTAAATGAAGTACTCAAAGAAGAAGGCATTGATATAAGAGCTGTAAAAGCTGTAGGAAGTATTGATATAAAGAAAGATGAAAATGCAATCAAAGAACTTGCCGATAGACTCTCGGTTCCCTTTAATACTTTTTCAAAGGATGAATTAAACGGAGTTGAAGGAGAATTTAATGAGTCTGAGTTTGTAAAACAGACTGTAGGTGTAGGGAATGTATGTGAAAGATCGGTTCTTATACAGTGCAATAATCTGATAATGGGAAAGACGGCAAAAGACGGAATAACTCTTGCTATAGGACGGGGTTTATATGGTATATCTGATAGTTGATAAAAAAAATGAAAATGATTTTGAAAAAATAAATTATTACAAATTATATTTGCAGAATATCTATCATGATGATGTGGAATGTATCATAGAAGACAACAGGGTAATTACACCTCTCGGCAAAGAGGGAGAAGCTTTGGAAGAAAAGGGGAGAACCGTCAGAAAGAAACTATCCGGTGCAAAGGCGGTATATCTTTTTCGTGATAAGGAGTTTGCGGCGTTAAAGATTTGACGGACAAATTATTAGACTATAAGTACAGGTTATACCAAATATAACAAAAATATTTTTGATATTAACAATTTCATATTGCGAATATTTTTCTATTCATATATGATACAATGGTATCAAAGTAAAACTTACTTTCGAGGTGTGTTATGGTTACAGTTGCATTAGATGCAATGGGTGGAGATTATTCACCCGAAGAAATAATAAAAGGGGCGTTTGATGCCTTAAAGAAAGATAAAGACATTAATGTTATTTTAGTCGGTAAGAAGGAGGTTTTAGAGGGGAAGATAACTGAAGAGTATAAGGACAGATGTAGTGCGGTTTACGCAACAGAGGTAATAACAAATGAGGAAGCACCTGTAGCGGCTATCAGAGCAAAGAAAGATTCATCGATAGTGGTGGGAATGAACCTTGTAAAGGAAGGTAAGGCGGACGGCTTTGTAAGTGCCGGAAGCACAGGAGCCGTTCTTGTAGGTGGACAGCTTATAGTAGGCAGGATTAAGGGAATACTTAGACCTGCATTGGCGCCACTTATTCCTACAGAAAAAGGTGTGTCTTTGCTTATAGACTGCGGTGCAAATGTAGATGCAAGGGCTGAACATCTGGTTCAGTTTGCCAGAATAGGTTCATTGTATATGGAAAAAGTAATAGGTATAAAAAATCCGAGAGTCGGCATTGTAAATATAGGTGCCGAGGAAGAAAAAGGAAATGCTCTAGTAAAAGAGACCATGCCGCTTTTGAAAGAGTGTGATGATATCAACTTCATCGGCAGCGTAGAGTCAAGAGAGATACCTAAGGGCGGTGCCGATATTATAGTTTGTGAAGCATTTGTGGGTAATGTTATACTAAAGCTTTATGAAGGCTTGGGTTCTACACTGTTAGGCAAGATAAAAGGTGCTTTGATGAAAAATGTCTTTACAAAGATAGGTGCAATGATGATAAAATCATCATTAAAAGAGACATTAAAGTCTTTTGATGCGAGTGAATACGGCGGAGCGCCACTTCTTGGTTTAAACGGCCTCGTGGTAAAAGCACATGGTAATTCAAAGGCAAATGAAATTTGTAATTCAATTTTACAATGCAAGAGCTTTAAAGAAGAAGCTTTGAGTGATATTATAAGAGAAAAAATGACAAAGAATTAGAATGGAGAAAAAAATGGAGTTTGAGAAATTAAAGAAAATTATTGCTGAGGTTTTAAATATTGATGAGAGTACAATTGAGCTTAATTCAGCTTTTGTAGACGATTTGGGAGCTGATTCACTTGACCTGTTTGAGATTATCACAGGAATTGAAGAAGAATTTGAGCTTGAGATACCTCAGGAAGTTGCAGAGAATATTCATACTGTAAATGATGCGGTAGAAGAAATAAAGAAGGCAACCGGCAACTGACTCCTTGATGAAAGATAATGAGGCTATTAACCATTATGATTTATTATCGCTTATATTTTACAATCCTAATCGCAACACTTTCTTAAAGCTTCGCAGGATTTTACGCAGTCTGCGGAACTCGTTTGTTCGCTTGAAGAGCAGCGAACTGCACTCAAACAGGTCCTCGACTGCTGAATACTGTCTCGCTTTGCGAAAGTGTTAAACGCTACAAGGATTGTAAAATAAGAAGCATAATATTTAATCTAATGATAATAGCCTCTTTTGTAAAATTAGAAATAGTAGAGGGTTTGTATGAATAATAATTTAAATGAATTACAGGAATTATTAGGATATGAGTATAAGAATAAAGAGCTTTTGAACCAGGCGCTTACACACAGTTCATATGCAAATGAGCATCAGCTGGGGAAAAACGGATCAAATGAAAGACTTGAGTTTTTGGGAGATGCCGTTTTGGAACTTGTAAGCAGTGAATTTTTCTATGGAGTCTACCCTGATAAACCTGAGGGTGAGCTTACAAAAATAAGAGCCGGTTTTGTCTGTGAAGCGGCTTTGGCGGACTGTGCCAAAAATATAAAACTCAGTAAGTTTTTAAAGCTTGGAAAAGGCGAGGAACATACAGGCGGAAGGATGAGGCCGAGCATTATAAGTGATGCATTTGAGGCACTCATCGGCAGCATCTATTTAGATGGTGGTTTTGCTAATGCAAAAGAGGTGATTTTAAAATTCATTCTGAATGAATACGAAAATAAAGTCTTCTTTTATGATAGCAAGACTATATTACAGGAAGTGATTCAATCACAGGACTCAAAATCTGTAGAGTATACCCCGATATCTGAAGAGGGGCCAGATCATTTGAAAAAATTCGTAGTTGCGGTAAAAATTGACGGTAAAACAATAGGAATGGGAGAAGGTGTAAGCAAAAAGTCGGCGGAGCAGGCGGCAGCCTATGAAGCACTAAAAAAATTGGGGAAAATTGAAGGATGTATTTAAAACGTATTGAAATTCAAGGATTCAAATCCTTTGCAAATAAAATTGTATTTGATTTTCACAATGGAATAACCGGTATTGTAGGCCCGAACGGCTCAGGAAAAAGTAATGTTTCGGATGCGGTAAGATGGGTACTTGGTGAACAGAGTGCAAAGCAGCTCAGAGGCGGAAATATGCAGGATGTCATATTTGCAGGTACCGAGCTTAGAAAACCGCTTGGATTTGCCTATGTTGCCATAACTTTAGATAATTCCGATCATAAGCTTGATATCGACTTTGAAGAAGTTACGGTTTCAAGAAGGCTTTTCAGATCCGGAGAAAGTGAGTATATGATAAACGGTTCCGCCTGCAGGTTAAAGGATATCAGTGAGCTATTCTTTGATACAGGTATAGGCAAGGACGGATATTCCATTATAGGACAGGGACAGGTAGATAAGATACTCAACGGAAAGCCTGAAGAAAGAAGAGAACTTTTTGACGAGGCGGCAGGTATCACAAAGTTTAAAAGAAGAAAAGGTCTGGCTCTAAAAAAACTGGAGTCTGAGAGAGAAAGTCTTGTGAGAGTAAACGACATTCTTACAGAGCTTGAAAAACAGGTAGGTCCTCTTGAAAGACAGGCAAAGGTTGCCAAAGAGTTTTTAGCATTGCGTGAAGAACTGAAAACCTTTGACGTAAACAGCTACATAATGGAGTATGACAGCATAACTCAGAATCTGAATGAATATAAGAAGAGAGAAAAACTTCTTTCAGATGATTTAAACGATGCCAAAGCTTCACTTGAAAGATCGAAGCAGGACTATGAAAATATCACTGCAGATTTAAAAAAGATAGATGAAGAGCTGGATGAATTAAGAAATACAAGAAGCGCTACAAGTATTACATTGCAGGAAATCACTTCACATATTGAAATCTTAAAGGAGCAGATAAATTCCGAAAACAGGAATAATGAAAATCTTGCATCAAGAGGCGAAAATATAGACAGTGATATAGAAAAAAAGCAAAAAGAACTTGATAAACTTGAAGAGGAAAAGAACTCTTTACAAAGGCTTTTAAATGAAGCACATGAAAAAGAAAACAGTGTTTTTGAAGAACTTGAAAATATTGATAAGAATATCAATGAACTCACAAAAAGACTTGAAGATTTAAAAAATGCTTCAGAAGAGTTCAACTCAAAGAATGCCGATCTTAGAGCAAAGAAGGAAAGGTATAAAGGTATCCTTGAGCAGGTTAGACTTAGAAAATCTCAAATGACACAGAGACTTTTGGAGAGTAAAACAGGCCAAAATACTTTAGAGATAAAGATTGAAGAAGAGGATAAAAATCTTTCAGAGATAAATGCTTCTATAGATACAGTCAATGCGGCAAAAAAAGAACTTGAAAATAAAAATGAAGCAATTCATACGGAGATAACAAGATTTGCAAAGGTGGCATCGGACTTGCAGATTAAATACCAAAGAGAATCCGCAAGACTTACTTCGATGAAAAATATTGCTGAAAGATATGAAGGCTATGGAAATTCCATAAAAAAGATTATGGAGACCAGAGACAGAATCGGCGGCATTCATGGAGTTGTTGCCGATATTATCAAGGCGTCACAAAAGTATGAGATTGCTATAGAAACGGCTCTTGGAGGAAGAATTCAGAATATAGTTACAGATTCGGAGAACACTGCAAAGATTCTTATTGACTATATTAAGAAAAATAAATACGGAAGAGCCACATTCCTGCCGCTGTCCTCAGTGAGAAATTCAACGTTTTCAAATAAAGAATTTTTAAAAGAAAAAGGTGTTATAGGAATAGCATCGGAGCTTGTGGAGTTTGACAGTGCCTATGTAAACCTTGTAGGAAGCCTGCTTGGAAAGATTGTTGTTATCGATAATATTGACAATGCAATCGCATTTGAAAAGAAGTTCAGATATGAGTACAGAGTTGTTACACTTGACGGCGAGTCTTTAAGTCCCGGAGGTTCTATAAGCGGTGGTGCTTTTAAAGGCGCAGGAAATTTGCTTGGCAGAAAGCGTGAAATAGACGAACTTGAAGCCGAAATAACGGAACTTTTAAAAAATTATACAGAGGCAAATGATAAGGTGGAAGCCTTAAAGGCCGAGAGAAATTCTATAAATGCAAAACTTGAAGAAAACAGAGTGCAGAACCAGGAACTTATTATTGAAAAAAATAATATAGCGCATAGAAGAAACAGTCTTATAGAGAAACTTGATGAATTAAAGGCTTCATCTATTTCCGTTCAGACAGATTTTGAAAATATCGATAATGAACTTACAGAAATAGAAAATGAGACTAAGAGACTTGATAATACACTTCTTAATGTGGGCGAGGACTTTGGAAAAGTCGGAAAAGATATTGAAAGTATTGAAAAAGAAATCCAAAGCCATAGAAGCAAAAGAGAAACTGTGGTTGAAAGACTTAATTCTTCAAAGCTTGAATATGCAAATATATCGCAGAGACTTGAATTCAGCGATGAGAATGTAAACAGAACAAAAGCGGATATGGATGCTCTTATAGCCGAGAAATCAGGACTGAAGGGTAAGGCTGAAGATATCATAAGAAACATAACCGAAAAAAATCAGAGAATTGAAGAAGAGCAAAGGGCAAGAGAGGAACTTGCTCAAAAAATAGAGGAACTTAAGAAAAAAGAAGAAGAGCTTAGTGAAATCAAGGAAACAAAGAATAAGTCACAGAATAAGATATTTGAAAACAGAGATATTTACAGTGACAGAGTTTCGCTTCTTGACAGAGATATCTATAGGCTGCGAGGTCAGATAGAAAAATCTGAAGAAAGAATTTCAGAGCGAACAAACTATATGTGGAATGAATATGAACTCACATATAATTCTTCTTTGGAGCTAAAGACCGATACAGGTATGAGTTTAAATGATATCAGAGCAAAGATACAGGAACTCAGATCAAAAATCAAAGCTCTTGGAAATGTAAATGTAAATGCTATTTCAGATTATAATGAAGTTTCAGGAAGATATGAGCTTATGAAAAAGCAGCATTCAGATATCCTGGAAGCTGAAGAGACTTTGATAAAGATCATAGAAGAACTTGATATTGCTATGAAAAAGCAGTTCGCTGAAAAGTTTGAAGAAATAGCCAAAGAATTTGATGAAGTATTTAAGGAACTCTTTGGCGGTGGTAGCGGTAAGTTGGTACTTGAAGAGCAGGATGATATGCTTGAAGCGGGTATTGCAATTATTTCACAGCCGCCCGGAAAGAAACTTCAAAATATGATGCAGCTCTCAGGAGGAGAAAAGGCGCTCACAGCTATTGCACTTCTTTTTGCAATACAAAATCTTAAACCTTCACCTTTTGCGCTTCTTGACGAGATAGAGGCGGCTCTGGATGATTCAAATGTAGACAGATTTGCAAAGTATTTGCATAAGTTGACAGATCATACACAATTCATAGTAATTACACATAGGCGTGGTACTATGGTATCTTCGGACAGACTTTATGGAATTACTATGCAGGAAAAAGGAGTTTCAACACTTGTTTCAGTAAATCTTATAGAGAATGAATTGGATAATTAGGAGTTTGACATGGAAGAAAAGAAAAGAGGATTTTTTTCAAGGCTTGTAGAAGGCCTTACCAAGACAAGGAATGCCGTTGTAAGCGGAATAGAAAATGTCTTTCTTGGATATGATGTAATAGATGAAGACTTTTATGAGGAGCTTGAAGAGACCCTTATTATGGGTGATATCGGTATCAGAGCTTCCACAGATATCATAGAAGAACTCAGAAAAAGAGTAAAGGAAGAACATCTGACTTCACCTTCACAGTGTAAAGATGTGCTTATTGAGACTATAAAGCAAAGAATGGATTTGGGTGAGAATGCTTATGAATTTGAAAACAGAAAATCTGTAGTATTTGTTATAGGTGTAAACGGTGTAGGAAAGACCACATCTGTCGGAAAGCTTGCAAGCCAACTTAAAAAAGACGGAAAAAAAGTACTTGTGGTAGCGGCGGATACTTTCAGAGCTGCGGCAATAGAGCAGCTTGAGGAATGGACAAAGAGAGCCGGTGTGGATATAATAGCTCAAAATGAAGGTTCGGACCCGGGAGCGGTGGTATTTGACGCCTGCAAAGCCGCAGTGGCAAGAAATACCGATGTAATGATAGTCGATACGGCAGGAAGACTTCACAATAAGAAAAATCTTATGGAAGAGCTGAAAAAGATAAATAAAATAATTGAGAGAGAATATCCGGATGCATACAGAGAGACATTGGTGGTACTTGACGGTACTACAGGACAAAATGCACTTGAGCAGGCAAGGGTATTTAATGAAGCCGCGAATATAACAGGAATAATACTGACAAAACTTGACGGAAGCGCAAAAGGAGGTATCGCTGTAGCAATACAGGCGGAGCTTTCAATTCCGGTAAAGTATATTGGTGTGGGGGAGAAAATAGACGATTTACACAAGTTCGATTCACAGGAATTTGTAGATGCACTGTTTAGTAATGAGTAATAAAAAAGCTGTTACAAATTATGCAAAATAGAATCGAGGCAATCATGAAGGAATTTACATTAGAAAAATTTGAAGAAGCCAGCGAGCTGGTACAAAGAGTTACATCGGAAACCAAGCTGGTTTTCAGTGAGTTTTTTTCAGAGCAATCAGGAAACAAAGTGTTTTTCAAGCCTGAAAATATGCAGTATACAGGAGCATACAAGGTAAGAGGAGCATACTATAAGATATCGACTTTATCTGAAGAAGAAAAGAAAAAAGGAATTGTAACGGCATCGGCAGGTAATCATGCACAGGGAGTGGCATATGCCGCAAAACTTGCAGGGATCAAGGCTACTGTGTTTATGCCTACCACAACACCACTTATAAAGATAAACAGAACCAAAAACTACGGTGCAAATGTGGAGCTTTACGGTGACGTATTTGATGAGGCTGCAGCAAAGGCTATGGAGTACGCTAAAGAGAGCGGAGCAACCTTTATACATCCTTTCAATGACTTGACAGTGGCTACAGGACAGGGAAGCATTGCCATGGAAATAATCAAAGAACTTCCTACTGTAGACTATATACTCGTACCGATAGGCGGAGGCGGCTTATGTGCAGGAGTTGCAACTCTTGCCAAAATGCTGAATCCGAATATACATGTTATAGGTGTAGAGCCTGAAAATGCGGCATGTATGAAAGCGTCTATAAAAGAAGGTCATATAGTGACTTTAGAATCTGCAAATACAATTGCAGACGGTACAGCAGTAAAGACACCGGGAGATAAGTTATTTAACTATGTTAAGGAAAATATAGACGATATCATAACAATAAACGACAACGAGCTGATAGTTTCATTCCTTGATATGGTGGAAAACCACAAGATGATAGTTGAAAACTCAGGTTTACTTACCGTTGCCGCACTGAAACATCTGAATGTAAAGGGTAAAAAGATTGTTGCTATATTAAGCGGCGGAAATATGGACGTTATAACAATGGCATCTTTGATACAACACGGACTTATAGAAAGAGACAGAATATTTACCGTTTCAGTGCTCTTACCTGATAAGCCGGGTGAACTTGCAAAGGTAGCAGACCTTTTGGCAAGTGAGAGAGGAAATGTTATAAAGCTTGAGCATAATCAGTTTATAAGTATAAACAGAAATGCGGCAGTAGAGTTAAGAATCACTATTGAAGCCTACGGAACGGAGCATAAGGAACAGATAGTTGAAAGATTGAATAAAGAGGGGTACAGACCGAAACTTGTAAGGAGTAAGGGAACTTATAATGCTTGATGGAAAAGTAAATGTAGATTTCAGGGGATTTTTAGATAAATTTCATTTTAAAACCAATATAATCTATTGCATAAAATGGGGGATAGTTTCAGTTATAATAGGCGTAGTTGTCGGTGTTGCGGGGTCAAGCTTCGGACATGCCATAGATTTGGCGACAAGAATCTGGAGAAGTCACAGCTATACACTTTACCTTATGCCTATAGCGGGACTTTTGATTGCGGCACTTTATCATTTTATACATGCCGACAATCCGAGAGGTACCAACTATGTAATTGATTCTATCTCCTCAGGAGAAAGACTGCCTTTAAAGATGGCACCGGCTATTTATATATCATCATTTCTTACACATTTGACTTCAGGAAGTGCGGGAAGAGAAGGTGCGGCATTGCAGATAGGCGGAAGTATCGGAAGTTTTATAGGAAGAAGATTAAAGCTTGGACAGAGCAGATTTTCAGATAAGGCCGATATAAATATTGCAATAATGTGCGGAATGGCGGCATGCTTTTCGGCACTTTTCGGAACACCGATTACAGCATCAATATTCAGTATGGAAATATTCAGCGTAGGTGTAATGTATCATGCGGCACTTATTCCATGTATACTTTCATCATATGTTGCGGTATATATTGCAGGACTTTTACATACACCCGAAGAGAAATTTATATTGCAAAACACACCGGAGTGGAGCCTTAAGATGGTATTATTTATGATATTGCTTGCGGCTTTAAGCGCAACGGTGGCGATATTGTTTTCTGTAGTGATGCATGAAAGTGCGGATCTTTATAAAAAATATTTTAAAAATCATTATATTAGGATTGTAGTTGCATCAATTTTATTTATAATATTAACTGTAATCTCGGGAAGCAGAGATTATAACGGAGGCGGATTCTGGCTGATAGAAAGAAGTATGGAAGGAGATGTGAGATATGAAGCATTTCTTATGAAAATACTTTTTACAGCGGTAGCCCTTGGAGGAGGCTTTAAAGGTGGAGAGATAGTTCCGACATTTGTTATAGGAGCAACCTTCGGAGGTGCTTTTGCAAAGGTATTCGGACTTCCTTATGAGCTATGTACTGTATGCGGAATGATTGCATGCTTTGTCGGAGTAACCAACTGTCCGATAGCCTCGATTTTTATGGGAATAGAATTTTGCGGTAGCCTTGGACTTAATTATTATGCTATAGTAGTGGGAGTCAGTTTCGTTTTATCAGGCTATTACGGACTATACAGTTCGCAAAAGTTTGCATACTCAAAAACAGAAGCGAGATATGTAGGTTCAGACGCAATAAGTATCAGAAAGAAAAGACAAAACAGTTAGGAGGTCATTTATGGCTATATTTGAAGGAGCAGGTGTTGCACTTATTACACCTATGAATGAAGACGGTAGTGTAAATTATAATAAATTGGAGGAAATACTTGAGGAGCAGATAGCAGGCGGTACGGACTGTATTATTGCATGCGGTACAACAGGTGAAGCGTCAACTCTTACAATAGAAGAACATTTAGATGTTATAAAGAGAACAATTGAGATAGTAAATAAAAGAATTCCGGTAATTGCAGGTACAGGTTCAAATTCTACGGAAACAGCTGTGGAGTTTTCAAAAGAAGCACAGGAATACGGTGCTGACGGTGTGCTTGTGGTTTCACCTTATTACAATAAAGCTACACAAAAAGGACTTATACAGCATTTCAGTGCAATAGCAAATGCAATAGATATTCCTGTTGTGCTTTACAATATTCCGGGAAGAACAGGAGTAAATATCGAGCCTGAGACTATTGCATACCTGGTAAATAATGTACCTAATATAGTCGGTGTAAAAGAGGCAAGCGGAAACTTTTCAAATGCAATAAAGACTTTGAGACTCTGCCCTGAGATAGATATGTATTCAGGAAATGACGATCAGGTTGTTCCGCTTATGAGTATCGGAGCAAAAGGAGTTATATCAGTTTTATCAAATGTAGCTCCAAGACAGACACATGATATGTGTCAGGCCGCACTTGACGGTGATTTTGTAAAGGCAAGAAAGATGCAGATAGAGGCTCTTGATGTTGTAGAGAATTTGTTTACAGAGGTAAATCCTATACCTGTAAAGGCTGCAATGAACTTACAGGGAAAGAATGTAGGACCGCTTAGACTTCCTCTTACACAGATGGAAAAGGCACATGAGGATGCTTTGGCTAAGGCTATGAAGGAGTACGGTATATTATAATGACTAAAATAATATTAAACGGTGCAAACGGAGCCATGGGTAAGGTAGTCAGCGAGCTTATAGCTTTGGATTCAACTGTTGAAATAGTTGCGGGAGTTGACTTAAATACAGATGTGGACTTAGGATTTCCTGTATTTGACGATATAAGAAAGA
Organism: Lachnoanaerobaculum sp. ICM7; assembly: GCF_000287675.1. Lineage (GTDB taxonomy): Bacteria > Bacillota > Clostridia > Lachnospirales > Lachnospiraceae > Lachnoanaerobaculum. The sequence goes on from NZ_ALJL01000036.1 coordinate 44,781, forward strand.
TAGATATAGAGGCGGATGCCGTAATTGACTTTGCTTCAGTGAAGGCTGTGGATAATCTTCTGGATTTTATTGAAGAAAAAAAGATACCTGCCGTTATTTGTACCACAGGACTAAGCGAGGAACAAATCGGAAGAATCAATGAACTTTCAAAAAACACAGCGATTCTTCGTTCAGCAAATATGTCCTTGGGTATAAACACTCTATCAAAAGTTTTGGCACAGATAGCTCCCACACTTAGAGCTGCAGGCTTTGATATAGAGATAGTGGAAGCACATCACAGAAGAAAACTTGATGCACCGAGCGGTACGGCTATTTTACTTGCGGATGCGGTAAATGAAAATATGGATGAGAAGCTTACTTATACCTATGACAGAAGCAAAAGACATGAGCCTAGAAGAGCTGATGAGATAGGGCTTTCTGCTGTAAGAGGCGGTACAATAGTCGGAGATCACGATGTGATCTTTGCAGGTGAAGATGAGGTAATAACGTTCAGTCATAGAGCATATTCCAGAAAGATTTTTGCAAACGGTGCGATATCGGCAGCGAAATTTTTACAGGGTAAGACTGCAGGATTATATGATATGAGTGATGTAATCTAAATATGAAGATATTGGGGATTATTGCGGAATATAATCCTTTTCACAACGGACATGATTATCAGATAAAAAAAGCAAAAGAAATGTCAGGTGCCGATTATATAATTGCAATTATGAGCGGTAATTATGTACAAAGAGGAGCACCGGCTATATTTGATAAAAGCATAAGAACGAAGATGGCGTTAAATGTCGGAATTGATGCGGTTTTTGAAATTCCGGCTCTGTTTAGCGGTGCAAGTGCAAATGATTTTGCGGGATTTGGGATAAGTCTTTTAAAAATACTTGGAGCAGACTTTATATCTTTCGGTGCTGAAAATGACAATTACAAACTTCTTGATACTGTAGCAAAAGTTTTGACGGATAAAGAGCAGGAGCTTGCTGTAAAAAAATATATGGCGGAGGGGCTAAACTATGCCAAAGCAAGGCATAATGCGATAATAGAGGCATTGAAAGAACGGGAGAGGGAAGATATTACTGAGATAGAGAATATACTTTCTTCTCCCAATAATATACTTGCAATCGAGTATCTAAAAAATATAAGACTAATTAATGCTGATATTCATCCTGTTATAATCAGTAGAAGCGGAAGCGGCTACCATGAAAAGGAAATAGAGGAGAGCAAGTTTTCATCGGCTACAGCCATCAGAAGGCTTGTCAGTGAATCAAACTCGGATATATTTATGGAAAGCATAAAAACTGCCATACCCGATGTAAATATAGATTTATTTAGAAAAAGTAATCCTGTGTTTGATGATGATTTTTTATTTACTGTACAAAGAAGCATATTGGAAAAGCTAGGTAAGGGTGATGATCTTTCAGAGTATTGCGATGTTTCAAAAGAACTTGCCAATACTATGGAGAAAAATATATTTGAACTTGAAAATAAAAACTACGGTGATTTTATTTTGAAGCTTAAAAGTAAGAACTTCACATACACCCGAATAAGTAGAGCAATTTTTCATCTGCTTTTAAATCATAAAAAGAAATTATTGGAAGAGATAAAGGCGGAAAAAAATATGGTCGCCTATCCGATGCTTTTAGGTTTCAGAAAGGATGCAGGCGATCTGCTTTCGGAACTGAAAAAAAGAAGTGAGCTTCCGATTATCAGTAAGGTAAGTAATGCAGGGAATATATTAAGTCCTGCCAGTCTTAAAATATTTGAAAATAATATCTACGCCGATTTTTTATACAATTCAATTTATTTTGAAAAATACGGTGAAAAGCTTTGTAATCCGTACAGAAGGAATGTGGTTATGGTATAATTTTACCTTGCCAAATCTTTTCCCGGATGTTAAAGTATCCTTTAGTAAAACAGACGGTCGCACAAGTGTGAGGAAAGTCCGGGCTTTATAGGGCAGGATGCCGGATAACATCCGGTGGAGGCGACTCCAAGGAAAGTGCAACAGAAAATAACCGCCGAAAGGTAAGGGTGAAAAGGTGGTGTAAGAGACTACCGCTCATATGGTAACATATGGGGACAGTGTAAACCCCATCCAAAGCAAGACCGAAGCGAATAGGGCGGCCCGTCCGAAGTTCAGGTAGGTTGCTAGAGCCTTGTGGTAACATAAGGACCAGATAGATGACCGTTTAATACATAACCCGGCTTATGTTTTGCTCAGGCTCCCAAAAGGGAGCCTGTTTTTTATACTATGAGTATGTAATATATTTTTCAAAATTCATTGAAATTTAACATATAAAGGTATATGATTGTGTTATCATATATTCATAGAGTAGTCTTTTCTTGTAGGTATTTTTATTGGTGCCATTTTATATGGCGAATTTTTATAAGAAAAGAATGGAGGGTAACTATGGAAAGAGTGATTGATGTTGCACGATATATTTGTGATGAATATCAAAAAATGTCAGGGGAAGCAATTGATGAGATGAAATTGCATAAACTGCTTTACTTTTCACAGCGAGAAAGCTTTGCAGTAACAGGTAAGCCACTTTTTGCTGATGAATTTGAAGGATGGCGTTACGGTCCTGTTTGTGTTGCAGTCAGAAAAAGCTTTTGTCAAGGAGAAATTATCTCTAAGGAAATAGAAAAAATATCTGATGAAGCAGTATATATTGTTTCTAATGTAATAGCACAATACGGAGAACTGGCATCATGGAAACTTAGCAAACTTTCACATGATGAGATTTCATGGAAAAATGCACGCAAAGGCTTGAGTGTTTGTGAGAATGGAGATAATAAATTATCTTTGGAAGATATTGAAGAGGATGCAAAAAAGGTTAGACCATATGACTATATATGGGATATGTATCTGGATGAATTCGAAGATTACGAGGATTTATGATGATAGGAAAAGTCTATAAATCCATTGTTCCTTATTATGATAGAGTTAATCGTAGACAAAGTTTTAAAAGTAGACCATGTTTAATAATAGGTCAGGCGGATGCAGGTGACTATGTAGTTTTGCCTATATCGTCAATTTCTGATAAAAGTAAGGTGAATCCGATTTATGACATAAGTCTTGATTGTTCCGTTTTTACATTTTTACACAAAAATTCTTATTTGAGAACACATAAACAAACTGTAGTAAATATATCATTACTTAAAGATCAGTTAGTAGATTTTAAATCAGTACATGAAGAAACATTTTTAGAAAGTATCATTAAAGTTGAGGAGTTTCAGAAGAAAATGACCTCTGATGCTTTATAAAACAGCTTCATATTAAATGCCGAGGGTAGGTTGATTATCAACCTGCCTTTTTTGTATAAAGATTTACTCTATCTTAACCTAATACATGGTAGAATATAGGAAAGCTTAAACGTAGGAGAGTAAGATGAAATATTTCGAGAATAAGTACACGAGATTTCAAGAGAGAAAAAAGAATATAATACAGGCATTGGCGACACTGGCAACAAATGCAAACTTAAAAGGATTTTTTGAAGGCAGGATATACACAGGAAATACCAAAGTTGCATGTGTACCGGGGCTTAATTGCTATTCATGTCCGGGGGCGGTAGGCTCATGCCCCATAGGTTCATTACAGGCCGTAATAGGCAGTAAGAAATTCAGCATATCATACTATGTATTCGGAATAATGATACTGATAGGAGCATTACTCGGAAGACTGGTATGCGGACTTTTATGTCCTTTCGGATTTGTACAGGATCTTTTATATAAGATACCGACACCGAAATTTAAAATACCTGAAAAGATAGACAGACCGCTCAGATACTTAAAATATGCAATATTACTTGTATTTGTAATACTTCTGCCGATGTTTTTGACAAATCAATTCGGACTTGGAGCACCTTATTTTTGTAAGCTTATCTGTCCGGCAGGAACATTGGGCGGAGCACTGCCTTTACTTGCAACAAATGAAGGACTCAGAAGCACTATCGGATTTTTATTTTTCTGGAAACTCAGCATTTTAATAGTAATAGTGGCATTATCAATATTTACATACAGACCGTTTTGCAAATATATATGTCCGCTTGGAGCATTCTACTCATTCTTTAACAAAATAGGATTTTATAAGATGGAGTTTGTTCCGGACAAATGTGTAAATTGCGGACTTTGTGAAAAGTCATGTAAGATGGATATAAATGTCAGAGCAAATCCGAACTCATTGGAATGTATCAGATGCGGAGCCTGTACAGCGGCCTGCAGACATGACGCACTTGTAATGACATATGCCGGATTAGGAAAGAAAAAAGAAGATAAGCCTGTAGCGGCTAAGACATGCAGTGGAAATTGCAGAGGATGTGCCCATGTGGAATAGACTTTCTATAAGAGCAAAACTGACGCTGGTTACAGGTGCTGTGCTTTGTACAATATCTTTAGTGTCATATCTTATAAATATAGGAAATGCCTCAACGATATTTATATTGCCGGATAATGCCAATATAACAGAGGCCGCCGGTGAGAACTGTTTTCAGCTGGATATGAATGTGGCACAGGAGACATTCAGAATAAATTGTTTTTATATAACAATGCTCTGCTCTGTGATAGGAACTGCACTTATGTGGTATGTCAGCGGAAAAGTCTTAAAGCCTTTGAATACATTTGCGGATACTATAAAAGATCTTGATATAAATAAAATAAATGAAGAGATAAATGTGGTTAAGACAAAAGACGAAGTAGGAGAATTACAAAACGCCTTCAACTATATGCTTCAAAATATCAAAGAGTCATATATAAGACAAAAAAGTTTTTCACAGAATGCCGCGCATGAACTTAAGACTCCTGTTGCCGCAATAAAGACAAACTTGGAAGTTTTGAGTATGGACGATGAACCGGGAGTTGAGGAGTATAAAGACTTTGTAAACGTAGTGGACAGACAGGTGGAAATGATGAGTTCAATAGTACAGGGACTCAGACTTTTAAGCAGCGGTGAAGAGCTTAATCTTGAGAAAGTATGCCTTCAAACAATTGTTGATGAGGTAATATCGGATTTAAGAAATGATTTGGAAAGTAAAATGCAAAAGATAAGTATAGATTTTGATAATAAAAAATTTATCGTATCTGCAGACAGAGTACTTTTAAAACAGGCAATCTTTAATCTTATGCACAATGCAATAAGATATTCAAATAAAGAGGCAAGCATTGAAATCAGGCTTAAAGATAATATATTAAGTATAAAAAATTACGGAGTCGGAATACCGAAAGAAGATTTGGAAAAAATATTTGATGCATTTTATTGTGTAGACAAATCCAGATCGAAAAAATACGGCGGAAGCGGCCTCGGACTTGCAATAACCAAGGAAATAATGAATAAGCACAAGTTTAATATAAGTGCGAACAGTATGAAAAATGATTTTGTAGAACTTTTAATAGATTTCAAAGGAGAACATAAATGAAAGAATTGATAAAAAAAGCTGAAAAGAGCAGAATACTTCCATTTGCAGCTCTCGGAATAGGAGCAATAATGGTGGTAGCCGGTGTTATAAGAGATGAGCATCTTGTAGTATTAAAAAAGGCGGTCAATATATGCCTTGAATGTATCGGTATAGGATAATAGCGATATTACATCGTTAAAATAAATTTAAGGAGAAATATATGAAAAAGAATTTGAAAAAGCTTATGATAGCGGCTGCGGCAGTATCGGTTTTGATGGGTTGTGCAAACAATGCAAAAACAAATGAGACTAAAGAAACGGTTGCGGAAAGTGTGGATGCAAAAGAAGCCGGTATGAGTATTGAAGCAAACACTGATATGCCGACAGATATGCCTTATTTGCCGGGAGCAGAAAACGGAAAGATAAAATCAATTTCAGATGATGTGATACGTATAGAGAGGATATCATATGTCGGAAATGAACCGGTAAGCAGTGAAAGTACAGCCGGTAAAGATGAACAGGAAGTTCCGGATGAAGTTGACCTTTTACTTGATAATTCGGGAATAAAGTTTGTAGATATATCTACAGGACTTGTAAGTGATGCACCGAAGGAAGGCGATACTATTTATGCATGGGTGGCGCCTGAGTATATGATGAGTTTGCCACCACAGGTAAATTCATATGTGGTACTGACCAATGTACCTGATAAATTACATATGCCTATGTATACAGACAGTATCGAAGGATATGAGGAGTCTGACGGTAAAGTAAAGCTTAAAGATACTCTAAACAATGCCAAATGGAGTATTGACAATAAAGTAAAACCTGTACTTTCATCGACAGGTGAAGAAGTTGAGTTTTCAGATATCAAAAAAGGTGATAAAGTCCTCGTATGGTCTGATAACTTCATGCTTACAGGTGATAGTAAAGAAGCGCCTGAGATAAATGTAAGCAGAGTGGTAATATTAAGATAGAATACTGAATTTCTTAACCTTAGCTTTACCTAAGTTATGGTATACTACCACAGTATTATAGATAAGGAGTAATTATGAGGAAGAAAATATTGATTTTAGGTATGGCTCTTATGATGGCAGCCGGAATAAGTGCTTGTAATGCAAGCAGCAAGACTTCATCAAGTGAGGCCACAACTACAGAGTCAAAGCAGGCTGATGCCAAGGCGGAAGATTCCAAACAGGCTGAGTCCGATAAAGAAGATAAGAAGTTCCCTGAGTTCACTGCAAAGACTGTTTCAGGAGAGGATATAAGCAGTGATTTATTTAAAGACAGCAAACTTACAGTTGTAAATGTATGGGGAAGCTGGTGCGGTCCATGTGTTCAGGAGATTCCTGAGTTGCAAAAACTCTATGAAAGCATGAAAGACGAAGATGTGAATGTAATCGGTCTTGCACAGGATGCCGGAACAGACTTGGATGCTGTTAAGGAAATAATTGATAAGAACAAAGTTACATATCAGAACATAGTTCCTGAAGGTGCTACTGAGGACTTTGTAATGAGTCTTATGGCTTTTCCTACAACATTCTTTGTAGATTCTGACAGAAATATAGTAGGCGTAATACAGGGTGGCAGAAATCTTGAGGCATTTACAGCAGCCGTTGAGGGTGTGTTGGAAAAGCTTAAATAATGTAGGGATTAAATATATAGGATAACAGAGGAATGGGCATACTAGTCATTTATAGTATAGCCCATTCCTCTGTTTGTTTTTATAACATCGCTTCCAAGTTTTTTTCTTATAGCCGCTATATGTACCTTTATAACACCTGAGGCGTCACTTGCATTCATATCTACATTGTGCTCAAGCAGTTCATCGGCAGAAACCAAAGTATCCTTATGCAGACAAAGATACTCAAAAATAGCGTATTCCTTCGGAGTAAGAGCAATATTTTCACCGTCCTTTTGAACCTGCTTTTTATTTACAAACAGTGTAATACCGTGAGAGTCAAGCTTTATACAGTCATTGTTTGCGCTGTATGAAGTACGAAGCAATGCTCTTATCCTTGCCTCCAGCTCTTTAAAGTGGAAGGGCTTTACCATATAGTCGTTTGCACCGAGGTCAAGTCCCAGAACCTTATCATTTAAAGTATCCCTTGCAGATAAAATAATGACCTTACAGTCAGGATTATCCTCTCTTATAACCTTTAAAACCTCAAGACCGTCAAGCTTCGGCATATTCAAATCAAGAACTATCAGATCGTACTCGGATTCAAAATATAGACTCAGAGCCTCTTCGCCGTCCATAGCCGTATCCACATAATAGTTAAGTTTACGAAGTCCCTTTGCAAGTCCGTTTAAAATATCCTCTTCATCTTCACATATTAAAAGTCGCATATAATCTCCCTGAAATATTGATAAGTATAAAGATACAATGAAATTACACGAATGGCAATATAGGAAAAGTGAATAAATACACAAATTTTATGAATGAAAAGAATCAAAACATTCATTTATAGAATAAAAACACTGCTGTTTATTAATGGAAGAACGTCTATTGAAAAGCAGACTGAAAGTAGAGAACAAAGTTTTAACAAAGTTGACAAAATTCTTAATATGTCTTTAAGTAATCTTAATTTTTTCGTTGAATAAATAATATTCGGTTGTATAATAGTATAAAGAAAAAGTTCTTTTTAAAAGAAAATAAACATATATGAAAGGAAATAACCGATTGATTGACATTCATGCCCACATAGTTTTCGGTGTGGATGACGGAGCAAGAAATCCTGACGAGTCTCTTAAACTTATAGATATGGCAGTTAGTCAAGGTATAGAGAAAATAATAGCAACGCCACATAACATGCCGAACCTAAGACCCGAGGAGATAGTTGAAAAAATAAATGTATTAAACACAAAACTGAAAGAAGAAAATATCAAATGTGATATTTATACTGGACAGGAGATATTTTATTCAAAAGACACTATAGAGTCATTGAAAAAGAAAAAGTATCTGACACTGGCAGGCAGCAATTATGTTCTGGTGGAATTTGATCCCGGAGTAAGTTTCAATTACTTGAAGATGGCAACAAGAGATATAATCTTTGGCGGCTTTATTCCGGTATTTGCTCATGTTGAGCGGTATTCATGTTTAAGAAAGAATAAGAGACTTGAAGAAATAAAAACCTTAGGTGCATTGTTTCAAATGAACTACAGCAGTTTGAACGGTGGAATTTTCAATATGAATACACTTTGGTGTAAGAAGAAGATAAAGGAAGGTAATATTTCCTTTATGGCTACAGATATGCATAGAATTGACTTAAGGAAACCTGAAATCACAAAAGCATTATCATGGATTTCAAAGAATGCGGAAAAGTATCTGATAGAAATGACATATGAAAATGCAAACGTAATATTACAGAAATAGAATGGAGTAGATAAATGGAGGAAAGAATGACAAATGAAGAGACAGAAATAGATCTGCTCGAACTTATCTTTGTATTAAAAGAAAAATGGTGGATGATTTTATCGGCAGGAATACTGGGGTTTGTATTAGCGACGGTTTTCAGCATATTTTTTATCACACCGCAGTATCAGTCCACATCACAGATGTATGTCTTGTCAAAAGAGACAACATTGAACTCTTTGGCAGATCTTCAAATAGGAAGTCAGCTTACAAAAGACTATAAGATCATGATACAGAGCAGACCTGTACTTGAAGAGGTTATAGAAAAACTCGGGCTTAATATTAATTATAAGCAGCTGAGAAAAAAGCTGAAAGTGGATAATCCTTTGGATACAAGAATATTGTCACTGACGGTGACTGATCCCAATCCTGAAAATGCAAAGGAAATTGTAAATCAGATAGCACTTTCATCATCAAAATATATAGGCGATTTGATGGAGGTGGTTCCTCCAAAAATAATAGAGCTTGGAATAGCACCGGAAGAAAAATCGGGACCAAGCATAAAGAAAAATGCCATGATGGGAGCAATCTTGGGAATATTTCTGATTTCGGGAATAATAGTAGCGATAGAACTTCTGGATGACAGTGTAAAGAGCGAGGAAGACCTGGAAAAGAATCTGAAACTCACAATACTTGCAAGCTTACCGGAATACAAAAAGAATAAATAACTTGAGAGGGGGAGACATGGAAATATTATTCAATCTTGAAGGAATGGACAAAGGCTTTTTATATGACGAGTCCATGCGAATGCTAAGAACCAATCTTCAATTCTCAGGTTCAAATATCAAAGTTGTACTTTTTACAAGTTCAATACAGGGTGAGGGAAAGTCGGAGACAAGCTTTCAGCTGGCAATGAGCCTGGCACAAATAGATAAGAAGATATTGTATATCGATGCGGATATGAGAAAGTCAGTACTGACCACAAGGTATCAGATAAAAGAAAGTGTTGAAGGACTGAGTCAGTTTTTAAGCGGAATGAATACCGCAGATATAATTTATACAACGAATATTCAAAATCTTGATGTGGTGTTTGCAGGGCCTTATGCACCGAATCCTGCAGAGCTGTTGTATGAGCCGAGACTTGATGAATTTATAAAAGCACAGAGAGAAGCCTATGACTACATAATAATAGATACTCCGCCACTTACAAATATTGTGGATGCGGCAATTATCGGAAGATGTGTTGACGGTGCGGTGATAGTGGTAAAAAGCTCCACAGTCAGTCAAAGGATGGTAAAAAAAGTAAAGGATCAGCTTGAAAAAGTAAACTGCAGGATATTAGGTGCTGTTCTTAACGGACTGGAGATGAAAAAAAGCAGCTATCATTATAAATACTACGGCGATTACTACAGTTATAAAAAATGAAAACACATATAAAGAAAAAAACAGTCGGGTTTTGTGTGTTGCTTTTACTTGCAGTAACAATTACAGCTATAAATATATGGCAAAACAACAGGTACAGGGCGATAGCCACTACATTGACAAATAAAGCCGATGTAGCTTCAGGTACCGGGCATATAAGTTTTAAAGGTAAAAATTACAGACGGAAAAGCTATGTAAAGGCAATACTTGTACTGGGAATAGATTCAAATGTAGATATGTACTATATACAGGATGCAGGTTCAGGCGGACAGGCTGACGGTATAGGACTTATAGCATGGGACACAAACAGTAATAAATTAAATATGATAATCATACCGAGAGATACTATGACGGAAATTCCGGTTACAGATGTAAATGGAGATATCGTAGGAAAGACTTTGCAACATATTACAATGGCATATGCATTTGGAGACGGAAATGAAATAAGCTCGGAGTTTATGAAAGAATCTGTAAGCGATCTTTTTGGAGGATTATATATAGATCAATACTTTGCCATGAATACGGTTGCAATAAAAACAATCAATGATGCAATAGGCGGAGTTGATGTGGTAATACCTTATGAAGGTATGGAAGCAGCTGATCCTTCTTTTATAAAAGGGGCAAAGGTTAATCTGAAAGGAGATTTGGCTGAAAAGTTTTTGAGATATAGAGATACAAACAAAGATTTTTCGGCAATGACCAGAATAGAGGCACACAAAGTATACATTGAAGCATATCAAAATAAACTTAAAAAATATAATGGAGATTCACTTATAGAAAATATATTGAGAGATATCGACCCGTATTGTTATACAGATATGCAAAAAGATATGATTTTAAAACTTGGTGCCTGTGCCATGGCGGATGACGACTTCAATGAAGACAGATTTTATGTGCTTGAGGGTGAAAATAAGAAAACAGGGCTTTATGACGAGTTTTATGCAGACCGTGAAAAAGCAATGAATAAAATTATTGAACTGTTTTATACAGAGGAATGAAGAAAGGGATAGAGATATGAAGAAAAAAGGTATAGCAGTGTTGGCATGCATATTGGCTGTTTCAATGGCAGGCGGAGCATTCGGCGCTTCCAGTATACAAGGAGGAAGCGGATCAAGTTCAGGTAGCCACAGAAGAGGCGGCGGCGGCGGAGGTGGTGGCGGCGGCAGCCACAGAAGAAGCGGCGGCGGAAGTTCAGGCGGAAGCGGAGGCGGCGGAGGCGGCAGCGTTCGCAGAGGAGTAACAGGTTCATATTCAAGCTCGAGCACAAGTACTCAAACAAACAATCAGACAAATACTCAAAGCTCGGCAACAAATACACAGGTAGCATCTACCGCAATTCGTTTTGTAGCTGCACTTGAGAACGGTCATGCCACAACACCTGCAGCAGGAAGCGAAACCACAGGACTTCCTGAAAAAACAGTCGCAAGTATAAACAGCTTGAACCAAGGCGGAAATATAAATGATGCAACAGCTTTAAAAGACTATGCGGAATATAAAGCTTTGGATAAAACTATTGCGATACTTACTACAGATGCAAACGGCAAGATTGCCGATGTTCAGACAAAAGTAACTATATATGTACCCAACATAGTGGAGGGTAAGGACATAAAGGTACTTGCCTATGCCAATATTACAGGTACATGGTCACCTGTACAGGTAATAGGAATAAATTATCAGGCAAAGACTATAGATGTTTTGCTGAACGGCTCATCAACAGTTTGCGTGATTTACAAATAAAAAATTTTAAAATTGAGGCAATGGGGAAAAATGCAAGAACATGACGTTAAACTAAAATACTTACATGGTGCGGCTGTAATGCTGGCTATCTATGATATGATTGCGGTAAATTTGTCATATCTTATAGGACTATGGCTACGCTTTGATTTACAATTTTCACATATTGAGGGTAAATATATATTGGCGTGGTCAAAATTTGTTCCGATATATACCCTCATAACCTTGATAACTTTTATTGCTTTGAAGCTATACAGAAGCATTTGGCAGTTTGCAAGCTATACGGAATTAAAGCATGTAATGTATGCAAGCATTATAACAGGATTTTTACATACTTTACTTATTACATTGATGTTTGAAAGAATGCCGATAGCTTATTATCTGTTTGGAATATTGATACAATTTTTGGCAGTTCTTGGAAGTCGCTTTTCCTATAGATTTGTGCTTTTACTTCGTTCAGACAGAGAAAATGTCAGAAAATCACAAAAAGATATGTCAAGAGTGATGATAGTAGGTGCGGGAAATGCGGGAAGATTGCTTTTAAGAGATATCAAAAGATCGGTTGACTATAATGACAGCGTGATTTGCTTTATAGATGATGACAAGTCAAAATGGGGAAGAACGGTTGACAATATACCGATAGTAGGCGGAAGAAACCGAATACTTGATAATGTAGTGCATTACAGAATAGATAAAATATACGTGGCAATACCCGGAAGCAGTCCTGAGGAACTTAGTAAGATATTAAATATCTGCAAGGAATCAGGATGTATACTGAAAAATTTACCCGGAATGTGTCAGCTTGCAAACGGTAAAGTTGCCGTTAAAGATCTAAAGGACGTTAATATTGAAGACTTACTTGGAAGAGCGCCTATAAAAGTGGATCTTGATGAGATATTCAACTATCTAAACGGTAAGACTATCATGGTAACAGGCGGAGGAGGTTCTATAGGAAGTGAGCTTTGCAGGCAGATTGCTGCGCACTCACCAAAGCATCTTATAATATTTGATATTTATGAGAACAATGCTTATGAGATTGAGCAGGAACTGTTGATGAACTATCCGAAGCTGAATCTCGATACAATAATAGGATCTGTGAGAGATTTAAAGAAGCTTGAACAGGTATTTGCAACATTCAAACCTGATGTGGTATATCATGCGGCGGCACACAAGCATGTTCCGCTTATGGAAGACAGCCCTTGTGAGGCTATAAAAAACAATGTAATGGGAACATACAATACTGCACTTGCGGCATTACATTACGGATGTAAAAGATTTGTACTTATCTCAACAGATAAGGCGGTAAATCCCACAAATGTAATGGGAGCCAGCAAAAGAATGTGTGAAATGATTATCCAGACATTTGCAAGGAAAGTAAAGGAAGGAAGAGCAGGTGAGCTTAGACCTATACAGGTGCAAAAGGATAACAGAATTATCGGTATGGAAGAGTATTATAGTGCTGTAGAAAATCCCACTACAGAGTTTGCGGCTGTCAGATTCGGAAATGTGCTTGGAAGCAACGGTTCCGTAATACCTAAGTTTAAAAAGCAGATAGAAGCCGGAGGTCCTGTCACAGTCACACATCCCGATATTATCAGATATTTTATGACAATCTCGGAGGCTGTATCTTTGGTACTGCAGGCAGGAAACTATGCAAAAGGCGGTGAGATATTTGTCCTTGATATGGGTACACCTATAAAGATAGACACAATGGCAAGAAATCTTATAAGACTCTCAGGACTGCGCCCCGATATAGATATCAAGATAGAATACTCAGGGCTTCGTCCGGGTGAGAAACTCTTTGAAGAGAGACTTATGTCCGAGGAAGGCCTCGAGACTACACCGAATAAACTGATAAGTATAGGTAAGCCTATTGATTTTAATGAAGATAAGTTTTTAAAACAGCTTAAGTTATTATCCGTATATATGGGAGAGAACAACGGAAATATCCGTGAACATATAAAGGAGATAGTGACAACATATCATATAGCGCAAGTCGACAGCATAAATAGTGAATTATTTGATAACAAAAATGAAATTGCAAACGGATTACATCATGAAGACTTACCACAGGCAGCAAATTGATTTTATTAACTTAAAAAGCTTACAGGAGCAGTCTTGTAGGCTTTTTTCTTTGTATAGAGTTTATTGGTTATCATGAGTATATATGATCAAAAAAGAGAGGGAAGATGTTTAGTACAGATAAAATATATGAAAAATTTGATAAGAGAGTGTGGTTGAGCAGTCCTACCATGCATGGGAAAGAACTTGATTATATGTCAGAAGCCTATAATACAAACTGGATGTCGACAGTAGGAAAAAATATTGACGAGGTTGAAAAGCAGGTTTCAGAATATATAGGAGTTAAACATGCAGTAGCATTATCATCAGGTACTGCGGCTCTTCATTTGGCAATGAAGTTGGCAGGGCTAAAGGTATATGGTATGCCAAAACCCGGAGTAGGAGCTTTACAGGGAAGGAAAGTTTTTTGCTCAGATATGACATTTGCCGCTACTGTAAACCCCGTAGTATATGAAGGAGGAGAGCCTGTATTTATAGATACCGAATATGACACATGGAATATGGATCCGAAAGCACTTGAGAAAGCATTTGAAATATACCCTGACGTAAAGATAGTGGTAATGGTACATCTGTATGGAACACCGGGTAAGATGGAAGAACTTATTTCCGTTATAAAGAAGCACAATGCTGTTTTGATAGAAGATGCTGCAGAATCAATGGGTGCAAGTTATAGAGGAAAAGAGACAGGGACATTTGGTGATTACGATATCATATCATTTAACGGAAATAAAATAATTACAGGAAGTAGCGGAGGTTGCTTACTTACAGATGATGAAGAAGCTGCAAACAAAGTTCGTAAATGGTCTACACAGGCCAGAGAAAATGCAGCATGGTATCAGCATGAAGAACTAGGATATAACTATCGTATGAGCAATGTAGTAGCTGGTGTAGTTCGTGGACAGTTCCCATATCTGAATGAACATATTGCTCAGAAGAAAGCAATTTATGAAAGATATAAAGAAGGATTAAAAGGTCTTCCAGTTTCTATGAATCCAATTGACTTTGAAAATTCTGAGCCGAATTACTGGTTGTCATGTCTGATTATTGATAAAGAGGCAATGTGCAAGCAGGTTCGTGGCGAACAGGATGTTTGCTATGTAAAAGAAGCAGGAAAGTCTTGTCCAACTGAAATTCTGGAAGCAATTGCATCTATTAATGCAGAGGGAAGACCAATTTGGAAACCAATGCATATGCAGCCAATTTATCGCTTGAATCCGTTTGTAGTAAGAGATGGAAATGGACGTGCCAGATCAAATGCGTATATTGCAGGTGGTGTAGCTGATGTAGGAATGGATATTTTCACAAGAGGATTGTGCCTGCCTAGTGATAACAAAATGACCGTAGAGCAGCAGGATAGAATTATCGAAGTGATAAGAGCATGTTTTGAATAAGTACAGTAATTGTGGGAGAAATTTATGAAGAAAGTAGGTAATCATAAATTATATCGTAAAATGGGATTTTACGAAAAACATGTAAAAAGGGCGATAGATATTTTTTGCTCAGGTCTGGCAATTATTGTGTTTTGTTGGTTATATGCAATTATCGCATTGTTGGTTCGAATTAAGTTAGGAAGTCCTGTGCTTTTTACTCAGTATAGACCAGGGCTTATTGATCCCAAAACAGGAAAAGAACAAATATTTAAAATGTATAAATTTCGAACAATGACAGACAATAAAGATGCAGAAGGAAATTTGCTCCCAGACGAGGTGCGTTTGACAAAATTTGGAGCATGGCTTAGATCAACATCATTGGATGAATTGCCGGAAGCTTTTTGCATTTTGAATGGCACGATGACGATAATAGGGCCACGTCCACAGTTGGTAAGAGATATGGTATTTATGTCTGATGAACAAAGAATGAGACATACTGCAAAACCAGGTTTGTCAGGACTTGCACAGGTGAGTGGAAGAAATGCAATTTCATGGGATAAAAAATTACAGTATGATTTGGACTATATAAAACATGTTTCTTTCGGGCGCGATTTGAAAATCCTTTTTAAAACTGTCGAAAAAGCATTTATTAAACAGGAAGGGATTACAGAAGAAGGTAGTGTAACTGCTGCAGATTATGGAGATTATCTTCTCCAAATGAAACAGATAACTAGAGAAGAATACGAAAAAAAGAAGAACGAAGCAAAAGAAATATTAAAAGGATTGAAGTAATGAATGGATTGGTTTCAATAATAATGCCTTCATATAATACTGCTAATTTTATTGGTGAGACAATAAAATCTGTATTAGAGCAAACTTATAAAAATTGGGAATTGCTGATCGTTGACGATTGTTCGACTGATAATACAGATGAAGTTGTAGCAAGATACAACGATGAACGCATTACATATATGAAAAATTCAAAAAATTCAGGTGCTGCAGTTTCGAGAAATAAAGCACTGAACGTTGCTAGGGGAAAATGGATTGCATTTTTAGATAGTGACGATTTATGGTATCCAACTAAACTTGAAGAACAGATAAAGTATATGGAAAAGAATGACTATGCTTTTTCGTACACCAGTTATAGAGAAATAGATGAAAATGGTGTGGAAAATGGTGTAGAAGTGACAGGACCCAAACGAATAACAAAGATAGGAATGTATCGTTATTGTTGGCCAGGATGTTTGACAGTTATGTATGATGCTGAAAAAGTTGGAAAAGTACAAATTGCCGATATTAAGAAGAATAATGACTATGCTATGTGGTTAAAGATAATTAAAAGAGCAAATTGCTATCATTACGATAAAGTATTGGCACAATATAGAAAAAGATCAGGCTCTATCTCTAATCATGGATATTTAAAACTGATAAAATGGCATTATAAGTTATTTAAGGAAGCGGATAGCAAAAATAGTATAATATCGTTACTTTTGACTTTTCAGAATTTAGCATATGGATGTTGGAAAAAGATACGATATGTTAAAAAGGTGAGTTAATTATGAGTATGAATGACATGCTGAGAAAAATGGCAGTTCTTTTAGAAAGAAGACAAGACGCTTTATTTTCTTATGATGTAGATAAACAAAGAAAATATATTGAAAAATTGGGAAATCCAAGAGATGAGATAGAAAGATCATATTTTCAGTATAAGTGTCAGATGCAGTTTAATGGAAAAGGAATTACTTTTTTATTAAATCTGATTTCATTTCCAGTGGCAATCATTTATTGGTTCAAATATGGAAAAAAAGGTCAAGTGAATCAAATGGAGCCGAAATCTTTGGTATTTTTTAGAGATGGTAAACCAGAAAATATTTTACCGAAATCCTTGAAGAATAAATATGATACCATTGAAAGCAATCCGGTAGAAGGAACTCTACTAACTGAAAAAGATAAGAAATTTATAAAAAAAATCATATATAGATACCCATTTTCGTGGCAATTCATTTTGAAATGTCTTATTAAAATTGGAAGATATAGTTTTGCTATTGAAGAATATTCACCTAAGGCAATAGCAGTCTGTGCGGAATATTCTTTTACATCTTCAGTATTGACAGCGTATTGTAAACAAAGAAACATAAAACACATAGATGTCATGCATGGGGAAAAAATGTACTATATGAGAGATTCATTTTTTAAATTTGATGAATGCTATATTTGGGATGAATATTATGGAAAAGTATTAACATCTATGAAGGCAGATAGAAATCAGTTTGTTGTTGAAGTTCCTGCTTCATTGAAATTCGATGAGGAGTTGCCAAGAATACAGAAATATGATTATACATATTACCTGGGAGCAGAATCAGAAGATGTATTAAAGAAAATAGCAAAAATATTGGAAAAGTTATACAAGAATGGAAAGAGAATTTCAATACGTCCGCATCCGAGATATTCTAACATGGAACTTGTTAAAAAAATATTTGCTTTTGCTAATGTAGAAGATACTAAAAAGATTTCGATAGAGCAATCTTTATTACAGTCAGGTGCTGCAATTTCGCTTTATTCAACGGTATTGAATCAGGCATTATACAATTCAATTCCAATAGTAATAGATAATATGAGCAATCCTGAAAATTTTGCTAAATTGAAAGAGCTAGGGTATGTATGTCTTTATAAA
Organism: Lachnoanaerobaculum sp. ICM7; assembly: GCF_000287675.1. GTDB lineage: Bacteria > Bacillota > Clostridia > Lachnospirales > Lachnospiraceae > Lachnoanaerobaculum. Next base: position 62,801 of record NZ_ALJL01000036.1, read on the forward strand.
GAATATGAACTTTTGTCTAATGTAATGAGGAAACAAATATGATAGGTAAATTAATAAAAAAGATACGAACATATTTTTTTACATGCATATGTAGAAAATCTGCAAAAGAATATGGTAGCAATTTGCATATAAACTATTGGAGTAGGTTTACATCAAAGACTTTTATAGGTAATAATTGCCATTTCAACGGAATTAAAATTACTGGAAAAGGAAAAGTTGTTATAGGCGATAATTTTCATTCAGGTGCGAATGTATTGATTCTTACTTCGAACCACAATTATGATACGGGAAAAAGTATCCCATATGATGATACGACGATTGATGGAGATGTATTTATCGAAGATAATGTGTGGTTAGGACAAAATGTTACCCTTTTGCAAGGAATAAGAATTGGAGAGGGAGCTATTATTCAAGCGGGAAGTGTCGTTGTGTCAGATATAGCTTCGTGTTCAATTGCGGGAGGCCATCCGGCGAAGGTGTTTAAAATGCGAGATGAGCAACACTATTATAATTTAAAAGCGGAGAACAAGTTTTTTTAGGAGACGATATAAATGAAGGTAATGATTATTGCTCCGTATATATATGACCCTGATATGCCTGAATTTACAGGGAATAAGACTGGCTTTGGAATAATGGTTCATAATATAGTAAAGACAGTGGGAGAATATGAGGAAGTTGTTTTACTAACCAGAGCTATTACAAGTGGTGGTAATAATAGTGAGAAAAGCTATAAGGTACTTTCACATACTTGGAAACAGATTTTTTTTAATACAAGATTAAATGATTGGTTACGTGGTGCAAGGACATTTGCTCTTAATAGTAGAACTTTAAAAGATAGAATTAGATGCGTTTTTTATGAATTAGATGGAGGATATTTCAAAAGGTTGATTCGTAAAGAACAACCAGATATAGTACATATACACGGCATAGGAACGATCACACAAAGTTATATTAGAATATGTGAAGAAATGAAGATAAAATATGCGGTTACTTTACATGGGCTTATAGGGTTAAATGCTTCGATTTCAGCATCAGAATGTGAAAAACAGATAGAACGCGATTTTTTGGTGAACGCAGCTATTAAGAATGTTCCAGTTAGTGTAATCAGTAGCGGTATGAAAACAAGAATAGAAAAATATTACTTAAAAAGCAAGGCAACTAATATAAATGTTATCACAAATGGAACTGCTAAAAGTAGAATAAATCGTATGTCAACGATTTATAAAAAGGGACATTTAGATGAACAAGAATATTTGGAAAAATATTGTACTTGCCTAAGTGTTGATAATAGCTATCCCAAATTAGAAGATACTTTTAATTATTTGGAATATAGTAAAAATAACGGAAAACGGATTCTTTATTATGTTGGAAATATAACAAAGAATAAAAATCAAATACAAGCCGTAGAAATGTTTAGAAATAATAAGGAGTTTCAAAATAGTATATTGGTATTATGGGGAAGTGAAGTAGATGGAGGGGAAGTTCGAAAAAAGATTATTGAATATAAATTAGAAAGACGTATTATTTTAGGCGGATTTAATAACAAGATGAATTATTTTTGGAAAATGTGCGATCTTAATTTGTTTTTTAGCATGAATGATGGATTTGGGTTGCCGATTATAGAAGGATATATGCATGGTATACCATGTGTAATGTTTGAAGATTTGGATGCAACAGTAGACTTATTTTATCCAGAAGCAATGATAAAAGTGAAAGATAGAAATGTGGATGCAATAACAAATGCTGTAAAAGTTGCTTTAAACAAGAGCTGGAATCAAGAGGAGATTGTTAAAATAGGAACTTTATTTTCTATTGAAACAATGGCAAAAACTTATATTAAATGGTATGAAAATATCATAAAACAGCAAGTGTAATGAAAGAATTGTCAATGTGAGGAAAAATAATGAATGAAAAAATAGATACTAAACAAAATGAAAAAATTGGTTTGATGGAAATTTTTATTCCGTTATTTTGTCTGATCAATCAGTATGAAATATTGGGAGTCCATGTAGGACTAATATGCGTTATAGTGGTTGTTGGCCTTAATTTAATAAAATATAGACAGTTTTATGTATATAAACCTTTGTTCATTTTTTTCTTATTTATGTTATTGCATGATATACTAAGAACATTTATTACAGGATTCAATATGGGACTTTGGGTGGAAAGATTATTCTACTTATTATTATTATCATGTGTGCATAATAGAATTGATGATGAAAATTTATACAAGGTTTGGAAATGTATTGGGATAGTTGTAATGGCAGGACTTTTTTTTCAGTCATTTCAAGTGTATATATTAGGACAATCAGTATCTACAATAAATATATTACCATTTCTTCAGTCAGACAGTAAAAATTATTTGCTGAAATATGATAGACCACATTCATTTTTCTTAGAACCAGCAGCATATTGTACTTGGATACTGCCGTTATTATGTATGTGCATGAAAAGAAAAAAGAATGTGTGGATGATTTTTATCTCGATAAGTATTTTATTATCAACATCTTCGACTGGAATATTAATGACTGGAGTGATATGGCTATTTTATGCATTTGCAAGTGCTCGAAAAGAAGGAAAGTATGCTAATTCTTTGATGATTGTAGGAATTTTAATCATTGGAATAGGTGCACTATCAAATTTAAGTGTTTTTGCAATTGCGCTGAATAAATTAACGAATATTTCAATTGCAGATACATCTAATTCAGTACGTCTTATTTTGGGATTTCAATTATTTTTGGCAGCACCGTTTATATATAAAATTTTAGGAATTCCGTATATGAATGTAGAAAACTATATGCGTTCTGGAGAAGTTGCACTAAGTAAATATAGATTAAATCTTAATATTTCATATTTAGGGTTTGTAAATTCTATTGGAAATTGTATGTTAGTGTACGGTATATTCGGTCTATTTTTATATTTGAAACTTTTCTGGAATATATGGAAAGAATCTGATTTATATAGTAAATGTTATGTTTTGACATGTTTGATTTCGATATTCGGACAATCAGTATTTTGGAATAGTCTTTTTGTGACTCAGTTTGCGGTTATGCTTTGCTTTGTGAATGGAACATCGTTCGTAAAAGTGACATTAGGACAGGGAGCAATGAAAAACTCATATGAATAAGAAATATAAATATTTATCAAAAAATTTTATTTTATTTGGAATAAGTAGCTTTGGACCTAAAATAATAGCGTTTCTTATGGTGCCACTATATACAAACTGCTTATCCACCTCAGATTATGGTATAGGTGATATTGTAAGTACATCAGCTAGTTTAGTGCTTCCAATAGTCGTACTTTGTATTGAAAGTGCAATATTAAGATTTTGCTTTGATAAAAAATATGATTCAGATGAGGTTATATCAAGTGGACTGTTTGTGTGCTTAAAGGGAATGCTAATATGTGCTATCATTACTATACTTGTAGCAATATTTCCGGCCTTTCATATAAATACATCTTATCTAGTTGCCTTTTATTTAATGGTTTTATCAACTAGCTTGTATAATGTCTTGACTAATTATGCAAGGGGAGTTGATAAGGTGCAATATATGGTCGAGATGAGCTTAATTACTACTATTGCATCTTGTTTTTTGAATGTTATCCTATTAGTAGTGCTTCAGTACGGATTAAATGGATATTTAATAGCAAATTATTTGGGAACTTTTATGGCTGTGGTATGGGGAGCTTTTAGACTGAAAATCCATAGACATATTCGCATAAAAAAAATAAAAAAAGAGACGATTAGGGAATTACAAAAATTTGGATTCCCACTAATATTCAATAAAATTGGATGGTGGATTAATAGTTCTTCTGATCGATATATTGTAACGTGGATATTAGGTGCAACAGCGAATGGAATATATACAGTTTCATATAAAATTCCAACTATGTTAACTGCATGTAGTGATATTTTTACTCAAGCATGGCAGTTGTCAGCTATAAAAGATTTTGACCCAGAAGATAAAGATCATTTTGTGGCTGATATGTATGAACTTTATAATGGTTTTTTGGTTTTATGTTGTTCTGCCTTAATTATATTGACTATTCCATTTGCACATGTACTGTATGCGAAGAATTTCTTTGTTGCATGGAAGTATGTTCCACCATTAATGATTTCTTTTGTGTTTGGTGGTTTGGCAGGATTTTTGGGAAGTATTTTTACAGCAGTAAAAGATACTAAAATATTCTCGTATTCTACTATGATAGGAGCGGTCGTAAATACAGTATTAAATTTTGTGTTAGTTTATTATATAGGAATAATGGGAGCTGCAATTGCAACTTTAGTGTCAAATATTATTATCTGGTTGGTTAGATTGCAAAGAAGTAAGAGGTACATAAGTATACATGTAAATTTTGCTAAACATATAGTAATGTATGTAATGCTGGTTGTACAATTTATAATTTGTCTATATGGATTTGACACAACACCTGTGATTATGCAATGCATTATTTTTATTTTATTAATGCTAACTAATAGAAAATTAATAATCAGTTTATTAAAAAAAGGAAGAATAATATTGGCAAAATATCTACGCCATTAGGAGAAACAAAATATGAATACAATAGGAATAATTACATATCACCATTATTATAATTATGGTACTATGCTGCAAGCATTAGCATTGCAGAGAAAAATAGAGCGGTTGGGATATAAGGCAGAATTAATTGACTTCAAACAGGATAATTCTCTTTCAAAATATGAAATGCTTAAACTGAGAATAAAAAGACTTCCAATTTATATCAAAGAGAAGAAAAAATATCGGATATTGGCAGAAGCAAGGGAAAATATAAAATACAAAGAAGAATTATTTGAGCAATTTTATAAAAAATATGTGAAAGTTGGAAATGTACAATATACTAATACACAACAATTAATAGAGAATCCACCTCATTATGATGGATATGTAGTTGGAAGTGATCAGACATGGAATCCATATGTGGCAAATGCACCGGAAGCGTTTTTTTTGCCGTTTGTCGATAATGATATGAAAAAAGGTAGCTACGGGCCTAGTTTAGCTGTGAAATCTTTATCTAAAGATAAAGAAAAGGAATATAAAGAAAAATTGTCTGGATTTTCATTTTTATCATGTAGGGAAAAAGATGGAGCAGATTTATTGAAGCAAATTACAAAAAAAGAAGTTAAATCTGTGTTAGATCCGACGATGCTTTTGTCAGCCGAAGATTGGAGCGAATATTGTAAGGATAAGGTTTCAAGCGAACCGTATATATTAGTTTATTTTTTAGGAGAAAAATTAGAACATAGAAAAATTGTTGATGAAATTCAAAAATTGACAAATTGGAAAGTGATTAGCCTTCCTGCCACATACTTAGAGATGGAAAATGGTAATTATGAAAAAGTATGGGGAGGACCACAAGAATTCTTATCATTGATAAAGAATGCTTCTTTAATCTGTACGGATTCGTTTCATGGAACAATGTTTTCAATAAATTTTTTAAAAAACTTTTTTACTTTTTGTAAAAATAATGATTCAGAAGAAACATCTGAGAATTCCAGGCTATATAGTGCATTAAACATGTTCGGATTATCTAATAGAATAATACGGAATGCGGAAAAGATAAATATAGAGGATATTTCAATAGACTATGACAAAGTTGTTCCAATTTTGAAAGAACAGAGAAAAGCTTCTAATGAATACTTAGAAAATATGTTATATGAAATAACGAAAGAGGATAAAAATGAAAGTAGCTATTCGAGATGATGATACATCATATTTTACAAAACCTGAGGACTTACAAAAAGCTTATGACTTTTTAAGAAAAGAAGATTGCGTATCTTTATCAATTGTACCATTTGCAGTGCCAGTTCATAGAGATGATGTATTTCCATATGGTAAAGATATTAAATTCGGATATTATGATATTGCCGATAATGTTGAACTGCTAGAATATTTAAAAGAAAAAAAGAAACAAGGAAAATATGATCTACTGTTACATGGATATTCGCATGAATATAAATGGGATGATAATAAGTGGATTGCTGAAATGAAATGGAAAAGTCTAGATCAATTAAACAAAGAATTACCAAATGGAAAAATTCATTTAGAAAAATTATTGAGGACAAGTATATCTGTATTTGTTGCACCTAACAACAGTATTGATGAAAAGGCTATTTCTGTAATTGAAGAACTTAAAATGGATTATTCAGGTATTATAGGTGTCCGAGATAGAAAAATTAATTTAAAGTATGTAGTTAATTTTTCTAAAAGATGGGGATTTAGATTAATTAAAAAAATACAGTATCCAGGCATTATGAATTATGGAAAGCATAGAGAATTAAATGCTTATACCATTGATGATTATGAACGATTGATTTACGAATACAAAATTTGTAAAAAAAAGAAAGTTCCATTTGTTATTTATACACATTATTGGCAACTAAATACGGATGAGAAAGCAAAAAAACTATTAGAAAAAATATACAATTATGTAGTTGAAGATGGTGCTGAAATAGTTCCATTAAGTAGGTGTTTTAAATAATATGATCAATTTTGAATTTACAGAAAAATGTTACGCTTGTTCAGCTTGTGCGCAGGTTTGTCCAGTAAAAGCAATTTCATATGATGAGGAATTGCATCCGGTGGTTGACTTACAAAAATGCATCAAATGCGATGGATGTGAGCGGATATGCATAGAATTAAATAGACCAGAAAAGAAAAATGATATGAACTGTGTTGCTTCATATGTAGCAAAGAATAAAGACGAGGAAATCAGAAAAATGAGTTCTTCTGGTGGTGTTTTTTTTCAAATAGCGGAAAGCATCTTAGAAATAGGGGGATATGTGAGCGGTTGTATATATGACGATAGTTTTATGCCTAAACATGTTATTTCTAATGATATAGAAGTCTGCAAAAAAATGATGGGTTCAAAATATGTTCAAAGTGATTTGGGTAAGTGCATTACAAATATGAAACGTCTTGTGAAAGAGGGAAAGATAGTACTTTTTACAGGTGTACCTTGCCAGATTGCGGCTGTAAAACGTTGTATTCAAAATAGCAATTTAATTACTTTAGCTGTTGTATGTCATGGCTCTATTGAACGAAGAATATGGCAAAAATATATAAATGAAGAAATAGAAATGAGCAAAAGCCCTATTATTAAAGTGTCTATGCGAGATAAAACCAAGGGTTATCTAAATTACGGATTAAAATTTCAATTTAAAGATGGAACAGAACATGTAACATATAGAAAACAGGATGGTTATTTCCTGAAGTGTTTTACGGATGGCTTATTTGAAAGACAAAGGTGCTTGAATTGTGTATATAAAGGCGGGAATATTAAAAGTGATTTATTGCTAGGAGATGCTTGGGGAATAGAAAAGATGTTTCCTGAATTTGTTGATGAACTTGGCAGTTCTTCTGTATTAATATTGACACAACAAGGAAAAGAAATTTTTGATAAGATAGCGAAATCTTTTGAAATAAAAAAAATTGATAGCGAGATAATAATAAGAAATAATCCGAGAATTATGCTACCGTCTACAAAAAATGTTTCTCAAGACAAATTTAAACGTAAACTCAATAAATCAACGACAAATATTCATGTTTTATCAGAAAAATATGCAAAACCAACGATTTTAAATCGTATAAAATGGAAAATCACGAAGGAGTAATTGAATGCTTAATATTAAAAAGATATTGATCGATTTCTATGATAAAAGAACAGCTAAAAAGTGTTCGGCTTCTATTGGAGATATAATGAATTTACGGGGAAAGAACATTGAACATAATCAATTTTTAGCAACTACAAGATATTTGGATATAAAAGATTATATAGAGAATAATAAACAATCGTTTATATGGCAAAATACAGTTAGCAGGGCTGCATACGGAAATAAACATCGGGAAAAGGACGGAAATGAGGCTTTTTCTAGATTAATAGCTTCATATCAGACAAAGGGGTATGATTCAAATTCATTTTTTGTCGTAGATGAAAACATAAAGCTCCTTGATGGAAATCATAGAATGGGAATGAATATATATACAAATAATCATAAAATAAACATACAAGTCTTAAAACGAAATGGTAAAAATCCAGATAATTTAGATTGGTATTTGAAAAATAAAATTGCGACAGAGTTTTTACATAAAGTGTATAATACATATTTACAAATACAAGAATGGCTTGTTGAAACTGGTGATACCTTTTGCTGTATTGTGCCAGAAAATAAAGATATACCAGAACTGGATATGATGGTAAATGTAAAAAGAACACATAAATATACGATGAATCAAACATTGTGTTCAAATGTGGGGGGGTATAAGTTTTTAGAGTCAGGAAAATATGTTCAGTTTACTTTGGATAACCCGAAATACACAATTGAAAACTCTGTGCTTGTATCAAAAAGAATAAAAGAAATAGAACTTATTTTAGAAGAAAGATATGGTAAAGAATTTGTTTCACAAATTTATTTTTCACAATCATGCATGGAGGCTATGGAAGTTTTCGATAAAATAAAGATATATTTTTTAAAATAAGAAAAGAGTGGCTTAATTAGATGGAAAAACTAATATTAATAGGAGCAGGCGGACATGCAAAATCAGTTGCAGATTCAATTGATAAGACTAAATACGAATTATATGGATTTATAGATAGTAACAAAAAAGGCACACATATGGGATTGCCGATATTAGGTACTGAACTAGAAGATATTCCTAACTATGATAAATACAGCTATTTTGTTTCTATTGGAGATGTAGGATATCGCAAATTATGGTTTGATAAAATTATCAAGCGAGGACTAAAAATAATTAATATTGTTGATTCCTCAGCAATTATATCAGCCAGTGCGAAATTGGGGATAGGAAATTTCGTGGGGAAAATGGCGGTGATCAATGCCGATGCAGAGATAGGAAATAACAATGTTATAAATACAAAGGCATTGATTGAACACGAATGTAAACTTGGTAATCATAATCATTTGTCAACCAATTCTGTTATTAATGGAAACGTAATTGTAGAAGATAATGTTTTTATGGGAAGCTCATCGGTATGTAACGGACAGTTGAAAATAGGACATGATTCTATAATTGGTTCAGGCAGTGTAATTATAAGAGATGTACCGGCAAAGGTAACTGTGGTAGGCGTACCTGCCAGAGTTATAAAAAGGAGAGATTAAGAATGAAAGATATTCAAATTGTTGCAGAAATAGGCTGTAATCATAATGGTAATGTTGAATTGGCTAAAGAGATGATGAAAAGAGCAAAAGAGGCGGGAGCAGATGCAGTCAAATTTCAGAGTTTTGTTCCTGAAAATCTTGTTTCGAAATATGCACCGAAAGCAGAATATCAGAAACAAAATGATGGCAATGGTTCACAGCTAGATATGCTAAAAAAATTGGCATTGACAGAGGATGAATACCTGGAATTAATTCAGTATGCAAAGAATTTGAATATTGGAATATTTTCTACACCGTTTGATAGTGATTCATTTTCTTTTTTGCAAAGAATAGGACAAAATGTATGGAAAGTACCTTCAGGGGAAATTACAAATCTTCCATATTTACAAAAGGTAGCAGCAATTAAATGTCATAACAAACAAATAATTTTATCAACAGGAATGTCCACGGTTGAAGAAGTCGAATATGCAATAAATGTTTTGCAACAAAGTAAAGACACAAGTTTTACGGTATTACATTGTAACACACAATATCCAACAAATCCGGAAGACATGAATTTGCGTGCTATGAATAAGCTTCAAGAATTAGCACCAGATTGGAAAATTGGACTTTCAGATCATTCAGAGGGAATTGTTGCTTCTCTTGTAGCTGTTGGATTGGGAGCTAAATTTATTGAAAAACATTTTACTTTAGATAAAGCTATGCCAGGGCCTGATCATAAAGCGTCTATTACACCGGAAGAACTAAAAGAATTGTGTGTAGGTGTACATAAAGCTGAGATTATGCTTGGAAATGAAACGAAAGAAGTAACAGAATCTGAACGAAGCAATATTTTTGTTGCAAGAAAATCTATTGTGGCAAAAAGAAAAATCATGAGAGGTGAAATGTTTTCCGAAGAGAATATCACTTGTAAAAGACCTGGAAATGGAATTTCTCCAATCCATTGGTATGAAGTGTTGGGGAAAGAAGCTGAAAAAGATTTTGAAATAGATGAATTGATTTCTTGTAAAGGAGTGAATAGAGAAGATGAATAATTTAGCAATAATACCTGCAAGAAGCGGTTCAAAAGGCTTGAAAGATAAAAATATAAAATTATTAAATGGAAAACCGTTAATTGCATATAGCATAGAAGCAGCGAAGAAATCAGGAATTTACTCACATATATTGGTTTCTACGGATTCTGAAAGGTATGGTGAGATTGCGATACAATATGGAGCAGAAGTACCTTTTTATCGTTCAGAAGAAAATGCATCAGATGTAGCGTCATCATGGGATGTTGTAAAAGAAGTATTGAGAAAATATCAGGAGATGGGAATTGAATTTGATACATTTACGCTTTTACAGCCAACATCTCCATTGAGAAAGTACGAAGATATAAAAAAATCTTATGAATTATTTAAAGAGAAAGATGCAATAGCGGTTGTATCAGTTTGTGAAATGGAGCATTCGCCATTGTGGAGCAATACTTTACCAGAAAATAATTCGTTATCTGGATTTTTGCGGGCAGACAGTAATAAACAAAGACAGAAGTTAGAAACATTTTATAGGATAAATGGGGCAATTTATATGGCAGATGTGAAGGCTTTTTTGGAAAATACAAATCTGTATAGAGAAGGTTGTTACGCATATAAAATGCTGACAGAGCGCAGTATAGATATAGATACAGAACTTGATTTTAAAATTGCCGAAACTATTATAAATCAGTAAAAGAAGGTTAGTATGGGAAAGTATAGAGTAGCGTATGCGACTGGTTCACGAGCAGATTATGGAATAGTAAAAAATTTTTTAAGATTATTAGATAATGACAAAGATATTGAGTTTTCAGTATTGGTTACAGGTTCACACTTGGAAGATAAGTTTGGGCACACTGTAGATATAATACGGCAGGATGGATTCAAAATCGATTTAGAGATTCCGCTAAATATAGAGAATGGCAGTAATGCGAATGTGATGCATTGCATGGCAACAGCTTTAGATTGTTTTGGAAATTATTTTGAAAATAATAAATTTGACTTGTTAATTATACTTGGAGATAGATATGAAATGATGGCGGTTGCGATTGCAGCGGCTATGCAAAGAATCCCAATTTTGCATTTACATGGTGGGGAAGTTACATATGGTAATTATGATGAATTTATACGTCATTCTATTACCAAAATGAGTCAATATCATTTTACCAGTACAGAAGTATATAGAAAACGTGTAATACAGTTGGGAGAAGATCCTCAAAGGGTATTTTATCTTGGGGCATTAGGGGCAGAAAATTGCTACAATATAGATGAAGAAAAAGTAATTGAAAAGATAAAAGAACTTATTCCACAAAAATATTGGGTTGTAGCTTTTCATCCAGAAACGCTAACTAATGTGAAAATGGAAGACCAAGTGAAGGAAGTATTGACTGCATTGCAGAAAAATCTTGATGGAATGAGCGTTATTTTTATGGGGACGAATGCAGATACAAAATCTGATATTATACGTTCTTCATGGCTTAATTATGTAGATGAGCATGAAAATGCGTATTACTATGAAAATTTGAATGTGGATTCGTTTTTGTATTTAGTAAAAAATTCTATAGCACTAATAGGAAATTCATCTTCTGGAATTATTGAAACACCGTCATTAGGAAGGTATACAATTAATATTGGAGATAGACAAAGGGGACGAGTACATGGTAACAGTGTTATTGATGTTATTTGCGACAGCAGTATAATCGGTAAGGCAATGAAAGAGGTTATCGGGAAAAACGAAGAAATAATTAATCCGTATTATGTAGAAAATACTGCAGAAAATTATTATAAAAAAACAAAAGAAATTTTAGAAAATGGAACATCCATTTTAAAGGAATTTTATGATCTAATATAACTGTGATAAGAAATATAAATAGGAGGGGCATATGAAAATAGCAATAGCAGGAACAGGATATGTGGGATTATCAATCGCCACTTTATTGGCACAGAATAATGAAGTGGTGGCAGTGGATATTATTCCTGAAAAGGTGGAGAAGATAAACAAAAGAATAAGCCCAATTCAGGATGAGTATATTGAGAAGTATTTTAAAGAAAAAGAACTTAATTTGCTTGCTACTTTGGACACGAAGTTTGCTTACAGTGATGCGGACTTCGTTGTGGTAGCGGCACCGACAAACTACGATACACAGAAGAATTTTTTTGACACATCGGCAATAGAGGATGTGGTTACAGAGGTTATAAAGTATAACCCTGATGCTGTTATAATCATTAAATCGACGATTCCTGTAGGTTATACGGAAAGTATCAGAAGTAAATTTCACTGTGACAATATTATTTTCTCTCCGGAGTTTTTGAGAGAGTCAAAGGCACTTTATGATAATCTTTATCCTTCAAGAATTATTGTGGGGACAGATACTATGAATGCAAGGCTTATGAAAGCTGCATCTAAATTTGCAAATCTTTTAAAAGAAGGTGCACTCAAAGATGATATAGAAATATTGATTATGGGTGTTGCAGAGGCGGAGGCTGTGAAGCTTTTTGCAAATACATATCTTGCACTTAGAGTATCTTATTTTAATGAGCTTGATACTTATGCAGAAATGAAAGGACTTAATACCAAGGAAATTATAAGAGGTGTTTGTCTGGATCCAAGAGTTGGAGAGCATTACAATAATCCGTCTTTTGGATATGGTGGTTATTGTCTGCCAAAGGACACCAAGCAGCTCTTGGCAAATTATGAAGATGTGCCACAAAATATGATTTCCGCTATAGTAGAATCCAATAAGACAAGAAAGGACTTTATCGCTGATAAGGTATTACAGAAGGCAGGATATTATAACTATGGTGAAGGAAGTGCCTATGATCCGACTATGGAAAAAGAGGTTGTTATAGGTGTATACAGACTTACAATGAAGTCAAATTCAGATAATTTCAGACAATCTTCTATTCAGGGTGTTATAAAGAGAATCAAAGCAAAGGGAGCAAAGGTTGTAATATATGAGCCTACTCTTGATGATAATACTACATTCTTTGGAAGCAGAGTTATAAATGATATCGATACTTTTAAGGAAAACAGCGATGCAATAATTGCCAACAGATATGATGCTTGCTTGGAAGATGTGAAGGAAAAGGTATATACAAGAGATTTGTTTGGTAGAGATTAGTATTTAAAATATTGAATAAAGAAAAGGATATCTAGTTTGAAAAAAAGCAATGAATACCCAAAAGTAGTTTTATTTTTATGAAATATCAATGATACTGGAAAAGAAAAATTTGGACGGAATAACTATAATGAGCTTGAGGAAGATTATGAAAGAGAGGGTGATGTAGAAGGCTTGGGAGAAACACCGGAAGAACATTTCTATTTATCATGAATTGCAAGGATAATAAGCAAATTTTTGAAGAATGGAACAGCAAATCATTATTCAAAGACAGCTTCTATAATTCACATAAAGAACAGATAGACAAGTATAAAAGGGCAAGGGTAATTCTTGAAAAAATAACAGGCTCATCAGCTATTAAATCTAAAAATTGGCAAAGGGATATACAAAGTCTTGAAATTGAAATTACTAAGCTAAATAAACAAGCTCAATCTATTAAGGAAGAATACGAAAATATCAATCATATCAAATATGCAGCTAAGACTGTAAATGATGATTATGGTATCGACTTATCTATTGAGATTGACAAGGCGATTAAGAGAGGAGAAAAGCCAAGTGTAATTGAACAGATTAAGAAGTATCAAGAGCAGCAGGAAAAATATGGGCAGAGGAAAGGTAGTGATTTTTTGAAGAAATCGGGTATAATATCAATGACAACAGAATATCGTTTAGGAAATTGCAGATTTGATATTTCTAAAAATATTGGCTATGCTTTGGTCGATAAAGAGGGTGTCCCACTACCGTTAAAGGTGGAGCATTAAAGCAAGCAGAGAGGATAAAACCTATCTGTTTTTTAGGAGAAAGAAATATTATCTATATTGGATATTAAGAAAGGTGTTTTTAGAGTGTTAAAGCTCAGATATATGCCTAAGATAAAAGACAAGCCTTAAAACACATTTCACCACTTAATAAAACAAAAACAGTCAATGCGATTAGAAAGTAAAAATCTAATCGTTTTTTTAGTGAAATAGGGTTTACTTAGAGAACTTTCAAAGAATATAAGTAAAATATGCACTTGAAAATTTTACTTAAAACAGTTATACTTATTCTAAGTAAAATAGATTTGACTTAGGGGGTGATATTTTGAGATTAGAAAATAATAGAGCTGGAGAATTAAAGAAAATGCAAAGCGATTACGAATGCTTTGTTCCGCATAATTTAAAAGATATAAAATTAAATCTTGATAGTGAAATAAATGCTTTAATCAATAAAGCATATTTATTACTGGGAAGATTAGATGGCATGGCAATAACTTTACCGGATATTGATCTTTTTGTATCTATGTATGTTCAAAAAGAGGCTGTTATAAGTTCTCAAATAGAGGGGACACAAGCCTCTCTTGTTGATGTACTGCAAAAAGATAAGGGAAATGAAAAGATAAAAGATACTGAAGAAATTGTAAACTATATCAAAGCGACTCATTACGCATTTAAAAGACTAAATGAATTACCCTTATGTATGAGATTGATTAAAGAAACCCACTCGGTTCTCTTGTCTAATGTTAGAGGAGAAGAAAAAATGCCGGGTGAATATAGAAAATCACAAAACTGGATTGGACACGCAGGTTCGACTTTAAAAAATGCAAGTTTCATTCCGCCTGCACCTGATGAGATGGATATTTGTTTGAGTGATTTAGAAAAATATATACATGAAGATAGTGATATTTCAAACTTAATAAAGATAGCTCTAATCCACTATCAATTTGAAACGATACATCCATTTTTAGATGGTAACGGAAGAATGGGTAGACTACTCATAATATTATACTTAAGAGAGCAAGGCTTGATTGAATACCCTGTTCTTTATTTGAGCTATTTTTTCAAGAAAAATAGGAATAAATATTATGAACTTCTCAATAACATTCGTATTAAGGGGGAATTTGAAGAATGGATTAAATTTTTTATAGATGGAATTTGTGAAATATCTGAGGATGCAATCACTTCCATCCAAAAGATTGTTGAGCTTAAGAAGAATGATATAGAGAAAATTCGACAGTTTTCAAGTGGTAATATTTCAAATCTTCTTTTAGTATATGAATATCTATTGAAACACCCTTTTGTAGAATCGGAGGATATTAAAAATTTAGCGAGCGTTAGTAAGCCTACTGTCAATAAACTTTTGGAGAATTTAATGGATATGGAAATATTAGAGCTTGTAGAGGATAAAAAAAGGTACAGACAATATGTATATAAAAAATATGTAGACATTCTTTCAGAGGGAACAATATTGTAAAAATAAGAATTTAATAGCAGAAATAAAAATATTTGAGGCGATTGGAAAAGTAAAAAATCTAATCGCTTTTTTTATTGCAATGAAAGGAGAGTGCAGATGACAGATGAGAAAAACAAAGTTGAAAACACATTCAGTAAAAAAATAGGAAAAACAAACTATAAAGTTACAGTACATTTCAGTGAAACCAGTGATGAAACAATTACAGATAAAATAAATAGACTTATTCAGAAAGAATGTGAAGATATGAGTTACCAAAAAGATAAATAAATTTCTTAACTACCCTTGACAAAAGCTATCAGAGGATACACGTGAAAATCGTATACCTTTTGACCTATCAGCCGATCCTTTTTATTCAGATGCAAATATGTCAAGACTTAGAGAGTCTATTATGCAGGTAAGAGATGGTGAAAAGAAATTAACTGAGCATGAAATTGAAAACAAATAAAAGAAATAAGGACATCACACCTTACCGGTATGATGTCCTTTTTGTTAAACTCTTATATTCTCTCTGTTATCATGGCTGATTGGCCAAGGTATCTTAGCGTAGATAAGCTGATAGATAACATATGAGAGTATTGTTGCTCCGACAACATCCAGGAATGAATGCTGCTTTAAGAATAATGTTGAAAGGCATATTGAAATCATTATTATGAACGAAATCGCCTTTACTTTCATATTGTTATAAAAGAATCTTGATCTCAATATGGCTACATGTGTAGCGATTGAGTTGAAAACATGAATACTTGGGAACACATTTGTATTGGTATCTGTTTTATATATAAAGGCTACCAGATGTGTAAAGATATTCTTGTTCGGATCAAGGTTTACAGGTCTTAAGTCTGTTCCGTTTGGAAATATCTGGCAAATAAAGAGTGATATACTCATTCCAAGTGCGAGATACAACCCGAATCTGTAAAACTCATCTACATCTTTAAAGAAGAAGAAAATCAGTACAGATGCTACATATATGAACCATATAAAGTACGGTATGATAAAATATTCATTGAATGGGATAATATCGTCCACCCATGTATGTAAGACATGATATTCATGTGTTATAGTTCTTTCCAGATACATATACCATGGTAGATATATGAAGGTATATAAGAAAACCCATGCATGTCTGTATTTCTTTAATATTTCATGTATTCTTTTCATAATGTCCCCTAAAATTAAATTGCGTTATATTTAAGATTCGTCTATAGATTGTATAGCTATATGAAAAATAATTCAAGCGAATTGGAAAAACAGATATTACAATTTATTGAAGAAACTTAAATTATAAATGTAATATGATTATATATATGCATTTTGCACCGAATATTATATAATAATAGGTGCAAAGGAGGGCTGATATTATGAATGCTAAGCAGAAAATTATAGATAGAATAGATATGATGGAATCGAAGGACGTTTTTATAGCAAATGATTTTTTTGATATTGCAGGATATGAGACTATAAAAAGCGTATTAAATCGTCTGGTACTGTCTAAAGAGATAAAACGTATTATTAACGGAATTTATTATAAGCCTAAATATATCGAGTATATTGGTGAGTATGAATCACCATCAGTTAACGAAGTGGCTAAAGCTATAGCACGAAAATATAATTGGACCATTGCACCGTCAGGAAATACAGCTCTTAATTTATTGGGTTTATCTACGCAAGTGCCTGCTAAATGGACATATATTTCCGATGGGAGATATGTAAATTTTAGTTTTGATAATGTAACTATTGAATTTAAACATAGAAATAATGGTGAAATTTCAAATATGTCCACACTTACAGCAATGGTTATACAGGCAATTAAAGCCTTAGGAAAAGGAAATATAACGTCAGATCAGGTACAATATTTAAGTGAAAAACTGTCAAAAGAAGAAAAAGAGGAACTTTTAAAAGATGCCAGATATACCAGTGTATGGATATATGATATTATCAGAAAGATAAATGAGGTGGAAAATGTTTGAATATAATTATATTCCGCAAAAAGATCTGGAACAAATAATAAGAAATGCTGCACAGAAAAGTGGAGTAAATGAAGCTATTATAGAAAAAGACTATTGGGTATGCTTTGTACTTAACTATCTTTTTTCAAAAAGCAAGTGGAAATATGCACTGACTTTCAAAGGAGGAACAAGTCTTTCAAAATGCTTTAACATAATACAAAGATTTTCTGAGGATATAGATTTAATATTGGATTGGAGAGCAATAGGGTATGGAATTAATGAGCCGTGGGAAGAACGTTCAAATACAAAACAAGATAAGTTCAATAAAGAATCAAATCAAAAGACTGAAGAGTTTTTAAAAGAATGGTTATTACCGCAAATGGAAGAAGATTTTAAAGAGATAATTGGAAGCGATTTTAAACTCAGCATATATGAAAAAGAACCTCAAACTATATTTTTTGAATATCCAAAAAGCTATCAATCGTCGTATTTGATACAGTCTATAAGACTTGAAATTGGTGCTCTTGCAGCATGGTCACCTTCAGAAATTATTGGTATAGTACCGGATCTGTATAAGTCATATCCGGTACTGTTTAAAGGTAGCTTTATAGAAGTTAGAACCGTACGTCCGGAAAGGACATTTTGGGAAAAAGCAACTATATTACATCATGAGGCAAATAGACCACGAGAACTTGCTATACCAAAAAGGTATGCAAGACATTATTATGACTTGTTCTGTATGTCAAACTCAATTTATAAAGATAAAGCTTTTCAGAACAAAGATCTTTTGGATAAAGTTGTAAAGTTTAAACAGAAATTTTATCCAAGAAAATGGGCTAAATATGAAGACGCAAGTTTTGATACCATAAAGTTGGTACCGGAAGAGTACAGATTAAAAGAAATTGAGCTTGATTATAAAAACATGAAAGAAATGTTTTTTGCAGAACCACCGAGTTTTGATAAAGTAATGCAAGGCATATTATCGCTTGAGAAAGAAATACATAATTTATAGCATAAACAAAAAAGCACTGTTATCAGTGCTTTTCTATTATATATTTTGCTTCTTCTTCACTTATTCCACAGTCTTTGGCACTCCATCCGCTTTTTAATAGATTATATATTCGAAGTTCTCTGTCACTCAAATCACTTTTCCTGCTTGATAACTTTTTTTTTATTAAAATGATAATTAGCAGGAGAAGTAAAAAGCCTCCTATGCAGGCACCGACTATAATATAGTTTATCTTCGGAATATTAAATATTATATTTGTAAAGTTTTTGGTGGTGTTTTGTAAGTTGTTTTTATTATTGTCTGCAGCAGTACTTTCTTCTGTATTGTTCTCTTCGGCAATATAGTTTTTATTCCTTTTTGCCACTATGTCCACAGATCCTATCGGATAGTCGTTATAAGTATAATCGACTTTGCAAAGTGCGGATGATCCTGAATTTTCTTCAAAGTTTACTGTTGACTTGATATCATTTATATCGGCATCATTCGGCAATGATATTGATGCGTTATCGTCAGGTTCTATAGTATACTCGTTAAAATCAGGTATCAGTGAGATATTACTTGAAAAATTTGTGTTAATATCTGAAGAACTCAGCTTTATATTTTTAAAGTTTGCAAAGCCGAAGTTCAATAATTCCTGAGTATCCGTATAATGCGTTTTATTTCCGTTAAGTACTACCGTAATAAGTCCTATACTGTCATTTCTTGCATATGTCACCAGTGTATTTCCTGCCAGTGAAGTATAACCGGTTTTACCACAGATTGCGTTCTGATAGAAATTACCGGAGGTTTTTCTGAGCATGGAGTGATGATTGTACAAGGTTTGTCCGGTAGGGACTCTGCTTGTAGGCGGTAAATTGTAGTATGTTGCAGAATCTATTTCCGTAACCGTCGGATTTTGAAAAGCCGCACGGCTTATTAAAGCATAATCATATGCGCTGGTATAGTGCTCAGGATCGTTTAATCCGCTTGGATTTGCGAAATGTGAGTCTGTACAGCCAAGACTTGCCGCTTTTTCATTCATCATATTTGCAAATGCTTCAATGCTTCCTGCCGTATGTTCCGCCAAGGCATTTGCGGCTTCATTTGCCGATTGTAAAAGCATTGCATAGAGGCAGTCTCTTACAGTAAGTGTATCTCCCACATCTATACCTGCACTTGATGAGCCGGGTTCGACATTAAATACTGCATTTTTTGAAAATGTAACCATATCGTCAAGATTACAATTTTCCACTACTAAAAGGGCAGTCAAAATCTTGGTTATACTTGCCGGATAGTAATGTTCATGAATGTTCTTACCATAAAGTACAGCTCCCGAGTCGGCATCCATAAGAATGGCACCTTCAGATAAAACATTTGTATCTACCGGCCAGTCAACATATGCAAACGACTGCATAGGGAGAGAGAGTATGGTTATAATTGTTAAAATAATTGTTAGAGTAATTTTTTTAAAGTTTTTAATTTTTGCGTTCATTACTATATTATGCATCTATTGTTTAAAATAGTAAAGTAAAGAATTATGAATATTTTAAAATGATAATATGATATAATTTAATACAATTGTGTATTGCTAGTATTCAAAAGACATATTATAATGGGAATGTTGCATGCGATGTTTCAAATGAGATATCGCCATTTTTATGTAAGTAATGGTTATTGCTTTTGTGAAAGGGAAAAATATGAAATATGATGTAATGATAATCGGGGCAGGTCCCGGAGGTATTTTCTCGGCTTATGAACTCATAAATCAGGACAGCTCACTGAAAATTGCGGTTTTTGAGTACGGTAATCCGCTTGAGAAAAGACATTGTCCAATAGATGGAGACAAGATTAAGTCTTGCATCAATTGTAAGAGCTGCGGAATCATGAACGGTTTTGGTGGTGCAGGAGCATTTTCTGACGGAAAGTACAATATTACCAATGAGTTTGGTGGTACTTTGCATGAATATATCGGAAAGAAAAAAGCCATTGAACTTATGAACTATGTAGACGGAATCAATGTAAAGTACGGCGGCGGAAAGACCAAGCTTTATTCTACAGCAAATTCAGATATTAAGAGACTTTGTTTACAAAACAATTTGCATTTATTGGATGCAAGTGTTCGTCATTTGGGAACTGATATCAACTATGAAGTTCTTCAAAATATGTATACAGATTTAAAGGATAAGGTGGAGTTTTTCTTTAACACACCTATTGTCAAAATAGAAAAGCTGGATGCAGGATATAAGTTATATACAAAGCAGGGTGAAGAATTCACCGGTGATAAATGTATAGTATCCGTAGGTAGAAGCGGAAGTAAATGGATGGAGCAGACCTGTAAGGAGTTAAAAATACCTACAAAGTCAAATCGTGTGGATATCGGTGTAAGAGTTGAGCTTCCTGCCGAGATTTTCAGACATCTTACAGATGAGCTTTATGAGAGTAAGATTGTTTACAGAACGGAGAAGTACCAGGATTTGGTAAGAACTTTCTGTATGAATCCTAAAGGTGCCGTAGTTAATGAGAATACAAACGGTATTGTTACAGTAAACGGACACAGCTATGAGGATCCGGCGCTTCAAACAGAGAATACAAACTTTGCATTGCTTGTATCAAAGCATTTTACAGAGCCGTTCAAAGACAGTAACGGATATGGTGAGAGTATCGCCAGACTTTCAAACATGCTTGGTGGCGGTGTAATGGTTCAAAGATTCGGAGACCTTATCAGAGGTCAAAGAAGTAGTGCAGGTAGACTTAACAAGTCATTTATGACACCTACACTCAGTGCTACACCGGGAGATTTGTCTTTGGTTATTCCTAAGAGAATTTTGGACGATATCATTGAGATGATTTATGCTCTTGATAAGATTGCACCGGGAACTGCAGGTGATGAAACTTTACTTTATGGCGTAGAGGTTAAGTTCTATAACATGGAAGTAGAACTTGATAATAATCTTGAGACTCTTCACAAGGATCTTTATGTAATAGGTGACGGTAGTGGCGTAACTCACTCACTTTCACATGCTTCAGCAAGCGGTGTGTTTGTAGCAAGACATATATTGGGGAAATAAATATATATCATAGATATATTTAAATTTTCTATAACATTATCGATAAAACAAATAAATTATAATGATTAATATATAAAAACTATAAAAAATATCATGTTTTTTAGCATAGGTGCACAAAACCTATGCTTTTTTAGTATACAAAAATATTTTTTAGTGATAAAATTATAGAAAATGTTTCAGGAGGAAATTATGAATATTAAAAGTGAAATCAGTGTGGACAAGGTTAGACAGGATGCGGAGGACAATTACAGAAACGGATACTTCTGTTGCGAAGCGCTCATGGCGGCAGTTGTAGACAATTTTGAACTTGATGTTCCGAGAGAAGTTATCGCAATGTCATCAGGTATGGCTGTCGGAGCCGGTAAGAGCGGTTGTATGTGCGGTGCTCTAAACGGAGGTATCATGGCTCTCGGTATGATTTTCGGAAGAACCGAGCAGAACGGTCCGAAGGATCCTAAGGTAGTTAAGTGTATGGAGCTCACCCATGAATTACACGACTACTTTAAAGATGCAAACGGCAAGCACTCAAACTGCTGCAGAGTTCTTACAAGAGAATTTGATATGGGTGCCGGAGAGCACAAGGAGCAGTGTATCAGATTTACAGGAATTGCCGCAAAGAAGGTGGCTGAGATTATTGTTAGAGAAAAGGGATTGAAGAATATAGATTAATAAGGGGTAGTTATGAGTTTTTTAAAAAGGGTACCTTTACCTTTATGCGGAGTGGCATTGGGTCTTGCGGCACTTGGGAATCTTCTTGCGGCTTACAGTCCTTATTTGAAGATACTTTGCGGAGTTTTGGCATTTGTAGGGATATTGTTTGTAACATGTAAGTATCTAACAATGCCGAATGCTTTTGTAACGGATATGAAAAATCCGGTGACTGCAAGTGTATCGGGAACATATACCATGACTTTAATGCTTCTTGCAGGTTATATTAAGCCAATATTACCTGTATTTGCAATGATTCTTTGGTATGTGGCTATTGTTTTGCACTTTGTATTGATTGTATATTTTACTTTGAATTTTATTTTAAAGATTAAAATACCTGATGATTTGATGAAGGTAGTTGCAAGCTATTTTATCGTATATGTTGGAATAGTGGTTGCTTCCGTTACTGCACCGGCTTTTAATAATATAGCACTTGGAAAAATTTGCTTCCTGATAGGATTTATTCTTTATATTCCGCTTTTCTTCTATGTATCTTTCAGATATATAATGCTTGGAAATAAGAAGATTGAAGCAAAGGCGCTGGCATGTATCTATGCCGCACCTGCAAGTCTCTGTGTTGCCGGATATATCAGTTCTTTTGAGCAAAAGAATGCAGAGTTTTTGTCAATATTGTATGACTTTTCATTTGTGTCGTATTTGATTGCTGTACTTGTAATACTTGATGTTTTTAAAAATTATACAGCTGATAAGAAAAAACACAGATTTTATCCAAGCTATGCAGGATTTACATTTCCATTTGTTATCAGTGCAATAGCAGGAAAACAATTTTACATGGTAAGTAAAAGTATAGAACATATTAGATGGGGGATTTATCCGGGTATATTATTTGTGAATGTACAAATTATAATTGCAATTATCTTAATGTTGTTTACAGCAATAAAGTTTGCAATTCATGTTTTCTCAAAAGAATAAAGAGATTTTAAAAGATTGTTTGCATCGACAAGCAGTCTTTTTTATATTCAAAGATGCAAAAATATATTTTATATGCTATAATTTTTGCGAAAACTTACGGGGAGAGAAATTCCCGTAAAAGTTTATTTTATGTATTAGGCTTTGCTTAGATTTTGAAAGGTGTATATGGAAAAAAGAGATACAATCACAGAGATTTTTGGGGTTAATGTATTCAATGATGAGGCTATGCAAGTATACTTGCCGAAGGCGGTATTTAAAAAGTTAAAAAAGACTATAGAAGACGGTCTGGAACTGGATAACGATATTGCAGATTCAGTAGCTCATGGAATGAAGGAGTGGGCAATTGACAGAGGGGCTACTCACTATACCCACTGGTTTCAGCCTTTGACAGGTGTAACCGCCGAAAAACATGATTCTTTTATTTCCGCGCCGAAAAACGGCAAGGTCATAATGGAATTTTCCGCTAAGGAGCTTACAAAGGGAGAGTCGGACGCATCAAGTTTTCCTTCAGGCGGACTTAGAGCAACATTTGAGGCCAGAGGATATACCGCATGGGATTGTACATCTCCTGCGTTTATAAAAAAGGATTCTTTGGGTGTTACATTATATATTCCTACAGCATTTTGCTCTTACAGGGGTGAAGCACTTGATAAAAAGACACCTCTGCTTCGTTCAATGCAGGCTATAAACACTCAGGCCCTTAGAATACTCAGACTCTTCGGAAATACCACGACAAAGAGAGTAATACCTTCAGTAGGTGCGGAGCAGGAGTATTTCATTGTAGACAGGGAAAAGTATCTGCAAAGAAAGGATTTGATTTATACAGGAAGAACATTGTTTGGAGCAATGCCTCCAAAGGGACAGGAGCTTGAGGACCACTACTTCGGTTCTATCAGAGAGAGAATAGCTTCCTATATGAATGATATAAATCATGAACTTTGGATGCTTGGTGTTCCTGCAAAGACACAGCATAATGAGGTTGCACCGGCGCAGCATGAGCTGGCACCTGTTTATGAGCAGGTAAATGTGGCGGTGGATCACAATCAGGTGACTATGGAGACCATGAAAAAGGTGGCAGGCAGACATGGACTTACATGTCTTTTGAATGAGAAGCCTTTTGCAGGTGTGAACGGTTCGGGAAAACATAATAACTGGTCCTTGACTTCAGATGACGGAATAAATATGTTAAATCCGGGAGATACACCGCATGAGAATATACAGTTCTTACTTGTACTTGCATGTATTTTAAAGGCGGTTGACAAGCATGCCGATTTGCTTAGAGAATCTGCGGCCTGTGTAGGTAATGATCACCGCCTTGGTGCACATGAGGCACCGCCTGCTATTATTTCCGTGTTCCTTGGAGATCAGCTTCAGGATGTTATAGATCAGCTTTGCTCCACAGGAGAGGCTACACATTCCATTCAGGGTGCTACATTAAAGACAGGTGTGGCAACACTCCCCGACTTTGAAACAGATGCTACAGACAGAAACAGAACATCACCTTTCGCCTTTACAAATAATAAATTCGAATTCAGAATGGTAGGTTCTTCAGACTCCATCGCATCACCGAATATTGTTTTAAATACAATAGTGGCTGAAAGTTTTAAAGAGGCTGCAAATGAGCTTGAAAGTGCAAGTGATTTTGATGAAGCCGTTCATGATATAATCAAGAGACTCTTCACCGCTCACAGAAGAATTATATTTAACGGAAACGGGTATTCAGAGGAATGGGTAAAAGAAGCAAAGAGAAGAGGACTTTCAAATCTTCCAAGTATGATAGATGCCATTCCGGCTCTCGTATCTGAGGATTCTATAAAGCTTTTTGAAGAATTTGAGGTATTTACCAGAACCGAGCTTGAATCCAGAGTTGAAATAGAATATGAAGCATATTCAAAAGCAATAAATATCGAGGCAAAGACTATGATAGATATTGCGGGCAAGTCTATTATACCGGCGGTTATAAGATATACCACAAGACTTGCGGATTCTATAATTAAGTTAAAATCTGCGGTTTCAGGTATAGAGCCTTATGCACAAAATGCTATTTTAATAGAAGTGAATGAGCATTTGAAAGAGTCAAAAGTTGCACTTGAAAATCTTAAAAATTATATGGATGATGCCGCAGAAATCACGGATGTAACTGCGCATGCTAAATATATGCATGAGGTGGTGGTTCCTGCAATGGAAGTGCTCAGAAAGCCTATTGATACTTTGGAAATGATAGTGGATAAGGATCTTTGGCCGATGCCAAGCTATGGCGATCTTTTGTTTGAGGTGTAATAATGATAAAGGCTGTTATTTTTGATCTGGACGGTACATTGCTTAATACATTGACTGCACTGTCTTTTTGTATGAGTAAAACAATGAAACATTTCGGGTTAAAAGAAATTGATATAGAGCATACAAGATATTTTGTCGGAGAAGGTGCAAAGAAGTTCGTGGACAGATCATTGATATATAACGGTGATACGGATTTGAAACTTGCAAATGAAGCTTACAAAGTATATGATGAGATATTTGCTGTGGATTGTCTAAAGGGTGTTAAGCCCTATGACGGTATTACAGAACTTCTTGAAGCTCTAAAGCGGATGGGAATAAAGTCTGTAGTTTTATCAAATAAATCACAACTCGGTGTAGAGAAGAATGTGAACGGAATATTCGGCAATAAATTATTTGATTTGATATACGGAGAGAGGGACGGTATTCCAAAGAAGCCCGATCCTACCTCTTTAAATATGATAATAGAGGAGCTTGGACTCTCAAAAACAGATATACTCTATGTCGGAGATACCGCTACGGATATGCAGACAGCTCTCAGAGCCGGGGTTACAAGCATAGGAGTACTCTGGGGATTTAGAGATGAGGATGAGCTTAGAGAAAATAAGGCTGATTATATTATAAATAAACCAAGTGAAATACTTGAAATAATAAAAGAAAGATAAAAGCAATTCCGGGTCATATGGCCCGGAATATTTTTATTTAAGAATATTTAAAAATTTGCCGAGAGAAGGATTGATATTCTTTTCATCATATAAAAATACAATCTCTCTTTTCGGTATTGTAAGACCTTCAGGCATCTCTATTTCTACCAATGTTCCTTCTTCAAGTTCTTTTTGTATAAACTCCTTTATAACACAGGCGATACCTATTCCGGTTTTTGCAAACTCTATAAGAAGTTCCATATTGCTTGTTTCAATGGATTGATTAAGCTGAAGTTTGGAATCTTCTATGCAATTGTCAATATATTTTCTTGTGGCATTGTTTTTATCCAATAACATTATATTTCCATCTCTGAAGGGATTGAAGTTGTTGTTAAATATATGTTTCAGACTGTTAAGATATCCGGGAGTTGCTACAAAGACATCATGTATCTCCATTATATTTATATATGACATATTGTTGACTTTAGCAGGCTTTGCAACAAGACCGATATCAATTTTATTTTCAGAGAGAAGAAAACTTGTTTCATCGGAAGACTGAGTAAAAATACTTACCATGGTATGTGGATTTTCCTTCATGAATTTGTTCAGATACGGAAGTAAAATATATTTACAAAGTGTATTACTTGTTCCGACTGTTATTTTACCTATATTGAATTGTTTTATCTTTGTGAGATGATTTTCGCCTGCTTCTATAGCCGAAAATGCATTCTGCAAATATTCATAAAAAATCTGTCCTTCCGGTGTAAGGCTGACACCCTTTGATGTTCTTACAAAGAGTGCGATTTCAAGACCTTCTTCCAACCTTAGGATTGATTTTGATATGGCAGGTTGGCTGATATACAATAGCTTTGCGGCTTTTGATATACTGCCGGCCTTGGCCACCTCAAAAAATATTCTATATTGTGATAAATGCTGTTCCATATTCCTCCGCCTGGTTACATTATATATATTAAAATTATAGTTAATCTGTAACCAATATAACTATATGTAATACTTGATATATTAAATTTATATCGCTATTATATCATTTGATATGTTACAATCAACAGTAATTAAATGAAAAGAGGAAAAAAATATGGGAATGACAATGACACAGAAGATTTTGGCTGCCCATGCAGGACTGGACTTCGTAGAAGCCGGCCAGCTTATAGAGGCTGACTTGGATCTTGTGCTTGGAAATGATATCACATCACCTGTTGCAATCAATGAGATAAAGAAATTTGAAAATAAAAAAGTATTTAACGGTGAGAAGATAGCGCTGGTAATGGATCATTTTGCTCCGAATAAGGATATTAAATCCGCTCAGAACTGTAAGACATGTAGAGATTTTGCAGATGAGAATGAGATAGTTAATTTCTTTGATGTCGGAAGAATGGGAATTGAACATGCGCTTTTACCTGAGCAGGGACTTACCGTGGCAGGTGACTGTATAATAGGTGCTGATTCTCACACATGTACTTATGGTGCTCTTGGAGCATTCTCAACCGGTGTAGGTTCTACAGATATGGCCGCCGGAATGGTTACAGGTAAAGCATGGTTTAAGGTTCCGAGTGCAATAAAGTTTAATTTAAAGGGTAAGCTCTCAAAAGATGTTTGCGGTAAGGATGTAATTCTTCATATTATCGGAAAGATAGGCGTAGACGGTGCGCTTTATAAATCAATGGAATTTGCAGGTGAAGGTGTTGCATCCTTATCTATGGATGACAGATTTACAATCTGTAATATGGCAATCGAAGCCGGTGGAAAAAACGGTATCTTCCCGGTAGATGATATAACTTTGGATTATATCAAGGAACATTCAAACAGAAGTCCTAAGATTTTTGAAGCTGATGAGGATGCGATATATGATGAGGTTATCGATATTGATCTGTCAGCATTAAGACCTACAGTTGCATTCCCGCATTTACCTGAAAATACAAAGGTAATCGGTGAATTCGGTGATATAAAGATTGACCAGGCGGTAATCGGTTCATGTACAAACGGACATATTTCAGACCTTAGAAGTGCGGCTGCACAGATGAAGGGCAAGAAAGTTGCAAAGAATGTAAGATGTATTGTAATTCCTGCAACACAGGAGATTTACAAGCAGGCTATAAAAGAAGGACTGGTAGATATTTTCATAGATGCCGGTGCAATAGTTTCAACTCCTACATGCGGTCCTTGTCTTGGAGGTTATATGGGAGTTTTGGCGGCAGGTGAGAGATGTATATCCACTACCAACAGAAACTTTATCGGAAGAATGGGACATGTTGAATCAGAGGTGTATCTTGCTTCTCCTGCAGTGGCTGCAGCCAGTGCGATAGCAGGAAAAATAGTGGCACCTACAGTATAAAGATTGGGAGGTTAATATGGAAGCAAGAGGACATGTATTTAAATACGGTGAAAATGTAGACACCGACGTTATAATTCCTGCAAGATATCTTAATGCCACAACAGGTGAAGAGCTTGCAAAGCATTGTATGGAAGATATTGATAAGGAATTTGTGAATAAGGTTCAAAAGGGAGATATAATTGTTGCAAGAAAGAATTTCGGCTGCGGCTCATCAAGAGAGCATGCACCGCTCGCTATCAAGGCAAGCGGAGTAAGTGTGGTAATTGCAGATACATTTGCAAGAATTTTCTATAGAAATTCTATAAATATAGGTTTACCTATTATTGAAAGCCCTGAGGCTGCTGCAGAAATAAAAGCAGGTGATGAGGTCAAGGTGGATTTTAATACCGGACTTATCACTGATATTACAACAGGAAAGACCTATAAAGGTCAGGCTTTCCCTGAGTTTATGCAAAATATCATAAATGCGGGCGGACTTGTAAATTACGTAAATAATAAGAATAAATAATTAAAGGGGCTGAATTTTCAGCCCCTTAGTTTTACTTATTCTTATTTATTTCAGCCATCTTCATAGCCCTTACCTTAAGTGGAAGGCCGAATAATGTAATGAATCCGTCAGCATCATGGTGGTCATATAAATCACCTGTAGTAAATGATGCAAGTGACTCCGAATAGAGTGAGTATGGTGATGTTGTACCGGCCTTTATAATATTTCCCTTATAGAGCTTCAGTTTAACTTCACCTGTTACATACTGCTGTGTAGATTCTACAAAGCTTTGAATAGCTTCACGAAGAGGTGTAAACCATTTTCCTTCATAAACTATCTGTGCAAATTTATTGCCCATATCTTTCTTCACTTCAAATGTCGCCCTGTCAAGTACAAGCTCCTCAAGTGCATCATGAGCTTCCATAAGTATAGTTCCGCCGGGAGTCTCATAAACACCCCTTGATTTCATACCTACAACACGGTTTTCAACTATATCTATGATACCGATACCGTTGGCACCTCCAAGCTCATTTAATTTGGTGATAATCTCTGAGACTTTCATTTTCTCGCCGCCCAGTGCTACAGGAACGCCTGCTTCAAAGCTTAGAGAAATCTCGGTTTCTTTATCAGGAGCTTTTTGCGGTGTTACACCAAGCATAAGTACATGTTCATAGTTCGGCTCAAGCGAAGGATCTTCAAGCTCAAGACCCTCATGGCTGATATGCCAAAGGTTACGGTCACGGCTGTAACTTGAATCGGCTGAGAAAGGAAGGTCAATACCATGCGCCTTACAATAAGCTATCTCATCCTCACGAGACTGCATTTGCCATATATCGGTCATACGCCAAGGTGCAATAATCTTAAGATCCGGTGCAAGAGCTTTGATGCCGAGCTCAAATCGTATCTGATCGTTTCCTTTTCCTGTAGCACCGTGACAGATTGCAGATGCACCTTCTTTTCTTGCCACATCCACAAGAGCCTTTGCAATACCGGGCCTTGCCATTGATGTACCGAGAAGATACTTGTTCTCATATACTGCACCTGCCTGTACACATGGAACTATATAATCATCACAGAATTCATCAATCATATCGATAATGTAGAGTTTTTCCGCACCTGATAATTTGGCACGTTCTTCAAGACCGTCAAGCTCATTTCCCTGACCGCAGTCTATGCAGCAGCAGATTACATCATAATTAAAATGTTCCTTTAACCAAGGTATAATAGCAGTGGTATCAAGACCACCTGAATATGCCAATACAACTTTTTCCTTTGCCATAAAGCCTCCTATGTATAAAAATACTGTTAAAATATAGAAAAATAGCTTATAAACATGTATAGCTATAAAATACATTTATAAATATACATTAAAAAAGAATATTATGCAAGAGAATTTTTCTTTTTATACAAATAAAAATATAAATATCAAGAAAAATAAAAAACTGCTTGACAAACAAAAATAAATAGATTATTATAAACCCATAAAACAAGTAGGAAAACAGGAATACAGAAAACGGAGGTTTGTATGTCTAGAGTTTATAAGAGCAGTAGTGAGTTAATCGGTAATACACCATTGGTAGAAGTGTCAAATATTGAAAAGGAGCTTGGCCTTAAAGCAAAAGTTTTGGTAAAGCTTGAGTATTTCAATCCGGCAGGTTCTGTAAAGGACAGAATAGCACTTGCAATGATTGAGGCGGCAGAAAAGGAAGGCAAATTAAAGCCGGGTTCTACCATTATAGAGGCAACATCAGGTAATACAGGAATCGGACTTGCATCAGTAGGTACAGCAAAGGGATATAAGGTTATTCTTACAATGCCTGAGACAATGAGCGTTGAGAGAAGAAATATCCTTAAGGCATATGGAGCTACCATAGAGCTTACAGAAGGATCAAAGGGAATGAAGGGTTCTATTGCCAAGGCTGAGGAGCTTGCTGCAAGCATTGAAGGAAGCTTTATACCTGCACAGTTTGAAAACAAGGCAAATCCTGCAGTTCACAAGTCTACAACAGGTCCTGAGATTTGGAATGATACTGAAGGTGAGGTTGATATCTTTATTTCAGGTATCGGAACCGGCGGTACTATATCAGGTGTAGGTGAGTTCTTAAAGGAGAAGAAGCCAAATGTTAAGGTGATCGCAGTAGAGCCTACAGGTTCTCCTATACTTTCTGAAGGAAAGAGCGGTCCTCATAAGATCCAGGGTATCGGAGCAGGATTTATTCCTAATACACTTAACACAAAGATATATGATGAGATTATCACAGTAGAAAACGAGGAAGCATTTGAGTATGGCAGACTTATAGCATCAAAAGAGGGTATCCTTGTAGGTATATCTTCAGGTGCGGCACTCTTTGCTGCAATTGAGGAGGCTAAAAAACCTGAGAATGAGGGAAAGACTATAGTTGCTCTTTTACCTGACAGCGGTGACAGATACTTCTCAACACCTTTATTCACAGAATAAAAAATATTTCATCCCCTTATTATCATATGAGATAATAGGGGGATTTTTAAATATTAAAGCTTGTGCGGGATTGCGATAGAGATATATCAATGATATAATAATAGCTTAGTGAATAAACCGATACAGATGGGGGAAACTTATGTCAGAAGAAATTAAAAATACCAATACTGAGACAGTTTCAAAGAATTTTATTGAGATAGAGATAGAAAAGGACCTTGAGTCCGGAAGATTTGACCATGTGCAGACCAGATTCCCACCGGAGCCAAACGGTTACCTGCATATAGGTCATGCAAAGTCAATTATTTTAAATAATGATATTGCAAAAGAGTATGGCGGAAAATTCAACTTGAGATTTGACGATACAAATCCTACAAAGGAAAAAGAGGAGTTCGTACACTCAATACTCGAAGATGTTAAGTGGCTTGGAGGAGAATTTGAGGACAGACTGTTCTTTGCTTCAAACTATTTTGAGGAGATGTATGAGAAGGCGATTCTTCTTATAAAGAAGGGTAAGGCATTTGTTTGTGATTTAAGTGCCGATGAAATCAGAGAGTACAGAGGAGATTTTAAAACTCCGGGAAAGGAAAGTCCATACAGAAACAGAACGGTTGAAGAGAACTTAAAGCTGTTTGAAGAGATGAAGAACGGACTTTGTGAGGACGGAAGCCGTGTGCTTCGTGCAAAGATTGATATGGCATCACCAAATATCAATATGAGAGACCCGGTAATCTACAGAGTTGCAAGAATGACTCATCACAATACAGGTGATAAATGGTGTATCTATCCTATGTATGATTTTGCACATCCGATAGAAGATGCTATAGAAAATATTACACACAGCCTTTGTACCTTGGAGTTTGAGGATCACAGACCGCTTTATGACTGGGTGGTAAAAGAGTGTGAGTACGACCATCCGCCAAGACAGATTGAGTTTGCAAAGCTTTATCTTACAAATGTGGTAACAGGTAAGAGATATATCAAGAAACTTGTAGAGGACGGTATAGTTGACGGATGGGATGATCCGAGACTTGTTTCAATAGCCGCACTTAGAAGAAGAGGTTATACTCCTGATGCAATCAGAAACTTTGTAAAACTTGCCGGAGTGTCAAAGGCAGATTCTTCTATAGAGTCGGCAATGCTTGAGTATTGTATCAGAGAGGATCTAAAGCTTAAGAAGTCAAGAATAATGGCAATACTTGATCCTATAAAGCTTATAATAGATAATTATCCTGGAGGTCAGTCTGAATTATGTACAATGCCTAACAATCTTGAAAATCCTGAGCTGGGAGAAAGAGAAATAGAGTTTGGTAGAGAACTCTATATTGAGAGAGAGGATTTCATGGAAGTACCTCCAAAGAAGTATTTCAGACTCTTCCCGGGAAATGAAGTAAGACTTATGGGAGCTTACTTTGTAACCTGTACATCTGTGGAAAAGGATGAAAACGGTGAAATAATTTCGGTTCATGCCACATATGATCCTGCGACAAAGTCGGGTTCAGGTTTTAGTGAGAGAAAGGTAAAGGGAACAATCCACTGGGTAAATGCAAAAACTGCACTTAAGGCTGAAATGAGACTTTATGAGAATATAGTTGATGAGGAAAAGGGAAAGCTTGACGAGAACGGAAACTTGAATCTCAATCCAAACTCATTGACAATACTTAAAGATTGCTATGTTGAGCCATGTCTTAAAGATGCAAAGGCATATGACAGCTTCCAGTTTGTAAGAAACGGATTCTTCTGTGTAGATGCCAAGGATTCAAAGCCTGATGCATTGGTATTTAACAGAATAGTATCACTTAAGAGCTCATTTAAGCTTCCTAAGAATGACTGATGGAACTCCTTATAGATTTAAATAGTGATTGCCCTATATATGAGCAAATCTATGAATTTATAAAGAATGAGATAAAAAGCGGGCACATTTTGCCTGATACCAAGCTTCCATCTACAAGAAGTCTGGCACAGAGTTTAAAGATATCAAGAACTACTGTGGTTAATGCCTATGAACAGCTTCTGGCCGAAGGATATTTAAAATCAAGAGGCGGTAGCGGATATATTGTAAATCGTCTGGATGTTTTAAACATTGAAAGAAAGAAATATAAAAGGGAAGCCAAAAGGAAAGGTTTTAGGATTGAAGATGATATAAAGATTGATTTTTCACCTACAAGAATCGACTCAAAAAGTTTTCCTTACGCATCCTGGAGAAGTATTGCAAGAAAGGTGTTTTCAAGTGAAAAGGAAGATGTTTTTATTGCAGGAGATAAGCAGGGAGAGTTCGGACTTAGAACTCAGATAGCCGATTATCTTCATACTGCAAGAAGAGTGGTGTGTTCTCCTTCAAATATAATAGTCGGAGCAGGTAGCGAGTATTTGATATTGCTTCTAGGATTATTGATAGGGAAAAGAAATATCGCACTTGAAAATCCCGGATATATTAAAGCTAAAGAAATCTTTAAATCAATGTCATGGAATGTAGTCAGTGTGGATATGGATGATGAAGGTATGAGCATAGATATACTTGAATCAACTGATGCCGATATATGCTATCTGATGCCTGCAAATCAATATCCTACCGGTGTTATAATGCCTATAAACAGAAGAAGAGAGCTGATTTCATGGTGCTATGAAAAGAGTGACAGATATATAATAGAAGATGATTATGATTCGGAGTTCAGATTTGTAGGTAAACCCATACCTGCTATGCAGGGACTTGATCCTTCAAAAATCATATATATGGGAACATTTTCAAAGGCAATAGCACCGGCGATAAGAGTGGCATATATGGTTCTTCCTGAAAAGTTGATGGAAGAGTATGAGAGCAAACTTAAATTTCTCTCCTGTACGGTTCCAAGATCCGATCAAAATATCCTTGAAACATTCATAAAGGAAGGATATTTTGAAAGACATCTGAACAGAATGAGAACCAACTACAGGCTAAAGAGAGATGCTCTTATTGAAAGTATAAGAAATAATCTGCCACAGGCAAAAGTTTTTGAAAATAACTCGGGACTACATATCTTACTTACACTGGAACATATGAGTGAGGAAGAGATAATAAACTGCGGAAGGCTTGCAGGAATCAGACTTTATCCTATATCTGTTTTTTATACAGGTAGAAATATAAGAAAATCCACCGTTTTGGTAGGCTTTGCCGGCTTGACTATAGATGAAATAAAAAAAGGTATAGAAGATTTCGGCAAAAAGATTTATACTGAATAAAAATATTGTAAAGGAGTAAGATTATGACAATAAATAAGAATATGACAATCGGTGAACTGTTGATTACAAATGATTTAATAGCACCTATACTTATGAGAACAGGTATGCATTGCCTTGGATGTCCTTCATCACAGATGGAGACATTGGAAGAGGCTTGCATGGTACATGGAATTGACTGTGATACATTGGTATCACAGATAAATGAAATATTATCAGTTTCATAAAATAAATAGAGCTGTATCTTTAAAGATTAAAATTTTAAAGATACAGCTTTTTTATATCAACTATATAAGTTTTGCAAAGAATGAAGCAAATATAACTGTAATAATACCTGCAACAGCTATGGATAATGAACTCATAGCACCTTCGGTTTCGCCCATCTCAAGAGCTTTTGAAGTACCTATGGCATGTGCGGATGAACCGAGACCTATACCCTTTGCAATAGGATTTTTTATATTGAAAACTTTATAAACGATATCAGCAGATACATTGCCGAAAACACCTGTTACAATGATAACGGCAGTGGTAATAGTGGAGATACCTCCAAGTTCCTCCGAAACTCCGATACCTATTGCTGTAGTTATTGACTTCGGGAGCATGGATACATAATTTTCATGACTCAGACCGAAGAGTAATGACATTACAAATATTGATATCAAAGAGGTTAAAACACCTGCAATAAGTCCCGACATAATGGCTTTAAAGTTTGACTTTAACAGAGCAAGCTTTGAGTATAGCGGTATGGCAAGAGCCACAGTCGCAGGAGTCAATAAAAAGCTGATATATTTTGAACCTTTATAAAAATCTTCAAACTTGATATTAAACATAACAAGTACAAAGATTACTATAATGATGGAAATAAGCAGCGGATTAAAGGCGGCTATTTTTGTCTTTTGTCTTAAGAAGACTCCGGCCTGATATGACAGTAAACATAGAAGAACTCCGAAAAATATAGAATTACTTAAAAAATTACTCATCTATTTGCCTTTCTTTTGCTCTTTATTGTCAAGTTTTATAACAAATTCGGTTACCTTACCTGATACAACCATAACCAAAACAGTGGAAATTACAGTCATAATAAGAAGCGGTATAAGTACAGGTTTGAGAGTCGGCCAGATATCAATCAGACCTGCCGAGGCAGGGATAAACATAAGAGGCATTATATCTATTAAAAACATAGAAGCACCTTCAACCTGTTCAATCTTAACTACTTTCAAAACAAGTAATGCAAGCATAATGACAAGCCCATATATGCTTGCAGGTATGGGAAGCGGTAAAACGGCTTTTAGCACTTCCCCTAAAAAACTTACAAATAATATGATTAGAAATTGTCTGATAAAACGCATAAACTCCCTACAATTCTATTAGATTGAAATCCTGCATAGTGGCTGTCATTAACTGAGCTTCTCTCATATGACAACTGAATACAATGATTTGTTCCGGCACATTATTGGCAATCCAAAGTAAAGCGGCTCTAAGACGTATCGAATCGTAGTTTACAAAGCTGTCGTCAAATATAAACGGTAATTCTTTAGAGCGTCCCTGCATAAGTCTGCCGGCTGCTATTCTAAGTGCCAGATACACCTGATCCATAGTACCTGAGCTGGCCTGTTCTATAGGAACAAGTCTGTTCGGAGTATTAAGGAATACATTAAAATTCTCGTCAATGGATATAGAATCATACACACCGCCCGTGATACCTTCAATAAGCTCGGAAGCATCCTTATTCAGATACAATCCGAAAGAGTTCTTGATAGTCTGTGAAAGATTTTTCAAGGTCTCGGTGGCAAGATCTATAGCATCCATTTCAAAGCGGATCTTATCATTTTCCGCAATGATATTTTTTAATGAAGTATTTTCTTCCTTCAATTGTGCAAGCTTTTCCATTAGTTTTTCGAGTTCCCACTCGTTTTGTTTTTTGGCATCAATACCGCTGGCATATGCCGCCTTTTTAGCACGCAGATTTTCTATATCTACGCTCAGGGCTTCACTTTTTGCGATATCTGCTTCCATTTCGTCAAAGATTCTCAGCTTTGAACTGAGCGTCTTGTTGGCACGGTGGATATTTTCTTCTGTTATAGAATCAAACGAGCCTACTCTTGCCATTATCGCGATAAGATTTACTTTAAGCTCGGTTAAATGTCTGTTGTCCTTATTATGAATCGTATAGATATAACTTGCAAAAATCAAAGATGCAAGACAAATAATTATAAAAAGGACCATTGCAAACTGATAACTTATACCTGTAGAGGTTGTAAGAAAATTGTCTTTTCCGGTTTTAAAGATATAACCTGCAAGGATTACACTGACTATCGATAAAACAAGAAATATGGTTGAATAAACCTTATTAATTGATTTCTTCTCATTTTCATAAGCGGAAAGATAATCGTTATAGCCTTTATTAAGATCGTTTTGCAATTCTGTAATAGTCTTTTTATCATTAAAACCGAGATCTGAAAGGTGCTGACGCTTGGATGCAATACTTTCAATTAAAGTCTCTTTTTGAGAATTTAAATCAATAATTCTTTTTTCCGTAATGGCATCGGCCTCTTTTAAAGTTTTCAAATGTGTTGAAAACTCGGGAGAGGAGATTTTCTTTTCAAGAGCTCTTATTTCGGTCAAATTCTGATTGTAGGTCTTTGCCGCATCGGGATTCAAAGCGGCGGTAAACGCTTTCTTTTTTTCTTTCAAGAAATCCGAGGCTTTGTTGATATTTAAAGACATATTACCGGTGGTATTCATATTGGCAATATAGTTTTTAAGCTCCACCACCATTTTGGCGTCAGTTGCGGATTTGAGCTGTGATATACTCACCGTATTTGAATATGCCGTTTGTGAAAGTCCGCAAAGTGCTTCCTTTAAAAATTCACCGGGATTTTCAACATTCTTTCCGTCGGTTTCATTTACTACGGCAAAAGGGGTTGTTGCGGTCTTTGTAAAATCTCTCTCTATGCGATAGTTTTTGTCCTGATAAGAAAAACGCAGGCTTCCGCCATATATATCGCCATTGCCCCATGGTTTGAACTTGGTCCAGGTATCACTTTTACTTGCTCTACCTTTTGCTCTTTCAAGGCCGTAAAACATTGCTTCGATAAACATAAATATTGTGGATTTTCCGGCTTCATTGTAGCCGTATACAATATTCATATTATCGGCAAATTGCAAATCTTTATTTTTGAATTTGCCAAAGCCGTCAATATGCAAGCTTAGCAGTTTCATGTTTTCCCCCTTTCATCAGTAGTTCTAAGTAATGCATTAATGCCGTAATAAAGGGCCTTTTTATCAAGTTTGCTCATATTAGGCCTGTCAAGTTCTCGAATAAAAAAACCTATCATATCTGAAGGATGTTCTGCAAAGAGTTTTGCAAAATCATATTTAGGTTCGGAATCATCTATAATCTCAGCTATTCTAAGTGTTGATGAGAGTGAATCCAAATCAAATTCGATATCGGGATCTCTTAGACCCTTTATTTTAAATCTGTATATATTTTGTTTGCCCTTAATATTAATAGTTTCCGTCAAAGAGGTATGTAACTCCGCATTTGTAGTTTCAGGAGTTACATTTATTGTAAGTGAGATATATGAAGTATTTGAAATTTTTATAAACTCAAAATCCTTCATGACACGTGTGTTATTATCTATCTCACCATAGAAAATTCCGTGGTCTCCGGTTTCAGTCATATCCAGAGGTTCAGGAGAGCCACAGTAAGCCATATGTCTGTCAAAAAGTACTTCAGGCTTATGTATATGTCCGAGAGCTATATAAGATGAAGAAATCTTGTTTAATTCATTTTTATCAAAAGGCAAATGCATTGCATCACCGCCATGTAAAAGAAGAATTTTCACTCTGTCATTTTCACGAATGGAAAGTCCGGAAACAATATTTTCCTTAACCTCCCTGTCATGATATGAAAAGCCGTAGATTTCCGTGTTTATATCTTGGAAATACACACTGCTGATAGTCGGGGTGGACAAATAAACCACATTTTTTGCCCATGGAAAGCTGAGTATATTATTGTTTTCTCTTAAACAGTCATGATTGCCGGCAATAATAACCACTTTTGTATCCGGTATTGTGGAAAAAAGAAAGTTAACTTCTTTTAAATCACGACTGAAGGGCTGGGAGTGGAAGAGATCGCCTGCAATAAGAAGTAAATCGACTTCTTTTTTCTTTGCAACATCAATAATCTTTTGAAGCGAAGATTTTACCGCATCGGCTCTCTCTTTACCCCATGGTCTATTTGAATCAGGCTTCATACCATAATGAATATCACCTGTATGTATAAATTTCATATGGCTAAAGTATACCTCCCTATTATTATAATTCGCAATTTCCTACCGTTCTTGGGAATGGAAGTACATCTCTTATATTTGACATTCCTGTAAGGTACATAACGCATCTCTCAAATCCGAGACCGAAACCTGCATGTCTGGTTGAACCGTATTTTCTAAGATCAAGATAGAAGTCATAGTCCTTTGTATCCATACCAAGCTCTTCTATTCTGGCTAAAAGCTTGTTATAGTCATCCTCTCTTTGGCTTCCTCCCATTATTTCACCTATTCCCGGAACAAGGCAGTCCATAGCGGCAACAGTATTTTTATCTTCATTTTCCTTCATATAGAAAGCCTTGATTGCCTTTGGATAATCAGTAACAAATATAGGCTTCTTAAATACCTGCTCAGTGAGGTAACGCTCATGCTCTGTTTGAAGATCGCAACCCCATGAAACCTTGTATTCAAAGTTTTCATTGTTCTTTTCAAGTATTTCTATAGCTTCGGTATATGTAATTCTGCCGAAGTCCGACTCGGCCACATTCTTAAGTCTGTCCAAAAGTCCCTTATCTACAAACTGATTGAAGAATTCAAGCTCAGGAGCGGCATTTTCAAGTACATAATTTATTATATATTTGAGCATGCTTTCAGCAAGGTCCATATTGTCGTTTAAATCACCGAAGGCAAACTCAGGCTCAATCATCCAAAACTCTGCGGCATGTCTGGTGGTATTTGAATTTTCGGCTCTGAAAGTAGGTCCGAATGTATAAATATTTCTGAATGCCATGGCAAATGTCTCGCCGTTTAACTGTCCTGAAACTGTAAGATTTGTCTCCTTGCCGAAGAAATCCTTAGAATAATCTACGCTTCCGTCATCTTTGAGAGGCGGATTTTGCGGATCGATTGTCGTAACCCTAAACATCTCACCGG
Organism: Lachnoanaerobaculum sp. ICM7; assembly: GCF_000287675.1. Lineage (GTDB taxonomy): Bacteria > Bacillota > Clostridia > Lachnospirales > Lachnospiraceae > Lachnoanaerobaculum. Next base: position 102,580 of record NZ_ALJL01000036.1, read on the forward strand.
CACCCTCAGCATCACTTCCTGTAATGATTGGAGTATGTACATACACAAAATCTCTTTCCTGGAAGAATTTATGTATAGCATAGGCAATAAGAGATCTCACTCTGAATACCGCCTGGAATGTATTTGTTCTTGGACGTAAGTGAGAGATTGTTCTCAAATACTCCAAAGTATGTCTTTTCTTTTGCAGAGGATAATCGGAACTTGATTCACCTTCAATATCAATATGTGCAGCCTGAATTTCAAAAGGCTGCTTTGCGCCCGGTGTTGCTACAAGTGTGCCCTTTATAACAAGTGCGGCACCGACATTAATCTTTGTCAATTTATTAAAATCAGGCAGACTGTCATTGTATACAACTTGAATCTGCTCAAAATAACTTCCGTCACTTATAACTAGAAAGCCGAAAGACTTTGAATCTCTGTTGCTTCTTACCCATCCTCCTATTGTGATTTCAGTATCAATATACTTCGCCGTGTTTTTGTATATTTCTCTTACTGTTGTCAGCTTCATTAGATTTCCTCCTCAATACCGTTTAGGCATAAATTTAGTAACATCTAATTATAGCATACATTTAATTGTTTGGACAACTTAAGAACAAATAATATTTTATGTTTTATGCAATATTTTAGCTCTGGTGAAAATAACTAAAAATATATATAAAACTTTGTGCAATTTTTAATGTAATATAGTAAATGTTATTAATTGTGTCGTGATTATTTAAGGTGGATATTAAATTTCATCAAAACATAGAAAAAAATCCGTTAAAATAAAATCTTTTATTCACAATCAAGTATATTTGTGCTATAATTCAAGTGTAAACATAAGGAAATAGCATTAGCAACGAGGTGTGTACATGATTAAAAAGGAAATGATAGCTATGCTGTTAGCAGGAGGACAAGGCAGTCGCCTTGGTGTGCTGACACATAATGTGGCCAAACCAGCAGTTTCATTTGGCGGTAAGTACAGGATAATAGATTTTCCGTTGAGCAACTGCATCAATTCAGGTGTTGATACGGTTGGAGTCTTGACTCAGTACCAGCCTCTTAGACTGAATACCCATATTGGAATCGGAATTCCGTGGGATTTGGATAGGAATATGGGAGGAGTCACTGTATTGCCGCCGTATGAAAATGCTGCAGGTAGTGACTGGTATTCAGGTACTGCCAATGCAATTTACCAAAATCTTGAGTATATGGAAAGTTACAATCCCGATTATGTTTTGATACTTTCGGGTGATCACATATACAAGATGGACTATGAGGTAATGCTCGATTACCACAAGGCGAACAATGCCGATATAACTATTGCGGCTATGCCTGTTTCGATGGAAGAGGCATCAAGATTTGGAATACTCATAACCGACAATGCCGGTAGGGTAACGGAGTTTGAAGAAAAGCCTGAGGTTCCAAGGTCAAACCTTGCATCTATGGGAATTTATATTTTCTCATGGAAAACTCTTAGAGATTCTTTGATTGAATTATCAAATGAGCCCGGATGTGATTTTGGTAAACATATTATTCCGCATGTGTTTAACAAAGGCGGTAGAATTTTCAGTTATGAATTTAACGGATATTGGAAAGATGTAGGTACTTTGGAAACATATTGGGAAGCAAACATGGAGCTTGTTGATATAATACCTGAATTCAACCTGTATGAAGAATACTGGAAGATTTATACCAAGGGCGATATTATTACTCCACAATATATTTCGGAGGGTTCCACCGTAAATAAGAGTATTATCGGTGAAGGTGTGGAAGTTTACGGAGAAGTGAACAATTCGGTAATAGGTGCGGGGGTTGTTATTGAAGAGGGTGCGGTAGTTACCGACTCCATAATTATGAAGGGCAGTAAGATAGGCGCAAACTCCAAGGTTACCAAAGCTATTATCGCTGAAAATTCCGAAGTCGGAAAAAATTGTGAGATTGGAGCTTTTGAATTTTGTGAGAGCAGATACGATAAGAAAGTTTACAATTGCGATCTTGCAGTAATCGGGGAGAGAACAACTATCCCTGACGGTGTTGTTATTGGTAAGAATACAGCTGTTTTAGGAAAGACAACAATAGATGACTATGTGGATGGCAAACTTTTAAGTGGTGACTTCATTGTAAAGGTAGGTGGCAAAATATGAGAGCAATAGGAATAGTGTTGGCGGGCGGAAACTCAAAAAGAATGAAAGAACTTTCCAACAAGAGGGCTATTGCAGCAATGCCTATCGCCGGAAGTTACAGAAGTATAGATTTTGCACTCAGCAATATGTCGAATTCACATGTGCAAAAAGTGGCTGTATTTACACAGTACAACTCAAGATCGTTGAATGAACATTTGAGTTCATCAAAATGGTGGGATTTTGGAAGAAAACAAGGTGGTTTATTTGTTTTCACACCGACTATTACCGCTGAAAGTTCAGATTGGTATAGAGGTACCGCTGATGCATTGTATCAAAATTTGGTGTTTTTAAAAAGATCTCATGAGCCGTATGTTATTATTAGTGCAGGTGATGGTATTTATAAACTTGACTATAATAAAGTATTGGAGTATCATATTGAAAAGAAAGCAGATATTACTGTAGTATGCAAGAAAGCAAATGAAACAGAAGATTTGACTAGATTCGGTATGGTTTCAATAAATGATGATGGTAGAATAGTCAATTTTGAGGAAAAACCGATAGTTACAGATTCTGTAAATATATCCTGCGGGATATATATTATCAGAAGGAGACAACTTATTGAACTGATTGAAAGAAGTATTGCGGAGGACAGATATGACTTCGTAAAAGATATTTTGATCAGATACAAAAATTTGAAGAGAATATATGCATATAAGATTAATTCTTATTGGAGCAATATAGCTTCGGTAGAATCTTATTATAAGACAAATATGGATTTCTTGAAAAAAGAGGTGAGAGATCATTTCTTTGTAGAATATCCGGGTGTATATTCTAAGGTTGACGATTTGCCGCCGGCAAAGTATAATCCGGGGGCTAAGGTGTCAAATTCACTTATTGCAAGTGGCTGTATCATAAACGGTACAGTTGAAAACTCGGTTCTTTTTAATAAATCGTACATAGGTAACGGTTGTATAATTAGGAATTCTGTTATTTTGAATGATGTATACATTGGCGATAACACAGTCATTGAAAACTGTATTGTGGAAAGCCGTGATACAATACGTGCAAATTCGACTTATATTGGGACAGCAGAGCAGGTCAGAATAGTAATAGAAAAAAACGAAAGATATACTCTTTAAGGAGATTAAGGGGGGATTCAAATAATGCAGATTACTGATGTCAGAGTTAGAAGAATTGATAAAGAAGGTAAAATGAAGGCCGTTGTTTCGATTACTTTAGATAATGAATTTGTTATTCATGATATTAAAGTCATCGAAGGTGAAAAAGGATTGTTTATAGCTATGCCAAGCAGAATGGCGGCTGACGGCGAATATAGAGATATAGCACATCCTATAAATTCTCAAACCAGAGAGCTTATTTCAGATACGGTCATAGGGAAGTATGAAGCAATGTTGCTTGAAGACGCAGCAGATGTGAATGTATAATTTGATGAGTGTGAAATTTATATTATGAAAAGTTTTTAAGGGCTGTGAAAACAGCCCTTATTTAAGTTTTAAAGAAAATCGCTAAGCTTGATAGATTATACTTTTCTTGATATAATCATTTAAAACTTTTATAATAAAAGCGATGACATTTTGCCGCATATTATATATGTGGCGGAATACCATTTTTAAAATAATGGAGATGCTAATGAAAAATAAAAAAAATACAAAGGCAATATTAAGGAAAAACTTGTTGTATTCACTTATAGTCTTGGTGTTTTTGCTTGGAATATTGTTTGTTGCACCGGGGAAAGGCTGTGGTGCAATAATTTTTTTACTGGCACTTTTCGGTATAATATATATTATCGGATGGAATATTATGCTTTCAAGAAATTTGTCGAATTACATGGTGGAGTATGCCATGGCAAGCGAAAACACGCAGAATATATTTTCACAGGATTTGGATATACCATATGCCTTGATGGATAAAAAAGGTATTATAGCTTGGAGAAACAGGGCCTTTAATTCGCTTGTACAAAAAGACAGGCAGTCTAAAAAAGATATTCATGCAATGTTTGAAAATATCACTGAAAAGGACATTGAGGAAATTACTGATAAAACGGATTTTCACGGCGAATATCAGGATAGAAAATATCGTATAAGGATAACCAGATTGTATATTGAGGAGTCTTTTGTATATACGATTTGCCTTTTTGATGAAACCGATTTGGTGGAATTACAAAATAAGAAGGATGATTCCATGCCTGTGGTAGGACTTATCTATATGGATAATTATGATGAGGCCATGGAAAGTGTTGAAGAGGTAAGAAAGTCACTTCTTGAAGCATTGATTGACAGAAAAATAAACCAATATATAAACAGTTTTAACGGTATTGTAAAGAAGCTTGAGAAAGATAAATTTTTCTTTGTTATAAAGAGAGAAAATTTGAACTCGGCGATAGAGGTAAGATTCGATATTTTGGAGGATGTAAAGACTGTAAATATCGGTAATGAAATGAGCATCACACTAAGTATCGGCATCGGCTATGGAAGTGAGAATCTTTCAAGGAACTATGAACTGGCAAGAATGGCTATGGATATGGCGCTTGGAAGAGGAGGAGACCAGGCTGTTGTAAAGACTGAAAAAGAGATAAAATACTTCGGAGGAAAAGCTCAGACTGTTGAAAAGCAGACCAGAGTAAAGGCAAGAGTAAAGGCTCATGCGTTCAGAGAATTGCTTGAGAATAAAGATAAAGTAATTATAATGGGGCATAAAATACTTGATATGGATGCCTTCGGAGCTGCAATAGGAATATGGAGGATTGCTACAAGCCTTAATAAAAAAGCTCATATCCTGATGGGGGATGTAAATCCTTCAGCAAAGCCTATGATAGAGAAATTTAAGACTGCAGAGTATCCGGATGATTTGTTTATTTCCGAGGAAAAGGCTGTAAACAGTATTACAAACGAGTCTTTAGTGGTTGTTGTGGATGTAAACAGACCAAGTATTACAGAGGGACCTTCGCTCTTAAAGAAGGCTAAAAATATTGTGGTATTTGACCACCACAGACAGAGCTCGGAGATAATTACAAACGCAACATTATCTTATGTGGAGACTTTTGCATCATCGGCATGTGAAATGGTATCTGAGATTGTACAATATATATCTGACGATATTAAGTTGAAAACTGTGGAAGCAGACGCTATGTATGCAGGAATAGTAATAGACACGCAAAACTTTAATGTGCAAACAGGTGTAAGAACATTTGAGGCTGCTGCATTTTTAAAGCGATGCGGTGCTGATGTTACCAGAGTCAGAAAGATGTTTAGAGAAGATGCGATTGATTATCTTGCAAAGGCTGAGGCGATTCATAATGCTGAGATCTTTAAGGAGTGCTATGCTATAAGTGAATGTGATTCCGAGAATACGGCATCACCTACTTTGGTATGTGCACAGGCTGCAAACGACCTTTTAAATATAAAGGGTATAAAGGCAAGTTTTGTTTTGACATTATATAATAATATAATATATATCAGTGCACGATCCATGGATGAAGTAAATGTACAGACAATCATGGAAAAACTTGGCGGAGGCGGACACAGATCCGTTGCCGGAGCACAGATAAAAGAGGGCACAATAGAAGATGCGAAAAAACGTGTGAAAGAAGTGCTTAAAGAAATGACTGAAAAAGGAGAAATATAATGAAAGTTGTTTTATTGGAAGATGTAAAATCATTGGGAAAAAAAGGTGATATTGTAGAAGTAAGTGAAGGTTATGCAAGAAACTTTATTATACCTAAAAAGAAGGGTGTAGAGGCTAATCAGGAAAATTTAAACACTTTAAAACTTCAAAAGGCAAATGAAGAAAAGATAGCAAAGGAAAAACTTGAGGCTGCAAAGGAGTTGGCTGCAAAGCTTAATGAGGCAAGTGTTTCATTGACAATAAAGGGTGGAAAAGACGGGAGAACTTTCGGTTCCGTATCATCAAAGGAAATAGAAGAGGCTATAAAGAGTCAGCTCGGACTTGAAATAGATAAGAAAAAACTTGTAATTGCGGAGCCTATAAAGACTTTTGGAAACCACGAAGTAAAGGTAAAGTTACATAAGGATGTCACAGCTGCGTTAAAGGTAAAAGTTGGAGAAGAGTAATGGAAGAAGCTCTGGTTAAGAGAGTGATGCCAAACAGTATAGATGCCGAAAAAGCGGTTTTGGGATCTATGCTGCTTGACAAAGAGGCTGTTGCAAGTGCTATAGAAGTTCTTGATAAAAATGATTTCTACAGCAAGGCATACGGCACTGTATTTGAATGTATGGTTGAGCTCTTTAATGAAGGAAAACCTATAGATTTGGTGCTTATTCAAAATAAGCTTGTGGAAAAACAGGTACCACCCGATATAACAAGTCTTGATTTTTTCAGAGGTATAATGGACTCGGTTCCGACGTCGGCAAATATAAAAAATTACTCTAAAATTGTTAAGGACAAGTCCAATGTCAGAAGGCTTATTAAGATATCGGAGGAAATAGTAAATGATTGCTATGTGGGCGAAAAGGGAGTTGATGAACTTTTCGCAAAGACGGAAAACGAGATATTTAAATTGCTTCAGACAAAGGAAACAAAAGATATCGTACCTATAAACGATGTGGTATTAAATGTTTTGGATAAAATAGAAGCTGCATCAAAAAACAGTGATACCGTTACAGGTATTCCTACAGGTTTTGTAGATTTGGACTTTAAGACCAGCGGACTTCAGCCTTCAGACCTTGTTTTGGTGGCTGCAAGACCTTCTATGGGCAAGACCGCATTTGTCCTTAATATAGTTCAAAATATTACTATGAAGAAGAAAATTTCATGTATGGTTTTTTCTTTGGAGATGAGTGCAGAGCAGCTTGTCAACAGACTTTTGAGTATGGAGAGCAATGTGGATTCGCAAAAACTGCGTACGGGAAATCTTAATGACAATGATTGGAACAGTTTGATAGAGGGTGCTGTAAGTGTCGGATCTTCCACATTGGCAATTGATGATACTCCGGGTATTTCTATAAATGAATTAAGGTCAAAGTGCAGGAAGATGAAACTTGAAAAAGGGCTTGATATTATTATAATAGATTATCTGCAGCTGATGACAGGAAGCGGAAAGGCAAATATAAGCAGACAACAGGAGATATCGGATATTTCAAGAAGCTTAAAAGCTTTGGCAAGAGAAATGAGAGCGCCTGTTATTGCACTTTCGCAGCTTTCAAGAGCCTGTGAGACGAGACTCGATCACAGACCTATGCTTTCAGATTTAAGAGAGTCGGGAGCGATAGAGCAGGATGCCGATGTTGTAATGTTTTTGTATAGAGATGATTATTATAATAAGGATACGGAACATCCGAATGAAGCGGAGGTTATTATTGCAAAACAAAGAAACGGTGCAATTGGAACAATAAATCTGGTTTGGAAACCTGATATAACAAAATTTGTAAACATGGCGAGATAGGCAACTGTCTCGCTTTTTATATGATTAAATATTTTTTGTGCAATAAAAAAGACCTGCATGAAGCAGGTCATATGATAAGTATTATCGCTTTGAGCAAGCAATAATTAAGCTATAATAGCATCTGTAGGGCAAACTGAAGCACATGTACCGCAATCGATGCAAGCATCAGCGTCGATGTTGAACTGAGTATCTCCCTGTGAAATTGCACTTACAGGACACTCACCTTCGCAAGTTCCGCAACTAACGCACTTATCTGTAATTGTATATGCCATTGAAATTTCCTCCTAAAATTTATATGTTTCTCTTACTTGATGCTATTCTAATCTATTTAATGTAAAATAACAAGAGCAAATTTGCATGTATTGAATAAAATACAAGTTAGTACTACCTTACTTAATATACAATTTATACAATGATTTGTATTAATCAGATTATTCTATAATCTTGATATCTTGCTTTTAAACAGGTTTTAGTATATAATACGTAATCAAGTTTAAGAAAAAAAGGGGAAGTTACGATGACCTTATTGGAAAATTGGAGAAATAAAGCTTACGGCGATGTGACAGATGACAGACAAAAAGAAGAGATTTGGAAAAACTACTTTATAGTTGAAAAGGGTATTTATGAGAGTATTTTAAAGAACCCTAAAGATGTTATTAAATGCACTGTAGCTGAATTGGCAACAAAATTTGATACGGATATACAAACAATTACAGGCTTTTTGGACGGTATAAATGATTCGCTTAATAAGCCTAATCCTATTGAAGAAATGAAGGAAGATACTGAAATCAGTCTTGATATTGACCTTGAGAAGCTCTATTACAACATGGTGGAGGCCAAAGCGGATTGGCTTTATAACTTACCGGAGTGGGAAAGTCTTTTAGATGAAGAAAAGAGAAAAGAACTCTACAAGACTCAGAAAAAGAGCGGTACTGTAGTGAAAGAAAAGAAAATCGGCAGAAATGATCCGTGTCCATGCGGAAGCGGAAAGAAATATAAATTCTGCTGTGGAAAGAACTAAATAAGGGTATTGTTTTAGGTGGCGGTTTGACGTCACCTAAAATTTTAAGGAAAAATAATGGAGCAATATACAAATTTTGCAAAAGTATATGATTTGTTCATGGACAATGTTCCCTATGACAAGTGGGTGGAGCAGATAAAGGATATATTATATAAAGAGAATATAAAAGACGGGCTGATATGTGATCTGGGTTGCGGTACCGGAGCAATTACCGAAAGGCTTGCAAATCTCGGATATGATATGATAGGAATAGATAATTCATATGATATGCTTGATGTTGCAATGGAAAAGAAATGTGCTTCAGGCAATGATATATTATATCTTTGTCAGGATATGAGAGAATTTGAGCTGTACGGTACTGTAAGAGCAATAATATCTCGCTGTGACAGTTTGAATTATATAAGAGAATTATCTGAGCTTAAAGAGGTATTTGCCTGGGTGAATAATTATCTGGATCCTAATGGGCTTTTTATTTTTGATATGAATACTGAATATAAATATCAAAATATACTGGGAGACAATACTTTTGCTGAGGTAAGAGAGCAGGCAAGTTTTATATGGGAAAATACATACGACATTGATAAAAGAATCAATGAATATGATTTGAACCTTTTTATAAAGCTTGAAGATGACAGTTACAAAAGATTTGAAGAAAGACATGTACAAAAAGCTTATACTTTCGATGAAATATTATCTGCGATAGATTCAAGTAATATGGTGCTTGAAAAATATATGGATGCGGATACCTATGGAGATATAAGCGAAAATACTGAGAGAATACTTTTTGTAGCCAGAGAGAAGGGAAAGTAAATGAAAGATTATATGGTGAAAGCCACTGCGGCAAACGGATATATAAGAGCTTTTGCTGCAAATACAAAAGATCTGGTAGAGGAAGCCAAAAACGATCACAATACTTCACCGGTGGCGACTGCGGCATTGGGAAGAATGCTTACCGCGGCGGCAATGATGGGAAGTATGATGAAAGGAGAAAAAGATCTCCTTACATTAAAAATTGAGGGCGACGGACCTCTCGGAGGAGTGATTGCAACAGCAAACAATAAAGGTGAAGTAAAGGGATATCCTTTTAATCCTACGGTTATTATTCCGCCTAATGCAAAAGGCAAACTTGATGTTGCCGAGGCGATAGGTGTCGGTCTTATGAGTGTTATAATGGATACCGGAATGAAGGAACCTTATGTAGGTCAGGTGGCACTTTTATCCGGAGAAATAGCTGAAGACTTGACATATTACTATGCAACAAGTGAACAGACACCTTCAAGTGTCGGACTTGGAGTATTGTTAAATAAAGATAATACAATAAATGCGGCAGGAGGATTTATTATACAGCTTATGCCACATTGTCCTGATGAGATAATAGATAAGCTTGAAACTAAAATCAATAATCTGAAACCGGTGACCACAATGCTGAGTGAGGGTATGTCTCCAAATGATATACTTAAAAGTATTTTGGGAGATATGGATCTTGAATTTAATGAGAGTCTTGATCTTTGCTTTAAATGCAATTGTGATAAGGAGAGAATAGAAAAGGCTCTTATAAGCGTCGGAGAAAAAGAATTGCAGGAAATGATAGATGATGGTAAGCCTATAGAGGTGAAATGTCATTTTTGTAATAAGGCATATGACTTTAATGTGAACGAGCTTGAGGAAATGCTGAAAAAAGCTACAACAAGATAGTTAAGTTGTATTGACGAGAAGGCGATAAAAAAAGAGCTCTTTAAAGAGCTCTTTAAACATATCTATGATTATCTGACTACTGTAACGTTTACAGCCTGCGGACCCTTAGCACCCTCGGTTAAATCATATTCAACTGAGATTCCCTCATCAAGAGTCTTAAATCCTTCCATGTTTAAATCGGAAAAATGTACGAATACATCACTTCCGCCTTCATCTGAGATGAAACCGTAACCTTTTTGGTTATTAAACCACTTAACTGTACCTCTGTTCATAAATAATGCCTCCAAATAAAAAAGTGTAACTACAGAAAAAAGTTAAATAGCTTGAAAGATTACAGGCTCAAAAATCCGTTTTTGGGATAATTGAAAGTCGTTCTTTGTTTAGATGAAAGTAAAACTTTCTATCATCAAGCATTCAAGTGGTAATTTTTATCTGTAATCATATAGTATCACGTAATGTGTATATTGTCAAATATTTAATTAGAGGAGATAGATAATTATGCATAATAACAGTGTATTTAATCATTTAAAGACAATAAATAAACATAAGCTTACTGTAATGGACCTTTGTTTCAAAATAGGCCTAATTAAGCAGGGATTCCTACACGATTTGAGCAAATATTCGCCTGAAGAGTTTTTAATAGGTATAAAATACTATCAAGGGGACAGGAGTCCGAATGCCATCGAGAAGCTTGAAAAGGGATATTCAAGTTCATGGCTACATCATAAGGGAAGAAATAAACATCATTTTGAGTACTGGATTGACTACGGTCCTGACGAAAAAGACGGTCTTATGGGTATGAAAATGCCTCTAAAATACGTGCTTGAGATGTGCTGTGACAGAATTGCGGCTTCAAAGGTATATTCCGGAGACAGCTACACAACAGATGTTCCATGGGACTATTACTGTAAAAGAAAAGATTATATTGATTTACATAAGGATACAAGAGCGTTGCTTGAAAAAATCCTGCTTATGAATAAGAATGAGGGTGAAAAGAAGGCTTTGGCATATATGAGATGGCTTTTAAAACATCCGTATGTATATTGATTTTATATTATAAATTGTATAAAAAATTGAAAATATATATTGAGTTAATACATAAAGTCCTTATAATCTGAATTTATAAGGACTTTATAAATTTACAACTTATTTCAATGTTTTTTGTATCTATTTTCTGAATAATCTAATTATTATTTTAATAGTTTGAAATGTTTGAATATTTCGACCAAGTATTTGCTGAAAAACTCTTTGTTATCAAAATCAAGTTTTGCTAAATTTATATATTTTTCTTTTGATTTATAATCTTTTTTAAATGTTTCATCAATATCAGACATATTAAAACAGTATATATAATCGGCAAACTGTCTGATATAAGCGGTTTGTTTAGTGGCTTTTTTCTTTACTGCTTTGTCTACAAATTCACCTATACTTTTATGCACAGCATAATCTTCAATTGTCAGATAATAGTAGTCTTTGTAATTTTCAAAGAAAAATTTTAACTCGTCTTTTAATATAGGTATGCTTAATTCTACTTTATTACCTGAAATATATAGTGACACATCGTCGGTGAGTTTCAAATCATGCGGTAGAGTTTCGTTACAGATGAAATTTAAAAACAGTTTATCATTATTTACATGTACTGACTCCGGAACAAAGATTGAGTTGAAAAAATCGGAATAAGAAAGCATCTCCACAACCTTTAACATACCCAGGAGATCTTCTTCGTTATGCAAGAGTAGGGTATGTAAAATATTCGAGTCTTTATTTTGTGTATATCTGTAGTAAAATTCTATAAGTTCGCCTCCGGTATATATATCCTCTCGATACAGTCCCAGAAATTCCTCCAATGTTTTCTGGTTCATTCTTTCAAGTCCGAGAGGTTTCTTCAGATGCCTTATTTTCTTGTAAATATCAATGCTTTCATAATCATCAAGCGGATTGAAAAGATAGTATTGCCCAGCACACTCTCTTATATAAGGAAGGTCAAATCCGTCTCCGTTAAAATGAATCAAAGTATCGAAATTTGCGGCGTACTCATAAAAGGACTGCAACATGGCCGTTTCATCAGATATGCTTTCGGAAAACCATTGCTTAAAGTTTAAATTATTTTCTTCAACACTTATACAGCCGATAAGATAAAGCTTTGAATTTTTCGGACTAAGTCCTGTGGTTTCTATATCAAAAAAAAGTACTCTTTTTGGATTTCCTATTTTTGATAAATCATATTTTATATTATTTTTAAAAATCTTTTTAATTTCTTTCATACCTGTATTATAATATCCTCGAATGTTTTAATCAATAATTTGCGAAAGTGTGTTCGATTTTGTTTGATTTGTAATCTTGCTATATGATATTATAGTCTGGAGATTAAAATATTGGGAAGAGATATGATTACATATATAAAAGGAATTGTTATAGAAAAAAATATTGACAATATAATAGTGGAATGTGCCGGTTTGGGTTATGAAGTGTTTGTTTGCGGTAGAGATCTGGAAAATATATCAAATGGAAAAGATATTGTTATACATACATATTTGAAGATTTCAGAGGATGCACATACATTATACGGATTTTTAGACAGAGCTGACCTTAGTATGTTTAAAAAGCTTATAGGAATAAGTGGTGTCGGTCCGAAGGCGGCGCTCAGTATAATGTCGACTTTAAGTACATTTGACTTGAAGATGGCTATAGTTTCCGATGATCACAAGGCGATAAGTGCGGCTCAGGGTATAGGACCTAAGATTGCAAAGAGAATAATCCTTGATTTAAAAGAGAAGGTTGATCTTGAAAGCATCACATCCATAGAGAGTGAAAAGCCTGCAAATGGCGGAGCACAAAGTGAAGTTGTGGAAGCTTTGGTTTCTTTGGGATATTCAAGCAGTGAAGCTTATAAGGTGTTAAGAAGTATTGAGATAGGTGATTCAGATACTACAGAGGATATACTGAAAATTGCTTTAAAAAAGATGGCGATATTCTAAGAATAAGATATAGTGGGCATATAAATGGAAAGAAGAATAATTTCAACTGAAATAACAAAAGAAGATAAACAAATAGAAAAAAGTCTGAGACCTCAATTTTTAAATGAATATATCGGTCAGGATAAAATAAGAAAAAATCTTAAAATTTATATAGATGCGGCAAAGATTAGAAAAGAAAGTCTTGACCATGTGCTTTTCTACGGCCCTCCGGGGCTTGGAAAGACTACGCTTTGTAATATTATTGCAAATGAGATGGGGACAAACTTAAAGGTTACCTCAGGACCTGCAATTGAAAAGCCGGGGGATATGGCTGCTATTTTAAATAATCTGAATGAGGGTGATGTGCTTTTTGTGGACGAGATACACAGGCTGAATCGTCAGGTGGAAGAGGTGCTTTATCCTGCAATGGAAGATTTTGCAATAGATATTGTAATAGGTAAGGAAACCGGTGCAAGAAGTATAAGACTTGATTTGCCGAAGTTTACTTTGGTAGGTGCAACTACAAGAGCGGGACTGCTTACAGCACCGCTCAGAGACAGATTCGGTGTGGTGCAAAAGCTTGAATTTTATACTACAGATGAATTAAAAGAGATTGTAATGCGTTCATCGATGGTGTTGGGAGTGGAAATAGATGAGAGCGGAGCTGTGGAAATTGCAAGAAGAAGTAGAGGCACTCCAAGACTTGCAAACAGGCTTTTAAAGCGTGTCAGAGATTTCGCACAGGTAAAGTATAACGGTGTGATAGATAAAAAGGTTGCGGATTATGCACTTGATATACTTGATGTTGACAAGCTTGGGCTTGACAACAATGACAGAATGATTTTACTCACTATTATAGAAAAGTTTGGAGGAGGTCCGGTGGGACTTAATACTTTGAGTGCGGCATTGGGTGAGGATGCAGGTACTTTGGAAGATGTATATGAGCCATATCTTTTGATGAACGGGCTTATAAACAGAACGCCGGGAGGAAGAGTTGCTACGGAGAATGCATATATCCATCTCGGTATTGAAATGAAAGGTTAAGAATGAATAATGTAGAGCTTTTGGCTCCTGCCGGCTCATATGAGAGTCTTGTGGCGGCAGTCAATGCAGGAGCGGATGCGGTATATATAGGCGGGAAAAAATTTTCAGCCAGAGCATATGCCGATAATCCGGAAGAGGATATTTTAATAAAAGGTATTGAATACGCTCATACTTTCGGTGTAAATGTCTATATGACTGTAAACACTCTTTTAAAGGAAAGTGAAATCGGAGAGCTTTTTGTTTATATAAAGACTTACTATAATGCAGGTGTTGATGCTGTTATAGTACAGGATCTCGGTGTATTTGAATTTATAAGAAAGCATTTTCCGAAACTTTCGGTACATGCCAGTACTCAGATGACTATAACAGGAAGCTACGGAGCAATATTCTTAAAAAATCAGGGTGCAAGCAGAATAGTTCCTGCCAGAGAGATATCTTTGGAAGAGATAAGAGACATAGATAAAAAGAGTGATATTGAGATAGAGTGCTTTGTACATGGTGCGCTTTGCTATTCGTATTCGGGGCAGTGCCTTATGAGTTCGATGATTGGTGGAAGAAGCGGTAACAGAGGAAGATGTGCTCAAACCTGCAGACTGCCTTATGATGTGTATGAAGGCAACAAAAAACTTAATAAAGCCGATGAAAGAAATCTTTTAAGTTGTAAGGACCTTTGCAGTTTGGATATTTTGCCGGATCTTATAGAAGCCGGAATCGATTCCTTGAAAATAGAGGGAAGAATGAAGGCGCCAAGATATACCGCAGGTGTGGTGAGTATCTGGAGAAAGTATCTGGATCTTTATAATGAAAAAGGAAGAGCCGGATATAGTGTGGAGAAAGCGGATAGAAAGCTTTTACTTGACCTCTTTGACAGAGGGGGACAAACTGACGGATATTATAAGGAGCATAACGGTAAGGATATGATTGCTTTGCATGAAAAGCCGGTAAGTAAGCAGGTGAATACCGAGTACTTTGATTATCTTGACAAGACTTTTGTTGAAGGTAAAAAGCAATTGGCTGTTTCAGGTTCAATTAAATTAAAAGAAAATATGCCTATAATATTTGATATAAGTATAAATGATTTAAAAGATGTCTATGGCAGAGATAAAGAATTTGATAATTTTTTATCTGTAGAAATTATCGGTGACATACCTCAGCCTGCAAAGAACAAGGCTGTTTCTTTGGAAGATGTGGACAAGCAACTAAAAAAGACGGGTAACAGCAGGTTTTATTTTGAAAACTTAAGTATAGAGCTGGATGATAATCTGTTTATACCTTTGAAGGCTTTAAACGAGATAAGAAGAGAGGCCTTGGATAAGCTTGAAGAGAAAATTTTAACAAGGTATACAAGAGATGATTCGGATATAAAGGAATACGAAGGATTTATACATCCGATTATAAGTGGTGAGAAAAAAGAATCCGAGAGAGTAAAACTCAATATTCTTTGCGAGAGCATGGACCAGATAGACGGTGCAATTCAATTTGCAAGGGAGGAAGGTATTGTATTTGATGAGATAAGTATAGAGAGTGAACTGCTTGGATATGAAGGAATCACCGGAAAAATAAACACATTAAAGTCTTATTCAAACAGCTGTAATTTATATATGCCGCATATTTTCAGAGATGAGGCAAAGAAGTTTTTCGATAAGTATTTAAATACGATAAGAGATTTTAAATTTGATAATTTTATAGTCAGAAGTCTGGAAGAGATATTTTATATAAATGATAATATAGACGCTTCGGCAAGCATTATACTTGATTATAATATTTATGCTTACAATAAAAGAACTATAGATTTTTATAATGAAAAGTTTAATGTAAAGAGACTTACATATCCTTTGGAGCTTAATCTGAATGAGATGAAGCAACTTGGAAATCCGGGAAATGAAATGGTGGCTTACGGTAAGATACCTATGATGGTTTCGGCACAATGTTTAAAGAAAACAACAAAGGGATGTGATCATAAGAAGGAAGTACTTGTATTAAAGGATAGAAAAAACAGTGATATGCAGGTAAAAACACATTGCGATTTTTGTTATAACACAATACTTAATTCAAAGCCGCTTTCAGTTATAGGAATGGAAAAAGATATAAAAAAAATCTCACCGGGGACTTTGAGACTCTGGTTTACCACAGAGAATGAGAGAGAGACAAAGGCTGTTATAAGAAAATATTTCGATTATTTTATTAAAGGTCTGGATGTTGAAAATGTTTCGGATTTTACAAGAGGACATCTAAAAAGAGGCATTGAGTGATATGTTCTTTACTATAGAGCGGCATTAGTTTATACTTCTTTTAGTTATCACTAAAGTGGAGGTGTGGAATGATAGAAGCAACCAGCTGCGGTGGTGTAGTTATATATCACGGAAAGATATTGACCTTGTTTAAAAATTATAAAAATAAATATGAGGGATGGGTTTTACCGAAAGGAACTGTGGAACCGGGTGAAACATTTGAGAAGACTGCACTGAGGGAGGTTTACGAAGAAACCGGAGCAAAGGCTAAAATAGTACAATTTATAGGAACCAGCCATTATACATTTAACACAAGTACGGAAATAAT
Source organism: Lachnoanaerobaculum sp. ICM7 (assembly GCF_000287675.1). Lineage (GTDB taxonomy): Bacteria > Bacillota > Clostridia > Lachnospirales > Lachnospiraceae > Lachnoanaerobaculum. The sequence goes on from NZ_ALJL01000036.1 coordinate 119,383, forward strand.
CGATAAAAGAGTACATTGGTTCTTGATGAAGACCGACAGCTATTTTTCAAGACCGCAAAGAGAAGAATATTTTGTGGATTCGGGGTATTATAAATACCATGAATCTTTTCATCTTTTGAAATTTTCAAATGAAAGAATGATGCTTGAAAGAGGCTATAATATGTATATGGAATTAAAAAGAAAAGGGAGATGGGATGATAGATTTTAACAGAGTTTATGTTATGAATTTGGAAAATGCCATAAGAGGCGCAAGAAATCCGATGAATTCATGGGCGAGATCTGACAGTTATTATGATGAAAACGGTCAATATATTTTAGGAGAGAATGATTTATCGCTTGCAAAAAGGCTTAGAAATGCCGGAACAAGCGATCACAGAAAGTATTTAAGGCAGGTAATGCTTTCCGTTGATATAACCGCACCTATGTATTGGTGGAAAGAGTACGATACATATAAGGTTGCTACAGTTGCAAACTCCACATCCACGATGCACAAGATTCATTCAAAGCCTTTTGAGATAGATGATTTTTCACATGATCATCTGACTGAGAACGGTCTGAAAGTTTTAAGAGCTCTTGTAGATGAAATGGAAAAAATCAGACTTGAATATGTGGAAACTAAGGATAAGGCACTTTGGTATGACCTTATACAGCTTTTACCTTCAAGCTACAATCAAATGAGAACCTGTACATTAAATTATGAGACACTCATTAATATTTATAAATCAAGAAAGCATCATAAACTTGATGAGTGGAGAAGTTTTTGTGAATGGATAGAGACATTGCCTTATGCAAAGGAACTGATTATAGCTGAGGAATAGAATGAATATAATTGTTTCGGTAGATAAAAAATGGGGAATCGGAAATAAGGGGAAGCTCTTGGTTTCGATTCCCAAAGATATGAAACTTTTCAGGGAGGAGACTGTAGGAAAGGTGATAATAATGGGACATAATACATTATTGTCACTCCCCGGTTCTCAGCCGCTTGCGGGAAGAGAGAATATAGTTTTATCAAAAGATAAAAACTTAAAAATAAAAGGTGCAACAGTAGTAAACAGTTTGGAGTCGTGTTTGGAGTACCTCAGAGAAAATAATATAAATGATGAAGATGTTTTTGTTATAGGGGGAGAAAGTGTTTATAGGAATTTCTTGCCCTATTGCAATGTTGCTCATGTTACATATATTGACTATGAGTATGCGGCGGACAGACATTTTTTGAATTTGGATCTGGATAAAGAATGGAATCTTGTCCTTGAAACAGAGGAAGAAACTTATTTTGATATACCTTATACATTCAGAATGTATAAAAGAGTTTAGATAATTTTTTGAAAGGCAAAGAAATGGATAAGAAATTTGATTTATTGACTTTGGGACAGGCGCTTTTAAGACTTTCACCTGTAAGAGATGACAGATTGGTAAGAGGAGACACGCTTATCAGGCAGGTAGGAGGTGCGGAGTTAAATGTTGCTGTAGGTGCATCGCTTCTAGGGTTAAAAACCGGTGTTATAACAAAGCTTCCTTCACATGAAATGGGTGCATATATAAAGAATACTGTCAGATCTTATGGAATCAGTGACGATTATATAATATATGATTCAAACAAAGATGCCAGAGTTGGAATATATTTCTACGAAAATGGTGCATATCCAAGAAAGCCTAATGTAATATACGACAGAAAAAATTCATGCTTTGAAACTATAAGCGTAAACGAGTTTCCGGAAGATATGTATAAGTCTACCACATGTTTTCATACAACCGGCATAACATTGGCTCTTTGTGAAAAATCAAGAGAAACCGCAATAGAAATGATAAAGAAATTTAAAGAGAACGGATCGATTATATCATTTGATGTGAATTTCAGAGCCAATCTCTGGTCGGGCGAAGAGGCAAGAGAGACTATAGAAAAAATATTGCCTTTTGTGGATATATTCTTTTGCTCCGAGGATACGGCCAGACTTACTTTCGAAAAGACCGGAGATGTAAGAGAAATTATGAAGTCGTTTACCGAGGAGTATCCTATCTCAATAGTGGCATCTACACAAAGAACGGTACATTCACCGAAGGTGCATGATTTCGGATCCGTAATATACAATGCTTATCAGGATAAGTATTATACGGAAAAACCTTATAAGGCAATTGATGTTGTAGACAGAATAGGAAGCGGAGATGCATATATTGCAGGAACATTGTACGGTCTTTTGCATTACAGACTTGACTGTGAAAAAGCGTTGGCTTACGGCAATGCATATTCTGCCGTAAAAAACACTATACCGGGCGATGTGCCTTCTTCAAATCTGAATGATATCGACAATATAATTGCGGATCATAATATGACTGACGGCTATAAGTCTGAAATGAACAGGTAGTAAAAAAATAACATTTAAGGTTAAATTAGCCAAAAAAATAACGAACTGTTCTTATATATTGCTTTTATTTAGTTTGTTTTTTTTATTTTTTTGTGTTAATATTAAGTTTGAGATTTTATCTATTTGGAGGGATAAGCAATATGTTTCCTATTGTGAAGAAAAGAAAATTAGCTGAAAACATTTATTTATTCGATGTTTTGGCTAAGAGAGTAGCAGCAAAATGTCTTCCGGGAGAGTTTGTTATAGTAAAGCAGGATAAGCAGGGTGAGAGAATTCCGCTTACAATCTGTGACTATGACCGTGAAGCCGGAACTGTTACCATAGTTATTCAGGTTATTGGCGGCTCAACCAGACTGATTGCAGATGAGCTCAACGAAGGCGATGAGTTTATGGACTTTGTAGGACCGCTTGGAAATGCAAGTGATCTTATAGGCGAAGACATAGAGGAATTAAAAAAGAAGAAGATTCTTTTTGTAGCCGGCGGACTTGGTACAGCTCCTGTATATCCACAGGTTAAATGGCTCTTTGAAAGAGGTATTAAGGCTGATGTGGTTCAGGGTGCAAAGAGCAAAGACTTTGTAATTCTTGAGGACGAGCTTAAGTCCGTATCGGATAATTTATATGTATGTACAGATGACGGTTCTTACGGATTCAAAGGGCTTGTAACGGATAAGGTAAAAGACCTTGTTGAAAATGAAGGCAAGAAGTATGACCACTGTGTAGTTATCGGTCCTATGATAATGATGAAATTTGTATCACTTCTTACAAAAGAACTCGGCATACCGACTATCGCAAGTATGAATACAATCATGGTAGACGGTACCGGTATGTGTGGTGCCTGCAGACTGTCTGTAGGTGATGAAATTAAGTTTGCATGTGTAGACGGACCTGAGTTTGATGCACATAAGATTAATTTCAACGAAGCACTTCAAAGATTGCAGATCTATAAGACAGAAGAAGGTAAAGAACTTTTGAAGGTTGTAGAAGGCGAAACACATCATGGCGGATGTGGCGTATGTGGAGGTGACAAATAATGGCACAGGATATGTGGAAGAAAGTTGCTGTTGCTGAGCAGGAGCCTGAAGTAAGAGCTAAAAATTTTGAAGAAGTATGCCTTGGATACTCTAAGGAAGAGGCTATGGCTGAGGCTGCAAGATGTTTTAACTGTAAGAATGCTAAATGTATACAGGGTTGCCCTGTATCTATAAATATTCCCGCTTTTATACAGGAAATATTAAAGGGTGATATTGAAGGTGCGTCAGATGTTATCGCACAGTCAAGTTCACTTCCTGCCGTATGTGGAAGAGTTTGTCCACAGGAGACACAGTGTGAGGGTGTATGTATCAGAGGAAACAGAGGTGAGGCTGTTTCAATAGGTAAGCTTGAGAGATATGTAGCTGATACTGCAAGAAAAATGGGTATTAAGCCAAAGGCAAATCCGAATAAGAACGGCAAAAGAGTTGCTGTAATCGGTTCAGGTCCTGCAGGACTCAGCTGTGCAGGCGACCTTGCAAAACTTGGATATGAAGTTACCATATTTGAAGCGTTACATGAGCCGGGTGGAGTTTTGATATACGGAATTCCTGAGTTCAGATTACCTAAGGATGAAGTTGTTTTACCTGAGATTCAAAATGTTATCGACCTTGGCGTAAAGATTGAGACGGACGTTATCATCGGAAAAACGGTTACAATAGATGAGCTTTTGGAAGAAGAGGGATTTGATGCCGTATTTATTGGTTCAGGTGCAGGTCTTCCTATGTTTATGGGTATTCCGGGTGAGAACGCAAACGGAGTATTTTCGGCAAACGAGTATCTTACAAGAAATAACCTTATGAAGGCTTTCAGAGACGACTATCACACACCTATTATTAAGAGTAAAAAGGTATGTATTGTAGGTGGTGGAAACGTGGCTATGGATGCCGCAAGAACCGCTCTAAGACTTGGTGCGGAAGTACATGTTATATATAGAAGAAGTGAAGCCGAATTGCCTGCAAGAGCTGAAGAAGTTCATCATGCAAAGCAGGAAGGTATTATATTTGATATACTTACAAACCCTGTTGAGATCCTTGAGGATGAAAAGGGATGGGTAAAGGGAATGAAAGTTATCAGAATGGAACTTGGAGAGCCTGATGCCAGCGGTAGAAGAAGACCGGTAGAGGTAAAGGGAAGTGAGTTCGTTATCGACTGTGATACTGTTATCATGTCACTCGGTACTTCACCTAATCCTCTTATCGCAAGAACTACAGAAGGTCTTGATATCAATAAGTGGAAATGTATTGAAGCCGATGAAAAGACCGGACAAACTTCCAGAAAGGGAGTTTTTGCAGGTGGTGATGCCGTAACAGGTGCCGCTACGGTTATTCTTGCTATGGAGGCCGGAAGAGCCGGAGCAAGAGGAATACATGAGTATCTCTCAGAAAAATAAATATAAAATAATATGAATTAAATGAAGCCTTTATAGTCGTATTTAGTAAAAATTAACGGTTATAAAGGCTTTGTTATATCTATTTGTTATACCTGCCATGAAAAAAATATATATGCATTTCAAATGTGTTTATTGACAGAATTATATGAAATAAATATAATGAGATGAGTTTTATAAAATTTAATTTATGGAGGCATTATGAAGAAGAGAGTATTATTGTCAGCAATGGCATTGACATTCGGATTGGCATTGACAGCTTGCGGAAACGCAGGTTCGGATAAAGCTGCGGATTCAGGATCAAAGGCTGAGACTGAAGCTGCTGCAAAAGTTGACGGTGATGTATTTACAATAGGAACTACAGGACCGCTTACAGGTAGTGCGGCATCTTACGGTAATTCAGTTAAGAACGGTGCTACTGTTGCTATTGATGAGATCAATGCGGCAGGAGGAGTAAAGGTTGGAGACAAGACATATAAGCTTGCACTTAACTTCCAGGATGATGAAGCTAAAGAAGATAAGGCTGTTAACGCATATAACAATCTTATGGACAGCGGAATCAATGTATTTATGGGCGCTGTAACAAGCGGTTCATCACTTGCACTTACAGATTTAACAGCAAAGGATAATATTTTACAGATTACACCTTCGGGTTCAGCTAAGGCAATCACTGAGAATCCAAATGTTTTCAGACTTTGCTTTACAGATCCTCTTCAGGGAAAGATGATTGCAGATTTCGTTGTGGATCAGGGATATGAGAGTGTTGCTGTTCTTTACAACAACTCTGACGAGTATTCAACAGGAGTATATGAGGCTTTTAAAGAGGAGCTTAACACAGCCGGAAAGTCTGATTTACTTGTAAATGAGCAGTCATTCACAAATGATGATGTAGACTTTACAACTCAGTTGACACAGATCAAGGCTTCAGGAGCCAAGCTTATATTTGTACCGGGATATTATGAAGCTGCAGCATATATTGTACAGCAGGCAAAGCAGCAGGGTATCGATGCGGCATTTGTAGGTTCTGACGGTTGGGACGGAGTTTTAGGACAGGTTACAGATCCAAGCGCTGTTGAAGGTGCAGTATTCTTAAGTCCTTTCTTGGCTTCAGACCCTTCTGCAGCAGATTTCACAAAGGCATATGAGACTGCATATAAGGCAACACCTGACCAGTTCGCAGCTGACGGATACGATACAGTTTATGTAATCAAGGCGGCTATGGAGAAGGCAGGAAGCATTGAGAGCAATGACCTTATCAAGGCTATGACCGAGATAGAGGTAAACGGTATCACCGGTAAAGTATCATTCAATGCCGACGGTGAGCCGAACAAGGAGCCTAAGTTTGTTACTATTACAAACGGAGAGTATAAGCTTTTTGATTAATCTATGAAATTTTAAAGAGGACGGGATTATTGTCCCATCCTCTTTTTCTGACATAGACCTCGGAAAGCTTCTAACGTAAGGTAGGAGTTTTCCGTAGTTTAGGTAAAGAGGGGTAAAAAAATGTTAATTAACTTTATTGAACAGTTAATAAACGGATTGAGGACAGGAAGCATTTATGCATTGATAGCTATAGGTTATACAATGGTATACGGTATAGCTAAAATGATAAATTTCGCTCATGGAGATATAATAATGGTAGGAGCATATGCTCTTTATTTTAGTATATCGGTATTGGGTTTACCTGTTCCGGTAGCACTTTTATTAACTGTTATTGTATGTTCCGTTTTGGGCGTTTTGATTGAAAAGATTGCGTATAAGCCGCTTAGAAAAGCACAGCCTTTGGCAGTACTTATCACTGCAATAGGTATGAGCTTCTTTTTACAGAGCAGTTCTTTATTGATATTCGGTTCAACACCGATACCTTTTCAATCTGTAATTCCAAACGATAATATAAAGGTAGGACCGGTTATAATTTCAAGTATTACTCTGGTTACATTGGTAGTGACCGCTGTTGCAATGATTTTACTTACATTGTTTATAAACAAGACTAAGCTGGGTTCTGCAATGAGAGCCGTTTCGGAGGATAAGGGAGCGGCGGAACTTATGGGTATTAATGTAAACAGTACCATATCGATGACTTTCGCAATAGGTTCAGCACTTGCGGCTGTAGCGGGTATTTTGTATATAAGTCAGTACCAGTCTATGAAGCCTACACTTGGAGCACTGCCGGGTATCAAGGCGTTTGTGGCTGCAGTTCTTGGAGGAATCGGAAGTATACCGGGAGCTATGCTTGGTGGAATACTTCTGGGACTTATTGAAAGTGTGTCTAAGGCATATATTTCAACAGAGCTTGCGGATGCTATTGTTTTCGGAGTTTTGATTGTCGTTTTATTATTCAGACCTTCAGGGCTTTTGGGCAAGAAGAAGATTGTAAAGGTATAGGTGTGGTATGAAGATATTAAATAAAAAAACTATATTTAATATAGCAATAATGTTACTGGCCTATGTGTTGGTGTTTGTTTTGATAAACTCCGGAATACTCAGCAGACAATATAAATCCTTGATAGTTCCTATATGTGTGAACATAATGTTGGCTGTTTCACTGAATCTTGTAACAGGATTTTTAGGGGAACTTTCTCTGGGCCATGCCGGTTTTATGTCAATAGGAGCATATACAAGTGCTTTGATTTCCATCAATACAAGCTTTTTACCTCCGGCACTGTCATTTTTTATAGCTGTGGTTTGCGGTTGTATATTGGCGGCTGTTTTCGGATTTTTGATAGGTGTACCTGTGCTTAGACTTAGAGGTGACTATCTGGCTATAGTAACACTTGCATTCGGAGAGATAATAAAGTCTGTTATAAATTATCTTAATTTTACCGGAGGATCGAAGGGACTTAGTAAGATTCCTTTATATTCCGATTACAATAATTTTACAGTTGTATTTATTATCATGGTAATATGTATAGTGCTGATTTCAAATCTTATAAATTCAAGAGACGGAAGAGCGATAAAGTCAATTCGTGACAATGATATTGCGGCGGAGTCTATAGGAATAAAGATAAGTAAGTATAAGGTAAGCGCTTTTGTTATAGCAGCAGGTTTTGCAGGACTTGCAGGTTCACTTTATGCTCATAATGTAGGTATTATAAAGCCTAATATTTTTGACTATAATAAATCAATTGAGATACTTGTATTTGTGGTTCTTGGAGGTATGGGAAATATTCCGGGTTCAATAATATCCGCAATAATTCTTACAGTATTACCTGAATTCTTAAGAGGTGCGGACAATTTGAGAATGTTACTCTATGCTATAGTATTGATTTTGATGATGATATTTAACAACAGTAAGTTTAAGGCTAATTTATCACTGAATAAAACCTTTAGAAAGCTTGGAAAGGAGGATTAATGCTGGAGTGTAAGAATCTTGGGATTCAATTCGGAGGATTAAAGGCGGTAGACAACTTTAATCTTAATATTGAAAAAGGAATGTTATACGGTCTTATCGGACCGAACGGTGCAGGAAAGACTACAGTTTTTAACCTCTTGACAGGAGTTTATAAGCCGACCGGAGGTACAATACGACTTGACGGAAATCTTATAAACGGAAAAACACCTACACAGATCAATAATATGGGTATTGCAAGAACATTTCAAAATATTAGACTTTTTTCAAATATGTCGGTTTTAGATAATGTAAAAGTGGCATTACATGAAAAGGTAAAATATCCTCTGCTTACATCCATGACTCATATGTTCGGATTTTCCAAAAAGGAAAAGGAAATGGATGATCTTGCTTTGGAGATACTGGATGTATTTTCACTTGGCACAAAGAAAGATGTTCTGTCGGGAAATCTGCCTTATGGTGAGCAGAGAAAGCTTGAGATAGCAAGAGCTCTTGCTACAAGTCCTTCTTTACTTTTGCTTGATGAGCCGGCGGCAGGTATGAATCCTAATGAGACGGAAGAGTTGATGGAAACAATCAGAAAAATCAGAGATATGTATAATCTTACAATTCTTTTGATTGAGCATGATATGAAGTTGGTAGCCGGAATTTGTGAAAAACTTACGGTACTTAATTTCGGTACCGAGCTTGCAAGCGGAACACCGAGTGAAGTACTTAATAATCCTGATGTAATTACAGCATATTTGGGAGAGTAGGAGGAACGATGGAAATATTAAAAGTAAAAGATCTTGTCGTGAACTATGGAATGATAAAGGCTGTAAAGGGCGCAAGCTTTTGCGTCAATCAAGGTGAAATAGTTGCTCTTATAGGCGCAAACGGTGCAGGAAAAACTTCTATTTTGCACACGGTCACAGGGCTTCTCAGTGCAAAAGAAGGAAGTATCGAGTTTGACGGCAAAGATATTACCAAGTCAAAAGCACATGATATAGTTAAGCTTGGAATGGCACATGTGCCTGAGGGCAGAAGAGTTTTCGGTGATTTGACGGTAATTGAAAACTTGAAACTTGGCGCATATATAAGAAATGATAAGGCGGGAATTGAAGAAAGTCTTGAAAAAATTTATAAGAGATTTCCAAGACTGTCTGAGAGAAAGACTCAGATTGCAGGTACACTTTCAGGTGGTGAGCAGCAGATGCTTGCAATGGGAAGAGCTCTTATGAGCAATCCTAAAGTTATTGTGATGGATGAGCCTTCAATGGGACTCTCACCTCTTTATGTAAATGAGATATTTGATATTATAAGAGAAATTCATGAGAGCGGAACAACTGTACTTTTGGTTGAACAAAATGCAAAGAAAGCTCTTAGTATTGCCGACAGAGCCTATGTTCTTGAAACAGGGAATATAGTGCTTGAGGGTGATGCAAAGAAACTTATGGATGATGACAGTGTAAAGAAAGCATATCTTGGGGAATAAAAAAGGACACATAAGTGTCCTTTTTTATTCCATGCCTCCAAGAAGCCTTTTCATAATATACTGATAAATATCCTGACTGCATGAGCGCCAATTGTTTTTCATAATATTGGCCTGTTCTTCATCAGGGGAATTTATTTCTATATTTATAAGTGGGGTTTTTCCCTCCAAAACTTCACAATGTACAATGAGATCGTTTCCCGGAAGCTTATAATATTCTGCTGTAGTGGAAACTTCATTTCTCATACGGAATTTATTTGTCTGTATAAACTCGTTGATATCTGTAATGATAGCCGGAGAGATCTGTTTTTCAAAAAAAGAGAGGGCTTCTTTGCCTTCTTTTGTCATTTCATATCTGGAATTGTTGTTTATATTCTCGACACTCAGTAAGTTTGATTCCAAAAGCTCTGAAAGAGCCTGTTGGACTATAAAGTATGTAGTATATTCTTTACTGACAAAAAAGTCGGATATATTTGAGTTTGTAAGTGGGAACTTAACTTGTTTTAACATATATAGTATCATTAACTTATATAAAGTCATCGGTTCTGAGAGCATCGTCGGACCTCCTGTGTAATATAAAGATTTTACAACAAATGGGATATTATGTAAAGTGTAATACATTACCGGTTATTTTATTCGATTGCCTGCGGATTACTAACTGCCGATTAGATATAGAAATTCATTATTATTTATGATAAAATGTAGGTTATGGTTTATGGAAGAGGTGTATAAATGAGAGAGCGAATCAATCGTTTGGCAAAAGGGATTATTGAAGAAGAATTACCTATATTGGTCTGTGAGCCGGATAATATAGAACTGCCTATAAAGATGGATGAAGCCGTTCGCTTTGAAATAGAGGTACGAAGTGACAACAAAGTACCGTTTAGAGGAGTGGCATATTCCGACAATATAAGAGTAAGAGTGGTCGATGCAACTTTTGGCGGAATAAAGAACAAAGTTGTACTTGAGATCAACTCGAAGAATTTGAGCGGAGAAGAAAAGATAGAGGGTATTATAACTTTGGTAACAAATGCCGGAGAAAGAGATATACCCTATACTTTTTATATAAAAAATACCGATACTGTACTTGTGCTTGAGTCATTAAAGACAGTGGACGATTTTATGGTCATTGCAAAGGAAGACATAAATATTGCATTGGCTATTTTTATGTATAAAGACTTTTGTAAGTCGGGCTTTATGAAGGACCTGAGATATCAAAAGATTTACGAAGTACTTAATAAGGGTAATAACTTCAGATTAAACCTTGAAAATTTCCTGCAGGCTGTGGGAAATAAAGAAGCAGTGAATTTTTTGCTTGAATCGGATTCGCTTTATTTAAATACAGTAGAAGAAGATAAAGTTTATACCGTCAAAGTTCACAAAGAAAACTGGGGTTTGCTTGATATTGACGTATCAACAAATGCAGGTTTTATTAAATTAAATACGGATAAAATTAAAAACGAAAACTTTGAAGATAATACTTTTGAACTGGGATTTACTATAGATTCCGAACTCTTGCAAGACAGGAAAAATGTTGCGAGTATAAGGTTTTGTAACGGTTTAAATGAAAAGTATCTTGAAGTTGTAATAAATAAAAATCTTGAAAAAGAATATCAAAGAGAAGCAAGAATATTTGAAAGAAAACAGTGGATCAGTTATGTAAAGCTTAGAGTTGAGCATGAACTCTGCAGCGATAAAATCGAAAAAAATGAGATTTTATTTAAAATGCTTGCGGTACTGGACAGATTACAGGCAAGTACATACAGGAGTTTTTTGGTAAAGCTTTTAAAGGCTGAAATATACCTGATGCAGGGAGATAAGGCTACGGCAAAGTCTATTATCAACAGTCTGGATTCAAAAATAAAAGAGAACAGGCACGAACTTAGAGATGAGTATCTGATTTTAGAATACCTGGATACATATATGTATCCGGATGGCGAAAAGATGAGAGATCTTACAAAGCTTATTAAGGATTTATATAAGAAATATCATTCAAACATTGAATTTATGCTTGTATTAAATCTTGATGAAAGTCTTGCAGACAACCCGGCGGAAAGACAGAAGTTTTTGAAGAGAGCTTTTGAGCTTGGTGACAGGTCAAAAATATTGATGATGGAATATGCTCTTTTACTTTGCAAGAATCCACATCTTTTGACAAGCTGTACAAGATTTGAAGTGTTGGCACTCAGCTTCGGTATAAGAAATAATCTTATATCGGTTAGTCTTTCGGAGAAAATACTCTCCGTTGTAAGAGAGACAAAGAAAATTAACGGAGCTATATTAAATATTCTTCTTTCAATATACAATGCATTGCCAGGCAATGAACTTCTTATAGATATATGTGAGATTTTTATAAAAGGTAATGTAAGAAAAAAGTATGTAAATGCATGGTACGAAAGATGTATTGAAAAGGGATTGCCGGTGGAAGGCATATATGAGTATTTTGTTTACTCGCTTCCCGAAAAATATGATTTACCTATACCTGAATCTGTGCTGAAGCATTTTGAAAGAATAAACTCGATGGCTGATGACTTTAAGGTGAAGATATTTGAAAATATCGTAGAGTTTTATCCGCATAACAGTGAAATATACAGAGAGTTTATAAAGAGAATAAAGATTTTTACCATTGATAATGCAATGAAATTGAAAATGGATGATCATCTTATAAATATTTATTCCGGAATTCTTGAAGATGATGATATAGATGAAAGATTGGCAAAAATCATTCCGTTTTTAATGAACTCATATGATGTGAGAGTGCCTGAAGGTAAAGCGGGTTCTATAGTGGTTGTATATCCGGAGCTGAACGGTGAAAAGAAATATGAACTTGTAAATAACAGGGCTTTTGTAGCACTGTATTCGGAAAATGCAATTATCCTTGCAGAGGATTGTGAGGGCAACAGATATTATCCAAAAAATATGACTGTAGATAAGATATTCCATATGCAAAATCTTATAGACAGGTCTTATGAGTTGGATAAAAATCATGATATGCACAGGCTTGAGATGCTTGGAAAGATTGCAAAGAGCAGTGAAATCAGTGATGAAGATATAGTTTTAATAGAAGGTGTATTGGATGAAATAGACATTGATTCAAGATTTAAAAATATACTTTTATCAAAGCTTATTGAACATTTATGGAAAGCTTCAGAGAAGGAAGAAGAGATTAACTTTAAGCTTCTATATAAGACGGCAGAGATGAATTTGGATGAAGACAATATCTTTATGTATTGTGATACATTGATGAATATCGGAAATGTAAAAGAGGCAATAGATGTAGTCAAATTCTTCGGAGTCGATAACTTCAAAAAAGATGAATTACTTAAGCTGATTATTAAGGCAATTGACGATGAAGCATTTAATCAAAATAAAATACTTGCTTTGATGGCTTTTAATCTTTATAAAGATGAAAAGTACACAGATAAAACTTTGGAATTTATTGCAAAGGTATACAACGGAAAAACACAAAATATGTTGGATTGTCTGAAATTATGTGTTGAGAAAAATATAGAAACATATGATTTTGAAGAAAGATTGCTTATACAAATGCTTTTCTCAAATCAGACAGCAGATTTGGATGAGGCTTTTAGAATTTATACAGAGAGAAAAAGAGTTACGGATATAATCATAAGAGCATATTTTACTGTAAAGAGTGATTTATTCTTCATGAATGATGAAAATATAAAAGACAATATATTTGAGTATCTGGAAGACGGACTCAGTGATGTTGACGATATAAAGGAGTTCCCGAATATTTATATGCTGGCATTGTCAAAGTATTATTCAAAGAAGGATAATCTTAACTTTAAGCAGACAAGACTATGTGAGCAGATAGTAAATAATCTTTGTGATATGGGAATGGTATTTTCGTATTTTAAAAATCTGTCAAAGTTTGTACCTGTTGAAAGAGATATACTGGAATCTGCTTTTGTTGAATACAAGGCAAAGAAAGATTCGGTTATATTGAAGTCAAGAATTTTTCCTTTAAATGATGATTTTATTGAGGAGGAGTTTCCTAATATCTATAAAAATATATTTGTTAAATATAAGAAGATTTTTTCTGACGAGATATGGGAATATCAGATTCTTGAAAATGAAGACGGTGATATGAAAGTTTCAGTAAATGACTGTGTTCAATTCAGTAAAGGGGATAATGCCGGAGAGAGCAGGTTTATTCTTATAAATGATATAGCGGAACTGCCAAAAGACAAAGAAAAAGAAATCAAGGAAAAATTGACCGAGTTTGTGTACAAAGACGAGTTGGTAGCGAATTTATTTACACTGATATAAAAAATGAAAGGAATGTAAGTTTTATATTTACATTTGATATTTATATAAAATGGGAGATACGATGAATCCAAAGGTACTTGGAATCGCTTTATCGGATATAAGTACAAATCTTATATTTTACCCCGATGATGAAGCATTAATTTTCCCCACTGTTATAAGCAAAAAAAAGGGTGAAGATGCCTGGGTAGTGGGTGAAGATGCTTATGCTTTGGCATTGGACGGAAAAGGTATAATTACCGATAAATTATTAAAATTGACAAGAAAAGACGGTATAGCAACCATTGACGGTACAAGATATGAAGGAAAAGAAATATTGAAAATTTACTTCAGAGAAATAATAAATGCCGGAATGGAAAAATTATATAAGGAAAAGCCTGATGAAGTAGTTGTAGCTATGTCAGGTTTGGAAGAAGACATAGTCGGTGATATAAGGGCGGCCTTTGTAGGACTTGGTTATCAACCGAACCATATACATATAATCAGCAAGGAAGAAAGCTTTATCTATTTTGTTCTTTCATTAAAAAAAGATATATGGAACAATAAAGTGGGAATGTACGATCTTTCTGATGTAAGTCTTACATACTATGAAATGCTTGTAAACAGAAATTCAAGAAAACTGCTTGTTAATGCGGAGTCTGAAAATATGGATGAGGCTTTTAACCTGCAGATACTTAATAATCCGTCAGGAGCCAAGCTTGCAGATAAGATTTTGACTTCAGTTGCCGAGAAAGTAATGGATAAGAAAAAATTTTCATCTATTTTTCTCACAGGGCAGGTGTTTGCAGAACATGAGTGGGCAGACGGATTTATAAGTTATCTGTGTTCAAGAGGTAAGGTATATCTTGATACAAATATTTTCGCAAAAGGTGCGGCATTTAAAGGTGTTGACCTTGCGAGTGAGAACTCCATATATAATTTAACTGCAATTTGTGAAGGAAGACTGAGGTCGGATGTTTATATAAATGTAGAGAACAACGGTAAAGACGGAAAGATATACCTTGCAAAGGCCGGAGACTTTTGGGATGAACCCGATACTGAACTTTTAATGATACCTGATGAGAAGGAAGTAATTGATATCAGTGTGGCAGGTATTGACGGTAAGGTCAAGAAAAACATTCCTATTGTACTGGACTTTCTACCTAAAAGGCCTATAAAGACAAGAAGATTTTATTTCAGAACAAAATTTTTGGACGATAAAATCATGAATGTCGAAATAGAGGATGCAGGCTTTGGAGATATGTATCCGCCTACCGATGTAAAGAGAAATATCGAGGTAAATATATGGGATTAATACTATGTGAAGCCTTAAAAGTAAAAAAGCCTTTCAATATAGAAGTATTATCACTGAACATACACAGTTATGAAGAGTTGTGCTATATAATATTTGAGAATCCCATTTTAGTCACCGAGGGAATAGTAAGTGATGCTTTGGTTGAATTTATAAGGGATGAATTGAATTTAGAAGTCTTAGCCGATAATGTGAAAAGAAAAATGTCCAACGGAACGGCTGATGAGGATATTTTGGTATATATCATTGATTCATGCAGTCTGTACAATAATGCAGAGACAATAATTTTCAGAAATGCCATGGGAAAGATAAAGAAAATGGCGGTACATGAAGTTGCCAAGCAAAGAGCGGACTATATGTTTTATATAGGAAAGTATGATTTGGCAAAAAAGTACTATCTGGAAATCCTTGATATGGATACAAAGGCTGAGAACGGTTTTATAGGAAGTGTGTATCATAATCTCGGTGTTATTTATGCAAATCTTTTTTTGTATGAAGAGGCTTCGGATGCGTTGAAAAAGTCATATGAACTTACAAATGATGATGTGATTTTGATGGAAATATATTTTCTTAAGAGAATATTTATATCATCATATGAGGAAGAAAACGATGAGGAAATGGGTAAACTCTTAAAAACCGATTTGGCAGGTGAAGCCAAGAAAGCTTTTGATATAGCGTTAGAAGGCGTTGGTGAAAGTGAAAGAATAAAGAATGTAAATTCAATATTCGATATGGAAGATACGACAAGGAAGAAAAAAGTTTTAGGTGATTATATCGCTGATTTAAAAGCGGATTACAGAAATATGAAATAAGGCAGGTAGATATGAAAGAATTGGAAAAGACATACAGCCCTGAAAAAATAGAGGGCAGAATATATAAAAAATGGTTGGAAGAAAAGTACTTCCATGCAAAGGTAAATAAGGATAAAAAGCCTTTTACAATTATAATGCCGCCGCCAAATATCACAGGTCAGCTGCATATGGGACATGCACTTGATAATACTATGCAGGATATCCTGATAAGATATAAGAGAATGGCCGGATATGAGGCGCTTTGGCAGCCGGGAACGGACCATGCGGCTATCGCTACAGAGGTAAAGGTTATTGAAAAGCTTAAAGCCGAGGGCAAGGATAAGCACGAGCTTGGAAGAGAAGGCTTTTTAAAGGAAGCCTGGGCATGGAGAAATGATTACGGTACAAGAATAATCAATCAGCTTCAAAGACTTGGTTCATCTGCAGACTGGGACAGAGAAAGATTTACCATGGATGAACAGGGACAAAAGGCTGTAAAGGAAGTTTTCCTCAGATTATATGAAAAAGGGTATATTTACAAAGGTAGCAGGATTATAAACTGGTGTCCTGTTTGTAAAACATCTATCTCAGATGCCGAGGTTGAACATATTGAGATGGACGGCAATTTCTGGCATATAAAGTATCCTGTTGTAGGAGAAGAAGGAAAATTTGTCGAGATTGCCACAACAAGGCCTGAGACACTTCTTGGAGATACTGCGGTTGCGGTAAATCCGTTGGATGAAAGATATAAAGATATCATAGGTAAAAAGCTGGTACTGCCATTGGTAGGAAGAGAAATACCTGTAGTAGCTGATGAATATGTTGACAAAGAGTTCGGAACAGGCTGTGTTAAGATAACACCTGCACATGACCCTAACGACTTTGAGGTAGGAAAAAGACATAATCTGCCTGAAATCAATATAATGCATGATGATGCGACTATTGATATGCCGGGAAGCAAGTATGACGGACTTGACAGATATGAGGCAAGAAAACTTATAGTAAATGATCTAAAAGAAGCAGGTCTCTTGGTAAAGGTGGTTCCTCACAGCCACAATGTAGGTAGACATGACAGATGTAAGACAGTTGTAGAGCCGCTTATAAAGCCGCAATGGTTTGTAGCTATGAACGAGATGGCAAAGCCTGCAATAAAGGCGATTGAGACGGGAGAACTTAAGTTTGTACCTGAAAGCTATGCAAAGACGTATTTACATTGGCTTGAAAATATAAGAGACTGGTGTATTTCAAGACAGCTTTGGTGGGGACATCAGATACCTGCATATACATGTGAAAAATGCGGTGAGATAACGGTTGCAAGAGAAAAACCTGAAAGCTGTCCGAAATGCGGATGCCATGAGCTTGTACAGGACGAGGATACTTTGGATACTTGGTTTTCATCAGCACTTTGGCCTTTCTCAACACTGGGATGGCCTGAGGATACTGAGGAAATGAAGTACTTCTATCCCACGGATGTTCTTGTAACAGGTTATGATATTATATTCTTCTGGGTAGTAAGAATGGTGTTCTCAGGTTATGAGCAGACCGGAAAATCACCTTTCCATACTGTTCTTATACATGGACTTGTAAGAGATTCCGAGGGTAGAAAGATGAGTAAATCTCTCGGAAACGGTATCGATCCGCTTGAGGTAATAGACAAGTATGGTGCGGATGCGCTTAGAATGATGCTTATTACAGGAAATGCACCTGGAAATGATATGAGATTCTACTATGAGAGAGTGGAAAGTGCCAGAAACTTTGCAAATAAGATCTGGAATGCCGCAAGACTTATCATGATGAACATAGGTGAGGACAAGCCGGGTAAAATAGACAATTCAAAGCTTATGCTTTCAGATAAGTGGATACTTTCAAAGGCAAACAAACTTATAAAGGAAGTTACAACAAATCTGGATAAATTTGAACTTGGTATAGCACTTTCAAAGATATACGACTTTGCATGGGAAGAGTTCTGTGACTGGTATATCGAGATGGTAAAGGTAAGACTTTGGAATAAGGAAGACGAAAGTAGAGAAACTGCACTTGCCGTACTTATATATGTTCTTAACAACATACTTAAGCTTTTACATCCTTTTATGCCTTTTATCACAGAGGAAATATATTGTACCGTAAATGAAGATGTCAAGAGTATAATGATTGAGCCTTGGCCTGTAGAAAATCCCGAGTACAATTTTGAGGATGATGAAAATAAAGCCGAGCTTATAAAAGAAGCCGTAAGAGCAATAAGAAATGTAAGAGCATCTATGAATGTTCCTCCTTCACATAAGGCAAAGGGAATTGTCGTAAGTGAAAGCGAAAAGATAAGAGATACTTTTGAAAGTGCCGGAGATTTCTTTAAGCAGCTTGCAGGACTTGATAAGCTTATAATAGATTCGGATGACAGTACTGTTGAGAAAGACTCCGTAAGAGTTGCAATACCGAATGCATCCATATGTTTACCTTTAAAAGAGCTTGTAGATATTGAAAAAGAAGTTGAAAGACTTAAAAAAGAAGAAAAGAAGCTTATCGGTGAGGTGGCCAGATCGACAGGTATGCTTTCAAACGAGAAGTTTGTAAGCAAGGCTCCTCAGGCAAAAATAGATGAAGAAAAGAAAAAGCTTGAAAACTATGAGCAGATGCTTTCACAGGTAAGAGAGCAGCTTGCAAGATTAGCCGACTGATATGAATGAAAAAGAATATATAGAGAGCATTTCCATGTGGGCCAAAAAAAAGAATTCACTTTCGGAAGTAAGAAAGAACATTGAAATTCTGGGTATAAAGCTGCCGAAAGTAATACATGTGGCCGGTACCAACGGGAAAGGCTCCGTATGTGCATATCTCAGCAATATTCTTGTAGAAAATCATATGAAAGTGGGAACATTTATCTCCCCTCATTTGATTGAAGTAAATGAAAGAATATTGCTTGATATGACACCTATAAGCGATAGAGAACTTGAGACTATATCAAAATACGTAAGGGAAAAACTTGGTAATTCCGATACGCCTCCTACATATTTTGAATATATCTTCTATATCGCAACTGTATTTTTTTCAAAAACAAATCCGGATTATGTAATACTTGAAACCGGTATGGGTGGGCGACTTGATGTAACAAATGTTTTTGAAGATACATTAAGTATTATTACAAGCATAGGCATGGATCATATGCAATTTCTCGGAAACAGTATAAAAGAAATTGCTTATGAAAAGGCCGGTATTATTAAGTATAATTCCACAGTAATCTTTGATGACTCAAATGAAGAGGCAAATGAGATAATAAGAGAATTTGCCAAAGCTAAAGAGGCAAAAATTATACCGCTTTCCGATTTTGACTATGAAAGCCTGAAATTTACATATGTAAAGTACAAAAAGAAAGCGGCTGCACTTGCTATACTTGGAGCAGGGCAGCTGCTTAATACTATAGATAATATAGATGAAGCTGTAACAAAGACTGTATGGCATGGAAGAATGGAAGAGATAGAAAAGGATATTATTATTGACGGAGCACATAATGAACCGGCAATTATAGAGTTTACAGAAAATGCAATGAAGCTTGCAAAAGTAAATAATAAGAAAATCAAGCTTTTGATCTCGGTAGTAAGGGATAAAGAGGTGGAAAGGATTTTTGATATTATTACTTCCAAGCTTGAGGTAAAAAAATACTATCTGACAGCCATAAATTCTTACAGAAGCAATTCTACGGATGAGCTTTATAATAGCTTAAATATACTTTTAGAAAAAAATAAAAGACAGTCAAAGATAAGTTGCTATAATAGCAGTATAGAGGCCTTTAACGAAGCAAAAAAAGAAAAGGCTGATGATGAAATTTTGTTTTGTGTTGGTTCATTATATTTAATGGGAGAGATATTAGAGGGAAACAGATGATAGATTTTGAGGAAGAATTAAGAAAATTTAAGCCTTCACCGGATATTTCCGCAGTGGAGGATATTATAGCAAAAAGTGATATTTCAGATATGAATGATATTTTGATGGAATTGTTGAAAGAGCAAGTAAAGGGCTGATATGAAGAAAAACAGACGTCTGGAACAGATATCAAACGGTTATTATAATTTGGGATTGTCTCTTGCAAAGGAAAGGAATTTATCTTCCGCATTGAATGCGTTAAGCATATCTTTGGGATTGAATAAGAAAAATACCGATGCCAGAAATCTATACGGACTTATACAGTTTGAAATGGGCGAAGAGACCAAGGCTTTGATTTCATGGGTTATAAGTATAAATATTAATCCTATAAACAATCCGGCACAGAATTATTTGCAAAAATTGAGAAATAAATCCGCTTACCTGGAAAAATCACAGGATGCCATTTCAAAATATAATAAGGCGATTTCTCAAATAAAGACTGTAAATTATGATATGGCAAGGATAACATTAAAGCAGGCTGTAGATATAAGACCGCATTTTGTAAAGGCAATGCTCGCACTGGCACTTCTCGATATCAGAGAAGGAAAATCCAGTGAGGCAAAAAAGCTTTTGGATAATGTGCTTTCAATCGACAGATTCAATACAAAGGCTATCACTTATCTTGAAGAGATGAAACCTTTGACTGAAAAAAAAGCAAGGAAAGAAAAATTAAGTGTTATAGGCAGTCCCGTAAAGAAGGAAAAAACTGTAGAAAATGCAAATAACGGTATGCCTGTAACCGAGATATATAAGAATTATTCGGGAATGTTTACAGCTATCAATGTAGGAATAGGATTGATAGTAGGTGCCTGTGCAATGGTATTTTTATATATGCCTACTATGAAGGTAGCATTAAATAACGCACATAATAAAGAAATTGTAGAAATATCACAACAACTTAATGATGTAAATTTATCCATAGAAACTCTGAAGAGTGAAAATGAAGGATTGAACGAACAGGTAAATAAACTTACAGAAGTAAATAACACATCAACAGAGAATATGAACTATAAACTTTTGCAGTATGTTTATTTCTTAGGTCTTATAAAAGAGTACAATACAAAAAATTATACAAGGGCTGCCGAGATATTCTCAAATCTGGATGTAGGTCAGCTTACTGATGTTGACAACGGGTTGGGGATATCCGTAACAGGCACATTTGCCGAAATGGCACCTAAGATGAGAGAAGAGGGACCTAAACTGTTACTTAAAGTTGCGGACGGACTTAACAGATCCGGTGATTTTGCCGGAGCCATAGGCTATTATGACGCCGCTCTTAGAATATCTCCGGATTATGTGGAAGCCAAGTATAAGAAAGCTTTGGCATACAAGACTATGGGTGATGTTGATACTGCAAATAATCTGTTTACAGAAATTATTACAAATTATCCTGATGACAGGTTTGCAAATGAATCAAAGAAAGAAAGAGGTTATTGATGAATAATATTTCAAGTGCAAAATATTTTTCGCTTTTTTCAGGAATAATATTCTTGATAGTTGGAATATATGTGATTGTAAATCCTTTGTTTATTGCAGGTACAATAAATATTATATTATGTGTGCTGCTGTTAATAGAGGGAATTTCTCAAATAAGCGCCTATCTGTCTGAGAAAAAAGAAGGCAGAAGTATTTGGAGACTGATTGAAGGTGTTTTATCTGTTGCGGCAGGAATTTACTTTGCGGTTAAAGATTCTCTGGGATTGTCCGTTGCTTTTATAGTGGCGGCAGGCATCTGGTTACTTCTTATAGGAATAAGCAGAGTATTTATGGGAATGAGAGTAGTGAAGTTTGAAAAGAATATAGGTCAGAGACTTATTTTCATTGCAATAATTGATTTACTGCTCGGTATCATTCTTGTGATAAATCCTGTATTTGTGGCAGGCTATATTTCGGTACTTTTCGGGGTTTCATTAATAGTGCAGGCTGTGGTTGCAATATTCAGATTCTTTAGATTAAACAGAATGGAGAGAAAGTTGAAATAATACACAAAAGTGGTAAAATAGAATAAAAATATATGTGAGGTGTATGTATGAAATTTTTTATTGATACCGCAAATGTGGATGAGATCAGAGAAGTTGCTGCCTGGGGCGTGTTAGCAGGCGTTACAACAAATCCTTCATTAGTTGCAAAGTCAGGAAGAAAATTTGAGGATGTTATCAAGGAAATCACAGACATTGTAGACGGGGCTATAAGCGGTGAGGTAAAGGCTACGACTACAAAGGCTGAGGATATGATAGCCGAGGGAAGAGAAATTGCAAAGATCCATAAAAATATGGTGGTAAAGATTCCTATGACTGCTGAAGGCCTGAAGGCAATAGCTGCACTCAGTAAAGAGGGAATTGCCACAAACTGCACTTTAATCTTTACACCGCTGCAGGCACTTTTGGCTGCAAGAGCAGGTGCAAGCTATGTTTCACCATTCCTTGGAAGACTTGACGATGTGGGAACAAGAGGTGTTTCTTTGATAGAGGATATCGTTGAGATTTTTGAAATTCACGGCATAGAGACTGAGATAATTGCCGCATCCGTGCGTAACAATATGCATGTACTTGAGTGTGCCAAGGCAGGAGCAGATATTGCAACAGTACCTTATTCCGTATTTAAGTCTATGTTAAATCATCCTCTTACAGAAGCAGGAATTGAAAAATTCATAGCGGACTATGAGAAGTCGGTTAAATAACAATAAAAAAGAGCCTTTATGGGCTCTTTTTTATTGTTTGAATACGTATTCTCAAGTATTAATTATGCACGCTCTACAAAACCTGAACGAAGGCATGAAGTACATACATACATCTTCTTAGATCCACCCTCTGTTTTGACCTTAACTGACTTAACGTTAGCCTTCCATATTTTGTTGGATCTTCTATGAGAATGGCTTACTGCATTACCAAAATGAGCAGCTTTTTCGCATATTGAACATTTTGCCACGGTTACACCTCCTTTAACTTTAATTATAAAGATTTATAATTATTTTGGATTGGACTTCATCACAATAGGGAAAAACCCGTGCAAAATCCATAACGGATATATTTTACCAAATAAAAATACTATTTGCAAGACATTTTATAATTTATTATATTGTGGTAAAATGAAAAAGATTGGAGTTCAGAGCGAAGTTTTAGATTATCTTTATGAACCGAAAAATCGTATTGTTATGTAAAAAGGAGCATAGAAATGAATAATATTGACATCAAGTCTGTAAATACCATAAGAGTTCTTAGTGCAGACGGTATAGAGAAAGCAAAGTCAGGTCATCCGGGATTGCCTTTGGGAGCAGCCCCGATTGCATATGAACTTTTTGCAAATCATATGAAGCATAACCCGAAGAACCCTGATTGGGCAAACAGAGACAGATTTATTCTGTCTGCAGGTCATGGTTCAATGCTTTTATATTCATTATTCCACCTCTTCGGATATGGCGATTTGAGCATGGATGATTTGAAGAGTTTCAGACAGCTGGATTCAAAGACTCCGGGACATCCTGAGTACGGTCATACGGTAGGTGTAGAGGCTACTACAGGACCGCTTGGTGCAGGTATGGGTATGGCTGTAGGTATGGCTATGGCTGAAGCACATATGGCAAGTGTATTCAATAAAGAAGGTTATGATATAGTGGATCACTATACATTTGTATTAGGCGGTGACGGCTGCTTGATGGAAGGAATATCATCAGAGGCATTTTCACTTGCGGGAACACTCGGACTATCAAAGCTTATTGTATTCTATGATTCAAACGGAATTTCTATTGAGGGAAGTACAGATATAGCATTTACAGAGAATGTAGTGGACAGAATGAAGGCTTTCGGATTCCAGACTATAGAGGTAGAGGACGGAAACGATCTTGAAGCTATCAGAAAGGCTATTAAAGAGGCTAAGGCCGACAAGAACAGACCTTCATTTATCAAGATAAATACTGTGATCGGATATGGTGCGGGAAAGAAGCAGGGAACTGCAGGAGCACATGGTGAGCCTCTTGGAAGTGAAGCGCTTGCCGCACTTAAGTCAGGTTTCGGTTTTAATCCGGAAGAGAGCTTTAAAGTTGATGCCGATGTATATGAGAATTTTAATAAAATAAATGAAAAGAATGCAAAGATTGAAGAAGAGTGGAATAAGCTCTTTAAGGAGTATGCAAATAAATATCCTGAAGATGCAAAGAAATGGGATAATTACCACTCTGAAATCAATGCTTCTTTAATAGATAATGATGAGTTCTGGGCATGGGATGATGCACCTGCAGCTACAAGAAATATTTCAGGAAGCATTATTAACAGATTAAAGGATATATTCCCTAATCTTATAGGCGGTTCTGCGGACCTTTCGCCTTCAAACAAGACTGTAATGAACGGTGAAGGATATATCTCAAAGGATGATTTTTCAGGAAGAAATATACATTTCGGTGTAAGAGAGTTTGCAATGACCGCTATTACAAACGGTATTTTATTACATGGCGGACTTAGAGCATATTGTGCCACCTTCTTTGTATTCAGTGATTATACAAAGCCGATGGCAAGACTTTCTGCGCTTATGAATATTCCTACAATATTTGTATTTACACATGATTCTATAGGTGTCGGCGAGGACGGACCTACACATGAGCCTATAGAGCAGCTTGCAATGCTCAGATCATTGCCTAATTTCAATACATTCAGACCTGCCGATGCGAGAGAGACAATCGCGGCATGGTATGCGGCTATGGTTTCAAAGTCTACACCTACAGCTATTGTGCTTACAAGACAGAATCTTCCGCAGCTTGACGGAAGCGGAAAGAAAGCGCTTAAGGGAGCTTATATTATAAAAGAAGCTTCAAAGTCTACACCTGATATGATTTTAATAGCGTCAGGATCTGAGGTTTCACTTGCCATTGAAGCTGCAGCAGAGCTTGAGAAGGATAATATATCTACAAGAGTTGTAAGTATGCCATGTATGGATGTGTTTGAAACACAGAGTAAGGAATATAAAGAAGAAGTACTGCCGAAAACTGTAAGAAACAGAGTGGCAATAGAGGCTTTATCGAGCTTCGGATGGGACAGATATACAGGACTTGACGGAAGGGTAATATCCATGAACTCTTTCGGTGCATCGGCACCTCAGGATTTGCTTTTCAAAAAATTCGGATTTACAAAGGAAAATGTTGTAGCTACAGCTAAAGAAGTATTTAATCAATAAATAATATTAAAAACAGATATAGAATTTCTATATCTGTTTTTGTGCTTATTTAGGGAAGGAAAAAACATGGGCGGTATTTTTGGTGTAGTAGGAAAAAATGATTGTGTTATGGACCTGTTTTTCGGGGTTGACTATCATTCACATCTTGGAACAAGACGTGCAGGAATGGCTGTTTTTGACGGAGAGTATTTCAACAGAGTAATACACAATATTCAAAACTCGCCGTTTCGAACAAAGTTTGAAAAAGATGTGGAAGAACTGAGTGGAGATATGGGAATAGGTTGCATATCGGATGAGGATCCACAGCCGCTTTTAATACAATCACATTTGGGCAGCTATGCTATTACTACAGTCGGGAAAATAAGCAATCAAGATGAGATAATAAAAAAACTCTATAAAGACGGTAGAGTGCATTTCCAGGAGCAGAGCGGCGGGCGTGTGAATGACAATGAACTTGTGGCCACATTGATATCTTCAATGCCTTCTTTTAAAGAAGGGCTTGAGTATGTTCAGGAAACCATAAAAGGTTCTATGACTGTTGTAATTATGACAAAGGAGGGAATCTATGCCGCAAGAGATAAATTCGGAAGGACACCTCTGGTGATAGGTCACAAGAAAGATACATTCTGTATTACATTTGAAAATCATGCATATTTAAACCTGGGATACAGCTTTTATAAGGAACTTGGCCCGGGAGAGATAGTATTTATTACACCGGATAATGTAAAAGAAATATCACCTGCAAAATCCGAGATGAAAATCTGTTCATTCTTATGGGTATACTACGGTTATCCGACAGCTTCATATGAGGGTGTAAATGTAGAAACTATGAGATACAAATGCGGTGAACTTTTGGCAAAAAGAGATAATATAGATGCGGATATTGTAGCCGGAGTTCCTGACTCAGGTACCGCACATGCCATAGGCTATGCAAATAAATCGGGCATACCTTTTGCCAGACCTTTTATAAAGTATACACCTACATGGCCCAGGTCTTTTATGCCTACAAATCAAAGTCAGAGAAATCTTATCGCCAAGATGAAACTTATACCGGTACAGGAGCTGATAGAAAATAATGATATCCTACTGATAGACGATTCCATAGTCAGAGGCACACAGTTAAGAGAAACCACAGAGTTTTTGTATAATTCCGGTGCAAAGAAGGTACATGTCAGACCGGCATGTCCTCCGCTCTTATTCGGATGTAAATATCTTAATTTTTCAAGATCGAAATCCGACTATGATTTGATTACAAGAAGAATAATAAGAGAAAGGGAGGGGGATAATGTAAGCAAAGAACTCCTCTTTGACTATGCCGATCCGAACAGCAAGAACTATGAAGAGATGGTTGAAGAGATAAGGAAGATTCAAAACTTTTCAAGCCTCAGATTTCACAGACTTGATGATTTAATAGAATCTATAGGCATAAGCCCATGTAAGCTGTGTACATATTGCTGGAACGGTAAGGAAGCTTGATATTCTGTAATAAATTTAGTATAATATTGGTTTGATAAATCAGGTGTTGTGTTTTATGCAATACGAAAAGGATGAGTATTTTGAGGGGTTCAAAGGAATTTAAAATAATCCTTGTTAAGTTATTTAATGATATACTTGATTATGAGGAAAGCGTTTTGCGTGCTTCCGAGTTTAAGGATTTGACCAATAATGATATACATGTAATACGAGCTATAGGAATGAATGAAAAAAAGAATATGTCAATGATTGCAAAGGAGTTGGCGGTTACCATAGGAACTTTGACGATTTCGATAAACAGTCTTGTAAGAAAGGGCTATGTCATAAAGGAGAGGTCTGAGAAGGATAAGAGAGTGGTTTTTGTGAACCTCTCATCAAAAGGTGAAGCGGCTTTTTCAAGAAATGAAGAGCTGTATGATCAGATGGTCAATTCAATGCTTGAAGACCTGGAAGACAATGAAATGGACATATTGATGAAATCATTATTAAAAGTAAACAGGTGTATTAAACAGAATAAAGCTTAAAAAGTATATCGGTAATAAATACGGATATCAAGATGGAGGATTTTATTCTTCATATTTTAGATATAATAGAAATTGTAAGAAGGCGGAATGACAAATGAGTAAGAAACCATATTATATAACAACGGCTATTGCCTATGCTTCAGGAAAGCCACATATCGGAAACACATACGAGATAATATTGGCTGATGCAATAGCAAGATTCAGAAGAGAAGAAGGACTTGAGGTTTTCTTTCAGACAGGAACAGATGAGCACGGTCAAAAAATAGAAAACAAGGCAAAGGATGCAGGTATTACTCCAAAGGAGTACGTAGACAATGCGGCAGGACAGATCAGAAAAATCTGGGATATGATGAATACATCATATGACAAGTTTATCAGAACTACAGATGAAGACCATAAAAAACAGGTTCAAAAAATTTTTAAAAAATTCTATGATCAGGGTGATATATATAAGGGATTCTACGAGGGCATGTATTGTACGGCCTGTGAGTCATTCTTTACAGATTCACAGCTTGTTGACGGAAAATGTCCGGACTGTGGCGGTGATGTATATCCTGCAAAAGAGGAAGCATACTTCTTTAAGATGAGTAAGTATGCGGACAGACTAATTAAGCATATCAATGAGCATCCTGAGTTCATACAGCCTGTTTCAAGAAAAAATGAGATGATGAATAATTTCCTTTTACCGGGACTTCAGGATCTTTGTGTAAGCAGGACAAGTTTTACATGGGGAATACCTGTTGATTTTGACCCTAAGCATGTTACTTATGTATGGCTTGATGCACTTTCAAACTATATCACAGGTATCGGATATGATGTAGACGGAAACAGCAGTGAGAGATTTAAAAAGTTCTGGCCTGCAGATCTTCATCTTATAGGTAAGGATATTATAAGATTCCATACAATATACTGGCCTATATTCTTAATGGCGCTTGATTTGCCGCTTCCAAAGCAGGTTTTCGGTCATCCATGGCTTTTACAGGGTGAAGGAAAGATGAGTAAATCAAAGGGAAATGTTCTTTATGCGGATACATTGGTTGATTTCTTCGGAGTGGATGCTGTAAGATATTTTGTTTTACATGAGATGCCTTTTGATAATGACGGTGTTATAAGCTGGGATTTGATGGTGGAAAGATTCAACTCCGACCTTGCAAATGTACTTGGAAACCTTGTCAGCAGAACTATATCAATGACAAACAAGTATTTTGACGGAGTTTTGACCGATGCAAAAGATGAGAGTGTTGCAGGTTCTACAGAAACAGATACAGATTTAAAAGATGTGGTGCTTATGTCTGTTGAAAAGGTTGAAAAGAAGATGTCTGAACTTCGTGTTGCGGATGCCATCACGGAGATATGGACACTGTTTAAGAGATGTAACAAGTACATTGACGAGACTACACCTTGGATTCTTGCAAAAGAAGAGGATAAAAAGGCCAGACTTCAGACTGTTTTATACAATTTGGCAGAGTCAATTTCCATCGGTGCTTCATTACTCTACAGCTTCATGCCTGAGACATCCGAAAAGATACTTGACATGTTCGGAACAAACAAGAGAAGCCTTGAAGATATGAATAAATTCGGACTTCTTATGAGTGGTACGAAGGTTGTAAAAGAGCCTGAAATATTATTTAAGAGACTTGATCTTGAGGAAGTGTTAAAGCAGGTAGAGGCTTTAAATCTCGGCGGAAATACTGAAAAGAAAGAGCCTGAGGTAGAGGGTGTTGATGTAAAGGCAAAGGATACTATAGAGTATGATGACTTTGCAAAGCTTCAGATACAGGTAGGACAGATTATAAAATGTGAAGAAGTTCCTAAGTCAAAGAAACTTCTATGCTCACAGGTACAGATAGGAAGTACAACAAGACAGATTCTAAGCGGTATCAAGCAGTGGTATTCTGCAAAGGATATGGTAGGAAAGCAAGTGCTTGTTGTTACAAATCTTGCACCGAGAAATATTGCAGGACTTGAGAGTCAGGGTATGATACTTATGGCTGAGGATGATGCCGGAAATGCGGTTTTGGTGTCACCTGAGAAGAATATAAAGACAGGTTCTGAAATAGCATAAATATTATTGTGTGGGGAATGCTTTTCTTTGCGTTCCCCGATTTTTAAAAGCGCATAAAGGTGAATGTGTTGGAAAAAATAAAAATAAAGTTTTTTTCTTCAGCGGTACTGAAGTATATAGCAATGGTTACAATGCTTATAGATCATATCGGAGCAAGCGGATTGATATTCTTAATGTTTAATATAGGCATTTCCATGAGGATGTACTATATTTCAAGGATGATAGGACGTGTAGCCTTTCCTATATACCTGTTCTTACTGGTTGAAGGATTTGTTCACACAAAAAACATAAAAAAATATATAATCAGACTTACATTATTTGCGATACTTTCGGAAGTACCTTTTGATATGGCATTTTGGGGCGGTTTTGTCAATATGCAGCATCAAAATGTAATGTGGTCATTGCTTATATGTGTTATCATGCTTTGCGGGATAAAAAAATATCCGGATTTCAGTGTGATTTTTGTAGGTATAGGATGTTTTACGGCATGGCTTATAAAGTCCGACTATGAGTATATCGGACCTTTGGCTGTGGGATGTATGTATTTATTCAGAGAAAGAGCGGTATATAAAAATATTGCTACGGCAATTATTTTTTCATTTGAACCGCCGGCATTATTCAGTCTTATACCGATAAATATGTACAATGGAAAGAAGGGAAAGAGTTTAAAATACTTATTCTACTTCTTCTATCCTGTACATTTGTTGGCTTTGGTTTTAATTAAGAATATTTTGCGATAAAAAATATTACATAAATTTTAAGAAAATATTACATGGACAAAAAAGAAGATTTATATATAATAGATACACATGCTCATTATGATGATGAAGCATTTGAAGAAGACAGGGACGAACTTTTAAAAAGCTTTGAAGCTAAAGGTATAAAGAGAGTTGTAAATATCGGTGCTTCAATGGAAAGTTCAAGAAACAGTATCACATTGGCAAAGGAATATCCTTTTGTTTATGCTGTAGTGGGAATTCACCCGTCTTGTGCAGAAGAAATCTCAGATAAAAATATTTCTTTACTTGAAGAAATGTCTTTTGATGAGAAGGTAGTGGCTATCGGAGAAATAGGACTTGACTATTACTATGATGAGCCGGATAAAGAGATACAAAAAAAGTGCTTCAGAGCACAGCTTGACTTGGCAAAGAGGTGTGATTTGCCTGTAGTTATACATTCAAGAGATGCCGCAAAAGACACTCTTGATATCTTGAAGGAATTTGAAGGAGTCAAGGGAGTTATACATTGCTATTCTTATAGCAAAGAAATGGCCCGAGAATTTATAAAACTCGGATATGTACTGGGTATTGGCGGTGTGGTTACATTTAAAAATGCAAAAAAGCTTGAGGAAACTGTAGAAGAGATTTCTTTTGAAGATTTTGTGCTTGAAACCGACTGTCCGTATTTATCCCCTGTACCTAACAGAGGGAAGAGAAATTCTTCATTGAATTTGACTTACATTATAGATAAATTAAGTGAGATAAAGGGAGTATCAAAAGATTTTATTATAGAGAAGTCTTTTGAGAATGCAAAAAGATTGTATCCTAAGATGAAATAATGAGTTTTCATTATACTCACATAGAGTGAGATGGAGATTAAAATGACAAATATTGCTAATCCGGCAAATACTATAGAAATAATCAAAAAATACGATTTCAACTTTCAAAAGAAATTCGGACAAAATTTTTTGATAGATACACATGTTTTAGATAAAATATGTCAGGCATCTGGACTTGGTAAAAATGATTTGGCTATTGAAATAGGTCCCGGAATAGGTGCGTTGACACAATATCTTGCAACTGCCGCAAAGGCGGTTGTTGCTGTTGAGGTTGATAAAAATTTATTGCCGATATTAAATGAAACATTGGCAAATTACGAAAATATAAGTATAATAAATGCTGATTTTCTAAAAGTTGATTTGGAAAAGCTGATTGAGGAGTGTAGGCAAAAATGCGGTGACTTTGAGAATATAAGAATTGTTGCAAATTTGCCATACTATATCACCACTCCTATAATTATGAATGTACTTGAGTCACATATTCATATTGACAGTATTACAGTCATGATACAAAAGGAGGTTGCTGACAGAATGCAGGCATTGCCCGGAAGCAAAGATTACGGAGCATTGTCTTTGGCTGTACAGTATTACTCGGATCCGTATATCGTAGCATTTGTTCCGCCTAATTGCTTTATTCCAAGACCTAAGGTCGGCTCAAGTGTTATACGTTTGGATATTTATAAAGAAAAACCTATCAAGGCAGTTGATGAAAAATTGATGTTTCAAATTATTCGTGCCGGATTTAATCAAAGAAGAAAGACTTTGGTAAACTCACTCGGTAATTTTGAAGGTCTTAATTTTTCAAAAGAGAAAATAATTCACGCTTTGTCATTGCTTGGAAAGTCTGAAAAGATAAGAGGTGAAGCTCTTACTTTAGAGGAGTTTGCAAAATTGGCAGGATATTTAAAAGAGAGCATATAAATTTTGACAAGGAAGAGAAGATGAGCAAGAAAAAAAAGAATGAATTTTTACGAAGTGTAAAAGATAGAGTAGAAACTATACAGGACATGGATAAAAGTAAAAAGATAATGGCCGGAGGAGTTATAGGTATAGTTGCCTTGGCGGCAATTATAGGTGTGTCTATGTCCGGGAAGAGTGCAAGAAGTGTTGTAACCGAAACAACTGCTTCTGTTGAGAGTTCAACTACAGCGGCCCCGGTTGCTGCGGCACAGGTAATGCCTATGGAGAAGGCCGGAAATGAATTTCCTTCACTTGGTATTGAAGTGGAAACGGAGGAGCCGAGACCTGAACTTTTGGAAGAGGGTGTACAGCACTCATATATAGAAAAGGTACAGGAAAGACTTATGCAGCTTGGCTTTATGGACAATGATGAGCCTACAAATTACTTCGGTGAGGTTACAAAAGCGGCCGTAATGATTTTCCAAAGACAAAACGGTCTTGCACAGGACGGTATTATCGGACCTTCAACATTACCTCTTTTGATGGACGAGAATGCAAAGCATTATGCGGCTAAGCTCGGTGATGTAGGTGAGGATGTAAAAAGAATACAGAATCGTCTGTATGAACTTGGATATCTGGCTTCTGCAGATATGATTACAGGTACATATGACGAGAAAACTCAGGAAGCCGCATTAAAACTCCAGCAGGTAAACTCTTTAAGTGAGGACGGTAAGGTCGGAAGCGAGACCATGAACCTCTTATATTCGGATGAGATAAAGGCAAATACACTTTCGCTTGGAGAGCATAGTGAGGTGGTACAAAATATTCAAAACAGACTGTTTGAGCTGGGTTATCTTACTACAAGACCTGACGGTACATATGGTAACGATACGGAGCTTGCCGTAAGAGTATTCCAGTCAAAGAATGACCTTGTAGTGGACGGATACCTCGGGCCTTCTACAAGAGCTGTTATACTTTCAAGTGAAGCAAAGGCAAACGGTCTCGTCCTCGGTGATGAAAATGAGCAGGTTGCAAGACTTCAAAGTCTTCTTGCAAAGGCGGGATATTTAAATGAATCGAATGCTACAGGATATTTCGGAGAACTTACAGAATCTGCATTAAAGAGATTCCAAAGCAATAACGGACTTTCTGCAGACGGTAGAGCAGGAGCACAGACATTTGCCAAGTTGAGTTCGGGAAATACAAACGGACCTTCAAGAAATGATTCTTCAAACGTTGGAAAGTCGGACAAAAAATCAAGTGGAGGAAGCTCAGGAGGCGGAGGCTCATACTCAGGTAGTGTAGGAAGTATGATAAGCATTGCTTCATCAAAAATCGGAAGTCCGTATGTATGGGGAGCAAAGGGATCAAACTCATTTGACTGCTCGGGATTTGTATACTGGGTTCTTAAGCAGATGGGAGTAGGACAGTCATATATTACATCTTCGGGATGGAGAAATCCGGGAAGATATACAAGAATAAGTTCATTCTCAGATATACAGGCAGGAGATATCGTAGTAGTTTCAGGACATGTCGGTATAGCTGCCGGAGGCGGCGAGATAATAGATGCTTCATCTTCAAGAGGTAGAGTAAAGAGAAGCAGCATGTCAAGCTGGTGGAGAAATAACTTTATAGTTGCTTGGAGAATATTCTAATATTTAAATTAAAGTCTATGTCTGTTTAGGATATAGACTTTTTTGTTGATTAATTTAGATTGTAAAAAAACTGCTCTAAATATATAATATTTTTATAAAACATTGAAAGGAATAAGTAGATGATTGATTATACCGAAGGTGCCGGCGTTCAATATCATATTGGCGTCGGCAAGGGTGATGTGGGAAAGTATGTAATACTTCCGGGAGATCCGAAAAGATGTGAAAAGATTGCCGCATATTTTGATGATGCAAAACTTGTGGCGGACAGCAGAGAGTATGTGACATATACAGGTTATTTGGACGGTGTAAAGGTTTCCGTAACTTCAACAGGTATCGGAGGACCTTCGTCGGCTATAGCACTTGAAGAGCTTGTAAGATGCGGTGCCGATACTTTTATAAGAGTAGGAACCTGTGGCGGAATGAAGCTTGATGTATGCGGTGGTGATTTGGTAATAGCTAACGGAGCTATAAGAATGGAAGGTACAAGTAAAGAGTATGCTCCTATAGAATTTCCTGCAGTGGCTGATTTTGATATAATTACCGCACTAAAGGAAGCGGCCGATAAACTGAAATACAAGTCACATATAGGAGTTGTTCAGTGTAAGGATGCATTCTACGGTCAGCATGAACCTGAAAATAAGCCTGTAAGCTATGAACTTGTAAATAAATGGGAGGCTTGGCTAAGGCTTGGTACACTGGCTTCAGAGATGGAGTCTGCGGCATTGTTTACAGTGGCATCATATCTTGGTGTAAAGGTCGGATCGATATTTTTGGCAATTGCAAATCAGGAGAGAGCAAAGGCAGGTCTTAGCAATGAGCAGGTACATGATACAAGTAAAGCTATTGAGACGGCTGTTGAAGCTATCAGAATACTTATAAAAAAGAGCAGTTAAAATAAACAGATTCAAAGATTAAATCTATTTAATATTACATTTAAATATAACAACTTGATTACAAATAATTTATGATATATACTTAAAATGTTATTCAAATATAATATTTATATTCGTTTTTAAGGAGGAAAAAATGAAAAAAAGATTATTAGCTATCGGTATGGCGGCACTTATGGGATTTTCACTTGTTGCCTGTTCTTCAGGTTCAACTGAAAGCACAAAGGCTGAGAGCACTGAGAAGGCACAGGAGAGCAAGGACGGTGAAGAAAGTACTGCGGCCGAAGAGAAGAAGGCATCTACAGATTTAAAAATCGGTATGGTAACAGATGTCGGCGGTGTAAATGACGGATCATTCAACCAGTCAGCATGGGAAGGTCTTCAGAGAGCACAAAAGGAGCTTGGAATACAGGCAAAGTATCTTGAGTCAAAGACAGATGCCGATTATATTCCAAATATTGAAACATTGGTTGATGATGACTATGATCTTATCATCTGTATCGGATACCAGTTGGCAGACGCTCTAAGAACAGAGGCGGAAGCAAATCCTGATAAGAAGTTTGCAATTGTAGATGACGCTTCAATCGAGCTTGACAATGTTGCATGCCTTATGTTTGAACAGGCACAGGCATCATATCTCGTAGGATATATTGCAGGAAAGACAACAAAGACAAATACTACAGGTATTGTTATCGGTATGGCAACAGATGTTATGAACGAATTCGGATACGGATATCTTGCAGGTGTTAAGGATGCAAATCCCGATGCAAATATTTTACAGAACAATGTAAACAGCTTTGCGGATACAGGTGCAGGTAAGACAGCAGCAAACAACATGGTGGCAAATAATGCAGATGTTATTTTCCATGCGGCAGGCGGTACAGGACTTGGAGTTATCGATGCGGCTAAGGAAGCGGGAATATGGGCTATCGGTGTTGACTCGGATCAGTCAAAGGTTGCTCCTAAGACAATTCTTACATCAGCTATGAAGAGAGTTGACAATGCAGTGTATGATGAGGCAAAGGCTGTACTTGACGGTGAATATAAGTCCGGAGTTAAGACTTATACATTAAAGGACGGCGGTGTTGATATAGCACCTACAACAGACAATCTTCCTGAAGAACTTATTAAGGAAGTTGAAGATGTTAAGGCAAAGATTGTAGCAGGAGAAATAAAGGTTCCAAACAACAAGGCTGATTTTGAAGCCAAGTATGGTGATATCTACGAATTGGATTAATTAATCTGTTTATTTTTAAAGGGCAGCACTGTGCTGCCCCCTTAAATATATCTACGAATTTCGTAGGTATATTTAAGGGGACACCCTTATAGAATGGAGTAATATGAGAGATATCAGTTTAGATAAGGTAAATGAAATAAGAGAGAGAATGCTTGAGACTGTAAAGACTGCAAGCCTCACACATGAGCAAAAAGTAGCTACCATGGCAAACCATGCGGATTCACTTCTTGAAGTTTTGGACAAGCCGGAAGGACTTGATGAGTTACTTGATGCCGAGATAGATAGTCAGTGTATATGTGATTTGTTTGAAGGACATGCTCCTATGAGACCTAGATACATAATACCTGATTATGCAAAGTTTATGAAGGAAGGAAGTAAGTTCCTTCAGCTTGATCCGCCGAAGGATTTATATGAAGCTTTGAATTCACTGCTTATTTTCTATCGCCATGTACCGAGTGTAACAAACTTTCCGGTATATGTGGGACAACTTGATGAATTGCTTGAGCCTTTTGTGCATGATGTGGACAGAGATCTGGCTAAGAAGATGATAAAGCTTTTCTTTATCAATATGGACAGAACTATTTTGGATTCATTTTCACATGCAAATATAGGTCCAAAGGACACTTTGGCGGGAAGATTGATACTTGAAGTTGAGGCCGAACTTGAGCAGGCGGTTCCAAATATCACACTTAAGTATGATCCTGAGATAACAAGTGATGAGTTTGCTCTTATGGGAATAAATACAGCACTTCACAGTGCAAAGCCTTCATTTGCAAACCATAAAATGTTTACAAGTGAGTTTGGCGAAAGATATGTTATTGCAAGTTGCTATAACGGCTTGCCTCTTGGTGGAGGTGCATATACTCTTTCAAGATTGATTATAAAAAATATCGCAAAAAGAGCCAAGAACATAGAGGATTTCAAGATAAATACTTTGCCTTATGTAATGGATATTATGGCAAGATATATGGATGAAAGAATCAAGTTTGAAGTTGAAGAGAGCGGATTCTTTGAAAACAACTTCCTTGCGAAAGAAGACTTTATAAAGAGAGAGAGATTCTCGGCAATGTTCGGTATGGTAGGTCTTGCAGAAGCTGTAAACATTCTTCTTGAGAAAGAAGGAATTGAAGGCAGATACGGACATAGTGAGGTTGCAGACAAATTGGCTGTAGAAATAATGGATATTATAGATGAGTTTAATAAAAATCATTTCAATAAATACTGTGAAGTATCAGATTGTCATTTCCTCTTACATGCGCAGGTAGGAATTGCTACAGATGTTAATGTATCTCCGGGAACAAGAATTCCGATAGGTGAGGAGCCTGAGGATCTTATAGAGCATTTGAAGCATTGTAAGAAATTCCACAAGTACTTCCCTTCAGGTACAGGAGATATTTTCCCTATTGACCTTACAGTACATAAAAACCATGAGTATGTACTTGATATTATAAAGGGTGCAATGAAAGAAGATATAAGATATCTTTCATTCTATTCATCAGATTCGGATGTAATAAGAATTACAGGATATCTTGTAAAAAAATCGGAAATAAATAAGCTTGAAAAGGGTCAGAGTGTACTTCAGGATACTACAGCTCTCGGAATGGGAGCAAAACACAATTGTAAGATATTGGAGAGGAAAGTACGTTAGTGTACAGTGCCGATATCAATAAGATAATACCGTTTAGCAGCGTGGACGGACCGGGAAACAGGACTGCGATATTTTTGCAAGGTTGTAATTTCAATTGCAAATACTGTCACAATCCGGAAACCAGAAACCATTGCATTAATTGCATGGACTGTGTAGAGCCCTGCCCAAGCGCTGCTTTAAAAAATGAAAACGGTAAGGTTGTATTTTATCCTGAAAAATGTATAGGTTGTGATACCTGTATAAATATTTGTAAACATGGTGCTACACCGAGAATTGTAAGACTTACTTCAGAGCAGACATTTGAAAAGATATGTGAGAATGTTCCTTTTATAAGAGGAATAACATTTTCAGGCGGCGAATGTATGTTGTATCCTGATTTTATGAGAGAAGTTTTTACGCTTTGTAAAGAAAAAAACTTGGGTACATTGATAGACAGCAACGGAAGTGTGGATTTTGAAAAACATACAAAACTTTTGGAAGTCACAGACGGAGTAATGCTTGATATAAAGGCATATGACAGACAGGAACATATAAATGTAACCGATGTAAAAAATGATATCGTGTTAAAAAATGCGTTATTTTTGGCATCGGTAGGTAAACTCTTTGAAGTAAGAACTGTAATAGTACCTGAATTATTTGACTTTAGAAAGACTGTATTTGATACATCTGCGGCTTTGGCTCCTTTCCTGGTTAAGTCAAATATAAGATATAAGCTTATTTCATATAGAGAAAACGGTGTAAGAAAAGAATATAGAAATTATAGAATGCCGACTGAAGAAGAGATGAATGAGGCTAAAGAAACAGCACAAAAAAACGGCTTTAAGGATATTGTAATTATATAGCAAAAGCAGTATCAGAAGCCTTTATAGGACAAGGAGGGAAAATGGACGTAGCTGTCAAGATGCAGGATATAGTCAAGAAATTCGGCGACTTTGTTGCTAATGACGGTATCAACCTAACTGTAAAAAAAGGAGAAGTTCATGCCATTTTAGGTGAGAACGGTGCCGGAAAATCTACACTTATGAATATTTTATACGGTTTATACCATCCTACATCAGGAAAAATATTCATTGACGGAAAAGAAACCGCTATAGGTACTCCACAAAAGGCAATTGATTTGGGAATAGGAATGGTACACCAGCATTTCATGTTGATACCTCCTTTTACAGTTACCGAAAATATTGCACTTGGTATGGAAGATACAAAGGGCGTTGTTTTGGATTTGAAAAAGTCAAGAGAAAAGATTGTAGAACTGTCAAAGAAATACGGATTGTCGGTAGACCCCGATGCCAAGATAGAAGATATTTCCGTAGGTATGCAACAAAGAGTAGAGATAATAAAAGTTTTGTACAGAGGTGCAAACACTTTAATACTTGACGAGCCGACAGCTTCACTTACTCCACAAGAGATAGTTGAGCTTATGGATATAATAAAGAGTCTTACAAAAGACGGCAAATCTGTAATTCTTATCACACATAAGTTAAAGGAAATAAAGGCTTGTGCGGATTCCTGTACTATTATCAGACATGGAAAATATATAGATACTGTTGATGTAAAAGTAACAAGTGAAAGTGAGCTTGCTGCCATGATGGTAGGAAGAGATGTTTCATTTACTGTTGAAAAAGAAAAGAGAGTGCCCGGAGAAGTAGTTCTTGAAGTTAAAGATCTCTGTGCCAAAGACTATAGAAAGGTAGATATTCTTAAGTCCTTAAGCCTTAATGTAAGAAGAGGTGAAATAGTCGGTATTGCCGGTGTAGACGGCAACGGACAGTCTGAGCTTGTAGAGATACTTACAGGGCTTAAAAAAGCCGAGTCGGGTAGTGTAAGCATACTTGGAAAAGATGCTTTTAATGTTACACCAAGACGGAGTTTTGAAATGGGTATTACAAGTATACCTGAAGACAGACAAAAACATGGCCTTGTACTGGATTTCACAGTTGCGGAAAATCTTATTTTGCAAAACTTTGAAAAAGAGCCTTTTTCAAAGAGCGGAATATTAAATGATAAAAATATAGAAGCACATGCAAAAAAACTTATAGAAAAGTTTGATATAAGACCGAATGACAGTGCGAAAAAAGCTGCAAAGACATTATCAGGAGGAAATCAGCAAAAGGTTATAATTGCGAGAGAGGTTACAAACGACTCGGATCTTTTGATTGCGGTAAACCCTACCAGAGGTCTGGATGTAGGAGCTATTGAGTTTGTTCACAGATACCTGGTTGAACAAAGAAATAAAGATAAGGCGGTATTGCTGGTATCTTTCGAGCTTGATGAGATAATGAATCTTTCAGACAGAATAGAGGTAATTTTTGACGGACAGATAACAGGAGAGGTTCTTGGCGAGGATGCCGATGAGAAAGAGCTTGGACTTTTGATGGCAGGAGGAAAAAAGGATGAGTAGGAAAAATAATATACTTTCAAGCAACGCTTTTTATACTCTTATATCAATAGTCATAGGCTTTATTGTAGGTGCTATACTTTTAAGTATTGCAAAAATCAATCCTTTGGACGCGTATAAACAGCTATTTAACGGTGTTTTCGGTAAGCCCAAATTTATGGTCTGGTGTTTGATTTATGCGGCACCGCTTATATTTACAGGGCTTAGCGTAGCATTTTCATTTAAAACGGGTGTTTTTAATATAGGTGCGGAGGGACAATTTGTAGTCGGATCGCTCACAGCCTGCGTTTTAGGTATACTTGTGAAGGCTCCGGCAATTATTCATGTTCCGCTTTGCTTTATAGGTGCGGCGCTTGCAGGCGGTATCTGGGGAGCAATAGTAGGAGTTTTGAAGATCAAAAAAGGAGTAAATGAAGTTTTATCCTATATTATGTTTAACTGGATAGCTTTCTATTTATCAAACTTTGTTGTAAATCTAAGTATCATCCATAAAGACGGTGGTGGAGAGGCAACAAAGGATATAGCGGCAACAGCAAGAATTTTGGCTCCTAAATCAATTATAGCGGCTACAGGCGCGTCAGCTGCAAACTACGGTTTTATTCTTGCAATAATATTTGCTGTAATAGTATGGTTTATCATAAACAGAACAACTCTGGGATTTAAGCTTAGGGCTGTAGGTTTCAGTAATACGGCTGCACAGTATGCGGGTATTGATACGGGAAAATCATTCCTTACGGCAATGGCATTTTCAGGTGCATTGGCAGGTATCGGAGGTGCCGTACAGCTTATGGGTATGAGTGGAAGAATTTCACAGTTCTCAGGGCAGGAAGGATACGGCTTTCAGGGTATTACAGTGGCACTTATAGCTTCATCAAATCCGATTGCATGTATTTTTGCCGGAATATTCTACGGCGCAATGAAATACGGCGGTGGTAAACTCTCTTTGGTAAATGCTCCGGCTGAGGTGGTAGATATCATAATGGGTATTATCATTTTGTTTATAGCAATATCAAGCCTCTTTAAAAATATATTCTTAAATCATGGAAAGAAGGGAGCGGTATAATGGAAGTTTTAATAAGGAATTTAGGTCTTCTTATAAATGCAATATTGATAGCAACACCACCTCTTCTTTTGGCGGCGCTCGGATCATGCTTTTCTGAGAGAAGCGGTGTGGTAAACATCGGTATAGAAGGTATGATGACAATCGGTGCATTCATGGGTGCATGTGTGGCATATTTTAGCGGCAACGGTTGGTTAGGATTTTTTGTAGGCGGACTTAGCGGCGCCGTTCTTGGAGTTATACATGCAATTGCATGTATACAGTTTGGAGCGGATCAGACTATATCAGGTACCGCGATAAACTTTATAGGACCCGGACTTGCTGTGTTTTTATGTAAGGCGATATTTGACAATTCATCAGATTCACCGGCACTTGACACAGCTGCAAAGCTTCCAAAAATGTTTGAAGGTGTGTTTAAGTCAGGTTCATTCGGCTATAATGTTTTTTCCACTTATTCAGTGGCGTATTTAAGCTTTTTATTGGTTTTGGTAGTGTGGTTTGTATTCTATAAAACAAAGTTCGGAATGCATTTAAGAGCTGTCGGAGAGCATCCACAGGCTTGCGCAACTCTTGGAGTTAATGTATATCTGACAAGATATATCTGTGTTATACTTTCAGGCTTTCTTGCAGGACTTGGAGGAGCATTCGTTACACTTGCAACTGTAAGTCAGTTCAGACCTGCGGTAATAGTAGGTCAGGGATTTATTGCGATTGCGGCGGTAATCTTCGGTAAGTTTAAACCGCAGGGAGCATTTAAGGCATGTTTACTTTTCGGACTTTGTAACGGTATAAAGGCACTGCTTGGAGCAGGTAATGCTGTTTCACCGAATTTAGTTTCAATGATTCCATATGTAGTAACAATTCTTGCACTTGTGTTTGTAGTAGGAAGTACAAGAGTACCGGCTGCAAATGGTAAGCCTTTCTTAAAGGCTAGATAGGGGGATTATGTTAGCAACAAAATTATTTGATCACACAATTTTAAAGGCTGATGCAACAAAGGAAGATGTAAAAAAAGTATGTGAAGAGGCAATGGCTTACAGCTTTTGCTCTGTATGTGTAAATTCATACTATGTTCCTTATGTTGCCGAACTTCTTCACGGAAGTGATGTTAAAATATGTACTGTAGTGGGCTTCCCTTTGGGAGCTATGTCTACAAGAGCAAAGGCGCTTGAAGCAAAGATTGCGGTAATGGACGGCGCCGATGAGGTAGATATGGTTATAAATATCGGTGCATTAAAAGATAAAGATTATGATGTTGTTCTGGAAGATATAAAGGCTGTAAAGGAAGCTTGCGGAAACGCTCTTTTAAAAGTAATTATTGAGACTTGTCTTTTAACAGATGAAGAAAAGGTTAAAGCATGTGAGCTTTCAAAAGAGGCGAATGCCGACTTTGTAAAGACTTCTACAGGATTTTCTACTGCAGGTGCCAAAGTGGAAGATGTTAAGCTTATGAGAGAAACTGTAGGTAAGGACATGGGAGTAAAAGCAAGTGGTGGAATACATGATAAAGAGTTTGCAAATGCATTGGTTGAAGCAGGTGCAAGCAGACTTGGAACAAGTGCTACTATAAAGATAGTGGAATCAGCCTTTTATGATGTATAACGGTTAAGATATGAATAGAGAAGATATTATAAAATTACCTAAACTTGACTTACATTGCCATTTGGACGGTTCATTATCAAAGACATTTTTAGAGAATGCTTTGGGAAGAACTTTTACCATGGAAGAGCTGTCAGTCAGTATGGATTGTAACAGTCTGGTGGAATATCTTGAAAAATTTGATATTCCATTGGAAGCCATGAACACCGCCAAAAATATCAAGGCCGCCACTGTTGATGTGATGAAGTCGGCATCAAAAGAAGGGGTGAGATATATTGAAATAAGATTTGCCCCTCTTTTGTCTGTTTCAGACAGTTTGAAGACAGGGGATGTGATAGAAGCTGTAATAGCGGGAATCAATGAAGGAAGCAATCTTTTTAATATTCATGGCAATGCCATATGCTGTGCAATGACACATCATGATATTGAAGATAGTAAGGCTATGTTTAAGGTTGCAAGAGAATACTATGGTAGCGGTGTGGCAGGACTTGATTTGGCAGGAGATGAAGCAAATCATCCTATAGGAGAGTTTAAAAATCTGTTTAAATATGCAACAGATTTGGGTATGAACTTTACTATTCATGCAGGTGAGGCAGGACCTAAGTCCAATATAGAAGGCGCTATAGAATATGGTGCAAAGAGAATCGGACATGGTATTGCTATGAGAAATGATGAAAGGCTTTTGAAACTTGCTAAAGATAAACGTATTGGTATAGAAATGTGCCCAATAAGTAATTATCAGACAAAGGCGGTAGGAAAAAATGAGATTTATCCATATTCAGACTACATAAAAAGGGGCATACTTGCTACCGTCAATACAGACAACAGATTGGTCAGCAATACAAGTATTACAAATGAGATATTATTCTTGCAGGAAAGAGATATGATATCCGATTCAGATATTATTCAGGGAATAAAAAATTCAATAGAAGTATCCTTTGCAAGTGATAATATTAAAGATATGCTCTTAAAAGAATTAAATTAAGGGAATATCTGCTTGTGTACACGTTTGTATGACCGGAAGGTTTTATTTATGAGAAAATATAAAAGAGTTTTTGTGGTTGTACTGGATTCTTTGGGAATCGGTGCAATGCCGGATGCCGAAAGATTCGGTGATACAAATACAGATACTTTCGGACATATAGTAAAAAGCTATGGAAAACTTGATATTCCTAATTTAAAAAAGCTGGGAATGTACAATCTTCATCCTGTAGAAGGAGAGTCCGGAGTGGAAAAACCGCTTGGAAGATTTTTCAGAATGGAAGAGATGAGTAACGGTAAGGATACAATGACAGGTCATTGGGAAATGATGGGACTCAGAATTGAAAAGCCGTTTCAGACATTTACAGATACAGGTTTTCCTAAGGAGCTTATAGATGAGCTTGAAAAAAGATGCGGTAAGAGAGTAATCGGTAACAAGTCAGCTTCAGGTACGGAGATACTTGAAGAACTTGCGGAAGAAGAGATAAATACCGGAGCAATGATAGTGTATACATCTGCCGATTCGGTACTTCAAATCTGTGGAAATGAAGAGACATTCGACCTTCAAAACTTATACAGATGCTGTGAGATTGCAAGAGAACTTACAATGAAGGATGAATGGAAGGTAGGAAGAGTAATTGCCAGACCTTATGTAGGTAAGAAAAAAGGGGAATTTAAGAGAACTTCAAACAGACATGACTATGCTCTAAAGCCTTTTGGAAGGACTGCTCTTAATGTATTAAAGGATGCCGGACTTGATGTTATTTCCATCGGAAAGATAAACGATATATTTGTCGGAGAAGGAATTACAAAGGCATATCACTCGGATTCAAGTGTGCATGGTATGGAACAGACTATTGATATGCTCTCAGAAGATTTTACAGGGCTTTGCTTTACAAATCTTGTGGATTTTGACGCTCTTTGGGGGCATAGAAGAAATCCGATAGGATATGCAAAAGAAATTGAAAAGTTTGATGTTAAGCTTGGTGAGTTTATGGAAAAGATGAATGATGACGATCTTTTAATACTCACTGCAGATCATGGAAACGATCCTACACATACGGGAACAGACCACACAAGAGAGGCCGTATTCTTTATGTCATATTCAAAGAAATTTGACGGCGGAAAATTACTTGATACAACCGATACATTTGCAGTAATCGGTGCAAGTATAGTGGACAACTTCGGA
The DNA here is from genome assembly GCF_000287675.1 of Lachnoanaerobaculum sp. ICM7. GTDB lineage: Bacteria > Bacillota > Clostridia > Lachnospirales > Lachnospiraceae > Lachnoanaerobaculum. Next base: position 163,618 of record NZ_ALJL01000036.1, read on the forward strand.
CTGAAGATGCCTGAAAATACAATAGGCTACAGTATTTTAGATAAGCTATAATGGAGGTTATATGAATCCGGTTTTCGAAAAAGTGAAAAAGAGCTATGATTATATCAGAACAGTTACAGATTTTACACCTGAGGTTGCTTTGGTACTTGGCTCAGGTCTTGGTGAGTTTGCAAAGCATATGGAAGTTGAATGTGAGATTCCATACTCAAGTATTGAGGGATTTCCTGTATCGACTGTGGCAGGGCATGACGGAAGATTTCTCTTCGGTACGGTTGAGGGTGTAAAGACAGTTATTATGAAGGGAAGAGTTCACTATTATGAGGGTTATCCTGTAACAGATGTAGTACTTCCTACAAGACTTATGATTATGCTTGGAGCAAAGAAGTTAGTTCTTACAAATGCTGCAGGCGCTGTAAATACTTCATATAAGCCGGGTGATTTGATGATGATCACAGATCATATATCAACCATAGTACCTTCACCACTTATAGGTGAAAACATAAGTGAATTCGGAACAAGATTTCCTGATATGAGTAATGTTTATTCAAAGAGACTTCAGGATGTGGTAAGAAAGTCCGCTAAGGAAGTGGGAGTTTCTCTAAGAGAGGGTGTATACATGCAATTTAGCGGTCCGGCATATGAGACACCTGCCGAGGTAAAACTTGCAAGATTGCTTGGTGCCGATGCTGTAGGCATGTCCACTGCGATAGAGGCTGTTGCTGCAAATCATATGGGAATTGAAATCTGCGGTATTTCATGCTTCACAAATATGGCGGCAGGTATCTTAGATCAACCTCTCAGCCATGAAGAGGTATCCGAGGCTGCAAATAAGGTTTCTCATATATTTGAGGGATTGGTTAAAAACATAATAAAAAACATATAATTTTTTTGGGGGCATAGTGCCCCCTTTTTCACTGTACAAGTATTATTAAAATGAATGTGATTTTCAGTTTTATCCACTTGTTTTTTTAGTAGTTTCATTATAAAATAGCTTAAGATTGTTTTGTATTTAACAATTTTATTAATATTATATTTTACATGAAAAATATAATATTATAGTGATTAAAATACACTTTAATCACAACAATTTATTAATTAATACGGAGGTTTGTATATGGCTCAAATAGGAGTTTCTGCTATGAAACGAATTGAAGATTTGCTGGATATCGGAAGTTTTGTGGAAATTGGATCATATATAAGTTCAAGGAACACAGATTTTAATCTATCTGACAAGGAGACTCCAAAGGATGGGGTTTTGACCGGTTACGGTACGATTAATGACAGTCTGGTATATGTGTACAGTCAGGATCCTTCAGTGCTTGGCGGCTCAATAGGAGAAATGCATGCAAAGAAGATTGTTTCACTATATGATATGGCAATGAAGATGGGAGCACCGGTAATAGGGCTGGTTGATTGTGCGGGTCTTAGACTTGAAGAGTCTTTTGATGCATTGGATGCCTTTGGAAAAATATATTTAGCACAGACAAAAGCAAGCGGTGTTATTCCACAGATACAGGCGGTATTCGGTCTAAGTGGCGGTGGAATGGCAATAAGCAACGGACTCAGTGATTTTGTATTTATGGAGCAGGATAAGGCAAAAGTCTTTGTAAATTCTCCAAATGCTATAAACGGAAATTCACAGGATAAGAATGATTTTTCAAGTGCCAAGTTCCAATCGGAATCCACAGGTTTGGTTGATTTTATAGGAACCGAGTCTGAAATCATTTTAGGAATCAGAGAGCTCATTTCAGTTCTTCCTGCAAATAATGAAGATGATATGTCATATATCGAATGTATGGATGATTTAAACAGACTTACACCTGAACTTGAGGGCAGAATAAGCGATCCTGCACTTGCACTGAATATTATTTCAGACAGCGGATATGTACTTGAAGTAAAGAAAAATTTTGCGAGAGAGATGTTTACAGGATTTATCAGATTAAACGGTAATACTGTCGGAGTTGTTGCAAACAGAAGAGCACTGTATGATGAGAACGGTGAAATTGCAGATGAGTTTGAAAATGTACTTTCTCATCAGGGAAGTGATAAGGCGGCAGGTTTTGTTGAATTTTGTGATGCTTTCAATATTCCTGTACTTACACTTGTAGATGTAAAAGGATATAAAGCTACAAAATGCAGTGAGAAGAGAATGCCTAAGGCAGGCGCAAAGCTTACATATGCATATGCAAATGCAACAGTTCCTAAGGTAAGCCTTATAGTAGGTGATGCTTACGGAAGCGCTTCACTTTCAATGAATTCAAAATCAATAGGTGCTGACATTGTATTTGCATGGGAAAATGCAAAGATGGGTATGATGAATGCAAGTGAGGCTGTAAAGATAATATATTCAAAAGAAATTGATTCAAGTGAGGATATAAAGACAACTCTTGAAGAGAAAACAAGAGAGTATGAGAACTTACAAAATTCAGCCGTATATGCTGCAAGAAGAGGATATGTAGATGATATTATCACAGTAGCAGATACAAGAAAGAGATTGTTGGCAGCCTTTGAAATGCTTTTTACAAAGAAAGAAGATCGTCCATATAAGAAACATGGATCAATTTAGAGGTGAATCATGAAAAAGAGAATAAAGTATTTAATCTTAAGTCTGTTTATGATTGCCATGCTGGCACTTAGTGCATGCGGTAAGAAGGCCGACTCTGAGAGTTCAATACCTGAGGAGGTTTCAAACCAGCTTCCTGTACAGGCTGAAAGCTTATTGAATCAGCTGTACAAAATGGATGATGCGGAGCTTGATCAGGTAATTGAGGGTGTAGAGCAAAACGGTCAGACAGCCTTTGCCGAAGGAGTAAAAAACTTTAAATCAACAAAGGAGCTTGTCGGAGATCTTGTAGGAATTGATGATACAAAAGTCTCAGCTTCAGAAGGCAATTATGTTGTTAAGGTAAATTATTCCGGCGAAAAGAGAAAATCCGAGATGACACTCGGTTTTGACAGCAAAACAAATCAGGTAGCGGTATTTTCTATCACACCTAAGTACAGCGTTATTGAAAATATGGAAAAGGCCGCACTGAATACAGTTCTAGGTATGGGAACAGTATTTATTATATTGATTTTTATATCATTCCTTATAAGCTTGTTTAAGTATATAAATGTATTTGAGAATAAATTAAAAGCAAAGACTAAGGAAGAACCTGTAATTGAGGCGGTAAAGGTAAACGAGCCTGAAAATCTTGAGGATGATTTGGAGCTGGTAGCGGTTATAACGGCAGCCATAGCGGAGTTTAGCAATACAGATGCATCAAACCTTATAGTTCGTTCAATAAAGAGAGTTAAAAGATAGTGGAGGGAAAAATGAAGAATTATACTATTACAGTAAATGGCAAATCATATGAAGTTTCTGTTGAGGAAAGAGGAGGAGCAAGTGCTCCTGTTACACCTGTAGTGTCTACACCGGTTGCACCTGTTGCTAAGCAGGCGGCACCTGCTGCAAGTGGAAGTGAAGGTAGAGTAAAGGTTGTTGCACCTATGAGCGGAAAGATCCTTGGAATCAAGGTAAGTCTTAATCAGGCAGTTAAAAAAGGTGAAGTGGTAGCTGTACTTGAAGCTATGAAGATGGAAAATGATATCGTTGCACTTGAGGACGGTACAATTGCAAGTATAAATGTAAATGTTGGAGACAGTGTTGAAACTAATCAAACTCTTGTAACAATCAACTAATATCCGGAGGGAGAAAAAATGGATTATATATTAAATACATTATCCAATTTGATTGCTCAGACCGCATTCATGAATCTTACCTTTGGCAATTTGATAATGATTTTTGTTGCCTTTATATTCCTGTATTTGGCAATCAAAAAGGGATTTGAGCCTCTTTTGCTGGTTCCGATTGCTTTCGGTATGTTACTTGTAAATATCTACCCGGATATAATGCTTAGACCTGAGAATTCGGCAAACGGTGTTGGAGGTTTGCTTCACTATTTCTATGTATTGGATGAATGGAGTATACTACCTTCACTTATATTCATGGGTGTAGGTGCACAGACCGATTTCGGTCCGCTTATAGCAAATCCGAAATCATTCTTACTTGGTGCAGCGGCACAGTTTGGAATTTATGCGGCTTATTTTATAGCAATCTTTATGGGATTTAATGATAAGGCGGCAGCGGCAATATCTATTATTGGTGGAGCTGACGGCCCTACTTCTATCTTCCTTGCAGGTAAGCTTGGACAGACTGAATACCTGGGACCTATAGCTGTAGCGGCGTATTCATATATGGCTTTGGTACCTATCATACAGCCGCCTATTATGAAATTCTTTACAACTGATGAAGAGAAGAGAATCAAGATGGAGCAGCTTCGTCCTGTATCACAGCTTGAGAAGATACTTTTCCCTATAATAGTTACGGTAGTGGTATGTCTTATACTTCCTACTACAGCACCTTTGGTAGGTATGCTGATGCTTGGAAACCTCTTTAAAGAGAGTGGAGTTGTAAAGCAGCTTACAGAGACAGCAGCAAATGCAATGATGTATATCGTTGTTATCTTACTTGGAACCAGTGTTGGTGCTACAACAAGTGCGGAGGCATTCCTTAAAGTTACAACTTTAAAGATTGTAGCACTTGGACTTATAGCTTTTGCTTTCGGTACCTGGGCAGGTGTAATATTCGGTAAGATAATGTGTAAGGTTACAGGCGGTAAGGTAAATCCGCTTATCGGTTCGGCAGGTGTTTCGGCAGTGCCAATGGCAGCCAGAGTTTCACAAAAGGTTGGTGCAGAGTATGATCCTACAAACTTCCTTTTGATGCATGCTATGGGGCCTAATGTGGCAGGTGTTATCGGTACGGCTGTAGCTGCCGGAACCTTTATGGCAATATTCGGAATAGTATAAGGAGGGATTATGGCAGAAATTCAGAAAAAGCCTGTTCAGATAGTTGAGACTGTGCTACGTGATGCACATCAGTCTTTGGTAGCAACAAGAATGACTACAGAACAGATGCTTCCTATAATAGATAAAATGGATAAAGTAGGATACAGGGCTGTAGAATGTTGGGGTGGTGCTACATTTGACGCTTCGCTCAGATTCTTACATGAAGATCCGTGGGAAAGACTTCGTAAGTTTAAAGACGGATTCAAAAACACTAAACTTCAAATGCTCTTTAGAGGACAGAATATCCTTGGATACAATCATTATGCAGATGATGTTGTAGAGTACTTCGTTCAAAAGTCGGTTGCAAACGGTATTGATATAATTCGTATTTTTGATGCGTTAAATGATATCAGAAACTTAAAGACAGCTGTTTATGCGGCAAATAAAGAGAAGAATGCTGAAGTTCAAATAGCTCTTTGCTATACTTTGGGCGATGCATACACACTTGAGTATTGGAAAGATATTGCAAAGAGAATTGAGGACATGGGTGCAGATTCTCTCTGTGTAAAGGATATGGCAGGACTTTTGACACCATATGCCGCAGAGGAACTTATAGGAAGCCTTAAGGAATCTACAAACTTACCTATAGAGCTTCATACTCACTATACAGCAGGTGTGGCTTCTATGACTCTTTTAAAGGCGGTAGAGTCAGGCTGTGATATAATTGATACAGCTATTTCACCTCTTGCGCTTGGAACTTCACAACCTGCAACGGAAGTAATGGTAGAGACTTTCAGAGGAACACCATATGATACAGGTCTTGATATCAACTTACTTTCTGAAATAGCAGACTATTTCAGACCTATAAGAGAAGAGTTTATAAAGAGCGGATTACTTAATCCTAAGGTACTTGGAGTAAATATCAATACTTTAAAATATCAGGTTCCGGGAGGAATGCTTTCAAACCTTATAAATCAGTTAAAAGAAGCAGGTAAGGAAGATAAGTACAGAGAAGTTTTGGAGGAGATTCCAAGAGTTAGAAAAGACTTCGGAGAACCGCCACTTGTTACACCTTCATCACAGATAGTAGGTACACAGGCGGTTATGAATGTGCTCTCAGGTGAGAGATATAAGTTGGTTCCAAAGGAATCAAAGAAGATAATGCTTGGAGAATTCGGTCAGACTATCAAACCTTTCAATAAGGAAGTGCAAAAGAAGATAATAGGTGATGAGAAGCCTATTACATGCAGACCGGCAGATCTTATTGCACCACAGCTTCCTGAATTTGAGAAGCAGGTTGCAAAGTGGAAAGAGCAGGATGAAGATGTGCTTACATATGCACTTTTCCCAAAGGTTGCAGAGGAGTTCTTTGAGTACAGAGCAGCACAAAAGACAAAAGTGGATATGACTAAAGCAGACAAAGAAGCAGGAGCATATCCGGTATAGGTAAAATAAGTATTCAAAAATCCCTTACTTAATGTAGGGGATTTTTATGTAAGTGAAAATGAGAGAAATAAAGAGAAAAGTTTTAAAACAATTTAGCAGTGCCAGAATTATTCTGTTTGGATTTATTATTATGATATTTATAGGGGCAAGTATTCTAAGTTTGCCTATTTCATCAAGAAGCAGGGAATTTACACCTTTTATAGATGCCCTGTTTACCGCAACCAGCGCAAGCTGTGTTACAGGCCTTATAGTATATGACACCGCTACACATTGGTCGGTATTTGGGAAAATTATAATAATAGCTATGATACAATGCGGAGGACTCGGTGTGGTAACGATGTTAACCGTATTTACTCAGGTTACAGGCAAAAAAATAGGACTAAGAGACAGAGCCACATTACAAAGCGCACTTTCAGCACCACAAATTGGCGGTATTATCAGACTTACAAGTTTTATATTTAAAGCGACTATTATTATAGAGATGATGGGTGCACTCCTTATGTTCCCAAGCTTTATGAAAAATTTTGGGATAACAAAGGGAATATATTATTCTGTATTTCATTCTATATCTGCATTTTGCAATGCAGGTTTTGATTTGATGGGTGATGTAAGCAAATTTTCATCTTTGACAAAGTATCAATCCGATATAATGATAAATATAACAATAATGTTATTGATACTGATAGGAGGTCTGGGTTTTCTTATATGGAAGGATATATTTGATTACAGGTTTGATATAAAAAGATATTCCACTCAAACTAAGATAGTGCTTACAATGACATCTATTTTGGTATTGTTTCCGTCCATATTATTTTTCTTTACAGAATTTAGCGGATTGGACATCAAGACGAGAGTGCTCTCAAGTTTATTTCAGGCGGTTACACCAAGGACTGCAGGATTTAATACTATAGATTATACGAAGTTCAGCGACAACGGTATAGCAATGACTGTTATATTAATGCTTATAGGCGGGGGCTCAGGCTCTACCGCCGGAGGTATTAAGATGAGCACCGTATTTATTTTAGCTGTTACAATGTGTTCCATTTTAAAACAGGACAAGGAAGTAGCGGTATTTAAGAAAAGAATTGAGCCGGATATAATAAAAAATGCAGTTGCTGTACTGTTTTTGGATGTTGCTTTATTTATAGCAGGATCCATGCTGATAAGCGGTATAGAGGGATTTTCGCTGAAAGAAACAATGTTTGAGTCCGCATCCGCAGTCGCAACGGTCGGCTTAACTTTGGGAATTACCCCAAGTCTCGGGACAGTTTCAAAACTTTTATTAATATGTATGATGTATATCGGAAGAGTAGGAGGTATAACGCTTATATTTGCAGCAGTTACTCCTAAAAATAACGGAAATGCAAGATACCCCAAGGATCAGGTAGCAGTAGGATAAATTTTATAGAAGGTGAATTATGAAGAGTTTTTTAGTAATAGGAGTAGGGCGTTTTGGGCGCCATTTATGTAAGAAATTATATGAACTGGGATATGATGTAATGGCTGTGGACAGAAACGAGGACTGTATAGAGCCGGTGCTGCCTTATACCTTAAATTCAATGATAGGAGACAGTACAAAGAGTGAGTTTATAAAATCAATCGGTGTAAGTAATTTTGATGCCTGTTTTGTGGCAATAGGTGATGATTTTCAAACTTCACTTGAAACAACGTCACTTCTTAGTGAGTGTGGAGCAAAATATGTGGTAGCCAGAGCATCCAGAGATACGCAAGCAAAATTTCTTTTAAGAAACGGGGCAAATGAAGTGGTATATCCTGAAAGACAGCTGGCTGAATGGACTGCAATAAGATACAGTTCAAATAATATTTCAAATTATATAGAGCTGCCCGGAGAAAATTCTATATTTGAATGTAAGGTTCCTAAAAGCTGGGAGGGAAAAACCGTATTGGAGCTTGATATAAGGAAAAAATACAAAGTTAATATTATGGGAATAAAAAAAGGTGAGAACTGGTATATGACTATTACTCCACAGACAAAGTTTGAAAAGGATCAGGATATAATGGTTTACGGAGCAAATAAATATTTGAAAAAATTCTTAAATTTTGATTCAAGCAATTTTACAACTGAAGAAGAGGCTGAAGAAGATGATTGATGATATTTCTATTAGATTTGCAAAACCTGAGGATGCTAAAGAACTGCTCAAAATATATGCATATTATGTAACGGATACGGCAATATCATTTGAAACAGAAGTACCAAGTGAGGAAGAGTTTAAATTAAGAATAGAAGAGGTTTTAAAAAGCTATCCGTTTATTGTTGCCTGTAAGGATGATGAAATACTTGGATATGCCTATTTGCATTCATTTGTAGGAAGAAAGGCTTATGAATTAAGTGCAGAGACCACCATATACCTAAATCCGGATAAGAAGAAAATGGGTATAGGCAAAAAATTATACTCGGTCTTGGAGGATATAGCAAAGGAGCAGAATATAACAAATTTATATTCATGTATCGGTTATGTGGATAAAGAGGATGAATATTTAAATAATAACAGTGTACAGTTTCATGAACATATCGGGTTTAGAATGGTTGGAAAATTTGAAAACTGCGGTCATAAATTCGGTAGATGGTATCATATGGTGTGGATGGAGAAGATTATAGGTAAGCATGAGGAGATTAAAGAATTTATAAAGTTTGAGGAGACAGATTATATTCTTTAAAACTAAAAGTTTATGTACAATTGAGCTAACAAGACTTAAACGATTGATACAACTGAATTAGAAGCATAAAGTACATTCTTTAAAAAGTGTACTTTATTTTTGTTTTGTACATTATTCTAGAGTGGTATTTTGTATGTTTTGTAGTACGTAATATTCTCTAATATAAGAAATTGATTTGTACATTTTTTACTCTAATTGGTGTAGAAGAAGTGACAGTTCAATTGTACATTTTATTTAAAATATTTATGGTTATAAGATTAGTATTTGAAGCATAGATAAAGTAGATACAGTGGTATAATAGTGTCAAAAGACTTTCAGGAGAAATGAGATGAGATCGCATACAGTTATTCTAGGCGCTGGTGCTACTATTGCAGCAATACCAGATGGTGATAAAAACGGAAAAAGTTCTCCAGTTATGAATGGATTGCTAAAAAACTAAATTTAGAAGAAATTCTTGCTGGTGTTGAATTACAGACAAAGAGCGAAAATTTAGAAGATATCTATTCAGAATTATTTGAGAGAGAAGAGTGCTCCGAAATAGTTAAAAAACTAGAAGAAAGACTCTATGATTATTTTGCTTCGTTGGAGTTACCTGATGAACCAACAATTTATGATCTTTTAATATTAAGTTTAACTAATAAAGATTGCATAGCTACGTTTAATTGGGACCCTTTACTTATACAAGCTTATGTTCGCTGTTCAAAAATTACTCTGAACCTGCCACAAATTCTTTGTTTACATGGGAATGTAGCTGTCGGTTTTTGTGAAGAACATACTGAGTTTGGAACAGTAGATTACTATTGCCCAACATGTTATAAAAAATTAAATCCAACAAAATTATTGTATCCCGTAAAAAACAAAGACTATTCTTCCGATGGATACATAAATTGGTGTTGGAAAGCATTAGATTACTTTGTCGATCATTCATATATGTTAACTATTTTTGGATACAGTGCTCCTAAGAACGATGTAGATGCTGTTAATTTAATGAAAAAAGCATGGGGAAATATTGAAGACCGACCACTTGAAGAAGTTTCCGTAATAGATATTATAGACGAAGAGACTATGCTAAATACATGGAAAGACTTTATTCATAGCCATCATTATAGGTATTCAAATTCATTTTTTGATTCTTACTTAGCAAAATTTCCAAGAAGAACTTGTGAAACCGTATTTGCAACATTTTCATTAAATGTTCCTTCTGATGGTAGTAGAGGATTTAAAGAGAATTTTAATTGGGACATGATAAAAGAGTTTTTATCTGATATGTTAGTTGAAGAACAGGAAAATAAAGGAAAATCAAATTTAAAATCGAGATATTTAGTTTGGGGTGAAGATGTTAACAAATAATCCAATTAATCATAGTGTACTTAAATTGTCAATGGATTTCGATAATGCTTTTAAACATAAAAATATAGAGGAAATCTATAGACTAATAGAATTTGGAAAAAATATGGAAAACACTATTGATGATATTTCCAAAATTCAATTATTTTATTCTATTGGGACAGCATACGCTGATATATTTGAACTAAGTGATAACTTAGTTTTCAACATAGATACCGATTTTACAGTTCAACAAATTTATTACTTAAGAAAAGCTATAGAAATTTCAAATAACGTTGATATAAATTCTGAGAACAGTAGGTTTGTTTTCCCATTATTATGTTCACTTTACACTAATTACGCAAATTTATTAGATGCTTGTGGTAGAAAGCAGTTAGCTATTAAGATGTATTGTAAATGTATACAAATCAATCCAAGATTCACAATGGCTAGTGGTAACTTGGCTATTTGTCTAGATCATTATCGTAATTTTTTGAATGATAACGAACACCTCCACTTTATTAAAAAAATTAAAAATTTAATAGAAACAAGCATAACTGTTTCAGATCCAAACAGAGTTGATTATGCAGAAAAGCGATTTATTGAACTTTACGAACAATATCTTAATTATAAAGACTTAGATGAATGCTCTTGTAAAACCATCGATTATAATCCTAATTCACAAAAGTATCGCGAATGGTGTTGGAATAACGGGCTGTATCTTAATCCACTTAATGACTTACAAGCTGACGATATAAATAGATATGATGATAATCTTTTACTACCAAGTTTATTATTTCAATCGGATAAAGATTTAAACAAATATATTTCTATGTTTAATCAAATTAAGCAAGAATATGTTTATGCGCGTTATCTCTGTTTTAATAGCATTGAAATTGATTCGGTTCATTATGCTGATGAGAATGTTTATCTTATTGATTGTCTAGACTATGTACAATACTCTATCCGAGTTGAAGGATTAAAAGCATCTTTTAAAACACTATATTCATTATTAGATAAAGTAGCTATGTTTATAAATGAATATTATTCTTTAAAAATTAAAACTCGACAAGTAAATTTCCATTCAATTTGGAGATCAAATAGTGATTTAAATAAAATGTTGGATAAGAATATTGGTCTGTCATCTATATTTTGGATAGAGAAAGATTTTGATAATGGTGATAATTCTTTAACAGCTAATCCAAACTCAAAGCGATTGAAAATTATTAGAAATTATTTAGAGCACAGATTTACTAATATAACATTGAATATTTTTAATGGAAGTGAAGATAATGAAGATAATAATGAAACCAGACTGTATCTAACTGAATTTGAACTTCAAGAGTTTGCATTAGATTTATTAAATCTTGTAAGAGAAGTTATTTTTTCACTCAAAAATGCCATTCAAATAAGTGAAAATGAAAAACAATCTACTATAAGCAGTGAAGTTGCTTTAATTCCGATAAATTATGAAGAAGTAGATTCGGAAGATAAATTATAGCATTGAACATACAATTTATAGTCGTTATAAAAAGCAATAGCCTAAATTCATTTAACTAATCGACTTAACTAGATCTAAACCATTGATAAAACTGAATTAGAAGGATAAAGTACACTCATTAAGCAGTGTACTTTATTTTTGTTTTGTACATTATTTGTTGATTGCTTAATCAATACTACATCGCTATCAGGCAATTCAGTCTCCATTTAGTCCTCTAAAACCCATGTTGAGGCGGTAAGTTTGCTAGTCAAGGAGTAAAACGACGAAGATTAGCATTTACTTCCGCCCATGCGATAGCTGTCCGTGATTGACAAGTGCTAGCACGCAGACAGAACGGAGATAGCGAACCGCTGAGTGTGTCGCTCTGCTCGTAAAAGCTTAGAAACCTTTGAACGAAAGGGATAATGAAAGCCTTGATTGCAAGGCTTTTTGCTTTATGGTGGGTAAGTATCAGAGTGAGAAAATTTTTGGAATGAGTAGAAGTGATAGCTAGAAATTATCAGTTTCTATTTCCATTTACCCTGTGGGTACGTGTTTGTTTCCATTGACAAGGAGTTTGTGGGAATAGAAATGTACCCACCTTGTTTGAATCAAGTGAAGTGTAGTTGAAGGAAATCTGTTGAAAGCAATACTTCATTTTACCGAATAAGTAATAATTTAGGCAACTTCAAATCGATTAAAAAAAACTATTTTAAAGGTTAAGAGTAGACAAAAATTGTCCACTCTTTTTTGCAAACTCAATTTATCAATAAATGAAATGAGGGAATGTAAAATGAAATATTTTGAGGTTGAGTTAGAAAATCCTGATGAATTTTTAAAACTACAAACAGAAGATTTTGTGAAAGCTAATCGCTTGCTACTAAGGAAGATAATCCAGAGCGTTACAGTCTATGAAGAAAACTTCGTCATATCCTTTAAATCTGGCATCGAATTGGAAGTATGAGTCTCATTCCATAACTTTTATATTGAACATATCATCTTGTTGTGTTATACTATAAATTGATATAAACAAAGATGTAGGAGGAACCGAAACTATGACAGCCTCAATGCGTTTAAGATAAGCTGGCAATAAAAAAAGCAGAATCTATACCCGATGATAGGCTTTTTTGTTGTGCTTATTTATACGATATTGAGCATTCATTAGTTACGGTGAGGATATTGGTTATTTAACTATACCTTTATTTAACTATGTCTTTAATATGAATGTTTCCAAATTGTATGTATGCAGACCAAAAGCCACATTGTGGGGTTTGGCCTGCATTTTTTATTGCCTAGAATGCTATTCAAAATAGAAATTCAAGCAAAATAATATGCAGGAGATAATATAAATGGAAAAATACAACAATTGGAAACGAAAATTTTATGCAATATGGGCAGGGCAAGCAGTATCATTAATCACTAGTGCCATCCTGCAAATGGCGATTATTTTTTACCTTACAGAAAAAACAGGATCTGCGATGGTCTTGTCTATGGCTTCATTAGTAGGTTTTTTACCCTATGCGATTTTGGGACCTGCCATTGGTGTGCTAGTGGATCGTCATGATAGGAAGAAGATAATGATTGGTGCCGATTTAATTATCGCAGCAGCTGGTGCAGTGCTTGCTATTGTTGCATTCTGTATGGAGCTACCTGTCTGGATGATTATGATAGTATTGTTTATCCGTAGCATTGGAACAGCTTTTCATACCCCAGCACTCAATGCGGTTACACCACTTTTAGTACCAGAAGAACAGCTAACGAAATGCGCAGGCTATAGTCAGTCTTTGCAGTCTATAAGCTATATTGTTAGTCCGGCAGTTGCAGCACTCTTATACTCCGTTTGGGATTTAAATGCTATTATTGCCATCGACGTATTGGGTGCTGTGATTGCATCTATTACGGTAGCAATTGTACGTATACCTAAGCTGGGTAATCAAGTGCAAAGTTTAGAACCAAATTTCATAAGGGAGATGAAAGAAGGAGTTGTGGTTCTGAGACAAAACAAAGGATTGTTTGCCTTATTACTCTTAGGAACACTATATACTTTTGTTTATATGCCAATCAATGCACTATTTCCTTTAATAAGCATGGAACACTTTAATGGAACGCCTGTGCATATTTCTATTACGGAAATTTCCTTTGCATTTGGGATGCTAGCAGGAGGCTTATTATTAGGAAGATTAGGGGGCTTCGAAAAGCATGTATTACTAATAACAAGTTCATTTTTTATAATGGGGACCAGTTTAGCCGTTTCGGGAATACTTCCTCCAAATGGATTTGTAATATTCGTAGTTTGCTGTGCAATAATGGGGCTTTCGGTGCCATTTTATAGCGGTGTGCAAACAGCTCTTTTTCAGGAGAAAATTAAGCCTGAATATTTAGGACGTGTATTTTCTTTGATCGGAAGTATCATGTCACTTGCTATGCCAATTGGGTTAATTCTTTCTGGATTCTTTGCTGATAAAATCGGTGTAAATCATTGGTTTTTACTATCAGGTATTTTAATTATTGGCATTGCTATAGTTTGCCAAATGATAACTGAGGTTAGAAAATTAGATTTAAAATAAACAATATTGGAGGAATATTTATGTATCTTATTTTCATGTAACTCTTCCTGCTAAAATCGCAGGGTTTTCCCTGCATACAAGCAAATGAAAGCATGCGATTATAGACAGGAGGAAATGTTATGGAATTAATATTAAAAGCAAAAGACATTCGTGTGGAATTCAAAGGACGCGATGTTTTAGATATAAATGAATTAGAAGTATATGATTATGACCGTATTGGTTTAGTAGGAGCAAATGGTGCTGGAAAAAGCACTTTACTCAGGGTACTTTTAGGAGAATTAACTCCCCCAGGATGTAAAATGAATCGTCTGGGTGAACTTGCCTATATTCCCCAGTTGGACGAAGTAACTCTGCAGGAGGAAAAAGATTTTGCACTTGTAGGCAAGCTAGGTGTTGAGCAATTAAATATACAGACTATGAGCGGTGGTGAAGAAACAAGGCTTAAAATAGCACAGGCCTTATCGGCACAGGTTCATGGTATTTTAGCGGATGAACCTACGAGCCATTTAGACCGTGAAGGAATTGATTTTCTAATAGGACAGCTAAAATATTTTACAGGTGCACTGTTAGTTATTAGCCATGACCGCTATTTTCTTGATGAAATAGTAGATAAAATATGGGAACTGAAAGATGGCAAAATCACTGAGTATTGGGGAAACTATTCTGATTATCTTCGTCAGAAAGAGGAAGAACGTAAGAGCCAAGCTGCAGAATACGAACAATTTATTGCGGAACGTGCCCGATTGGAAAGGGCTGCGGAGGAAAAGCGAAAACAGGCTCGTAAAATAGAACAGAAGGCAAAAGGTTCTTCAAAGAAAAAAAGTACTGAAGACGGAGGGCGTTTAGCTCATCAAAAATCAATAGGAAGTAAGGAAAAAAAGATGTATAATGCTGCTAAAACCCTAGAGCACAGGATTGCGGCCTTAGGAAAAGTAGAAGCTCCGGAAGGCATTCGCAGAATTCGTTTCAGGCAAAGTAAAGCATTGGAGCTCCATAATCCATACCCTATAGTCGGTGCAGAAATTAATAAAGTATTTGGGGATAAGGCTCTGTTTGAAAATGCATCTTTTCAAATTCCGTTAGGAGCAAAAGTGGCGTTAACTGGTGGTAATGGAATCGGAAAAACAACTTTAATCCAAATGATCTTAAACCATGAAGAAGGAATTTCTATTTCGCCTAAGGCAAAAATAGGTTACTTTGCACAGAATGGTTACAAGTACAACAGTAATCAGAATGTTATGGAGTTTATGCAGAAGGATTGTGACTACAATATATCAGAAATTCGTTCAGTGCTAGCATCTATGGGGTTCAAACAGAACGATATTGGAAAAAGTTTATCTGTTTTAAGCGGTGGAGAAATTATAAAATTGTTGCTTGCTAAAATGCTCATGGGTAGATATAACATCCTAATAATGGATGAACCCAGTAACTTCCTTGACATACCAAGTTTAGAGGCTTTGGAAATACTAATGAAGGAGTACACCGGAACTATCGTGTTTATCACCCACGATAAACGATTACTCGAAAATGTAGCAGATGTAGTTTATGAAATTAGAGATAAGAAAATAAATCTGAAACATTAAATTTAAGGTAGTCGCTGGTCAGTATAGTCTGTTCTGGTTGGCGACTCCATTGTTAAAGAGTATAAAGACTTTAGATTTTATGAATATTAAAAATAGGAACAGTCAATTGAACTGCTCCTATTTTTCTGCTAAATATATTGTAGTTTTCTTATATGTATAATGATAGATTAGCGGATTCTCATCTACGGTACTTACTTCAAATATGAAGAAGTGATCGCGGTTATCTCTGGACTTTTCCTTATTGAGGACAAAGTAATTCTTACGTGAAGTCGCCATTGTTTTTAGGATATCATCAGTTAGGAAGGTCAATGGAATATTCATGTTAGAGTAGCGGTAGAAGTCACGTTCAAAATCTTGGTAGCTCTCGCTATAATAGTCCATTTGTAGGTGATTACGCTGAAACTCAAGCTGATTCATAGAGCACCTCCTCGACAAGTTCAATACTAATAATGTCTTTTAATTTCAAATTGATGTGACCTGTTGTAGTTTTTATCAAAATGAAATCTTTGGTCAGACTTGGTATTGTTCCAGTGTAGGAAACACGCTTGTTTTTTTCAATCACTTGAATGCGTGTGCGTAGCTGCCCGGCGTATACTTGACTGAGGAGTAATAATTTCTTCTCTAGTGATAAGTCAGACATGTACGTTACTTTGTTTGTATCATCAGAGAGTGCTGATGCATGTTCAGATAGGAAAAAGCCCATCCATTTTTGCATCTTTGTATCCTGGTACTCTCTTGCTGATTGAAATGGTAAATATGAACGGTCAATCATATCAAATCCTTTCTATGCAGAGGCAAGGGTATTTTTATCAAATTGAATCGTAAAACCTTGAATTCCCCCACCTGTGTAACATTCTTTAAAGCGATTGATTACCTCAGTATAGATTATCACAGATGAGCTTGTTGGCTTAATGCTAAATGTAAATTCCAATGGTAATCGGTTTTCAGATTTAGCATGTACTAGTCGTATCGATATTTCAGTTGTTTTGAGTTTTCTCTGACGAAGTTTTGAAGTTGCTGTTTCAACGATTCCATGTAAAAATCTTTCAAGCATTTCAATATCATTACATCCTTTGCTACGGATTTCTGAAAATTGTACTGTATTTTTTTCTTGTTTCATTTTAATCCCTCCAATCCACCCGCGGAATGACCACCGATAAGTTTACTGCGTTCAATATTTCTGGAACCTTCAGTTAGGACGGTTCCTTTTTGTATGGCTAAAAAACCAAACTGTTCTCTGACAACATCAATAGCTGTCTGAAGTCTATTATCTTTTTCAATTTGTTCTACATCATCAAAGAGTGATAGTAGAGTATAGCTTTCATCTACGAAGCCACTATAAGATACACCAATTTGTCTCACTGCACCAGAGGTGTATTTTTTCGGAATAATACAAGTACATGACTCACCATTGTTTTGGGGAGATTTGCGGGTTCAATTTTATTCTGAGCATTTATAGATTTTTTCATCTCAGTCCTAGAATAGCCAATATGAATAGAAACGACAGTAGTCAATACTAGGGCTACTGTTCCGTTCCACAGTATCATTTAAAAATCATTTTCACACCCTTTCGTCTATTAGTATAGAAGAAAGCTCTCAGCACACGTTGAGGCAGTATCACTGCTTGTACGAGCTTAGAAAAAAATGTTGACGAAAAAGCCTTGGTGTCAAGGATTTTTTGCTATCCTCAAAAAGATAATTTTATAATTGACAATTTGTCAGTAGAGCAGTATAATTTATAATCAGGAGGAATAAAATGCGAGATGTAAAAGATCCGGAAATTCGACGGGCTGAGATTATGGATGCTTCTATGCTCCTCTTTATGGAGAAAGGATATGCGAACACAACAACTCAGGATATAGTCGATAAGGTAAATATATCACGAGGTTTGTTATACTATCACTTTAAGAACAAAGAAGATATTCTATATTGTCTTGTGGAACGATATTCAGAGAAATTATTGAGAGATATTCATGTGATTGTCAATGATGACGACAAAACTGCTATTGAAAAAATAAGAGCCTTTATAGATGCCACAATAATCTCTACAGATAACGTTTCAGCGGAGGGAACTGAGTTACAAAAGACGGTTGATCTTAAAGAAAATCGTTATATGTTAGATAAGTTATCCCATAAGCTCATTGAAAAACTGACTATATATTTTGAGAGGATAATAAATCAAGGCATCTCAGAAAAAGTATTTTCTGTAAAATATCCATCTGAAACAGCAGAATTTCTTATGACAGCCTATGTTTTTGTTTCAAATAACATAGGTATAAAAACATCAAAGAAAGAACCTGTCAAAGATTACTTGAATGCATTTAAGATAATGCTGGAACAAAACCTAAATACAAAAGGACTCTTTAGCAATTAAAAAAAGATAGAATGTTTGTAAAGAGAACTATGTACCGATAGCTGAATCAAAACAAGCTATCGGTATTATTTCAAAATATGACTGACAAATTGTCAATAGAGGTGAAAATATGTTAGAGATAAAGAATTTTAGTAAAAGTTATGGGGATAAGAAGGTTGTGGATAACCTATCTATTTCAGTACAGCCTGGAGATATTTATGGTTTTATTGGAGCAAATGGTGCGGGAAAAACGACAACGATAAAGGCAGTTGTCGGTATCCATGATTTTGAAGACGGAAGTATAATTATCAACGGTCATTCTATTAAAGAAGAACCTGTTATTTGTAAAAAAATGATGGCGTATATCCCAGATAATCCAGATTTGTATGAACATATGACAGGACTTCAATATATTAATTTCATTGCTGACCTGTTTGAAATTCCTACAAAAATACGCAGGGAGAGAATCCAAAATTACGGTGATTTATTTGATATGACTGAGCATCTTTCGGGGATAATTTCTTCATATTCACATGGTATGAAGCAACGAACAGCCATTATTTCTGCACTTGTACATTCTCCCAAACTATTGATTTTAGATGAACCTTTTGTTGGGCTAGATCCCAAAGCAACTTTCCTACTAAAGAAAATTATGCATGAGTGTGTTTCAGATGGAGGTGCTATTTTCTTTTCAACCCATGTATTGGATGTTGCGGAAAAATTATGTAATAAGATTGCCATTATCAAAAATGGAAAGTTAGTTGCAAGTGGTAATACAGGAGATATCAAAGGTAATGAATCATTGGAAGCATTTTTCATGGAGGTGCAGGGCAATGAGTAACATTTGGATACTAATTAGAGCACAATTGATAAATTTTTTTCCCATTAACCAGATTAGAGAGACGGGAAATAAAAAACAAAGTTCAATGGCTATTGCGAGTTTTGGCATAGTAACTCTTGCCTTATTTTGCTTTTTTTATAATATCCTAACAGCTAAAACATTGGTACAAGTTGGACAACAAAACTTGATTCCGGCATATATGGTCTCTGTCTCAAGTTTTTCGATATTATTTTTGACAGTTTTTTATTCGAATGGCATTTTATTTGGCAGTCGAGATATGGAAATTCTCCAATCCTTACCTGTTAAAAGTTCGTATATTATCACCAGCAAGTTCATGTTTATGTACTTATTGAATTTTTTAATAGGCTTGATGTTTATGCTTCCGGGTGGAATTGTATGGGGCTTGAACGGAAGTTTAAACCTCCTACAGATTATATTGTATTTTACTTCTATATTTTTTGCCCCTTTGATCCCCATGTGTATAGCGGCATGCATGGGACTCGTTATTGTTGTCGCTTCATCTTTTTTTAAAAGAAAAAATGTTATCTCTCTTATTTTTTCATTTGCGATGCTAGGTATAATTGGATATTTTGCATTATCAGCTTTGCAATCAGGTGATGAAAGTAGTATTGGGGTTACTCTGGCTAAGCAAATTACTGGACTGTATCCAATTTCTAGACTATTTATGTCATACTACAATTTTCCAATGTACTATGGGATGGGATTTTATATAGTTCTTTCAATAGTCGTCTTTTATCTATTTGTCAAAATTGCTTCGTTGAAGTATGGACTACTTAATACACTTGCCAATACAAAATCAAGTTATGCTAATGACAAAGTATCTTATGAAAGAAAATCGGTATTTTTTGCCTTGTATCAAAAAGAGCTTGGACGATTTTTAAGTTCTTATATGGCAGTCTTGAATGCTGGGCTTGGAGTGATTCTTTTATGTGTCTTTAGTATATGTTTCCTGTTTAATTCTGTAGGTCAAATAGGAAATTCTGCAGGAATTGAAAATATAAATGAGTATCTTTCAAACTTAGCTCCCGTCTTTATTGCATCTATGCTTTCACTCAGTTGTCCAGCAGCTTCATCTATATCTTTAGAAGGTAAAAATATTTGGATTTTGAAAAGTTCTCCGGTTGAGATAAAAATGATTTTAAATGCTAAGATAGCTGTCAACCTTACACTTCATTTGATTGGATATATGATTTCTGTATCAGTATTTATGCTGAAACTTGATATGAATCCTATTCAAGTTATGAATCTAGTTATTGTTCCTATATGTTACTCCCTTTTTATAACGGTAATCGGAATTTCATTAAATAAAAAATATCCTAACTATGATTGGGACAGTGAGATGATAGTCGTCAAACAAAGTCTACCTGTTATTGTGACTGGAATTATTGGTATGATTGTACTTATTACGCCTATTTTTCTTAATTGGGTGTTAAATATTCCGATTACATTTGTTTTGCAGGTAGTATCAGTAGTTTTATTGGTTATTACAATGGGTGTTTATATAACAATGAGCAAGTCGAATTTTATCTAGTTAAAGGAGGAAAATAAGATGAAAAACAGACTGACAAAAGATATTTTGGTGTTGCTAGGGATGACAGTCATAATAGTTGTTATTTGTAGTTTTCTCCCAGAGGAAGTTCCTATCCATTTCAATGCAAAAGGTGTTGCAGATATGTTTGCAAATAAATATTATCTTCTACTGGCTACAGTAATTCCATACTCTGCATATTGGAAGATTGTTAGGGGGAAGGAAAATAAAAAGATTAAATGAAACCCCATCTATATTTACAGATTGCATCAAAATTAAGAACAACTATTTTAAGAGGTGATTATGTGCTTGGACAAAAAATTCCTTCGATAAGGAGTTTAGCAGAAAATGAGAAGTGTAATCCAGCAACAATCCAAAAAGCAATGAAAGTTCTCGAAGAACAGAATTTGGTTATTAGCTGTGGAACATTAGGATATTTTGTCATAGCAAGCGAGCAAGAAATAAAGGAGTTAAGATATCAAGAATCGAACAAGCTAGTGAAAATTTTGTTTGAAAATCTAGGTGAGCTAGGATTTTCGGAAGATGAGATTGTCAATTTATTTTTTTGAAAAGATGCTTAGATGAAGTTGAATGGAAATTTATTAGGATTATTTTTGAAAGTATATAAAAGCCTTGATTATAAGGCTTTTTTTGCATTTTCCAATAAAGAACTTGACATTATTAGTTACTTCCACTACAATAGAATTACATACCATCGGTATGATAGAAAGGAACAAAAATGGCAAGGAATAGAAACTCACATGAAACTAGAAAAAAAATACTAGAGGTCTCTAAAAATCTATTTTTAGAAAAAGGATTTGATAATACATCAATACAAGATATCATAGATGGATTAGGTGGATTAACAAAAGGTGTTATCTATCATCATTTTGAGTCTAAATATGATATACTGCAAACAATCATTAGCGAAAATAATCAAGAAATTTTAAATTATAATTGGAGAGGAAATACTGGATTAGAAAAGATACAAAATTCTTTGATGGACTCTTTCTCTAATTTTGAACACCAAAGGCTCGTTTACTCTGCCTCAATCATGCTAAGAAGTCCACGCTTATTGGGAGAGCAGTATCTAGGTCTATTTTCTGATTTTTTACCCGAAATTAGAGAAAAGGTTTACGAAGGAGTTGAAGATGGGTCTATTAAAACAGAATATCCAGAAGAGCTAGCAGATTTAATTGTTTTATCTCTAAATATTTGGATTGGTTTTCAAATTTCCGTTTTTTCATTAGTAGAATTAAAGCGTAAAATGAATTTCATTAAACTTACTTTTGAAGGTCTAGGGGTACAGTTAATTTCTGATGAAATGATGGAGGTGATTTTCAACTTATTTGATCGCTTAAAAAAATAGTAAATAAGTAGTCGCATGACATTCATGTTAATACTAATTTCTATTTATGTGTTATCAATTCAATAAATTATCTTACATAATTTATAGTTAAAAAATAACATACTTTAAGTGTGTTATTAAAAATCTATTATACATACCGAGGGTATGTTTGTTTTTAGTATATACATACCGATAGTATGTATGGTGCCATTGTCTGTAAAATAAGCTTATTTTTAAATATTTGTCGAGATTAGTCTGAATAGTTTATTCTTTATTTACGCTTTGGAGGAAATAATCTATGTTGTCGCTTATTAAAATTGAATTAAATAAAGTTTCTAAATCTAAATTATTTTTAGCCTGGTTGTGTACTATATTTATAGTGTTAGGTATTACAGCAATCATTATTATGGGTTTAGGTACTGACAATAAACTAGGAGAATTTACTGGACAGGATTCTAATGTTATTAGAATTACTGGTAAATGGGAAGGTTGGGCAATTGTAGCTTCATTGTTTTCATCTTTATTTACAAAAGCAGCATTTTTGATTTTCGAATCTTATTTATTATCTACGATTATTATTGATGAATTTAAACGAAGAACAATTTTTCAGTTGTTTTCTTACCCTATTTCTAAAATAAAGTTACTTTGGGGAAAAATTCTTTCAGTCATTCTAATAGCATTTATTGCCCATTTTTCTGCACATTTAGTGACTCAATTATTCATTAGATTCATGGCTGTTGTAACTGAATCTAGTTATATCCCTCTAGCTAGTCAATTAATTAACTTGGCTGGAATAACGTTTGCAACAGTACTAATAGGGTTACTACCATTTGTTTTAGGTATGATTAAACATTCAACAGCTATAACAATGCTTTCAGGACTTGGTTTAGCAGCATTACTTTCAAATGTAAGTCCAGGAAGTTTATCTAATAATATTGCTGATAACTTATTCTTTTTGATATTTGCAAGTTTCATAAGTTTAATGATTACTTCATTTTCAATTTTTAATATTTCAAGACAAGATATTAGTATCAAGTAGCATACCTAAGTTTAATTGAAGGAAAGTGATAATTCCTTAATGATTTCTATAAAAAAAGAGACTGTATAAATTAGTATTTATGCTCTGGGAGAAAAATTCTTGCATTTAAAACTGGATATAGAAAGACTAACTATTAAAAGTCAAGCCTTAAAATGATATTTTTTAAATAAAGTACAGAAATGTATTTTAGATATATTTGGAATACAGTTAGAGTTCCTTGCACTTTGGAAATTGCATGACAAAAAGAGCATCATGATAGGTGCATGAAAAAGGAGTATTGAATTAGAGTTAATTAAGCTACTTTAATGTATTGCTGATTCGATTTTACAAGATGATAAATAACTCGAACCAGTTTTTTGACGGAATGAGATATTGCAACGTTATAATGCTTGCCTTCAGCTCGTTTCTTGGCAAGGTACCCGGCAAATGTCGAATCCCAGTGGCAAACATACTTGGCTGCATTGTACAGGGCATATCGTAGGTATTTGGAACCTCGTTTTTCTATGTGCGAGTATGCTGAGTCAAGCTGTCCTGATTGATATGTTGATGGTGAAAACCCGGCATAAGCTAAGATTTTATCAGGAGAATCAAACCGACTGAAGTCACCGATCTCGGCAATGATCATAGCGCCCATACGATAGTTGATACCTGGAATACTGAGAATTGGAGAATTAATTTCATCCATGATAATTTTAATTTCATTTTCGATTTCCTCAATCTCAGAACCAAGTTCCAGTATCAACTGGATAGTATGTTTTAGTTCAAGAGATTTGGCCGGCACATTTGAGCCGATAGAAGCTCTTGCAGCTTCCCTGAAAGTTATGGCGGTATCTTTACCATATCGACCTTTAGATGCATCTGAAAGAAGATTTGTAAGTCTGGTAAGATGTGCACCGGCTATATGTTTAGCCCCGGGAAATTCAGAAAGCAATGCATAAACGGATGCCATATGAAGTGTTGGTACAAGTTTTTCTAATTCAGGAAATAAGATACAGACCAGTCTTGAAACAGAAGTTTTTAGCTTGGCACGTTCTTTCACCTTATCAAAACGATAACGAGTTAATGACTTTAATTCTTCGTTGTGGTAAGATGTGTCTGAGTAGGACTTCAAGTTCACATCAGACATGAGCATGTAAGCAATCGTGCGGGCATCTACTTTATCCGTTTTCGTGAGTCTAAGGCTTAGACTTTTTCTGTACAGATTTGAATGTAACGGATTGATGACATAGGTGGTCAGACCTTTATCAATGAGATATCCTAAAAGATTGTAATTATAGTGTCCGGTAGCTTCTAGTCCTACTTTTACTTTTGTTACATCTTCCATAACAGATTCTATTCTTTGGTAAAGGACATTGAAACCATCTTGATTGTTAGAAATGGTAAAAGCTTTAAATAATACTTCTCCATTAGAGCTTGTGATAAAGCAATCATGTTTATCCTTAGCGACATCAATTCCTACGTAAATCATAATAATCTCCTTTAAAATGTATTTGATACTGTTTTAGAACCACAGGGACTCCTTGCGATTGTAGCCTCGTTCTAAATAAACCGTCATGCGGTATCTAACTGATTAACAAATGAGCAAAGAGACTGTGGTTGGAGCCTTTCTAAAACCATCAAGTGGTAGGAGGTTAGACCAATCCACAGCATCTTATATATCATAGTCGAACCTACGGAAGAGGTAAAGAAAAGACTATGACTTAATAGTTATAAAGACCTTGGAGAGGGTCTCTAAAAACTACTACTATATAATACGAGAGAGATAGAAATGAGAAATATTGTTGAAATAAAAGAAGTTTTTAAAACAATTGATAAAGAAGAAATTTTAAGTGGTATCAACCTTCAAATTGCTGAAGGAGAAATCTATGGTTTTCTAGGACCGAATGGTGCTGGAAAAACAACGTTAATGAAATGTATGTTATCCTTATCAACAATTACATCAGGTAGTATTGAAATTTTTGGGAAAAATCTACAAGAACACAGAGAAGAAATCCTAAGTCAGATTGGAAGTATTATTGAATCACCAATTTTTTATGATAACTGCACTGCAAAAGAAATTTTGGAAATTCACGCTCAGTATATGGGGAAAACTATTACTGAATCAGATATAATAAGAGCCTTAAGAATGGTCGGATTAAAAAATACGACTAAAAAAGTAAAAGATTTTTCGTTAGGAATGAGGCAAAGGCTTGGTTTAGCTCGTGCCTTTCTAACAAAACCTAAATTGTTAATTTTAGATGAGCCAATCAATGGTTTAGATCCAATAGGAATTCAAGAAATTCGAAATCTTTTGTTGTCGCTTTCTAAGGAGCATGGAATTACAATACTAATATCGAGTCATATATTATCGGAAATTTCACAGATAGCAGATAAAATTGGTTTTATCAAAAATGGAAAAATTGTAGAACAGGTCTCTATGAAAGAGATTAGGAGAGAGAATATTGACTTAGAAGAATATTTTATGTCACATTTTCTAAATTAAATTAAGAATTATGAGGTAGATTAAGGATGAAACAATTGATAAAGAACCATCAGAAGGCTTTTTATGCTTTCATGATATTTAATATACTGGTCCCTTTAACTAATATTGCTTTTGCTTATTCTATTAAAGGTATTATTGATAGTGGCATGTCTCAAAATAAAGAAGCCTTAACTCAAGCGGTACTAGTAGGAGCTATTGTTATTCTCATATATGCAGGGCTCAACTTTATATCTCTTCGATTGAAAAATAAACTTGTTAGGCAAATCATGTCAAGATACAAAAATAAGGTGTTCCAATCTATTTTAGATAGGGATTATAGAGACTTTTCTAAAGAAAAATCAGGGGAATTTATTTCTGTATTAACCGAAAATATGAAGAAAATTGAGCAAGATTATCTACACCAGTATTTTAATATTTCAAAAAACCTTTCCTTAATGATTTTTTCGCTCCTAGCTATGTTTATAGGTAATTGGTATTTGACCTTATTGGTTATCATTGCTAGCATTATTCCAATGATGATTTCTGGATTCATTGGACAAAAATCAGCTTATCTTCAAAAGAGTGCCATGATTGCAGATCAGAAGTATTTAGCTAAGGTTAAAGATATTTTAGCAGGATTTCTTGTTATTAAAAGTTTTAATGTGAAAGATGCTATCTGTGAGGATTATAGTTATGAAAGTGAAAAATTGGATGAGATATATTTTATAAAAGGAAAATTTGATGTTTTAGCAAATGTTATTTCACAGCTTTCAGGGATGATTGTTTTTTTGGTAGCTTTTGGTGGAGGGATGTACCTCGTATTTAATGGTTCTACCACAATTGGGAGTGTGACAGCTATTGTTCAACTAGTCAATTTTGTAGTAATGCCACTAAATGAAATTGGTATGGGAATGAGTAAATTTCGTGAAGGGCAAGCAACACTTAATGCATTTGAGGTAAAAGATGTAATTGGACTTCAGACTGGTGAAACGAAAGAATATTTCGATGATGTCATTTCTTTTTCAAATATAGACTTTTCTTACCCTAATGCTGAAGAAAAAATTTTTAATCATTTATCTTTGAAGATTCAAAAAGGGGAAAAAATTGCAATTGTAGGAATGTCAGGGAGTGGAAAATCAACTTTGCTCAATCTATTGCTGCGTTTTTATGATGTAACAAGTGGACATATTTCAATTGATAATCAAGATATACAAGCTATTTCAGCAGAGAGTCTTTATAACTTGATGACGATTGTTCAGCAAGATATTTATATCTTTGATGATACTTTAAGAGCAAATATTACTCTTAATCAATCCTTCACTGATGAGGAAATAAAGAAAGCTGTACAGCAGTCAGGTTTAGAAAGTTATGTTTTAGAAAATGAATTAGGTCTACAAGCTTTATGTGGAGAGAATGGATCAAATTTATCTGGCGGACAAAAACAAAGAGTTAGCATTGCGCGCGCCTTGATTCGAAAAACACCAATCTTATTATTGGATGAGGCTACTTCATCTTTGGATAATCAAGTAACTACTGAAATTGAAAGTTCAATCTTGGATATTAAAAATTTGACTGCACTTGTAGTAACCCACAAGTTGAATGAGAACATTTTGAAAAAATACGATAGAATTCTCTTTATGAAAGATGGCATTATTGTTGAAGATGGTTCTTTCAGTGATTTGATGGATAGGAGAGGTGAGTTTTATAAGTTGTTTGAGTTGAGTGTGTAATTCTCTTTCATTTTATTTTATAGTATAATTTTATAAAACACTTTATCACTTTCGTTCTATAATATAGAAGCTTGCTAGCACCACATGAGGAGAAATCATGAGGGATATTCTCAATTGAATAAGTAAGAGTATAATCTACATCTCCAAAGTAGGAGTGGCCAGTTCCAGCAGAAAGACCTTCATAGGTTTTATAACTGAATAGATCGACTACTTTGTTGTCGAATTTTTCCTGTTCTTCAAGTAATTCTGAGGAATAGACGACAACTTTAAAATAAAATAAACTAAAAATGCTCTAAAATCATTAAATTGATATAAAAGTGTTTTTTATTGTCAAATTATACAATTGAAAAAATTTCCAGTTTTTTTAAAATCACTATCTCAGATGACAATTTAATCAAAATATGATATAATACAGAAAAAGTAAAAATAACAAAAGTAACTTACAAAAGTAAAAGAAAAAAAGTAAATAGATAGCCACGGCGGATATTCCTTTCATCGTTTAGAAGGAGTTGCTGTGGTTATAGTTGTTGCTGAGCTAATTAATTGCTCTTATTACTTAGATGAAGTTACTTTTATTATTGAATTAATTTGAATAATAATAACGATCAATGAAAGTACTCATCGATATTCCCTTTATGCAGTTTAGAGCACAAAGGAAAATGGTACTGATTTGATCGTTTTTTTGTGTATTGACATCTTTTGACTTAAGATTTTATTTTTATTGACAAAGATATAATATTGTGATTAAATAAGCTTAGAAACAATATTCCATAAAATAAAATATTTACTGAAATAATATTTTATAATTTTGCGAATGATAGGAGTTTTATGAGAGAAGAAGATTATCAGGTTTCTTTTGAAATAATTGCTACGGCAGGTGACAGCAAGGGTTATTCAATGGATGCCATCTGTGATGCAAGAAAGGGCGACTTTGAATCTGCAAATGAAAAGCTTAAAGAGGCGAATCAAAGACTTTTACAGGCTCATGAATTACAGACAGATATGATTGCAAAGGAAGCCGGAGGTGAGCAGGTTCCTGTAAACATTATTCTGATACATTCACAAGACCACCTTACAATGGCAAATGTAGCTGAGGAGTTGGCGGAGGAGATGATCTCACTCTATAAAACAATAGCCGATCTTAAGACGGAAATAGAAGAAATAAAAAAGAAAATATAAAAGTGATTGGGAGTTCCATAAAATTTGGAGGTAATACATTGGATATAGTATTGCAAATCAAAGAGGAATATTCAAAACTGACCAAGTCGGAACAGAGAGTGGCGGATTATTTTATAGATAATTATAAAGATGCTATAAATCTAAGTACACAATCAATTGCGGCAATAACGGGCACATCACCGGCTACAGTTATCAGATTTGTAAAAAGTTTGGAATTTGACGGTATTCAACAGCTGAAACTCGCATTAGCTGCAGATTTGGATTCGGATAAAGATTATACAGGGGATGAGATAATACATCCTGAGGACGAACTTGAAGATATTATAGAAAAAAACAAAATAAATCTTATTAAGAGCATTGAAAAACTTTATGCTCTGATGGATATAAGTCTTATTGAAGAGGCGATAGATGCAATAGATAATGCAAGGAAAATATATCTGTTTGGAGTAGGAGCCAGCGGAATAGTTTGTTACGATATAAATTATAAGCTTTCAAGAATAGGTAAGGATGTTGTATTTAATAATGATATACATTTACAGCTTGTTAATTTGAATTTTATTAAAAAAGAAGATGCCTGTGTCTGTATAAGTTATAGCGGAAATACAAAGGAGACTGTCTTGGTGGCTGAAATTGCAAAAAGGTCAGGGGCAAAGACAATAGGTATTTGTTGTTTCGGCAAGAATGAATTGTCTAAAATCTGTGATATAACTCTTCGTGTTCCGCATGATGAGAGAGAATTAAGACTTGGAGCAATTTCAAGTCGTAATACAACGCTTACTTTACTTGATATGATTTATCTTGCAATATCACACAGACATTATCCTGAAGTTCTTGAAGATATTGAAGCTACAAGAAATTTGATAAAGAAGCTTAGAGACTGATTTTGTTAAAGGAAGTGAAAAAATGAGAATGCTTTGGGGAGGTGCAAGCGCCTCAAGTCAATATGAGGGTGGATTTGATCTCTTTAATAAGGGTATAGATACACAGGACTGTAGAAGATATGTAAAAAGGACAGACAACGCCACCACATCTACAAGACTTTTAACAAAAGCCGATATAGAAAGAGCCAAAAATCCGAAAGACGGTGATTTCTTTCCGGGAAGAAGGGGGAGTGAAGGACTGTCACATATAGATGAGGATATAGATTACCTCAGTGAGCTTGGAATAGATATATACAGGATTTCAATTGCTTGGTCGAGAATATTTCCTACAGGAGAGGAAGAGAATCCTAATGAAGATGCCCTTAAGATGTACGGAGATATTTTAAAGAAGCTTAAGTCAAAGGGTATCAAGATATATCTCAGTCTTACACATTATGCTCTACCTCTTGCACTGGTCGAAAAATATGGTGGTTGGAAAAACAGAAAGCTTGTCGATTTGTATTTAAAATATGCAAAAGTAATATTTGAAAGATTTGGTAAGTACTTGGATTATGTAGTACCTTTCAATGAGATAAATACCGGATTTTTCAGCCCTTTCAACGGACTTGGACTTCTCAGAGATGAAAATAAAGAGGGAAGCGGATATGATTTAAATGACATATTTGCAGGACTTCACAATCAGTTTATAGCTTCAGCAAAGGTAATAGAACTTGGAAGAAAAATGCTTGATGCAAGTTTCGGATGTATGGCCGCATGTTTTTGCTATTACGGTTACTCATGTAATCCGCTTGATCAGTTGAAAACATTACAGTACGAGCAGGTAAATCAATGGTTCTTTACAGATGTATTGGCAGGTGGAGAGTATCCTTACTATATGAAGAAGTACTTTAGAGATAACAATGTTAAAGTGGAGTTTTTACCGGGAGATGAAGAACTTCTGAAAAACAACACAGCCGATTTTGTGGGATTTTCATACTATCAGTCAAATGTGTGTGCATCTGAGGAAATGGAAAAGACAGCAGGTAATCTTGTGGTAAGTACAAAGAATCCGTATCTGAAAGCAAATGAGTGGGGATGGCAGATTGACCCTGTGGGCATGAGAATTTCTATGAACAAGATTTATGACAGATATAAAAAGCCTGTAATGATCACAGAGAACAGCTTCGGATACAATGATGTACTTTTGGACGGCAATATCATAAATGATGACTACAGAATACAGTATTTGAACGACCACTTTGAACAGATAAAGCTTGCTGTAGATGACGGAGTGGAATGTCTGGCATATTTGCTTTGGGGCATTGTAGATATCGTATCCGCCGGTTCACTTGAGATGACAAAGAGATACGGAGTGGTATATGTTGATGCCGACAACCTCGGTAACGGTACATATAAAAGATATAAAAAGAAGAGTTTTAAATTCTACAAGGATTTTATAGAAAAGGAGAAAAACAGTGTTAAGTCTTGACAGTTTGGATACAGAGAGAAGAAATATTAACACGATGAATCTTGACGAACTTTCCGCTGTAGAAATTATTGAAAAGATAAATCAAGAGGATGAAAAGATAGCCGACTGTGTAAAACCTGCCATACCTGAGATAGGAAAGGCTGTGGAGTTTGCGGTTGACAGTATAAAAAGAGGCGGAAGGCTTATTTATATAGGTGCAGGTACATCGGGAAGACTTGGTATACTTGATGCCAGTGAATGCCCTCCTACATATGGCGTACCGTTTGACATGGTAATAGGTATTATGGCAGGTGGAGATAAGGCGATGAGAAAAGCTGTAGAAGGTGCCGAGGACTCAAAAGAGCTTGCCGTAAATGATTTGAAGGAACTTGAACTTAGTGAGAAGGATACTTTGGTAGGACTTGCAGCAAGCGGAAGAACACCATATGTAATAGGCGGTTTGGAATATGCTAAAAGTCTCGGAGCAAAGACTGTAGCTGTAAGTTGTGTAAGAAATGCAAAAATATCGGAGCTTGCATACGCCCCTATAGAGGTAGTTGTAGGAGCGGAAGCTGTGACAGGTTCTACAAGAATGAAAGCCGGAACAGCTCAGAAGATGGTATTAAATATGATTTCCACCACAACTATGGTAAAAATAGGCAAGGTGTACCAAAATCTTATGGTAGATGTTGCGACAACCAATGAAAAGCTGAGAGTAAGAGCACTCAATATAGTAAGTGAGGCCACAGGTATAGATAAGGAAAACTCAAAAAAGCTTCTGGAGGAATCAGGCTATGATGTCAAGGTGGCCATAGTTATGGGACTTGCAGGTGTGGATGCGCTAAAGGCAAGAAAGACACTTTCGGATAATGAGTTGAATGTCAGCGCCACAATAAAGAAGTTACTTAAGACCGGCAAATAGTTTGAAAACACTTCAAAGTGTTTTAGTAAAATCTTATGATATGTGGTAAATGTTTTACATTAAAAACAAAAATCTGATATAAAAAGAAAATGAAATCAGATTTAGAAAGAAGGTAATATAT
This sequence comes from Lachnoanaerobaculum sp. ICM7, assembly GCF_000287675.1. Classification (GTDB taxonomy): domain Bacteria; phylum Bacillota; class Clostridia; order Lachnospirales; family Lachnospiraceae; genus Lachnoanaerobaculum. The sequence continues at coordinate 195,400 of NZ_ALJL01000036.1, forward strand.
GAAGGTATTATTTGTTTGTTCGGGTGGTATGTCATCAACCATTGCCGTAAATGCATTGAAGAAAGAGGCTGAAAAGCATGGTGAAAAGATTGAAGTTCTTGCAATAGGAACTCAGGCTGTTGATGACGAGGTAAAGAACGGTTGGAATTGTGTGATGGTTGCACCACAGATTCGCCACAGATTTGATAATATCAAGGCTGCAGCAGAGGCACAGAATATTCCATGTGCATTAATTGAACCTATGGCTTATTCACCTCTGGGTGGACCTAAGCTTTATACACAGATGAAGGGATTAACAGGAGGTAATTAAAATGTTTGATAATATTGCTGCATTTTTAGACAAAAATCTAAGTACACCGATGGCAAAACTCAGTGAACAAAGACATTTAAGAGCTGTAAGAGACGGTATTATTGCAACTTTGCCTATAGTAATTGTAAGTTCACTTTTTCTTGTAATTGCATTCTTGCCGAACCAAATGCCGGCAACTTGGGGAATTGCACAGTTTATAAAAGCAAATGCGGGAAGAATTCTTCTTCCATATCGTATGGCAATGTATATTATGACATTATATGCAGTGTTCGGAATAGGATTTTCATTGTCAAAGAGCTATGATTTGGACGGACTTTCAGGAGCTATTCTTTCAGAATTGACATTCCTGTTGACAGTTGTACCTGTATCACTTCCTGAGGCAAGTGAAGAAATTCAAAGCCTTGCCGCAAACAATCAGGCTTTGGCAGATTATATTAAGGCAATACCAAGCGGTTGGCATCTTGGAATGTCATATATCGGATCTGACGGAATGTTTGTAGGTATTCTTTCAGCATTCTTTGCGGTAGAAATCTATAGATTTACCCAGAAATCAGGCTTTAAAATCAGAATGCCTGAGCAGGTTCCGGAATCTGTTGCAAGAAGTTTTGAAGCACTTACACCTACAGTTATTATTCTTCTTATAGTTTCAACCATATGTATGTGGCTTGGAATAAACGTTCACGGTATTGTAGGTTCTGTTATAAGACCTATAGTACATGTTGCAGATACACTTCCGTCAGTACTTTTACTTACATTCCTTGATTCATTCTTCTGGTGCTTCGGTATACACGGAAGCAGTGTAGTAGGTAGCGTTACAAGACCTATATGGCTTATGCTTCTTGAGCAGAACTCAAATGCGCTTGCAGCAGGAATGGCTATTCCGAATATTGCCCCGGAACCTTTCTATCAGTGGTTTATATATATCGGAGGTTCAGGAACAACTATAGGACTTGCAATCTTACTTTTATTCAGATCAAAATCACAGTATGGCAAGACACTTGGAAAGGTAGCTTTTGTACCGGCGCTCTTTAATATCAATGAACCGATGATTTTCGGATGCCCTATAATCCTTAACCCTGTTCTTTTGATACCTTTTGTTTTAAATCCTATTATTTGTGCTATAATTGCATGGATAGCAACCGAGCTTGGACTTGTAAACAGGGTAGTGGCGTCAGCACCATGGACTTTGCCGGGACCTATAGGTGCATTCCTTGCAACAAACGGAGATATCAGAGCACTTATATTAAATGTACTTTTGATAATTCTTTCAATACTTATTTACCTTCCGTTCTTTAACAAGTATGATGCAGATTTAAAGAAGCAGGAAGAAAGTGACGTTGCTGCATAATATTTTACGTAATAATATAAAGGAGAGTTATGCGTAGACTTGGGATATCAATTTATCCTGAAAAAGACAATGTGGAAAATATTATTGAATATATTAAGAAAGCCGGATTTTCCGGCTTTTCTCGTATCTTCTCATGTCTTTTATCAGTGAATAAATCAAAAGAAGAGATAATACATGATTTTAGTAAGATAAATCGTTATGCAAAAAGCCTTGGGTTTGAAATAATAGTTGATGTATCACCTTCAGTTTTTGATAAACTGGGAATATCATATAAGGACCTTTCTTTCTTTAAAGAAATAGGAGCGGACGGACTTAGACTTGATCTGGGATTTAGCGGACTGGAAGAGTCTGTTATGACTTTTAATGAATACGACTTGAAGATAGAAATTAATATGTCAAATGATGTTTCAACTATTGATACAATAATGAATTATGAACCTAACAGATACAATCTATACGGATGTCATAATTTTTATCCGCATAATTACAGCGGACTCGGACTTGATTTCTTTAAAAGCTGTACAAAAAGATTTAAAAAATACGGTCTGAACACTGCGGCATTTATTACCACAAGAAGTAAAGGATCGTTTGGTCCATGGCCTACCGATTTCGGACTTCCGACTTTGGAAATGCACAGAAATATGAGTATTGATAAGCAACTAAAGCATATGATTGCTATGGATGACATTGATGACATTATTATTTCAAATTGCTATCCGACAGATGAGGAGATTGAAAAGATAAAAAGCATTCCTCTGGACAGAGTATGCTTCGATGTAAAACTTTTGCCCGAACTTCCTGTACTTGAAAGAACTATAGTTTTAAAAGAAATGCATTTTAACAGAGGCGATAAGTCGGACAATTTTATCAGATCTACGGCTTCAAGGGTAAAGTACAAGGGTGAAAAGTTTGAAGTAATAAATCCCGCACCTATAAAAAGAGGTGATATTATAATTGAAAGTTCGCTCTACGGTCATTATGCTGGAGAACTGCAGATTGCTTTAAGCGATATGGAAAATTCGGGGATGAGCTCCGTGGTCGGGCATATTGATAAAGATGAGTTGTTCTTGCTTGACTATATAAGGCCTTGGCAGAAGTTTGCCATGAAGGAATCAAAGGAAGTATAGATGAAAAATACTTATTACATAGGAATAGACGGTGGGGGAACAAAGACAAATTTTATACTGTTTGACAGTGATAAAAACAGTATAGCATCCGTTTTAATGCCTACAATCCATCCTGCGCAGACAAGTTTTAAAGAAGCGGTATCTATTCTTACCGAGGCGAGAGAAAAGTTGCTTATTAATATAAAAGACTGTGATTATGATTTGAAGGTGGGAGCAGGTCTTGGAGGATACGGTATAAATAAGGATTACAGAAAAAAGCTTGAGGATGAGTTTTCATCAGTATTTGAAGAGTTCAGGCTTTATTCTGATGCCTACGCCGCAATGCTTGGCGCACTTGGAGGAGATGACGGAATACTTATAATTGCAGGTACAGGAAGTATAGGACTTGCAAAGATAGGTGAGAATACATACAGGTGTGGCGGTTTCGGATACAGATACGGCGACGAGGGCAGTGCATACAGTATAGGAAAATCGATTATTTCAGCAGCCTTAAAGGAATCTGACGGCAGAAACAAAAAAAGTAAGATATATGATCTGGTACTTGAATATTTTAAGATGAATAGTGTGAATGATATAGCAACGAGCGATTTCACAAGAGAGCATATAGCAGGTCTTGCGGCAGAGGCATCAAAATATATTTATAGCTGTGAAAGTATAAAGATTATCTTTGAAAGAGCGGCAGGAGAAATAACTCTACATATAAAAGCATTGAGTGAAAAATTTGAAAATAAAATAAAGTTAAGTTATATAGGAGGAGTCTTTAAGTCTGAGTTTATAATGAAAATGATAAAAGAAATGAATCCGGATATTGATATTGTTTCACCGATATTTCCACCTGAAAAAGGGAGTATACTACAAGTATAGTGAAAAGCGGGAATATTTCTGCTATAATGAGTATAAATAAAAAATTATATTTTGTTGAGGTGAAAAATGGGAAAAAGAAAACTGGCATCCATACAGTATGTACATAATATCACGCCTATAGAGGGTGCTGAAAAGATAGAATGTGTACATGTATTGGGATGGCAATGTGTAGCTAACAAAGGTCAATTCAGTATAGGTGATAAATGTATATATATGGAAGTGGATTCATTCCTTCCTGTATGTGAACGTTTTGAATTCCTTCGAGCAAGCAGCTTTAAAGAGAATGAAATAATGGGGGCGGGATTCAGGCTGAAAACCATGAAATTCAGAGGACAGATATCACAGGGATTGGTACAACCTTTAGAAATACTTCCTGAAGGTAAATATGAAATAGGTGATGATGTAACCGAACTTCTTGGAATAAGAAAATGGGAAATAGAGGAGAGAGTAAGCAATGACGGTACTGTTATTGCAGAGTTTCCTAGTGAAATCTCAAAAACCGACGAGCTTAGAGTGCAGTCATATCCTGAGTTAATAGAGGAGTTTAAATCTGTAAAGGGATATTACATTAGTACTAAAATGGACGGTTGCAGTGTAACCATGTATAAGAGCGGTGATCATTTCGGTGTATGCGGAAGAAACTACGAATATGCAGATGATGATAAATGTGATATGTGGAAATATGCACATGAACATAGAATAGAAGAGAGATTAAAAGAAAATAATCTTGACGATATAGCAATTCAGGGTGAATTTTGCGGACCGGGTATTCAAAAAAACAGACTTAATCTGAAAACACCTGAGTGGTATGTATTTACGATAACAGATATGAAAACTAATACAAGGCTTTCCATGTATAAGACTGAGGAGATATGTAAGCTTCTTGGTTTAAATATGGTGCCTGTTGAGGAAGTGGAAGAAGAGTTTAAGTACAAAAGCGTTGATGAACTTTTGGAAAGGGCAAAGGGAAAGTACACTTCAGGGAAGAATAAGGAAGGTATCGTAATAAGACCGGTTGAAACTGTGTATTCAAATACCATAGCAGGTCCGCTGTCTATGAAAGTTATAAATAATGATTATCTTTTGAAAGAGTAGTAAAATACTTTTATAAAATTGAGAGGGCTACAGTTTAGGATGCAAAAATGAGTTCGAAACTGTAGCTTTTTTTGTGTTTTTTTAAAAAGTCACTTGACTTTAGAAATACGAAAAAGTATAATGAGTACACTGCTTTTGCAGGAGGCTTAATTCAAACATCATAATAACTTAAAAATAATTTAAATTGTAGTTGACAAGATGTTGAATTAATGGTATTATATCAAAGTTGCTTGAAAAGAGCAAAATAAGCCCCAAATAATCTGAAAAAAACTTTTAAAAAGTTGTTGACAAGATGAAATGAGCTTGATATAATAGTTAAGCTGTTTCAAACAGCAAGCAAACGAACCTTGATAATTTAAGATTAAACAGTACACACAACCCTGAAAAATTTGCATATTTTTGTTAACGAGAGCAAGCGTAAGCGAAGCTCGAGTTTAGAAAAATAGTACACCTCGTCGAGCAAGGCGAGACGATGGTGCTACCTTTAAAAATATGATGAAGTTTCAGAAAAACAACGTTTAGATTCGAACAGAATTTAAAACCTTTAAAAAACAGTAGATCTGTGAAAACAGATGCAAGCTAGCGAGAAGGCTAGATTAAACTTTTATATGAGAGTTTGATCCTGGCTCAGGATGAACGCTGGCGGCGTGCTTAACACATGCAAGTCGAACGAAGCTGCTTAAAGGAAGTCTTCGGATGGAATTTAGGTAGACTTAGTGGCGGACGGGTGAGTAACGCGTGGATAACCTGCCTTATACAGGGGGATAACGG
>NZ_ALJL01000037.1 GCF_000287675.1 Lachnoanaerobaculum sp. ICM7
TATGCGGTGTTAGCGGAAATTTCTCTCCGTTATCCCCCTGTATAAGGCAGGTTATCCACGCGTTACTCACCCGTCCGCCACTAAGTCTACCTAAATTCCATCCGAAAACTTCCTTTGGGCAGCTTCGTTCGACTTGCATGTGTTAAGCACGCCGCCAGCGTTCATCCTGAGCCAGGATCAAACTCTCATATAAAAGTTTAATCTAGCCTTCTCGCTAGCTTGCATCTGTTTTCACAGATCTACTGTTTATTTAAGGTTGTTCTATCATACTCGTTTCACTCGTACGAAGAACTACTTTTTCACTAAAATTCAAACTTCGCTTTCGCTCGTTTTCATTAAGTGAAAAATGCATCTGAAACTTCATTGATTATTGAAATAATCAAGAATTTTTTCAGGGTTGTGTGTACTGTTTAATCTTAAATTATCAAGGTTCGTTTTCTTTGCTGTTTGAAACGGCTTAGCTATTATATCAAGCTCATTTCATCTTGTCAACAACTTTTTTAAATTTGTTTGAAGTTTTTTTGAACTTTTTCTACTCGTTTTGAGCAACTTTGATATAGTACCAAACTTTTAAATTCGTGTCAACACTATTTTAACGACTTTTTTATATATGTATATCCTTATATTTTTCAAGACTTTTTACTGGTGGCTTTTTTCTATTCATGTTATAATCATCCTCATGAAAGTATTAAATAATGATTTGAAAACTTCCACATTCAAAGGCATTTATGTACTATCAGGTGATGATGAATTTTTAAAAAACAGCTATAAAAAAAGATTGAAAATGGCTATGGTAGGTGATGACCAAATGAACTATGCCTATTTTGAAGGAAAGGGGATAGATGTAGACGCTATTATTGACTTTGCCAATACACTTCCGTTCTTTTCAGAATACAGATGTATTCTTATAGAAGAAAGTCAATGGTTTAAATCCGGAAACGATAAGTTTTTAAACTATATTTCAGATAAACCCGATAGTACAAAAATCATTTTTGTAGAAAAAGAAATCGATAAGCGTTCAAAACTCTACAAAAAGGTCAAGGATATCGGATATATCGCAGAACTCAATCATCCTACAGATGACGAGCTGAAAAATTGGGCGGGAAATATCATAAACAAAGTCGGCAAAAAAATCACTGTTTCCAACATGGATTTCTTTATTGCCAGAGTTGGAAATGATATGGAAAGAATAAAGAGTGAATTGGATAAATTACTTTCCTATACTCTTGACAAAGATATTATAGAAGAGGAAGATATAATAGCGATAACAAGCATCAGTCTGACCAACAGAATCTTTGAGCTGGTAAAAATGATTACCAACAATAAAATCAAAGAGGCGTTGGATATATATGAGGACCTAGTAGCTTTAAAAGAGCCGTCACTAAAAATAATGATTCTTATCACAAGACAGTTTAACCAACTTTTGCAAATCAAGGAATTGATGTCTGCAGGTTTTAATGAAAAGGAAATAGTTTCAAATATGAAGCTTAATCCCTATGTAATTAAAAATCTTATGCGTCAAGCAAGAGGCTTTGACATGGCATTACTTCTATCCTATGTCAAAAATGCAATCGAGTTGGAAGAAGCTATAAAAAAAGGTAATATTAATGAAAAGTTAGCACTTGAGTTGCTAATGCTTACACGTTAGTGTAAGTAGTTGTTGTGTATTTTCAAAAAGAGAGGATTTTCATGAAGTTATTAGAAGAGCGTATCAAAAAAGATGGAGTAATCAAAGAGGGTAATGTAGTAAAAGTTGATTCCTTTTTAAACCACCAAATGGATGTGGAACTCTTTTTAGAAATGGCTAAAGAGTTTAAGTCAAAGTTTGCCTCACACAATATAAACAAGATTTTGACAATAGAATCCTCAGGTATAGGTATTGCCGCAATAGCAGGACTTGAATTTGGAGTACCTGTAGTATTTGCTAAAAAATCAAAATCCATCAATATCGACGGTGATATGTATACCGCAGAAGTTGAAAGTTTTACACATAAATGCAAAAATCAAGTAATAGTATCAAAGAAATTTTTAAGTTCTGATGACAGAGTTCTTATTATTGATGATTTCTTAGCAAACGGATGTGCACTGCAGGGACTTATCTCTATAGTAAATGAGTCAGGCGGAACAGTTGAGGGCATCGGCATTGCTATAGAAAAAGGATTCCAAAGCGGTGGACGTACTATAAGAAATCTCGGTTTCCATTTGGAGTCTCTTGCAATAATTGATTCTATGGATGCCGCTACACAGAACGTAGAATTCAGACAACAGGAGGACTAGGTCTTAGACCTTTTATTTATGAAATACTTTTTTGCATCCGATATACACGGCTCAGCCTTCTATACAAAAAAAATATTAGAAAAGTATAGAGAAAGCAATGCCGACAAACTTGTACTGCTTGGCGACCTCTTATATCACGGTCCCAGAAACGATTTGCCAAAGGACTACTGCCCTAAGGAAGTCTTTGCAATGCTTAATGAACTTAAAGATGACATTATTGCAGTAAGAGGAAATTGTGATTCCGAGGTCGATCAAATGGTACTTGAATTCCCAATGCAATCCGATTATTGCATCGGAAATTTTAATGACATTTACTTTTTTATAACTCATGGGCATGTTTATGGAGAGGAGCATCTCCCGAAGATGCCAAAGTCAGGTGCATTCATATACGGGCATGTACACCTTCCTATAGTAAAAAAAGTCGGAGATGTTTATATATTAAATCCCGGATCGGCATCACTTCCAAAAGAACAAAATCCAAACTCCTATGCAATACTTGATAATGACCTTTTTTCTATATATGATTTTGACGGCAATGTATTAAAGGAGATAAAACTTGAGAAAAATATTTGAACTGTACGCACCTTGCCACTTCGGTCTTGAGGCTATTCTAAAAAGAGAAATCATAGATATAGGCTATGATATTACAAGAGTAGAGGATGGAAGGGTGTATTTTGAAGGTGACGATGAAGCTGTTGCCAGAGCCAATATGTGGCTTCGTACTACAGAAAGAGTACTGATTAAAGTTGCGGAATTTAAAGCCACAACCTTTAGTGAACTCTTTGATTCCGTCGCCGCAATACCTTGGGAAGATTATATTCCTGCCGACGGTAGGTTCTGGGTGAGTAAGGCTACTTCCATTAAAAGCAAACTCTTCTCTCCTTCCGATATCCAATCAATAGTCAAAAAGGCTATGGTTGAGAGAATGAAAAAGGTTTATAAAAAGGAATGGTTTGAAGAAACGGGCGCCGATTATCCGCTTAGAGTTTCTTTAAATAAAGATATTGTCACCATAGGACTTGATACCACCGGAGTCTCTCTACATAAAAGAGGCTACAGAACAATGACTGCCAAAGCTCCTATTACAGAAACTTTGGCTGCCGCTCTTATTATGCTTACACCTTGGAAAAAAGACCGAATACTTGTCGATCCTTTCTGTGGTAGCGGTACCTTTGTAATAGAAGCTGCTATGCTGGCCGCAAATATTGCTCCCGGACTTAAAAGAGGTTTCTTAAGCGGCAAATGGTCAAATCTTATAGACAAACAAGTTTGGGATGACGCTTATGAAGAAGCAAGAGAAATGGTAAGTATCGATACAAATGTAGATATACAGGGATATGATATCGATAAATCCGTTGTAGAAGCTGCCAGAAGTAATGCAACAAGAGCCGGTGTTATGGATATGTTACATTTACAATGCCGAGATGTTGCATCACTTTCTCATCCTAAGAAATATGGATTTATTATTACAAATCCGCCATATGGTGAAAGGTTGGAGGAAAAAGAAAATCTTCCGGCCATTTATAAGAGTCTTGGCGACAGATATGCGGCTCTTGATTCCTGGTCACTATATCTTATCACATCATATGACGATGCCCAAAAATATATAGGACGAGAAGCCGATAAAAATCGAAAGATATACAATGGTATGATGCAGACAAGGTTCTATCAGTATATGGGTCCAAAGCCACCTAAGAGAACCGGACAGGAATAACAATGAAAAAAATCGTTTTTGCAACCGGAAATAAAAACAAACTAAAGGAAATCAAAGAAATTTTGCCGAGCTTTGATATAATATCCGCAAAGGATGCCGGCATATCTCTTGATATAGAAGAAACCGGAACTACCTTTAAGGAAAATGCCTATATAAAGGCAAAAGCCATTTGGGATATAACCGGAGGTATTGTTCTCTCAGACGATTCCGGTTTAGAGGTGGATTACATAGGGGGAGAGCCCGGAGTATATTCTTCCAGATATATGGGAGAAGACACTTCTTACACTATAAAAAATCAAAACATTATATCCAGACTGCAAAATGCGCAGGGTAATGAAAGAAGTGCAAGATTTAGAGCATGCATCTGTGCTATACTTGATGACGGTACAACTATATTTACCGAGGGAAGTATGGAGGGACTTATAGCTCATACTATATCGGGTGAGAACGGATTCGGATATGATCCGATACTTTTTCTTCCGGAATACGGTAAAACAAGTGCCGAAATAAGTCCTGAAGAGAAAAACAAGATAAGTCATAGAGGAAAAGCACTTATGGCAATTAAGAAAAAGCTAGAGGAATTTTATGAAGATACTGATTGTTAGTGATACCCATAGAATGGACGATATACTGAAAAAGGTAATCGGTAAAGAAAAACCTTTTGATATGTTTATCCATCTTGGTGATATAGAAAGTAGTGAAACAAAAATAAGCTATATGATTGAACCTGACTGCGCCTGCCATATGGTACAGGGTAATAACGACTTCTTTTCGCAACTTCCAAGAGAAAAGGAAGTAAATATAAAAAATCACAAAGCCCTTTTGGTCCACGGACACCAGTATGGTGTAAGTATGAATGTAGATATCTTAAAAGATGAGGCTATTTCAAGAGGATGTGATTTTGCAATGTATGGTCATACACATAGACCGTTCTGTAAAACTATTGACGGGGTCACCATATTAAATCCCGGCTCTCTTGGATATCCGAGACAGGCCGGACATATTCCTACTTACATGATAATGGAAGTAGCTGACAACGGTGAGTTCAATGTAGAAACAAAAGAAATATTCGGAGCATAAAAACAGACCTGTGCATTTTGCACAGGCCTTTACTTTTATTCTTATTCAAGAGTTACGCTTGTGATAACCTTATTGTTTACTTTGATCTTGTAGTCTTCTCCGTCTCTCTTTGTACCGTTTTTCACGATAGTTCCTGAGCTACCAAGTAATTTTACCTGATAATTTGAGTTAGGAGTTGTGATCTTCCATGTAGTCTTATTATCTTTTTCCTCTACAGAAGCCACATAACCTGTTATAGTAAGAAGCTCTCCTACAGTTCCCTTGTATACCAGCTGATTGTCATTGCTCTTATCAACTACAACAACCTCATATTTATCATATTGATCAGCCTTTATATTGAGTCCTGCAATATAGAGTCTTTCATCCTTTATACCGTTGAATCCGCTTCCCTTAGTTGATCCGCCTTCCTTGAAATAGAAAGTTCTGTCTTCACCGTCAAGTTTAACAGTCTGCTTTCCGTACTTCTGAGCACCGTCCTTACCGTCTCCAAAATACATCATGCGATACTTTCCTGAAAGGAAATCACTGTAATGAATCTTTCCTATAGCATCCACAAACTTTTCCTGAGTACTGTATGGAACTGTTTTATTTCCTGCACCGAGTTTATCAACAAACTCCGTAGTAGAATACTTACCGTTATCAAGAAGCTTCATCTCAAACAATCCAAGTCCTGATATCATACCGCCCTTATCATCAAAAGCATACTTCTTTCCGTTTATGCTCTTTATCTCATTTGCACAGATATGACCTTTTCCGTCAGCATAGTACCAAGCCGTTCCGTCCTCTTCCCATTTACCTTTATTAAGGAAGTATCCCGGAACCACCTTGAACCATCCCTTGGTAGACTTTGCTCCGTCCTCAGGTGTAGCGAAGTACATAAAACTCTCTGTGTAGTCAACCCTTGCCGATCTTGAAACCGCTGTAGAAGGTGTAGCTTCTGTATACCAGCTTGCAATCATTCTGCCGTACTCATCAAAACCGTACTTCTTTCCATTGATTGTCTTACCGAGATTATCTGTCTCTTTCTTGCCTGATTCCTTAAAATAAAACCATCTTACCTGGTCCGTATCCCAGTAATCTATATTAGGCTGCTCTTCCATTGTTCTCGCATTATCGTCATGAACAAGTATCTCTCTCCAGCCTGTAGTCATAGCTCCGTCATTCTCATCACCGAAATAGTACTTAGCATTCTGCCATGCATCCTGATCTGTTAATCTTTCACCCTGTGAAACCCATCCGTAAAGCATTCTGCCTTCAAGGTCAAAAGCATATTTCTTTCCGTTGATAGTCTTTAATGTAACATCACTTGTTGTGGAATCGCTTCTCTTAAACGCTTTGCCGTTTTCTCCAAAGTAATACCACCACTGATCAGGTTCATTTTCATCGTAGTCATTGGTATTTGGTATAGCAACCCATCTGTTCTTTACCATTGCACCATTGATATCTACATAGTATGTAGCATTTCCGTCATCAATAAGAGCATCCGTAGCCATATCTCCCATATCGTCCAAGTAATACCAATACTCTCCTGACTGCTGCCACTTTTGGGATACTTTTTCTTCATTCTTATCATAGTATACCCATGTACCGTTTTCCTGCTGCCAACCTGTTGCTGCAAAGGATGTCATTGCACCTGCAATACTCATAGCACCTACAAGTATTGCCAGCTTTGTCTGCTTCCTCATTTATTTCTCCCTCTTAATATATTGATATAAGTTCATATGCCAATGTACACATTTGCTTAATCTGTTTTTATTTTATCAGATGAAAAAGAAATTTTAAAGCTTTTTATAAGATTTATATATATTTTTATATATTTTATTAATTTTATACAAGCATTTATGTTCGTATTTTGCTTTATCAAGTTATATACCAACTTTCTATCTTTTAATCCGTATTTGTTTAATCAAAATTTATATATTTTGTATATAAAAAATAACCTTTGATTTCTTGAGTTAGTAAAACCTAACCAAATTAATAAAATCTATACAACCATTTACTTTAGGTCCCATATTTACATAAAAAAGAAGAGAGCACTAACCTTTCACATTAATGCTCTCTTCAAAATATTCCTGGTTCCATCAATTAATCCTCGCTTTCATAAAGAACCTTTTTTCTATATTCTTGATGTCCTATCATGATTTTACCGGACATTTTATATAGATGTTCCTATTCAGTTTTTAATTTTTCCTCCTCCTATAAGCTAACTTTCACATCTAATACATGGTTGTTATCAATCTATCTACACGGTCCATCTCTCATTCAAATCCTACTTTCTCGTCATAAAACCTGTATGAGTACTATCCTAACCGATTTTTCAGATAGTAACTTTTAGAGTTTTCAATAATATATTATCTCATTAATCTTCTTATAGGTTCCGGATTAGATCCAAGTCTAATCATTACTTAAGTTTTCTTCGGACTGTACCTCTCTTTCTTAAATTTCCACTTTTAAAGTCTTTCTACTTTTCCCTGTGGATATGCATTCATCAAACTTTTAAGAATATATTCTCTCTTTGTTTATGTCTACAGTATATCAGATATTTTATTTATGTCAATACTATTTTCTTATATTTTTGATATTTTTATTATTTTATTTTATTATTCGCTTTGAATAGCCATTTTAATCTGTGTTAATTGTATATATTGTTTTAATTATCTGAATATTATATATAATTAAATTAACTCTGCAAATCAAAAAGAGTCTCGGAAAACTTAATTTCCAAGACTCTCTTTATCTAAAAATCTTCCCTTATAATCTCCCAAACCGCCTCTATACTATGCTTATTCCTTACATAGTCATCTGCCGCCTTACTCATAGCTTTAAGGGCTTCTTTGTTATTATAAAGATTCACACACTTTTCTACAAAATCACCCGGCTCATCTGCGACAAGCATTTGATTATAGGAATTGTCTATACCCTCTGCTCCCACACTTGTGGTTATTACCGGATCATTATAGTATAGAGCCTCTATTACCTTGCCCTTTACTCCTGCTCCGTATCTTAGAGGTACCACAACAAGTCTTACCTTCTCATACAGTTCTTTCAACTCTTCTTCACTGACAAAGCCTTTAAATATAATTCCTTTGGCTTCATTGTGAAGAGCCTTTATCTCATCCGTAGCATTGGAACCGACTATATAAAAAGGTGCTTTTATCTGTGCATATATTTCATCCCACATATTATCAAGGAAATACTTAAGTGCATCTGCGTTTGGCGGATGTGAAAATCCTCCCACAAACAGCACGCCCTCTCTGATATCGGGGTTGTAGTCAATATTCCCAAACTTTTCAAAAACATAGGCTGTAATTGCTTTGGCATTTATCTTCTTGTCAAAGGTATGTATATAGTCCACCTCCACATTTGAAGGATAATAGCTTATGCTTGCCTTTCTCATAAGATCAAGCTCCATACTCTTCCAATATGCACTGGCATTTTTTCTCTCCACATCACCTGTAAGCTCATACTCTCTTCTTTCACGCAGGAAATGTAAGTCATGACCGTAATATATTACCTTTATATTTGTTTTTTCTTTGATAAAATCAATATACTTTGTGGCTATATGTGGTCTGTTCAGATATGCAATATCAATATTTGACTGATTGTTTTCAATCCATTCAAATATATTCGTTCTCATCTCATTGCCGTATAATACCTCCACACCCATTTGCTCCAGTATGGAAGTATATGGCTCTGACTTGGCAAAGTTATCGGGTAAAAACTTTACCACATAGCCTCTTTCTATAAACATCTTTATATACTGGAAAGTGGTCTTTGAGCCGGCGTCCTTATCAAAGGTAGGCACATAGTGATCCACAAAGAGAATAACCTTTTTACCCCTGCTTCTTTCTCTGGCTCTGAAGGCATTCGGTACACCGACATTGTCGTACTGGTTTTTGAACTCCTCACTCCATTTTTCCTGAAGCTTTTTATTGTTCTCCACCTGATATCTCTTAAGACCTGTACCGTTGACATCCGTACCGTTTGATACTCCCTCAAAGTGAGTTACCACACTGAGCGGCTGATATACCACCCTCAGTCCACGCTTTCTCACTTCAAAAGCAAGGTCGGAATCCTCGCAATATGCAGGTGCATATCTTTCATCAAAGCCACCGATATCTTCCCAGAGCTTTCGACTAAGCATTATTGCGGCACCTGATATATAGTCAACATCTCTTACATAATTGTACTCAGGCTTATTCGGATCATCACATCTGCCATAGTTCCAGCCGCTGCCGTCACTCCATATAATACCGCCTGCCTCCTGCAGTCTGCCGTCAGGATATATAAGCTTTGAGCCTACCATTCCTATGCTCTTATCAGACTCAAGTAATCTTATAAGCGGTGGCAGCCAATCCTTTTGTACCGTTGTATCATTGTTTAAAAAGAATATGTACTCGCCTCTTGCCTTTTTTGCCGCATTATTGCAATTCTTTAAAAAGCCCTGATTACTTTCATTTCTTGCAATCACAAGTCCGGTTACAAACTTGTCGATTTCCTTTGTCGCATCTGTGGATACATCATCTGCAATAATTATCTCATAGTCAAACTCCCCCGTATTTTCTAAGATTGACACCAGACATGCATAGGTATAATGTACTTGGTTATACACAGGTATAATAATACTTACCTTAGGATTTTCTGCATATGGGAAGTTTATCTTACCCTTTTCTCTGTATAAATCACCTATCTTAAACTCGCCCTCTATGAGGTTTCTTCCCTCTTCTGAATGAGTCAGCTTAAAATACTTTATAGGGTGGAAAATACTCATAAGTCTGTAGTTTAACTTCTTTCTTTCCACACTTCCCTTAGGATATTTCTTATTATAAATAGTACTGAGCTTTCTTCTTATTCTGAACGGAATAGAGAGATTGTTATTATAAACATTTAAGGTCTTTGCAAGCTCTTCATTCTCATGCCTTAAATTATCTATTATGATGCCCAGATTGTTTACATGATTATCTGTAAGTGTCTTAAGCCTGTTCATTTCTTTTATGGCAAGCTCTCTGTCCTTATTGATTTCAGTAAGCTCATTTATTTTGTTTTTTGCATCCGGCAATTCGGCAAGTGCTACCAATCCCTCGTTTAAGGTTTCATGGCTTACAGTCTCTACAAAGTAATTATCCAGATAAACTTCCTGATAATCTCCATGTATATAATCTTGGAATCTTCTTTCGATAAAGTCCATTCCGTCAATGTCATCTATACCGAACTTCGCCATAAAATCGGATTCAGTCAAGGCGAATTTATTTTGTATCTTTTCTGCATTGTTTTGATAGAAGCTATGTAATGCACGGTATTTTATAAACAGTTCTCTGTCCTTTATAAAGTCCATTGACTCATCAAATATCCACTCGCAATCTATTGCAATGAACTTCTCTCCGTCAAATATAAAATTATCAAATATAGCATCCAGATTAAGGGCATCTTCATCCACTATTTTTTTAAGATACTCTTTAATACCTTCTATAAATCCGTTAATATCTTTTTTAATACAGTCCTCACAAAGATTGCTTAGAGACTTTCCTTTTATAAATGGGAAGTTTATCTCTCCGGTATTTTTAAAACTGCCCTCAAGTACTGTAACGCTGTCATTTTTTATACGTTTTGCCCCGTCATACATTCCCAGTATATGTGGAATACCCTCTTTTTTCAGGGCTGACTTTACAACATACTTTTTATCGTCACTAAGTCTGATCTCCGTCTTTATCTGATACTTTGGAAGTCTGGTTCTGTTGTATTTTATATAGACATTGTCTTCACTACCGCCCGATACCAGTATGTAGGAGTTTGCAAAGCTGTCAAAATCTCCTGTTTTTGCAGCCTGAGAAAATCTTTCGCCTATATCCTTCAGTGCAAACTTTGGATAATCATACGCCTTTATCTGCGAAAGCTCCCCAGCTCCCTGCATCTCCTTATCAGAGAAAATCTTATACACATATCTATAGTTCGGATATGGATAGTATGTGGAATGCTCCCCGATCCACTCTCTTACAGCTTTTACACTTAAAGCTTCTTTATCTCCAAACTCCTCTTCAAAGTAGTTCATTCCGTATTTATTATCAAATATCAAAACCAACTTTGTGTTCGGCTTTTCTCTTTGCATTAACTTAGACACCTTCTCACTGCCATAGGCAATAACGGTATCAAAATCATTAAAATTTATGCTCTCAAAATCAGCTATATATTCTATATCAATTCCAAAAACAGCCTGTACACTTCCAAGCCTTTCCAACTCATCTTCGTAAATATATACCTTTGATTTTTTACATAAATCATCCAATATAGCTATTTGACTTCCTAAAAATAACGTCTTACCCTTTATATCTATCCATTCCGTGTTTCCAAGGGATAGTGATGAAAAGAAAGACAAATTTTCCAAACCGGGATTTTCTTTCAAAAGACTATATTCATCTTTTCCATACTTTTTTGCAAGTTCTAAAAGACTCATTTTCTCTCCCTTTTAATTACTCTTTTGAGTAAGATTTACTTTTGATTCCATATCATAAACACCCACAGTATTCTTGTTTGAAATAACTGTTATGAATGTAACATCATAGAGTCTGTGATATACAACATGTGTACCGTTTTCAAATCCGGTACAGCTCATACTTAGAAGATACTCTCCACCCTGTAGAGTCATTTTCTGCTTGAATTCCACAACCGCTTCATCACCCGGCTTTACAGGTTTTACTTCCACGCCTTCAAACATGGTATTTGTACCGCTAAGTTCCGTTCCTTTTTTATCTTTAATGGTGAATGTAAATATAGGAGATTCGATATTTGCATTAAACCTTATCTTTTCTCTGATAGTAAATTCTTCGCCCTTAAGCAAAAGATTTGTAAGCTCTCCCTTGGAATCTAAAAGTCCCAAATCGTATATCTCGGCCCTACCGTCACCATACTCTGTTTTATTCGGATTGATGGAGATTTTTTCTTTCATAAGACCGTGATATTCTTTTACATGTGTTTTATTGATATCATTGTTTAATTCCATCATATCTGAGAAATTACTGTCAAGTCTCTTTGCAAGATCTGCTTCCAAGTCATCCATTCTTCCTGCCAGGATTTTCTTATACAGATCCACCATTTCTCCTGCAGGACCTTCCGCCAAAAACTCTCCTTTATTTAAAAGTATAACCTTATCACAGTACTTTATTACACTTCCCATATCATGGGTTACCATCAATATTGTAGTACCGGTCTTTCTTATCTCTTCCATTCTTCTGTAGCATTTGGCCTGGAAGAAAACGTCTCCTACCGAAAGTGCCTCATCAACTATCAAAATCTCAGGCTCTACATTTATTGCAAGTGCAAATGCAAGCCTTACAAACATACCTGATGAATATGTCTTTACCGGCTGATACACAAAGTCACCTATATCGGCAAACTCTAAGATCTCAGGAAGCTTTGCCTCCATCTGCTCTCTGCTAAAGCCCATCATAGTTCCGTTCATATATATATTTTCAATACCGGTATAGTCCATATTAAAGCCCGCACCAAGCTCTAAAAGTGCGGAAATATTTCCGTCAACTTCCACACTTCCTGTAGTCGGATTTAATACCCCGGTTATGATTTTTAATATAGTTGACTTTCCCGATCCGTTTGTTCCTATAATTCCCACTGTAGAACCCTTTTCTACAGTGAATGATATTTTATCCAAGGCAAAGAATTCCTTGTGATATTTTTTGTGTGTAAGGGAAATACTCTCCTTTAACCTGTCTATAGGCTTATCATACAGTCTGTAGATTTTGGTAACATCACAGACATTTATCGCTAAATTGCTCTGCATACTTCTCCTTATAATACATCTGAAAAATGTGGTCGTAACTTATTAAACATTCTAAGTCCTATAAATAACAGTATTACGGTAACTACCCAAAAATATACTGTAAGCCCCGGTCTCTCAAAGAAAAAGTTTCCTCTGAGTATGCTGTCTCTGTATCCGACCACAATATAATATACCGGATTTAATTTCATTATCTTTTCAACCTTTGCAGGGAAATATGTGAACATTGTCGAATCCCACATTATAGGTGTCATCCACATTCCAAACTGTAATGCAATTCCAACTATCTGTGACATATCCTTAAAGAATACATTAATTGCACAGGTTATATATATTATTGCAAGTGCAAATATCGACAAACAGAAGCTGTAATACACAATTCCTATCCAACTTACCATCGGTAATCTGCCAAAAGCCAAAGTCATGGTTATCATTATCACGACAAAAATTCCATGCACTATAAGACATGAAATCACCTTGATAACAGGCAATATTGATACATTAAACACTACCTTCTTAACAAGGTAATTGTATTCTGAAAGTACACTTGTTCCCAAATTTAGAGCCTCTGCAAAGAAAAACCATGGCACAATGCCCGGTACCAGCCAAACCACATAGGGAACTCCCGGTACCGGAGGTGTACTCTTAAATCCCATTTGGAAGATTAAAAAGTATATAAGCACGGTAACTACCGGCTGAACAAACATCCATGCAATGCCAAAATAGGACCCGACAAAGCGTTTCTTAAAATCAGCCTTTGCCAAATCCCATATGATTGCTCTTGATTTTAATATTTCTCGTATAAGCGATATTATATTCATATCTTTTTCCATTCATTATTCTTACAAGGTTTTATCAACAATTATGTCGGAAAACCTGCGAACTCACAGGTTTCCAACATTAAAATCAATCAAACTTAAATGTTTCTTTAAGGCCTTTCCACTTTGTGTCCTTATCAGACATTATCAGATCAATTCCCTCTATTGGCCAGTCAATTCCTATATCCGGGTCATTGTATATAAGACCGCCCTCATCATTTGGATGATAAAAGTCTGTACATTTGTATGCAAACACCGCCTCATCTGAGAGTACTACAAAACCATGTGCAAAACCCTTAGGTATGTAGAACTGCTTCTTATTTTCATCTGAAAGACGTACGCCAAAGTACTTTCCGAATGTCTTTGAGTTCTTTCTAAGATCCACAGCCACATCATAGACTTCACCGCTTAAAACTCTTACAAGCTTGCCCTGTGGATGCTCCTTTTGGAAATGAAGTCCGCGAAGCACTCCCTTTGATGACTTTGACTGATTATCCTGTACAAAGACCATATCAAGTCCCGCCTCTTTGAAGTCGTTCTGATTATATGTTTCTACAAAATATCCTCTGTCATCTTTAAATACTGTAGGAGTGATTACACATAACCCCTCTATTTCACATCTCTCTACTGTGATTTTTCCCATATTAATACACCTCGCTGTTTTAGCTTTATTACTGTTCTAAATTATACTTCACAGTAGTATTTCAGTCAAATACGAACGTAAAAAAAGCCACCAAATAGTGGCTTTCTCTTATATTTTATTTATTCATTGCCGCATCAAAGGCTTCCAGTGCTTCCTTTTGTTCCTTTGTAAGCTTTGTAGGTACCGATACCACCAAGGTTATGTAGTGGTCACCTCTGTTATTTTTATTTCTAAGGAAAGGTACTCCCTTGCCTTTTAATCTTACTCTTGTATCTGTCTGAGTTCCGGCCTTTACCGCTACTTCCACTTCACCGTCTACTGTCTTTACTCTGATACTGCCGCCAAGTGCAGCCTTTGCAAAGCTTATAGGCACTGTTGAGAAAATATTGGTATCCTGGCGCTTAAAGATAGGATGAGGACTTACGACCGCCTCCACAAGCAAATCTCCTCTCGGACCGCCGTTTATTCCCGGCTCTCCGCCTCCTGCCATTCTTATAGACATTCCGTTATCTATACCTGCAGGTATATCCACCTCAAAGCTCTTCTTCTTTTGAATATATGCCTTACCGTTACATTCAGGACATTTATCCTTAATAATTTTTCCTGTACCGTTACATTCAGGACATGTCTTTACATTCTGCATAGTGCCAAACAATGTCTGCTGTGAATATATCACCTGACCTTTTCCGTTACACTTCGGACAGGTTGTAGGCGATGTACCCGGCTTTGCTCCCGAACCGTGACATGTAGCACATTCTTCCTTGAAGTTTACCTTAATTTCCTTCTTACATCCGAAAACACCCTCTTCAAAGGTAAGTCTTACAGACGCTCTTACATTTGCTCCCTTCATCGGACCTGTTCTTGTGGCTCTGCTTCCGCCGCCGCCAAACATACCTCCAAAGAGATCTCCAAAGATATCCTCACTGCCAAAATCAAATCCGGAAAAGCCTCCGAATCCGCCGGCTCCGGCACCTGCTCCACCATCAAAGGCAGCATGACCGAATTGGTCATACTGTCTTCTCTTATCAGGATCGCTTAGCACTGAATAGGCTTCACTGGCCTCCTTAAACTTCTTTTCAGCCTCAGGATTATCAGGATTTGAATCCGGATGATACTTTTTTGCCAGTAATCTATATGCCTTTTTTATTGCAGAGTCATCAGCGTTCTTATCCACGCCAAGTACTTCATAGTAATCTCTTTTACTCTCTGCCATCAGTTGCTCTCCTTATTATACCTCTTTAAAATCACCGTCTATAACATCATCATTTGAAGATGTACCTGCATCCTGTGCTCCTGTTGTATCGGCACCTGTTGCACCTGCATTCTGAGCTGCACCTGCCTGCTCATATACCTTTGCAAAAAGCTTCTGAGCACTTTCCATAAGCTTCTCTTTGCCTGCCTTGATATCATTTATCTGATCATCTGTCATAGCATCAATCGGTGCTCTGTTGATAGCCTCTTTTAACGTAGTAAGATCAGCTTCAACTGCAGCCTTGTCATTTGCATCAAGATTGTCACCAACCTCTTTTAGAGCATTCTCAGTCTGGAATACTATAGAGTCGGCCTCATTTCTTGCATCAATGCCTTCTTTTCTCTTCTTATCCTGTGCCTCAAACTCTGCAGCTTCCTTTACAGCCTTGTCTATATCACTATCTGACATATTTGAACCTGCTGTAATTGTGATATGTTGCTCCTTACCTGTTCCAAGGTCTTTTGCAGATACATTAACGATACCGTTTGCATCTATATCAAATGTAACTTCGATCTGTGGAACACCTCTCTTTGCAGGAAGGATTCCGTCAAGTCTGAACTGTCCTAAAGTCTTGTTATCTCTTGCAAACTGTCTCTCACCCTGTACAACATGGATGTCAACAGCTTCCTGATTGTCTGCAGCTGTAGAGAATATCTGGCTCTTCTTTGTAGGTATTGTAGTATTTCTCTCAATAAGTCTTGTAGCTACACCACCCATTGTCTCGATTGAAAGTGAAAGCGGAGTAACATCAAGAAGCAATACATCTCCTGAGCCTGCTTCTCCTGAAAGCTTACCTCCCTGAACACCTGCACCGATTGCAACACCCTCATCAGGGTTGATGCTCTTTGAAGGCTCCATACCTGTAAGGGCTTTTACCTTATCCTGTGCATTGATCATTCTTGTAGATCCACCTACAAGCAATACCTTTCCAAGATCGCTTGCTGTGATACCTGCATCCTTAAGAGCATTCTGTACAGGTACAGCTGTTCTTTCAATAAGGTCAAGTGTAAGCTCATCAAACTTAGCTCTTGTAAGAGTAATATCAAGGTGCTTCGGTCCCTCTGCTGTTGCAGTGATAAACGGAAGGTTAATATTTGTTGTTGTTGCTGTTGAAAGCTCTTTTTTAGCCTTCTCTGCAGCTTCTCTAAGTCTTTGAAGTGCCATCTTATCTGTTGAAAGATCCACACCCTCTGCCTTCTTAAACTCGCTTACAAGCCAATCTGTAATCTTATTATCAAAGTCGTCACCACCAAGATGTGTATCACCGTTTGTAGCCAAAACTTCTATAACTCCGTCACCGATTTCAATGATTGAAACGTCGAATGTACCACCACCAAGGTCATATACCATAATCTTTTGCTCGGCATCATTGTCAAGACCGTAAGCAAGAGCTGCGGCTGTAGGCTCGTTGATAATTCTCTTTACATCAAGACCTGCAATCTTACCTGCATCCTTTGTAGCCTGACGCTGTGCATCGTTGAAATATGCAGGAACAGTGATAACAGCCTCTGTAACTTTCTCACCCAGATAGCTCTCAGCATCAGCCTTAAGCTTCTGAAGAATCATTGCTGAAATCTCCTGTGGTGTGTATGACTTACCGTCTATTGTTACCTTATAATCTGTACCCATATGTCTCTTGATTGAAGAGATTGTTCTGTCTGCATTTGTAACTGCCTGACGCTTTGCAGGCTCACCTATAAGTCTCTCACCTGTCTTTGTAAACGCTACTACTGAAGGTGTTGTTCTTGAACCTTCCGAATTTGGAATAACTACAGGCTTTCCACCCTCCATAACTGCTACACAGCTGTTTGTTGTACCTAAATCTATACCAATAATCTTACTCATTATTCTTTCCTCCTAATAAATCAAAATTTGTATTTTCTAAATTTATATAAAATATCTCACTTTGTCTTTACAAAGCAAAATATAGTCTTAAAAATTAATTTGCAACCTTTACCATACTATGTCTAAGAACACCGTCCTTGTACATATATCCTTTTAAAAGTTCCTCGGCAACAATATTTTCGCCTAAATTCTCATCTTCTATATGCATCACTGCATTATGTAAGTTAGGATCAAAGTCTTTGCCTACACAATCAATCGGCTTCACCCCCAAATCCTCAAGAGTCTTTGTCATCTGATTGTATATCATTGCTATTCCGTCAGCAAAAGCTTTGCCTTCACCCTCTGCAGGTGTTGCAGTCATTGCCCTTTCAAAATTGTCAACTATCGGCAAAAGTTTTTCAGCCACACTTCTTGCTCCCATATCAAACATGGTAGCTTTTTCTTTTTCACTTCTCTTTCTGAAATTATCAAACTCCGCCATGCTTCTTTTAAGTCTGTCTGTCAAATCTGCAATGGCAAGGTCTTTTTTATCAGGCTTTCCTTCAAGATTTTCATCGCTGAAAGCTTCTTCTACCTCGGCCTCCATAGCCGCCGCCTTTGCCGCTGCCTCCTCAGGTGTTTCCTCAGTCTCAACAACAGGCTCTTCTAATTCTTCGCCTTCTGTAACTTTTTTGTTCTCATCATGTTCTCTTTTTAAATCTTTTTCTTTCACAGCCCTCTCCTCTATTCATCATTTTTAAACTGCTCATCAAGCGATGCCATCACAGTTTTTATAGTTTTTAATACTTTCTCATAATCCATTCTCTTCGGTCCTACTATACCTATAGAGCCTCTAAGTCCTTCGCCTATTTCATAATTGGCTGTAACTACGGAAAGATCTCTCATATCTGAAATCGGCACTTCATTTCCGATATACACTCTGATACCCTCATTATCATCATCATTTACCCCTGCAAGTATTTCCTTTAGCTTATCCTTTTCTTCAAAAGCGTTTACAAGCTGACTTGCTTTCTCTCTGTCAGAGATTTCAGGATACTTGAAAATATTTGTGGTACCGCTTGTATATATCTCCAGGTTGTCGGTAGCACTTTTAAACACTGCTGCCACTTCTCGTAAAACCTTATCCACTATATCTCCATAAACCCCTGCATCTGTTCTTAACTTATTCATAATGCTTAAGTTTATCTCTTCCACAGTAAGTCCGTTTAATGAAGTGTTTATAAGCAGATTCAAGTTTAAGATTTCGCTCTCCGATATTTCGCTGTCGATATCTATTATCTTATTATTGATAATATTACCTTCGGCAACAGTCACCAAAAGGAGCTTGAACTTATCTATCTTTGAGAGTTGCAAAAACTTTACTTTATTTGAGTGTATACTCGGTCCTGATATCATAGCTGCATAATTGGTGTCTCTTGCAATAATCTTTGCCAACTGCTTTAAGAGCGTTTCCAATCTGTCCACTTTTTTAAACATCAAATCCTTAAATGCCTCAGTCTCTATCTCCTTTTCTCTCAAAATCTCATCTACATAGAATCTGTATCCCTTATCTGAAGGTATACGTCCTGCAGAAGTATGGGGCTGTAAAATATAACCCATATCTTCCAAATCGCTCATTTCATTTCTTATAGTAGCAGAGCTCAAATTTAACTCAGGGAGCTTTGAAATAGTTCTTGAACCTACCGGCTCCCCGGTTTCCATATAATTCTTTATAATGGCTTTTAAAATAATCGCTTTCCTGTCCTCTGAATCCATTCGCTCCTCCCTTCTTTATTTGTTAGCACTCATTTATCTAGAGTGCTAACCTATTAGCTACTATATTCCATATAGGAATATTTGTCAATAACTTTTTTAAATTTTTTATACCGACAAAATATAAAATAAAAAAACTCCCAAACATATGTCTGAGAGTTTTTTATTTCATTATAGCCTTATCAGCCTATTCCTCCATAGAATGCACCTG
Source organism: Lachnoanaerobaculum sp. ICM7 (assembly GCF_000287675.1). Lineage (GTDB taxonomy): Bacteria > Bacillota > Clostridia > Lachnospirales > Lachnospiraceae > Lachnoanaerobaculum. The sequence goes on from NZ_ALJL01000037.1 coordinate 19,382, forward strand.
CTATAAGTGCAAGTAATGCAAGACCTGTATATACATACTTACCTAAGAAGAACCAGATTTCTCCTTTCGGCTTCTTTGCACCTGTATTTACCGCTTCCATGGTATAATTCTTTCCAAATACAAAGAACAACATTACTGATGCCAGTACCGCACCTATCGGGCAAATATAGATAGATACCGCATCCATCCAGCTTCCTACAATTCCCTGTATAAGCACTGCAACAACCACACCGATTACTCCGATAACTCCTACAGACTGTACTCTGCTTAGTTTAAACTGCTGCTGCAATGTAGCTACAGGCGCCTCATACAGATTTACAAGTGAACTGAGTCCTGCAAATGTAACACATACAAAGAATATAATTCCTACAATCATACCGCCCGGCATCTGATTCATTATATTTACAAGGTAGATGAACATAAGTCCCGGACCGCCTTCACTGAGCTCCGCTCCCGATGTAGCCATAGCAGGTATAATAACGAGCGCTGCAAGAAGTGCCGCACAGGTATCAAAAACAGCTATGTTCATTGCAGAGAAAGGTACATCCTCTTTCTTACTGAGATAAGAACCGTAAACAACGGTACCGTTACCTGCAATAGAAAGTGAGAAAAATGCCTGTCCGAATGCAAATATCCAAAGTCTTATATCCTTTAATCCTTCAGGATTTACAGTAAAGATATACTTGTATCCGTTTACTGCACCCGGCTGTATTCCTATATAAACAGCAAGTCCGATCATCATTACAAAAAGCAGAGGCATCATAAACTTATTTGCTTTCTCTATACCGTCAGCAACTCCTAATGCCATAATAGCAAAGTTTACAATGAGTGCTATTATTATCCATGTATTGTTTCCGAATGCTGTAGCTGTAGATCCAAAAGTTCCACCTATGACATCCATGTTTGTTCCCATTCCAAAGAGCTTTCCTGTAAATGCCATTACTACATATTTAAATATCCAACCTACTACACATGAATAACCTATTGCAAGAGCTAAAGAACCTATTGTAGGTATAATTCCTATGCTCTCACCTACTTTTCTGCTCTTTCCGGCATGAGCCATAGCAGCACCGAATGCTCCTATAGGACCTTTTCCTGTGCTCCTTCCAAGTGCGATTTCTTCCACTACTCCTGTACTGCCTATCAATATAACAAATATAAAGTAGGGAATCAAAAAAGTCATTCCCCCCCAGGCTGACACAAGCACCGGAAATCTCCACAGGTTTCCCATACCTACAGCTGAACCTACACATGCTATAATAAAACCTATTTGTGAGTTAAAACCATCCTGCTTTACAGGCGTATTATCTGAACCCATAAACTTCCTCCATCTTGCCAAAAATGCAAGTACCCCTTAAAGCAGTCCGGTCTTTACAAGACCGGCTGCAAATATGTCTTATTTATTTTCCCAGTATCCGTAATTTCCTTCGTCACACATCTCTTCTTTGCTTGGAGCATATGGCTCTGCCCATGCATGGAAATGTCTCATAGGTAATGTATGACCGAATGTAATCTTTAAATTAGGAACTGTATCTCTGTCTTTATAAAGTTGTGTCAATGCTGCGATAATATAATCCATGTGCTGTTTGCTGAACTGACTTCTGTTGATAGCCAAACGAACAACATTACATACTTCCTTTTGCTGCTCAGGAGTCTTTAAATCATATTCCATAGAGAAATCTCCAAGCTCTGAACAACGAATACCGTAACGATGAATCATCTCTAAAGAAAGTGCCTGTCCGGCGAAGCTCTCATGTCCTCTCTTATAGTTAAAGAATTTATCAACATCAATATAAATTCCATGTCCGCCTGCAGGCTGTACTACAGGAACACCGTTTGCTGTAAGTCCGTCTGCCAGATACTGACACTGTCTTACTCTTTCATCCTGATAATCAAATCTTGCTTCTTCATACATACCCTGGCAAAGAGCCATGATATCATGTCCCGACATTCCGCCGTAAGAATCATTACCGTAAGCTGATATCTGACGAACTTTTAAAAGATGTCCGATATCTGTCTTTACACTGCCGTCCTCATTAAACTCTGAGAACTTCTGCCAGAAAAGTCCCTTGTCACGGAAAGCCAAAACACCACCCATATTTGCATGTCCGTTTTTCTTAAGTGATGCTGAAACCACATCAAAGTAAGAGAACATCTCTTTAGCTATTTCACAGATTGACTTGTCAGCATAACCCTCTTCATTCATCTTTATGAAGTAGCAGTTTTCTGCCCATCTTGCACCGTCCATAACAAACGGGATATTGTACTTATGTGCTATCTTTGAAACTTCTCTGATATTCTTCATAGAAACAGCCTGTCCGCATACAGAGTTGTTTGTTACTGTAGAATAAATAAGCGGAACATTCTCAACGCCCACAGCTTCAATAAGCTGATTGAGCTTATCTATGTCCATATCTCCTTTGAAAGGATTCTTCTCATACTTTCCGTTCTCAGGTACCTCAAATAAAATCTCCTTATGGAAAAGATTTCTAGGTACATTACCCATCTGCTTGATATTACCTTCTGTAGTATCAAAGTGAGCATTTGACGGAATAGTAAATACTTTACCCGGCCATCTCTTTGCAAATAAAGGCTTTAATACATCAAATAAAAGTGCCTCCGCACAACGTCCCTGTGGAACGATAAATGTGTTAGGTCTTGAAAGCTGATACTTACCGCCATTGATAAATCCACCCTCATAGTCAACCAGATACACTTCATTCATCATCTTCTCTACATCATCCTTGTCTACTCCCTCTTTGATGTAGTTGATAAGTCTCTTCTGATCGTCTCCTCTTTCCCATACATCTCTGAATGCATCCAAAAGAACATAATATCCTTTATTTCTTCCGTAGGACTCGTCTGCAAGGAACATAGCCGACCATTGTGTGTCTGTCATTGATGTAGTACCTGAGTCTGAAAGGCAGTCAATATATAAAAGGCCTGCAGGGAAAGCAAACTCATTATAATGAGTCATCTCCAGGGCTTTTCTTCTTTGCTCCTGTGTAACTGTAGGAACTTCTCTCACTACATGTGTCCATGACTTTGGTGCCTCCACACCTAACATCTTCTCATACTCCATTTTAATACCTCCAAATACAAAAATATATTTTGATACCCCGGTCATCGCAAGTAACGACTGGCGGACGGTATTACAATCCTTTTAAGCAACATATATATCATCTGATTATCGAGACTATATTTATTTAATCTCTAAAAGTTATATATTTAAGTGAAATATTATCTAAATATTGCTATGAGAATAATTTATCACCTTTTTATAACATTGTCAATATTGTTTAATAAAAAGCTTATTACTGTTTAATTTTAGTATATTTATGTGCATTTTGCATTAATTTTTTATTTTAAGATAATTCTTTGGAAATAAAGAAATTGCTATTTGATAAATTTATCGGGATTTTTCTTAACTTCGACTTTAAGCAAATATACAGATATATAGTTAAAAGCCCTCTATTTTCATATGTATTTTTAAATAAAATAATCTTTGAGAATTTTTATGAGAATTTTTTCTCATTTTCTTTATATCAACTTCTTTTTGATCAATTTGTCATTTTCGTGATTTTGCTTAAAACTTAATTTTTATATCATAATATTTTAAGTTTTGGTATAATAATAACAGATATTTCTTCATGCTTTAATATGACGGTACAATACAAATATGATTTGGAGTATTTATGAATGAATTTGATGTAAAGCGATATATTGATATTTCCGATTTTTTGAGCACTCTGCTTGGGCCGGACTATGAAATCATACTATATGATCTAAAACATATAATATATATAATAAACGGAGATATAAGCGGCAGACAAACAGGTGATATGCTCAGTACAACGATGAAAACCCTATTGCAGAATAAAGAAACTGCTGATAAGAAATGGATATCAAACTATAGAGCTCTTTCAGCCAACGGCAAAATCCTCAGATGCTCTACATTTTATATAAAAGATGAAAAAGGCAAACCTGTAGGAGCTCTCAATATAAACTTTGACGACAACAGATACAGAGAACTTTCAAACCTTGTTTTTTCTCTATGTCATCCGGATAATTATGTATCCAAAAATATTTCTATTGAGATAAAGGGAAACGATGAACAGGCAGTTTTTTCAGAAAACATTTCAAATACTATAGATGAAGTATTAAAAAGAATTGATAAGTCTCTTCCCTTCAGCAAACTGAGTCATTCAGAAAAGCTTGATATAATACGTCAGCTTTATCAAAAAGGTATTTTTTCTATGAAAGGTGCCATAAAAACCGTAGGTCACAGACTGTCATGCTCTCCTGCCAGTATGTACAGATATCTGGATACTGTAAAAAAAGAAAAATAATTTCACCTTTTACAGCTGTTCAAAAAAGTATATTATTATCTTTAATGAAAAGTAATATTAACTACTTAATTTATGTGTTACAATGTAATAAAATATATGCCTCTATGAAGAGGCGTAAAAGAAGTTGATATAGAAGAAAGGAATTTTATGAAAAGACTTGTTTTAATTTTTTCACTGCTTTTTTCCCTCTTTATGAGTATGTCGGTATTTGCTGCCGACTATAGTATAGGCAGTGCTTCATGGGATGTAGGAGACAAGGCATTGGCAACCTGGGATGAGACTGAGGACAAAACAAAGTACAAGGTACAGTTGTATAAGGGAAACAAAAAGGTTGGATCTAATAATGCCGCAAGCTCCGAGAAATATGATTTTACAAAACTGATAATCGACAATGGTGCAGGCAACTACCATTTTAAAGTTTATCCTTTAAAGGGTGGTCCAAGTATGGCTGTAGATTCTGATATCGAGAATTTTGACTATGATGCGATAGCTGAATATAAAAAGAAAAGAAGCGGTACAACTCCAAACTCCAACAATACTAACAGCACTACTTCTACAGGAACAAACAACGCAACCGTTACCGGATGGTATCAGACAAACAATACATGGCATTACAGAAAGGCTGACGGTACACATGCTACTAACTGGTTTATGGTAAACAACCTTTGGTATTTCTTTGATGCTAACGGAAATATGCTTACAGGATGGATCGAGAATAATGGTAACAAATATTATCTCAATCAGCCAAACGGTGACATGCCTGTAGGTTGGGCACTTATAAATGATAAGTGGTACTATTTTGAGGAGTCAGGTCTTTATAAGAAGGGCTGGATTGAGTACAACGGACATTGGTATTACCTTGATGCCAACGGACAGATGGTTACAAATACAACTATCGACGGATATAATATAAATCAAGACGGTGTTTGGATTCAATAATAAAGGGGATTTAATATGCTAAAGAAACATCAATTCTGGGCAATTGTAGCAGTTGTCGGACTGGTAATGTGTTTTATCACAGGACATGCTATGGTAGCAGGGCATAAGACAAATGCAGTTGCAGAATAAAGAAATTAAAAAGAGCAGGAACTTAAGTGAGTCACCTGCTCTTTTATTATTAAAATTTAATAAGCATACTCTTTGCTATAAATGCCGCACCTCCGAAAATAAGTACCAACATAACTACCCAATCAAAAAGTGTCAAATACTGAATATAAAATCTGGTCGACTGAATGAGACTTGCTATAATCAAAAGTACACTTAGCACCATAGCAATCTTTGAACCTTTATTCGGTCTTATAAACATCCAGACTAAAGAAAAGATAAACGGTACTATCACCAACCCTGAACTGATGTGCATACCCATCAGTCTAATGCCGCCGCCCCAGAAGGAATTTGTCACAGTTACCTTTTGTGATAAGAAGAACAAACCTACTACCAGCATGATAAGTCCTCCCCAGAAATATAAATAAAAATCATTCTTTCTACTCATATCTTTTCTCCTCTCTACTATGCTTGCTTTTTATAGCTACTTTAGGTTCATTTTATCATATATTAAAATTTATACAAATTAATTTTCATTTAAGGTTTATGTGAGTGTATGTACTTGAGGGACTTTTATCAGACTTCATAAAGCGGCTTTAGACGTCCTTCTTTTTTAAGCTGTTCAATTTCTTCAGGTAATAACATGCGAATCCCTATTTTTTCTTCTGCAAGCGCCTCCCTAATGCTGTAAATGGCTTAAACAAGTGTCATACATGTTTAAGCCATTTTAATATCGGAATGACAAGACTTGAACTTGCGACCTCTTGACCCCCAGTCAAGTGTGCTACCAAACTGCACCACATCCCGTAAACTATTTATACATTAACCATTATATAAAAGTTTTTATTATTTGCCAACAAAAACTTTTACTGAAACTTATATTCATAGTATAAGATATAAGTTGACAGCTTTTGCAAACGTTATATAATATTAATTAATAATTAAATTTATATTTATATTTTAAGGAGTTAGTATGAAAAAAAGATTTTATTTGGCATTATCCACTCTCGCTATCAGTACAATTCTTGCAATGCCTGTATTTGCAGGAACATGGAAACAGGATAATGTAGGCTGGTGGTACGAAAGAGACGATAAAAGCTTTCCTAAATCTATTTGGGAGCAGATAGACGGATCATGGTATTATTTTAATGAGAATGGTTATATGCTATCTAATCAATGGCTTGGCAACTATTATCTCGGTTCTACCGGTGCAATGCTGACAAATACTGTTGTAGACGGATATCAGGTAGGTGCAGACGGTGCATATATCCCGGCTTCACAGTCTACAGGCAGCTCAAAATCAAATACTCAGAATACATCAACTTCAGCTTCTAATAACAGTTCAAATACAGGAACTGTTGTAAATAACAGAGCTACTGATTATATATTAAATAAAAACAGCCATGTATTCCATTATTCAAACTGTACTGCAGTACAAAAGATGAGGGAACATAATAAGATACCTTTTAGCGGAACAAGAGATGAGGCTATTTCCAAAGGATATACACCTTGTCAAATATGTCATCCTTAAAACATGTAACTCTACTAAGTAGTATATGTAATACGCTTTAAAGACTGTATGTCCTGTTAAATCAGAATATACAGTCTTTTCATCTTCTACACTGTTCTATTTCTTTATTAATTATTTTTAATACTTACTTCACTTTATCTATGTTTACAATCAATTGCTTTTATATTATTGTATATCTAAGTAACAATATTTTCTGCAGCCATACATACTGTATTTACAAAAGGAGGTTATAATGGCAAATATCATTGACTATATAAAATGGCGTGGAGATTTATCTTTTGATGTTTCTCCTTTTAATGAACTTGATAATGCGGTTTTTTCATTATTCTCCTATCTTGACTTAAAAGACTTACAAAATGAAATAAACTCAATAGGCGTTTCTCTTGCAGATGCCTGCAGATATCTAATTACTCATGACTATCACTACGGTTATATGAGTGAAATAAATGTGGATTTTTTGAACGCTCTCGCAACTTCCGAGAGATTCGGTAATGTTATGATCCTTGATTATATAGATCTCTATCATGAGAAAAAATATCAATTTTCCTCAACCGGATTTATGTATGACGACAGTCAGATGTATATTGCATTCAGAGGAACCGATGACAGTATTGTTGCTTGGAAAGAAGACTTTATGATGAGTTTTTCAGTTATTCCGGCTCAAAAATTTGCACTGGATTTTCTAAAGCAGGTTATTTCTCGTCATCCGAATACAGATTTTATAGTTGGAGGACATAGTAAGGGCGGTAATCTTGCAATCTACTCCTGTGCAATGTGTGATGAACTATTTAGGGATAGAATTACAACCATCTATAATAATGACGGACCCGACCTTTGTGATGAAGTAATCAATACCGATATAATGAATGCTATAAAGAATAAAATAATCAAAATAGTTCCTGACTTTTGTGTGGTTGGCATGATTTTTAACAATACAAAAAATATAAAAGTGGTAAAAGCCGATAATATTGCTTTCCTACAGCATGATATACTCAACTGGAACTGTATAAGAACAAACTTTGAGTATGTTGATGATATAAACAAGGATGCAGGTAAATTCAACAGTTTTGTAGACAAGGTATTGGAGAACACTGATTTAAGTAAACGCAAGGAATATGTAAATAATTTCTTTGATAAGATAATAGAATCAGGCACAACAAGGCTGCCTTGGGGTAAGAATAATCATACAACTTAAATATAGAAAGTGATTTGAATCAATAAACGGTTCTAATCCCTTTTTACTTCATAAAGCGGTTTTATACGCCCCTCTTTTATCAGTTTTTCAACTTCTTCATCCGATAATTTAACAGGGCATCCCGGCATAGATAACCTGTCTAAATAAGCTTCATAAGATTCTTTTTGCATTTCTTCTTCACTTTTGTTTCTCATTTTATCACCTCGATATATACTAATAATTTGCTATAAGATAATATTAAAGTAGTTCTCGCTCCAAATCAAAGTCTAATCCAATCCTATATAAACTTATTTCTCGAACATCAAATTCTGTTCTTAGAATATCCAAAACTTCATAATATGCCAATGCTCTTCCATCTTTAAACGAGTCTTTTCTATCACCTCTTGATTCTACAGCTGCTTCCCTTGCTCTTTCTACTATTCTTTCTACAATATAGGCTATTCCTTCAATGCTGATCTTATCTGCCATCTTTTATCCCTTTACTCAAATATCTTTAACAGCTTCTCAATGGTATCCGTGCATTCTGCATATAAAAAAGTTTCCTCTTCAGTTCTTACAATAGTAAAAGGATTTCCGCCTATTTCGCAATCATACAAATCATCCAATGATGTTTCATGCTTTCTACCGATACTGATATTTTTCTTTTTTAAAATACTTTGTAATTTTTTCAGCTCTTCTTCCGCCGAAATTCTCTCGTGATTCTGAAAATAAATCCTGTTTTTATCATTTTTAAGTAAAAAAGTTTTCATTATGATATACAAACCTCCGTAAGAATTACTTTCCCATCATATTATTTATCTTCCTCAACGATTTCAAACATATCAGGAGGATACAAATAATCGTCACCTGAATCATCTATGATTCTATACCAACCACTCTCTATAGATATTACATCATAAATCTTGTTATTTGTTAATACCAAAAAATCTGTTTTACCAAGCCATTTAACCTTCATCTTTTTTATCCCGATCCGTAGCTCAGCCTTTGCTTTGGTCGCATTTAATAAAAAGTATGTCAAAAGAGACACCTATATTAAGTGTCTCTAAATTTCTATTTTAATTATAGGAAAGTAAGTCGGAGTTACACCGGCCTTTTCCCCGTAGGGCTGTATACCTCCTATACGATTACCTTACATTCATATCTACAGGTAAAATTAAAAAAAGGCTCAAAGCCTTATAAATCAAAGCTTTAAGCCTTTTCATACTAGTGAGACACCCGGGACTCGAACCCGGGACAACTTGATTAAAAGTCAAGTGCTCTACCACCTGAGCTAGTATCCCATAAAAGAATAAATGCCTTGAACCGGAATCGAACCAGTGACACGAGGATTTTCAGTCCTCTGCTCTACCAACTGAGCTATCAAGGCATAATTGCGGGGACAGGATTTGAACCTGCGGCCTCCGGGTTATGAGCCCGACGAGCTTCCAGACTGCTCTACCCCGCGATAACTATATTCAGAATAAAACTCACTCTTAAAAAGAGTGACTGAACAATGGGGGAAGGTGGATTCGAACCACCGAAAGCAGTGCTAGCAGATTTACAGTCTGTCCCCTTTGGCCTCTCGGGAATTCCCCCAAACTTATTTAGTTCTTTACCTTTACTCCTAAGAGTAAAAGCCGATAATCGGACTCGAACCGATAACCTGCTGATTACAAATCAGCTGCTCTGCCAATTGAGCCATATCGGCATGTACACTATACTATCATATGACTAATATAATGTCAATACCATCTTTTTTCAAAGATGAATGGGACCTACAGGGCTCGAACCTGTGACCCTCTGCTTGTAAGGCAGATGCTCTCCCAGCTGAGCTAAGATCCCATATTTAAACTTAAAGGCTGGAATTCTTTAAGTAACGACCCGAATCGGACTCGAACCGACGACCTCCGCCGTGACAGGGCGGCGCTCTAACCAACTGAGCCATCGGGCCATATAAAGGTATGTACCTTCAAAACTGCCTACCAAATTCCGAGTATTATAAATTTCTATCCTTCTTGGTTAAACCCTCGACCTATTAGTAACCATCAACTTAATACATTACTGTACTTACATCTTGGCCCTATCTACCTCGTAGTATTCAAGGGGTCTTACTGTTTTCACATGAGATATCCCATCTTGAGGGGGGCTTCACGCTTAGATGCCTTCAGCGTTTATCCCGTCCCGACATAGCTACCCTGCCATGGAGTTACTCCCCAACAGGTACACCAGCGGTCAGTCCGTCCCGGTCCTCTCGTACTAAGGACGGCTCCTCTCAAATATCTTACGCCCACGCCGGATAGGGACCGAACTGTCTCACGACGTTCTGAACCCAGCTCGCGTACCGCCTTAATGGGCGAACAGCCCAACCCTTGGGACCTGCTACAGCCCCAGGATGCGATGAGCCGACATCGAGGTGCCAAACCACTCCGTCGATGTGAACTCTTGGGAGTGATAAGCCTGTTATCCCCAGGGTAGCTTTTATCCGTTGAGCGATGGCAATCCCACTTTATGCCACCGGATCACTAAGTCCTACTTTCGTACCTGCTCCACCCGTCGGTGTCGCAGTCAAGCTCCC
>NZ_ALJL01000038.1 GCF_000287675.1 Lachnoanaerobaculum sp. ICM7
CCTACAACCCCGATAAGAGTGGCAACCCCAAGCCAGATCACAATACCGGGAAGAGATGAGGATGTAGTTATAAGACCTACAAGACCTTTAGCGACACCGTCAATAGCGACAAGCTCAAACACAAGCAGAGGTGGAAGCGGCAGTTCAGGTTCAAGCGGAACTTCAAGTGTAAGGCCGGGACAGGTAAGTGTAGACAACAAAGTAACATCAAAGAATGCAATAGAAAATCCTGTGATCTTGATAGACACACCAACAGCTAACAAGAATCCACAGCCACAGAAAGTGACCCCTGTACCAAGCAGTACAAGAGTGGCACTTGCAGTACCGAAGACAGAGGACAGAAAGGACGTAAGAGGATATGTATTTATTCTAATGAGTTCAATCGCAGCTGCAATGGCACTGGCATTCAAGAAAAAAGAAGAAAGATAATTTTTCAGCCTCCGGCTTTAGTCGGAGGCTTTTTTTACAGAGAGGAGAACATGAAGAAAATAATAAAGAGTTTTTTGGCCGCTCTTTTATCACTCTTGTTGGTATTTATATCAATGAGTGAAATATTTACAGCTTATGCCGGTCCGCCGGGAGTGGTGGACGATCCGGATATTTTGGCGACAGTTACGTATGACAGCATGGTTGTAGGCATGAGAGGAAACAGTGATTTTTATGTAGGAGAGGAAATTCCGTTTTATGCAAATATTACGGTATCTTCTACTACAAGAAGTTTACCCGGAGCATATGCAAAGCTTTACTTGCCTAAGAAAGGTTTTGCAGGTATAGGTGCAAATAATTTTTCAGACTGGGGAAACAGACCTGCCAATAATTATTTAAATATTGACAGTTCGGATAATGATTATCATATAGTTACACTCAAGTTCAACAGTCTTGGAGGCGGAACTACCCAAACAATACCTTTTACAGGATTCTTATGGGAGAGATTACTTGCAAATAATGAGGTTTATACAATAACATTCCAAGTATATGACGGTAATGATGTTTTGCTTGAAAGTACAAATAATGATTTTGTGGTCAAGACATACCCGATAGGATATACGGATGAGAATCTGAATAATACATTGACGTATAGATATCCGCAAGGATCAAGTCAATTACAAAGTGACAATAAACTGGCAAATGATCTGTCTACAGGTATAAGCTTTATTACAATGCGAACAGATTGGCCGGCACCCGGTACATATCATGGAACTGTTCAAAAGACAATAGGTTCCGACAGAAGAAAAACCAGAATAACGGTACAGCTTCCTGCAAATGAAAATTTTGACACTACAGACGGCAGTAACCGAAACTGGACATATAATCCTGTAAACCATACTATAGTAATGGAAAAGAATTATCCTGATGTTACCAATTTCAGTGAAGGATTTAATATCCGTTATCACAATCAGCCTACAGGATTAGGTGGAAATGCCGGAAAAGTGGAATTTCCGATTACCTGGGAGTATGTAAATGATGACGGATCCACAGATCCTACTTCATTACAAAAGTCAAAGGTAGTAGTCTATTATAGATGGTACCCGAGAACAATGCCTACCGATGTAGGTTTGTTTATAAAAAAGGAGATACATAATAGAACTCTTTTATTTGGAAGCCGTGAAGACTATACAAAACACGATTACAGAATTTCTGCAGGATGGACATGGGATCCGGGAGATCCGGAAACGCCACCCAAACTTGGCGAGAATTATGCAAGACTGATCTCAATAGAAGACAATCCGAGATCGGATTTGGAACTGATATCGTATAAGATTTATTATAGTAACTATACCGGAAAAGTACTTGATGCATCAGGGAATGAACAAACAGTGCCGGTACTTTCAGATGCACAAAAGGCCGCGCTGTCTAACAATCAGCTTATAGGAACAAAGGCAGACGGAAGTACTGAAACAATAGCTACAGACATAGCGATTACAGAAAGTGTTACAGAACATGTATTGCCAAATCCTGTTCATTACAAGAAGTTGGAACTGAAATTTACCAATCCGATAGAGATACAGGCACCAAATGACAGTATAATGGATATAATTTATAACTTCAGATTGGCGGAAAATTCTTATAATACTGTAAAAGCTCAACTGGAAGCCTTGCCGGATAGTGAAAACAGTTATGTCCCTACTTACAATCGTGCAACCGTAAACGGAGATAACGGTGCCGGGACGGTGTGGAGGAGAATGGCTTCAGATTATGCTTTATGGGGAAAGTCTTATATATATGAGAGTGAGCATACAATACAAAACGAAAATTTCGGAACAAAGTATCTGGAGCAGAATATATCAACTACAGACAGTATAAGATTTAAGTACAGACTTCCGGACGGCGGTATAAATCTTAAGAACCCGAAGTTCTTTATACTGGCTGATCCGGACCTTGCGTTTAAATATCTTCGTATGCATCACTACTATAATACGGAATTTGAACCTTATAAAGATAATTACAGAGTGGTGTATGATTTCAAAAACACAGGAAAGACAGCGTATATTTGGGATCTTTCTACTATAAATATTCCGGGTGGCAGCAGAGAAAAAGAATTGGCATTTTTTCCTGAATTCGAGACCACAAGGAATACACACGCCGGTCAGGGAAGCATAGATACATACTTTATCTGGGATAATAATGAGGAAGCCGCTACAGATGCGATACCGGGATTATATCCGGATATTTTAGATTTGGATGATGACGGAAATACAAATGAAAAATTCAGCAGTAAAACAGCTACTTATTTTTATACACCTCCTTTGGAACTTATTCTCAGTAAGAAATCCAAAAGAGATGATGCACCTGTAAGTCATTACTCAGCACTTACTACAGCAGACAGTGAACAGGTTGTAGATTACAAGATAGATATTTTCAATAACACAACATCGGCGGTTGGAGATTTTACTATCTTTGATATCTTACCTCATGTAGGTGATAAGGTAATAGCTCCTGATGAGAATAATAATTATACAGACAGAGGCTCTACATATAATATGACTCTTACAGGACCTATTGATCCTCATCCTGATTATACATATGAATACAGTACAACACCTGTTACACAGGGAGATATAGCGGCAAACTATGCAGGAGCGACATGGAGCTCTTCGGTAACAGATTGGTCTGCTGTTACTATGTTCAGAATAAAGATGAGACCGGGATATATACTGGGACAAAATTTTACAGATACTGTTACATTTAAGGCAAAGATGCCGGATACAACAGCGCTTGAAAGAAATGATAAAGCGGTAAATACATTTGTAGGTTTTTCGGGTGATGATTACACCGGTGCATTTGAAGCATTGGAAAATACTGTTAAACCGAAAAAATACGAAATCAGCGGAAAAATTTACTATGATATAGCTCCTGCAGGAGGTATCGGAAACGGTACATATATTTCAGCTGACGGAGATGTGCCGGCAGTCGGAAAAAGAGTAATGCTTTTGGATTCGGCGGGAAATCCTGTACTTGATGAAAACGGAAATCAGGTAATTACCACATCCGATTCAAATGGTGATTATATCTTTAATAATATTTCAAAAGCGGGAACATATAAGGTCGCAGTAGTACCGGAAGCAGGAGATACTCTCAGTACAAACAGTGTAAATTCGACTTCAAGTATAATCGGAAATGATTTCTTAAATGCCAATATCGGAGGGAATACGGTATTTGAGTCAAGTGTTACATTGACAAATACCGATGATAAGAAAACTGCCAATGCGGCTCTTGAAGCAAGCAATTCCACATTAAAGATAAAATATGTGGATATGTCGGGTAATCCTATACCTCTTGATGACGGAAGCGGAAATGTAGCGGATACCGACAGTATTCATACTCTTAGAGAAGCATATACTGTTATACCTCCTCTTAATCTTATAGGAGTGGCTGATTATGAGTATGCCGAGGCGGATCTTATAAACGGAATGCCTCTGACCGGAAATTTGAATCCGGGACAAAATACGGTAATACTTAAGTATAAAAGAAAAGATGCAGGAAATATAATCGTACATCACTATGAAGACGGAGAAAGTACCGAACTTTATATACCTGTCGGAGAAACTTCACCGGTTGCGGAAGTTTATTTCGGAGCGGGAAAGCATGGACTTACAGAAAGCCTTACAAACAAAGAAGCATTCATCGCAGGCTTTGAGTATGTAGGTATAGATGTAAGTAATGCAGACAGTGCAAGTACTCCAACAGCTTTGGGTGATACAACTTTAACTTATAATTCGTCTTTGCAGACTGTAATTTACAGGTATAGAAGGATTGCGGTACCTGTCACTATAGTACCTGCAACGCCAAGTACGCCTGTAGTGCCAAGCACACCTGCGACACCAAGTACTCCGGTAACACCAAACATTCCTGTAGTGCCAAGTACCCCGACAGTACCGAGTACACCTACATTACCAAGTACTCCGGTTACTATAACACCTTTACCCATAAGGCCTGTAACTCCAAATCCGGTGATAATCCCAAGTGGAGACGATAGAGTAGTTATCAGACCGAAGGCCACACCGTCGACAGCAACGCCTTCAAACATAAACAGAGGTGGAGGAAATTCGGGAGGAAATAAAGGGCCGGGAAGTAAAAATACGGAACGCAATGTTAATATAAATAGACCGAACGAAAATCCGGTTATCCTTATTGACACACCGAAACCAATACCTGAGCCAAAGGACATTCCCATCGCAACGTCTACAAGCACAAGACAGGTTTTGCCTGTACCGAAAACAGCTGATGAAAGAGATTTAAGAGGATATTTGATTATACTTTTAAGTTCAATCGCAGCTGCAATGGCACTGGCATTCAAGAAAAAAGAAGAAAGATAGTTTTTAGCCCCGGCAAAACCCCGGGGCTTTTTTGATGGCAAAATATGGCTTAAATTTTTATTTGTGTGAAAAATTCAAAAAATTTAACTTCAAATAAAACGTAGTGTATAAAAATTCAAGAATCTTAATATTAACAATAAAAATTTATTAATAAAAGTTTAAAATGATATTTAATTTATCAATTGTTTATGTTATGATTATACCTATAGTGAGAGAGTGAAAAGGAGGAGTTGTTATGATGAAAGCAATATTGCAAAGCTAGGTTTTTTGGAGTGATCTGTTTGGATGACTCCTGTTTTGGTTTGTAACAAGAGAGGTTTTGATAAGGAGGTTTAATGAAACAGTTTAGAAAACGCTTTTTAGCGTTTGTATTGTCGTTTATTATGATTTTATTATCAATGGGCGATATGTTTACAGCATATGCGGGGCCACCGGCTTTAAAAGATGACCCGGATATACTGTCAAATGTCACATATGATGCGGTTGCTATAGCGGCCAGAGGAAATTCAGATTACTATGTTGGTGAGGAAGTACCGTTTTATGCAAATATTACGATGTCATCAGCAACAAGGAGTCTTCCGGGAGCTTATTCGAAGCTATATTTGCCAAAGGCAGTGTTTGCCAATGTGGGTACATCAAATATTTCCACTTGGATAAACAGACCGGACTCAAATTACTTAGATATAGACAGTACAAGTAACAGCGAATATCATGTTGTTACAATGAAATACAGAAGTCTTGCCGGAGGTACAACTCAGACCGTACCTTTTAAAGCACAGATAAAGGAACATGCATTGGCAAATAATGAAAACTATGTTATACCGTGGCAGGTATATGATGCCAATGATACATTGCTTGAAAGCACAAATAATACATTTACCGCGAAAACATACCCGATAGGTTATACCAGCGAAACATACAATTACACAAGGTATTACAGCTTTTTACAGGGTAGCAGTGATTTACAAAATAATACTACACTTTCAAATGATTTTTCCGCACAGATTGATTTTTATTCTTACAGAACAGACTGGCCTGCTGCAGGTACCTTTCATGGTACAACAAATAAGAATATCGGTGCAGACAGAAGAAAGACAAGAGTCAGTATAAAGATACCGGCTAATGCAAGCCTTGATACCGCAAATACCTATAATGCAGGTTGGCAGTACAATGCGGCTACAAGTACATTATGGAAAGATATATTATATTCTTCGTACGGTGCTTCAAGTAATTATACTTATGTAAAGTTTAACAATCAGCCTGTAGGTACAAATGCCGCACCGGTTACGGTGGAATTTCCCATCACATGGCAGTATGTAAATGATGACGGCAGCTTGGATGCGGCATCGCTTGAGAAGTCTAAAGCATTTATACAGTTTACTTCATATCCGGGCACACCTCCGACTGATAACGGGTTAAACTTCAGTAAAAGTACAAATTCACCATGGGTAATATTATTAGGTGCTCAAGATACATCTGTACACAGTTATACTATGAGTGCGGGATGGAGCTGGAGTAGCGGAAACCCGTCTCAATATCCTGCTTTAGGTACTTATCATCATACAATAAAAACTATTGAAGATACTCCTGAAGTAGATATGGATTTTATATCCTATACCATTAAATATTCCAATAATACAGGATATGTGATGGGATCAACAGGACCGACCTCGTATGAGAGTGTACCGGTTTTGAGTTCAGCGCAACAGGCTGCACTTTCACAGAATAAACTTATAGGAACAAAGGCGGACGGAAGTACAGAGATAATAGCTACCAATGTATCTATAACAGCAGCATCCACAGAAGTTACATTGCCTGCACCTAAGCATTATAAAAAAATAGAATTAAAATTTGATAATCCTATTGAGATACAGGCACCCGGAAATGCTATTTATTTAACTTATAAGTTCCGCTTGGAGCAGGGAGCTTATAATAATGTAAAAGCTCAGTTGGCTCCTAAGCCAAATAACGCTTCAAGTTATGTAGAAACTTATAATAAAGCAACACTTTATGGAGATACAGCTACTACACTTACAGGCAGAGATTATGCAAGATGGACAAAGGAATATGTATATGAGTCTGACCATTACACTCAAAATCGTAACCTCGGTACAAAGTATATAGATGAAATAGTACAGGTCAATGATGATATACGATATTATTATAATCTCGGTGACGGAGGAAGAGATTTAAAGAATCCTAAATACTATGTACTTGTAGATCCGGGATTTGAATATCAGAGTATTGATGTAAGTGCATCTTATACACCTGAAATCACACCTGCTGTTTTGAGTAATTACAGAGTTGAATATAACTTTAAAAACACAGGTAAGACCGCATATATATGGGACCTGCCGGATATAAACATACCTGCGGGAAACAGTTCAACAAAGTATATAAACATTTATCCTAAATTTAAGTTTACAAGAAATGTTACTGCAGGTCCGGGAACTATAGATACTTATTTTGAATGGGATAATAATGAGGAGGCACCGGCGGCTACACGTGTTCCGGGACTTTATGCCGATACATTGGACCTTGATAATGACGGTAATACTACAGAGAAATTCTCAAGTAAAAAGGAAAATTATATATACAGCCCTCCTCTTGAGCTTATACTTACAAAGAGATCAAAGAGAGCGGATGCGGCGGCAGTGCAGTATTCATCCATTACAACGCCTGACAGTGAGCAGGTTGTAGATTATCAGCTGAATATATTTAATAACTCTATTACAGCGGTTAGCGGATTTACATTCTTTGATATATTGCCACATGTTGGAGATAAGTCGATAGCTCCCGATCAGAGAGGAAACTATGCCGACAGAGGTTCCACATATAAGGTAACTCTTACAGGACCGGTAGATACACATCCGAATTATATATTTGAATACAGTACAACTCCGGTTACGGAAGGAAATATAGCTGCAAACTATACAGGAGCTACATGGACATCAACAGTAACCGACTGGTCGGCAGTAACAATGTTCAGAGCAAAGATGAAGCCGGGTTACAGCCTTGGAAGTCATAATACGGATACAATTACATTTAAGGCTAAGATGCCGGATACCGTACCTCTCGATACTACAGATAAGGCTGTAAATACCTTCGCAGGATTCTCAGGTGACAGCTATACAGGCGCATTTGAGGCTCTGGCAAATACTGTAGTACCGAAGAAGTATAAAATAAGCGGTAAGATATACTATGATATACCTCCTGTAGGAGGCACCGGAAACGGTACATATCTGACAGCTGACGGTGATGCACCTGCAATCGGAAGAACGGTAGCGCTATACAAATCAGACGGAACGCCTGTAATCGGTGCGGACGGAAATCCTGTGACTACCAGTGCAGATAATAACGGTGATTATTCATTTGACAATATTGCAAGACAGGGTACATATAAGGTAGTAGTTACACCGGGAGTTGGAGATACATTAAGCGGAATACATGTTACATCTACATCTTTAATAGTAGGTAATGACTTTAACAACGGTACTCTGGCAGGTAACCCTGTATTTGAAGCAAGTGTAACAGTTACACCAAGTAATGATAAAAAGACTGCGAATGCTGCACTTGAAGCAACCAATTCAACATTGAAGATCAAATATGTGGATACTGCAGGAAATCCTATTCCACTTGATGACGGAAGCGGAAATGTAGCTGATACAGACAGTGTTCAGGCATTCAGATCCGCATACACAGTTACTCCACAGACTACATTGACCGGAGTTACAAATTTTGAGTATCTGGAACCTGATCTTACAAACGGTCGTCCGCTTACAGGGACACTTAATCCGGGACAAAATGTTGTAATACTTAAGTATAAGAGAAAAACTGCAGGCGATATTACAGTACATCACTACGAGGTAGGACAAAATACAGAGCTTTATACATCGGCAGGAGCTGCGGCACCAAGTGCTGAAAGTTTCTCGGGTGCAGAAAAGCTCGGGCTTACAGAAAATCTTACAAATAAGGCGGCCGATATCACCAATTTTGAGTATGCAAGTATTGATGTAAGCGGAGCTTCTTCACCTACAGCACCTACATCTACAGGTGCAACAACACTTACATATAAGGTCGCACCACAGACTGTAACATATTTCTATAAGAGAAAAGATGCAGCAAACATCACAGTTCACCATTATGAGGACGGAACAACGACAGAGCTTTACAAGCCGGCGGGTGCAAGCGCTCCTGCAGCAGTTACAATCTCAGGAACAGGTAAACTGGGACTTACAGAAGACCTTACAAATAAGGCGGCAGATATTCCAAATTATGATTATGTCGGAGTTGATGTAAGTGCAGCTGTATCAGCTACAGCACCGGGCGCAAGCGGTGAGACAACTCTTACACATGGAAATACTGCACAGACAGTAATATATAAATACAAGAGAAAAGACGCCGGAGATGTTATAGTTCATCACTATGAGCAGGGAACCACTACTCAGTTGGTACCTGATATGACACTTGGCGGAACGGGTAAGCTTGGGTTGCCATATACAACAAATACCCAGACAATTCCAAACTTTACCGTAGTAACAGTACCGACAAATCAAAACGGTACATTCCAAACAGGCAATCAAACGGTAACTTATTACTATAAGAGAAATGATGCCGGAAATGTACTGGTACATCACTATGAGAACGGAACAACCAATCAGGTTTCTGCGGATGAGAACTTATCGGGAGCAGGAAAGATTGGACTTACATACACAACAAGTCCTGTTACAGTAGCTAATTTCACAGTAGTGAATGCTACACCTACAGACCATTCAGGAAATTATCCGGCAACAGGAACAGTAGTAGTAACTTACTATTACACAAGAAATGATGCAGGAAATGTAATTGTAAAGCATCTTGAGCAAGGAAGCGGTACACAGCTTGATACAGATGATGTATTAAACGGTGCCGGAAAACTCGGATTGCCATATACTACTTCAGAGAAGAATATTGCGACTTATGAATTGGTAGCCCAGCCGGTTAATAAGAACGGAACATTTGCAACAGGAACTCAGACAGTAATATATGAGTATAGGAGAATGGTTGCAGGAGATGTAACAACAGTTTATGTAGACGATGAAGGAAATCAGATAGATACACCTGATGTTCAGTCAGGAATTGGAAAGTTGGGATTGCCCTATACCACATCAGCCAAAACTATACCTAATTTCACTTTAGTATCTACACCATTAAATGCAACAGGAATATTTGTAACAGGACCGCAAACAGTAACCTATGTATATAGAAGAAGTGATGCCGGAAATGTTACAGTTTATCATAAGTCAAAATATGATAACAGTGACCTCAGTGCACCGACAGTACTTGACGGAACACGAAAACTCGGACTTCCATACACAACAAGCCCTGAGACATACTCAGACTATGAGATAGATACTGTACCTGCTAATGCAACAGGAACATTCGCAAGCGGTGCCCAGACAGTAACTTATCTCTATAAGAGAAAGACTGCGGCAGGAGTAAGAGTAAATTATCTTGATAATCATGGAAACAGCATTGAAACACCGGATGATATTACAGGAACAGAGAATGTAGGACTGCCCTATACTACATCACCTAAGACTATTCCTTATTATGATCTTATAATAGTACCGACCAATGCAAACGGAGTATTTACAGTAGCGCCTATAACAGTTGACTACATATATAAGCGTCAGGATGCGGGAAATGTTGTTATAGAGCATTTGGATGAGAACGGAAACGTTCCTCTTGAGACTCCGGAGGTACTTGACGGAACAGAGAAGCTTGGAATGCCATATACTTCAAGTGTAAAGTCATTTGATAACTTTGATGTAATATCTGTACCGACTAATGCTAACGGAACTTTTGTAAGCGGAAGTCAAACAGTAACCTATGTATATAGGAGAAAAGATGCAGGAAATGTAATTGCCCGTTACTTAAATACTGCAGGACTGCCGATAGAAAGTGATGAAGTACTTGACGGTACAAGAAGCCTCGGACTTCCGTATGCAACAACTGAGAAGGCTATTGCCGGATACAGTTTATACTTGATACAGGGTGCAAATACAGGAATATTTACAACAGGAGAAATTGTAGTAACATACATTTACAGGAAGGATCCAAGTGCGATAATCATACCGGGGCCTTTAACTCCTGTGACACCGGTTAATCCAAGTGTCATCAATCCTGTAACTCCAAGTGTTATTAATCCTTCAATACCTGTTAACCCAAGTAATATTAATCCGTCAACACCTGTAAATCCGAATCCTTCAAGGATTGCTACACCAAGCCAGATAAATATTCCTGGAAGAGATCAGGATATTATTATAAGGCCTACAGCTACACCATCTATTGCGACACCTTCAAATATAAATAGAGGTGGATCTTCAGGTGGAAATTCTGTAGTGAGACCGGGTAAGACTGTAACAGTAAATGATATAAACTCAAAGGGAGGAGTTACTACTCCGGAGCCTGTTATAGACAAGCCTGTTATTAATACAGATAAGACCGATACAAAGAAGATAGGATTTGATAAGAATCAAAGAAAGGCTTTGGCTGTACCGAAAACAGCTGATGAAAGAGATGTAAGAGGATATATGTTTATTCTTATGAGCTCAATTGCAGCGGCAATGGTACTTGCATTAAAGAAAAAAGAAGAAAGATAAATTTCACCCTCCGGAATTTGCCGGGGGGCTTTTTGATATTTAAATTATTGACATTGTAAATAAAAATATATAAAATAATATAAAAAAGGAGTAAATATTATGGCACAGACGAATGTAAATATACGTATGGATGAAGAACTGAAAAAGCAATTTGATTCATTTTGTTCAGATATCGGAATGAGTATGACGACAGCATTTTGTGTATTTGCAAAAAAAGCTGTTAGAGAGAGAAGAATTCCCTTTGAAATCACAGCGGATAATGATCCTTTCTACAGCTCGGAAAATATATCCAGATTAAAAAGATCAATTGCTGAAATGGAGAGGACAGGCGGTACAATACATGAGGTAAATCTGGATGATTAAATCATGGACAGATGAGGCATGGGAAGATTTTGAATATTGGACAAGACAAGATAAGAAGACATTGAAGAGAATATTACAGTTACTAAAAGATATAGACAGAAATGGGTATGATGGAATAGGAAAGCCAGAGAGACTTTCCGGCGAATTGTCGAATTATTGGAGTAGACGTATTGATGACTGTAACAGATTGGTATACAGAATAGATGGAAATATTGTAAGAATAGTACAATGTGGATCTCATTATAGAGATAAATAAAAGCCGGACTATAGTGTCGGGCTTTTTACATTAAAAGACAACTGTTGAAAAGATATTGTAAGAATTTAACTATAGTAATTATTCCTAGATTACTATAAAATGTAAAAGGATAATGATGTTAAAATTTTGCTTGTTTTGTATACGGCAAATAATAACATTTTTTATATACATAATTTTATTACGGAGGAAATATGGGAAAAAAATCACTGCATTATTTTTTATTACTGATTTTTTCAATATTGCTGTCGGTGTTTGCCCCGCCGGGGAAAGCATATGCTACAGGCGCCGGCGGTAGTGCGATAACTACGGATGTTAGGTACGGTTTATCCGGGCAGACGTCATCTTTAGTTGCACAAAAGGAGTCATACTATGTTACAAATACACTTTCCGGAGCGGTATCTACACTGTACAATCCGTTTTCATATGTGTATTTTGACAAGAGTATATTTTCACCCCCTGTTGTCAGTGACGTTACCTTGGCATCAGGTGCAAGCAGTGTAAATATTATATATTCAGATCCGAACTATTATATTGTAAAGATAAATTATTCCAGACTGGATACAGGATATGCGGCAATACCGATAAAGGCTACGCTGAAGAATTCGGCAGTGCAAAACGGTGAGACTTTCCATATTCCGGTAAAGCTTTTTGAAGCGGGTAAAAATCCCGCTACAGATGCGCCTCTGGCAAGTTCAAACGATCAGTTTGTTGCAAAGGCATATCCGGTCGGAATTATGTCAGCAGACACATCGACAGTTGCAAATAACAACAGAAAAAGCGAATACATATCGGATGATGCAACCAATGCCACGAATGACCGACTGTCGACAGACTTTGTATCAAGTTTGTTCGGATACGGTTACAGCGGTCCTGCAAATACAGCCAACGGCGGTGTATCACAAGTACCGTCAGGTACCGGTGCGGGTATGGATAAGAGAAAAGTCGAGTTTAAGATTACTCTTCCGGCTACCGCAGTATGGGATTCTTCACTTCCAAACAACTCGAACTGGACATATAACAGTACGGACAGAACTATCACACAGATAGTGGACAGAGGGTTGGCAACAGTAGTACAGCCACCTTTTTCGCTTAAGTGGGACGGAAATCAACCTGTTACTTTAGCTCCTACATGGACGAAAATAATTATGCAACAGGTCACTACATTGGTAAATGATGACGGAACTTTAGATAACTCTACAAGAAGAAGCGGTGAGTTGTACTATCATGTTTCATATGTCAGAAGAATTCGTATAAGGAAGTCATTACTCGGAGATAAGGGAAATCTTGTACCGAGGGATGCAGACTATAAATATAACTATTTGGTAAGTGTCGATCAGTTCGGTGGTACAAGACCGCAGACTGCAAGCAGTGTTACATTCAGAATGATAGAGGATGAACCGCAGGCAAGAAGCCTTCTTACAGGATATGAGCTTAGAGTAAGACCGGAAAGATTTACTGCGACAGAACTTGTAAAGCTTTCACACAATAAGCTGATAGGCTCCGACAACGGAACCACATGGACTACTATCGCTACAAATATTACACCTGTTCAGGTGAGTAATGCCGCAGACTACAGAGCAAACTCTGTATCTACCACATTGGCCACACCGCCGGAGTACAGGTATTTCAGACTTGTCTTTGATGATGATATAACCATCTCACAGTTTGAAGAGGATGCAGTAGGTTTTATAGTTCAGACACAGCTTACACCTGCCACACATACAGCTTACATCAACGATTTGAATGCGCATGTCAATGATGTATATTGGAAGCTTGTCAGAAATTTCGGTAGAGTAAGAAATGCAGCCGGTCAGGAACTGGGTTATTCATTGGCGGATGCATATTTAAGAAATCCGTATGCAAGTATGCACCTTCAAAATATCGGAATGAGTATAAACGGCACCTCCGCTACAAGTACCGTAAGTGTCGGAGGAACTATAAAAATAACACCACGTATTTGGTATAACAGTATACTTTGGGACCCAAGAGCTGCCGTAAATCCTAAGATGGTAGTTGTAGTCGATTCGGACCTTGCGTTTGACAGTGTGCAGCCGCAGATGAATGCCAATTTATTTACTGTTAATCCTACTCCTACGGTTATACCTAATTATAAAGGTAATGTAGGAAAGACAGCGTACGAGTTTGAACTTACAGGACTGACATTCCCGGGTTCTACAGTTCCGGGTTACGGAAACTATACACAGAACAGAATCGATCATTTAAATTTTTCGTTTAAGCCTACAGCGGGTATGGACGGAGGTCCACATGAGATAAAGGTAATACTCAGCTGGGATAATAACACTACAGCCGCATCAAGCGCGGCTCCGGGAATTATATATTCTTCAGATACCGCAGACTACCTTGACACATATGATGCCAATAACAACGGCAATACAACAGACAGACTTTCCACATTGACATATAACTACACCTTTGTACCGCCACAGGCAATGGTACTCGGAAAGAAAGTAAAACTTTCCACAGACAGTGTATACCAAACAAGTATAAAGGCCGATAAGGGAGATATCTTAGATTATCAGGTAAGAGTATGGAACAATACCAATGATCCGGTGGAAGATCTTCATGTAATGGATGTTTTCCCATATGCAAATGATAAATTTATAGTAAAAGACGGCAGCGGAAATTATCTTGACAGAGATTCAAAAATATATCCGAAGGCTATGTCGGGAGTGACTGCCAATAACTCTAAGTTTGATATTTACTACTCTACAGACGCTCCAAGTGCAACGATAGAGGGAAATATAGGAGCGACATGGTTACCTGCCGCAAGTATTACAGACTGGTCATCAGTTACCATGTTTAAGGCCGATTTAAAGTCGGGACAGAGTATAACGGCAGGAGAAGAGGTACTCTTTAATTATAAGGTGGAGATGCCTGATACAAAGGATAATCTCGCTACAGATACTGCAAATAACTCCGTAGCGTCATGGAGAGGTAATAATATTGACGGTGCAAATGAGTTTACCGACTCAAAGGTAGGTACTCATAAGTATAATATCGCAACTCATGCCTTCTATGATTTAAATAATAACGGAGTCTATGACAGCACTGATTTAAATATTGCAAACAGACCATATATACTTGTAAAGCTTGATGCAACGGGGAATGAGACAGTGGTTGAATCGGGAACAACAGATTCAAACGGAAATATTTCATTTACAAATAAGCTCAGCAATGCAGGTAATTATAAGCTCTATGTGGAGAACTTGACCAGTGACAGCTTTGCTTCACCAAATGTGGCAAGTACTGCCACTGTGGTTGGAAATGATTTTACTTCATTTACTACAAAGGCATCTGTAATCAAGGCAAATCAGACTCCGGTACCTAATACACCATGGTCAACTGTGGATATAAGCTTAACAATAGATAATCCAAGTGCTATCAAGAACCTTGGACTTAAGACGGATTTTTATAATCTTACGGTAAAGCATATCAAGGATGAGGACGGAAGCAATCTTGTGCCGGATGTAGTTACAAGAGAGCCGAAAGACACCGCATATACAACAGCGGCAATCACTACAGATCCGAATTTTGAAGTGGATACTGCAAATCTTCCTGCAAATGCAAACGGAAGTTATACTGCAGATACAACAGTTACATACCATTATTTACGAAGAAATGCAGGAGATGTAACCGTACATCACTACGAAACAGGAAAGACCGATGAACTTTATGCAGTTTCAGCGACAGCAACACCTGCGGCTGAAGTACTCTCGGGTGCAAGACAGATGGGTAAGCCTTATCAGACTTACAGAAGAGATGTGAGTACGGCGGGAAGCTATCCTATACCTCATTACCATCTTGTAGGAACACCTACAGGTCCTGCAAGCGGAACATTTGATGCAACGGCAAAGACCGTTACTTATTTCTATGAAAGAAATGATGCACCGGATGTTACAATAAAATATGTAGATATTGATACAGGTGCAAATCTTACAAGACCTGAGAGTCTTGGAAGTACTGTAATGATTAATACTCCTACTGTTCTGTCAGGAACAAATAAAGAGGGACTTGCATGGAGCAGCAATGTACTTACTGTAGACAATTATGATTTTGTAAGCAGTACTACTCCTACAAACGGAGTTTTCGGAGACGGAACAACCTCTGTAACATATTCCTACAGAAGAAAAAATGCAGGAAATATTACAGTTCATCACTATGAGAAAGGCACAACAACAGAGCTTTATGCTCCGGTAGCGGGAGGAGCTGTCGGACCGGAAGTTATAAGCGGTACAAATAAGCTTGGACTTACCTATCAGTCACAGGATAGATCGGCGGACATTGCAAATTATCATTTGTATCAGTCACCGAATCCTACACAGGTAACATTTACCACAACACCTACAGAGCTGATTTATTACTATGAAAGAGACAGTGCTTCACCGATAATTATTCATTATTATGAAGACGGAACTACAAATGAGTTGTATTCACAAACCCCGGGAGGAACACCTGCGGCTGTGACAGTGGACGGAACCAATAAGCTTGGAACTACTTATACTACACAGAGCATGAATATTCCTCATTTCCATCTTGTAAGCTCACCGGCAAATCCGACAGTGACATTTGGAAATGCGCCTGTAGAAGTGGTTTATAAGTATAAGAGAGATGATGTGGGAGATGTTAAAGTACATCATCTTGAAGTTGGAACAAACAATATACTCTCACCGGCAGAGGATTTATCCGGAGCGGAGAGATCGGGACTTACTTATACAACAAGTCCGAAAAACATACCGTATTATACGGTAGTAAATGCAACACCTGCAGGATATACAGGAACTTATCCTGCTACAGGACTTACAGAGGTTACATATTATTACAGTAGAAATGATGCCGGAAATGTATTGGTACATCATTTTGAGGTAGGAACAAGCAATTCACTGTTACCTGATGAGATATTGTCAGGTGCAGGTAAGGCAGGACTTGCCTATACAACAAATGCAGGTACTGTTGCCAACTTTACAGTAGTAAATGCAACACCAGCAAATAATGCAGGTGTATATCCGGCAAACGGAACTACAGTGGTTACATACTACTATAAGAGAGATGATGCCGGAAATGTAACAGTACATCATTTTGAAGTCGGAACAAGCAACTCTCTTGCGGCAGATGAGAATTTATCGGGAGTAAGTAAAGCCGGACTTTCCTATACGACAAGTCCTGCAAGTATAGCCAACTTTACGGTAGTAAATCCTACACCTGCAAATCATATCGGAACATTTACGGTAGGAACAAACTATATTGTTACCTATGAATACAGAAGAGATGACGCTGGAGATGTGACAGTAATGTATACCGACAGAGACGGTAATGAACTGGACACAAGAGACATACTGTCAGGAACAAATAAACTTGGTTTGCCATATACTACAGCACCTAAGACTATTGGAAGTCTTGTGCTTGTAAATTCACCGGCAAATGCAACAGGAGTATTTACGATTGCTCCACAAGTAGTAAATTATGTCTATAAGAGAGATGATGCAGGGGATGTGACAATATATCACAAGTCTGTACATGACGGAAGTGATTTGGTAGCACCTACAGTACTTAGCGGTATCGAAAAGCTTGGACTTGCCTATACAAGCAGTGCGGAAAATATCGCAAACTTCGATATAGATACGATGCCTGCAAATGCAACAGGAGTATTTACTCATGGAGCACAGACTGTGACCTACTTGTACAGAAGAAAAGATGCAGGAGATGTGACTGTAAGATATTTGGATGTTCACGGAAACAGCATAGAAAGTGATGATACAATTTCCGGAGCAAATAAGCTTGGACTTAATTATACAACATCACCTAAGGCAATACCTTATTATGATCTTGTGGTAAATCCTGCAAATGCAACAGGAGTATTCACAACATCACCGATAAATGTTGAGTATATCTATAAGCGCCAGGATGCAGGAAATGTTATTATTGAATATCTGGATGAGAACGGAAACGTTCCGCTTGTTGAGACTACTGTTTTAAACGGTAGTGAGCAAATCGGAGTTCCTTATACTTCAGAACTTAAGTCATTTGACTATTATGACTTGATTTCAATGCCTGCAAATGCGAATGGAGTATTTAATCCGGGAACACAAAGAGTAACATATATTTATCGCAGACAGGATGCGGGAGATGTAATTGCCCATTATATCAATCCGGCGGGAGTTGCGTTAGATGCAGATGAAGTTTTGGACGGCAGCAGAAAACTTGGCCTTGCCTACAGTACAAGTGCAAAAGCTATTGCCGGATATCATTTGGAGAGAGTTGAAGGCGCTGAAAGCGGATTGTTCTCAACTGCACAAATAGAGATAAACTATGTATATGTTAAAGATCCAAGTGTTATAATCTATCCGGATCCGCTACATCCGGCTACACCAAGCCAGATAAATCGTCCGGGTGACAGAAACAATGATATCATTATAAGACCTATAGCTACACCTTCAATAGCCACATCTTCAAACGGAAGAAGAGGCGGATCGGGAGGAAGCTCATCTATAAGACCTACACAGACAGTTGTAGAGAAAAAAGAAGAAATAAAGGCTGATGCTATAAATGTTGAGCCTGTAAAACCTGAAATTATCATAGAGGATCCGAAAAAGTTTACTGCGGAGACTGTATCAGACAGACGCCCACTCCCGGTACCTAAGACCTCAGATAATACAGACCTTTTCAAATATATGATATTACTGATATCTTCATGCGGAGCAATGCTTTTGGTATTTAAGAAGAGATAGTGACTTGACAAGAAGAAAGCCTCGGGAACAGCAACTTCCCGAGGCTTTCGCTATGTGTACATATGGTACAAATATCTCTTTTTTACAATTAAAGTATAACTACTTAGTGTTGTATAATCAAGAGATGGTTTAATATTTAATTTTTTTTAAAATGACTATTTTATAAAAAAGTGTTAAACTAGCCATATGAATATTTTATTTACAGATTTGGACAATACTTTGATCTATTCAAAGAAAACGAATATAGAAGAAAAGATACCGGTGGAGCTTTATAACGGAGAGATAAACAGCTTTATGTCAAAATACTCCTATGAGCTTTTGCATAAGTTAAATGAGATGCTCCTTATAGTACCTATTACCACAAGAACCTATATTCAATACAGCAGAATAGATCTTGGTTTTAATCCAAAGTATGTACTATGTGCAAATGGAGGAATACTTTTAAAAGACGGCATAAAGTCGGATGAATGGTATAAAGAAAGTCTTGATATAGTAAAGCCTTCATCAGATGAGAGAGAAAAAGCATATGCGTTTTTGCAAAAAGATAAAAGAAGAAAGTTTGAATGCAGAAATATTGATGACTTATTTATCTTTACAAAATGCAATGAGATTGAGGATGTTGTAAGAGATCTTAAAAGCATACTGGATATGACAAAGGTGGAGGTTTTGTACAATAAAGATAAGCTTTATATAATGCCGAAGAACTTAAACAAGGCGGATACGGTTAAAAGATTTGTCAAAAGATATGCAAAGAGCGAAGATCATGTATTTGCGGCCGGAGATACGGAGTTTGATATCGGAATGATAGAGCTTGCAGACATCGGATTTGCACATAAGGATTTGAATATAAGTAAAAATATTTTCAATGATTATGAAGGACTTTTTTCGGATTTTTATCTGGAAAAGGTTTTAGAATATATTAAGGAGTAGGAAATGCCGGGATTTACAACTCACTATATTTTAGGGTTAAAGGCATATGGTGGCTTAGAAAACTCAGGTTTAAAATATATTATATCTAAATACAGATGGTTGTATCAGCTGGGACTTCAGGGACCGGATATGTTTTTTTACAATATTCCGATACTGAGACACAGGGATTACAGAAATGTCGGCTCATATATGCATGAGAGCCATGTAAATGATTTTTTTGCAAATGCACTTTGTGAAATACAGGGGATGGAATCAAAACAAAAGCAACAGCAGGCTATAAGCTATATTGCAGGTTTTTTATGTCACTATGTGGGTGATTATATCTGCCATCCTTATATTTACGCAAGAATAGGGCATGAAAACGGAAAAAACAGCGCCTATGTATACGGACTTCATGCGGCACTTGAAAATGATATAGATACCATACTTTTAAAAAAGTACAAGAAAAAGAAAACATCGGAGTTCAATCAGGCAGCCACTCTTGCACTAAACGGTTTTGAGATACAATTTGTTTCGGATTTTCTTGCAAGAGTGATAAATAAAACCTATTATCCGATTACATATAAGAATAATTTCAGAGTAACACCTGCCATGGTACACAGGTCAGTACTTGCAATGAGATTTGGAGTAAGAACTCTTGCCGATCCCACGGGCAGAAAAAAAGACAGGATAAATGCCATAGAATCATTGTTTTTAAAAAAGCCTATAGTTTCACAGAAGATACTCTCAGATGAGGTACCGGATGTAAAAGGAGCCCTAAATCTTGACCATGAACTTTGGATAAATCCGTGGAATAAGAGTGTTCATTCAAATGAAAGTTTTCCGGAACTTTTTGATAAGTGCATTGACAGATGTGAGGAAATATTTAAGATACTGAACACTGAAATAGTGCCGGATAGAATGGAAGAGACCGATTTTCACAGACTGCTTGAGAATATAGGAAATTACTCCTATCATTCAGGACTGGATGTAGGTTGAGAGATATCAAATGATTAGTATTTAAAAATTTAAATATTATTACTTTAAAGAAAGTGAGGTGAATAAGAGTATGTATCCGATGAATGTAACAAAACCTATAGGTGCGGAACAACTGGAGAATCTGAACCAAAAAAAAGGTGTTGTATTAAATAGTGACAATGTAGATATTTTGAATACTTCCTATTATAAAAAAACGGGAAACACTGCAAGTACACAAAATTCTGTTACTGCAGGCAGTACTACAGTAAGTCAGGACACCGGACAGGCTCAAAGCACTGGACAAAATGCCGATGTAAGGCGAATAACATTGCCGGCATTAAGCAAGAGAGTTTCAAAGGGGCAAAAAGTCCCGCTTACCTTTTCTTCAAACAAGATAAAGGTGAATTTTGGATGGAATGTGAACAATGCAGCCTGTGATGTGGATGTCTCAGCTTTTTTACTGGCAGGAAGCGGAAAAGTAGTCGGTGATGACTTTTTTGTATTCTACGGACAGGAGAGCAGTCCTGAGAGAAGTGTACTCTTTAAAAATGTTGAAGAGGCGAATGTATTACAGGTATTTGATATAGACACTTCTATATTAAATCCGGCTGTACAAAAAATAGTCTTTGTAATGACTATAAATGATGCGTTGGAAAATGCACTGAACTTCAGTATGCTAAAAGACGCATACATTCAGATCGTGGATCCGGTGACAAACACCGAGGTGGCTTCTTTCCTTGTGGAGGAATATTACAACAATATAAATTCCATGATGATGGGAGAAGTATATCTGCACAACGGTGCATGGAAGTTTAATGCAATAGGAAACGGAGTAAATAAGGACTTGGCGGGACTTTGTGAATTTTACGGAGTACAAGTCGAATAAGGAGGGGAATATGCTGACATTTGAAGTAATTAACGAGTTGACACTTAAGGTTACCTGCGAGGGAAATGATACATTGATTGCAAAAGCAGGTGCATTTATAGCAGGAGAGAATCCGGGAGGAAAGAACTATACTTTTGAAAAGATGTTACTTGGACCGGGTGGAAGTATAGGACAGGCATTACTCGGACAGCTTGTAAGAAGAGTTGCAGGTGAGAATATACCTCTTATGAAGGTACATTTAAACGGAGCTTCCACAACATACTATGCTAACTACGGACAGCATGTAGTAGTATATAAGCTGGCACCGGGTGAGACGGTTTCAGTAGAGTCTGAAAATATACTCGCATTTACAAATGACTGTGATTACTCTGTAAGATTTTTAGGAGTAGGCGTACTTTCACAAAAAGGTTTGGCTACAACCACATTGGTGGGTAGAGGAAATAATGCCTATGTTGCATTGCTCTCAGACGGAAACCCACTTGTTGTTTCAAACGTGAAGTCAAGAGATACACTTGCGGTAGATCCGGATGCTGTAATATGCTGGTTCAGCAAGAACGGAATGGGAGATCCACAGATAAAAGCGGATATATCATGGAAGACATTTATCGGTCAGGCCTCAGGCGAGTCATATTCATTTGAATGGTCAGGAAATGAGCCTGTGACAGTACTGGTTCAGCCAAGCGAGAGAGGTGGCGGAATCAGAGTGAGTGTGGATTAATAAATTTGAATTATTGCAAGTTAAAAGCAGTCGGAAATCCCGACTGCTTTTTTATGCTTTTTATTAAAGCTTCATTACTTCTTTAAAAAAGTCCTTTGCATATCTGTACATTTTAAGAGAATACTCTCCGAATTCTTCGCCTACATTGGCCTTATATACGGTCCAAAGTGCCCAAAGATAACCGCTGAGTGCCATATAAGCATACAGCTTCTTATACTCATCTGTAAAAGGCTTTCTTTTAAGATAAGATTCTAAAAGTTCATCAGCCTGAGATTTATCATAATAAGAATATATAGCGCACATCGCCACATCTATAACAGGATCCGCCATTCCGGCGTATTCCCAGTCAATAAGCTTTATCTTATTATCTGCAGTGATGATAAAATTATCGGCTACACTGTCTATATGACAGAGGCAAGTTTCGGATTTCATTCCTTTAAGTAAATCGAGTAAGAGCATCATATTTTTGTGAACCTCTTCTACATCTTCAAAAGATATTCCACCGCTCTTTTCACAGAGTCCGGTATAATAATCTATTCTCTCGGCTATATCAAAGCGATGGCTGACCTTTACATCAGTTTCATGCAAAGTCCTTAAAAGTTCCATACATCTTGACATTTCTTCCTTATTAAAGGCATCGGCATTTTTTGAACCGTCATAAAACTTTGATATCTTATAACCGCTTTCCTTATCAAAATAAATTATTTTCTCCGTAATATGCAAATCCTTGACTGCCATATAGCAATCATACTCATTTGAACGGTTTATAAGTACATCTGTGCCCTTTCCGGGTATTCTACATATATAACTCTTATCATCCACTTCAAAAAGGAAAGATTTATTTGTCATACCGGCTTTTAATGTACGCAGACCTTTTATACGACTCTCGGGGATATTAAAAACCTTTGCAATAAGTTCAAGAGCCACATTTCCACTGTTTTCCTTATATTTATCATCAAATGCTCGAAGCTCTTCCAGATTTTCAAACTCATAGACCTGATTTTCGGGCTGTGGATTGATATGCATGGCAGGCAGTGTAGAGTTTTTCTTTTGCAGTTCACTCATGAGTACATTTTCCCAATACCAGTCATCGCTTCCCGGAGTAGCAAATGCTCTTTCCAGTATCGGCATAAACTCTTTTGAAAAGTCTTTGCTGAAATATACAGGTCCGTACATTACATAGGCATCGCTACCGCCTACATTTATAGCTGTTATTTCACGCTTTTTATTGAAATCAAGTACCCATTCATTCGTATTTCCTTCCATATATATAGAAGAATACCAGGAGTAAGGCTCATAGCTGTGATACATATTATCTCTCATCCAGTTATCTGAAGAAAGTATATATACATTGGAATCTTCTATATACTTACATGCGTAGTGCAATGTGGAAATATTGTTCTTAGTAGAATAGTCCGGATTATAAACAAGCTTTACATTGTACTTATCTATAAGATATTCAAAATGCTCCTTTAAATATCCCACAACTATTACTATGTCAAAGACGCCGACTTCATGGAGCTGCTTGATCTGCCTCTCAATCATTCTCTCACCGAATACCTCAAGCAGTCCCTTTGGCGTTTCAAATGTAAGCGGAACAAACCTTGACCCGAAGCCTGCAGCCATGATAACGGCACGTTCCACCTTAAAAGGAGATAGATATTCAAGTCCGGCTTCGGTAAGACTCATACTACTTCCTTCCTTATACAAATAGTTTAATGCCATAGCATCTTTTATAAGTGAGTTGATGCTTCCAAGAGAGAGGTTTAACTTCTCTGCAAGCTCTCTTTGAGTAATAGTATTACATTCAAATATTTCTCTGAGTAAATATGCGTATCTGTTCATATAAGCTCCCAATATAATAAAATAAACATTAAGTTCAAAAATAGTAAAAATATATCTTTATTGAACATATTAGCATAACAGGGGGTATAAGTATACATATATATCTTAGAAAAAACAGAAATGTAATATTTTTGTAAGAAATCAGAAAAAGAAAATATATTGTAAGTAATAAAATAAAGTTATATACTAGCTTTGTCTTAAGATAAAGGACTGATAAGAGCCTTTACGGGACGCATTAGATTTTAAAAAGGATTTCAAAAAGGAGATGCATTCATTATGAGAAAGCAAACAAAGATTGCTGCATTAATTTCAGCAGCAGCTGTTCTCTCAGTTGGTGGAGCTATGACAGCTTTCGCTGCTACAGGCTGGCAACAGGAGAATGGTACATGGGTATATTATAACAGAAACGAAGAGAAAGTAACAGAGACATGGCAGAAGTCAGGTGACTACTGGTTCTATCTTGACGATAACGGCGAGATGGCTACAGATTCACTTATCGACGATGACGGAGATACATACTATGTTGACGTTAACGGTGTTATGGTTACAAATCGTTGGGTTGCAGTTGACAACGAGAACGCAGGCGAAGAGAACGAGCCAAATCAGTGGTGGTACTACTTCGGAGCTAACGGTAAGGCTTACAAGAGAAGCGATTCATCTACAGGTGACGTTTCTTTAAAGACTATCAACGGTAAGAAGTACACATTCAATACTGACGGTAAGATGCAGTATGGTTGGGTAAAAGACGGCGAGACACAGCATGATGACAACGCTTGGCAGGATTCAGAATACTTCTTCGGCGATGAGAACGACGGTTCTATGGCAGAAGGATGGAAAGAGATCGCTATCAAGGATGATCAGGCAGCAGACCTTCAGCCTGGTGACAACTACTGGGATGAGGATCAGACAAGATGGTTCTACTTCAAGGCTTCAGGAAAGAAGGAGAAGAGCCAGACAGGTAAGACAATCAACGGAAGAAAGTATGGCTTCGATGAGTATGGCCGTATGAACGCCGGTTGGATCACAACAGCTACAGCATCTAATACTAAGGCTGCTGACGGCGGTTCACAGGGTATTGCTACATACTCTAACTCATTCTTATACTACTCAACACCTGAGGATGGTGCAAGATCTACAAAGGGTTGGTTCAAGGTAACTCCTGGTTACTACCTCCAGAGAGATAAGTATGAGGATGGATCAGATTACTGGTACTACTCAGACGGTAACGGAAAGCTTACAGTTAACGAAATCAAGACAGTAAACGGTAAGAAGTATGCATTCGACAACTATGGTAGAATGATCAGCGGATTCGTTGTACTTCAGATGGAAGGTAACACTGTAGGTTCAGGTTACAGCTCAAAGAAGATCGTTCAGAAGGTGGATTCTGACGGTACATATGATACAGGCGACAACTACAACAGATTTGTAAAGGCTAACGACAGCTTGTTCAGATCAGGAGAGCTTAAGTCTTACTTCTTCGGTGGAAGCGATGACGGTTCTATGAAGACAGGAAAGCAGACTGTAGAGCTTGATAGCGAAAAGTACACATTCGAGTTCGCTAAGAACGGTTCTAACAAGGGTGTTGGTCTTAACGGTATGGAAGATCACAAGTTCTATGTTGGTGGAAAGCTTACAACAGCTGATGCTGACAGCAAGATCGAGATCGTTATCCTTGACAGCAGCAACAAGTTAGTTGCTAAGTCATCTGTAGAGGATGCTCTTGCAGCTTACGGTAACGGTGGCGTTCAGCACTTCAAGTCAAACGGAGACTTAGATTATACAGAGTATAAGTTCACAGGTCTTCCAACAGGACACAAGGCTTATGTTGTTAACACAACAGGTGCTATGGTTAAGAGCGGAACAAAGAAGGACGGAGATGATTACAAGGTTAAGACATCTAACTACACAGTAGATTGGGTACGTCTTGAGGAATAATCTCAGTTAATTAAATAGATTTTATATAGGCTTGAGGTGGAGCGAAGCGAAGCCTCATGGCATCTGATAAATCTAATGCGAGAGGAATACTTTCTAAGGAGGTATTCCTCTTTTTTGATTTTATCATATGTAAATTGTATTTAATAAAAAACAGGAATAATTCTCATTATTAGTACTTGACTTTTTTGATATTTTAGTTCATAATAAAAGCACATTGTGGTTGTGCAAAATTAAATCTAATGATTTTGAGATTTAAGTAAGTAAATTGCTCAAGTACAACCGGATATTGGAGGACAAGATGTTAAAAGATTTTAAAGAGTTTGCGTTTAAAGGTAATGTTTTGGATATGGCGATAGGTGTTATCATAGGTGGGGCCTTTGGTAAGATTGTCACATCTTTGGTAAATGATTTGATTATGCCTATCATATCTATATTGACAGGAGGTTTAAACTTTACAGATCTTAAGTATGTTATTACTCCTGCACATGGTGACGTAGCTGAGAATGCTATCGCTTACGGATCTTTTATCCAAAATGTAGTTGATTTCCTTATCATTGCATTCTGTATCTTCTTATTTGTAAAGCTTATAGAGAAGACTAAGAGAAAAGATAAAGAGGATGCTAAGGTAGAGGAAGCACCTGCAAAGGCTGATGATGTTGTTCTTCTGGAGGAAATTAGAGATTTATTAAAAGCAAAGAACTAAGGAGGAAATATGAGTTTTTATCGTTGTGCACACTGTGGAAAGATTGTCTCAGTAGTAGTTGATGGTGGTGGTACACTTGGATGTTGTGGAGAGCCTATGCAGCTCTTAAAGGCTAACACAACAGATGCAGCTAAAGAGAAGCATGTACCTGTAGTAACTGTTGATGGTAATAAGGTTGTTGTTAATGTAGGTAGCGTAGATCATCCTATGACACCTGAGCATCTTATCAACTTCATCATGATCGAAACAAACCTTGGAAAGCAGTACAAGGGACTTACAGCTGAGGATAAGCCACATGCTGAGTTCGCATTACAGGATGGTGAGAAGCTGATAGCAGCTTATGAGTATTGTAATTTACATGGTTTATGGAAAGCAGAGGTATAATTTATGAAGTATGTATGTGATGTTTGCGGATGGGAATATGATGAGGCTCTTGGAGATCCTGATAACGGAATAGCTCCGGGAACAAAATGGGAAGATCTTCCGGATGATTTTGTTTGCCCACTTTGTGGCGTAGGCAAGGATGAGTTTTCTCAGGAATAATATTTAAATAAAACTATTTAGAGCCCTTAGGGGCTCTTTTTATATGTGGTTGGGCAGGTTTTCCTGCTCGATTGTTTGACTTGTAAGTATATACTATAGTATATTAGAATCATTATGAATGGAATAAAAAGAGATTACAGTGATATTATAGATATGGAGCTTCCAAGCTTGAAGGTTCCGTTATCAAGAAAAGAGAGAGCTTCACAGTATCTGGCTTTTGAAGCCGTACTTAGCGGTAAAAAGCTTTTGGAAAAGGGTGAAGAGATTTGGCTTAAGGAGTATGCGCCTGAGGATTATAAGCAGGAGGTATACAAAAGAGAGCAGAGACAGGAAGAAACATGATTTGCGATTATTGTATTAATTATATATATGACGAAGATGCAGAGGGGTATATCTGTGATGTGGATATGGATGAGGATGATTATGCAAGAATGAGAAGCAGTGATTATTCCACCTGCCCGTATTATAGAAGTAATGATGACTATTTGATAGTAAGGAAACAAATGTAATGGAAATTGAGATAGGAAAATTACCGGAGTTACAGAATAAAAAGATAATAGACATAAGGCCCGAACATGAATTCAAAAGAGGAAGTATTCCGGACTCTGTTAATATAGCGGAAGAAGATATACTTGAGAGAATAAAAGATTTTGATAAAACCGATATTATCTGTCTGGTATGTGCTACAGGCAATAAGACTGAGTATCTGGCTGAGGAACTGGAAAGTCAGGGTTATGAGAATATATATAATCTGAAAGGCGGATATGAGGCCTATATGAAACTTAAATTAAATGAGTTTCTAAAAGAGGAAAGTAAAAAAGATGAGTCGAATAAAAGAAGCAGAGATATCGAAAGAAGCATTATAAAGAAGTTTAGAAAGAGTATCTGGAGAAAGTTTACCGCCGCCATAAATGAATATGAACTTATAAAAGACGGTGATAAGATTGCGGTATGCATATCCGGAGGAAAGGATTCTATGCTTATGGCAAAGCTCTTTCAGGAGCTTTTAAAGCATGGAAAGAGGAATTTTGAGTTGGTATTCCTTGTGATGAATCCGGGATATGATGATATAAATTATCAAACTATAGTAGATAATGCTAAGATTTTGGATGTTCCTATAGTAGTATTTGAATCTTCCATATATGATATTGTGGCAGAGGATGAGAAATCGCCATGTTATCTCTGTGCAAGAATGAGAAGAGGACATCTGTATGCGAAGGCAAAGGAGCTGGGCTGCAATAAGATTGCTCTTGGACATCATTTTGATGATGTTATAGAAACTATTGTGATGGGAATGTTATACGGAGCCCAGATTCAGACAATGATGCCTAAACTTCACTCCACAAACTTTGAGGGTATGGAGCTTATCAGACCGCTTTATCTTGTAAGGGAAGAGGACATTATACATTGGGCAAAGTATAATGAGCTGAATTTTATAAGATGTGCCTGCAGATTGACTGATAATTGCTCTATATCAGAGACCGGTGATAAGGGATCTATGAGGGCGGAAGTAAAGAAACTTATAAGAGAGTTGGCTGCCAAAAATCCATATATTGAGAAGAATATTTTCAGAAGTGTGGAAAATGTCAGCTTGGATACAGTAATAGCCTACAAGAAAAACGGGGTAAAACACTCTTTCTTGGAGGACTACGATTAAGAGGTTATCTTGTATGAGTGAGAAAACTTTGAATATTATGATAGCTACCGATCTCCACTACCTTTCAAAGAGTATAAATGACGGAGGAGAGGCCTTTGCAAATGTAATGGAAAAGGGCGACGGTAAGGGAATGACATATATTGAAGAAATAGTGGATGCATTCTGCAATGAAGTTAAAAAAAGAAGACCGGATTTGGTACTCTTACTTGGTGATTTAACTTTTAACGGAGAGAGAGTAAGCCATTTGGAACTTTCACAAAAGCTTAACAGTATAGTGAAAGAGGGTATACCGATATATTTGATACCCGGAAACCATGATATAGATTATGAAAGAAGCTTCGGATTTCGCGGAAATGAAATATATAAGGTTGACAGCATGTGTGCAAAAGATTTCAGAGAGATATATGCCGACTGCGGTTATAAAAATTATGAGTACTATGATGAGTATTCCGGAAGCTATATTTCAAAACTTAGGGATGATTTATATTTGCTAATGCTGGATACCAATTCCTATCATTCAAATTATTTGTGCAAGGAAAGTCTTCTTTGGTTGGATAAGGTGCTTTTTAGACTGTCAAAAGCGGATGCGCAAATACTTGCAGTAAGCCATCAAAATCTTCTTGAGCAAAATTATATGTTTACTGAAGGTTTTATGATTAAAAATGCGGAGGAAATAGAAGCTCTTTATGCCAAATACAATGTAAAGCTGAATCTTAGCGGCCATATGCATATTCAGCATATTGAAAAGAATCTTATAACCGAGATTGTCACATCCTCATTGGCGGTGTCACCGAATCATTTTGCAAATATTATTTATGACGGGAAGTCTTTTAAATATTTTACAGAATGTCTGAAGGTGGAGGCTGTAAATGATTTTGAAAATTACAGCAGGCAGTTATTTAAAGGTGTTGGAAGCAGACAATTGAATAAGTTGTTTAATACTCATACCTTTGACAATGATGAAGAAGAAGATATTGAAAAGATGGGCAGAGCCTTTCTCAGGATGAATGAATGCTATTTTGCCGGAGAGATTTTTGATACTACGGGGTTTGAAGAAGGCATAAGACTTTGGGAAGATCAGCATGAGAGCTTCACATCTTTATATATAAAGAGTATACTGGATTCTGTGTTCAATGAGCAGAATAAATTTAAATTGGAATTATAGAGAGGAGATACAATGGAAAGATTTGTAGATAGATTTTTGCGTTATGTAAAGAAAAATACAAGATCTGATGAGAGTAAGGCGGGGATAGTTATTCCGTCCACACCTTCACAGATGGAATTTTTGGAGGAACTTAGCGAGGAGTTAAAAAGAATAGGCTTAGAAGATGTTAAGATAAATAAGAAAAATGCATTCCTTACAGCAACAGTTCCTGCAAATGTGGAAAACGCTCCTGTAATAGGATTTATTTCACATGTGGATACAGCGGCTTTTAATGCTGAGAATATTTCACCACAGATACATGAAAACTATGACGGAGGAGATATCACACTTGGAAACAGCGGATTTGTGCTTTCTCCTAAGGAGTTCCCAAATTTAAAAAATTACATCGGTCAGACTCTTATCACTACTGACGGAACCACACTTCTTGGTGCGGATGATAAGGCCGGAGTTTGCGAGATAGTTTCAGCTATGGAATATTTGATTGAAAATCCGCAGATAAAACATGGTAAACTCAGAGTTGCCTTCGGATGTGATGAGGAAATAGGTGTCGGAGCCAACAATTTTGATGTGGAAGACTTCGGCTGTGATTTTGCTTATACAATGGACGGAAGTTCTGTAGGTGAATTACAGTTTGAATGTTTTAATGCCGCAGAGGCTAAAATCGATATTTTAGGTAAGAGTGTACATCCGGGTGATGCCAAGAATAAGATGATAAATGCGCTTACCATATCAAGAGATATTCAAATGGCAATGCCTCTGTTTGCAGTACCTGAAACAACAGAATGCAGAGAGGGCTTTATACATTTGATAGAGGCACATGGAGATGTGGAGAATGCAAGTCTTGTTTATATTATCAGAGATCATAACCGTGAGCTTTTTGAGGACAAGAAGAATACCGTAAGAAAGATTTGTGAAGAAATCAATTCAAGATATGATATAGACAGAGTAAAGCTGGAGATGCATGATGAATATCGCAATATGGCTGATATCATAAAGAATGATCCAAGAAGTGTGGACATTGCTACAAAGGCAATGGAAAATCTTGGAATAACAGTAAATAAAGATCCTATAAGAGGCGGAACAGACGGTTCCAAGATATCCTTTATGGGACTTCCTACACCGAATATATTTGCAGGCGGAGAGAACTTCCACGGAAGATTTGAGTTTGTAAGTGTTCAGTCAATACAAAAGGCTATAGATGTTATTGTGGAGATAGCAAAGATAGCGGCTGAGGGATAAAATTGAAAAGCGGACATCGAAAGGAAAACGATGTCCGCTTTTTGCTGTTTTATATAGATTCAAAGTTTTCTTCTTTGAAATGTTCACTTTCAATAAACTTTACGGGTGAGATGCCTATGTATTTTTTAAAGACTTTTATGAAGTATTTGTAG
The DNA here is from genome assembly GCF_000287675.1 of Lachnoanaerobaculum sp. ICM7. Lineage (GTDB taxonomy): Bacteria > Bacillota > Clostridia > Lachnospirales > Lachnospiraceae > Lachnoanaerobaculum. The sequence continues at coordinate 31,557 of NZ_ALJL01000038.1, forward strand.
TCGGAAAACCCCACTGCATCCGCTATTTCATACACTTTTAAGTCACTGTCGTTTAAGAGCTTTACAGCTTGCTGAATACGATATCTGTTTAAATAGTCATTGAAAGTATAGCCGGTATATTGTTTTAACTTAGTATTTAAGTAAGTGCAAGACATACCGCATTCTATACTGATATCGGTCAATGACAATCTGTTTTGATATCGTGAGCGTATACTCTCAAGCATTATTGTCACATATTTATTTGAATGAGACGGTTCTTCACCGGAAATGAGATGTAGTCTTGCTTTTTCTATATCAATTTTTTTTTTGTCTTGACTTAAACGTTGCAAATGATTTCTTTTTGCAATTATTTTTTCTAAAATGGGATACAACTCATTAAAGTTAATAGGCTTTAACAAATATTCACAAACTCCCAAACTGATTGCTTTTTTGGCATAGGAAAACTCAGAATATCCTGAAATTATAACAGCATCATAGCCGTAAAGTTCTATACTTTCTTCTATCATACTTAGTCCGTCTTTTTCAGGCATATTTATATCGACAATCACTATATCCGGTCTTTTTTCTTCAATTTGTCTTAATCCGTCATATCCGTTTACTGCTTCTCCAACTATAACGCAGTCGTATTGGCTCCACTTTGCCATAAACATCAAGCCTTTTCGGATAATGTCCTCATCTTCAACTATCAATACTTTATTCATCTTCACTCTCCAACATAAAAGGCAATCGGATAGTTACAATTGTTCCATTACAACTATCTATTTCCAGTCCATAGCTATTTCCATAAAGCAATTTAATAACTCTGTGGGAGTTATATAAACCGATATGCTCTTTGTAAATAGAATCCTTCTCCAAACTGTTTCGAAGCAACTCTAAATTATCAGGATCAATACCCTTGCCGTTATCCTCTACCGATATAGTGAGTATATCTTCTGTGTGTTCCGCCTTTATCGTGATATGAATTACATCTACCAAACCATGAGCCAGGGAATTTTCAACAATAGGCTGTAATAAAAGTTTGGGTATCATACATTCTTGTAATTCCTCAGGTATATCAATGCTGTAAGTTAAACGTCTGTTATAACGTAATTTCTGTAACATCAGATAGTCGTTAATGTATTCAATATCTGTTCCAAGTGCTACAACAGTGCTTCCGTAATAAATACTATAACGCATCAACCCTGCAAATGCCAATACCATCTCTACCGCCTTTTCTTTGTCAATCATAATTTGATACTTTAAAGTTTCGAGGATATTAAATAAAAAATGTGGATTAAACTGTTCTTCAAGTTGCTTGATTTCCATAATACGCTTTCTTTCCGAAAGCTCGGAATTGTTTTTTATTAAAGTTTCTTTTTCTGACAATATCTTATCAAATGATGAGAGTAGTATATTAAATTCTTCAAAAATAATCGGATTATCTACTTTGTTTCCCTTACTCATTTTATCAGTCAATATAATCAGTTCTTCAATGGCAGACACATTTTTTTCGGAAATACGTTTGGTAATATATGGAATCATAAAAAGCATTATAAGCGCTGATAATATTATAAACAATATACCGTAATAGAAAGAACGCCTTTGGATCTCTTTGGATATCATAGTATATAATGTAAATTGACCGTCAATAAAGGTATTAATATGTCCTTGATATCTTGTTCCGTTGATGTCAATATCACTGTCTTTTGAAAAGTTATCCATATATTTATCTGCAGGATATTTTAAGGTTAAATCTGCATTTCTTTTCCCGGTATAAAAAATAATATGATCATATCTGTCGGTTAATACAATACTGTCTATAGGAGAGCGCATAAACAAATATTCAAAATCCTTACTTAAAACATCAAAAAAAAGGTATCCAACCGTTTCTTTACCATCCATTATTGCATGAGCAAATATCAGGCTTGATTCCTGTTCATAGTCATAATTCATTCGGCTGGGGGTGATATAGGTGTGATTTAAAGGAGCGGATTTAACCTTTTCCAATACACGACTCTCCAAAAACAGCTCTTTATTGCCTTCAAATAAATTGGAAGATATTATATGTAGGTCCTTATCCAGTAAAATAAAATTTGCTTTTAAATTTTGGGCGTTTACAAAGCTATACAAAGTTTGATTAACTTTACTTAGTTTACTGTTGTCACCACCTGATAAAAGTCTAATAATATCTTCATCTGTGGATAAATTCTCCAGTTCAGAATCATAAATTAAAAACTGTTTTTCAAGTACTTGTAACAACTTTTGAGTATTCTTTTTATTTTCAAGATTTTCAATTACTTTAAAATTAACGGAGAGAAAGGCTATCATCATGATAAATAATATGACAATAATAGATAAAGCATACCTTAAAAATGAATACTCTATATATTTTTTATATGTAATACTTTTCATGCTTTCCCTCCGTTTACAATTAAATACTGATATCGCTTTTACCACTGACTTTAAAGAAAATCAATAATGATAAAATGCTGGTTACTGTTAGTATTGTAGAATAAGCCGCTGCATTACCGAAGCTGCTTCTAATGACTTCGGCATAGATTGCGACTGTCAAAGTCTGAGTTTTACTTGTATATAAAATTATAGAAGAACTCAGTTCACTTATTAAAGTGACCCAGCTCATGATTGCTCCTGATAAGACACCTGTCAGCATCATAGGTACCGTTATCTTCAAAAATGATTGCAATTCATTACAACCAAGACTTACGGCTGCTTCCTCCACACTTGGGCTGATTTGACCGATAATGGCAGTACTTGAACGAATTGTATATGGCATACGTCTGACAGATAATGAAATAATCATTATTATAGCAGTTCCGCTCAGTAGTAAAGGCTTGGTGTTAAATCCGTACAAGAATGCTATACCTAGTACGGAGCCCGGTATAATATAAGGCAGCATAGTTAAGGTATCAAGTGTAGATGTAAAAAATGAACGTTTTCTTGCACTTAAGTATGCAATTATAATACCCAAAACAACAACTATAACTATTGCCATAAATCCGAAAAGATAGGTGTTTAAAATAGCGGAGTTATTATTTTTTGATAATAGTGTGTTGTAATAATTTTCCAGTGTAAAACCGCCGGTATAAAGTCCGCCACTGCCGGTTTTCAAAAACGAAGTTGTTATAACAGTTAGTTGCGGAAGGATTGCTACAAATACTATACCATATACCAAAAGGTGCACCAGTATATTTTTTACTCCACCGATTTTGACCGCTTCCATAGGTTTTAGTGCTGTCATTGAATAAGTAAATTTAGCACTCAAAAAGCGTTGTAAGAAAAATAAAAGTAAAGTAATACCGATAATGATCACACATAATGCAGCTGCAAAATGATCATCTGTACTGACTTCTCCCATAAACTGACCGTAAATCATAACAGGGAAAGTTTTATAACCTTCTCCGATAAGCATTGGAGTTCCAAAATCGGAAAAAACTCGCATAAAAACAAGTAAGGAACTTGCAAGTAATGTAGGTGTTACCAAAGGTACTATAATTAGTCTCACTCTGTCCCATAGATTACAGCCAAGACTTTCAGCAGCTTCAACTAAAGAGTTATCAAGGCTTTTAAGAGCGCCGGAGGTATACATATAAACCAGAGGAAATGATTGAAGAGAAAAAACCAACACTATACCTGCAAAGCCGTATATTCCGGTAAATTTCACAGGCAAAAAGGTATTTAAAATTCTGGTTATAAATCCGTTTCTTCCAAGCAACTGTATCCATGCATATGCTCCGATAAACGGAGGGGATAAATATGACATGACAATCATTATATTTAAATATTTGTTTCCGGCAATCACTATGGAACGCAGTAAATAAGCCATCATCAATCCAAGGAGAGTAGATATTACGGTTGCCACAATAGTTACCTTGAAACTGTTTATCAGAGTGCTCCAATAATATTTCTTTTGGAAAAACTTTGTAAAATAAGCAAAGCTTAAATTACCGGAACCTGAAATCACACTTTTATACAAAATCAAAACCAATGGATAAATAATGAATAGAATAGCAAAAGCCATAATAATGAAGGTGGACAGATTCCAGATATTCAACTTTTTTTCTTTTGTACCGTTCATACTATACCCCCTCTATTAAACTATTTGTGCCTTCATTATTAAATACATTGATTTTTTCTGTTTGTAATTTTAAATATACAGTGCTGTCATTCGGTATTGCTTCCAGTGCATCCGAAGCTTGAATTACTTCTATTTCCTTACCGTTTTCAAGCTCTATAAAATAGTTTGTATTGATGCCTAAAAAGACACTGCTCTTAACTACTCCTTTAATGCCATCTTTGTTATCCATGCTTAAGATAAATTCTTCCGGACGTATGGATACTTTGACATCTTCCATGTTTGTACAATTTTTTGATAAATTTGTCATGGCAAAGAATGCATCAAAAATTTTTATTCCTTCTTCTGAATTATTTTTAATCACCTGACCGTCTAAGATATTGGATTGTCCGATAAAAGTTGCTACGAATGTATTTGACGGTCTTTGATAAATACGCTTAGGAGTATCGATTTGCTGAATAACTCCTCCGTTCATAACGGCTATTCTATCAGAAACTGCAAGTGCCTCTTCCTGATCATGTGTAACATAAACAGTTGTGATTCCGATTTGTTGTTGTATACGCTTTATTGCATTTCTCATTTCGACTCTGAGTTTTGCATCCAAATTACTTAAAGGCTCATCCATTAACAGCACTTCCGGATGTATGACAATTGCTCTGGCAAGAGCAACTCTTTGCTGCTGCCCACCGGAGAGTTTTACAGGCATTCTGTCTTTTAAATGATCTATTTTAACAATTTTTAATATTTCATCTACTTTTTCATCGATTTCCTTCTTGCTCATTTTCTGACGCTTCAGACCGAAGGCAACATTATCCTTTACTGACATATGTGGGAAGATAGCATAATTTTGAAAAACCATACCCATATTTCTTTTATTGGTAGGTATATTGTTGATAAGCTTTTCATCAAGCTTGATTTCTCCGCCTTCAATAGAATTAAAACCGATAATCATTCGTAAAAGAGTTGTTTTTCCACAGCCTGATGGTCCGAGAAGTGTAAAAAACTCACCTTCTTTTATATTTAGTGATAAACCGTTTATAATTGTATCTTTTCCGAATCTTTTAACTACATTCTCAATATTTATTGCTACACTCATATTTTTCTCCTAAATAAAGGTAAAAGGGCTTGATGCTTTTAGAGATAAAATTTTCCCTTACTGCAACAGCCCTTCAACCCACTTTTTGTTTTTATTAATTAATTTTGATATTTAATAAATTTGATCCTTAGTTCATTGAACTTTCGATATGCTCTGTGAACATTGTAGTGATTTCAGTCTTATGTTCAGCAACCCAGCCCTCATCATATTTATCAAATAACTTTATATCTGCTTGTGGCTTCATGTAATCAGCTAATTTCACATCTGCTCTTAATGGTCTAACAGTCAAATTCTGACCTACATAAGACTGTACTTGCTCAGACAACATAAAATCAACAAATTTTTTTGCATTTTCCGGATGCTTGCAATTTTTCAAAATCTGTACTGATTCTCCCGGGAAAATAGCTCCCTCTTTAGGGAATACAACCTCTACCGGAGCTCCGTCTTTTACATAGCTTGCAGCAGGATCTTCCCAAGTTAAACCTACAATATACTCACCTTCTGCAACTCCCTTATAAACCTGGCTGGAACTGTTGCACATCTTACCGTCTAAATTCTGTAAGAACTTATCAACATAGGCCCATGACTCGTCAGAAAGCGGATCTTGATCTTTTCCCATTCCGTAGAGCATTGCCATCAATGATTGAAAAGCTGAACTTGAGTTAACAGGATCACCGAAAGCGATCTTTCCTTTAAGTTCAGGATTTAATAAGTCTGCAAATCCTTCAATCTTCATATCTCCGGCTAAATCTTTATTGACGATCATAACTGTAGGATCGGCAAAGGCAGGAGTGAAATATCCTGTTGTGTTTCTTGCAGGTTCTATCATATTATCATTTTCTGATGACACATATTCCTCAAACAAATCTTTTGAAGAAGAGAGCATTGTTTGATCTGCAGCCCAGAATATATCTCCAAGCGGATTTTCTTTCTCTGACTGAGCTCTTTTTAACAATTCTCCGGTTCCTGCAACAACAACTTCAACTTTAATGCCGGTTGCATTCTCAAATTCAGGAATCACGGCATTGTTAAGTGCTTCACTTCTTGCTGTATAAACAACCAGCACTTTCTCTTCTTGAGTGTCCTCAGATTTTTCGGCTGCCTTTGTTGTTTCGGTAGCCGAAGTTTCGCTTTTTTCTGTTTTTTCCTCAGGCTTACTGCCGGAGCAGGCCATGAGACCCAAAGACAGAACTGAACATAATAAAGCTGCTTTTAGTATCTTTTTCATTCTTTTCCTCCTAAAAATTACGAACTATATGTTTGTTTATAGTTTAGCAGTTTTATATTAAAAATATAACCTATTTTAGACAAAAAAGGTGGAAAATAAAAAATCCACCCAAGCAAAGGTGGATAGTAAATTTAAAAACTGTCAAGACCTATAAAAATTTTTACAGTTATTAGTTTAAAATTATCAGATACAAGTTGATATGTTAAATCACAAAGTCATTTCCCGGATCCTCTACTATCAGATCGGCAATGGAAATGTTGTCGAAATAATCGTTTATCATTTTTGAGAGTTTACTCCACATATCAATAGTACGGTATTCGCTTGTGCGATACATACTTTCGGTATCTTCATCATCAATCATTATATTTTCTTCTGCAATTCTAAGCACTTCCCCAACAGTGATATCGCTTGGATGTCCGGTTAGTTTGTAGCCGCCGCCTTTACCGCGTAGCCCTACAACAAGCTTATGCTTTACAAGAAGTTTTATTATACTTTCAAGGTATTTTTCTGAAATGTCCTGTCTTTTGGCAATATCTCGTAATGGTATAAAATCATCAGATTTATTCTCTGTTAAATCAATCATAACAAGGAGTGAGTATCGCCCTTTAGTTGAAATTTTCATATGAGTCACCTACTTCTTAATTTATAATCCTATTATACAGGTAGGTAATAGGTAAATCAAGTAAATAATAAGACAGAAATGAAAATAGTGATGTAACAATTTATTTTTATCCTATATAAAGGTCTTTGTATTCGTCTTTGTTTTTCTCAAACCATTTTACCGCATATGAACATGTAGCCTTTATTTTTTTATTAGTTGACTTAGCATAGTCTATTACCTCAAGCATAAGCTTGGCTGCAACGCCCTGACCGCGAAGAGAGTCATCCACAAATGTATGGTCAATAACTATTGTGTTATCATCCAAATTTGGGAAAGTAACCTCAGCAATCATTTTACCGTTTTCATCATTCATATATATTCTGTTATCAGCTATATTAAACATAGTACCTCCAATATTTTTATTATTTAAGTAAAGAGTAGCATGTGAGAGAGAAAAGTCAAGGGCTATTGAAAAACATAAATTTTTGTAGTATATTAAATGCAACAAGTGAGAAAAGATATTTAATCATAGTGTTACAAACGAAAAAGCCACGAGTTGCAGCTCGTGGCTTTTTCTATTAAATGCCAGGTATCCAAATCATTAAATGCCGGGTATTCAAATCATATTGACAGCAATTTGTGTTTATGCTACTATTACTTAGATGCTGCTGTGGCACAGGTGGTAGCGCACCTCATTGGTAGTGAGGAGGTCACGGGTCCGAGTCCCGTCAGCAGCTTGAGTATAACCCTTGATTTTACAAGGGTTATTTTTTATGTGTTGTATCTTGAGTTGTATGTCAACGATTTTTGCTTACAAAAAAGCAGTTTTCCCTGCTCATTTTATATATAGCCATAGAGTCCACGTACACTGACTTCACCGCTGATAATTCTTTTTATTTTTCCTTCGGAATTTACAAGCAAAGCACCTGTTTCATCAATTCCAAGTGCGACGGCTTGATAACTACCTTTAGGGTCAAGAATCTTCACGTCTTTACCGATATTTGCCAAATGCTTTTCATAATTTTCTTTAAGTCCGCTCATATCCTCTGTTTTTAAAAAAGTATTAAAGTTCTTATAGAAGTGATATATAATACCTGCAATTAATTTAGCTCTGTCCATTAAAATACCTGTTTCAAGCAAAAGAGATGATGCCATATCTTTTATATCATCAGGGAATTCCTTATTATTAACATTTATACCCATTCCCGAAATAATGTATTTTATACCGTCCATATCTGAGCTCATTTCCGTAAGTATACCTGATATTTTCTTTGAATTTATGACTATATCATTCGGCCATTTGATGGTGGCGCTTATAGGGTAAAGCTCTTCTATAGCATCACAAATGGAGATGGCGGTTACCAGAGTGATCATAGAAGCCTTTTCTACAGCAATCTCAGGCTTTATACAAAGGCTCATAAAGATACCGATTCCGGCAGGTGAACTCCAACTTCTTCCCATTCTGCCTTTTCCCAAAGTTTGCATATCGGCTACTACAAGGAAGTCGGAATTTATCTTGTCTGCCATCAGTCGGGCATAGTTATTGGTGGAGTCGACTTCATCCAGATATATTATCTGTGGTGCATTGGAGAGTTTATAAGAACTTATATTTTGCTCTATTTCCACTTGATTTAGAATATTACTTTTTGCCAAAAGAAGATAGCCTTTGTTATTGACGGATTCTATATTGTAGCCTTCTTTTTTTAGTGCGGAAATAGCCTTCCATACGGCAGTCCTTGAGACACCTAGACTTTCTGAAATATCTTGACCGGATACATGAATGTTATTTGATAATAAGATTTTTAAAACTTCATTCTTTAACATATTTCTCCTTATATGTTGTATAAAAAATAATGTATCAAGTGGGATTCGAACCCACAGTCTTCAGAGTCGGAGTCTGATGCGTTATCCAATACGCTATTGATACAAACAAATATTACAAAATTATATCATTTTTTATAATAAATTGATAGGTGCTTTTTGCAATAATATTTGATAAAATAATACCGGAATCAAAAGGTTATAAATTAATTATAAAGAGGCATTTATGAGAAATAAAAAAATAATAACAGGAATAGGTATGATGGCAGTGATGATGGCGGTTGCTACGGGCTGCAGCAATACAAGCAAGGCAGTAAGCACTGAGGAGACCACAACAGTTGCCGAGTCTACCATGTCTGAAGAGGAAAGAGTATTATCGGATTATAAAACATATGGTATGCAAAAGGATCCGATTCCGGGAATTATAGAGCTTGTGAAGGCTTATCAGTACGCAAAAGTAAATGCGGATGCCAGAAGAATGTACAATGTTTTTGGAAGAAGCGATGAGGACGGACTTGCGGATTTGCAGGCAAAACTTACAGATGAGGCAAAGGTATACGAATCATTTGATGATACTGTTACCTATGTAACAAAGGGATATGAGGATAATTCATATGTGGTATTTATCAGTTCAAATGTAAAGTTCCATGATATTGATACAAAAGCACCGATGCTTACATGGGCATATGTAAAAGAAGAGCCTAAGGATGCTTTTTATATGGTAGAGACTGACAAGCTGACTGCTGAAGAGAGGCAGTATGTGGATGAGGTTTCCAAGTCGGAAGATATTATTGCTCTTGATGCACAGATGAGAAAAGACCTTGCAACTGCAGTAACAAGTGATATACAGCTTGGAACACTTTATTCTATTTGGGTGCAAAATGCGTCTACAAATGAGAGCAGTGCTGCAGTGGAAACTTCAGAGCAACCTACAGAAACAACTGTAGAAGAAAGTACTGTAGAGAGTATTACAGAAACCGATAAAGAGGAAGCTAATGTGTCAATAGCCGAGACAAAGAGCGGAAACTGATATGGATGTAAGAGATTTTTGGTATGATCTGCCACAGGAACTTATAGCACAGGACCCTCTTGAAGACAGAGCATCTTCAAGGCTTTTGGTACTTGATAAAGTAAGCGGAGATATCAGTCATAAGCATTTTTTTGATATTATAGATTATTTAAATGAAGGTGATTGCCTGGTACTTAATGAAACCAAGGTAATACCTGCAAGACTTATGGGTGTTAAAAAGGATACCGGAGCGGCGATAGAAATACTTCTTTTAAAGAGAAAGTCAAAGACCGCCTGGGAATGCCTTGTAAAGCCGGGGAAAAAATGTAAGGTCGGAGCGAAGATTGATTTCGGAGACGGATTACTTTTGGGAACAATAGTTGATATTGTGGAGGAAGGTAACAGGATCATAGAATTCGAGTTTGAAGGGATTTTTGAAGAGATCTTAGATAAGCTTGGAACTATGCCGCTTCCACCATATATTACACATGTGCTGAAGGACAAAAACCGATATCAGACAGTATATGCAAAGAATGAGGGCTCTGCTGCGGCGCCTACAGCAGGTTTGCATTTTACAAAGGAGCTGCTTGACAAAATTGAGAAAAAGGGTATCAGACTTGCAAAGGTTACTTTGCATGTGGGACTTGGTACTTTTAGACCTGTAAAGGTTACGGATGTAAATGAACATCATATGCATTCTGAGTTTTTCCAAATATCAAAAGAGGCTGCGGATATAATCAACAGCACAAGGGAAAATGGAAAAAGGGTTATCTGTGTGGGAACCACAAGTACCAGAACTATAGAAAGTGCGGCGGATGAAAACGGACATCTTGAAGAAAAGTCGGGGTGGACAGATATTTTCATATATCCCGGATATAAGTTTAAGGTTTTGGATGCACTTATTACAAACTTCCATTTACCGGAGTCCACTTTGGTAATGCTTGTAAGTGCATTGGCAGGAAGAGAAAATATATTGCATGCCTATGAGGAGGCTGTAAAAGAGAAATACAGATTTTTCAGTTTTGGGGATGCGATGTTTATAAATTAAATGTATTTTTAGAAAGGGTTTTTATGAAGATGAGAAAAAGCATTGTGGCATTACTTGTTTTGTCGATGATTATAGGACTTATGAGCTTTAGTGTATATGCCGCAACAGTAAGAAAGGTAACTACAAGCAATTACACACCGCAGCAGACTGAGCCTGCTACAAGAATCTATGTAAGTAAGACAAGCAAGGAGCTTACACTTATAGCCGACAATAAGGTAATAGGTAAATGGCCATGTAGTCTTGGAGAGTTTTCAGCAAACGGAACAAAGCAAAAGCAGGGTGACAGAACAACTCCGAATGGCGATTACTATATCTGTGTAAGAAATGATAAGAGTGCATATCATTTATCTCTTGGACTTTCTTACCCTGACAAGGCGGCAGCCGACAGAGGATTTGAACAGGGAATTATTACACAGGAAGAAAAGGATGCCATCTACACAGCTATTGATAAGAAGGTATGTCCTCCATGGAATACAGCACTTGGCGGTGCAATAATGATCCACGGAAATTATCAAAAAGGTGTACCTACAGCGGGTTGTGTGGCTGTAAGCAATGATGTAATGGATATTATCTGGCCATATGGACAGCTTGGAATCAAGGTTTCGGTAGGACCATAAAGATATAGGGCATGTTATAGGCTTTGTCTATAATATGCCTTTTTAAATGGAGAGAATGTGAATATTAGGAGAGCAAAATTCTCGGATATAAACAGGCTTCTTGAGATATATAAAACAGCAAGAGAATATATGAGAGCAACAGGCAATCCATATCAGTGGAAGAATTCCTATCCAAGTAAAAAGCTTGTAAAAGACGATATAGAGAATAAAGCATGCTACGTAATTGAAAGAGAAGGTCATATTTTTGCATGTTTTACTTTTATGAAAGGCCGTGAAAAGAGCTATGAGCGTGATTTTTCATGTGGTAAAGACTATGGAATAATACATAGAGTGGCGAGTGATGGAAGTGAAAGAGGAATTGTAAGAGAAATAATAAATTTTACAAAGAAAGACGGACTGTTGAGAATAGATACTCATGAGGACAATATCACAATGCAAAGAGCATTGGAGAATATAGGGTTTAAAAAGCTCGGTATTGTATATCTGCATGACGGAAGTCGCAGGATATTATATGAATTAAAGGAGGAGTTATGATCAGACATGTAAAAGCGGAGGATTTGGACAGACTGGCACAGATAGAGGCGGATTCTTATCCGAAAGCTGAGGCGGCAAGTAGGGAAAGCATAAAAAAGAGAATGGAAAGTTTTCCGGAGTGCTTTTGGATACTGGAAGAGGATGGGATTATAAAGAGTTTCATAAACGGTATGGCTACAGATGAAGAGGACCTTACAGATATTATGTATGATGATGCCTCTATGCATAAAAAAGACGGAGAGTGGCAGATGATATTCTCCGTAGTTACAGAAAAGCCTTACAGAGGTCAGGGGCTTGCAAATCAGGTGATGAATAAGGTAATAGAGGATTGTAGGGATAGAGGAAGAAAAGGAATAGTACTTACTTGTAAAGACGGACTCAGACTTTTTTATGCAGAATTTGGATATGAGGATGAGGGCGTATCACAGTCAAATCATGGCGATACTATCTGGTATAAGATGAGAATGACATTGAAAACTTGATTTCCACGAGTACGTAAAAGAGCTTTGACAGGTAAAAACATATGTATGTAAAGAGCATTTGATAGAAAAATCATAACATCTTCAATAATATTATCGAGAAAGGAGGTACTAATTTTGGAACTTGGTAAAAGAATCAAATACTACAGAAATGAGAAGTCTTTTACACAGGATAATCTTGCTGAAAGAGTTTTTGTCTCAAGACAGACTATTTCCAATTGGGAGAATGACAAAAGTTATCCGGACATTAACAGTATAATCTTATTGAGTGAAGTATTAGAGGTATCTATTGATAATTTGATTAAAGGAGATGTTGATTTGATGAAGGTTGAAATCCATTCGGAAGAAGTTAAGAAAATGAAGTTGTATTCTCTAATGATGCTGATTTTATTTTTTCTATCGGTAGGGTCAATATTTCCGTTGTTTAAATTTATTGGTGTTTATGCGTTTATTCCATGCTTTATATTATGGATGACTGCAATGATTTTTGCGTTTAAAATAGAGAGAATCAAGAAAAACAATAATATTCAAAGCTATAAGGAAATTGTAGCATTTACAGAGGGAAAAGGATTGGATGAATTAAAGAAACTTGAAGAAAATGCAAAGCGTCCATATCAAAAAATCCTGTCAGTAATTGTTACTGTATTAATCACTGTATCGATTTGTGGAATCATGTACATAATTTTCAGATGAGATATAAGAGCCGGTGAGATCAAAACGATTTCATCGGCTCTTGTTTTATTTGTAAATATCTTCATCTACTAAGTTTTGCACATAGTCAAGGAAAAGCTTAATTGTAGGATGGGATTTCTTTATATTCATATAATGTAATGAAAAATGTCTCATATTTGCATTATCAAGCGGATATGTTATCACCTTGTCGCTATCCAATAAATTCTGTGTGGAAAATCTTGAGCAGATACTTATGCCCATACCGTGAACTATCATCTGCTGTATTGATTCAAGGTCATTTGTCTGTGCAATAACATTTAAGTCGCTTTTCTTTATGCCAAGCCCTTCGAGAAGCTTGCTGGCTACAAATTGTGTGCCGGAGCCGTTGGATCTTAATATCATAGGATATTTTAATATATCCGATATTTTGGCATGGCTGTCCCTTAATTTTTTGTATTCCTCCGTTGCAGGTGTAACCAGCATAAGATGATCCGGACATACCTTAAGGCTCTCACAAAGCGGTGAGTTTATGTCTTTTCCGGTAAATGCTATATCAACGCTGTCGCTAAGTAAAAGCTCTGCTATTTCGTCGCTGCTTCCCTGCCAGATACTAAAATGCATTTCAGGATATTTCTCTTTAAAGCCTGCAATAATCTTAGGAAGAAGATAGCCTGAAGGTATGGAGGAAGCACCTATATGTAACATACTTTTTGATGACTGCTGCAGTGAGAGTACAGCCTGATCCTTGGTCTCCACTATTTTTCTGGCATAGGAGAGAAATGTCTCACCCTCAGGTGTGAGAGTAATGGACTTTGTAGTTCTTAAAAGCAGCTTTCTTCCCAAATCATCCTCTAAGTTTTGAACATGTGAGCTTATAGTTGACTGTGACAGATATAAATATTTTGCAGCCTGTGAAAAACTCTTTAATTCGGCTGTGGCCACGAAAGCCTCCAATTGTCTGAATTCCATAAATTATCTCCTTTAATATAATTATAGGTTTATTTATAGATAAAGTCAATAAATGGTTGTGCAAGATTAGTTAACTGTATAAAAAGAAAAATAAAAATAATTTCAAAGTTTTTTAAAAAACATGTTGACAACAACTTTTATATATTGTATTATATCGAAGTGTTCAAAAAACACAGAACACAAAAAAATGAAAAAGCGCCTTTAGCTCAGTTGGTAGAGCAGTAGACTCTTAATCTATTTGTCCAGGGTTCGAGTCCCTGAAGGCGCATGAAGGTCCTACTTGATAGACAGTGAGCTATTGGGAAGGGCTTTTTTTGTTGTATAATGAATAAAATTAGGTTATAATTAAAGACAATGCTTAAATGCAAAAGCAGTGAATTTGTTTCGACTTTGTGCAAAGGAGTTATATATGCTGAGAGTTGGTATGCTAACAAGTGGAGGAGATTGTCAGGCCTTAAACGCAACAATGCGCGGTGTGGCAAAGAGTCTTTACAAATCTGATAAAGAGGTGGAAATAATAGGTTTTCTTGAAGGCTACAAGGGGCTTATGTATGAGGAATACAGAGTAATGAAACCTTCAGATTTTTCGGGTATATTGACAACGGGCGGAACTATGCTCGGAACCAGTCGTCAGCCTTTCAAACTTATGAGAGAGCCCGATGCAAACGGTATGGATAAAGTGGAGGCAATGAAATCAACTTATAAGAAGTTAAAACTTGATTGCCTTGTGGTGCTTGGTGGAAACGGATCACAAAAAACCGCAAATCTTTTAAGTGAAGAGGGATTAAATGTCATAGGACTTCCAAAGACTATAGATAATGATCTTTACGGTACGGATATGACATTCGGTTTTCAAAGTGCAATGGAAATAGCTACAAATGCTATTGACTGTATACATACTACAGCTGCTTCTCACAGCAGAGTCTTTATTGTAGAAGTAATGGGGCATAAGGTGGGGTGGCTTACACTGTATGCAGGTCTTGCAGGCGGTGCGGACATCATTTTGATACCTGAAATACCTTATGATATCAAAAAAATAGCCGAAGCTATAAAGATAAGAGAAAAGGAAGGTAAGAAGTTTACCATACTTGCAGTGGCAGAGGGCGCAATATCAAAGGAAGATGCGGCCCTTTCAAAAAAAGAATTAAAAAAGAAGAAGCTGAAAGACGCAGGAAGATATCCTTCTATAAGTTATGAAATAGGAGATATGCTAAGTGCCGAGACAGATGTGGATGTAAGAGTGACGGTTCCGGGACATACTCAAAGAGGCGGAGACCCGAATCCTTATGACAGAGCTCTTTCTACAAGGCTTGGTGCGCATGGAGCCGAACTTATACTTGGAAAAAAGTTCGGTCGTCTTGTGGTATTAAAGGGCACAGAGGTTACAGATATTGCTTTAAATGAGTCTGCCGGCAAATTAAAATATGTAGATCCCGAGTCTTCACTTGTAAGAGAGGCAAGACTTGTGGGAATAAGCTTTGGCGACAAATAGAAAGGAAGCAAATGGCTTATACAGCATTATATAGGAAGTTTCGACCTTCAAATTTTGATGAGGTAGTAGGTCAGGAAGCTATAACAAGAACTTTAAAAAATCAGTTAAAGACCGGAAGAATATCACATGCATATCTTTTTTGCGGAACAAGGGGTACAGGAAAAACAAGTATAGCCAAGATAATGGCAAGGGCACTCAATTGTGAAAATCCTACAGATGCGGGACCGTGTAATGAATGCCCAACCTGTAAGTCAATATTAAGCGAAGCTTCCATAAATGTAGTGGAAATAGATGCGGCTTCCAATAACGGTGTGGACAATATAAGAGATATAAAGGAACAGGTACAATATCCGCCAACTTTCGGAAAGTACAAAGTGTTTATTATAGATGAGGTGCATATGCTTTCTACAGGAGCATTCAATGCACTTTTAAAAACTCTTGAAGAACCGCCGCAATATGTTATATTTATTCTGGCAACCACAGAGGTACATAAGCTGCCGGTTACAGTGCTGTCAAGATGCCAAAGATATGATTTTAAAAGAATAGGCATCGACACCATATCGGAAAGGTTAAAGAGCCTGTGTAAGAGTGAAGGTGTTGATATAGAAGACAGGGCGCTTGAGTATATTGCAAAGTCTGCAGACGGAGCTATGAGAGATGCACTCAGCCTTTTGGATGAATGTATTTCGTTTTTACAAAATGAAAAGATAAGCTATGAAGCGGTACTGGATATACTTGGGGCTTCAGATATAAGTGTATTTAATGAGCTTTTGGACGGAGTACTTGAGGGCAATACTATAGAAGTGTTGAATCTTTTGAATAATTCCATAATAGACGGAAAAGAGATAGGGCAGTTTGTGACGGATTTTCTATGGTATCTGAGAAATATTCTGATACTTAAGTCCACACAAAATGACAGTTCGCTGGTTGACATGTCGGAACAGAACTTACAAAATTTAAAAGAAAAAGCAAATACTGTTTCCAAAGAAACGCTTATGCGGTATATTAGAAATTTGTCGGAGCTTTCCAATAAATTAAAGACGGCCACACAAAAAAGAGTTGTGGCGGAACTTGAATTTATAAGACTTATGACTCCTGAGATGGAGGATAATCTGGACAGTGTGCTTGAGAGACTCTCAAGACTTGAGTCGGGAGTAAGGCCTGTTAATACGGTACAAAGAAGTCAGGAAGAAAAGGCGGATATTCCGATAGAGGATGAAGTCATAGAGCTTCCGAAAGCGACCTATGATGATTTCATGGCAATAAAGAAGGAATGGAACAGCATAGTGGAACATCTTGGAGGCAAGGCGGGCAGTGTTTATAAGGAAGCTGAGATAGAGCCGGTAAAAGAAGGCGGTATCGATGTTATTTTCTTTAACAAGATGTTTTACGATATGGGAAATAAGGAGACGACAATCTTAGATTTGCGTACATTTTTAAGTGAAAAATACGGAAAAGATATTGCAATCCGGATTTCTTTAAGAGAAAATAAGGTTGTAAGAAACACAAGATATGTTTCGATAGACGAGATAAAATCTGTTATAAACACAGACATTATTATAGAACAGTAAGGAGATATTTATGGCAAAGCGTGGCGGTTTCGGTGGAGGCATGATGCCCGGTAATATAAATCAGTTGATGAAGCAGGCTCAGAAGATGCAAAAGCAGATGGAAGAGCAAAGTGCGGCCTTTGAAGGTAAGGAGTTTAGCGCAAGTGCCGGAGGCGGTGCGGTAAGCATTACCGTTTCAGGTAAAAAGGAAATCACAAAGGTATCTATAGATAAAGAAGTGGTAGATCCTGACGATGTGGAAATGTTAGAAGATTTGATAATGGCGGCTACAAATGAGGCTCTCAGAAAGATGGAAGAAGAGCATTCCGCACTGATGGGCGGCATTGCAGGTGGAGCAGGAAAGTTGCCATTCTAATGGATTATTACAGCAGTCATATCAGCAAGCTTATAGAGGAACTTTCAAAGCTGCCGGGGGTGGGAGCAAAGTCCGCGCAAAGGCTTGCTTTTCACATAATTGGAATGTCAAGTGAACAGGTAGAGTCATTGTCAAGGGCAATAAAAGATGCCAAGGGCAATGTGAATTATTGCAAAGAATGCTATACCTTGACAGACGGAGAAGTCTGTCCTATATGTGCCAGTGAAAAAAGAGATCATAAGACCATAATGGTAGTGGAAAACACAAGGGATCTGGCGGCATATGAAAAGACCGGAAAGTATAATGGAGTATATCATGTTTTACACGGGGCAATTTCACCTATGCTTGGAATAGGTCCGGCGGATATTAAGCTGAAGGAACTGATAAAAAGACTCGAGGGTGATGTAGATGAAGTTATAATTGCCACAAACTCCACACTTGAGGGTGAGACTACGGCAATGTATATAGCAAAACTTGTAAAACCCACAGGTATAGAGGTGAGCAGGATAGCAAGCGGAGTCCCTGTAGGCGGGGATTTGGAATATATTGACGAAGTGACTCTGTTGAGGGCACTTGAAGGAAGAAGAGCACTCTAGGGTGCAAAAGTAAAAAATCTTGAGGTTTGGTGCAAGTATGGATAAATATGAATTTAATTTAAAGGTTGAACAACTGAATAAATTGGTGAAAAGCGGTGACTACAAGGCTGCCATGAGAATCACCGATACAATCGACTGGAGTAGAGTTCATAATGCAGGCTTATTGACAACCGTTTCAGAAGTCTATGAAAAAAACGATGAGTATAAGGAAGCCAGAGAGGTATTGCTTTTGGCCTATGACAGAGCACCGGTCGGTAAAAGAGCTTTGTACAGGCTTACCATGCTTGCGATAAAAGAGGGAGATATAGCGGAGGCTGAAGCTTACTACAGAGAATATATCGAGATATCACCTCAAGACAGCAGAAAATATCTTATGGAATATCATATTGCTGTGGCAAAGGGTGAAGACATACATAAGAAGATTAGAATTCTTGAGAAGTACAGTGATATCGAGAAGATGGACGAGCAGTGGAAATACGAACTCGCACAGCTTTATGCTCAGGCAGGAAGAATAGATGATTGTATAAAGACCTGTGATGAAATAATGCTTTTATTCGGAGTCGGTGAGTATGTGGAAAAGGCCGCGGCTTTGAAGGAGTCAACAGGCTGTCCTTTGAGCTCAAAGCAGCAGGAGCAGGTTGATAACAAGGAGTTCTATGAGGACAGATTAAACTCGCTTGCAAAACAGTATGAAAGTGAGAATTATCCGAATCTTAATCTGGATGATATGAGTGCATATAAACCCAGAGAGGAAAAAAGAACTACTATAAGTCTGATTGATGAGGAAGAAAGTCCAAATGAGGATGCTTCCATAAATACTGAGCTTTTTCCAAAGACTGTCGGTGTAAACGAAATAAGGATATCAGAAACAACATTTAAGGGGGAAAACGTGAACCCGGAATTTGAAATAGAACTCAAGAGAGCCATAGCAATCACAAATGAAAATTTGAATAAGATGAAGACTGAAGGCGATCATGCATCTATGAGAGAGATAGATGAAGAAGTCAGAGCACATATGGAAAGAGTGGAGAGAATCAAACAGGGAAGATTTAATGCTCCACCGGTCGTGGGTGAAAGAAGAAAAAGCAGAATCAGTAATCACTTTGACAGTATGGGACTTCCAAAAACTCACGGAAGCAGAGATGAACGTGAGGGCATGGACAAAGTACAAAACACATGGATAAGCGATGAAGAGGAAAGAAAGTCTTCAGACAATGACGATACATCTGAAGATTCACACCTTGCGGAGCCTGTTTTAGAAGATACGGTTACTAAAGCCGAGCAGGCCAAAGACAGTGAAAATATAAAAGAGCAGGCTGATGAAGTAGTCAAAGCTGATGTAGACGAGGCTGATGTTGCGGTTGAGTCGGATATCGAAGAAGAAAAAAACGATAAGATTGATTTGATAAATATAAATACAAATAAGAGTGATGTACTTCAAAGTAATACGGATCAAAGTGATGAGGATGATGATTTCATAGAGGATATACCTGATGAACCGCCTGTAGAGAATATCACGGTTACAGAAACGGCCTCAACAAAGGTATTGGAAAACTATGTCCCGGAAAAGAAGAATCCTATATTTGATAAGGATGATTTAATAAACAGCTATTTTGACGATGAAATAGACATGGGTGTACCTACCGTTTCATCTGTTATGGCCAAAAGAAAAGAGCAAAAAGATGTGGTCCAAAGCAGTATAAAAAGTGAAACAACAATGGAAGTGGTAGATGATGAAGAAATCTATTACACAAAGGAAGAAAGAACTTTTGTAACAAAGGTAAAGAAGGGTGAAGAACCTGAGGAAATCTTTATAGAGCCTGAGTATAAAGAAGTGGAAGCCGAGGATGAAGGTACCGTTATGATAGAAGAAAACGATATTCAAGAGGATACAACAAAAGAAACAGATATTCAAGGGGAAGAAAAAAAGGGAACTGAAGAGATTGCAAAATCCGATTCACCTGAAGATGAAGAAGAGGGCGATACCGTTGTTATTGAAGAGAGTGTGGAAGAGGCTGCAAATGATGATAGTAGGGAGGTTGATTTACCTGTGCACGGAAAGGTAATGAAAGCAAAAGCGCCAAAATCAAGAGAGCCGAAGGAATATTTGATGAGAAGACCGGGCTCCATAATGGTAGAGGGTATAACAGGACAAAAGGCTCTTGAAAATGCCATAGAGGTATTGAGAGAGGTAAATGAACTTACAAAGATAAAACATACAGTATTAAAAATCAAGGCAAAGAGTCTTAAGGCAAAAGGAGTGATGAACTCTATTGATAAGATTAAAGGTAAAGATCTTATTATAGTTGATGCGGGATACCTTGATGATAATACTATTGCGGAACTCATAGAGTTTATCAGAGACGGTAAGGAGACTGTAGTATTTGCGGATACAATCGAAGGTATTGCAAACCTTATAGAAGCAAACGATCTTTTGCATGGAATGAGTCTTGTTATGAGAGAGGAAGAGGTTCCTGTAAAGAGAAAGAATATTGTGGCAAATATTGAGCTGAAGGATAAAGCAAAGGAGCCTGAGAAGGAAGAAAGCAAGGAGGCACAGGAGAAAGTTGTTGAGGAAGACGATACGGAAAAAGAGCCGCAGAGTACTGAAGAATTATCGGACCTTGAAATCATAGCGAATATTTTAAAGAAGGAATATGGCGAGGATTTTCAGTTTGAAATGCAGGAAATCGGAAGCTCGGACAGCATTACCTTACATGCAAACAACAAACCGGAGTCTGATGTGAAAGAGGAAGAAAAAGAGGCCATTAAGATTGAGCCTGTTATGTCACAGACTGTAAAGGAAGAAGATAAAGAAGTAGAAAAAGCTGAGACACCGGATGAAGAGCCTAATCAGATTGAAGAGAAGGCAGAAGCCGATATAGCGTATGAGGAAGAAGACGGTGAGGATAACGTTCCTATGGATGTGGACGATTTTATTAACTATGCACTCAGTTATGCAAAGGAAATAGAATGCGTGCTTTACAACAAGGCAAAGTATGCTGTTGAAGAAAGAGCGGATTATATGAAGGAGGATAAAACTCCATTGACCAGAAAGAATGCCAGAAATCTTATAGATCACGCAGCAGACCTTGCTGAAAGGCCGGGGGTTGTGAAGGCTATATTCGGATTTATGAATCCTAAGTATGATAAAGAAGGCAGATTGATTCTAAGAGAGGAGCATTTTAGGATATAATGTGTTTTAATGTTCTGGAGGTCTGTATATTACTGTTTTTTATAGGTATGATAGCGCGAGGGTATATGAAGGGCCTTTTAAAAATATCCATTACAATGCTGGCGCTCATATCAAGTGTAATTGCTTTGAATTTTGTGAATCCATATCTTAGAAATGAGTTGCAGCAAAACACCAAACTAAACCAACTTGTTTTGACCACAATTTATGAAAAAATAGGACTTAATGAGATGCATGAAGACTCATCAAATGCCGATGGAAGAAGAGAGGCGATTGATAAACTGAATGTACCCACAAAGGTCAAAGATGTTTTGAAGAAAAATGATGACAGAGTATTTTATGAAAAGCTCGGAGTATATACTTTTTCAGATTATATTGCAAGCTATGTTACTCAGATGACTGTCAATTCTATAAGTTTCATCGGTTCATTTGTACTGGTTTGGCTGGTGCTTGGGATACTGTTTAAAGGTAACAAGATTCTAAGCAAGATACCGGTTTTGGGCGGAGTCAATCAGCTGCTGGGAGCTTTTACAGGTTTTATTTTTGCATTGATAATATTCTGGGTCGGCTGTATTTTTATCATCGCCCTTTCTACAACAAAGATGGGGGCGAATCTTTCTGAAATGTTGGAATGCAGCCCGATTTTGGTATTTTTATCAAGAATGAACCCTATAGCGGTATTTTTAGGACTGTAGATATGGAGGTTATATGAAATCTAAAAGAAAGCTGATGAATGCATCAAATGTTATAGTCGGACTTTGGGTTATGGCTATGTTTACCATCTTCCCTTTGATTTACAATGATTTTTATTTTGACATCTTGCAGACAAAATATTATACGGTATTGACTCTTTCAATAATAATGATTTTGGCTTTGATTGTAATATGCGGTTTTGCAGGCGGATTTAAAAATTTCTTTGATAATCTGAATAAAAAAGGGTTTGTCGTATGGTTCAAAGAAGAATTCAGCATATGGGATATATGTATAATGGTATTCTGGCTGATGAGTGCACTTTCTACAGCATTTGCAGGAAGATTTATAATGGAATCCATTACAGGAGATAAGGGAAGATATTCGGGACTCCTACTTATTTCTATCTATGTGATACTTTATTTTACAGTAAGTCGCATGTTTTCATTTGGCAAGGTCTACTTTACAGTTTTCCTTGCAGTAAGTATTCCTGTATGTTTGTTTGGATACACCGATTATTTCAATATGGACATATTGGGATTTAAGGAGAAAATAAGCCCTGAGCAGTGGCCTATATTCACTTCAACCATCGGAAATATAAATACATATACCGCTGTATTGGCATTTTATATTGCAATTGCCGGAACATTGTTCATTACTACTCCATTTAAAAGTGACAACGGCAGAGGTGAGAGCATTGGAAAAATAGTTTTCTACTATGTGATAATGCTTATGAACTTTATTGCACTTGCAATGGGTACTTCCGATAACGGTTATCTTACACTTGCCGCATTCTTCGGTCTTGTACCTTTTGTGGCATTCAGAACTATGGAGGGTGTAAGAAGATTCTTACTGACAATTTTTACTTATCTTCTCGGAATAAAGATAATACAGCTGATAAATATAAGCTATGCGGGCAAAGTGCTCGGTATTTCAGGTTTATACGATTTTATAAGTGATTTTAAATATCTGGATTTAATAATTGTTGCTTTGGCAATCGTAGTTATTATCATGTATGTACTTGAATACAGAAAGAAAGAAAAAAGAAGAGACAACGAAGTGCTTTTAAGAAGCTTAAGATATATCTGGCTTGCAATACTTGTTATAATATTTGCGGCAATAGTATTTATGGGAATGAAGATAAACTCGGATGTAACTGCTGCTAAAGAAAAGTACGGTGCTCTTGCAGATTATTTTGTATTTAACGATTCATGGGGTACTTTCAGAGGTTATATATGGAGAGCCGCTGTGGAAGAGTATATGAAGTTCCCGTTGCTTCACAAGATTTTCGGAAGCGGACCGGATACTTTCGGCTTATATATCGGTTTACTTAGAAACGAAGAAATGACAAGTGTAACCGGTCAGTTCTTTGATGCGACACATAATGAGTATATACAATTTTTATTTACTCTTGGACCTATAGCTACAATAGCCTATATTCTGGCACTTATACTTCCAAGTGTTGAAGCGCTAAGAACAAGACTGTTTTATCTTAGAGACAATACAATGCTGCCATATTTGTATGCATGTGCTATTGCGGTAATTTGCTATGCCACTCAGGCTGTCGTAAACTTGAACTTACCTGTGGTAACACCATTTTTATGGATATTCCTAAGTATCATGGTGGCAATACTTAGAGACAAAGGAGAAGTTATAAATGGATAAGATAATCCTTTCAGGAGATCGTCCTACAGGGAAATTACATGTAGGACATTATATCGGCTCTATTAAAAGAAGAGTTGAATTACAAAATTCAGGAGAATTTAAAAAGATTTTTATAATGGTGGCAGATGCTCAGGCACTCACCGACAATATGGAAAATCCTGAGAAGGTAAGACAGAATATTATAGAGGTAGTACTTGATTATCTGGCATGCGGTATCGACCCTAAGAAGTCTACTATATTCATACAGTCAATGGTACCGGAGCTTACAGAACTGGCATTTTACTATATGAATCTTGTTACTGTTTCAAGACTTCAAAGAAACCCTACAGTAAAGGCTGAGATAGGTCTTAGAAATTTTGAAAACAGTATTCCGGTAGGATTTTTCACATATCCTATATCACAGGCATCGGATATTACAGCGTTTAAAGCAACTACAGTACCTGTGGGTGAGGATCAGTTGCCTATGATTGAGCAGACCAGAGAGATAGTAAGAAAGTTTAATTCAGTATACGGTGAAACTTTGGTAGAGCCTGAAGCGCTTATACCACAGGAAGATGCAGCTAAGAGACTTCCGGGTACGGACGGTAAGTCAAAGATGAGTAAGTCGCTTGGAAATTGTATTTATCTTTCAGATGATGCAGATACTGTTGCATCAGCTATAAAGACTATGTATACAGATCCTTTACATATAAAGGTAAGCGACCCGGGACATCTTGAGGGTAACACGGTATTTACATATCTGGACGCCTTTTCAAGACCGGAGCATTTCGCAGAGTATCTTCCGGATTATAATTCACTTGATGAGCTCAAAGAGCATTATACACGTGGCGGATTGGGAGATATGAAGGTAAAGAAGTTCCTTGCAAGCATAATGGAAGAAACCTTGGCACCGATTAGAGCAAGAAGAGCGGAATTTGAAAAAGATATTCCGGCAATCTATGAGATGCTTAAGGAAAGCTGTGAGGCTGCAAGAAATGAAGCTGCAAATACACTTTCAGAAGTAAAGAATGCTATGAGAATAAATTACTTTGATGATGTAGAGTTGATAAAGTCACAGGCAGATAGATTTCACAATAAATAATAAAGTTTAAAATTTAAATCCAAGCTTTATTTATGATCTTATATGAGATTGTAAAATCAAGCTTGGATTTTTTGATTGAATTTTTTTATAAATTTTAAAATAACACTTGACAGTTGAACATATATTCAACTATAATAGCAACATAACAGTTGAACATATATTCAACTAAAGGGAGGTGTGTTGAAGTAGAGAGTTTAAGCAGAGAAGAGGCAATAGACAGAGCAAAGATAAATATGCTTGAGGCTGAAACGATAGATTCTCTGTCAAAGCTTTTTAAAGTATTAGGAGATCCGACAAGGATAAAGATACTTTGGGCATTAAATGTACATGATTTATGTGTACTTGATATTTGTGAAGTGCTGGGAATGACAAAGTCGGCGGTATCACATCAGCTTGGTACACTTAAGGAAGCCAAGCTTGTTAAAGCAAGAAGAGAAGGTAAGGAAGTATATTATTCACTTGATGACGAACATGTAAAGGAGATATTTGAAACAGGTATCGTACATGTCTCTCATAGATGTAAAGCAGATTTTTAAAGGAGAAAAGAAATGAAAAGAGTTTATAAATTAGAAGGTTTGGATTGTGCTGATTGTGCTGCAAAGCTTGAGAAAAAGCTTGCCGCCATTGACGGTATTACAAGTGCAAATATCAACTTTATGACATTAAAATGCACCCTTGAGGCTGAGGCTGAGAAGATGAATGAGATTATTGAAAAGGCTATGGAAATTATAAAGGTTGAAGAGCCTGATGTAGAGGTAAAGAGAGCATAATTTAATTAATGCAGGTGTATTCATTAGATAGAAGGATAATATGAACGATAAGCAAAAGAAGATGTTAAGAAAAATAATTATTGGGGCAAGTCTTTATATAATCGCCGTCATAGTTTCAAAAATAAACTTTTCCATGTCAAATATAATCAGTTTCGGACTGTTCATAGCGGCATATATAATAGTGGGAAAGGAGGTATTACTTAAAGCCTTCTCAAATATAAAAAGAGGTAAGGTATTTGATGAAAACTTCCTTATGACTATTGCTACCGTAGGTGCGGTTATAATAGGTGAATATCCGGAAGCTGTCGGAGTTATGCTCTTTTATATGGTGGGCGAGTTCTTACAATCTCTGGCAGTAAATAAATCCAGAAAATCCATATCGGATATGATGAATATAAGACCCGATTATGCAAATCTTGTAAAAGAAGACGGCAGTGTGGAAACAGTGGATCCATATGACGTTGAAGTCGGCTCATATATACAGATAAAAGCCGGTGAGATAATACCGCTTGACGGAATAGTGGTATCCGGAAAGGCAATGCTTGATACTTCAGCACTTACAGGTGAGTCTGTACCAAGAAGTGCAAATGCAGGTGATCAGGTATATAGCGGTAGTATAAATAAGGACGGCCTTTTAAAGCTTGAGGTCACAAAAGAGTTTAGTGAGTCTACAGCAAGTAAAATTCTTGACCTCGTGGAAAATGCCGCAGCAAAGAAATCGAAGACAGAAAACTTTATCTCAAAGTTTGCAGGAATATATACTCCTATAGTTGTTTTTGCAGCTATAGCACTGGCAGTTATTCCGCCTTTTATATTTCCGGGAACAGGATTTGCCACATGGATTTACAGGGCACTTACATTCTTAGTTGTATCATGTCCTTGTGCATTTGTTATAGCGATTCCTTTAAGCTTTTTCAGCGGTATAGGTGCATCGTCAAAAATAGGTGTGCTCATAAAGGGAAGCAATTATCTTGAACTTTTAGCCGGAGTAAGGACTTTTGTGTTTGATAAAACCGGTACCTTAACAAAGGGAGTTTTTGAGGTGGTAAGCTTACATCCAAATAATGTAAGTGAAGAAGAATTGTTAAGTAAGGCAGCAATGGCGGAAGAGTATTCTTCACATCCTATAGCAATATCTATTAAAAAGGCATATGAAGAACTGAAAACCGAATCGGAAGAAAATACAAATATTTCCGACAGATTAAGTGACTTAAAAGAGATTGCAGGACATGGTATCAGTATAAAAGTTGACGGCAAAGAGGTTCTTGTAGGTAATGACAAGCTTATGAGTTCAAACAGTATAGATTTTGAAAAAAGTGAAGAATTCGGAAGTGTTGTCTATGTGGCTGAGGAAGGCAAATTCTTAGGATCGATTGTAATAAATGATCGAATAAAGGAAGATGCAGGTGAAAGCCTGATTGCACTAAAGAGTGTCGGAGTTGAAAAGTCTGTAATGCTTACAGGCGATATAAAAGAGGTCGCGGATGTAGTGGCAAATGAGCTGGGAATTGACTATGCATACTCTGAACTTTTACCACAGGATAAGGTTGAAAAGGTGGAAGAGGAACTTGATGACAATAAAATACTGGCATTTGTAGGTGACGGATTAAACGATGCTCCGGTTTTGGCAAGAGCCGATATAGGTATTGCAATGGGAGGTATAGGTTCCGACGCAGCTATTGAAGCGGCGGATGTGGTTATAATGGATGATAAGCTTTACAATATAGTAAGAGGTATCAAACTTGCAAAAAGAACTATGAGCATTGCAAAGCAAAATATTATATTTGCTTTGGGTGTTAAGCTTATTTTCCTATTGCTTGCGGCCATAGGTTTTGGTACTATGTGGGAAGCGGTATTCGCTGATGTAGGTGTAACTGTACTTTGTGTAATCAATGCTATGAGAAACCTGCAGACAAAAAACATATAATGGAGATTTTATGGAAAAGATAACAAGCTTTACAATAGACCATCTAAAGCTTCTGCCGGGAGTTTATGTGTCAAGAAAAGATAATATCGGTGAAGAGATTGTTACCACATTTGATATAAGAATGACCAGGCCGAATTTTGAGCCGGTAATAAATACTGCGGAGCTTCATGCTATTGAGCATCTGGGGGCAACATTTTTAAGAAACCACAAAGATTACGGAGAGAGTATTCTCTATTTCGGACCTATGGGATGTAGAACAGGATTTTACCTGCTTTTAAAGGGCAATCATGAGTCAAATGAGATTATACCTTTGCTTAAGGAGATGTTCGAGTTTATAAAGAACTATGAGGGAGAGGTTCCCGGAGCCTGTGCAAAGGACTGTGGCAACTATCTGGATATAAATTTGCCTATGGCAAGATATATTTCGGCTAAGTATCTTGATGAAGTATTGTCTGATATATCAAAAGAGAGATTGATATATCCTGAATAAATTTGAAAATATATTTAAATAAGATTTAAAGGTATATAAGCTTCGGCCTATATACCTTTTTAAAATGTAAGCAATAAAACCTTATTTGTAAATTCTTACAAAAGAAGGAATGATTCCTATTATTAGGGAGTGAAAACCGGAGAAATTAATTTTATACAATAAAAAAGTGTAGAAATTCGAGATAAGAATAAGTATAATTGTACCGTTAAATATTTTTCGCTTACTATATTTAATAGTAACAGGACAACGGAAGGAGGAGTACATATCAACACATTAAGAAAACGTTTGACCGGAGTATTGTCATTCATACTTGCATTAATAATTACATTTACCTCTGTGCCAATCGACGCACATGCAACAGGTATAGGTAGTCAAGTTACAACAAAAATAGGATACTCTGTAAGCAGTCAAACAACATCGCTGATAGGAAAACAGGAATCTTACAGTATTCAGACGGGTATTTCAGGTACGGTAGGAAGTTATACACTGCCATACTCAATCATTTATTTGTCAAAAGACAAATTTGAGGAACCGTCTGCAGCAGATGTATCAACAGCCAACTTCATACAAGGAGTTACAGTTGACAGCACAAGTGATGCACAATACTATAAGATAAAAGTTACTTATAGACAATTGACGGCCGGACCGCCTGTTACATTCCCGTTTAGAGCGGTTCTCAAAAACTTGAATGTTGCCGGAGGGGAGCAGGTTAATATTAAGACAACTTTCCACGACAAAGACGGAGTGGAGATTGTAAACGACAACAAAAATTTCACTGCTGCAGGCTATGTGGCAGGTATTGAAGGAAATGACAACAGTCAGACTAATCCGAGACAGATGGGTTATGGTGAGACAATCGTAGATGCGGATGTTGATTCAACACATACAAAATTTTCACCAAATTACCAAAACGATATCACATTCTCTATTATGAACGGAAAAAAGAACGCGACCAATGGAGAAGTGAGAGTAGTATATTCGGAAGGTTTGGATAAGAGACCGGTTAGAGTAACTGTTACATTGCCTTCAACATCGGTTTGGGATGCTTCATTACCGAACAATGCAGGCTGGACTTATAATTCGGCTGACAATACAATTACAAAAGATTTTACAAGAACAGGCTATGAGTTTAGGCCTCTTTTTACCATAAAGTATGGAACCGGAACCACAGTAGGACGACAGACTTTCCCGGTAAAAACGGCACTTGTAAACACTGACGGAAGTGCAGATTCCACAACAGAGAGAAACGGTAGCGTATTTAAGGATTATTCTTATGTAAGAAAGCTTAAAGGAAACAAATATCACCTTCGCTACAATTATGCGGTTCCCGTAAAAGAAGAATACAAACATGCTTATTTAATTACAGCAGGACAGTATTGGGGAACTACGGTAGTACAAAATACTACAACAACATTAAATACAATCATTGATGAGCCATGGAGTCCAAGCCTTTTTACAGGTTACGGAATCCGTGTACAAAACGGTTATTTTGATGCCGCAAATCTTGCGCTTATAGCTCAAAACAAGCTGATCGGTGTAAATGATGACGGCAGCGAGGAAGTTATACAGACAAATGTGCCGTATGAAGTGGTAAATAATGATGCAGCTATGACAACAGACAGCATACCGATTGCCATGACACCTAAGCACTATAAGAGTGTAAGACTTGAATTTGACAACGAGGTGACAATATCAAAGTACGGTGAGAAGGCTATAGGTCTTGTAGTTGAGACACAGCTTACACCTGCCGAGTTTACAAAGGAGAAAAACAGACTTGCTGCAAATCCTTCACCTTCATCCTCAAATGTTACAAATACAGGTAAGGTACAGTCATACTCCAACGGCGTATGGACAACTATAAGCTCAAATGCGGTATATATTATGCGTGAAGAGTATGCTCAGATGCAGCTTGACAAATTAAGTCAGAAGATTAACGGCAATACTTCTTCAAATATAGCCTACACCGGAAATACCATGGAATATGAGATGAATGTCAACTATGACAATTCATATATATTCAGCGAGGACAGAGATGTAGAAAACGGTAAGCTTGTTATGGTTGTCGATCCGGAGTTAAACTTTAACAGCATTACAGTCGGAGGAACGCCTTACTTTACAGTTGATGTAAATCCTACCGAAGTAGCCAATTACGGCGGAACGGGAAAGAAAGCATATATCTTCGATCTCAATAATTTTGCCTTCAAAAAGCAACAGCAGGCAATTTTTAAGAGAGATAATATAAAGGTTTCATTTACTCCAAGTTCAAGTCTTGAGCCGGGAGAACATAAAGTTGAAGCTATACTTTCATGGACCAATAATACGGATCAGGCAAACAGTAAGGATCCTCACACAGTATTTTCAAAGGCTACTGCAAATTACCTTGATATTTATGATTCAAACGAGAACGGAAGTACAAATGACAGACTTTCAAGAATAGAGTGGAAGTTCAACTTCGTACCTCCACAGTCGGTTATCATAAACAAGGTTGAAAAGCTTGAATCCGAGCCTGACAGTGCATACCGTGCAAAGATGAAAGCTGAAAAGGATGAGATAGTTCAATATCGTATCATGGCTTATAACAACTCAAATGCGGATGCAACAGAGTTGAATTTCTTGGATGTTTTCCCATATGTGGGAGATAAGAACACGGTAAAGGACTATGCCGGAAATTATGTAGACCGCGGTTCCAAATTTGCAACTGTTTTACAAGGACCTGTAACTGCTCCGGCAGGATATACGGTTTACTATTCTACAGATTCACCTAAGGATACATTTGCCGAGAACCTTGCAAATACCTGGGTAAGTGCTTCAGGTATTTCAGACTGGAGTCAGGTAACAATGTTTAAGGCTATAATGAATACAGGTGTGAAGCTGACAAGGGATGACAAAGATTATTTTACCTACAAGGTAAAAATGCCTGATACAAAAGATTTGGATGAAGCTGATACAAGTAACAACTCTATTGCAACATGGTATGGAAACAATATTGACGGTGCAAATGAGGCAATCAACTCAAAGGTCGGTATTTACAAGTATCAGGTATCCGGAAAAGCA
The DNA here is from genome assembly GCF_000287675.1 of Lachnoanaerobaculum sp. ICM7. Lineage (GTDB taxonomy): Bacteria > Bacillota > Clostridia > Lachnospirales > Lachnospiraceae > Lachnoanaerobaculum. The sequence goes on from NZ_ALJL01000038.1 coordinate 62,587, forward strand.
TACTATGATGTTAATGATGACGGGGAGTATGGTACAGGAGATGTGCTGATTGCAAACCGTCCTGTAAAGCTTTTAAAAGACGGAAATGTTATTGCCGAAACTACAACAGACGCAAACGGTGATTATGCTTTCAAAAACATTATCACAAATGCGGGTAATTACAATGTGGTGGTTGAAACATTAACAAGTGATACAATCATTCCGAATAATCCAAGCACAAGTTCGGTAATAGGACAGGATTTTAACTCTACAGAGTCTTTAGCCTCAACATTATTTAGCGGACAGACAAGTACTTGGGCAAAAACAGATGTAAGTCTTACAAAGACAAAGACTAAATCTGTTAAAAACATAGGTCTGAAAAATCAGACTTCAAATCTTACGGTAAAACATATAAAGATTGATGACAACACCGAACTTATACCGGATACAACGACTGCTGCAGGCGTGGGAACACCATATACCACAGCGGCGGTTACAACAGATCCGAATTATGAGGTGGATACAACACAGCTTCCGGCAAATGCAAACGGTACTTATACGACTACAGACACAACTGTTGTTTATAAGTATAAGAGGAAAAATGCAGGAAAAGTTACAGTGCATCATTATGAAGTAGGTACAACTACAGAGCTTTACAAAGCTCCGGGTGCAACCGCGGCAGGACCGGAGGAACTTGACGGAACAAATAAGCTTGGCCTTTCATATACAACGCAGAGCAGAGAAAATGATATAGCAAACTTTGAGCTTACAACTCCTGCACCTGCAAATTCGACAGGAACATTTACTACAGGAGAGCAGGAAGTAATTTATTACTACAAGAGAAAGGATGCCGGAAAAGTTATAGTACACCACTATGAAACAGGGCAGACAACAGAGCTTTACACACCGGCAGGAAAAACTTCACCACAAGCTGAAGAACTTGACGGAAGCGGAAAGCTTGGACTTCCTTATACAACTGCAAGCAGAGAAAATGATATAGCAAACTTTGAGCTTACAACTCCGGCACCTACAAATGCAACAGGTACATTTACTACCGGAGTGCAGGAAGTAACTTATTTCTACAAGAGAAAGAATGCGGGAAATGTAGTGGTAAATTATCTTGAGCAGGGTACAAATGCGGTGCTTGATACTCAGGAGACTTTGGACGGAACAGGGAAGCTTGGAACAGCATTTACAACCGTACAGAAGAATATAAATGATTATGATTTTGTATCTGTAAGTCCGGCGGCAAACGGAACATTTACAAGCGGAACACAGACCGTCAACTACTACTATAAGAGAAAAGATGTTGGAGATATTGTAGTAAAATATGTAGAGCAGGGTAGCGGCACGGAGCTTGACACTCAGACAGTAATGAGCGGAGCAGGAAAGTCGGGACTTAGCTATACAACTACACCGAAGACAATTGCGGATTATGAGGTGGTAAGTACAACACCTGCAAACCATACAGGAACATATCCTGCAACAGGAACAACAACGGTAGTATATGAGTACAGAAGAAAGAATGCAGGAGATGTTACAGTACACCATTATGAACAGGGTACTACAACACCGCTTGTACCTGATATCACAATGAGCGGTACAGGAAAACTCGGAACTCCATATAATACTACAGAACAGACCATTCCGAACTTTACATTGGTGAGCACACCTGCAAATCAGAATGGAACATATACAACCGGAAATCAGGTGGTAACTTATTATTACAAGAGAAATGATGCCGGAAATGTAGTGGTAAATTATCTTGAGCAGGGTACAAATGCAGTGCTTGATACTCAGGAAACTCTGAACGGAACCGGAAAGCTTGGAACAGCCTTTACTACAGTACAAAAGAACATCAATGATTATGATTTTGTTTCTGTAAGTCCTGCAGTAAACGGAACATTTACAAGCGGAACACAGACTGTCAACTACTACTACAAGAGAAAAGATGCGGGAAATGTTTTAGTACATCATTACGAGATGGGAACAACAAACTCTCTTTCTCCTGATGAGAATCTAAACGGTGCAGGAAATGCAGGATTGCCATATACAACAAGCCCTGCAAATATAGCAAACTATACAGTAGTAAATGCTACACCTGCAGACCACACCGGAACATATCCGGCAACAGGAACAACAGTAGTAACATACGAGTACAAGAGAAATGACGCAGGAGATGTAGTTGTACATCACTATATTGACGGAACAACAACACCGCTTGTACCGGATACCACAATGAGTGGAACCGGAAAGCTCGGATTACCGTATACAACTACTGAGCATAGTATTCCGAACTTTACACTGGTAGCTCAACCTACAAATAAGAACGGAAACTATACTACAGGAAATCAGACTGTAACTTACCTTTATAGAAGAAATGATGCGGGAAATGTATTGGTTCACCATGTAGAACAGGGAACAGGTACACCTCTGGCACCTGATGAGAACTTAAGCGGTGCAGGAAAGTCAGGACTTACATATACAACAAGCCCTGAAAATATAACCAACTTTACAGTAGTAAATCCTACACCTACAAACAACACCGGAACATATCCGGCAACAGGAACAACAGTGGTAACATATGAGTATAAGAGAAATGATGCTCAGAGTATAACTGTAAAATATGTAGAACAGGGAAGTGGAACACCTCTGGATACAGATGATGTAATGGGAGGAGCCGGAAAGCTCGGACTTGCCTACACAACAACAGAGAAGAACATCCCTAACTATGAGTTGGCAGCACAACCTACAAATAAGAACGGAACATATACAAACACACCACAGACAGTAATCTATGAATATAGAAGAATACCTGCCGGAGATGTGACAAGCGTTTATGTAGATGAGGACGGGAATGAGATAGATATTCCTGATACACAAAGCGGAACAGGAAAGCTCGGACTTCCATACACAACTACATCAAAGACAATACCGAACTTCACATTAGTGAGTGTACCGCCTAACGCAACAGGAACATTTACACCGGGACCACAGACAGTAACCTATGTATATAGAAGAGCTGATGCGGGAGATGTAACCGTATACCACAAATCAGTATATGATAACAGCGACTTAAGCACACCGACAGTACTTGACGGAAGCAGAAAGCTGGGATTACCATATACAACAACGCCGGAGACATACTCAGACTATGAGATAGATACAGTACCGTCTAACGCAACAGGAACATATGTAAGCGGAAGCCAAACTGTAACATATCTATACAAGAGAAAGCAGTCAGGCGGAGTAAGTCGTAAATTATCTGGATAATCATGGAAACAGAATTGAGACACCTGATACAATAACAGGAACAGATAATGTAGGCTTGCCATACACAACAACCCCTAAGGTTATACCTAATTACACA